>NZ_LBMT01000001.1:642300-2092440 GCF_002005545.1 Streptococcus mitis
TTCAACAAGTATGTCAGTTCCGGATAGTACTGATAAACCAGAGTTTAGTTTGAGTGAAAGTGCTTCGCAGTCAACAAGTCTAAGCATGTCAATCTCAACATCGGTGTCTATGTCGACTTCAACAAGTACGTCACTTTCAAATGCAATTTCTGATAGTGCCTCAACGTCAAACTCACTTGTAGGATCAAATGTTGATCATTCGACTTCACATGTAGGAAACGGTACGGGATCGACAGCTAAGTCAAGACAGCAATTGCCAAATACAGGTACAGAAGCTTCCAGAACATCTGCGCTTCTAGGAGCTTTGGCAGCTGTGACTGGTTTAGGTTTATTTGCGAAACGCCGTAAACGTGATGATGAAGAAGAAATGTAAACAATCTGCTTATCTCATATTTGATTGACGATAGATGTGTCTATCGAGTTTGGACAAAAAAGTCTGTAAAATCATAAAAACGCATATTATCAGGTGTTCAAAAACTTGATAGTATGCGTTTTATTGTGGAAATATTTCCTTTCTTTTCGGATGGAATTGAGTTTCCCAGCCTTGTGTTTGTATAGTCGGTTAAAAAATTGAGTACGAAAAACCACTTCATAAAAGTATTGATAGATTATACTCTTCGAAAATCAACTTCAAACCACGTCAACGTCGCCTTGACGTAGGTATGGTTACTGACTTCGTCAGTTCTATCCACAACCTCAAAACAGTGTTTTGAGCTGACTTCGTCAGTTCTATCTGCAACCTCAAAGCAGTACTTTGAGCAGCCTGCGGCTAGCTTCCTAGTTTGTTCTTTGATTTTCATTGAGTATTAGTGGGCTTTTCTTGCACTGTTTTGATCTTTTATTTCCTTCGATTATATATTAGAGAGGATTAGTAGAAAAGGGGTGAGTTAATTAGAATGATTATGTGCCATTTTATACCAAGCAATAATCAGACAGCAAGATAAGAGTACAGTTGTAGATAGTAAGAAACGTTTATCTGATCTTGTGTAGATAAGATTGATGTCATCAATAAAAGATTAACGGGCAACCAATGTAGATATAGTGTAATTTTTCTATAAGGATGGAAAAAAGAAGGGAAATTTGATAAGATAGGAATATGGATTTTGAAAAAATTGAACAAGCTTATACCTATTTACTAGAGAATGTCCAAGTCATTCAAAGTGATTTGGCGACCAACTTTTATGACGCCCTGGTGGAGCAAAACAGCATTTATCTGGATGGTGAAACTGAGTTAGAGCAGGTCAAGGAGAACAATCAAGCCCTTAAGCGTTTAGCACTTCGCAAAGAAGAATGGCTCAAGACCTACCAGTTTCTCTTGATGAAGGCTGGGCAGACAGAGCCCCTACAGGCCAATCACCAGTTTACGCCAGATGCCATTGCTTTACTTTTGGTGTTTATTGTGGAAGAATTGTTTAAAGAGGAGGAAATCACTATCCTCGAAATGGGTTCCGGGATGGGGATTCTGGGGGCTACTTTCTTGACCTCGCTTGATAAAAAGGTGGATTACTTGGGAATGGAAGTGGATGATTTGCTGATTGATTTGGCAGCTAGCATGGCAGATGTAATTGGTTTGCAGGCTGGTTTTGTCCAAGGAGATGCTGTTCGTCCACAAATGCTCAAAGAAAGCGATGTGGTCATCAGCGACTTGCCTGTCGGCTATTATCCTGATGATGCCGTTGCGTCGCGACATCAAGTTGCTTCTAGCCAAGAACATACTTACGCCCATCACTTGCTCATGGAACAAGGGCTTAAGTATCTCAAGTCAGACGGATACGCTATTTTTCTAGCTCCGAGTGATTTGTTGACCAGTCCTCAAAGTGATTTGTTGAAAGGGTGGTTGAAAGAAGAGGCAAGTCTGACTGCCATGATTAGTTTGCCTGAAAATCTCTTTGCCAATGTCAAACAATCTAAGACCATTTTTATCTTACAGAAGAAAAGTGAAATAGCAGTGGAGCCTTTTGTTTATCCGCTTGCTAGCTTGCAAGATGCAAGTGTTCTAATGAAATTTAAAGAAAATTTTCAAAAATGGACTCAAGGTACTGAAATATAAAATAGATTTTGTTATAATAGATGAAAACGCTTAAAAGAGGAGTCTTGTTATGACAAAAACAATTGCAATCAATGCGGGAAGTTCAAGTTTAAAATGGCAATTATACTTAATGCCAGAAGAAAAAGTATTGGCGAAAGGTTTGATTGAACGTATCGGTTTGAAAGATTCAATTTCAACTGTAAAATTTGATGGTCGTTCTGAACAACAAATTTTGGATATCGAAAATCATACACAAGCTGTTAAAATCTTATTGGATGACTTGATTCGTTTCGATATTATCAAGGCTTATGACGAGATTACAGGTGTTGGACACCGTGTTGTTGCAGGTGGAGAATATTTCAAAGAATCAACAGTCGTTGAGGGAGATGTTTTAGAAAAAGTTGAAGAGTTGAGTTTGTTGGCTCCTCTCCACAATCCAGCCAATGCAGCAGGTGTTCGTGCCTTCAAGGAATTGTTGCCAGACATTACCAGTGTAGTTGTTTTTGATACTTCATTCCACACAACTATGCCAGAGAAAGCTTATCGCTACCCTCTACCAACAAAATATTACACAGAAAACAAGGTTCGTAAATATGGTGCCCACGGGACAAGTCACCAGTTTGTAGCAGGAGAAGCTGCAAAACTCTTGGGACGTCCATTAGAAGACTTGAAATTGATTACTTGCCACATCGGTAATGGTGCTTCTATTACAGCTGTTAAGGGTGGTCAATCTGTCGATACTTCAATGGGATTCACTCCACTTGGTGGTGTGATGATGGGAACTCGTACAGGGGATATTGACCCAGCTATCATTCCTTATTTAATGCAATATACAGAGGACTTTAACACGCCTGAGGATATTAGTCACGTCCTTAATCGTGAATCAGGGCTTATGGGTGTTTCAGGCAAATCTAGTGATATGCGCGATGTGATTGCTGCTATGGAAGAAGGGGACCACGATGCCACTTTAGCCTATGAAATGTATGTTGACCGTATCCAAAAACATATCGGCCAATACCTTGCAGTCTTAAATGGAGCAGATGCTATTATCTTTACTGCAGGTATCGGTGAAAATGCTGCAAACGTACGTGAAGATGTTATCTCAGGTATCTCTTGGTTCGGATGTGATGTTGATCCAGAGAAGAATGTCTTTGGTGTGACAGGAGACATCTCAACAGATGCAGCTAAAATCCGTGTATTGGTTATTCCAACAGATGAAGAGCTAGTTATTGCCCGTGACGTTGAACGTTTGAAAAAATAAGTAAAACTAGAAAAAAATATTTAGTACAAGGAGTTGGGAAAGAGATTTTTCCAGCTTCTTTTTCTGATGGGAATGTCCAAAACCTTGCTATGATTGGCTTTTTTGAAAAATATGGTATAATAGTAGTAATTTAATAGATGGAGTTGAGTTTTGAAGAAAAACTTTCGTGTAAAAAGAGAGAAAGATTTTAAGGCGATTTTCAAGGAGGGGACAAGTTTTGCCAATCGCAAATTTGTTGTCTACCAATTAGAAAATCAGAAAAACCATTTTCGAGTAGGTCTATCAGTTAGCAAAAAACTGGGGAATGCCGTCACTAGAAATCAAATCAAGCGACGAATCCGACATATTATCCAGAATGCAAAAGGGAGTCTGGTAGAAGATGTCGATTTTGTTGTCATTGCTCGAAAAGGGGTTGAAACCTTGGGATATGCAGAGATGGAGAAAAATCTACTCCACGTATTAAAATTATCAAAGATTTACCAGGAAGGAAATGGGAGTGAAAAAGAAACTACAGTTGACTAGTTTGCTAGGACTGTCCCTATTGATCATGACAGCCTGTGCAACAAATGGGACAACTAGCGATATTACAGCCAATTCGGCTGATTTTTGGAGTAAATTTGTTTACTTATTTGCGGAAATTATTCGCTTTTTATCGTTTGATATCAGTATCGGAGTGGGGATTATTCTCTTTACGGTCTTGATTCGTACAGTTCTCTTGCCAGTCTTTCAAGTGCAAATGGTGGCTTCTAGAAAAATGCAGGAAGCTCAACCACGTATTAAGGCGCTTCGAGAACAATATCCGGGTCGAGATATGGAAAGCAGAACCAAGCTAGAGCAGGAAATGCGTAAAGTCTTTAAAGAAATGGGTGTCAGACAGTCAGATTCTCTTTGGCCGATTTTGATTCAGATGCCGGTTATCTTGGCCTTGTTCCAAGCTCTATCGAGAGTTGACTTTTTGAAGACAGGTCATTTCTTATGGATTAACCTTGGTGGTGTGGATACAACCCTTGTTCTTCCGATTCTAGCAGCAGTATTCACCTTTTTAAGTACTTGGTTGTCCAACAAAGCCTTGTCTGAGCGAAATGGAGCTACGACTGCGATGATGTACGGGATTCCAGTCTTAATCTTTATCTTTGGGGTTTATGCTCCGAGCGGAGTCGCTCTCTACTGGGCAGTGTCTAATGCTTATCAAGTCTTGCAAACCTATTTCTTGAACAATCCATTTAAGATTATCGCAGAGCGCGAGGCGGTAGTTCAGGCACAGAAAGATTTGGAAAATAGAAAAAGAAAAGCCAAGAAAAAGGCTCAGAAAACGAAATAATAAGGAGGAATCTGGTAATGGTAGTATTTACAGGTTCAACTGTTGAAGAAGCAATCCAGAAAGGATTGAAAGAATTAGATATTCCAAGAATGAAGGCTCATATCAAAGTCATTTCTCGTGAGAAAAAAGGATTTCTTGGTTTATTCGGTAAAAAACCAGCCCAAGTGGATATCGATGCTATTAGTGAAACGACAGTTGTAAAAGCAAACCAACAAGCTGTGAAGGGAGTTCCAAAACAAATCAATGATTTGAATGAGCCTGTTAAAACAGTCAGTGAAGCAACGGTTGATTTGGGTCATGTTGTAGAAGCAATTAAAAAGATTGAAGAGGGAGGCCAAGGTATTTCTGATGAAGTCAAGGCTGAAATCTTGAAAAATGAAAAACATGCTAATACCATTTTAGAAGAAACTGGTCACATTGAGATTTTAAATGAATTACAACTTGAAGAAACTGCTCTCGAAGAAGAAGTAGAAATTCCTATTATTGAAAGCCAAGCCGAGCAAACTGAAAGTCAAGAACTAGAAGACTTGGGCTTGAAGGTTGAACCGAGCTTTGATATTGAACAAGTAGCTACGGAAGTAACGACTTATGTTCAAACAATTATTGATGACATGGATGTTGAAGCTACACTTTCAAATGACTATAACCGTCGTAGCATCAATTTGCAAATTGATACTAACGAACCAGGTCGTATTATCGGCTACCATGGTAAAGTCTTGAAGGCCTTGCAATTGTTGGCTCAAAATTATCTTTACAACCGCTATTCAAGAACCTTCTATATCACTATTAATGTCAATGATTATGTTGAACACCGTGCAGAAGTCTTGCAGACCTATGCGCAAAAATTGGCGACTCGTGTTTTAGAAGAAGGACGCAGTCATCAGACAGATCCAATGTCGAATAGCGAACGTAAGATTATCCACCGTATTATTTCATGTATGGATGGCGTGACCAGTTACTCTGAAGGTGATGAGCCAAATCGTTATGTTGTCGTAGATACAGAATAAGTAAAATCAGGGTTATCCTGATTTTTTGCTAGTTAGAAGAGGTTAAGCGTATGTTTAATAAGATAAGAGACTATCTAGACTTTGCAGGTTTGCAGTACCGTAATCCAGATAAAGCTGGGGAAGAACGAGAGAAAATGCTGGAATTCCGTCATAAAGGCCAAGAGGCTCGAAAGGCTTTTACAGAACTGACTAAAGCATTTCAAACCAGTCATCCAGAATGGCAACTCCAACAGACTAGCCAGTGGATGAATCAGGCCCAGCGTTTGAGACCACATTTTTGGGTTTATCTACAACGTGAGGGGAAAGTGACTGAACCTATGCTAGCCTTACGTTTGTACGGGAATCCTTCTGATTTTGGTATTTCCTTAGAAGTCAGTTTCATCGAGCGCAAGAAAGATGAGCAAACTCTAGGTAAGCAGGTCAAAGTTTTAGAAATTCCAACCGTTGAAGGGATTTATTATCTAGTCTACTCTGATGATCAAAGTCAACGGTGGGAGGCGAACGAAGAAAATCGTCAGGTCTTAGTCGAGAAGGTAGGAAGTCAAGAAATCCGAAAAGTGTTAGTTAAAGCAGATGTTTCTATCATAGAAAATCAATCATTAGAAGTGATTTTAGAAAAATTAGAAGATGCTTATGAACGTTTACTTCCCTACTATCAGGCGACCAGAGGGTAGAAGTCACGAGACTTATCTAGAGTCGAATTGTTTGATTGCTATTCTATGTATTTTTTCATATAATAGTAAAATAGAATGTGTGATTCAATAATCACCTCAAATAGAAAGGAAATTCTATGTCAAATCTATCTGTTAATGCAATTCGTTTCCTAGGTATTGACGCTATCAACAAAGCCAACTCAGGTCACCCAGGTGTGGTTATGGGAGCAGCTCCGATGGCATACAGCCTCTTTACAAAACAACTTCGTATCAATCCAGCTCAACCAAACTGGATCAACCGCGACCGCTTTATTCTTTCAGCAGGTCATGGTTCAATGCTTCTTTATGCCCTTCTTCACCTTTCTGGTTTTGAAGATGTTAGTATGGATGAGATCAAGAGCTTCCGTCAATGGGGTTCAAAAACACCAGGTCACCCAGAATTTGGTCATACGGCAGGGATTGATGCTACGACAGGTCCTCTAGGTCAAGGGATTTCAACTGCCACTGGTTTTGCCCAAGCAGAACGTTTCTTGGCAGCCAAATATAACCGCGAAGGCTACAATATCTTTGACCACTATACTTATGTTATCTGTGGAGACGGAGACTTGATGGAAGGTGTCTCAAGTGAGGCGGCTTCATACGCAGGTTTGCAAAAACTAGATAAGTTGGTTGTTCTTTATGATTCAAATGACATCAACTTGGATGGTGAGACAAAGGATTCCTTTACAGAAAGTGTTCGTGACCGTTACAATGCCTACGGTTGGCATACTGCCTTGGTTGAAGATGGAACAGACTTGGAAGCTATCCATGCTGCTATCGAAACAGCTAAAGTTTCAGGCAAACCATCTTTGATTGAAGTGAAGACTGTGATTGGATACGGTTCTCCAAATAAACAAGGAACTAATGCCGTACACGGTGCTCCTCTTGGAGCAGATGAAACTGCAGCTACTCGTCAAGCTCTCGGTTGGGACTATGAACCATTTGAAATCCCAGAACAAGTTTATGCTGATTTCAAGGAAAATGTTGTAGACCGTGGTGCATCAGCTTATGAAGCTTGGACAAAATTAGTTGCTGACTATAAAGAAGTGCATCCAGAATTGGCTGCAGAAGTAGAAGCCATCATCGATGGACGTGATCCAGTTGAAGTAACTCCAGCAGACTTCCCAGCCTTAGAAAATGGTTTCTCTCAAGCAACGCGTAATTCAAGCCAAGATGCCTTGAATGTTGTGGCAGCTAAGTTACCAACTTTCTTGGGTGGTTCAGCTGACCTAGCTCACTCAAACATGACTTATATCAAGACTGACGGACTTCAAGACGATGCTAATCGTTTGAACCGTAACATCCAGTTTGGTGTTCGTGAATTTGCCATGGGAACGATCTTGAACGGGATGGCCCTTCATGGTGGACTTCGTGTATACGGTGGAACTTTCTTCGTCTTCTCTGACTATGTGAAGGCAGCTGTTCGCTTGTCAGCCTTGCAAGGACTTCCTGTGACTTATGTCTTTACCCACGATTCTATTGCGGTTGGGGAAGACGGTCCAACGCACGAACCAGTTGAGCATTTAGCAGGTCTTCGTGCTATGCCAAATCTGAATGTTTTCCGTCCAGCAGATGCGCGTGAAACGCAAGCAGCTTGGTACCTTGCAGTGACAAGTGAGAAAACACCAACTGCCCTTGTCTTGACCCGTCAAAACTTGACTGTTGAAGAGGGAACAGACTTCGACAAGGTTGCTAAAGGTGCTTATGTTGTCTATGAAAATGCAGCAGACTTTGATACCATCTTGATTGCGACAGGTTCAGAGGTCAATCTTGCTGTCTCAGCTGCCAAAGAATTGGCTAGTCAAGGTGCAAAAGTCCGCGTAGTCAGCATGCCATCCACAGATGTCTTTGATAAACAAGATGCAGCTTACAAGGAAGAAATTCTTCCAAATGCAGTTCGCCGTCGTGTTGCAGTCGAAATGGGTGCAACTCAAAACTGGTACAAATATGTTGGACTAGATGGTGCTGTTCTTGGTATTGATACCTTCGGAGCCTCTGCCCCAGCACCAAAAGTATTGGCAGAATATGGCTTTACAGTTGAAAATCTTGTAAAAGTCGTTCAAAACTTGAAACAATTCTAAAAATCAGGGCGCAAGCTCTGGTTTTTTCTTACTAGAAAAGTAAGGTACAATCTTGTAAAAGTAACTGAAATTTGATATAGTAGTCCTATGTAAAAGACAAAGGAGAATATAATGGAATCACAATATACATTTTTAATCATTCTTGTGGCTATGGTGGGCTTGATGTTCTTTACGCAACGCTCTCAAAAGAAACAAGCACAAAAACGTATGGAAAGCTTGAATAAATTACAAAAAGGCTATGAAGTTATTACAATCGGTGGACTTTATGGAACAGTCGATGAAGTAGATACAGAAAAGAAAACAATTGTTCTTGATGTAGATGGGGTTTACTTGACTTTTGAACTCGCTGCTATCAAGACCGTATTACCACTTAAAGAAACAGCTTCACTCGAAGGTGCAATTGAAAAATAAGACGGGATCACGAACTCCCGTTTTTCTATAAAAGAAAGGAATGGGATGAAAAAACTAGTTTTTGTCTGTCTGGGAAATATTTGCCGTAGTCCTATGGCCGAGTTTGTTATGAAATCAATGACAGATAATTATGAAATCCAAAGTCGAGCGACTTCCTCTTGGGAACATGGCAATCCGATTCATAAGGGAACTCAAGGGATTTTTCAACAGTATGAAATTCCTTATGAAAAAGGCAAGACATCGCTTCAGATTAGTAAGGAAGATTTTGAAGCCTTTGATTATATTATCGGCATGGATGCTTCAAATGTTTCTGACTTACGTCAGATGTGTCCAGCAGACTGTCAAGATAAGATTTACTCATTCGCATCTGAAAGTGTTCCAGATCCTTGGTATACAGGAGATTTTGAGGAAACCTATCAGCGTGTTCAAGAGGGGTGTCAAGCTTGGTTAGAACGTTTAGAAAAGGTGAGTGAAGATGGAAAATCTTAAGAATTTTTACGACAAATATAGTGTCTATCTGACTCGTTCACGTTTAGAGCTTTTGGCAGTAGTTGCCATTGTTTTCTGTGCTGTACTCGTCTTTTTTCTAAATATTCCCGGAAAAGGTGTTCTAAAGCTTGATAATGGAACGATTGTTTACGACGGCAGTCTTGTACGTGGTAAAATGAATGGCCAAGGTACCATTACCTTCCAAAATGGAGACCAATATACAGGTGGTTTCAACAATGGAGCCTTCAATGGAAAAGGTACCTTTCAATCCAAAGAAGGCTGGACCTACGAAGGTGATTTTGTAAATGGTCAGGCTGAAGGAAAAGGGAAACTAACAACAGAACAAGAAGTCGTTTATGAAGGGACTTTTAAACAAGGCGTTTTTCAACAAAAATAAAGCCTCCTTATCAAAGGAGGTATTATTAGAATGTTTAAGTAAGCGCTTACCTGCAAATCCCTTTCTTTCCAAGTCACTCTTCCAAGCAAGTTTGTGAAATAAAAAATATTTGAAATTAATTTCACAAACTCTAAAGAGAAAACTTGATAAGCAAAGAAAATGAGAAAAATTTCACAAGTGTTTAAAAATTCTTTGTGAAATGTTTATGAAACTGTTTACAAAGTTGAAATAATGCGTTATAATAAACTTGTGAAAAAATTAACAAAGGATATTAATCCTTGAAAGCTATGGAGGAAAATATGGCTGATAAAAAAACTGTGACACCAGAGGAAAAGAAACTCGCTGCTGAAAAGCATGTTGATGAATTGGTGCAAAAAGCTCTCGTTGCCCTTGAAGAAATGCGTAAGTTGGATCAAGAGCAAGTTGATTACATTGTAGCCAAAGCATCAGTAGCAGCTTTGGATGCCCACGGAGAATTGGCTTTACATGCCTATGAAGAAACAGGACGTGGTGTATTTGAAGACAAAGCAACTAAGAACTTGTTTGCTTGTGAACACGTAGTAAACAACATGCGCCACACTAAAACAGTTGGCGTTATCGAAGAAGACGATGTAACAGGTTTGACTCTTATCGCTGAACCAGTTGGCGTTGTTTGTGGTATCACTCCAACAACAAACCCAACATCAACAGCAATCTTCAAATCATTGATTTCATTGAAGACACGTAACCCAATCGTCTTTGCTTTCCATCCATCAGCACAAGAATCATCTGCTCATGCAGCTCGTATCGTTCGCGATGCAGCTATCGCAGCTGGAGCTCCTGAAAACTGCGTACAGTGGATCACTGAACCATCTATGGAAGCAACTAGTGCTCTTATGAACCACGAAGGTGTTGCGACAATCCTTGCAACAGGTGGTAATGCCATGGTTAAGGCGGCTTATTCATGTGGTAAACCAGCTCTTGGGGTAGGTGCCGGAAACGTTCCAGCTTATGTTGAAAAATCAGCAAACATTCGTCAAGCAGCACACGATATCGTCATGTCTAAATCATTTGATAACGGTATGGTCTGTGCCTCAGAGCAAGCGGTTATCATTGATAAAGAAATTTACGATGAATTTGTAGCAGAGTTCAAATCTTACCACACTTACTTTGTAAACAAAAAAGAAAAAGCACTTCTTGAAGAGTTCTGCTTCGGCGTAAAAGCAAACAGCAAAAACTGTGCTGGTGCAAAATTGAACGCTGACATCGTTGGTAAACCAGCAACTTGGATTGCAGAGCAAGCAGGATTTACAGTTCCAGAAGGAACAAACATTCTTGCTGCAGAATGTAAAGAAGTTGGTGAAAATGAGCCATTGACTCGTGAAAAATTGTCACCAGTTATCGCAGTTTTGAAATCTGAAAGCCGTGAAGATGGTATTACTAAGGCTCGTCAAATGGTTGAATTTAACGGTCTTGGCCACTCAGCAGCCATCCACACAGCTGATGAAGAATTGACTAAAGAATTTGGTAAAGCTGTTAAAGCTATTCGTGTTATCTGTAACTCACCTTCTACTTTCGGTGGTATCGGGGACGTTTACAATGCCTTCTTGCCATCATTGACACTTGGATGTGGTTCTTACGGACGCAACTCAGTTGGGGATAACGTTAGTGCCATTAACCTCTTGAACATCAAAAAAGTCGGAAGACGGAGAAATAACATGCAATGGATGAAACTTCCTTCAAAAACATACTTTGAACGTGATTCAATTCAATATCTTCAAAAATGTCGTGACGTTGAACGTGTCATGATCGTTACTGACCATGCCATGGTAGAGCTTGGCTTCCTTGATCGTATCATCGAACAACTTGACCTTCGTCGCAATAAGGTTGTTTACCAAATCTTTGCTGATGTAGAACCAGATCCAGATATCACAACTGTAAACCGTGGTACTGAAATCATGCGTGCCTTTAAACCAGATACAATCATCGCTCTCGGTGGTGGGTCTCCAATGGATGCTGCTAAAGTAATGTGGCTCTTCTACGAACAACCAGAAGTGGACTTCCGTGATCTTGTCCAAAAATTCATGGATATCCGTAAACGTGCCTTCAAATTCCCATTGCTTGGTAAGAAAACTAAATTCATCGCGATTCCGACTACATCTGGTACAGGATCTGAAGTAACACCATTTGCCGTTATCTCTGATAAAGCAAACAACCGTAAATACCCAATCGCTGACTACTCATTGACACCAACTGTGGCAATCGTTGACCCTGCTTTGGTATTGACAGTTCCTGGATTTGTTGCTGCTGATACTGGTATGGACGTATTGACTCACGCGACTGAAGCTTATGTATCACAAATGGCTAGTGACTACACTGACGGTCTTGCACTTCAAGCCATCAAGCTTGTATTTGAAAACCTTGAAAGCTCAGTTAAGAATGCAGACTTCCATTCACGCGAGAAAATGCATAACGCTTCAACAATCGCTGGTATGGCCTTTGCCAATGCCTTCCTAGGTATTTCTCACTCAATGGCTCATAAGATTGGTGCGCAATTCCACACAATCCACGGTCGTACAAATGCTATCTTGCTTCCATACGTCATCCGCTACAACGGTACACGTCCAGCTAAGACAGCAACATGGCCTAAGTACAACTACTACCGTGCAGATGAAAAATACCAAGATATCGCACGCATGCTTGGACTTCCAGCTTCTACTCCAGAAGAAGGTGTGGAATCTTACGCAAAAGCTGTCTACGAACTTGGTGAGCGCGTAGGTATCCAAATGAACTTCAAAGCACAAGGAATTGATGAAAAAGAATGGAAAGAACATTCTCGTGAATTGGCCTTCCTTGCTTATGAAGACCAATGTTCACCAGCTAACCCACGTCTTCCAATGGTTGACCACATGCAAGAAATCATCGAAGATTCTTACTATGGCTACAAAGAACGTCCAGGACGTCGTAAATAATTGTTATCAGCCTAGAGGCAGGAATTTCCTGTCTCTTTTTTGTAATTCTATTTGAAAAATGGTATAATCATCGCATATATTTGTTTGAAAATCAAATCTTTTATAATCATGCGAGGGGCAAATGAACAAGATAAATGAGTTAGGGGATAAAGTGCGACTTTTAAGAGAGGAGAAAGGACTTAGTCGTCCAGTTTTTTGCGGGGATGAGTCTGAATTATCAGTGCGTCAGTTGGTGCGGATCGAAAAAGGAGAATTTCGCCCGACGATAAAAACACTAGAATATATTGCAGAACGATTAGAAATTCCGTCCTACGTCTTGATGCCAGATTATAAGGAATTACCCAAGCGTTACCAAGAATTAAAGTACTTTCTTTTACATCATCCTGACTATGGAGACGAGGAGTTGCAGGAACAAAAGGAAGAATATTTTGATGAGATTTTTGAGTGTTTTTATGATGACCTGCCCCGTGATGAGAAAGTGCTAGTGGATTGTCTTCAAGCTATAGATGCAGTGAGAGCGACTAGTAATTCCTTATACGGAAGTGGTGTGATTGAAGACGGTCTTCAAGATTTACTATCCAGAGATGTATATAAAGCCGAGGACTTGTTGAAACTGAGACTGTATTTCAACTGTCAGTTAATGGATGGTTTAAATGTGGGTGAGATAAAAGAATCTGAGCATGAAACCATTCTTTGTTTTCATGACAAACTAAGTTCTCAGGTTGATAAGATAGAGTTCGATTGTTTGGACTTACTTAGAGATTCCTTGTTAGCTTCTTTAGCTTGTATAGAAATTATGGGGCTGTTTCATTATTTTAAGAGGGCAGTCGAGACCTTAAATAAAATAGGACAAAAAACACGAGATTTCCAAAAGCAACCGATTGTCTTGATGGTGGAGTGGAAATATTATATTCATACCGATTATGATACAGCCAAACAAAAGTATGAAGAAGCAAAAATGATGGCGAGGATGTTTGGTAATGAGAAGTTACTCGTTAGTTTAGATAAGGAATGGAGCGAAGACTTAGAAAGGTATTATTAAATGATTTATAGGAGTGACATTTCTGTCATTGGGGAAATGTCGCTTTTTTGTTACAATGAATTTTACTTGATATACATCCAGAAGCAAACTAGGCAATAGAGAGAAAATTTTAAGTAGTAGGCCTATAGGGTCAATCAACTTGAAGGATTTTCTATCAGTACGATGTATGACGATAACGGTTTTAAATAAGGGGGAAAGAATGTCCATTTTATCCATTAAAAATATTTCAAAATTTTACACTTTGGACGGTAAACATCAAGAGCAGGCTCTAAGAAATATTAATCTGCAGATTGCAAAAGGTAAAATTACAGCGATTTACGGTCCATCAGGCTGTGGCAAAACCAGTCTACTAAACATCATCAGCGGTTTAGATAGACAATATGAAGGAGATTTAGAGTTTAAAGGGGAATCCCTCCGTGACTTATCAGAGATTGAACTAACTCAATTTCGTAAAGATAAGATTGGATTTGTGTTTCAAAACTTTAATCTCATTCCTCATCAATCTGTCTTGGACAATGTCAAGCTACCTCTCTATGTCAAAGATTTATCTGACAGGGAGATGACAATGATTGCAAAGGAGCAATTAAGTAACTTGGGCATGGAGCCTTTTATGGCTAAAAATGTTAAACAACTTTCTGGTGGGCAAAAGCAACGTGTAGCAATCGCGCGTGCACTGGTGAATCAGCCTGATATGATTGTAGCAGACGAGCCAACGGGTTCGCTGGATTCTCAATCCCAAGAAATGGTATTGGAAGTATTTAAAAATTTAGCCCAAACAGGGAAAACAGTATTGATCGTAACCCATAATCCAGAGGTTGCTGAATATGCAGATGTGATTATCAAAATGAAGGATGGTGAAGTCGTTGAAGAAGTCAAAAAATAAAGGATTATCATTGAAAAATAAATTCAAGCTTTCTTTAAATAACTTTATGGAAAGAAAGTGGCGTAACCTATTGATTGCGCTAGCAACCTCAATCGGTTTTGTAGGAGTCTTAATTTCTTTCGGCTTGGGAAATGCATTGATTTCGATGATTGATGAAAATACGAATGGAGGTCAAATTCCTTCTCAAGTTCAGATTGCTTTAAACACAAAAAATGTTGGACGAGGCTTTTTGAACCAAGATGATAAGAACTATATCACGGATACAGTTGGAAAAGAAGCTATTAAATATTTGGAGAGTCCTTTTGGGATGACCATGTCAAATATTACTATAGATGGTCAAGAAATGGATCTGAGTCAAACGATGCCTTCTTATGCTCAAGTGGTGAGTCTCTATGAGGATACAAGTATTTCTGTTAGTAGTAATGAGGCGGACAAAGTATTAGCCGGTTCCCTCTATACTGATGCAAATGAACAGGGCTTGACGATTCCAATCAGTTTACTAAAAAATTGGAATGAACAGACAGGAAACAATCTGACAGCTAGTGATGTTATTGGCAAATCAGTCTCAGCCAGCATTGTAGAAAATGCTGCTGAAGCTAGCAAGACTGCTCAATTTCAAACAAAGATTGTACGTGTAGTCAATGATGAAGATGACATGGAAGACAGTAACAGTTTCATGCCGTCTCATCAAATGGAAACGATTTTGAAAGAAGCTGGATTTACAAAAGCTGTATCTTATTTTATCTTGGAACTCAAAGATCCATCACAGACAAAAACTGTAACAGAAGAATTACAGAAAAATAAGAAGTATACTGTTCTTTCTCAACAGAAGGTTCTTGATATTGTGATTACTTTTATTCGTGTTATTCAGGGATTGTTGATTGTACTTTCATCACAAGCTATTGTGGTAGCAGCAGTCATGATTGGTATCATTATTTACATCAATATCATGCAACGTTCTAAGGAAATAGGTGTCATGAAGGCAGTTGGTTATCAAAATCGTGATGTCAAAGGAATTTTTATTTACGAGGCTATCTGGATTGTAGGCATCGCCTTGTTGCTGGCCTTTTTGGTTGCACAAGGGGTGGGAAGTTTGGCGAATGCGGTTGTAAATCACTTTTACCCATCCATCACGAAGGTTTTTGAATTAAATCTTCTATCTATTTTAGGAACTCTAGCTTTCGCTCTCTTGCTTGGTTATGTATCAGCTTACTTCCCAGCACGTAAAATTAGTAAAATGGATCCTGTAGAATCGCTACGATATGAATAGTAAGGGATTCCTTGATTTACAGTTTAAAAAAGAAACTAACATAGAAAAACAATGCCCGTACTTGCAATTAAACTTAAATAGTTATATAATAGGTTTGTTGAAAGGTGATTTGTAGTGATTCAAGTTACTCTTTTCACAATAAAAATTTCATGATTTTCATAAGGAGGAAATCACTAATGGTAGTTAAAGTTGGTATTAACGGTTTCGGACGTATCGGTCGTCTTGCTTTCCGTCGTATCCAAAACGTAGAAGGTGTTGAAGTTACTCGTATCAACGACCTTACAGATCCAGTTATGCTTGCACACTTGTTGAAATACGACACAACTCAAGGTCGTTTCGACGGTACTGTTGAAGTTAGAGAAGGTGGATTTGAAGTTAACGGTAAATTCATCAAAGTTTCTGCTGAACGTGATCCAGAACAAATCGACTGGGCTAACGACGGTGTAGAAATCGTTCTTGAAGCTACTGGTTTCTTTGCTAAGAAAGCAGCTGCTGAAAAACACTTGCACGCTGGTGGAGCTAAAAAAGTTGTTATCACTGCTCCTGGTGGAAACGACGTTAAAACAGTTGTATTCAACACTAACCACGACGTTCTTGACGGTACTGAAACAGTTATCTCAGGTGCTTCATGTACTACAAACTGCTTGGCTCCTATGGCTAAAGCTCTTCAAGATAACTTTGGTGTTGTTGAAGGATTGATGACTACTATCCACGCTTACACTGGTGACCAAATGATCCTTGACGGACCACACCGTGGTGGTGACCTTCGCCGTGCTCGCGCTGGTGCTGCAAACATCGTTCCTAACTCAACTGGTGCTGCAAAAGCTATCGGTCTTGTAATCCCAGAATTGAACGGTAAACTTGACGGATCTGCACAACGCGTTCCAACTCCAACTGGATCAGTTACTGAATTGGTAGCAGTTCTTGAAAAGAACGTTACTGTTGATGAAGTGAACGCAGCTATGAAAGCAGCTTCAAACGAATCATACGGTTACACAGAAGATCCAATCGTATCTTCAGATATCGTAGGTATGTCTTACGGTTCATTGTTTGACGCAACTCAAACTAAAGTTCTTGACGTTGACGGTAAACAATTGGTTAAAGTTGTATCATGGTACGACAACGAAATGTCATACACTGCACAACTTGTTCGTACTCTTGAATACTTCGCAAAAATCGCTAAATAATTCATGAGTCGATAAAAAGCAAGGCCTCTGGTCTTGCTTTTTAAATATTAAAAAATGGATGACGCTATCATCCATTCTTTTTTAATTCTTTTTCAAAAGTATCTGATAGGGTAGTGAAGCTTAATTTCTCTAGAGTAAGCGGATGGGTAAAGGACAGTCGAAAGGCATGAAGCATAAGCCGACTTGTTTTTGATTTACTATTATAGAGAGGGTCGCCTAAAATAGGGAAGTTATGATGCGAAAGGTGCACACGAATCTGATGGGTTCGCCCTGTCTTTAGCTTGCAACGAACCAAGGAAGTCTTGTTTGGAAATTGCTTTAATCTGCTTACATGCGTTTCGGCATATTGCCCATTTTTTGTATCAACTACTCGTTTTCTGCGATCATGGCGATCACGTCCGATTTTGTCTTTGAAAACAAGTTCTTTGCTGCTGATATTTCCATCAACTAGTGCCCAATATTCCCTAGAAATCTCTTTTTTCTCCAGTAAGCGATTGAGAATAGGCAGGATAAAAGGATTTTTGGCAAAGAGAATCAAGCCACTGGTTTCCATGTCCAGACGATGAATGACATAACAGGTCTGGCCAACGTAGGCACTGACATGGTTAAGAAGAGCAATTTCGTTTGGTTGGTTACCGTGTGTTTTCATACCCTCAGGTTTGTTTACAATAATCAAGTGTTGATCTTGATAAACTTCCTGAATAAGGTTTGGGTTGCCCCAAGGAATTTCTTTTTCGGGATAATCTTCCTCGTCAAAAGTCAATTGGCAAACATCTCCAGGATTTACCGTCTCGTTCCAATGAACTTCTCGCTGATTAATCAAAAGGTGTTTCTTGATTCTCAAAAAATGACGGATTTTTCTAGGGATGAGGAGTTGCTCCTCAAGTAATTGCTTTACCGTCATTTGAGGTAGAGAGTCTGGTAATGTAAATGTGAATTGCATACAGATATTGTAACAAAAAAAGCCCTATTTGGATAGGAAATAGCTAAATTCTTGTCTTCCTATGATGAAGATGATAAAATAAACGCATGAAATTAGATAAATTATTCGAGAAATTTCTTTCTCTTTTTAAAAAAGAAACAAGTGAATCAGAGGATTCGGGGTCTACTAGCTTGCGTCGTTCTCGCAGTGATCGAAAAAAATTAGCCCAAGTGGGTCCGATTCGAAAATTCTGGCGTCGCTATCATCTAACAAAGATTGTCCTTATACTAGGTTTGAGTGCAGGCTTGCTAGTTGGAACCTATTTGTTTGCTGTAGCTAAGTCAACCAATGTTAACGATTTGCAAAACGCCTTGAAAACTCGGACTATCATTTTTGACCGTGAAGAAAAGGAGGCTGGTGCCTTGTCTGGTCAAAAAGGAACTTATGTTGAATTGACTGATATCAGTAAAAATTTGCAGAATGCCGTTATTGCGACAGAAGACCGCTCTTTCTATAAAAATGATGGGATTAACTATGGTCGTTTCTTCTTGGCGATTGTCACTGCTGGTCGTTCAGGTGGTGGTTCTACTATTACCCAACAGCTAGCTAAAAATGCCTATCTGTCGCAGGATCAAACTGTTGAGAGAAAAGCGAAAGAATTTTTCCTTGCCTTAGAATTAACAAAAAAATATAGTAAGGATCAGATTTTAACCATGTACCTTAACAACGCCTATTTTGGAAATGGTGTGTGGGGTGTAGAAGATGCGAGTAAGAAATACTTTGGAGTTTCTGCGTCAGAAGTGAGTCTGGATCAAGCTGCGACCCTGGCAGGGATGCTCAAAGGGCCGGAGCTGTATAATCCTTTGAATTCCGTACAAGATTCTACCAATCGGCGCGATACTGTTTTGCAAAATATGGTTGCAGCAGGATATATTGATAAAAACCAAGAAACTGAAGCTGCAGAAGTTGATATGACTTCGCAATTGCACGATAAGTATGAAGGAAAAATCTCAGATTACCGCTATCCTTCTTACTTTGATGCGGTGGTTAACGAAGCCGTTTCCAAGTATAATCTAACAGAGGAAGAAATTGTCAATAATGGCTACCGCATTTACACAGAGCTGGACCAAAACTACCAAGCAAATATGCAGGTTGTCTATGAGAATACATCGCTATTTCCTAGGGCAGAAGATGGAACATTTGCACAATCAGGAAGTGTAGCTCTCGAACCGAAAACAGGTGGAGTTCGTGGAGTTGTCGGTCAAGTTGCTGATAATGATAAAACTGGATTCCGGAATTTCAACTATGCAACTCAATCAAAACGTAGTCCTGGTTCTGCAATTAAGCCTTTAGTTGTTTATACGCCAGCAGTTGAAGCAGGCTGGGCTTTGAATAAGCTCTTGGATAACCATACCATGCAGTACGACAGCTATAAGCTTGATAACTATGCAGGAATCAAAACGAGTCGAGAAGTTCCTATGTATCAAGCCTTGGCAGAGTCGCTTAATCTGCCTGCTGTTGCCACTGTTAATGATTTGGGCGTTGATAAGGCTTTTGAGGCGGGCGAAAAATTCGGACTCAACATGGAAAAAGTTGATCGTGTTCTTGGTGTCGCCTTGGGAAGCGGTGTTGAAACCAATCCTCTGCAAATGGCTCAAGCATATGCTGCCTTTGCAAATGAAGGTTTAATGCCTGAAGCTCATTTTATTAGTAGAATTGAAAATGCTAGTGGTCAGGTTATTGCGAGCCATAAAAATTCACAAAAACGGGTGATTGATAAGTCTGTAGCTGATAAGATGACCAGTATGATGTTGGGGACATTCACCAACGGTACCGGTATTAGTTCATCGCCTGCAGACTATGTCATGGCAGGGAAAACTGGAACAACTGAAGCAGTTTTCAATCCGGATTACACAAGTGACCAGTGGGTAATTGGTTATACTCCGGATGTAGTGATTAGCCACTGGCTTGGCTTTCCGACCACTGATGAAAATCACTATCTAGCAGGTTCGACTTCAAACGGTGCAGCACATGTCTTTAGAAACATTGCAAATACCATTTTACCTTATACGCCAGGAAGCACTTTTACGGTTGAAAATGCTTATAAGCAAAATGGAATTGGACCAGCTAACACAAAAAGACAAGTACAAACCAATGATAATAGCCAGACAGATGATAATTTGTCTGATATTCGAGGACGTGCGCAAAGTCTAGTAGATGAGGCTAGCCGGGCTATCTCAGATGCGAGGATTAAGGAAAAAGCTCAAACAATATGGGATTCGGTAGTCAATCTATTTCGTTAAGATGCTTGTCAAAGCCTAGCTTTCTTGTTATAATAGATAGGATGGAGGCGTTATGGCACTAAAAAAAGCAAGCCTAGCTTGTGCGGTTTGTGGTTCGAGAAACTATTCAATCAAGATTAGTGGAAACCCCAAGCCTACACGACTAGAAGTAAATAAATTTTGTAAGCATTGTGGCAAGTACACTACACACAGAGAAACGAGATAGGAGAGAGCGATGCGTTTTATTGGAGATATTTTTAGACTTCTTAAAGACACAACATGGCCAACTCGCAAGGAAAGCTGGAGAGATTTTCGTTCTATCATGGAATACACAGCTTTCTTTGTAGTAATTATTTACATTTTTGACCAGTTGATTGTTTCAGGTTTGATTCGATTTATTAACATTTTTTAGAAGGTTAGTGGAGTTAATTACACTAGAAATCTTCTATTTATGAAAGGAAATATCATGGATAGTTTTGATAAAGGATGGTTTGTCTTACAAACTTATTCTGGTTATGAAAATAAGGTAAAAGAAAATCTATTACAACGTGCACAAACCTACAATATGTTGGATAATATTCTACGCGTTGAAATTCCAACACAAACAGTGCAAGTTGAAAAAAATGGAAAGAGAAAAGAAGTAGAAGAAAATCGCTTTCCAGGTTATGTTCTTGTAGAAATGGTCATGACAGATGAAGCTTGGTTTGTTGTTCGAAACACACCAAATGTTACAGGATTCGTCGGATCTCACGGAAATAGATCAAAACCAACTCCATTATTGGAACAAGAAATTCGTGATATCTTGGTTTCTATGGGACAAACTGTACAAGAGTTTGATATCGATGTTGAAGTTGGTCAAACTGTACGTATTATTGATGGAGCTTTTGCAGACTATACTGGTAAGATTACAGAGATTGATAATAACAAAGTGAAGATGATTATCTCTATGTTTGGTAATGATACAGTTGCAGAAGTAAACTTAAATCAAATTGCAGAATTATAACCCTGAGAGAGGCTTGTCCTCTCTTTTTTTGTGCAGTTTAGACGGTGTAGGGAACAGAATGGGGAAATGTGCCAAAAGTGTTTCTGAATCTGTTAGACTGTACACAGAAAGGGGAAGATTATGCTTAAAGAATTGTATGAAGAAGTCCAAGGAATTGTATACAAGTGTAGAAATGAATATTACCTTCATTTGTGGGAGTTATCGGACTGGAATCAAGAGGGAATGATATGTCTACATGAATTGATCAGTAGAGAAGAAGGGCTTGTAGAAGATATCCCTCGTTTAAGGAAATATTTCAAAACAAAATTCCGAAATCGAATTCTAGATTATCTCCGTAAACAAGAAAGTCAAAAACGGAGATATGATAAAGAGCTTTATGAAGAAGTGGGTGAGATAAGTCATCGTATAAGTGAGGGAGGACTCTGGCTAGATGACTATTATCTCTTTCATGAAACACTAAGAGATTATAGAAGTAAACAAAGTAAAGACAAACAAGAAGAGTTAGAACGCGTCTTAAGAGATGAACGCTTCCGAGGGCGTCAAAGAGTGTTAAGAGACTTACGTATTGTGTTTAAAGAGTTTGACATCCGTACTCATTAGGAATTCATGCAAAAAAGTAAAAAAAGTTTAAAAAAGGTGTTGACAAAGTTTAAAAAGTAGGTATAATAGTAAGAGTTGAAAATAACAACTCTGGTCCGTTGGTCAAGGGGTTAAGACACCGCCTTTTCACGGCGGTAACACGGGTTCGAATCCCGTACGGACTATGGTATGTTGCGGTTGAAACACTTAATGAAAAAAAGTTTAAAAAAGTTTCAAAAAAGTGTTGACAAGCGAAAGCCACTGTGATATACTAATATAGTTGTCGCTTGAGAGAAGCGAGTGACAAAGACCTTTGAAAACTGAACAAGACGAACCAATGTGCAGGGCACTACAACTAAGGTTGTAGTACTGAACAATGAAAAAAACAATAAATCTGTCAGTGACAGAAATGAGTGAGAACTCAAACTTTTAATGAGAGTTTGATCCTGGCTCAGGACGAACGCTGGCGGCGTGCCTAATACATGCAAGTAGAACGCTGAAGGAGGAGCTTGCTTCTCTGGATGAGTTGCGAACGGGTGAGTAACGCGTAGGTAACCTGCCTGGTAGCGGGGGATAACTATTGGAAACGATAGCTAATACCGCATAACAGTAGATGTTGCATGACATTTGCTTAAAAGGTGCAATTGCATCACTACCAGATGGACCTGCGTTGTATTAGCTAGTTGGTGGGGTAACGGCTCACCAAGGCGACGATACATAGCCGACCTGAGAGGGTGATCGGCCACACTGGGACTGAGACACGGCCCAGACTCCTACGGGAGGCAGCAGTAGGGAATCTTCGGCAATGGACGGAAGTCTGACCGAGCAACGCCGCGTGAGTGAAGAAGGTTTTCGGATCGTAAAGCTCTGTTGTAAGAGAAGAACGGGTGTGAGAGTGGAAAGTTCACACTGTGACGGTATCTTACCAGAAAGGGACGGCTAACTACGTGCCAGCAGCCGCGGTAATACGTAGGTCCCGAGCGTTGTCCGGATTTATTGGGCGTAAAGCGAGCGCAGGCGGTTAGATAAGTCTGAAGTTAAAGGCTGTGGCTTAACCATAGTACGCTTTGGAAACTGTTTAACTTGAGTGCAAGAGGGGAGAGTGGAATTCCATGTGTAGCGGTGAAATGCGTAGATATATGGAGGAACACCGGTGGCGAAAGCGGCTCTCTGGCTTGTAACTGACGCTGAGGCTCGAAAGCGTGGGGAGCAAACAGGATTAGATACCCTGGTAGTCCACGCCGTAAACGATGAGTGCTAGGTGTTAGACCCTTTCCGGGGTTTAGTGCCGCAGCTAACGCATTAAGCACTCCGCCTGGGGAGTACGACCGCAAGGTTGAAACTCAAAGGAATTGACGGGGGCCCGCACAAGCGGTGGAGCATGTGGTTTAATTCGAAGCAACGCGAAGAACCTTACCAGGTCTTGACATCCCTCTGACCTCTCTAGAGATAGAGATTTCCTTCGGGACAGAGGTGACAGGTGGTGCATGGTTGTCGTCAGCTCGTGTCGTGAGATGTTGGGTTAAGTCCCGCAACGAGCGCAACCCCTATTGTTAGTTGCCATCATTCAGTTGGGCACTCTAGCGAGACTGCCGGTAATAAACCGGAGGAAGGTGGGGATGACGTCAAATCATCATGCCCCTTATGACCTGGGCTACACACGTGCTACAATGGCTGGTACAACGAGTCGCAAGCCGGTGACGGCAAGCTAATCTCTTAAAGCCAGTCTCAGTTCGGATTGTAGGCTGCAACTCGCCTACATGAAGTCGGAATCGCTAGTAATCGCGGATCAGCACGCCGCGGTGAATACGTTCCCGGGCCTTGTACACACCGCCCGTCACACCACGAGAGTTTGTAACACCCGAAGTCGGTGAGGTAACCGTAAGGAGCCAGCCGCCTAAGGTGGGATAGATGATTGGGGTGAAGTCGTAACAAGGTAGCCGTATCGGAAGGTGCGGCTGGATCACCTCCTTTCTAAGGATAAGGAACTGCGCATTGGTCTTGTTTAGTCTTGAGAGGTCTTGTGGGGCCTTAGCTCAGCTGGGAGAGCGCCTGCTTTGCACGCAGGAGGTCAGCGGTTCGATCCCGCTAGGCTCCATTGGTGAGAGATCACCAAGTAATGCACATTGAAAATTGAATATCTATATCA
Source organism: Streptococcus mitis (assembly GCF_002005545.1). Classification (GTDB taxonomy): domain Bacteria; phylum Bacillota; class Bacilli; order Lactobacillales; family Streptococcaceae; genus Streptococcus; species Streptococcus mitis_I. Next base: position 666,257 of record NZ_LBMT01000001.1, read on the forward strand.
AATAGTAACAAGAAAATAAACCGAAAACGCTGTAGTATTAATAAGAGTTTATGACTGAAAGGTCAAAAAATAAGGTTAAGTTAATAAGGGCGCACGGTGGATGCCTTGGCACTAGGAGCCGAAGAAGGACGTGACAAACGACGATATGCCTTGGGTAGCTGTAAGTAAGCGATGATCCAGGGATTTCCGAATGGGGGAACCCAACAGGTACTACCTGTTACCCGCATCTGTTAAGGATGTGAGGAGGAAGACGCAGTGAACTGAAACATCTAAGTAGCTGCAGGAAGAGAAAGCAAAAGCGATTGCCTTAGTAGCGGCGAGCGAAACGGCAGAAGGGCAAACCGAAGAGTTTACTCTTCGGGGTTGTAGGACTGCAATGTGGACTCAAAGATTATAGAAGAATGATTTGGGAAGATCAGCCAAAGAGAGTAATAGCCTCGTATTTAAAATAGTCTTTGTACCTAGCAGTATCCTGAGTACGGCGGGACACGAGAAATCCCGTCGGAATCTGGGAGGACCATCTCCCAACCCTAAATACTCCCTAGTGACCGATAGTGAACCAGTACCGTGAGGGAAAGGTGAAAAGCACCCCGGGAGGGGAGTGAAATAGAACCTGAAACCGTGTGCCTACAACAAGTTCGAGCCCGTTAATGGGTGAGAGCGTGCCTTTTGTAGAATGAACCGGCGAGTTACGTTATGATGCGAGGTTAAGTTGAAGAGACGGAGCCGTAGGGAAACCGAGTCTGAATAGGGCGAATTAGTATCATGACGTAGACCCGAAACCATGTGACCTACCCATGAGCAGGTTGAAGGTGCGGTAAGACGCACTGGAGGACCGAACCAGGGCACGTTGAAAAGTGCTTGGATGACTTGTGGGTAGCGGAGAAATTCCAAACGAACTTGGAGATAGCTGGTTCTCTCCGAAATAGCTTTAGGGCTAGCGTCGACATTAAGATTCTTGGAGGTAGAGCACTGTTTGGGTGAGGGGTCCATCCCGGATTACCAATCTCAGATAAACTCCGAATGCCAATGAATTATGGTCGGCAGTCAGACTGCGAGTGCTAAGATCCGTAGTCGAAAGGGAAACAGCCCAGACCACCAGCTAAGGTCCCAAAATAATTGTTAAGTGGAAAAGGATGTGGGGTTGCACAGACAACTAGGATGTTAGCTTAGAAGCAGCTATTCATTCAAAGAGTGCGTAATAGCTCACTAGTCGAGTGACCCTGCGCCGAAAATGTACCGGGGCTAAAACAATTTACCGAAGCTGTGGATACCTTTATAGGTATGGTAGGAGAGCGTTCTATGTGTGAAGAAGGTGTACCGTGAGGAGTGCTGGAACGCATAGAAGTGAGAATGCCGGTATGAGTAGCGAAAGACAGGTGAGAATCCTGTCCACCGTAAGACTAAGGTTTCCAGGGGAAGGCTCGTCCGCCCTGGGTTAGTCGGGACCTAAGGAGAGACCGAAAGGTGTATCCGATGGACAACAGGTTGATATTCCTGTACTAGAGTATGTAGTGATGGAGGGACGCAGTAGGCTAACTAAAGCAGACGATTGGAAGAGTCTGTCTAAGCAGTGAGGTGTGATATGAGTTAAATGCTTATATCTATAACATTGAGCTGTGATGGGGAGCGAAGTTTAGTAGCGAAGTTAGTGACGTCACACTGCCAAGAAAAGCTTCTAGCGTTTAAACATACTCTACCCGTACCGCAAACCGACACAGGTAGTCGAGGCGAGTAGCCTCAGGTGAGCGAGAGAACTCTCGTTAAGGAACTCGGCAAAATGACCCCGTAACTTCGGGAGAAGGGGTGCTGACTTTAAGTCAGCCGCAGTGAATAGGCCCAAGCAACTGTTTATCAAAAACACAGCTCTCTGCTAAATCGTAAGATGATGTATAGGGGGTGACGCCTGCCCGGTGCTGGAAGGTTAAGAGGAGTGCTTAGCGCAAGCGAAGGTATGAATTGAAGCCCCAGTAAACGGCGGCCGTAACTATAACGGTCCTAAGGTAGCGAAATTCCTTGTCGGGTAAGTTCCGACCCGCACGAAAGGCGTAATGATTTGGGCACTGTCTCAACGAGAGACTCGGTGAAATTTTAGTACCTGTGAAGATGCAGGTTACCCGCGACAGGACGGAAAGACCCCATGGAGCTTTACTGCAGTTTGATATTGAGTGTCTGTACCACATGTACAGGATAGGTAGGAGTCTAAGAGATCGGGACGCCAGTTTCGAAGGAGACGTTGTTGGGATACTACCCTTGTGTTATGGCCACTCTAACCCGGATAGGTGATCCCTATCGGAGACAGTGTCTGACGGGCAGTTTGACTGGGGCGGTCGCCTCCTAAAAGGTAACGGAGGCGCCCAAAGGTTCCCTCAGAATGGTTGGAAATCATTCGCAGAGTGTAAAGGTATAAGGGAGCTTGACTGCGAGAGCTACAACTCGAGCAGGGACGAAAGTCGGGCTTAGTGATCCGGTGGTTCCGTATGGAAGGGCCATCGCTCAACGGATAAAAGCTACCCTGGGGATAACAGGCTTATCTCCCCCAAGAGTTCACATCGACGGGGAGGTTTGGCACCTCGATGTCGGCTCGTCGCATCCTGGGGCTGTAGTCGGTCCCAAGGGTTGGGCTGTTCGCCCATTAAAGCGGCACGCGAGCTGGGTTCAGAACGTCGTGAGACAGTTCGGTCCCTATCCGTCGCGGGCGTAGGAAATTTGAGAGGATCTGCTCCTAGTACGAGAGGACCAGAGTGGACTTACCGCTGGTGTACCAGTTGTCTTGCCAAAGGCATCGCTGGGTAGCTATGTAGGGAAGGGATAAACGCTGAAAGCATCTAAGTGTGAAACCCACCTCAAGATGAGATTTCCCATGATTTTATATCAGTAAGAGCCCTGAGAGATGATCAGGTAGATAGGTTAGAAGTGGAAGTGTGGCGACACATGTAGCGGACTAATACTAATAGCTCGAGGACTTATCCAAAGTAACTGAGAATATGAAAGCGAGAGGTTTTCTTGATTTGAATAGATATTCAATTTTGAGTAGGTATTACTCAGAGTTAAGTGACGATAGCCTAGGAGATACACCTGTACCCATGCCGAACACAGAAGTTAAGCCCTAGAACGCCGGAAGTAGTTGGGGGTTGCCCCCTGTGAGATATGGAAGTCGCTTAGCTCTAGGGAGTTTAGCTCAGCTGGGAGAGCATCTGCCTTACAAGCAGAGGGTCAGCGGTTCGATCCCGTTAACTCCCAAAGGTCCCGTAGTGTAGCGGTTATCACGTCGCCCTGTCACGGCGAAGATCGCGGGTTCGATTCCCGTCGGGACCGTTTAAAATAACGAAAGTTATTTTAGACTCGTTAGCTCAGTTGGTAGAGCAATTGACTTTTAATCAATGGGTCACTGGTTCGAGCCCAGTACGGGTCATATCTGCGGGTTTGGCGGAATTGGCAGACGCACCAGATTTAGGATCTGGCGCTTAACGGCGTGGGGGTTCAAGTCCCTTAACCCGCATTAAGATATAATAAATGAGCCGGCTTAGCTCAGTTGGTAGAGCATCTGATTTGTAATCAGAGGGTCGCGTGTTCAAGTCATGTAGCCGGCATTTTTAGATAGAAGAAAACAGTGCGAACGTAGTTCAGTGGTAGAACACCACCTTGCCAAGGTGGGGGTCGCGGGTTCGAATCCCGTCGTTCGCTTAGAGAGGCCGGGGTGGCGGAACTGGCAGACGCACAGGACTTAAAATCCTGCGATTGGTAACGATCGTACCGGTTCGATTCCGGTCCTCGGCATAATATAATGAGCACCCTTAGCTCAACTGGATAGAGTACCTGACTACGAATCAGGCGGTTAGAGGTTCGACTCCTCTAGGGTGCATTTTTCTATTTAATTCGGGAAGTAGCTCAGCTTGGTAGAGTACTTGGTTTGGGACCAAGGTGTCGCAGGTTCGAATCCTGTCTTCCCGATTCGTTTCGGAGATACGTGAGTGTATCTTTTTTCTTTTCTAAACTAGATATTATATACATTAAGAGAGAATTAGTTTTGTTCTCTCTTTTTTGGATTTCAGTATTTTAGGTATACACATTGAAATTTAATAGCTTTTATAACTCTTATTAATTCTTAATAAAGCAATAGAAGAGTTTTTGCTGAACCTATAATATATGTTTCAATGTTATAAAAATTGCTGCTATTACGAGTTTAGACAAGTATTAGTTTACATTATAGTGTGAATTTGGTTTGCTACTTCTTTTGAGGAAGCTGCCTTAGATTTTTCTAATTGTGTTTTATTGTATAGTGTATCTTGCTTATTTTGAACAGAATCTTTTATGACATTTGTCATATCTTTTCATGACAGAAGCTTCTAGCTCCGCTAACTTCAAAAGACTATAATTGAAGTATGAAATGGAGGAATAAAAAAATGAAAGATAAAGTAATTGTCGCAATGAGTTTAGTAGCAGCAGGAGTCATGACTTATCTCATGTTCTCAGGATTGGATGAAGGTTTCTATCATTTTCCTTGGGAGCTATTTGCAGGATTTGGAATGATGTCCTGGCTTATCCGAGAAGGTTTGAACTTAGTCTCAGATGTGAAAAAGGAGTTTGAAAAATGAAAAAAGCATTTCTCTATCTTTTTATTGGACTATCACTAGTGGTATGGTTGGTAGAAATGTTTACAGGTTGGTTTGATCAAGACTTCCTTTACCAATTCATCCGTGGTGCATGGGGATTAGGATTTATGATTTTTATCGCCTTTCCGATGGGGATGGAATGGCTGAAAGGAGAATATCATGAACATGATTAAGGTTCAAGGTTTACAGAAAAATATCAAGGGTAAGGCTATTTTGAAGGCTATTTCCTTTGAGGTAGCTGAAGGTGAATGTGTTGCCATGATTGGGCCAAATGGAGCAGGAAAGACAACGCTTTTGGGCTGTTTGCTTGGAGACAAACTAGTCACCAGCGGTAAAGTATCCATCCAAGGCTTGTCAGTGACGAGTTATCAGTTAGACTATATTAGAGGCTACCTGCCTCAAGAAAATGTGATTGTTCAGAAATTAAAGGTCAAAGAGTTGATTGCTTTCTTTCAAAGTATTTATCCAAATCCCTTGAGCAACCAGGAAGTCGATCAACTATTGCAGTTTGACCAGCAACAAAAAGAACAATTGGCAGAAAAATTGTCAGGTGGGCAAAAGCGTCTCTTCTCTTTTGTCTTGACCTTGATTGGCCGACCAAAGCTTGTCTTTTTAGATGAACCAACTGCTGCCATGGATACCTCAACCCGTCAACGCTTTTGGGAAATTGTTCAGGAGCTAAAAGCTCAGGGAGTTACCATTCTCTATTCGTCCCATTATATCGAAGAGGTAGAGCATACAGCAGACCGAATCTTGGTCTTGAATAAGGGAGAGTTGATTCGTGATACAACACCTCTAGCCATGCGCAGTGAGGAGATTGAAAAGCACTTCATCCTTCCTCTGGCATACAAGGAAGTCATTGAGCAGTCTAACTTGGTTGAAAACTGGTCACAAAAACAAGATGCTTTGCAAGTAGTTACACGTGAAGCGGATGCTTTTTGCCAACTGTTAGTGCAAGCAGGATGTAGGATTCAAGAAATTGAAGTCAATAATCGTAGCTTGTTGGATACAATCTTTGAAGAAACACAAAAGGGAGATGACTAAGATGAAACGATGGATCGCACTAAACAAGATAGAATTTCTATTGACCAAACGACAATTAGTCTATTATTTATTATCAGTAGGTATGCCGACAGCCTTCTATTTATTCTTTTCAGGCATGTACCAGGACACACCCGGTGGACCAGCTAATTTTATGCGTGATTACCTCATCTCCATGACGGCTTTTTCCATGATGTCGACAGCTATGTTTTCATTTCCAGCTGTTTTACATACCGATAAAATCAACAACTGGCAGAAAACATTGCGCCATACCCCTGTAAATATGGTAGAATATTATCTATCAAAGATAACAAGTATGATGGTTGATTATTTGGTCTCAATCCTGGTTGTTTTCTCAGTTGGGCACTTGGTCAGAGGTGTGGAGATGCCTCTAGGAAGCTGGGTTGGAGCTGCGTTCTTGCTGATAGTAGGAAGTATTGCCTTTGTAGCGCTTGGCTTGACCTTGACACTCTTGCCTTCTAGTCAGCTGATGTCTGTCGTGGGCAATCTTCTCTATCTAGGCTTGGCTGTTTTAGGTGGACTCTGGATGCCTATCTCTTTATTTCCAGACTGGATGCAAGTAGTAGGTAAGTGTCTTCCAACCTATCAGTTGATGGAATTGCTCAAGACATTTTTAAATGAAGGTGGAATCAATCTATCAGCCACAGTTTATTTACTTGTTTTTTCAGCAGTTTTGTTTGGTTTGACCATTTACCTTCAAAGTCATAAGGAGAATGCTTAATGCTTGAAAGACTGAAAAGCATACACTATATGTTTTGGGCCAGTTTGATTTTTATGCTTTTTCCCATCCTACCTGTAGTGATTGGGGAGCTTGCTGTCTGGCATTTATTGATTGATATTCTATTTGTAGTTGCTTACTTAGGAGTTTTAACAACCAAGAGTCAGCGATTATCCCGATTCTTTTGGTTTTTCATGCTGGTCTATGTAGCTGGGAATACCACCTTTGTTGCTGCAAATTATATCTGGTTCTTTTTTTTCCTTTCTAACCTCTTAAGTTATCATTTTGGCGTACGTAGTTTAAAGTCTTTACATGTCTGGACTTTTCTTCTTGCTCAAGTCCTTGTTGTGGGCCAATTGTTGATTTTTCAGAGAATCGAAGTTGAGTTTCTATTCTATCTACTTGTAATTCTTACTTTTGTCGATTTAATGACTTTTGGATTGGTTCGGATTCGGATTGTGGAGGATTTGAAAGAAGCGCAGGCTAAGCAAAATGCCCAGATAAATCTATTGCTTGCTGAAAATGAACGCAGTCGTATCGGTCAAGATTTACATGATAGTCTGGGGCATACCTTTGCTATGCTTAGTGTTAAAACTGATCTAGCCTTGCAGTTATTTCAAATACAGGCTTATCCACAGGTGGAGAAGGAATTAAAAGAAATCCACCAGATTAGCAAGGATTCCATGAATGAAGTGCGAACCATTGTGGAAAATCTTAAGTCTAGAACTTTGACATCCGAACTAGAGACTGTGAAAAAGATGTTAGAAATTGCTGGAATTGAGGTGGAAATAGCTAATCAACTAGATACAGCTAGCTTAACTCAGGAATTGGAGTCAACGGCTTCCATGATTTTGCTTGAATTAGTGACCAATATCATCAAACATGCTAAAGCGTCTAAAGTCTACTTGAAATTAGAACGGACAGAGAAAGAACTCATTCTAACAGTGAGAGATGATGGCTGTGGCTTTACTTCTATAAAGGGGGATGACCTCCATACAGTTCGAGATCGTGTTCTTCCATTTTCGGGAGAAGTAAAGGTAATTAGTCAGAAACAACCGACAGAAGTGCAGGTTCGACTACCTTATAAGGAGAGAAAGTAGATGAAAGTGTTAGTCGCAGAAGATCAAAGTATGTTGCGAGATGCTATGTGTCAATTGCTCACGCTTCAACCGGATGTGGTGTCTGTCCTTCAAGCCAAGAATGGGCAAGAAGCAATCCAACTGTTAGAAAAGGAGTCTGTAGATATAGCCATCCTTGACGTAGAAATGCCTGTTAAGACAGGTCTTGAAGTTTTGGAGTGGATACGAGCAGAAAAGCTTGAAACAAAGGTGGTTGTGGTGACGACCTTCAAACGTCCTGGGTATTTTGAACGTGCGGTTAAGGCTGGAGTGGATGCTTATGTATTAAAAGAACGAAGCATTGCAGACCTCATGCAAACCTTGCACACCGTCCTTGAGGGACGCAAGGAGTATTCGCCTGAATTGATGGAAGTGGTGATGACGCATCCCAATCCATTAACAGAACAAGAAATCGCAGTTTTAAAGGGAATTGCTCAGGGTTTCTCTAACCAAGAAATTGCAGACAAACTTTATCTATCCAACGGAACAGTCCGAAACTATGTCACCAATATTCTTTCAAAACTAGATGCAGGTAATCGAACAGAGGCAGCTAATATCGCGAAAGAATCTGGTTGGTTGTGATACTATCATATCTAGAAAACCATTATGTGCTAAAATTGAAATTATTCAATCAAACCAAATAATTTTGTAACTAGAGGAGGACTTGGTTTCCTCCTTTTTCTTTTTTTAGGAGGCACTACAAAAGAGCTAAAATTAACAATAAAAAAGAAAAATATCTTGACAACCAATAGAAAATTTTGTTACAATAATAGACGGTACTTTTTACTTTTGGTCTCTCAAGAGTGTACAGGGACGTGCTGACAAATGTTGCAAAAGTACACACAGATGATAGCTGTCACCAAGTGTATCATCACCAAAAATAAAAAAACACAGGAGAATGTAGATGCCTACAATTAACCAATTGGTTCGCAAACCGCGTAAATCAAAAGTAGAAAAATCTAAATCACCAGCTTTGAACGTTGGTTACAACAGTCATAAAAAAGTTCAAACAAACGTTTCTTCACCACAAAAACGTGGTGTTGCAACTCGTGTTGGAACAATGACACCTAAAAAACCTAACTCAGCCCTTCGTAAATTCGCTCGTGTACGTTTGAGCAACCTTATCGAAGTTACTGCCTACATCCCAGGTATCGGACACAACTTGCAAGAGCACAGCGTGGTGCTTCTTCGTGGTGGACGTGTAAAAGACCTTCCAGGGGTACGTTACCATATCGTCCGTGGTGCACTTGATACTGCAGGTGTTAACGATCGTAAACAAGGCCGTTCTAAATACGGTACTAAACGTCCAAAAGCATAAGGAAAGGGGATAAAGAGAAATGAGTCGTAAAAATAGAGCTCCAAAACGTGACGTATTGCCAGATCCGCTTTACAATTCACAACTAGTTACTCGTCTTATCAACCGCGTTATGCTTGATGGTAAACGTGGTACAGCTGCTTCAATCGTTTACGGTGCTTTTGAGCAAATCAAAGAAGCTACTGGAAACGATGCACTTGAAGTGTTTGAAACAGCTATGGAAAACATCATGCCTGTACTTGAAGTACGTGCACGTCGTGTTGGTGGTTCTAACTACCAAGTCCCAGTTGAAGTTCGTCCAGAACGTCGTACAACACTTGGACTTCGTTGGTTGGTAACAATCGCTCGTCTTCGTGGTGAACACACAATGCAAGACCGTCTTGCAAAAGAAATCTTGGATGCTGCTAACAACACTGGTGCAGCTGTTAAGAAACGTGAAGACACTCACCGTATGGCTGAAGCTAACCGTGCATTCGCACACTTCCGTTGGTAATATAGGATGCGAAAGCGTTAAGAAAGTCCCAGAGAAAATAGGGAATCAAAGCAGGTTGCGATTGCAACCAATGAGATTCATCTTTTTCTCCAGACTTTTAGCTTGAGCTCAACTAAATCATGATGCTAGGAACGGTAAGGATGCAAGGTGAAAACAGGAAACTGACGCAGTATTCGACGAATACAAGGAAGTTTATCTTTTTCACACAGCATCCCGTTCCGGCTCAAATCGGCTAATTAACTTTAGCCCGAGTTCAATTCAACTTGTAAATCTACAAGTTGAAACCAACAATAGCATGAAAACATTGAGAACGGGTAGGTCCTGCCTATCCGTTTTTATTAAAATCGTGTTATAATAGAATAGAAATCAAAAATAAATAGGAGAAACAAACCTCATGGCACGCGAATTTTCACTTGAAAAAACTCGTAATATCGGTATCATGGCTCACGTCGATGCCGGTAAAACAACAACTACTGAGCGTATTCTTTACTACACTGGTAAAATCCACAAAATCGGTGAAACTCACGAAGGTGCGTCACAAATGGACTGGATGGAGCAAGAGCAAGAGCGTGGTATCACTATCACATCTGCTGCGACAACAGCTCAATGGAACAACCACCGCGTAAATATCATCGACACACCAGGACACGTGGACTTCACAATCGAAGTACAACGTTCTCTTCGTGTATTGGATGGTGCGGTTACCGTTCTTGACTCACAATCAGGTGTTGAGCCTCAAACTGAAACAGTTTGGCGTCAAGCAACTGAGTATGGAGTTCCACGTATCGTATTTGCCAACAAAATGGACAAAATCGGTGCTGACTTCCTTTACTCTGTAAGCACACTTCACGATCGTCTTCAAGCAAACGCACACCCAATCCAATTGCCAATCGGTTCTGAAGATGACTTCCGTGGTATCATCGACTTGATCAAGATGAAAGCTGAAATCTACACTAACGACCTTGGTACAGATATCCTTGAAGAAGATATTCCAGCTGAATACCTTGACCAAGCTCAAGAATACCGTGAAAAATTGATTGAAGCAGTTGCTGAAACTGACGAAGAATTGATGATGAAATACCTCGAAGGTGAAGAAATCACTAACGAAGAATTGAAAGCTGGTATCCGTAAAGCGACTATCAACGTTGAATTCTTCCCAGTATTGTGTGGTTCAGCCTTCAAGAACAAAGGTGTTCAATTGATGCTTGATGCGGTTATTGACTACCTTCCAAGCCCACTTGACATCCCAGCGATCAAAGGTATCAACCCAGATACAGACGAAGAAGAAACTCGTCCAGCATCTGATGAAGAGCCATTTGCAGCTCTTGCCTTCAAGATCATGACAGACCCATTCGTAGGTCGTTTGACATTCTTCCGTGTTTACTCAGGTGTTCTTCAATCAGGTTCATACGTATTGAACACTTCTAAAGGTAAACGTGAGCGTATCGGACGTATCCTTCAAATGCACGCTAACAGCCGTCAAGAAATCGACACTGTTTACTCAGGTGATATCGCTGCTGCCGTTGGTTTGAAAGATACTACAACTGGTGACTCATTGACAGATGAAAAAGCTAAAATCATCCTTGAGTCAATCAACGTTCCAGAACCAGTTATCCAATTGATGGTTGAGCCAAAATCTAAAGCTGACCAAGACAAGATGGGTATCGCCCTTCAAAAATTGGCTGAAGAAGATCCAACATTCCGCGTTGAAACAAACGTTGAAACTGGAGAAACAGTTATCTCAGGTATGGGTGAGCTTCACCTTGACGTCCTTGTTGACCGTATGCGTCGTGAGTTCAAAGTTGAAGCGAACGTAGGTGCTCCTCAAGTATCTTACCGTGAAACATTCCGCGCTTCTACTCAAGCACGTGGATTCTTCAAACGTCAGTCTGGTGGTAAAGGTCAATTCGGTGATGTATGGATTGAATTTACTCCAAACGAAGAAGGTAAAGGATTCGAATTCGAAAACGCAATCGTCGGTGGTGTGGTTCCTCGTGAATTTATCCCAGCGGTTGAAAAAGGTTTGGTAGAATCTATGGCTAACGGTGTTCTTGCAGGTTACCCAATGGTTGACGTTAAAGCTAAGCTTTACGATGGTTCATACCACGATGTCGACTCATCTGAAACTGCCTTCAAGATTGCGGCTTCACTTGCCCTTAAAGAAGCTGCTAAATCAGCACAACCAGCTATCCTTGAGCCAATGATGCTTGTAACAATCACTGTTCCAGAAGAAAACCTTGGTGATGTTATGGGTCACGTAACTGCTCGTCGTGGACGTGTAGATGGTATGGAAGCACATGGTAACAGCCAAATCGTTCGTGCTTACGTTCCACTTGCTGAAATGTTCGGTTACGCAACAGTTCTTCGTTCTGCATCTCAAGGACGTGGTACATTCATGATGGTATTTGACCACTACGAAGATGTACCTAAGTCAGTACAAGAAGAAATCATTAAGAAAAACAAAGGTGAAGACTAATCAGTTCTCACTCTAAAAGGAAGTCACTTAGTGGCTTCCTTTTGTCTTTAGAAAACACCTCTAAGTATGGTAAAATAGTAGGAGAATAATGTGAGGAAAATGAATGTCAAATAGTTTTGAAATTTTGATGAATCAATTGGGGATACCTGCTGAAATGAGACAGGCTCCTGCTTTAGCACAGGCCGATATTGAGCGAGTTGTGGTTCATAAAATTAGTAAGGTATGGGAGTTTCATTTCGTATTTTCTAATATTTTACCGATTGAAATCTTTTTAGAAATAAAGAAAGGTTTGAGCGAAGAATTTTCTAAGACAGGCAATAAAGCTATTTTCGAAATCAAGGCTCTGTCTCAAGAATTTTCAAATCAAGTCTTGCAGTCCTACTATAGAGAGGCTTTTTCTGAGGGGCCATGTGCTAGTCAAGGTTTTAAGTCCCTTTATCAAAATTTGCAAGTTCGTGCTGAGGGCAATCAGCTATTTATTGAAGGATCTGAGGCGATTGATAAGGAACACTTTAAAAAAAATCACCTTCCTAATTTAGCGAAACAACTTGAAAAGTTTGGTTTTCCAACTTTCAACTGTCAAGTAGAGAAGAATGATATCCTGACCCAAGAGCAGGAAGAGGCTTTTCATGCTGAAAATGAGCAGATTGTTCAAGCGGCCAATGAGGAAGCGCTTCGTGCTATGGAACAACTGGAACAGATGGCACCTCCTCCAGCTGAAGAGAAACCAGCCTTTGATTTTCAAGCTAAAAAAGCTGCAGCTAAACCGAAGTTGGACAAGGCGGAGATTACTCCTATGATTGAAGTGACGACTGAGGAAAATCGTCTGGTCTTTGAAGGGGTTGTTTTTGATGTGGAGCAAAAAGTGACCAGAACAGGGCGTGTTTTGATCAATTTTAAAATGACAGACTACACTTCCAGTTTTTCTATGCAAAAGTGGGTTAAAAATGAGGAAGAAGCTCAGAAATTTGACCTCATCAAGAAGAATTCTTGGCTCCGAGTGCGTGGGAATGTGGAGATGAATAACTTCACACGCGATTTGACTATGAACGTACAGGATGTGCAGGAAGTTGTTCATTATGAGCGGAAGGATTTGATGCCAGAAGGTGAGCGCCGGGTTGAGTTTCATGCTCATACTAACATGTCGACCATGGATGCTCTACCAGAGGTTGAAGAAATCGTTGCGACAGCTGCTAAGTGGGGACACAAGGCTGTTGCCATCACGGACCACGGGAATGTCCAGTCCTTCCCACACGGCTATAAGGCGGCCAAAAAAGCGGGAATCCAGCTAATCTATGGAATGGAAGCCAATATCGTGGAGGACCGTGTCCCTATCGTCTATAACGAAGTAGAGATGGACTTGTCAGAAGCGACCTACGTGGTCTTTGACGTGGAAACGACGGGACTTTCAGCTATCTATAATGATTTGATTCAGGTTGCGGCCTCTAAGATGTACAAGGGGAATGTCATTGCTGAATTTGATGAATTTATCAATCCTGGTCATCCCTTGTCAGCTTTTACTACTGAGTTGACTGGAATTACAGATGACCATGTCAAAAATGCCAAACCACTAGAACAAGTTCTGCAAGAATTCCAAGAATTCTGCAAGGATACAGTCTTAGTTGCCCACAATGCGACCTTTGACGTTGGATTTATGAATGCTAATTATGAGCGTCATGGTCTGCCAAAGATTAGTCAGCCAGTGATTGATACGCTCGAGTTTGCTCGAAACCTCTATCCTGAGTATAAACGTCATGGTTTGGGGCCTTTGACCAAGCGTTTTGGTGTGGCCTTGGAACATCACCACATGGCTAATTACGATGCGGAAGCTACTGGTCGTCTGCTCTTCATCTTTATCAAAGAAGTAGCAGAAAAACATGGTGTGACCGACTTGGATAGACTAAACATTGATTTGATTAGTCCAGACTCTTATAAAAAAGCTCGGATCAAGCATGCGACCATTTATGTCAAGAATCAGGTAGGTTTAAAAAATATCTTTAAACTGGTTTCTTTGTCCAATACTAAGTACTTTGAAGGGGTGCCACGGATTCCGAGAACGGTTTTAGATGCCCATCGGGAAGGTTTGATTTTAGGTTCAGCTTGCTCTGAAGGTGAAGTTTTTGATGCAGTCGTTTCCCAAGGTGTGGATGCGGCGATTGAGGTGGCCAAGTATTATGACTTTATCGAGGTCATGCCACCAGCTATCTATGCTCCCTTGATTGCCAAGGAGCAGGTCAAGGATATGGAAGAACTCCAGACCATTATCAAGAGTTTGATAGAGGTGGGAGACCGTCTTGGTAAGCCTGTTCTGGCTACGGGGAATGTCCACTATATCGAACCAGAAGAAGAGATTTACCGCGAAATTATCGTCCGTAGTTTGGGCCAGGGGGCTATGATTAACCGAACTATCGGTCATGGAGAGCATGCCCAACCAGCACCACTTCCAAAGGCTCATTTTCGAACGACTAATGAAATGTTGGATGAATTTGCCTTCTTAGGAGAGGAATTAGCTCGCAAATTGGTTATTGAAAACACCAATGCCTTGGCAGAAATCTTTGAACCCGTTGAGGTTGTTAAGGGTGACTTATACACGCCTTTCATCGACAAGGCTGAAGAAACAGTTGCTGAGTTGACCTATAAGAAAGCTTTTGAGATTTATGGAAATCCGCTACCAGATATTGTCGATTTACGGATTGAAAAAGAACTGACTTCTATTCTGGGGAATGGATTTGCTGTGATTTATCTGGCTTCCCAGATGCTGGTGCAACGTTCCAATGAACGGGGTTACTTGGTTGGTTCTCGTGGGTCTGTCGGTTCTAGTTTTGTTGCGACCATGATTGGGATTACGGAGGTCAATCCTCTCTCTCCTCACTATGTCTGTGGTCAGTGTCAGTATAGCGAGTTTATCACAGACGGTTCTTATGGTTCAGGATTTGATATGCCCAATAAGGACTGTCCAAACTGTGGTCACAAACTCAGTAAAAACGGACAGGATATTCCATTTGAGACCTTCCTTGGTTTTGATGGGGATAAGGTTCCTGATATTGACTTGAACTTCTCGGGAGAAGATCAGCCCAGTGCTCACTTGGATGTACGTGATATTTTTGGCGAGGAATATGCCTTCCGTGCGGGAACGGTTGGTACGGTGGCTGCCAAGACTGCCTATGGATTTGTAAAGGGCTACGAGCGAGATTATGGCAAGTTCTATCGTGATGCGGAGGTGGAACGTCTAGCCCAGGGAGCTGCTGGTGTCAAACGAACGACAGGACAACACCCGGGGGGAATCGTTGTTATTCCTAACTACATGGATGTCTACGACTTTACGCCTGTCCAGTATCCAGCAGATGACGTGACGGCTGAATGGCAAACGACCCACTTTAACTTCCACGATATCGATGAGAACGTCCTCAAACTCGATGTGCTGGGACATGATGATCCGACCATGATTCGAAAACTCCAGGATTTGTCTGGGATTGATCCTAATGAAATTCCTATGGATGACGAAGGCGTGATGGCCCTCTTTTCTGGGACTGATGTGCTAGGTGTGGCTCCTGAACAAATTGGAACGCCTACGGGGATGTTGGGGATTCCAGAGTTTGGAACCAACTTCGTACGTGGGATGGTAGACGAGACGCATCCGACGACTTTTGCAGAATTGCTTCAGTTGTCAGGGTTGTCTCACGGTACCGACGTTTGGCTGGGCAATGCTCAAGATCTGATTAAGCAAGGAATAGCTGATCTATCAACCGTTATTGGTTGTCGGGACGACATCATGGTTTACCTCATGCATGCGGGTCTGGAACCTAAGATGGCCTTTACCATCATGGAACGGGTGCGTAAGGGCTTGTGGCTCAAGATTTCCGAAGAGGAGCGAAATGGTTACATTGAAGCTATGAAGGCCAATAAGGTGCCAGAGTGGTATATCGAGTCCTGTGGGAAAATTAAGTACATGTTCCCTAAAGCCCATGCGGCAGCCTACGTTATGATGGCCTTGCGTGTAGCTTACTTCAAGGTTCACCATCCTATTTATTACTACTGTGCTTACTTCTCCATTCGTGCTAAGGCTTTTGATATCAAGACCATGGGGGCGGGCTTGGATACCATCAAACGCAGAATGGAAGAAATCTCTGAAAAACGGAAGAACAATGAAGCCTCTAATGTGGAAATTGATCTCTATACAACTCTTGAGATTGTCAATGAGATGTGGGAACGTGGTTTCAAGTTTGGCAAACTCGATCTCTACCGCAGTCAGGCGACAGAGTTCCTTATCGATGGGGATACCCTCATCCCGCCATTTGTTGCTATGGATGGTCTGGGAGAGAACGTTGCTAAGCAGTTGGTGCGAGCACGTGAAGAGGGAGAATTCCTCTCTAAAACAGAGCTACGCAAACGTGGCGGACTCTCATCAACCTTGGTTGAAAAGATGGATGAAATGGGTATTCTTGGAAATATGCCAGAGGATAACCAGCTCAGTTTGTTTGATGATTTGTTTTGATGGATATAGTGAAGCGCCATAGCTGTTGAAAGGTCAAGATTGCAGATTAACGAGTTTTACCGTCATTGGGCATAATCAAATTCAGAAATATATTTTCTTGAGAATGTATATTTTTTGAAGTTTTTAGAGGACGTCATTAAGTTATGACCAATCAAATAAATATTTGTAATAAAAGAAATGGACGGCTGTTTAGCAGTATAAGTTATCAAATATTATTGCTTTGCTGAGATACATGAGCTAAGGATAAAAGGTTGCTTAAAGAGATAGTGATCTAAAGGAGGTTGTAAGTAAGTTGGCTGGGGAAAAAAATAATGCAACATCCAGTTGGAGTGGATATAACCATCAGGGGCAGGTTGGTATTTTTCTTGCTTTGAAAGAATTAAATATGTTGATTCAGAACGATGAAGATTTTAGGGGTTACTCTGTCCAATTTGAAAAAGAAGATGGAGAGGATATTGATATAGTGAAAGGGATTGAAGTTATATCAAGACATCAAGTAAAGGCAAAGAAAAATAAAAAGAATCTTAACGATTATAAAGATGTACTAACTGGATTTAAGGAAGATGGAGTTGAAGAAAATTCTAGATACTTACATACAATTTGTGATGTAATTGGCTTTGAATTATCAGAAGAGGAGTTTAAAGAACTACCATATAAACCCAAATTTATTCCAAATGATAAAAATGTTAAACTATACGAGTATCCTGATGGTTGCAAGTATTGTGACTTGAGTAATGTTAGTGAGTCTAAAATAGATAGTTTTTGTAAGGAAGAAATAAAAAGCTTACTCATTGCACATAGTCCCAGCCTGAAAGATGATGATGAACATATTAAAGAAACTTTATTTGAACTGAAAAATTTATTGTGCACAAAAATAAGAGAGGCGCATGAAGCTGGAGGAAGTGCAAATCCAGTAATTTTATTTCCAGAGATTTACAATATTGTTACTTCTACTGAAAAACGCGAAAGACAATCAATTCGTAGAGCAAAAGGGTTATTTTCACTTTATTGGAATGAAAGTTTTGATAATGATGTTGATAATACAATAATAAATGAAATTCTAAATTTAGCTGATGATGACTTCAAAAATATATTAATTGACATGCATCCTGATAATAGCATTTCGAAACTACAAGATTTGAATAATCTAGATAATTTGATTGATAGAGGTAGTATTAAATATATTTTGTATAATTTTTTTAGGTGGTATAAAAAAGAAAAATTTATATTAAATAACTTGTATTATCAAACTAATCAGGAGTCGTTTAGGTTAAGTATGATTCACCAACCAAAAGCTGCTGCTGGTGAAGTTAAAAATGACATTATGAAAAATATTGGATTTATAAGAGCTAGTTTTAATACAGATTATTTGATCAATATGAATATTGAAGGCAAAAAATTTTTTGAAGTTCAACCTATAGATGAAGAGGGAAAAGAAAAATTGAAGTCTGGATTACTGGGGAAGGAGAAGGATAATATATTTTCAATTAATTTAGAATATATAGACTATGAGAAAACTGTTCTAAAATTGAGGGAGGATCAAAATAGTGATGAATAACTTCATGAAAAAAATTTTAGAAAAGGATGACTATCAGTGTATTGACCAAGGTATTGAATTGTGGAATAATAACAATGAATTTTTCATAATTCAAGAATATGATGTAGAAGAATTGGAATCAAGTGGTGACAAAACACAAAATTTTTTTACTTGTGAAAAGACGAATCAGCTAATATCGGAATTCGAAAAAATTCAAGATAATAAAATAAAAAAGAATACGTCCTTATTTGTGTCTGTGAAAGTTAATAATATTAAAGAAGTATATGAACGTTTTAAGAATATAGCCATGAGAATCGAAGAGGATGAATACTATTTTAGGAAGTATATTATTTTTTATACTGATGAAGGTCTAGATAAACTTAATCCTGATATTCAGGATTTACTTCAGTTCGTTCAAAACAACGGCGATGATTCAGAAGAAGAAAGTTTATTTGATAAATTTGAGGGAAACATGTTTTTTGATGATTCCTACTTTATTGCTATGCAACTAATCATCAAGTTACCGTTTATTTCTCTACCTCATTCTGATAAACCATTTGCAACAATTGAGGATAAAATAAAATTACGTATGGAAAGTGAACAACAAGTCAAAAAGGAGCAACAAGTAAATCAGATTTTAGAATTGTTTAATAGTGATAATATTCGTGAACAATTTGAAAATAGCGGTATGTTTGATAATTTAAGACAGATTTTGGAAGAATAATTTTATGAAAATAAAGAAGATTTTACTTTATAATTTTAAAAATTTTAGGCAAAAAACGATTATTGATTTTAGTGATAGTATAACTTTTTTAGTTGGACCAAATGGATTTGGAAAGACAACTATTTTTGATGCAATAGAGTTAGGTTTGACGGGTAATATTTCTCGAATTACTCAAACGTTTCAAGTAACCGGGGAGAATGTTTCGTATAATAAACCTTTCTTTCAAAATGATATATCTCAGCCGGTGATTGTAAAATTATGGTTGGAAAAATCAAATGGTGAACACTTAGTTATTATTCGAGAATTAACAAACAATAGTACTACTGATGGAAGGTTGTTTGCCCCAAAGAAATCTATCGAGCAATTTAAGTTGTTTCGCCAGGAGGAAGTAACTGGTGAAAATTTCATCAGCATAGATAATAATGTTAAAGTATCTGAAATAGATCAGACTACAGTTGATAATTTTTTAGAGATTAATGGGAAATATGAAATTGCTAAGATTTTTAATCTGTTTAACTATATTCAACAAGAAGAAACGACATTTTTCTTGAAGAAATCTGAGAAAGATAGAAGTAACAATCTCTCGTTTTTGGTTAAAACTGATGAGATAGAAGATAGAATAAGTAAGATTGAAAAAGTAAATAAAGCTATCAGCGATAAATTGGGATTTCTTATTAAGCAACAAGAGAAACTTACCCAGCAAGAATTGAATAACATCCCTTATAAAAGATTGTTTATCAAACAGGTTTTTCAATTTGATAAAGAAAATCCGTTTTCTGTAGACAACCTCAGCCAGTTAGATGATTTCAAAGTCACAATTAAAAAGATTATTGAATTTAAACAGAGGTTTTCTATTTCTGAATATCAACGAAAGTTGGAAAGAGATAAGCGGAAGAAAGAAATCAATACTATTGGCAGTGCTTTACGCCTCGCAATTTTATCTCCATTTGTTCAAAGACCGAATAATAAATGGCATTGGGAAAAATATACATTAGAGAACCCGAGAGTATTTGAATACGTACTTTTAGAAAATTATATTCGATCATTTGAAACTATCACCCAAGAATATAGGCGAAGACAACAATTACATCAATACTGGGCGTATCTATCTACTGATATTAATCAAATGACAGCAGAGTCTTTTCAGTGTGTTCAAGACGATATCCTCTCAAATGATTTTAAATTACTTAAAGATCAGTGGACACTTTACCAGGGATTAAGAGAAAATGCAGGACAGGTGGACAAAAATTTAAGTGATTTACGACAACGTAGAAGTGATTTGAGTGGCAAGTTTAATGAATTAAGACATCAATATGTTGACGAAAATAAATGTCCATTCTGTAGCAATCAGTTTGATTCTTTCAATGATTTGAAACAAGCTTATGATAGTTATGAAGCTTATCTATCTGAAATTTCATCTAGAGATAGTCAGCGATTACACGAAGTTCAATTATTGCTGAATGAATTGATCCAGCAACTGAAGCAGAAAATCATTGATGAAATAAATAGCCTTTCTACGGATGTAGATAAAAATGTATTAGATAGATTACAAGAATTAAAAAATTCGTATCAAAGTTATTCTCAAAATGTCGAAGGTTTTAAAACTTTTATTCAGTCGTACACAATTATGGTACCATATGAGTTGGGAAGGTTAGAATTTAAAGACTATATCCAGCAGTACCAGTTATACTTGCAAGAATTTCAATCAAAATTAGTAGTTGATAATGATGTTTATCGGTTACTAGATATTAATAATCTGGAAAATATAAAGAGACAACTGGGTGATTTAAGAGAAGAATTTTCTGAATTGCAGTTTGAAACGTACCAATTGGAATCAAGTTCATATTCGAAGATAAATATGGCGACGATTGATAGTCGATTGCTTGAATTAAAAAATGCTATTCACTCGGCAGTTGATAATAAATATGCTATTAATGAGAATCTGATAGCAGACGCTGAGAACATATTTCCTACATATTTTCAAAGTAAAGTGGAAGTATTAGAGGATATTAGTATTGGAGATTTAGAAAATAAGAAACTTTATCTTGATGGACAGCATAAACTAGTTCAAAATCAGCAACTTCAAAATTTATCAAGTCAGATAGAAACATTGAGAACAACTGTGGAACGATTAGAAGGAATTAATACTATATATAAGGAGGAAGTAAAACAGTTCAAAATAGATATTGTTAAAAAACTACGTATCCCATTCTTTATATACTCAGCAAAAATGTTACAAAATTATCAACAAGGTATGGGGATTTTCTTAACGCACAAGAAAACAACGAATAGTGATAATGGAAAGGTAGCAATTATTAGATTTAAATCCGACACTAATAATGATCATGATGTAATGAATCAGCTGAGTACAGGGCAGTTGGCTGTTGTGTCTCTAGCATTTACTCTCTCCTTGAATACAATGTTTAAGTTATCTGATAATCTTAACTTCTTAATGATAGATGATCCAGTTCAAGATATGGATGCTATGAATGTACTATCTTTTATTGAAATTTTACGTCATGGAATTATAGATAAGTATCAGATCATTTTATCAACTTATAGCGATTTTAATGCTTTGTTCATGGGTTATAAATTTGCAAATTCGACTTCGGAAGTAAATATTAAATATGAAAATGTTAGTGACCTGCAAGGATAATATGTAAATTTCTTATTCTTTCTCCTGCTTTCTCTGTGAATCTTTGAGATTATCAAAAAATCAATATAAAGGGGGCTAATGTATATCCAATAGATTTACATTCGCCTTCTTTTTTGTTAAAATAATAAATAGAAAGAGGGTGAGAGTATGTCAAAGACGAGTATGAGCATCCGTCTGGATAGTGAGGTGAAGGAGCAGGCCCAACAGGTATTTAATAATCTGGGAATGGATATGACGACTGCAATCAATATTTTCCTTCGTCAGGCTATTCAATATCAGGGTTTACCTTTTGATGTTAGACTAGACGAGAATCGGAAGTTGCTTGAGGTATTAACGGATTTAGACCAAAATCGTAATATGAGCCAATCCTTTGAATCAGTCTCTGACTTGATGGAGGATTTGCGTGCTTAAGATTCGTTATCATAAACAGTTTAAAAAAGATTTTAAGTTGTCTATGAAGCGTTGTTTGAAGGCAGAATTATTAGAAGAAGTTTTAAATTTTCTTGTTCAAGAAAAAGAACTTCCTGCTAGATATCGTGATCATCAATTGACGGCATCCAAGTATTTTCAAGTAGTTCGTGAATGCCATATCCAGCCAGATTGGCTTTTGGTTTATAAAGTAGACAAGGAAGAATTGATTTTAAATTTACTGAGGACAGGCAGTCATAGTCATTTGTTTTAATAAATTTTAAGGGGGTTCTCATGAAACTTAGAATCTTTGCGGAAGATAAACCAGCTCAAAAAGTTTTTGACTATCAGCTAGAACTTGCTGATCAGACAATTCTTCTATCAACAGCACTCTTGTCTGGTGCCATTGCTTTAGCAGGGGTATTCGCTGCTTTGAAAGAAAAATAAAAATAGAAAAGAGAAATTTACATGGTTTTACCAAATTTTAAAGAAAATCTAGAAAAATATGCGAAATTATTGGTTGCGAACGGAATCAATGTGCAACCTGGTCACACTTTGGCTCTCTCTATCGATGTGGAGCAACGTGAGTTGGCTCACTTAATCGTCAAAGAAGCTTATGCCTTGGGTGCGCATGAGGTGATCGTTCAGTGGACAGATGATGTCATTAACCGTGAGAAATTCCTCCATGCTCCGATGGAGCGTCTGGACAATGTGCCAGAATACAAGATTGCTGAGATGAACTATCTCTTGGAAAACAAGGCTAGCCGTCTTGGAGTTCGCTCATCTGATCCAGGTGCCTTGAACGGAGTGGATGCTGATAAGCTTTCAGCTTCTGCTAAAGCTATGGGACTTGCTATGAAGCCAATGCGCATCGCAACGCAATCCAACAAGGTTAGCTGGACTGTAGCAGCTGCTGCTGGACTTGAGTGGGCTAAGAAAGTCTTTCCAAATGCTGCGAGCGACGAAGAAGCAGTCGATCTCCTTTGGGACCAAATTTTCAAAACTTGCCGTGTCTATGAAGAAGATCCTGTTAAGGCTTGGGAAGAGCATGCAGCTATCCTTAAGAGTAAGGCAGATATGCTTAATAAAGAACAATTTTCAGCCCTTCACTACACAGCGCCAGGGACAGATTTAACACTTGGTTTGCCGAAGAACCACGTTTGGGAATCAGCTGGGGCTATCAATGCACAGGGCGAAGGATTCTTGCCAAATATGCCGACAGAGGAAGTCTTCACAGCGCCTGACTTCCGTCGTGCAGATGGTTATGTAACCTCTACAAAACCACTTAGCTATAACGGAAATATCATCGAAGGCATTAAGGTGACCTTTAAGGATGGACAAATCGTAGATATCACTGCTGAGAAGGGTGATCAGGTTATGAAAGATCTTGTCTTTGAAAATGCGGGTGCGCGTGCCTTGGGTGAATGTGCCTTGGTACCAGATCCAAGCCCAATTTCTCAGTCAGGCATTACCTTCTTTAACACCCTTTTCGATGAGAATGCTTCAAACCACTTGGCTATCGGTGCAGCCTATGCGACTAGCGTCGTTGGTGGTGCAGAGATGAGTGAAGAAGAGCTTGAAGCTGCGGGACTTAACCGTTCAGATGTTCACGTAGACTTTATGATTGGTTCTAACCAAATGGATATCGATGGTATCCGTGAGGATGGGACACGTGTACCACTCTTTCGTAACGGAGATTGGGCAAATTAAGGAGATAATATGTTAGGAAGTATGTTCGTCGGTCTCCTAGTGGGATTTTTAGCAGGTACTCTAACCAATCGTGGAGAGCGAATGGGATGTTTTGGGAAAATGTTTCTCGGCTGGATTGGTGCCTTTATAGGCCACTTGCTTTTTGGGACTTGGGGACCGATAATAGCAGGAACTGCCATTATTCCGGCAGTACTAGGTTCCATGATTGTCTTAGCGATTTTCTGGAGACGAGGAAGTTAATTTCTTAAATCTGAAACGAAAAGGAGGTTGGTCATTGAGACAGCCTCCTTTTGATATGATATAATAGTTCTATGAGATTAGATAAATTTTTAGTTGCCTGCGCTGTGGGGAGCCGGACTGAGGTCAAAAACTTGCTCAAGGCTGGGCGTGTGACTGTAAATGGTAAAAAAGAAAAATCGGCTAAATTGCAGATTGATGAAAAAATAGATGAGATTCGCTTTGATGGGCAAGTGTTGGAGTATGAAGAGTTTGTCTACTACATGATGAACAAGCCCCAAGGGGTTATTTCAGCGACTGAAGATCCTAAACACAGAACGGTGTTGGACTTGTTGGATGACTTGGCTCGGAGCAAGGAAGTTTTCCCAGTAGGTCGCTTGGATATTGACACGCATGGTCTTTTGCTCTTGACCAATGACGGCAAGCTTGCCCATGCTCTTCTTTCACCCAAGCATCATGTGGACAAGACCTATTTGGCTCAGGTCAAGGGAATTATGGCCCAAGAAGATGTGGAGATATTTGCCAAGGGCATTCCGCTCAAAGACTTTACCTGTCAACCCGCTAGACTGGAGATTCTTTCCACAGATACAGAAAAGAATCAGAGCCAAATCCGTGTGACCATTGCAGAAGGGAAGTTTCATCAGATCAAGCGTATGGTGGCCTACTGCGGCAAGGAAGTAGTAGACTTGCAACGTTTGACTATGGGAACTCTGATTTTAGATGAAAGCTTGCAACGAGGAGAATGGCGTCGCTTGACCAAGAAAGAATTAGAGATTCTCCTTGCAAGTATTGCTTAATTGGATTTATATTCGAAAAGGTGAGGGAGAATGTCCTTGCCTTTTATGTTTTTCAGTTGCTTCCTTTGTAAAAAGAGTTATAATAGACTGTAGAATAAAAGGAGGAATCTATGAACGCGATTCAAGAATCATTTACTGATAAACTATTTGCCAATTATGAAGCAAATGTAAAATACCAAGCGATTGAAAATGCTGCTAGTCACAATGGAATTTTTGCAGCTCTAGAACGTCGCCAAAGCCATGTAGACAACACCCCTGTTTTTTCATTGGATTTGACCAAGGACAAGGTTACTAACCAGAAAGCGTCTGGTCGTTGCTGGATGTTTGCGGCTCTCAACACCTTCCGCCACAAACTCATTTCACAATATAAATTGGAAAATTTTGAGTTGTCACAGGCCCACACCTTCTTCTGGGACAAGTATGAGAAATCCAACTGGTTCTTAGAGCAAGTGATTGCGACTGCAGACCAAGACCTAACTAGCCGTAAGGTTAAATTCCTACTTCAAACACCTCAACAAGACGGTGGTCAGTGGGATATGGTCGTTTCTCTCTTTGAGAAATACGGTGTCGTGCCCAAGTCAGTTTATCCTGAGTCTGTTTCATCTAGTAGCAGCCGTGAGCTAAATGCAATCCTTAACAAATTGCTTCGCCAAGATGCTCAAATCTTGCGTGACTTGCTTGTTTCTGGTGCAGATCAAGCGACTGTTCAAGCTAAGAAAGAAGACCTCTTGCAAGAAATCTTTAACTTTCTTGCTATGTCTTTAGGACTTCCACCACGTACATTTGACTTTGCTTATCGCGATAAAGATAACAACTACCAAAGTGAAAAGAGCATTACTCCACAAGAATTTTACAAGAAATATGTCAATCTTCCTCTAGAAGATTACGTTTCTGTTATCAACGCCCCAACTGCTGACAAGCCTTACGGCCAATCTTACACAGTTGAGATGTTAGGAAATGTGGTTGGTAGCCGTGCGGTTCGTTACATCAACGTGCCGATGGAGCGCTTGAAAGAGTTGGCAATTGCTCAAATGCAAGCAGGTGAGACTGTTTGGTTTGGTTCAGATGTTGGTCAGCTCAGCAACCGCAAAGCTGGAATCCTTGCGACAGATGTTTATGACTTTGAATCAAGCATGGACATTAAACTCACTCAAGACAAGGCTGGACGTCTGGACTACAGCGAAAGCTTGATGACCCACGCCATGGTCTTGACAGGTGTGGACTTGGATGAAAATGGGAAGTCAACCAAGTGGAAGGTTGAAAACTCATGGGGAGACAAGGTTGGTGCAGATGGTTACTTTGTTGCCTCAGACGCTTGGATGGATGAATACACTTACCAAATCGTTGTCCGTAAAGAATTGCTGACAGCAGAAGAACAAGCTGTCTATGAAGCAGAACCAATTGTACTCGCACCGTGGGATCCAATGGGTGCCTTGGCCGAATAAAAGTATGGAAAAAAGGAATCAGATTTTAGAACCTGATTCCTTTTAAGTTGCTTGATTACATGATGTGAAGAACATGTGCCACAATACCCACTGCGAAGAGTGCAAGGATAATAGTGATTGGAGATACTTTTTTCTTAAGCAAGTACATGCAAAGGAAAGTAAGGAGTAGTCCTGATAGTCCAGGAATCAACATATCCAAGTTTTGTTGGAAAGTAGTAACTTTTTCAGATGTTTGAGATAATCCTTGTCCTACTTGTGCGAATGCTTCTTGAATACCTTTAGATCCTTCTGGCAATTTATCCCAATGGATATAAGCCTTTTCATCTAGTTGAACTTTGGCAACATCGAAAGCAAATTTAATATTTACCCAACGTTGAACAAGGACAGCAAGAATGAACATACCAAGGATAGAAGCTCCTTTAGTGATGTCTTGGAGGATACCGCCAGACATATCTTTAGTGATTTCAGATCCAGCCTTGTATCCAATCTCTTGTGTATACCACAAGAATGACATACGAATCAAGTTCCAAAGAACGAAGAAGAGGATTGGACCTAAGATATTACCAGTAAGGGCAAGTGAAGCACCGAGTGATCCAAGGATTGGGCGTACTGTAAACCAGAATACTGGGTCACCGATACCAGCAAGAGGTCCCATCATACCGATTTTAACCCCTTGGATAGCAGCGTCATCAATTTCAACACCGTTAGCACGTTCTTCTTCAAGTGCAAGAGTAACCCCCATGATTGGAGCGGCTACGTATGGGTGAGTGTTGAAGAACTCAAGATGGCGTTCAAGAGCAGCGATTTGATCTTCTTTTTTAGTGTAGAGTTTTTTAAGAGCTGGAATTAATGAGTAAGCCCAACCCAAGTTTTGCATACGTTCATAGTTCCAAGAACCTTGTAAGAAAGTTGAACGCCACCAAACTTTTTTACGATCTGATTTAGTTAATTGAAGTTTTTCAGTCATGATGTTTTCAGTCCTTTCTTATCTTAGTAGTCTTCTAGGATATCGCCTATTGGGTCGTTAGAAGTTGCGGCTCCTCCGCCACTATTTCCACCAGTTTTAGAAAGGTGAAGGTAGATAAGAGCGATAGCAACACCGATAGCACCAAATCCGATTAGAGTAATATCTGACACGGCAGCAAGCACGAAACCGATAGCGAAGAATGGCCATACTTCACGAGTTGCCATCATGTTGATAACCATAGCGTAACCAACGGCAACAACCATACCACCACCGATAGCCATACCATCTTTGAGCCAATCAGGCATAGCATTTAGAATGCTTTGTACGGTTTCAGTTGGTACCATTAGAAGGAGTGCTGCAGGGACTGCAATACGAAGACCTTGAAGAAGAAGTGCGACAAAGTGAGCACGTTCAACTGCTTTGAAGTCACCTTTTTTAGCAGAAGCATCAGCAGTGTGAACCAATCCGACAGAGAGTGTACGGACAATCATAGTCAAGAATAGACCAGCAACTGCAAGAGGGATAGCAACCGCTTGGGCAACACCGATACCTGTCTTAGTAAAGTCGCCACCAAGAACCATGATAATGGCAGCAGCAACAGAAGCAAGAGCAGCGTCAGGAGCTACGGCAGCTCCGATGTTAGCCCAACCAAGGGCTATCATTTGAAGAGAACCACCAAGGATAATACCTGCTTCAAGGTTACCAGTAACAAGACCGATAAGGGTACAAGCTACGATTGGTTGATGGAATTGGAACTGGTCGAGGATACCTTCAAGACCTGCTAGGAAGGCTACAACGACTACTAAAACCATAGAAATAATAGACATCTTTAAAATCCTTTCATAAAATCGATTATTGCACGTTTGCTTTGTTGATCAAGTCAAACAAATCTTTTTTCGTGTCGTTTGGTACTTTACGTACATCAAATTCAACACCAAGGTCACGCATTTTTTCAAATGTAGCAACGTCTTCTTTATCCATAGACAAAACGTTGTTAACCATTGTTTTACCAGTTGAGTGAGCCATTGATCCAACATTAAGAGTTTTGATTGGCACGCCACCTTCGATAGCACGAAGAGCATCTTGAGGTGTTTCAAACAAGATAAGGGCATGTGTTTCTCCGAAGCGAGGATCTTTTGCAACGTCGATTAGTTTTTGGATAGGAACAACGTTTGCTTTCACTTTACCTGGAGCTGCTTGTTTAATCAATTCTTTACGTAATTCGTCTTTAGCTACGTTATCTGAAGCAACGATGATACGGTCTGCTTTTGAATCTGGAGTCCAAGCAGTTGCAACCTGACCGTGAAGTAAACGAGTGTCTAGACGGGCAAGGTTGATTTTGAGTTTACCGTCTCCGATGACAGTTCCTTCTGGAATAGCAGCTTGGGCAACTGGAGCAGCTGCAACGCTTGCTACTTCCTCAGCTGGATTGAGCTCTTCTGGAAGAGCTTTGATGCCATCTTTGGCTTCTTTAATAATATTCGCAGCGACTTTTTCTACACCTGCAGCAGCGTCCATGAGGCGCTCTGTGTAGGCTTGAATTAACATCGGTAAATTAAGTCCTGTGATGATGGCAAACTTACGCTCAGGATTTTCTCCCATCACGCGGCTAGCTTGGTTGAATGGAGATCCACTCCAAAGGTCAGCCAAAACTAGAACCTCATCTTCTGCGTCAAATGCAGCAACAGCATTATTAAACTTAGCGTATAGATCATCAGGACCTTCATTTGGCATAAAGGTTACAACTTGAACCTTTTCTTGTTCACCAAAGATCATAGATCCTGACTGATGAATACCCGCAGCAAATTCGCCGTGGCTCGCAATAATGATTCCGATACTCATTATTGTCATTCCTCCTTTTTTGTTTTAGTTTTCGTTTAAGAAAACTTTAAGACTTTTTAAGTATAAACCGTTTTCATCTAAAAATCAACTATTTATCATAAAATAATTAAAAAGATTACATCTGAAAATATTGATATATTGAGTTTTAGAGAAGTTTTTTTGAATCCTTATTTAAAAATTTAATATAAAAAAGTTGGAAGCGTATTCCAACTTTTAAAATAGGTTTCTATTAGATTAGTGGGTGAAGTCGAGTACCATACGTCCTTGGATTTGACCCTTTTCCATTTCGTCGAAAATGGCTACGGCATCTTCTATTGGACGTTTTTGAACAACTGGAACTACTAAACCTTCTGCACCGAATTGGAAGGCTTCTTCCAAGTCTTTACGAGTTCCTACAAGAGAACCGATGACTTGGATTCCATCTAGAACGGTTTTTACGATACTTAGTTCCATCATTTCAGAAGGAAGGCCGACAGCGACAACGCGACCACCAGCACGAACTGAGTCAACAGCCTGGTTGAAGGCAACTTTAGACACAGCAGTTACGACAGCTGAGTGAGCACCTCCATCAGTTTTTTCCTTGATAAGTCCAGGTACATCTTCAACTTCGAGGCCGTTAATAACAATGTCAGCGCCTACTTCTTTTGCAAGGGCAAGTTTGTCGTTATTGATATCAACTGCGATAACATGAGCATTGAATACTTTTTTAGCGTATTGAACAGCTAGGTTACCAAGGCCACCAGCACCGTAAAGGACAACCCATTGGCCTGGTTCAACTTTGGCCTCTTTAATAGCTTTATAGGTTGTTACACCAGCACATGTGATAGATGAAGCTTGGGCTGGATCAAGTCCGTCAGGAACTTTAACAGCATAGTCTGCTGTTACGATACATTGTTCAGCCATACCACCGTCTACTGAGTAGCCGGCATTTTTTACTGTACGGCAAAGAGTTTCACGGCCAGTTGTACAGTATTCGCAAGTACCACATCCTTCAAAGAACCAAGCAACGCTGACGCGGTCGCCGACTTTAAGGCTTTTCACATCTGGAGCAATTTCCTTAACGATACCAACACCTTCATGTCCTAGGACACGTCCTGGTACCTGACCGAAGTCGCCATGGGCAACGTGAAGGTCAGTGTGGCAAACACCACAGTATTCAATTTCTACAAGTGCTTCCCCAGTTTCAAGTGGACGGAGTACTTTTTCTTCAACAGCAACACCAGTGCTTTCTGGATTTACAACAACAGCTTTCATAGCTATCCTCCTTGATATTGACCGAGAACAGGGACAACGGGACTGGATTGATTTTGTGTCAACAGAGTCGAGTGTGACGAGCTCTCTTGTATTTATATGTGAATTATATCACAAAAAAAGCCTTTTCCAAGGTTTTGGAAGCAAAAAGTAGAACAATCGATTAACTGGTTGATGAGACTGTGAAAAGAGCACAAAGACCAGCTTACAAGCTGGCCAGAATGGACTATAAGAATAAGTCTTGCAGGGTTTTGGCAACACCGTCTTGGTCATTTGTCAAGGAAATTTGCTCATCTGCATAGGGGAGTAGCTCTGGGTTGGCATTTTTCATTGCATAACCTTTCCCAGCAAAAGCGAGCATTTCGGTATCGTTGTGTTCATCTCCAAAGGCAATCAAATCCTTTTTATCGCGGTTCATTACCTTGAGCAAGTAGTCCAAAGCAAAGGCCTTATTAACTCCTTTGGGTGTACACTCAAGGATATTGAGCGGACCTCCCCAGGTATTAATAGAAAGTTGATGCTGGTAGAAGGCGTTCATTTCTTTTGCCAAGGCATACTTGTCACTGGCTCTGGTCTGTAATAGGATACAGTTAGGATCTTTGGTCACTAATTCAGGTTGAAATTGATCTTCAGGGTGGAAAGCTTCTACGCCAAATAGTTTGGGATTGGCAATTTCTTCATTAGGATTTGTAATGTAGAATTTTTTACGGTATTCTCCAGCGATAAAATCGGCTTGAATGTCTTCTGAACGTTGAACCATATCTAGCAGATATTTTTTGTCTACAGTCAAACACTTTTCAAAATCCCAAACTTGGTCTGGTAAATGAGTAAGGGAGCCGTTGAAGTTAATCATAGGAGTGTTTAAGTCTAGTTCACGGTAAAAATCTTTTGACATGCGGTAAGGGCGCCCTGTCGTAATAATAACTTGATGGCCTTTTTCAGTAACTTTTTTTATGGTTTTTTTGGTAAAATCAGAAATTTGACTGTCTGAGTTGAGCAGGGTTCCATCCAGGTCAACTGCAATAATTTTTTTCGTCATAGGGACCTTTCTAGTGTCTTTTCAGATAAGATGTCTACTATTATAACAAAAAGTAGGCAGAAAAGCAGATTCGAAACCAAAAAAGAAATTTCATCAAATTCTTAAATAAATCAAACAAAGATATTGAAAAAGTGAATGATAAATGATATAATTCTATTATTGTTCGTAAAAATTAAAAGGAGATTGATAATGGACAAATTATTTAAACTAAAAGAGAACGGTACAGACGTTCGTACAGAGGTTCTCGCTGGTTTAACAACTTTCTTTGCAATGAGCTATATTCTCTTTGTAAACCCACAAATTCTTTCGCAAACAGGAATGCCTGCTCAGGGTGTATTCCTCGCAACGATTATCGGTGCAGTTGCTGGTACCCTGATGATGGCCTTCTACGCCAACTTACCATATGCTCAAGCGCCAGGTATGGGACTCAATGCCTTCTTTACCTTTACAGTTGTATTTGGACTCGGTTATTCTTGGCAAGAAGCCCTAGCTATGGTCTTCATCTGTGGAATTATCTCATTGATTATTACCTTGACAAATGTTCGTAAAATGATCATTGAATCGATTCCCAATGCTCTTCGCTCAGCTATTTCAGCTGGTATCGGTGTCTTCCTTGCCTATGTAGGGATTAAGAATGCTGGACTTTTGAAATTCACGATTGATCCAGGAAATTATACGGTTGTAGGAGAAGGGGCTGACAAAGCTCAAGCAACGATTGCAGCAAACTCTTCAGCAGTTCCAGGATTGGTCAGCTTTAATAATCCAGCTGTTTTAGTGGCTCTTGCAGGACTTGCTATCACAATTTTCTTTGTTATCAAAGGAATTAAAGGGGGAATTATCCTCTCTATCTTGACAACAACTGTTCTTGCTATCGCAGTTGGTTTGGTAGATTTGTCTAGTATCGATTTTGCTAATAACCATGTTGGTGCAGCTTTTGAAGACTTGAAGACAGTCTTTGGTGCAGCTCTTGGTTCAGAAGGTTTGGGAGCTTTGATTTCAGATACAGCTCGCTTGCCTGAAACTCTGATGGCCATTCTTGCCTTCTCATTGACAGATATTTTTGACACGATTGGTACCTTGATCGGTACAGGTGAAAAAGTTGGTATCGTAGCGACAAATGGTGAAAATCACCAATCAGCTAAGTTGGATAAGGCTCTTTACTCTGACTTGATTGGTACTTCAATTGGTGCCATCGCAGGTACTTCAAACGTAACGACTTATGTTGAGTCTGCTGCTGGTATTGGTGCAGGTGGACGTACTGGTTTGACAGCCTTGGTTGTAGCTATCTGTTTTGCGATCTCAAGCTTCTTTAGTCCACTTCTAGCGATTGTACCAACAGCCGCTACAGCTCCAATCTTGATTATCGTTGGGATTATGATGTTGGCTAGCTTGAAAAATATCCATTGGGACGATATGTCTGAAGCGGTTCCTGCTTTCTTCACATCTATCTTTATGGGATTCAGCTACTCTATCACTCAAGGGATTGCGGTTGGTTTCTTGACTTACACTTTGACTAAGCTTGTCAAAGGTCAAGCTAAAGATGTTCATGTCATGATTTGGATTTTGGATGCCTTGTTTATCCTTAACTATATCAGCATGGCCTTATAATAGGATAACCCAGGGGGATTTCCCCCCTTTTTTAATACAAAGGAGATGGGTGATGAAAGAGAAAAATATGTGGAAAGAATTATTGAATCGTGCAGGCTGGCTGTTAATCTTTTTGCTGGCGACAATTTTATATCAGATTCCTATAGGGGTTACTGCTATTTTAACCTTAAGAGAAGTACAGCTATTACAGTCAGGACTGATAGTTGCTGGTATTTCGATTGTGGTTCTGGTGCTATTTATTATTGGAGCTCGTAAAACGCAATTAGCAAGTTTCAATTTTTCATTTTTTAGAGCTAAGGATTTGGCACGATTGGGCTTGAGTTATTTAGTCATTATCTGTTCAAATATACTTGGTTCTATCTTGTTACAACTGTCAAATGAGACGACAACAAGTAACCAGTCTCAGATTAATGATATGGTTCAGAATAGTTCTCTGATTTCCAGTTTCTTCTTATTGACCTTGCTTGCTCCGATTTGTGAGGAAATCTTGTGTCGGGGAATTGTTCCTAAAAAGATTTTCCGAGGCAAGGAGAACTTGGGATTTGTAGTCGGTACGATTGTGTTTGCTTTATTGCATCAACCAAGTAATTTACCTTCTTTATTGATTTATGGAGTTATGTCGATCGTTCTATCTTGGACGGCTTACAAGACCCAACGTTTGGAAATGTCTATCTTACTTCACATGATTGTGAATGGGGTTGTTTTCTGTTTGCTGGCTCTCGTGGTGATTTTGAGTCGGACATTAGGGATTTCTGTTTAAGATTTTTGACAATTGCTTACTTGTTTCTACTGGGAAAAAGATGAATTCAATCGTGTCCATTTTTTTCTTTTTATGGTAAAATAGAAAAATAATATGGTGAAAAGCCTTGAGGGAGTGACCGATATGTCAAGTAAAGCCAATCATGCAAAGACAGCTATTTGCGGAATTATCAATGTAACCCCAGACTCCTTTTCGGATGGTGGTCAATTTTTTACGCTTGAGCAAGCGCTCCAGCAGGCTCGTAAATTGATAGCAGAAGGGGCCAGCATGCTAGATATCGGCGGAGAATCAACTCGGCCAGGCAGTAGCTATGTTGAGATAGAGATAGAAGAGGAAATCCAGCGTGTTGTTCCAGTGATCAAAGCGATTCGTAAGGAAAGTGATGTCCTCATTTCTATCGATACATGGAAAAGTCAGGTGGCAGAGGCTGCTTTGGCTGCTGGTGCCAATCTGGTCAATGACATCACAGGTCTCATGGGTGATGAGAAAATGGCTCATGTGGTTGCCAAGGCTGGAGCGAAAGTGGTCATCATGTTTAATCCAGTCATGGCGCGACCTCAGCACCCTAGCTCGCTCATATTCCCTCATTTTGGATTTAATCAAACTTTTACAGAGGAAGAGTTAGCTGACTTTGAAACATTGCCAATCGAAGACTTGATGGAGGCTTTCTTTGAACGAGCACTAGCGAGAGCAAAGAAAGCTGGGATTGCACAAGAAAATATCCTGTTGGATCCAGGAATTGGTTTTGGTCTGACCAAGAAAGAAAATCTGCTTCTTTTACGGGACCTGGATAAACTACATCAGAAAGGCTATCCAATCTTTCTCGGAGTGTCGCGCAAGCGGTTTGTCATCAATATTCTTGAAGAAAATGGTTTTGAAGTCAATCCTGAGACAGAACTTGGTTTCCGCAATCGAGATACGGCTTCGGCTCATGTAACTAGTATCGCTGCGAGACAGGGTGTGGAAGTGGTGCGCGTGCATGATGTAGCTAGTCACAGGATGGCAGTTGAAATTGCCTCCGCCATTCGTCTGGCTGATGAAGCGGAAAATTTAGATTTAAAACAATATAAATAAGATGAAAGAAATTCAAAACAATCAGTGGATTGCTAACTACCGGACGGACCAACCGCATTTTGGCTTGGAACGCATGGTGGAACTATTAGCTTTGCGTGGCAATCCCCATCTCAAACTCAAGGTCATCCATATCGGAGGGACCAATGGCAAGGGTTCGACCATTGCTTTTTTGAAAAATATGCTAGAAAAGATGGGGCTGAGAGTTGGTGTTTTTAGCTCCCCCTATCTCATTCATTATACAGACCAGATTAGCATCAATGGGGAATCTATCCCAGAAGCGAAGCTAGAAACCCTCATGGCAGACTATCAGTCTTTGCTTGAAGGAGAAGTGGCTGCCAATTTGAAGGAGACAACCGAGTTTGAGATTATCACAGCTTTGGCCTATGACTACTTTGCCTCAGAGCAAGTAGATGTGGCTATCATGGAAGTCGGCATGGGTGGGCTTTTAGATAGTACCAATGTCTGTCAGCCCATTTTGACAGGAATTACGACTATTGGATTGGACCATGTAGCCCTACTTGGTGACACCTTGGAAGCCATAGCAGAGCAGAAAGCTGGTATTATCAAACAAGGTATTCCCTTGGTGACAGGTCGTATCGCTCCAGAAGCTTCGGCTGTGATTGACCGCATTGCGGAAGGGAAAGATGCGCCGAGACTTGCCTACGGGACAGATTATCAGGTCAGCCATCAAAAGAGTGTGGTGACAGGCGAAGTCTTTGACTATACTAGTTCTCTCAGACAAGGTCGCTTCCAGACTGGCCTGCTTGGTTTGCACCAGATAGAGAATGCTGGGATGGCTATAGCTTTACTTGATACTTTTTGTCAAGAAGATGGTCGAGAGCTACCAGCTAATACCTTGCTTGCTCAAGCCTTGGAAGAAACAAGTTGGCCAGGGCGTTTGGAAATCGTGTCAAGAGATCCCTTGATGATTTTGGATGGAGCCCACAATCCCCATGCTATCAAGGCTTTATTGGCAACCTTGCAAGAACGCTTTGCGGATTATCGTAAGGAAATCCTCTTTACTTGTATCAAAACCAAGGCCTTGGAGGATATGTTGGACTTGCTGGGGGCCATGCCAGATACCGAGCTTACTCTGACACATTTTGACGATAGTCGGGCGACTGATCAAAGCGTGCTGAAAGAGGCAGCTAAGTCTAGAAATCTCATCTACCAAGGTTGGCAGGATTTTCTAGAGCAGAAATTGACAGATAAAAAAGAAGAGAAAAAAACAGTTAGGATTGTCACGGGTTCCTTGTATTTCTTGAGCCAAGTGAGGGCCTATCTGATGGAGAGGAAGAACGAAAATGGATACACAAAAGATTGAAGCAGCTGTAAAAATGATTATCGAGGCTGTAGGAGAGGACGTTAATCGCGAGGGCTTGCAGGAAACGCCTGCTCGTGTCGCTCGTATGTACCAAGAGATTTTTTCAGGTCTTGGTCAAACAGCAGAGGAACATTTGTCAAAATCCTTTGAGATTATCGACGATAATATGGTGGTAGAAAAGGATATCTTTTTCCATACCATGTGTGAACACCACTTCTTGCCATTTTATGGGAGAGCACATATTGCCTACATTCCAGATGGTCGTGTGGCAGGTTTGTCTAAGCTAGCCCGTACGGTTGAAGTTTATTCGAAAAAACCACAAATTCAAGAACGATTGAATATCGAAGTAGCCGATGCCTTGATGGAGTATCTAGGTGCTAAAGGAGCCTTTGTTGTCATTGAGGCGGAACATATGTGTATGAGCATGCGTGGTGTCAGAAAACCAGGCACTGCAACCTTGACGACAGTAGCTCGTGGTCTATTTGAAACAGATAAGGACCTCCGCGACCAGGCTTATCGTTTAATGGGACTATAATACTCTTCGAAAATCTCTTCAAACCACGTCAGCTTCCATCTGCAACCTCAAAACGGTGTTTTGAGCAGCCTGTGGCTAGCTTTCTAGTTTGCACTTTGATTTTCATTGAGTATAAAAAAAATCCGCTTGAAGCGGATTTTTCTAGAAAGGAATCATTATGGATCAACTGCAGATTAAGGATTTGGAAATTTTTGCCTATCATGGTCTTTTTCCTAGTGAGAAGGAATTGGGGCAGAAGTTTGTTATTTCCGCAATCCTATCCTATGATATGACCAAGGCGGCTACAGACTTGGATTTAACAGCCTCTGTCCATTATGGAGAACTGTGTCAGCAGTGGACGACTTGGTTTCAGGAAACCACTGAGGACTTGATTGAAACGGTAGCTTACAAATTGGTAGAACGTACTTTTGAGACCTATCCTCTTGTCCAAGAAATTCAGCTGGAACTGAAAAAACCTTGGGCGCCAGTGCATTTGCCGCTAGATACTTGCTCAGTAACCATTCATCGCCGCAAGCAACGAGCCTTTATCGCCCTAGGAAGCAATATGGGAGATAAACAAGCAAACTTGAAACAAGCCATTGAGAAAATGCGAAATCGAGGTATCTATATTCTCAAAGAGTCCAGTGTCTTGACGACGGAGCCTTGGGGTGGTGTGGAGCAAGATAGCTTTGCTAATCAAGTGGTTGAGGTTGAAACCTGGTTGCAGGCTCCAGTGCTATTAGAGATCTTGTTAGCTATTGAGTCAGAGATGGGACGGGTGCGAGAAGTGCATTGGGGACCTCGTTTGATTGATTTGGACTTGCTCTTTGTGGAGGATCAGATTCTTTATACAGACGACCTCATCTTGCCTCATCCTTACATAGCGGAACGCCTTTTTGTCCTTGAGTCCTTACAGGAAATTGCGCCTCATTTTATCCATCCGACATTAAAGCAACCGATCCGCAACTTGTATAATGCTTTGAAAAAATAGAAAAAACTCTAGTTTTCAGTCGTTTGTAACTGAAGGCTAGAGTTTTAAAATAGGTCATTTTCTTCTGGGAGGAGGATAGTTTCTCTACCGTCCATATCTAAAACCAGAACTCTCGGGGGATAAAGAGGGTCGAAAGGGTGGTTAAAGTCAAAATCAATAGCTGTAGGGAGGTGTTGACTTGAAAAGTGGAAGGTAATTTTTCCTTGGTTATTAAGCAATTGAAACTCGAGTTCCTCCTCCAATTCAAAGACATTTTTTAAGAAGTGGTCGATGATATACCAAAAAGAGTCAATAACGTCATCAGGCAAGCTGGTAACAATTCCAAAACTAGCAGACCGCATGTGGGTATTGGTAAAAGCCATATTTCAGCCCCCTTTCTTTTTCCTTATCATACAGCAAATAGGATTAAAAATCAAGAAAAGGTTATTTTTTCTTCATAAACATAGTTTTCTATGAAATTTTTTTCAAACAATCTTCAAAAAATACTTGAAAGTGTTTACAAATAGTGATAAAATGGAATAAGTGGAATCATGAAAACGAAATTTTCATACCGTCTCTTTTTTGGAGTCTCGTGAGGTATGATATAGAAAGGAAATGGAATGAATACAGACGATACAGTAACGATTTATGATGTCGCCCGTGAAGCAGGAGTTTCAATGGCGACGGTTAGCCGTGTAGTCAATGGCAATAAGAATGTAAAAGAGAATACTCGTAAAAAAGTGCTTGAGGTGATTGATCGTTTGGATTACCGTCCAAATGCTGTGGCGCGTGGTCTTGCAAGTAAAAAGACAACCACTGTCGGTGTGGTGATCCCAAATATTACCAATGGCTATTTCTCAACGCTTGCTAAAGGAATTGACGATATCGCTGAAATGTACAAGTACAATATTGTCCTTGCTAATAGTGATGAGGACGATGACAAGGAAGTTTCAGTTGTCAATACACTATTTTCTAAGCAAGTGGATGGTATCATCTTTATGGGCTACCACTTGACTGAAAAAATTCGTTCAGAGTTTTCTCGTTCTCGAACACCAGTTGTTCTTGCAGGAACTGTGGATGTAGAACATCAGCTTCCAAGTGTCAATATTGACTACAAACAAGCAACGATTGATGCAGTAACCTACCTTGCTAAAGAAAATGAGCGCATTGCTTTCGTTAGCGGTCCACTAGTGGATGATATCAATGGTAAGGTTCGTTTGGTTGGCTACAAGGAAGCCTTGAAAAAAGCAGGAATTTCTTATAGCGAAGGATTGGTATTTGAGTCTAAATACACTTATGAAGACGGTTATGCCTTGGCAGAACGCTTGATTTCATCAAATGCAACTGCAGCAGTTGTAACAGGTGACGAGCTGGCAGCAGGTGTCTTGAACGGCCTTGCTGATAAGGGTGTGTCAGTACCAGAAGAGTTTGAAATCATTACTAGTGATGATTCACAAATCTCACGCTTTACCCGTCCAAACTTGACAACTATTGCCCAACCTCTTTATGACCTTGGTGCTATTAGTATGCGTATGTTGACTAAGATTATGCACAAGGAAGAGTTGGAAGAACGTGAAGTTCTCTTACCTCATGGTTTGACAGAACGTCGCTCAACACGAAAACGTAAATAGAAAAAATCAGGGAATCGAGAAGATTTCCTGATTTTGCTTTCTGGAGAAGAGACTTAGCCTTCCATATAGTCTTTCAAAGCTTGTCCTGTTAGTCCGGCATTGAGGGCAATGAGGAGTTTCA
This sequence comes from Streptococcus mitis, assembly GCF_002005545.1. Classification (GTDB taxonomy): domain Bacteria; phylum Bacillota; class Bacilli; order Lactobacillales; family Streptococcaceae; genus Streptococcus; species Streptococcus mitis_I. The sequence goes on from NZ_LBMT01000001.1 coordinate 705,165, forward strand.
AGCGGGCTTTTTGGGCGTTGAGTTCTTTAACAAAGAAAACGCCTGATTTTTGCAACTGTACGCCTCCACCCTGGTAGGCATAAACAGGCTCGGCAATACCGTTAAAGCATCGTGAAACCAGGGCGACTGGTATTCCTTTTTGCAGAAGGCTTTCTAATTTTTGAGCCGTTTCTTTTGGAATATTACCAGCTCCGAAGGCTTGGATAATCAAACCGTCCAATTGTTCCAAATCCAGCATATCAATCAGCTCATCTGTCATACCAGCATAAGCAGAGATGATAGGGACTAATCCTTGTATGTGATCAAGGTCAAAGCGAACACGGGGCTCAGCTGTTTTGAAGTAGAGGATTTCCTGTTTCATAATCAGACCAAGTGGCCCGTGTGTTGGAGTCTGGAAGGTGCTGACGTTGGTTGTATGCGTTTTGGTAACATACTTGGCAGCGTGGATTTCATCGTTCATGACGACTAAAACCCCTTTGTCAGCAGCCTTGTCATCGCTAGCCACCCTTAAAGCACTCAGATAATTATAAACACCATCACTGCCGAGTTCATTGGAGCTGCGCATGGCCCCTGTTAGAACGATAGGCATATGGGGAATTTCCATGGTATCAAGGAAATAGGCTGTTTCCTCTAAAGTATCGGTCCCGTGTGTGATCACCACTCCATCGTAGTTAGCAGCTTCCTCTTTGATTTTTTGGTAGAGAGCCAGCATATGCTTGGGTTTGATATGGGGGCTTGGTAGGTTAAAAAAGTCTAGGGCATGGACTTGGATTCCGTTGAGGGGATTGGACACATGGTTCATGGGATTATCTGAACTCGTCACAACAGCGCCAGAAGCATCGGCTTGCATGGAAATAGTCCCACCCGTATGTAAAACAAGGATTTTCTTAGGCATGATTTACTCACTCTTTCTGAAATGTGGTATAATCATTGTATCACAAAAGGGGAGATTGGGATAGGATGGAAGTCAAAGCTGTTTTTTTTGATATCGATGGAACCTTGGTCAACGATCGCAAGAGTGTTTTGAAATCCACTAAGGACGCGATTAAAATCGTCAAAGAGCAAGGGGTACTTGTCGGCGTAGCGACAGGACGAGGACCTTTTTTTGTTAAGGAATTGATGGACGATTTGGATCTGGACTTTGCGGTAACCTATAATGGCCAGTATATCTTTACTAAAGACAGAGTCTTGTTCACGAGCCCTATTTCCAAGTTACATTTGCGTCAGCTAATTTCTTATGCTAAAAAAGAGGGCAAGGAGATTGCCCTAGGGACCAAGGATGCCATGCTAGGTTCTAAAATCATGTCCTTTGGTCTGGGTTCTTTTTCCCAACGAATCAGTCGCTTCGTTCCCTCAGTTTTAACTCGGACAGTAAGTCATTCCTTTAATCGTATGGTCAGCAAGGTTGTTCCCCAAAAGGAAGAAGACCTGCTTCATCTGATGAATCAGCCTATCTACCAAGTTTTGATGCTGATGACACCAGAAGAATCTGAGAAGGCGGCAGCAGATTTTCAAGATTTGAAATTGACACGTAGCAATCCATTTGCTGCGGATGTCATCAATCAAGGAAATTCTAAATTGGAAGGTATTCGTCGAGTTGGGAAAGAATATGGCTTTGATCTCAACCAAGTGATGGCCTTTGGTGACTCAGATAACGACCTAGAAATGCTGGCGGGTGTCGGTATGTCGGTCGCTATGGGAAATGGTAGTAGCAGTGTCAAGGAAGTTGCCAAGCACATCACTACCAGCAATCAGCAAGATGGAATCCACAAGGCCCTGGAACATTTTGGTGTTCTGGCCTCAGAAAAAGTCTTTGTCAGCCGTGACTATCATTTCAATAAGGTCAAGACCTTCCACCATATGATGGATGAACGAACCCAAGAAGAACCTCGAGCTTGGGATTTAGAAGGTGCAACCCACAGGGCTGGCTTTAAAATAGAAGAATTGGTGGAGTTTGTTCGAGCTGCCAGCCCTTCTGAAGAGGACTTTGGTCAAGCTCTATCGCAACTTCATCAAGCTCTTGATAAGGCGGCAGATAAAGTAGCCAAGAAGACGCCTGCCCAGCAAGATTTGATAGGGCAAGTGGATGCCTTGATTGACACGCTTTACTTTACCTACGGTAGTTTTGTCTTGATGGGGGTGGACCCAGAACGTATTTTTGATATCGTCCATCAGGCCAATATGGGGAAAATTTTCCCAGATGGCAAGGCTCATTTTGATCCAGTGACCCATAAAATCTTAAAACCAGATGATTGGGAAGAAAAATATGCTCCAGAACCTGCTATTAAAAAGGAACTGCAGCGTCAGCTCAAGGCTTATGAACGCCATAAAGAGAGAAATAAACAGTAAACAAAAAGTAAACAAAAAGGAGCGCTGAGCTCCTTTTCTTCGTGATTATAAGGTTTTTTCTTGTTCTCTCACCACCAGCAAATCAACCTTAGCATGGCGGAGGATGTATTCAGATGAAGATCCGACCAAGAGGCGTTCAAAGGCGTTGAGACCAGTTGCGCCAACGAGGATGAGATCAACTTCTTCTGCATCTGGAATAGTACGTGCCAGTAGGGTCTTTGGATTTCCCATTTCAATGACGATATGAACATCTGTCACCCCAGCATCTTTAGCACGTTTTTCGTACTCTTTCATCAGACTTTCAGCGTCGACTTGGAGTTCTTCGTAAACTTCAGCATCAAAGGTGGATACGCTTTGGAGTGCGCGTGTGTCAATGACATGTGCGATGGTGAGCTTAGCGTCGTTTCGTAGAGCAGAATGAACTCCCTTGACAAAAGCCAAGTCCGCTTCCTTAGAACCATCGATTGCGACCATAATATTTTGGTAACGTTGTGCCATAATGAAACCTCCTGAAATTTTCTTACTATAATTGTAAACCTTTTCACTATAGAAGTAAAGCAAAAAAAGTATTTTTCAAAAGAATGTTAGTGCTTAAAATCTATATAAATATATGATAAAATAAAAGAAAGGATAGCAGGAAAGAAGTGAAGGGAGGGAGAATGATGAAAAACTCATTTCAAGAAACAAAAAAATCAAATTTCCTTTATTATGGCATCATCCTAGTTTCTGTCTTGCTAGAAGTTATCATGATTTGGCAATTAGAAAAGCTGATTCCACTTCTCTATCCAGGTTTTATCGGCTTTTTAGTCTTTCATGTACTCTACCATCTGTTCTTATTCCTAGTTGCAAAACGAGGTGGGCGCTGGGATTACTTGATGATATGGGGGCTTTTCCTCATGTTTAATCTTCTCTATGACTCCTTTTTAGGCCTGCTTTTTCTAGGTTTATCTTTTGGTATGTGATGTGACTTTCGCAAAATACCTGCTATCTTCCCTGTCTTGGCCTCGCTTTTAGCGAGGTTTTTCTTCTATCTTAATCTAGTAAAACATTTCAGCAAACTTGTCGCATTCTCTTTCTAGTGGTATAATGTTACTATCCTGATGAAGTGAGGAAACAAGATGAAAGAATATAACAAGTCTAGTAAGTTAGAACATGTTGCTTATGATATCCGTGGCCCTGTTTTGGAAGAAGCCATGCGAATGCGAGCAAACGGAGAAAAGATTTTACGTCTGAATACAGGAAATCCAGCAGAATTTGGCTTTACAGCGCCAGACGAGGTCATTCATGACTTGATTATGAATGCGCGTGATAGTGAAGGTTATTCTGACTCCAAAGGGATTTTCTCAGCCCGTAAGGCCATTATGCAGTATTGCCAATTGAAGAAATTCCCAAACGTAGATATTGATGATATCTACCTTGGAAATGGTGTCAGTGAGTTGATTGTCATGTCCATGCAGGGGCTTTTGGACAATGGAGACGAGGTCTTGGTGCCAATGCCAGACTATCCTCTCTGGACAGCAGCTGTCAGCCTAGCTGGGGGAAATGCCGTTCACTATATCTGTGATGAAGCTGCAGAATGGTACCCAGATATTGACGATATCAAGTCAAAAATCACTTCCAATACCAAGGCAATCGTCCTTATCAACCCAAATAACCCAACTGGAGCCCTTTATCCTAAGGAACTATTGCTGGAGATTATTGAGATTGCCCGTCAAAACGATTTGATTATCTTTGCGGATGAAATTTACGACCGCATGGTCATGGATGGACATGTGCATACGCCTGTGGCTAGTTTGGCACCAGATGTCTTCTGTGTCAGCATGAATGGTCTGTCAAAATCTCATCGTATCGCTGGTTTCCGTGTGGGTTGGATGGTCTTATCTGGACCTAAAACGCACGTCAAGGGATATATCGAAGGGCTCAATATGCTGTCCAATATGCGCCTTTGCTCTAACGTTTTGGCCCAACAAGTTGTACAAACTTCCTTGGGTGGTCACCAATCAGTCGATGAATTGCTTCTTCCAGGTGGACGAATCTATGAGCAAAGAAATTTCATCTACAATGCTATTCAAGAGATTCCAGGTTTGTCTGCGGTTAAACCCAAGGCTGGACTCTATATCTTCCCTAAAATCGATCGCAATATGTATCGCATCGATGATGATGAGCAGTTTGTCCTTGATTTCTTGAAACAGGAAAAGGTTCTCTTGGTTCATGGTCGAGGCTTTAACTGGCAGGAACCAGACCACTTCCGTATCGTTTACCTTCCTCGTGTTGATGAACTGGCCCAAATCCAAGAAAAGATGACTCGATTCTTAAAACAGTATCGTAGATAGGGCTTACATTCGAAAAAGCGCCAAAAAGCTGGAAACATTTGCCTTGAGCTATTGACAAAAGTGAAAGAATCAGATAGAATAGTAAAGTATGTTTAGTAACTGATCACTTTATAGCCGGCTAAACGAATACAAAATCTATGAGGAGGTATTCATCGTGAAACGTACTTATCAACCAAGTAAACTTCGTCGTGCGCGCAAACACGGATTCCGTAACCGTATGTCAACTAAAAACGGTCGTCGCGTATTGGCAGCTCGTCGTCGTAAAGGACGCAAAGTTTTGGCTGCATAATCCAAACGAACCATAACAAAAATCAGTAGGAACTCGAGTCTACTGATTTTTATTTTTGTAAAAAAGTTAAAAAGGCTTTATATTTTTGCTCAAATAGTGTATAATATTTCACATATAGTAAAAAATGGAGAATAATCATGAAGAAATCAAAAGTTATGCTTTTTGGAGCTATGGCTTTGACAGCAGGTCTAGCTCTAGCGGCATGCGGGTCATCCCAATCAAGCAATGCAGACAAGACATACTCTTATATCTTTGTCAGCAACCCTGATACCTTGGATTACATTACCTCTACACGAGACTCTACATCTAGTATCACAACCAACTTGATTGATGGGTTGTTGGAAAATGACCAGTATGGCAATCTCATTCCATCTATGGCTGAGTCATGGACAGTGTCAAAAGATGGCTTGACTTACACTTATAAGATCCGTCAGGGAGCTAAATGGTACACTTCTGAAGGAGAAGAGTATGCAGATGTAACGGCTCATGACTTTGTGACTGGTCTCAAGTATGCGGCTGATAAAAAGGCTGAAAACTTGTACTTGGTACAAGACTCTATCAAGGGTCTAGCAGACTATGTTGAAGGGAAATCATCTGATTTTGGAACTGTTGGTGTTAAGGCAGTGGATGATTACACACTCCAATACACCCTCAATCAACCTGAGACTTATTGGAACTCTAAAACAACAGCAAGTATCCTTAATCCTGTAAATGAAGCCTTCTTGAAGTCTAAGGGAGATGACTTTGGAAGTGTGACACCATCAAGTATCTTGTCAAATGGTCCTTACTTGTTTAAATCTTTCTCATCAAAATCTTTGATTGAGTTTGATAAAAACCCTAATTACTGGGATAAGGACAATGTCAAAATTGAGAAAGTGAAACTCTCTTTCTTTGACGGTTCTGACCAAGACAGCATTGCTAGAGGTTTCTTGGATGGTAACTATACTGATGGCCGTATCTTCCCAACAAGTTCAGTCTTTGCTGAACTCAAGAAGGGGAATGAGGACAAGATTACCTACACACCACAAAACTCAGTTACTTTCTATTATCTTTTCAACGTTAATCGTCAAAGCTACAAGCAAACTATGAAACAGTCTGATAAGGAAAAGACAGATTCACGCGCAGCTATGCAGAATAAAGATTTCCGTCAGGCTATCAACTTTGCCTTTGACCGTCATGCTTATGCAGCACAGACAAATGGTGAAGATGGAGCAGACCGTATCTTGCGTAACACAGTTACACCAAGTAACTTTGTCCAAGTTGGCGATAAGAACTTTGGTGACATTGTCAATGAAAAAATTGTCAACTACGGTAAAGATTGGGCAAATATCAACCTAAACGATGGTAAGCAAGCCTTCTTGAACCCTGACAAGGCCAAAGAGAAGTTTGCGAAGGCCAAAGAAAGTCTGCAAGCACAGGGAGTAACCTTCCCAATTCATTTGGATATGCCAGTTGACCAGACTGCTAAGTTAGATGTGCAACAGGCTGGATCTTTCAAACAAACAGTGGAAGAAACTCTTGGTAAGGAGAATGTGGTTATCGATGTTATCCAACTTTCCCCAGATGAAAAAGACCAAGCAACCTACTTTGCAGATACAGCAGAACAAAAAGACTACGATATTGACATCTCAGGATGGGGTGGAGACTACTCAGATCCTAAGACTTACCTAGCTATTCTTGATCCAGAGACAGGTTCTCAGTTGAAAAACATGGGCTTGTCTGAAGGAAAAGACAAGGAAGTCAAGGATAAGATTGGTCTTGCTGACTACAAGAAACTCTTGGATCAGGCAGACGCGGAAATCACAGATACTCAAGCTCGCTATGAAAAATATGCTGAAGCCCAAGCTTGGTTGACAGATAGTGCCCTCTTCCTACCGGTTCAAAGTGGTGGAGCTAACCCAATCTTCCGTAAGACTGTACCGTTTACAGGCCCATTCTCATTCGTTGGGAATAAAGGAAATGCGGACAACTACAAATATGTTGAATTGCAAAAAGAGCCAGTCACTGCTAAACAGTACCAAGAACTCTATGAAAAATGGCTGAAAGAAAAAGCTGAGTCAAATAAAAAAGCTCAGGAAGATTTAGCTAACCATATTCAATGATATTCCTAGTCATGCTTTTCAGTTAATACTCTTCGAAAATCTCTTCAAACCACGTCAGCGTTGCCTTACGGTAGGTATGTTACTGACTTCGTCAGTTCTATCTGCAACCTCAAAACAGTGTTTTGAGCTGACTTCGTCAGTTTCATCTACGACCTCAAAGCAGTGCTTTGAGCAGCTTGCGGCTAGCTTCCTAGTTTGCTCTTTGATTTTCATTGAGTATAAGCATAATGACTGGTTTCAGAAAAAGGCCTTACCAGACGCTTTTGATTCTGGTAAGGCCTTTTCTTTATTCTTTTAAGTGGTAAGAGTAGCTAGCGACAACGACGTCTTGGTGCCAACGGAGGGCGTATTTGAGTTTGAGGCTCATTTGATTGTGTAGGATATTTTGCCAAGGTTTATTAGGGATAAACTGGGGTACCAGGACAGTGACTGTATAGTTCTTTTTCTGGGCATCCTCAGAGATTCGTTTGACATACTTGACAGTAGGGGTGATGATGTCGCGGTAGCTGGTCTTGATGTTCTTCAGAGTAATGGTTGGGAAGTAATCGGCAAATTCTTGGAGAATTTCTTGATCTTTTTCTGCTGTTTCCTTGGTAGAAATATGCATGGCTAAGACTTCGTCACCGATACTTTGAGCGTAGTTAATGGCTCCGACGCTAACTCGGGTGACATTTCCTACTAGGACCAGAACCAGATTGCCATCGTAGGTACGTTTTTCGATGCCTTCATAGAGTCGTAGTTGTTGGGCTACTTTTTGGTAATGACTGTGAATTGCCAAGAAGAGTAGGGTGAGTACGAGAATAATTGGGAAGAAAGGCCAGATATCACTGAGACGGAAAAAGAGCAGAATCAACACGATAGCGTAGCAAATGATAGCTCCAAGGATATTGGCAAGGGCAGGTTTTAAGAAATTTGCCCCTTTTTCTTTTTTCCAATGGCGAATCATCCCAGTCTGAGATAGGGCAAAGGGCACGAAGACACCGATAGTATAAAGAGGAATCAAACGTTCGGTATTGCCATTAAAAATGAGAAGAAGAATCATAGCACCAAAAGCCAGAGTTAAAATTCCATTGGAGTAGCCTAGTCGGTCTCCTTTTTCCATAAAGAGATGGGGCATGTACTTGTTTTTAGCCATATTGTAAGCCAGCATAGGAAAGGCTGAAAAGCCGGTATTTGCAGCTACGGCCAAAATCAAGGCTGTGGAGAATTGGAAGATATAATAGCCAAGGTGACCTAAGAAGGAATTGCCAAGGATGCCTTGAGCCATCTGTGAAAGAATAGTTTCTCCGTGTTGAGGCATAATCCCCATCCAGTAGTTTAGGAAGGTGATACCAGCAAAAAGGAAACCTAAAATCAGTGACATAATGGTCAAGGTTTGAGCGGCATTCTTTTCTTTTGGAGCCTTGAAAAAGGGAACGGCATTTGAAATAGCTTCAACCCCTGTCAGAGAGGCAGAACCACTGGTAAAGGCTCTTAGAATGAGAACGATAGACAGACTCGGTACAGCATGCCCGATAGGAGAAGTTGCCTGATAGCTGAGAGAACCTGTCATTAGTTGAAAGATTCCATAGAGTAAGAGAAAGACAGTACTGATGATAAAGAGATAGACAGGAATCATCAGTGAACTAGCAGATTCTTTCAACCCTCGTAAGTTCAAGAGCATGAGCAAGCAAACCAGAAAAATGGAGATGTGAAGGTTGTAAGGGTGAAGAGCAGGGATAGCTGCTGTGATAGCGTCTGCTCCAGATGAAACAGATACCGCTACGGTCAGCATGTAGTCAACCAGAAGACTACCTCCAGCAATCAAGCCAAGCTTGGGAGATAGATTTTCTCGGGTAACCATATAGGCCCCTCCCCCTTGAGGGTAGGCGTGGATGATTTGACGGTAGGAAACGGTCAGGCTAGCTAGGAGTAGGAGGACAAAGAGGCCGATAGGAAGGCTCCACCATATAGCTAGAGGAGAAAGACTAGCCAAGACCAGGACTACTTGCTCAGGTCCATAGGCGATGGAGGACAGAGCGTCGCTTGACAACATGGCCAGTGCCTGCATTTTTCCCAGTAGTCCCCCTTCGCCTTCGGTTAAGGACTTAAGAGGCCGACCGATAAAGGTATGTTTTAATTTTGTAAACATGGTATTTTCCTTTACTGAAAATTTCAATAAGTGCTATTATACTGCTTTGAAAAAATAGCGTCAAGAGACGACAATAGATTTTAGAATATTTTTTGCAGATGAGGAGATAGAGCGGTTTTTTGGTATAATAGTAGATAGAAAACGAGGTTAGAAGAGATGATTTTTGATACACATACACACTTGAATGTAGAAGAATTTGCTGGTCGTGAGGCAGAAGAAATTGCCTTGGCTGCTGAGATGGGTGTGACACAGATGAATATTGTTGGTTTTGATGAACCGACGATTGAGCGTGCTTTGGAGTTGGTGGATGAGTATGACCAACTTTACGCAACTATTGGTTGGCATCCGACAGAAGCTGGGACTTACACAGAGGAGATTGAAGCTTACTTGCTTGACAAGCTCAAACATCCCAAGGTTGTGGCTTTAGGCGAGATTGGCTTAGACTATCATTGGATGACAGCGCCAAAAGAGGTGCAGGAGAAGGTTTTTCGCCGTCAGATTCAGCTATCTAAGGACTTGAATTTGCCTTTTGTTGTCCATACCCGTGATGCGCTGGAAGATACCTATGAGATTATCAAGAGCGAGGGTGTTGGCCCTCGAGGTGGCATTATGCATTCTTTCTCAGGAACTCTTGAATGGGCAGAGAAGTTTGTCGCGCTTGGCATGACCATTTCCTTCTCAGGAGTGGTGACTTTCAAGAAGGCCACTGATATCCAAGAAGTTGCTAGAGAACTTCCTTTGGACAAGATTTTGGTGGAAACAGATGCGCCTTACTTAGCACCTGTACCCAAGCGTGGTCGTGAAAATAAAACAGCCTACACTCGCTATGTAGTGGACTTTATCGCAGACTTGCGTGGTATGACGACAGAAGAGCTAGCGGCAGCAACGACTGCAAATGCAGAAAGGGTTTTTGGAGTTGGATAAATTATTTAATTGGTTAAAAATTAATACGACTTTTAAAGTTAATTTATATTTGGGACTTATATTGTGTTTCATATCGTGTATTATTGGAAATTTAATAAAGCCAATATCTACTGTTATTACGCTGATATGGATTAGTATTTTTTGGTATATATATAGATGTGATGATATATTAACTGTAAGAGAGTTTTTATTTGGTTATAAAGAATGCAGTGATTTATGTGGTAGTGATGCTTTTTTCTTTAAATTCCAGTCAAGCGAATTTTTTAAAATATTGAAGAAATACCCAATAACTATGCTTTATATTTTTCTTTGGTATCTTCCTCTGAACACCTTACTAAAATTTTGGGATGCAATCAAAAATATTATTAGCGTACTAAACTTACTTGATATATTGGGGTTCCTCAATTATTTTGAAAGTTATATTAAAAATTTAGCAAGTAATTTAGCACCATATATGTTGGCATACAAAAATGAAACAAAAATTATTGTGAATATTGTGTATTTACTTGTTTTATGGATAGTGACCTATACCATTTGTTTACGAATCAAGTTGTCTAAATTTCAGGGGAAAAACTAGTAATATGGAAAAAATGAAAATTTCCCAAGTTATCGTGGTCGAAGGTCGCGATGATACGGCCAATCTCAAACGTTATTTCGATGTAGAAACCTATGAGACCCGAGGTTCTGCCATCAATGAGCAAGATATTGCGCGTATCCAGCGTCTACATGAGCTTCATGGAGTCATTGTATTTACAGACCCAGATTTTAATGGGGAGCGGATTCGGCGCATGATTATGACGGCTATTCCAACAGTTCAGCATGCCTTCCTCAAACGAGATGAAGCTGTTCCCAAGTCCAAAACCAAGGGGCGTTCTCTGGGAATCGAGCATGCTGGCTATGAAGATTTGAAAATAGCTCTAGCTCAGGTGACAGAACAATTTGAAAACGAGAATGAGTTTGACATCAGTCGTAGCGACTTGATTCGCCTTGGTTTTCTAGCAGGGGCAGACAGCCGTAAGCGCAGAGAATATCTAGGAGAGGCTCTCCGAATCGGCTATTCCAACGGCAAGCAACTCCTCAAACGCCTAGAGTTATTTGGGGTCACCTTGGCAGATGTGGAAGAAGCTATGAAATCTTATGAGTAGGAAAGATGTAGCTGTTACAATTTTTTAAGTTTCACAGTATTTTTCGAAGCAGGTAGAAGAGGAGGTGTCTGATGTTAATTGGTCAAAAAATTAAAGAGATTCGGATAGAAAAAGGAATTAGTCGTCCAGATTTTTGTGGAGATGAGCAAGAACTGACGGTTCGTCAACTATCGCGAATTGAAAGTGGAGCTTCGCAACCGAGTTTGCCCAAGTTAGACTATATTGCTCGCCGGCTAGGAGTTCCAGCTTATAGCCTTATGCCAGATTTTTCAGCTCTTCCTTCTGCTTATTTAGAATTGAAATACCAGATTTTACGTGAACCAATCTATGGTAAAGAAGAGGAGTATGATAAGAAAGAAGCGTGTTTGGAAGAGATTTATAAAACATACTTTGATAATCTTCCTAAAGAGGAACAATTAGCATGTGAAGTATTGCAGGCGTGTTTGGATACTTCTAGAACTAGAAGGCCTGAATATGCAGAGTTAATACTTGAGGAACATATTCCTCAGATTATAGAAAAAGAAGCTTATTCAATAAATGATATGTTGTTGGTTCGTTTGTTTTTTTATCAAATGCTCATTAGAAAAGATCTTGCCAAATTTATAAATCAAATCGAAAAGCTAATGTTCTTGCTTTTGGGACAGAAGAAGATAACTCAAATAGAGAATTACTTTATAATTAGAGATACTCTTATTTCAGGAATGTGTTGTCTTGAAAAGGTAGGAGTAACTGATTGTTTTAATGATTATCTATCGTGTTTACAAGAAATTATGGATAAAACTCAAGATTATCAAAAGAAACCTCTTGTATTTATGTTTTTGTGGAAGCAAGCATTAAGAGAAGAAAGAGATTTTAGTTTAGCTGAATCATTTTATCAGTCTTCTAAAACATTTGCGCAGCTAATTGGAGATGAATTTCTAGTAAAGAAATTGACAGAGGAATGGCAAGAGGATGTAAAAAAATATTTATAAACATAGTGAAGCAATGACAAAAATGTCCTTGTTCTTGTATCAAAACAGTTCTAAAGTTCGTCTTTAGGACTGTTTTTTTAGATATAAGCCAAAAATAATATGAAAGAGTTAGATTTTAAGGACATTGATGTCCTTGGAGTTTATTGATATAAGTTTTATAATAGATGACATAGAAATAAGGAGGAATGCTATGTTTGGTTTCATCATGTTTTTAACAAATTTTAGTTTTGGAGATTGGTGGCACGGATAGAAAGGAGAATGTAATGAGGTGTTGCTTTGAAAAGGTCTATGATCCATGACTTAGTTTTACTTGAATAGAAAATGGACAATATATAATAAATATTTATGATAAAATAAAAAATAGAGGAGTATCAATATGAAACAAACAGTTAAAAAATTAGCCCTTGTAGCGAGCATTGCAGCAACATTAGGTGGAAGTGTAGCAGTAGTATCGGCCGCGGTTAAGTATCCAGGTGGTGGCGTTTGGACGTATGGTTCAGCTAACGGCGGTGCGTACTCAAACTACTATCACCCGTCAAAATACCATAGTTCAACGGTTTCCAGCAGATGGAATAGTTCATCTGATAAGGGATATGCTAATGCAGGAGGAACATCACGAGCTTGGATTCGTACTGCGTGGGCCGAGCAAGTAAGTTTCTATTATGATTATTAAAAATTACACACGAGAAAGAAAAAATATTTCTGGGTGAATTGATAACGATGCTTTACTTGGTCATCTTCTCACTAAGTGACCAAGTAACTTTTTGGAGGAAATGATGAAACGCTTATTTATTTTGATTTCAATGGTATTGGTATCGCTTTATATGGTGATAAATTCCGTTGACCATCGAGAAGAGATTTTATTTGGAAACTATCCCTCTGTTGACGTAATGGGTACTGGGCTAGACCAGCCAGTAGCTAGTCGCGAAGAGGTGACAGAGGCTTTGAGTCACTTGGCGGTAGAGCAAAATAGTCTCATCGCCCGACGGATTGTTGAACCAAATGAAGCTGGAGAAACACGCTTTACCTATGCCACTTATGGCCAGGGAGAACTTCCAGAAGGTTTGACCATTTCCTCCAAGGAGAGTGCAGAAACGAGTGATTTATTAGGATCTTACTTGATTGTGTCAGGGAGTTTGGATGGAGTGAGCTTACAGACCGCCCTGCAAGAACTTGGTTATAATGGTGTTGTCTCGAATAGAACAGAGGCATTTTCGATGGTCGTCCTCTTGGCTGCTACCCCAATGGGGCTACTGAGTCTAGCCATTTTTCTGCTGACCTTTATGAGTCTGACCCTGATTTATCGGATCAAGTCCCTTCGTCAGGCAGGGATTCGTTTAATCGCTGGTGAGAGCTTGTTTGGGGTGGTTCTCAGACCAGTGTTAGAAGATGTGAGACAGCTTATCTTCTCGGTGCTAGTATCCAGTCTTTTGGGATTGGGGATTCTCTGGTATCAAGGTGCCTTATTTATGGCAACGGTGCAACTGGTCATCATTGCTCTTCTACTTTATGGATTGACCTTGGCAGGGATTTCTACCTTACTAAGTGTCGTGTATCTACTTGGTTTACAGGAAAATAGTCTGGTAGATCTCTTGAAAGGAAAACTCCCTCTCAAACGGATGCTGACATTGATGATGGTGGGGCAACTCTTAGCCGTACTGGTGGTCGGATCGAGTGCGACTGCTCTCCTACCCCACTACCGTGAAATGCAGGAGATGGAGAAGGCAAGTGATAAATGGAGCCAGTCCTCAGACCGTTACCGTCTATCCTTTGGTTGGTCTAGTGCATTTGCCGATGAAGAAGGAATGCGTAAGGATAATCGTGAGTGGCAGACATTTACTGAAGAACAGTTAGCCAATACAGACTCTTTTTATATTATGAGCAATGTTGACAATTTCTCAGATGGAGCAGAAGTGGACCTAGATGGCAATCGTCTCAGTGACTACACACCGTCAGGGAATGTTATCTATGTCTCACCGCGCTATCTGATAGAAGAAAAGATTACCGTTTCTTCAGAGTTTATGGATAAGATGCAAAACTTGTCTGAGGGAGAGTTTGGGCTGATCTTGCCTGAGAGCTTGCGAGAGCAGTCTGCCTACTATCAAGAATTATTTACAGATTACCTGCAAAACTTTTCATCTGAAAGTGTAGAAGTGACGAGTCAGAAACACTACCTCCCACAGGTAAGGCTAGCTTTTACAGAAACAGGACAGGAACGCTTCCTCTATAATGATGGGTACAAGACGACACGCCAGTACCTAAAAGATCCGATTATTGTAGTTTTAACGCCGCAAGCGACTGGAACAAGACCTGTCGCAGGGATGTTATGGGGAACTACGGCTAATAGTGCCTTGAAATTAGATCAATATCAAGACAGCATCACAGCTCTAAAAGAGCAAGGTCTGTATCACAAGGTCTCTTATTTGGTAAAAAGCCAGCTATTTTTTGCCAAGGTACTAAATGACAAACGGATGGAGTTTTACTCTCTCCTTATTGGGACTGTTTTGACTCTGTCTACGGCTATTTTGTTATTTGATTCCATGAATCTTCTCTATTTTGAGCAGTTTAGACGGGAGATCGTGATTAAACGTCTTTCTGGTATGACAATCTATGAGCTTCATGGCAAGTATTTACTGGCGCAAGGAGGAGTTCTCTTACTTGGGCTAATCCTATCTAGTGTTTTGACAGGAGATAGCTTGATTAGCGCTCTAGTTGTAGCTTTGTTTACGCTTAACGCTCTGTTGATTTTAGTAAGGCAGGATAAAAAGGAAGAAGCTGGTAGCATGGCAGTATTGAAAGGAAAATAAGATGATTGATATTCAAGGATTGGAAAAGAAGTTTAATGACCGCGCGATTTTCTCTGGTTTAAATCTCAAGCTGAAGAAGGGCAAGGTTTATGCCTTAATCGGGAAGAGTGGAAGCGGAAAGACGACTTTGCTTAATATCTTAGGAAAGCTAGAAAAGATAGATGGTGGAAGGGTTCTCTATCAGGGGAAAGATTTAAAAACCATTCCCACTCGTGAATATTTTCGAGACCAGATGGGCTATCTCTTTCAAAATTTTGGCCTCTTAGAAAACCAATCAATCAAAGAGAATTTGGATTTGGGCTTTGTCGGTCAAAAAATTTCAAAAGTAGAACGTTTGGAAAGGCAAGTGGAGGCTTTAGAAAAAGTTAATCTAGGGTATTTGGATCTAGAACAAAAAATTTATACTTTATCTGGGGGAGAGGCCCAACGAGTTGCCCTTGCGAAGACTATTTTGAAAAATCCACCCTTGATTTTGGCAGATGAACCAACAGCAGCTCTTGATCCTGAAAATTCAGAGGAGGTTATGAATCTCTTGGTGGGCTTGAAAGATGAAAATCGAATGATCATCATTGCGACCCATAATCCCCTAGTCTGGAATAAGGCTGATGAAATCATTGATATGAGGGAGCTTGCTCATGTGTGAAAAAATCCGTATTCGCAGGGTATCTGATTATCCTAGTGCCAGAGGTGGTTTAGAAGATATCCTCATCATGGAAAATATGACCAATCATCTTCTTTTAGTTCAAATCCGAGTGAATGGCTATTTGCTTGATTTTGCTAGTATTGAAGGTCAAAGGCAAAAGCATTATCGTTTGAAAAATTTACCTCAAACGGTTGAACTGACAGTGGATGATGTGGAGGAGGATGTAGATTTGACCCTACCCGAAAATCGAAGTTATCAAGAAGCTGATTTTTTCGAACGGATGTTTCGAGAGAACCGATAAGTCCATTTCCAAGACTATCTTTCTTCATGAGGAAAGATAGTTTTTTGGTATGATTTTCACCCCCAAAATACAAGGGGAATGTGTTACAATAGTAGTAACAGATAATAGAAAAGAGAATAGATGAGAATTGCAGATTATAGCGTGACCAAGGCAGTACTGGAGCGTCACGGTTTTACTTTTAAAAAGTCCTTTGGGCAAAATTTCTTGACGGATACCAATATTCTTCAAAAAATCGTGGATACGGCTGAGATTGATGACCAGGTTAATGTCATAGAAATCGGGCCAGGAATTGGTGCCTTGACAGAGTTTCTAGCGGAGCGTGCAGCTGAAGTCATGGCCTTTGAGATTGACCATCGTTTGGTGCCGATTTTGGCAGATACCTTGCGTGATTTTGATAATGTGACCGTGGTCAACGAGGACATTCTCAAGGTTGACTTGGCGCAACATATCCAGAATTTCAAAAATCCTGACCTGCCAATCAAGGTAGTAGCTAACTTGCCTTATTACATCACGACGCCTATTCTCATGCACTTAATCGAGAGTGGGATTCCTTTTAGTGAGTTTGTCGTCATGATGCAAAAAGAGGTAGCTGACCGCATTTCCGCTCAACCAAATACCAAGGCTTATGGTAGTTTGTCGATTGCGGTTCAGTACTACATGACTGCCAAGGTTGCCTTTATCGTGCCTCGTACGGTCTTTGTGCCAGCGCCAAACGTGGACTCTGCTATTTTGAAAATGGTGCGCCGTCCAGAGCCAGCTGTAGAAGTGGAAGATGAGAGCTTCTTCTTTAAGATTTCCAAGGCAAGTTTCACTCATCGCCGTAAAACCTTGTGGAACAATTTGACAGGTTACTTTGGCAAGACCGAAGAGATCAAGGACAAGCTGACCAAGGCTTTGAACCAAGCAGGTTTGTCACCAAGTGTACGTGGGGAAGCTCTCAGTTTGGAAGAGTTTGCCAGCCTAGCAGACGCGCTTAAAGGGCAAGGATTCTAAGATGCAGGGACAAATTATTAAGGCCTTGGCAGGTTTCTACTATGTAGAGAGTGATGGTCAGGTCTATCAAACACGCGCGCGTGGGAATTTCCGTAAAAAAGGCCATACCCCTTACGTTGGGGACTGGGTAGATTTCTCTGCGGAGGAAAATTCAGAAGGCTATATCCTCAAGATTCATGAACGGAAAAACAGTCTGGTCCGTCCGCCTATTGTCAATATTGACCAAGCTGTGGTGATCATGTCTGTCAAGGAACCTGATTTTAACAGCAATTTGCTGGATCGTTTCTTGGTTCTTTTGGAGCATAAGGGCATCCATCCTATCATTTATATTTCTAAAATGGATTTGCTGGAAGATCGGTCAGAATTGGATTTTTACCAGCAGATCTATGGTGACATCGGCTATGACTTTGTGACCAGTAAAGAGGGACTCCTTCCTTTGTTAACAGGCAAGGTTACAGTCTTTATGGGGCAGACAGGTGTTGGGAAGTCAACCCTTCTCAATAAAATTGCACCAGACCTTAATCTTGAGACAGGAGAAATCTCAGATAGTCTGGGTCGTGGGCGCCATACCACTCGAGCTGTTAGTTTTTACAACCTCAATGGGGGTAAAATCGCAGACACACCAGGCTTTTCCTCACTGGATTATGAAGTATCAACGGCTGAAGACCTCAATCAGTCCTTCCCAGAGATTGCTACTGTTAGCCGAGATTGTAAGTTCCGTACTTGTACCCATACCCATGAGCCGTCCTGTGCAGTGAAGCCGGCAGTAGAAGAGGGTGCCATTGCCACCTTCCGTTTTGACAACTACCTGCAATTCCTCAGTGAGATTGAAAATCGCAGAGAAACCTATAAAAAAGTCAGCAAAAAAATTCCAAAATAAGGAGAAACCTATGTCTCAATACAAGATTGCTCCGTCAATTCTGGCAGCAGATTATGCCAACTTTGAACGTGAAATCAAACGTCTAGAAGCAACTGGTGCAGAATATGCCCATATCGATATCATGGATGGTCACTTTGTACCACAAATCAGTTTTGGTGCAGGTGTGGTCGAAGCTCTTCGCCCTCATAGCAAGATGGTCTTTGACTGCCACTTGATGGTAGCTAATCCAGAGCATCATTTAGAAGATTTTGCGCGTGCAGGTGCAGATATCATCAGCATCCATGTGGAAGCAACGCCTCATATTCATGGTGCTCTCCAAAAGATTCGTTCGCTCGGTGTCAAACCTTCGGTTGTCATTAACCCTGGTACGCCTGTTGAGGCCATTAAGCACGTGCTTCATCTAGTTGACCAAGTTTTAGTCATGACGGTGAATCCTGGATTTGGAGGCCAAGCTTTTCTACCTGAAACCATGGATAAGGTTCGTGAGTTGGTTGCCCTTCGTGAGGAAAAAGGCTTGAACTTTGAAGTCGAAGTCGATGGTGGAATCGATAATCAGACCATTGCTCAGGCTAAAGAAGCCGGTGCGACCGTTTTTGTAGCAGGTTCCTATGTCTTTAAGGGAGATGTCAATGAGCGAGTACAAACTCTCAGAAAACAACTGGACTAGAGTTGCCGTTTTTGCAGGCGGAGACCGCGGTCACTACCGGACGGATTTTGATTGCTTTGTCGGTGTGGATCGAGGCTCGCTCTGGGTCTTGGAAGAAAATTTACCTCTCGCTCTAGCAGTTGGGGATTTTGATTCTGTCACTGAAGAAGAGCGACAGGTAATTCAAAAAAATGCTCAGCGTTTTGTCCAAGCGCGACCAGAAAAAGATGATACTGATCTGGAATTGGCTCTTTTAACCATCTTTGAGCAAAATCCTCAGGCTCAGGTCACTATTTTCGGGGCTCTTGGTGGTCGTATTGATCATATGTTGGCCAATGTCTTTCTGCCTAGCAATCCCAAGTTGGCACCTTATATGCGCCAGATAGCGATTGAGGATGGGCAAAACTTGATTGCCTATTGTCCAGAAGGGACCAGTCAGCTAGAACCTCGTTCAGACTATGACTATCTAGCCTTTATGCCAGTTCGGGATAGCCAGCTGACCATTCTTGGTGCCAAGTATGAGTTGACAGAGGAAAATTTTTTCTTTAAAAAAGTGTACGCTTCTAACGAATATATAGATAGGGAAGTGTCGGTGACTTGCCCAGATGGCTATGTGGTCGTGCTACATAGCAAGGACAGGAGGTAGGATGGAAAGTTTACTTGTTCTATTATTGATTGCCAACCTAGCTGGACTCTTTCTGATTTGGCAAAGGCAGGATAAGCAGGAAAAACATCTCAGCAAGAGCTTGGAGGATCAGGCAGATCACTTGTCAGACCAGTTGGACTACCGCTTTGAACAAGCCAGGCAAGCCAGCCAGCTAGATCAAAAAGATTTGGAAGTGGCTGTCAGTGACCGTTTGCAAGAAGTGCGAATCGAGTTGCACCAAGGCTTAACTCAGGTACGTCAAGAAATGACTGAGAATCTCCTCCAAACCAGGGATAAGACTGACCAACGGCTTCAAGCCTTGCAGGAATCCAATGAGCAACGTTTGGAACAAATGCGCCAAACGGTCGAGGAAAAGTTGGAAAAGACCTTGCAGACACGCTTGCAGGCTTCCTTTGAGACAGTTTCCAAACAACTGGAGTCGGTCAATCGTGGCCTTGGAGAAATGCAGACTGTTGCCCGCGATGTCGGAGCTCTCAATAAGGTTCTCTCTGGAACTAAGACACGAGGGATTCTGGGTGAATTGCAACTGGGGCAAATTATCGAAGATATCATGACACCAGCCCAGTATGAACGAGAATACGCAACGGTTGAAAACTCTAGTGAACGAGTGGAGTATGCCATCAAGTTACCTGGACAAGGCGACCAAGAGTACGTCTATCTACCAATTGACTCCAAGTTTCCACTAGCAGATTATTACCGTCTAGAAGAAGCCTATGAAACAGGTGACAAGGACGAGATCGAACGCTGTCGTAAGTCGCTCCTAGCCAGCGTCAAACGCTTTGCCAAGGATATCAAGAGCAAGTACATAGCACCACCTCGGACGACCAATTTTGGAGTCTTGTTTGTTCCGACAGAAGGTCTCTACTCAGAAATCGTCCGCAATCCGGTCTTCTTTGATGATTTGAGGCGGGAGGAGCAGATTATTGTCGCAGGTCCAAGTACCCTGTCAGCTCTGCTCAATTCCCTATCGGTTGGCTTCAAGACTCTCAATATCCAAAAGAGTGCCGACCATATCAGCAAGACTCTTGCCACTGTCAAGACCGAGTTTGGCAAGTTCGGTGGCATTCTGGTAAAGGCACAAAAACACCTCCAACATGCCTCTGGCAATATTGATGAATTATTAAACCGTCGTACTACAGCTATCGAGCGGACGCTCCGTCACATTGAGTTATCAGAAGGTGAGCCTGCGCTTGATCTACTCCATTTCCAAGAAGATGAGGAAGAATATGAAGATTAGTCACATGAAAAAAGATGAGCTGTTTGAAGGCTTTTACCTAATCAAGTCAGCTGACCTGAGGCAAACTCGCGCTGGGAAAAACTACCTAGCCTTTACCTTCCAAGATGATAGTGGCGAGATTGAAGGAAAACTCTGGGATGCCCAACCTCATAACGTTGAGGCCTTTACAGCAGGTAAGGTTGTTCACATGAAAGGGCGCCGAGAAGTTTATAACAACACTCCACAGGTCAATCAAATCACCCTTCGCCTGCCTCAACCTGGAGAACCCAATGATCCAGCTGATTTCAAGGTCAAGTCGCCAGTTGATGTCAAGGAAATCCGTGACTATATGTCACAAATGATTTTCAAAATTGAAAATCCTGTTTGGCAACGGATTGTACGAAAGCTCTACACCAAGTATGATAAGGAATTTTACTCCTATCCAGCTGCCAAGACCAACCACCATGCCTTTGAAACGGGATTGGCCTATCATACGGCGACCATGGTACGTTTGGCAGATGCCATTAGCGAGATCTATCCTCAGCTCAATAAGAGTCTGCTCTATGCGGGGATTATGCTGCATGACTTGGCTAAGGTCATCGAGTTGACGGGACCAGACCAGACCGAGTACACGGTCAGAGGCAATCTCCTTGGGCATATTGCTCTGATTGATAGTGAAATTACCAAGACAGTGATGGAACTTGGCATTGATGATACCAAGGAAGAAGTCGTTCTGCTTCGTCACGTCATCCTTAGTCACCACGGCTTACTTGAGTATGGAAGTCCAGTCCGTCCACGCATTATGGAAGCAGAGATTATCCATATGATTGATAATCTGGATGCAAGCATGATGATGATGTCAACAGCTCTTGCTTTGGTGGATAAAGGAGAGATGACCAATAAAATCTTCGCAATGGACAATCGTTCCTTCTATAAACCAGATTTAGATTAATAATTTAAGAAAAATGAGCATTTTTTAGGATAAGAATGTTCGTTTTTTTATGTGAATATGGTATAATAAGTAAAAGACAAAAATGAATACTCTTCGAAAATCTCTTCAAACTAGGGTAGCATCGCCTTGTCGTATGTATATATGTAGATATACTACAGACTTTGTCAGTTCTATCGACAATCTCAAAACAGTGTTTTGAACCACCAGCGACCAGCTTTCTAGTTTGCTTTTTGATTTTTTGAATAAAAATGGAATAGGAAATAGAAATGAAATTAAGAAGAAGTGATCGGATGGTTGTCATTTCCAACTATTTGATTAATAATCCTTATAAACTAACTAGTCTCAATACTTTTGCTGAAAAGTATGAATCTGCTAAATCATCCATATCAGAAGATATCGTGATTATCAAACGCGCCTTTGAGGAAATTGAAATAGGTCATATCCAGACAGTAACTGGGGCTGGTGGAGGTGTTATCTTTACACCGTCTATTTCGAGTCAGGATGCTAAGGAAATGGTTGAAGACTTGCGTGCCAAGTTGTCAGAAAGTGACCGTATTTTGCCAGGTGGTTATATCTATCTGTCTGATTTGCTTAGCACCCCAGCCATCTTGAAAAATATTGGTCGTATTATTGCCAAGAGCTTTATGGACCAAAAGATTGACGCGGTTATGACCGTAGCGACTAAGGGTGTTCCACTTGCAAATGCAGTTGCCAATGTCCTCAATGTTCCTTTTGTTATTGTGCGCCGTGACCTGAAAATTACCGAAGGTTCAACTGTCAGCGTCAACTATGTATCAGGTTCAAGTGGTGACCGTATCGAGAAAATGTTCCTTTCAAAACGCAGTCTCAAGGCAGGCAGCCGTGTCTTGATTGTGGATGACTTCTTGAAAGGTGGCGGAACTGTTAACGGGATGATTAGTCTCTTGCGCGAGTTCGATTCAGAATTGGCAGGTGTAGCGGTCTTTGCGGACAATGCCCAAGAAGAGCGTGAAAAGCAGTTTGACTACAAGTCACTCTTGAAGGTAACCAATATTGATGTCAAGAACCAAGCCATCGATGTTGAGGTTGGCAATATCTTTGACGAAGATAAATAAGAGATAGAACTAAAGGTTGGAACGATTGTCCCAGCCTTTCTTTGCAAATAGAATAGAAGGAAACTTATGAAAACACCATTTATCAATAAAGAAGACTTAGAAAAGATTGTTGCCGAGTTCCCAACTCCCTTTCACTTATATGATGAGAAGGGGATTCGTGAGAAGGCAAGGGCCGTCAACCAAGCCTTTTCGTGGAACAAGGGCTTTAAGGAATATTTTGCAGTTAAGGCTACTCCAACCCCAGCTATTTTGAAAATTCTCCAAGAGGAAGGCTGTGGTGTGGACTGCTCTAGTTATGTGGAGCTTCTGATGAGTCATAAACTGGATTTCCCTGGTTCTGAGATGATGTTCTCTTCAAACAACACGCCAGACAAGGAATACGCCTATGCGCGTGAATTAGGTGCGACCATTAACTTGGATGCCTTTGAAGATATTGAGCATCTGGAGAGAGCAGCAGGCATTCCAGAAATCATCTCTTGTCGTTACAATCCTGGCGGCGTTTTTGAGCTAGGAACAGACATTATGGACAATCCTGGAGAAGCCAAGTTTGGCATGACCAAGGACCAGCTCTTTGAAGCTTTTGCTATCTTGAAGCAAAAAGGAGCTAAGACTTTTGGGATTCACTCCTTTCTAGCATCCAATACCGTCACCCATCTCTATTATCCAGAGTTGGCGCGTCAGCTTTTTGAATTGGCTGTTGAAATCAAGGAAAAGTTGGGTATTTCACTAGACTTTATCAATCTCTCTGGCGGTATTGGTGTCAACTATCGTCCAGACCAGGAGCCAAACGATATCGCCTTGATTGGTGAGGGGGTTCGTAAGGTTTATGAAGAGGTTCTTACGCCAGCAGGTCTTGGTCAGGTCAAGATTTTTACCGAATTGGGTCGTTTTATGTTGGCACCTCATGGTGCTTTGGTTACAAGAGTGACTCATAAGAAGGAAACCTACCGTACCTATCTCGGTGTGGATGCATCAGCAGTCAACCTCATGCGTCCAGCTATGTACGGAGCCTACCATCATATTACTAACGTGACCCATCCAGATGGACCAGCTGAAGTGGCAGATGTGGTTGGTTCACTCTGTGAAAACAATGATAAATTTGCAGTCAATCGCGAACTGCCTCATACAGAAATCGGTGATTTGCTGGTCATTCATGATACAGGTGCCCACGGTTTTTCAATGGGTTACCAGTACAATGCCAAACTTCGTTCTGCGGAAATCCTCTATACCGAAGAAGGTAAAGCCCGTCAAATCCGCCGTGCAGAGCGCCCTGAGGACTACTTTGCAACCTTGTATGGCTTTGATTTTGAAGAATAAAATGATAAGTAATTGAAAATGAAATTGAAAAACAGATTGCTTTCTAAAAAATAGGCAAAAATCTTGTTTTTCCTTCAAGTCGTGATATAATAAAACTATAAAACGTTTTCAAGGAAGGTAACGATATGTCTGAAGAAACAATTGATTATGGACAAGTGACAGGAATGGTGCATTCGACAGAAAGTTTTGGGGCGGTGGATGGCCCTGGTATTCGCTTTATTGTCTTTTTGCAGGGCTGTCACATGCGTTGCCAGTATTGCCACAACCCGGATACTTGGGCTATGGAGTCCAATAAGTCACGTGAACGGACGGTAGATGATGTCTTGACAGAGGCCTTGCGTTATCGCGGTTTCTGGGGGAATAAGGGTGGGATTACAGTCAGTGGAGGAGAAGCCCTCTTGCAGATTGATTTCCTAATTGCCCTCTTCACTAAGGCTAAGGAACAAGGTATCCACTGTACCTTGGATACCTGTGCCCTTCCTTTCCGTAACAAGCCACGTTACCTTGAGAAGTTTGACAAACTCATGGCTGTCACTGACTTGGTTCTCTTGGATATCAAGGAAATCAACGAAGAACAGCACAAGATTGTTACTAGCCAAACCAATAAAAATATCTTGGCCTGTGCCCAGTATCTATCAGATATTGGAAAGCCTGTCTGGATTCGCCACGTGCTAGTTCCGGGATTAACAGATAGAGATGATGACTTGATTGAACTTGGGAAGTTCGTCAAGACCCTTAAAAATGTGGATAAGTTTGAAATTCTACCTTATCACACCATGGGTGAGTTCAAATGGCGTGAATTGGGAATTCCTTATTCACTCGAAGGGGTTAAACCTCCAACAGCAGACCGTGTGAAAAACGCTAAAAAACTCATGGATACCGAAAGTTATCAAGACTATATGAAACGTGTACATGGATAAAAAAGAAGCCTGATGGAAACATCGGGCTTTTAAGTTTATATAAATATCTATAGATGAATAGAATAGACTTAGTGACTGAAATTCTAGTAGATTAAAATAGGATGTGAACAAATCAATTAGAGAATTTAAAGCAATTCTTAACTGAAAGCAAATTTTCTATTCTAAGCATTTCAGCAGAAAAAATGAACATTTCAGAGAAATTTTTAATATAGACATCTGAAATAAGCTAAACTATTTGTATCAAGATAAAGGAGGAAGTTATGAAAGCATTTAAAAAGTTATTTAAACGTCATACATGGAATTTCGGTATTGTTAGCATTAGCTACAAGGTCAATCGTCGTGTGACAATCTAATTTTGACTGGAATCAGATTTTCTATTCTAAGCATTTCAGCAGAAAAAATGAACATTTCAGAGAAATTTTTAATATAGATATCTGAAATAAGCTAAACTATTTGTATCAAGATAAAGGAGGAAGTTATGAAAGCATTTAAAAAGTTATTTAAACGTCATACATGGAATTTCGGTATTGTTAGCATTAGCTACAAAGTTAATCGTCGTGTGACAATCTAATTTTGACTGAAAGCAAATTTTCTATTCTAAGCATTTCAGCAGAAAAAATGAACATGTCAGAGCAAGATTTAATATAGATATCTGAAATAAGCTAAACTATTTGTATCAAGATAAAGGAGGAAATTATGAAAGTATTTAAAAAGTTGTTCAAACGTCATACATGGAATTTCGGTATTGTTAGCATTAGCTACAAGGTCAATCGTCGCGTGACAATTTAATAAATAGAATAACTAGTCTAATTAGATTAGTTATCAATCAGAGGAGATTATAAAGTCTCTTCTGATTGATAACTAAAGGAGATAATAAAATGAGCATAAATTTATTTACAATTTTTAGGACAATATGGTTAAGATCAGAAACAAAATTTTTATTTGCTTTTTCTCTACTTCCATTAGTAGTTCCTCTACTGACAAATAGTCCAGATATGGAAGTTTTTTACGTAGCAGGAGATAATGCAAGTTTTAGTTTTTTTGTTAGCATTGTATTTCAATCACAATTTAAACTTGTTTTACCAACATTAATTTTTTCTTATATGATTTATTCTACTTTTCGAGATGAATTTAATTCTGGAATAATGTTTCTATACAAAGATTTACCGAAAAATAGAATTTTTCAAGCTAAATTATTTTCTTTAATGGTTTTATACTGCCTATATACCTTGGTTACTTTATGTACATCATTGATAATTTTCTTTTTATTTTTAAATAAATCAAATATGCTATTCTCAGGTGATGACTTGTTAAGTAGAGAAATCTTAAGCATTTTCAGTATATTCTTTTCTAATTTAGTATCTATTTTAATTATGTCTTATAGCTCGCTAAAAACGAATAGAGCAGTAACAATAGTTATCTCAATTTTCTTTGTTTTAGCTTCAATACTTTCTTCTAAGATGGGATGGATGGGTTATCTATTTCCCAATGCGTATATATCGCTATCAAATGCAAGTGCTTTTACAAGTTTAGCTGCTATGTGTTTGTTGAGCATGGTCTATATTACAGTTTTCTATATTTTATCGTATAAAAAATTTAAAAAAATGGAGTTTTAGAGAATGAATGATAAAACGACAAAATTATCTACTGCGATAGTAGCTTTAGGAATTTTGATGTTATCTATTGTTTTATATAGTATTGCTATGACTGGCTTAGTTTTTGTAGAGAAAGAACAACTAGTCAGTGTTTATTTCTATCTTTTAGTTGTTTTAATGCCAGCTTGTTTTATCATACTCCCAAATTATATAGCCCAAAAATATAATTTGTATACTAGTTGTGAGATTAAATTTTCGTGGTATAAATTTATTTTTTTAACAGCCTTACTATTTCTTATAAATCTATTTTTTATTAAAGGCGAAGAATTTTGGTATCAAATGGTTATTGCTAGTTGTGAAGAGTTCCTGTTTCGCTATTGTTTATATCGTATTTTGCGAAATAATTTTTCTAAACCTCAGACATTACTAATATGCTCTTTACTATTTGGAATTTTACTACATTTGAATTATGACATTATAGATAATTTATTGATTCGGAGTCCAATTGGTTTTATACTAGGACTTGTGACTATGCGTTTTGGATTGCATTATTCTATTGCAGCGCATTGGTTTATAAACTTACTAGCTGCATTATTTCAATAAGGAGAAAATATGATTTCAATATTGTTGCTTTGTTTGTATTATACAGTATCTACACTATTTTTATTATTTTATTTACCAAATTTATCAGTTATGATACTTGCTTTAATTTTGTACTTATTCCCGATTATTATTCATGGTTACGTATTATATAATAGTAAAAATAAAAAGGATTTAATTTATAAAAGTATCAGTTTGCCTATCATTTCAAGTGTGGCTTATATGATTTTTGCTATTTTGTCTGAAAAAATGTCTATTTGGAAAGTATTTGTGGAAAGAAATATCGTTGTATCAGATGAAATGACAGTGCAGATAGCTCAATCTCCTCTGGAGATGTCTCAGATTATTTTTGTGGTAATTTTATATCTTTCTATATCAATTGTTACTTACTATATAAAGAGTCAGAAAAATAAAAAGGGAGTGAAAAATGTTAACAATTCATAATTTATCTAAAAAATTTGCAGGAAATGATTTCTATTCATTGAGAAATGTTAATTTGGAAATAAATAAGGGAGAAATTGTGGGGTTGATAGGTAAGAATGGGGCAGGAAAATCCACCCTCATGAAATTAATCGCCAAATCCCTGAAGCCGACGGAAGGTGAAATTTATTATAATGAAGTTGAACTGAGTTCAAAAGATTGTTTACTTCAGGATGTAGGAATTATGATTGATCCTGTATTTTATCCTGAAATGACAGTTGAAGATAATCTAAAATTTTATTTGAGATTGCATAACAAGAAAGAACTTTTCACAAATATTGAATCGACATTAAGATTAGTAGAGCTATGGGAAGTAAGGAAAAGAAAACCGAAGAATTTTTCTTTTGGAATGAAGCAAAGAACAGCTTTAGCAATAGCTCTTGTTGCAGAACCTAATTTTTTAATTTTAGATGAACCCTTTGTAGGATTGGATCCAATAGGTGTTCAAAAATTGATTGTTATTTTGAAAGAATGGGCTAGTCAGAGAAAGATATCGATGTTGATATCGAGTCATCAATTGAGTGAATTAGAATCTCTGTGTGATCGTTATGTATACATAGAATCTGGTTGTTTAGCTGATGAATTTTCTAAACCATCTGGAAGAGATGTATTGATTGAGTTGATAGATGATGTAAACAGTTCAATCCTGAAATCCTATCTGTCAGATACTGTTTATTTAGAGGATCAGTATTTAGTCCTTTCTGCGCAATGTAGTAGAGAAGAATTAAATAAAGTCTTGCAATTTTTGGGTGAAAAACAGATGATTTCTTCGATTAGTATGAAAGAAAATCAGTTAAAGGATATTTTTATGGAAAGGTAGTGAAATGAAAGATATTTTTTTGGCTGTATTAAGCACAACATGGAATAGAAAAGAAAGTAAGCTATTTTTACTTTTTAGTCTAATTCCTATTCTATATTTAGCTTCTACATTTATGGAAACAAGTTTTATGAATGTAACTTCAATAGAAACTGGCGCAAAATTAAGTTTTTTAGAAATGTATGATGGTATTTTTAATCTTTCTTTCAATTCAACTCTACCAACCTTATCCTTATTTTTACTAATTTTATCTGTAGTGAGAAGTGATATAGAATTACACCGACTTTTCTTATATAAGGATATAGAGAGGAAAAAGATTTTATTATCAAAAATACTCAGTATACTCTCTTTATTTGCTTTATTTGTTTTGATTTTTTCTTTGCTAATGTTTGGTGTTTATTATTTAAGAGTTATCCATCTTCCCTTCGCTTCAGGAGAATTTTTAGGTCAGGATAGTTGGTTGGCCATATTCTCTATTTTTGGAACGATTTTACATCATGTTTTTTATATATTTCTACTAACTATGATATCGCTGTTTTTCAGTAATATTGCAAGTATTGTAAGTGGCATTATTATACTCATTTTTACAGGTATTTTACCTCTATTTGGTAAAATTGGTTTGATTTTCCCAAATGGTTTTCGTTTATTAGCCGAGGAGGGGAATTTTCACTTAGCCTATATTGGAATTATTTCAATAACAACATTCTACTCACTTATTCTATTTTATTTTAGCTTAAAGAAATTTAGAAAGGTAGAATTTTAAAATGATAAAGCAAAAACAGTTTTATCAATATTTATTTCATTGTTTAGACAAACCAAGGTTCTTTATAGGTTTGTTCCTAAGTTTTATTAGCGCAGGAATGGGATTATTGATTCCTCAGTTTATAGGGAAAATGATGGATATGTCATTTTTGACATTTATTTTATCAAATCCGCTAATGCTAATAGGGATGCTATTATTCTTTTTATCTGTTTATACTTTACAGGCGATATCTTCTTATTTACTAGGAATGAGTGGAAATCAGGCTATGAAAAAGATGCAGGAAAGTCTTCATAGGAAAATTTTATCTTTATCAATAACAGATGTTGAAAGATATCAAGCAGGAGATTTATCAAACCGATTAACAAATGATATGTCGGTGGTATTAAAATTAATTTCGGTAACTTTTCCACAGGTCATTATGAATCTATTCATTATTGTGGGGACTGCTTATTTTTTAGTTTCAATTAATTTCTATTTAACGTTAGTTAGTCTAGTACTAATATTGTGCCTATTATTTGTAACGCTTCCTATAAATGCTAAACTAGAAATGTGTTTTTTGGATCATCAAAATTTATTAGGAAAATTAGCAGGAGATTTAGGTCATAAATTTTCTAAGTTCAGATTAATAAAGTCAATGAATGGTGAAAAGCAAGAAATAAAGATTATGTCTAAAGTTTTTTCTGAACTTTTCAAGAATTTTAGAAAAATATTAGCAATTTCCTCTTTTCAAAGTGCCTTGTTAAATAGTGTAATCATGTTTTTCATTTTGATTATTATCTTAATAGCTGGATGGCAAGTTCAGAAAGGAATAATGACGATAGTGACACTGACTACTTTCATTATTTATGTCATGCAGTTACTGGAACCGACTTCAGAATTAATCCAGTCTTTAGATGATTTTGCTGAAGTAAAAGGGGTAGGAACACGTGTAGTAGAGTTATTTAATTTAGCTTCAGAAGATAATAATTTCTCTTATACAGAAGTGAATGACTTCTCTATTTCCTTTGATGCTGTTTCTTTCAGTTATTCAGAACAAGAAAAACGTGTAATAGATAATTTAAGCTTTCACATTTCATCTGGGCAACATGTTGCGATTATAGGTCCAAGCGGTTCAGGTAAGACAACTCTTTTTTCTTTATTGATGAAATTTTATCAATACGATGCAGGAGAGATATTGATTGGGGGAAAAAGATTAAGGGATTTGTCTTCGGAGAATGTTCGTGATTTGATTAGTTATACTTCTCAAGATAATACTTTGTTTCATGGAACTCTAAGGGAAAATTTGAGTTATGGGAAAAATAGTAAGGTATCGGACGAGAGGATGTATTTTGTTCTAAAAGAATTAGACCTTCTTAGCTTGATGAATCAATTGCCTAAAGGTTTAGAGAGTCATATATCTGATTCTGGTCAAGGTTTATCTGAAGGTCAGAAACAGCGATTTAATATAGCACGTTCATTAATGCTTCCGAGCGATATCTATTTATTTGATGAAATTACTGCAAGCTTGGATGTAGAAACTGAGCGAATTATTACGAAGGCTGTGAACTCATTGACTGAAGGAAAAACACGACTAACAATTGCTCATCGATTATCAACTATCCGTGAAGCTGATATAGTGTTTGTTTTTGACGAGAATGGAAGAATTGTAGATAAGGGTAAACATGAGGAATTACAATTAAGAAATACTAGTTACCAAAGTTATCTACAGGAACTAAATTAAAGATATTAGAAAAAGTAGTTAAGAAATTTCTGATAGAAAAATTCTTAACTACTTTTCTGCTATGTGTCTATCTCATTCTGTAAGGTGCGAGACAAATAAATACATATAATTAAATGAAACAAAATTTTAAATCTTTTGACTCTCTAAATTCTGAAAAAAATCCGAAAAAGAATGTGTAAGATATAGTTACTTTTAGAAATATTAAATAGAATAGGAGAACATCTATGGAACAAAGTATTGCCATTAAAAATTTATGTAAGTCATATGGGCAAACTCAAATTTTAAAAGATATTTCTTTTGAAGCAAAAGCAGGTAGAGTGACTGCTTTCCTAGGTCCAAATGGAGCTGGAAAAAGTTCAACCTTACGTATTTTATTAGGATTAGACAAAGCAACATCTGGTCTTACCAAAATTGGAGATCAAACTTATAAGGAATTAAAATTTCCTCTAAAGATTGTAGGAGCTTCATTTGACAGTGTAGGAGCTCCTGATGATCGGACTGTTTATCAACATTTGAAAATTGTTGCTGCTAGTAATGGGATATCCAGTCAGCGAATTGATCAAGTCTTGGATATGGTGGATATTAGTCATAAGAAAAAATCTAAAATTGGGAAATTATCATTAGGAGAAGGACAACGCTTGGGAATTGCAACAGCTCTATTAGGAAATCCTCAATATCTGATATTGGATGAACCGACTAATGGGTTGGATCCAAGAGGAATTCGGTGGTTTAGAGAGTTTATAAAAAAACAAGCTCAAGAAGGGAAAACCGTCTTACTGTCATCTCATATATTGTCGGAAGTAGAAGCAGTAACAGATGATGTAGTTATCATAAATAAAGGAAAAGTTCTTATAAAAGGGACTTTACAAGAAGTGATGAAAAATCTTTCTTCACTAGAAGAAGTCTTCTTTAGTTTGACAGAAGGAGGAAAGTGACATGGCACTTATTTACTCTCTTCATTCTGAAATATTGAAATTACTTTATAAGAGAGCTACTCATATTGTACTATTCTTGATACTGGTATTTCAAACATTTTTAGCAAATATTGGTGCTTCTCAAATTGTTTCAGTTGGTATCCATGCTACACCAGAGACAAATCCAGAATTAGCAGAAGCTATACCTCCTATTGAATTTTTAGGTTTTGATGTCACTTTATTTGGTGTTTTTATTATGATTATCCTAGGCTCAATTTACGGAGCCGAGGAGTATAGATACTCTGCTATTCGTACAAGCCTCCTCTCTATTACAAATCGAAGTTCTTTCTTAGTTTCAAAAACATTAGTTTGGCTTGTGTTTTCATTTTTCATTTCCTTTCTATCGATATTCCTTACGATTAACATGACACATTATGTTTTAGGACAAGATGGCTTATTACTTTTTTCACTAAATGGGACAGTTTGGTTCTATATATTTTTAGCCAGTATAGCTTGGACCTTGTTGGGACTGCTGGCCTATATTATGGCTTTGACATTTAAAACAGCCATTGTTCCTCTATTATTTTTGCTTCCTCAAGTCTACAATTTAGGAACATTTTTAGCAAACTATATATCGGTTGCAAAATTTCTTCCAGTTGCATTGGGGCAAGGATTGATTGCTACATCTCCTCAAATTTTAGAACATAATAGTTTACAAAATATTTTATTTTTACTTTGTTGGAACTTCTCATTCTTGGCGTTAGCAATTTACCGCTTACTTAAGTCAGATATTGGAGGAGGTGAATAAGTTGAAAGAGCAACTTAAAAGTGAGTATCTCAAGTTTATGATGAATCCGTGGCACTGGTTGATTATAGGTGCTCTATTACTGTGTGTTCCAGCGTTAGTTATTTTTTTAAATAATAAGCCAGACCAGTTGACCCTACAGTTTGTTTTGGAACAGCTACTGCAAAGTCTCTATTTAGGACAGGCAGGTTTCGTTAGTCTAGCGGTTCTATTTATAGGTCAAGAATTTACAGGTTCTAGCCTTCGTACCAGTTTTCTTACCTGTCCAAACCGTTTGAAATTTATAATATCTAAACTAGCTATTGTATTATGTATGGAAATTGTATTATTGGTTGCTGTAATATCATTATGCATACTAATCGCGCAAGGATACTACAATATCAATCTTTTGAGTAATATTAAACATGTTCTAACAATTCTATTTCCAGCTTGTATTTCTATTCTAACCTTCTCTCTTTTAAGTGGTATTTTTGTATTTATTTCCCAGTCTTTTATCTTAATTTTGGGAATAAGTTTATCCCTTTTATTGGGGTTGGGACAAATGTTATTACAATTCAGTTCTTTTTTTAGAAATTTACCATTACTGGCTAGTATGAATTGTTTTTATACCTATCCATTGTCTCTTTATTATCCAGTGTGGCAAGGCTTAGGGATACAAATAGTTTGGTTATTAATTGTTTTTCTATTTGTTACATTGATACTTATAGGAAAAAATGTACGCTAAAGACAGGGGATATCCTGTCTTTTTCTCAGTTAGTGCTATAATATATTCAGGAGGGTGAGTTATGGCTTATAAAATTTTGGTTGTAGATGATGATCTTGCTATTCTTCGCCTAATAAAAAAGTACTAGAATATGAAAAATATGAAGTAGTCATACGAAATAAGATAGAAGAGATTGATCTTTGTGATTTTACAGGCTTTGACTTGATTCTATTAGATATTATGATGCCTGTTAGTGGTTTAGAAATCTGTCAGATGATTCGCGAGCAGATAACTGTTCCTATCTGTTTTATAACTGCAAAGGATATGGATGAAGACTTAGTAGCTGGAATCAATGCAGGTGCTGATGATTATATTATGAAGCCCTTTAGTATGCAAGAATTGTTAGCACGTGTTAAAATGCACTTGCGTCGTGAAGAACGGACTAAAGGAAATGTTCATCAAATAAAGATTGGGAAGCTTATACTATATACGGATAGTAAGGAACTATTTGTAAACGATGATAAGATTGCTCTGACAAGGAGGGAATTTGACATAGTGAATCTTTTGGCAAGCAACCCAAGTAAAATATATTCTATTGAGGAAATTTATAATTATCTATATCCACAAAGTTCAGAAGCTCTTTTACGTTCGGTTTCAGAGTACATTTATCAAATTCGTCAAAAGCTGAAACCTTATCAATTAAATCCAATTAAAACCTTGTACGGTGGAGGATATCAATGGGTAGAATCAAAAGTTTTAGACAATTAATTCGAGAAACCTGTTGGAGAATTATTTGGCAATTTAGTCTTGGCTTACTAATGGCCTATCTTATTCCTTTAGCTTCAGTATCTATACAAATAAATGAAGACGGGAAAACTTTAAACAATAGTGGTGTTCTATCAATCTTTTTTAATGTGTCATCATGGATATATATTTGTGTTTTATTGATTATTCTAATAAGTTATCACATTGGAAAATTGTTGAAAAAACTGAGTTATGAAATGACTTTGATTTATGAAAATAGTATGTGGTTGGAGAGGGAATGTACAGAAAGTTTAACGGTTAAAGAATTTCGTGAGACAGGAAATCGGATTATTGTGATGCAAGATAGAATTAGACAATTAATAGTTGATGAGAAACAGCAGAAAGAAGATTTGATGTTTCAGGTTTCAGCAGCTTCTCATGATTTAAAAACTCCCTTAACCATTATTAGGGGAAATGTGGAATTTTTGCAGGCGATAACTGAAAACGACCAATCTCAAGAATGCTTAGCAGATATAGAAAGAGCTAGTCAACAGTTACTAGATTATTTCAATCAATTGATTCACTATTCTAAAACCTATTATGATGATGAGACAGGCTGGGTGGAATATTCCTCTTCAGATTTTATCAATGAATTAGAG
The DNA here is from genome assembly GCF_002005545.1 of Streptococcus mitis. GTDB lineage: Bacteria > Bacillota > Bacilli > Lactobacillales > Streptococcaceae > Streptococcus > Streptococcus mitis_I. The sequence goes on from NZ_LBMT01000001.1 coordinate 739,645, forward strand.
AAAGAAGTTTCTTTTTTGATAAAAAATCAGATGAAGTTTTCTTTTGAACAAAATGTGAACGGAACTGAAAACTATTATATAAATCCATCTCTTCTGATTCGTGCCATACAAAATATTTTAACAAATGCTTTGGAGTATGCAGATAAACAGAATCCTAAAATTAACATTAGGGTAGAGCAAGAGGGGAAAGAATTGAAAATAAGCATATGGAATAATGGTTCGGAATTTCCAGAGGAAGTTTTAAATAATTTTGGAAAGCTCTTTTATCGTATGGATAAAGCTAGATCGTATAAAGAGCAACATTATGGTATTGGACTTAGTTTTGTATGTAGAGTTGCAAAACTACACAAAGGCCGAGTTGAGCTTAGAAATAGAGACGCGGGAGCAGAAGTTTTAATAACTGTGAATTGTATTAAATCATAGCGAGTTACTTGTTAATTTATGATTGAATAGTTTTTATATGTGAGCTTTTAAACTATTTAACTTTTTCGACTAGTATAAGATGTAACGGTAGATAATAAAAACGAATGATGATATCTAGTTGATGAAAACTATTTATCATTCATTCGTTTTTTAATTATTGGATAATTTACGTAGCTTTATCTCGAACGTTGTTTTCCAGCGTTGCGATTTTTGTGTTTTTTCTTGCTTGTGATAGCAGTTGGTTGTTCAGGGGTAACGTCTTTTCGTCCACTTGGTTTAGAGAAAGCACTTGCTTTTGGTGGGTTCTTGGCTAGTTCTTCACGGACTTTTTTGCGAAGTTTTGGACGAACGATATAGTTGACGATAAACTGTTGGAGAATCATCATGAAACCACCGACAACCCAATAAAGTGTGACACTAGCTGGTGAGATGAGAGAGAAGCCGGCAATCATGACTGGGCTCACGTAAGCCATTTTCTTGATTTGATCTCTTTGCGTTTCATCTTCTACTCCGTGAAGTGAAAGGAGTGATTGAAGATAGTAAAGGACACCAGCGCAGGCAGCTAAAATCATACTTGGAGAGCCTAGAGGAATTCCTAGGTAACTTGCTTGAGCAACACCTTCAGTATATTGGGCAGCAAAGTAAATTGCAGAGAAGAAAGGCATTTGAAGGAGGATAGGGAAACATCCTACACCACCAAACATGCTGATGCCGTGCTCTTTTTGAGCAGCAAAGAGAGCTTGTTGGGCTTCGAGTTTTTCTTCTTGAGTTGTTGCTTCCTTGAGACGTGTTTGGTGTGGCTCAAGGACGTGCTTGAGGGCGTTCATCTTTTCAGAGTGAAGCGTTGCCTTCCATGATTGGTAGATACCAAGTGGCAAGATAATCAAGCGCACGATAATGGTTACGATGATGATAGCGATACCGAAGCCTAGACCTTTATCAGTAGCGAAGTACTTGATAGCTTCAGCCATAGGCGCTCCGATCGTATTCCAAATAAATCCTATTGGCTTTCCTGTGGCTTTATCGACGCTAACACAGCCAGTCAAGACTAGCAACATAGCCACTCCCATAGCCGAGAGTGCAAAACGTTTAATAGATTTCACTGTTTTTATTCCTTCTTTAAAAATTATACCTTTCTATTCTACTGTTTTTTTACAAAATATACAATAGTTCTAGAGACCTAATTTGCGATTTTAAAGTCAGGGTAGGGAGGAAAGTTGCTCAGTTGGACATCTAAGTAGCTGACTTTTGAAAAAGGTGTCGGTCCTTTTCGGATTTCTTGGATAAATTTTGCCATGATAGCAGATGAGTCTGCTTGGGCTAAGATTTCCACTGTGCCATCGTCGTTATTCCATACCCGACCTGTGATGCCACCAATTTCAAGTGCCAAGCTGTAAACACCCCAACGAAAGCCGACTCCCTGCACCCTACCTTGGACAATCATTCTAACCTTTTGCATACCAAACCCCTTTGATTGTGTTATAATATTTCTATGACTATTATAACCTCAAAAGCCAATTCTGTGGTAAAAAATGCCAAGAAATTACACCAAAAAAAATACCGCAAGTCTGCCTATTTGATTGAAGGATGGCACTTGTTTGAAGAAGCTGTTCAAGCTGGAGTGACGATTGAGAAAATCTTTGCCCTAGAAAATTACCGAGATCAGTTAGCTACTTTTCCGCAAACTGTCTGGGTGTCAGAGGATATTTTGCTAGATTTGGCAGATTCTCAGACTCCACAGGGAATTGTTGCGGTGGTTCAAAAAGAAGAAGTAGGACAAGTTGATTTTAGTCAGGGCAAGTTCTTGTTTTTGGAAGATGTACAAGATCCTGGTAATGTAGGAACCATCATTCGGACTGCGGATGCAGCAGGCTATACAGGAGTGATTGTTTCAGATAAGTCGGCAGATATCTACAGTCTCAAGACTCTACGTTCCATGCAAGGCAGTCATTTCCATCTGCCCATTTACCGGATGTCGAGTCAAGCGCTTCTTAAGGAAACCAAAGAGGCAGGTATCTCAGTGCTGGCAACAACCCTATCTAAAGATTCTGTTGATTACAGAGAACTGCCTCCTATAGAAAATTTTGTACTAGTCATGGGAAATGAGGGTCAAGGAATTAGTCCCCTTATGGCTGAAAGTGCAGACCAGTTGGTTCACATTAGTATGAAGGGGCAGGCGGAGAGTTTGAATGTTGCCGTTGCAGCAGGTATTTTAATTTTCCATTTAAGCTAATTTTAACTTTCTTTGTTATAATCAAGGAAAGATATTCATTGAAAAGGAGAAAAGATGAATCACACTATTATTCACGACCGCGCAGGTCTCAATCAATTTTACGCTAAAGTTTATGCCTTTGTTGGTCTGGGGATTGGACTATCTGCTTTGGTATCAGGCCTTATGTTGACGGTCTTTCAGTCTCAGTTAGTTTACTTTTTGATGCAGGGGCGTCTCTGGTTGACCATTGCAACCTTTGCAGAGCTAGCTCTGGTCTTTGTTGCCAGCAGTATGGCTTCAAAGAATAGTCCAGCGGCTCTTCCAGTATTTTTGCTTTACTCCGTTTTAAACGGCTTTACCCTTAGTTTTGTGGTGGCCTTCTATACTCCGGGTACAGTTTTATCTGCCTTTGTATCCAGCGCCCTTCTCTTCTTTGTCATGGCGGCAGTTGGTATGTTCACTAAAAAAGATTTGAGTGCTCTTGGTCGGGCTATGATGGCGGCTCTTATCGGTTTGCTGATTGCTATGGTAGTCAATATTTTCTTGGCTAGTGGTTTCTTTGATTATATGATTAGCGTAGCCATGGTTTTGGTTTTCTCCGGGTTGATTGCTTGGGACAACCAAAGGATTCGCCTTGCTTATGAGCAATCACAAGGTCGTGTAGCGACAGGTTGGGTTGTGTCAATGGCTCTCAGTATCTATCTTGATTTTATCAATCTCTTCCTAAGTATTTTACGTATCTTTGGTCGTAATGACTAGAAGGTCCCCAACATCAGTGTTCGAAGGAGCACTGATTTTTTTAAATTTGCTCTTTCCTTTTCTTGTAAATAGGTGTATAATGCTTTTAATTAATTTTTTGAGGAGTAGTTTATGAAGAAAAGTTTTATCCATCAACAAGAAGAGATTTCCTTTGTCAAAAACACTTTTACCCAGTATTTGAAAGATAAGTTAGAAGTTGTCGAAGTTCAAGGTCCTATCTTGAGCAGGGTCGGCGACGGGATGCAGGACAACTTATCAGGTGTGGAGAATGCCGTATCAGTCAAGGTTCTCCAAATTCCTGATGCTACTTATGAAGTGGTGCACTCCCTTGCTAAATGGAAACGCCATACCTTGGCACGTTTTGGTTTCGGTGAAGGTGAAGGTCTTTTCGTCCACATGAAGGCTCTTCGTCCAGACGAAGATTCGCTGGATGCGACTCACTCTGTTTATGTTGACCAGTGGGACTGGGAGAAGGTTATCCCAAATGGTAAGCGTAACATCGCTTATCTAAAAGAAACAGTCGAGAAGATTTACAAGGCTATTCGCCTGACTGAGCTAGCTGTTGAAGCTCGCTATGACATCGAGTCAATCTTGCCAAAACAAATCACTTTTATCCACACAGAAGAGTTGGTAGAACGCTACCCAGACTTGACACCGAAAGAACGTGAAAATGCTATCTGTAAAGAATTTGGAGCCGTCTTTTTGATTGGTATCGGTGGCGAGTTGCCAGATGGTAAACCGCACGATGGACGTGCACCAGACTACGATGACTGGACAAGTGAGTCTGAAAATGGCTACAAGGGTCTTAATGGCGATATTCTTGTTTGGAATGAGTCTTTAGGTGGAGCCTTTGAGTTGTCTTCTATGGGGATTCGTGTAGATGAAGAAACCCTTCGTCGTCAGGTTGCCATCACAGGTGATGAAGACCGCTTGGAATTGGAATGGCACAAGGCTTTGTTGAATGGCCTATTCCCATTGACAATCGGTGGAGGAATTGGACAATCTCGGATGGCCATGTTCCTACTTCGTAAGAAACACATCGGAGAAGTGCAAACAAGTGTTTGGCCTCAAGAAGTTCGCGATACTTATGAAAATATTTTATAGAGAATCGAACCGCAAGGTTCGGTTTTCTTTCTCTTTTCGCTCATAATTTGGTATAATAAACGGTATGAAAATCGTATCAGGAATCTATGGGGGACGTCCCCTCAAGACACTAGAAGGAAAGACGACAAGACCTACTTCGGATAAGGTTAGGGGAGCTATTTTTAACATGATTGGTCCCTACTTTGAAGGGGGACGAGTCTTGGATCTGTATGCAGGTAGTGGTGGTTTATCTATCGAGGCAGTATCGCGTGGCATGTCCAGCGCTGTTTTGGTGGAACGAGACCGTAAGGCTCAGGCTATCGTGGCTGAAAATATTCAGATGACCAAGGAAGTTGGAAAATTTCAACTCCTCAAGATGGATGCAGAAAGGGCATTGGAACAGGTATCTGGGGAATTTGACCTCATTTTCTTAGATCCTCCTTATGCCAAGGAACAAATCGTAGCAGACATTGAAAAAATGGCTGAGAGGGAGCTTTTTTCTGAAGATGTCATGGTCGTGTGTGAGACGGATAAGGCCGTTGAACTTCCAGAAGAAATTGCCTGCCTGGGCATCTGGAAGGAAAAAATTTATGGAATTAGTAAGGTGACAGTCTATGTCAGATAAGATTGGCTTATTCACAGGCTCATTTGATCCGATGACAAATGGGCATCTGGATATGATTGAACGGGCTAGCAAACTCTTTGATAAGCTCTATGTCGGTATTTTTTTTAATCCCCACAAACAAGGATTTCTCCCTCTTGAAAATCGTAAACGAGGGCTAGAAAAGGCTTTGGAACATTTGGAAAATGTTGAAGTTGTGTCTTCTCATGATGAATTGGTGGTTGATATCGCAAAAAGACTGGGGGTTACTTGCCTAGTGCGTGGTTTGAGGAATGCGTCGGATTTGCAATATGAAGCCAGTTTTGATTACTACAATCATCAGCTGTCTCCTGATATAGAGACCATTTATTTACATAGTCGACCTGAACATCTCTATCTCAGTTCATCCGGTGTTAGAGAGCTTTTGAAGTTTGGTCAGGATATTGCTTGCTATGTTCCCGAGAGTATTTTGGAGGAAATAAGAAATGAAAAAAAAGATTAGATGGCCCTTATATGTCATTGCGGCCTTGATTGTGACTTTCTTGGCATTTGTAGTGCCCTTGCCCTACTATATAGAGGTTCCAGGTGGTTCGGAAGATATTCGCCAAGTCCTTAAAGTCAATGACACAGAAGATAAGGAAGCTGGTGCCTATCAATTCGTTACGGTTGGTGTCCAACATGCCACTTTAGCTCATATGATTTATGCTTGGTTGACGCCTTTTACAGATATTCGTAGTGCTCAGGAGACTACAGGTGGATCTTCCGATATTGAATTTATGCGGATCAATCAATTCTACATGCAAACATCGCAAAACATGGCCAAGTATCAAGGGCTAAAAACTGCTGGTAAGGATATTGAACTAAAATATCTTGGGGTTTATGTTTTGACTGTGACGGATAATTCGACCTTTAAAGGGATTCTCAACATCTCTGATACGGTCACAGCAGTCAATGATCAGACCTTCGACAGTTCCAAAGATTTGATTGATTATGTCAATTCTCAAAAACTAGGGGACTCCGTCAAGGTCACCTATGAAGAGGATGGGCAAACCAAGTCTGCAGAAGGTAAGATTATCACCTTGGAAAATGGCAAAAATGGAATTGGAATCGGTTTGATTGACCGTACGGAAGTGACCAGTGATGTCCCAATTCGCTTTTCAACAGCTGGTATCGGCGGTCCAAGTGCAGGTCTCATGTTTAGTCTGGCCATCTATACCCAAATAGCTGACCCAGGCCTTCGTAATGGCCGTATCGTTGCCGGTACAGGAACCATTGACCGAGATGGCAATGTGGGGGACATTGGAGGTATTGATAAGAAAGTTGTAGCTTCGGCTAGAGAAGGTGCCGCGATTTTCTTTGCCCCAGATAACCCTGTTAGCGAAGAAGAACAAAAAGCGCATCCGGATGCGAAAAACAACTACCAAACAGCCCTAGAAGCAGCTAAAACAATCAAGACAGATATGAAAATAGTGCCGGTTAAAACCCTACAAGATGCAATTGATTACTTGAAAAACAATCCCTAGTTTTTAAGGGAAGTTTCCAAACTAGCGCACAAACAGAGAAGATGGTATAATAGTCAAATGGTTCAATTATTATTCACTCTAAGCAGTCACATGCTCTTTATTTATGTGAGTTTTTACCTTTTAAAGAATCTTGTTAGATGGGAAAAGGTTTTAAAAGTGACAACTGAGAATGCAGGAAAAGTTCGTTTACTAGTAGCCTTTTTCAGCATTGTAATGGGCTATATCATGAGTTCTTTCTTTATCAGCCTATATCAGTTGTGGCAAGAAGCGCTTAGAGGATTATTATAAAATCAAGAGTAAAGGAAATCAGTATGGAAAAAATTGTGGTTCAAGGTGGCGATAATCGTCTGGTAGGAAGTGTTACGATCGAAGGAGCAAAGAATGCAGTCTTGCCCTTGTTGGCAGCGACTATTCTAGCCAGTGAAGGAAAGACCGTCTTGCAGAATGTTCCTATCTTGTCAGATGTTTTCACGATGAATCAGGTGGTTCGCGGTTTAAATGCCAAGGTGGATTTTGATGAGGAAGCTCATCTTGTCGAGGTGGATGCGACTGGCGATATCACAGAGGAAGCTCCTTACAAGTATGTCAGCAAGATGCGTGCATCTATCGTTGTCTTGGGACCAATTCTTGCCCGTGTAGGTCATGCCAAGGTATCCATGCCAGGTGGTTGTACGATTGGTAGCCGCCCTATTGATCTTCATTTGAAAGGTCTGGAAGCTATGGGGGCTAAGATTAGTCAAACAGCTGGTTACATCGAAGCCAAGGCTGATCGCTTACATGGAGCTCATATCTATATGGATTTCCCAAGTGTTGGTGCTACTCAGAACTTGATGATGGCAGCGACTCTAGCTGATGGGGTCACAGTGATTGAAAATGCTGCGCGTGAGCCTGAGATTGTGGACTTAGCTATTCTCCTCAATGAAATGGGAGCTAAGGTCAAAGGTGCTGGTACAGAGACCATTACCATTACCGGTGTTGAGAAACTTCATGGTACGACTCACAATGTGGTCCAAGACCGTATCGAAGCTGGAACCTTTATGGTGGCTGCTGCTATGACTGGTGGTGATGTCTTGATTCGAGACGCTGTCTGGGAGCATAACCGTCCCTTGATTGCCAAATTGCTTGAAATGGGAGTGGAAGTGACAGAGGAGACTGAAGGAATTCGCGTTCGCTCTCAACTAGAAAATCTAAAAGCTGTCCATGTGAAAACTTTGCCACACCCAGGTTTTCCAACGGATATGCAGGCCCAATTTACAGCCTTGATGACTGTCGCAAAAGGGGAATCAACTATGGTGGAGACAGTTTTCGAAAATCGTTTCCAACACTTAGAAGAAATGCGCCGCATGGGCTTGCATTCTGAGATTATCCGTGATACAGCTCGTATTGTTGGTGGGCAGGCTTTGCAGGGAGCGGAAGTTCTTTCAACTGACCTTCGTGCCAGCGCAGCCTTGATTTTGACAGGTTTGGTAGCACAAGGAGAAACTGTAGTTGGTAAATTGGTTCACTTGGATAGAGGTTACTACCGTTTCCATGAGAAGTTGGCGCAGCTAGGTGCTAAGATTCAGCGGATTGAGGCAAGTGATGAAGATGAATAAGAAATCAAGCTACGTAGTCAAGCGTTTACTTTTAGTCATCATAGTACTGATTTTAGGTGTTTTAGCCCTAGGAATCGGTCTAATGGTAGGCTATGGAATCTTGGGCAAGGGTCAAGATCCATGGGCTATCCTGTCTCCAGCAAAATGGCAGGAATTGATTCATAAATTTACAGGAAATTAGGCTGGAGAACCAGCCTTTTTCTAAAGATAAGGAGAAAAATGAACAAAAAAACAAGACAGACACTGATTGGACTGCTAGTGTTATTGCTTTTGTCTGCAGGGAGCTATTATATCAAGCAGATGCAGTCGACAGCTAATAGTCCCAAAACCAAGCTTAGTCAGAAAAAACAAGCGTCTGAAGCTCCTAGTCAAGCATTGGCAGAAAGTGTCTTAACAGACGCAGTCAAGAGTCAAATAAAAGGGAGTCTGGAGTGGAATGGCTCAGGTGCTTTTATCGTCAATGGCAATAAAACAAATATAGATGCCAAGGTTTCAAGTAAGCCCTACGCTGATAATAAAACAAAGACAGTGGGCAAGGAAACAGTGCCAACTGTAGCTAATGCCCTCTTGTCTAAGGCTACTCGTCAGTACAAGAATCGTGAAGAAACTGGGAATGGTTCGACTTCTTGGACTCCTCCAGGCTGGCATCAGGTTAAGAATCTAAAGGGTACTTATACCCATGCGGTCGATAGAGGTCACTTGTTAGGCTATGCCTTAATCGGTGGTTTGGATGGTTTTGATGCCTCGACAAGCAATCCTAAAAACATTGCTGTTCAAACAGCCTGGGCAAATCAGGCTCAAGCCGAGGATTCGACTGGTCAAAACTACTATGAAAGCATGGTACGTAAGGCCTTGGATAAAAACAAGCGTGTCCGTTACCGTGTAACTCTTTATTATGCTTCAAACGAGGATTTAGTTCCTTCAGCTTCACAGATTGAAGCCAAGTCTTCAGACGGAGAATTGGAATTCAATGTTCTAGTTCCCAATGTTCAAAAGGGACTTCAACTGGATTACCGAACTGGAGAAGTAACTGTAACTCAGTAAAAGATAAGATAAACTCCTATGTCACTTGTGGATATAGGAGTTCTTTTTTGGACAATTTAAGTAGGACTAGAATAGACACTGAGAAAAAATAATATGTACTGGATTAAATTTTGTGATATAATAAAGGATAAGATACTATTTTAGGAGAAGAACTATGGAAGACCCAAGTAGTCAGAATTTGTTGCTACAATTTGTTTTATTGTTTATCTTGACGGTGTTAAATGCCTTTTTCTCAGCCACAGAAATGGCCATGGTTTCACTTAACCGTGCGCGTGTTGAACAAAAGGCAGAAGAAGGAGATAGACGCTATATCCGTCTGATGAAGGTACTAGAAAATCCTAACCACTTTTTATCAACTATTCAAGTAGGGATTACCCTGATTACGATCTTATCAGGGGCGAGTTTGGCAGAGACTCTGGGACGAGAAATTGCATCTTGGCTTGGAAATGGCGAAACAGCTTATGCCGTTGCAAGTTTTCTATCTTTAGCATTTTTGACTTATATTTCCATCGTTTTTGGGGAATTGTATCCTAAGAGAATCGCTCTTAATCTAAAAGATGCCTTGGCCATTCGTACAGCGCCAGTTATCATTGGACTTGGGAAACTAGTTAGTCCCTTTGTTTGGCTCTTGTCTGCATCTACCAATCTCTTGAGTCGCTTGACCCCTATGACCTTTGACGATGCTGATGAAAAAATGACCCGTGATGAAATTGAGTACATGCTGACCAATAGTGAAGAAACACTAGATGCTGACGAAATTGAGATGTTACAAGGGATTTTTTCACTGGACGAATTAATGGCCAGAGAAGTTATGGTTCCTCGGACGGATGCCTTCATGGTCGATATTCAGGATGAGAGTCAAACCATCATCCAAAGTATTTTAAAACAAAATTATTCTCGTATCCCTGTCTATGATGGCGACAAGGATAACGTGATTGGGATTATTCACACTAAGAGTCTCCTTAAGGCGGGCTTTGTGGACGGTTTTGACAATATTGTTTGGAAGAAAATCTTACAAGATCCACTTTTTGTTCCTGAAACTATTTTTGTGGATGACTTGTTAAAAGAATTGCGCAATACCCAAAGACAAATGGCAATCTTGCTGGATGAATACGGTGGTATGGCTGGTTTGGTGACACTTGAAGACCTCTTAGAGGAAATCGTTGGGGAAATCGATGATGAAACAGATAAGGCCGAAATCGAAGTTCATCAAATCGGAGAAGATACTTATATTGTTCAAGGTACCATGAATCTCAATGATTTTAATGACTACTTTGATGTCGAACTAGCAAGTGATGACGTTGATACCATCGCTGGTTACTATTTGACAGGAGTTGGGACCATTCCAACGACTGAGAAACTCAGTTATGAATTAGTCAGCCAAAACAAACAGCTTATCCTAACCAATGATAAAGTGAAAAATGGACGTGTTACCAAGGTAAAAGTCCAAATCACAGAAGTCGAAATAGAAGAAGAAACAGAGTAAATTAGAGGCTTTTGTCATCATGAGTGACAAAGCTTTTTTCAGTTGTTTTAAAAGGGAATAGTATCCTCGAAAAACTCAGCCCCAAACTTGCCCCAAAAGTTTTTTAAAGTTATACGTATTTATTCGAGGAAAAAAGAAAAAAGCCCTTTAAATTGGGCTTTCTGTTTAAATGAAACCTGATAAATCAAGTTATAGAAGGCGGTAGACGGATTTGAACCGACGATCAAGCTTTTGCAGAGCCGTGCCTTACCACTTGGCTATACCGCCTTAACGTTTATTATTATACCTTGAAAATGATTTTCAGTCAATAGCTTTTTCAGATTTTTTGTGTTAATAAGCCTAAATATTCTGAAAATTCGTTTACTTTTATTGAAATATCTTAAAATATATGGTATAATCAATAATAACCTATACTTTATAAGAGGAGTAAATAAATGAAAAAAAGTCGAGTGCTTGCTGTAGCGGGAGCTACCTTATTAGCGTCAGGAGTTCTAGCTGCGTGTTCAAACACTAGTTCAAATAATGCTAAACTAGCAAAAGATTACCAATATGTTTATCAAACAGATCCAGAAACTTTGGATTATATCGTCAGCAATATCGATTCAACATCATTCGTCACAACAAATGCTGTAGATGGTTTGTTGGCTAATGATAAATATGGTAACCTGGTTCCTTCTATTGCTGAATCATGGACAGTTTCAAAAGATGGGTTGACTTATACCTATAAAATCCGTAAGGATGCTAAATGGGTGACAGCAGAGGGAGAAGAATACGCTCCTGTAACTGCTAAAGACTTCGTTACTGGTTTGAAACACGCCGTAGATGGAAAATCAAAAGGACTTTCAATCGTTAGCTCTTCTATTAAGGGATTAGAAGCCTATATCAAGGGTGAAACAAGCGATTTTTCAACCGTTGGAGTAAAAGCGCTCGATGATCAAACACTAGAATATACCTTGAACCAGCCGGAAACTTTCTGGAATGACAAGACCACTAGTGGTGTTTTGATGCCAGTTAATGAAGAATTCTTAACTTCAAAAGGGGAAGGTTTTGGTGCCCCAACCGATGCTAACTCTATTCTTTATAATGGTCCATTTGTCTTGAAGGCTGTAACTCCTAAATCATCTATCGAGATGGCTAAAAATGACGCTTACTGGGACAAAGAAAATGTAAAAATTGAGAACGTTAAGTTCACTTTCTGGGATGGTAAGGATCAAGATGTAATTGCCAAAGGTTTTTCTGATGGTCAATATAGCAAAGCTCGTATCTTCCCTACAAGTTCTACATATGAAAAATATGCAGCTGACTTCAAAGATAACATTTACTTTAACGAACCAGGTGCTGGTGTTGCAACTGTCAGCTTGAACTATGGCCGTACAACCTATAACCACACTGCCAAAACAAGTGATGCCCAAAAGACATCTACTCAGAAAGCCTTGTTAAACAAGGAATTCCGTCAAGCATTGAACTTTGCAGTCGATCGCAATTCTTATTCAGCTCAAACAAATGGTACTGATGGAGCTGCAGTAGCCATCCGTAATACGTTTGCACCTTATAATCTTCAAGTTGGTAAGAAAACATTTGGTGAATTGGTACAAGATAGCTTGGCTAAGACAAATTCTTCTACTTGGTTAAACGTATCTCTAGCAGATTCTCAAAATGGACTTTACAATGAAGAAAAAGCGAAAGAAGTCTTTGCTAAAGCCAAATCAAGCCTACAAGCTGAAGGTGTTGAATTCCCAATCCACTTGGATGCTTTGGTTATCCAAGAATCAACAGCAGTTGTAAACCGTGTTCAATCATTGAAACAATCAATTGAAAAAGTATTGGGTTCAGATAATGTTGTTGTAGACTTACAACAAATGACTCAAGCAGAAGCTTTACCAATTTCATTTAGTGCTCCAACAGCTAAAGAACAAGACTGGGATATCCATACCTTGCTAGGATGGAACCCTGACTATCAAGATCCTTCTACTTTCTTGGATCAATTCGTCCTTAAGGGAGGAAGCACTCGCCTTTACCTTGGTATTGACCAAAACACAGATGCATCAGTAGTAAGCAAACTTGGTTTAGCTGACTATGGAAAATTACTTGATGACGCAAACAGCGAAAACCAAGATGTTCAAAAACGTTATGAAAAATACGCGGTGGCACAAGCTTGGTTGACTGATAATGCCTTGACAATTCCAGTAATGGCTTCTCCTAAAGAAACAGCCGTTTCATATGTCTCAAAAGTTCTACCATTTAGCTCTTCATATTCAGTAGCCGGCCTTAAAGGTGAAAATTCAGGATACTTGAAGTACACTGAAGTTGGTGAAAAAGCAATCACCAAAGAAGAGTATGAAAAAGCTCGTGAAAAATGGTTGAAAGAAAAGACTGAGTCAAACGAGAAAGCTCAAAAAGAATTGGCAAGTCATGTGAAGTAAATAATTTTCAATAGAACTTTCTCTCCATGAGGAGAAGGTTCTTTTGGGATTTTTAAAGGAAATAATATGAAAAAATATATTTTTATGCGTGTTTTGCGGTCATTGGTTTCGATTTTCTTAGTAACGACTTTGACCTACACGATTATCTATACCTTGGTTCCTCGAAAATTGATTTTCAAGCAGGACCCTAACTATAATAAAATCGCAACAACAGCTGATAAACGTGATAACTATGAAAATACTGTGTTTGAGCGTATGGGCTACATTGAGTATTACGATACTAAGGAGTTGCAAGAAAAGGCAAGTAGCATGGATTCTTCTGTAACAGTAGAGGCAAATGCGACTAATAAAGCTATTTATGAAAAGTACATCAATCAATTAGGTCATGGTTGGACTTTGGGAGAATTTACTGAAAGTGGTCAATTCTATGCTACTCGTGAAATTCCAATTTTTGAACGTGTTTTTCACTTCTATGCTAACTTGATTGACATTGACCATACAAATAAAATTCAAGACCCTGAAAATCCAGACTTGAAACGCTACCTTCGTTTCGAAAATGATCCAGCTATCGGATGGTCATTGGTCGGTTCAGGTACCAAACACAAATATCTCTTGTACTTCAACAGTCAGTTCCCATTTGTGCATCAAAATTTTGTGAATATCAATTTAGGTGACTCCTATCCAACCTATGCTAATACACCAGTTCTTCAGGTTATTACTCAAGGTCAAGGACAAACCAAAACTGCCCAAGTTCAGTTCCCAACAGGTAAGAAAACGTCTTCTGTAAATATTTACTCAAGAACCTACAAGTCACCTAGTCAGGCTGACTCTCGTGAAGTAGCTAGCTATGGGAAAGATGATCCTTATACAGCGACTGAAAGTAACTACCAATATCCTTCAATGATTGCCAGCTCTGCTGTTGTAGGATTGATCGGTTTGGTGATTTCTTATGCGATTGCCGTGCCACTTGGTTCAGCTATGGCTCGCTTCAAGAATACTTGGATTGATAGCTTTTCAACAGGGGCTTTGACCTTCTTGATGGCTCTTCCAACAATTGCCTTGGTTTATATCGTTCGTTTGGCTGGTTCTTCAATCGGTTTGCCAGATTCATTCCCTATCTTGGGTGCTGGAGATTGGCGTTCGTATGTTTTACCAGCAGTTATCCTTGGTTTGTTGGGTGCTCCGGGTACAGCTATTTGGATTCGTCGTTACATGATTGACTTGCAATCACAAGACTTTGTTCGTTTCGCTCGTGCAAAAGGTTTGTCTGAAAAAGAAATTTCAAACAAACACATCTTTAAAAATGCCATGGTTCCGCTGGTTTCAGGAATTCCTGGTGCCGTTATTGGGGTTATCGGTGGTGCAACCCTTACTGAAACAGTCTTTGCCTTCCCAGGTATGGGTAAAATGTTGATTGACTCTGTAAAAGCATCTAATAACTCTATGGTCGTTGGTCTTGTCTTCATCTTTACATGTATTTCTATCTTCTCACTTCTTTTGGGAGATATTTGGATGACCATTATTGACCCACGTATTAAATTGACTGAGAAAGGAGGCAAATAATGTCTACAATCGATAAAGAAAAATTTCAGTTTGTAAAACGTGACGATTTTGCCTCTGAAACTATTGATGCGCCAGCATATTCTTACTGGAAATCAGTGTTTAGACAATTTATGAAGAAAAAATCAACTGTAGTCATGTTGGGAATCTTGGTAGCCATCATTTTGATGAGTTTCATCTACCCAATGTTTTCTAAGTTTGATTTCAATGATGTCAGCAAGGTAAACGACTTTAGTGCTCGTTATATCAAGCCAAATGCGGAGCATTGGTTCGGTACTGACAGTAACGGTAAATCGCTCTTTGACGGTGTCTGGTTCGGAGCTCGTAACTCTATCCTCATTTCTGTGATTGCGACAGTGATTAACTTGGTTATCGGTGTTTTTGTCGGTGGTATTTGGGGTATTTCAAAATCAGTTGACCGTGTGATGATGGAAGTTTATAATGTCATCTCAAACATCCCATCTCTTTTGATTGTCATTGTCTTGACTTACTCAATCGGAGCTGGATTCTGGAATCTGATTTTTGCTATGAGTGTGACGACATGGATTGGGATTGCCTTCATGATCCGTGTGCAAATCTTGCGTTATCGTGATTTGGAATACAACTTGGCGTCACGTACTTTGGGAACACCAACCTTGAAGATTGTTGCCAAAAATATCATGCCTCAATTGGTATCTGTTATTGTGACAACCATGACTCAAATGCTTCCAAGCTTTATCTCATACGAAGCCTTCTTGTCATTCTTCGGTCTTGGATTACCGATTACAGTGCCAAGTTTGGGGCGTTTGATTTCGGATTATTCACAAAATGTAACAACCAATGCTTACTTGTTCTGGATTCCATTGACAACTCTTGTCTTGGTATCCTTGTCCCTTTTCGTAGTTGGTCAAAACTTAGCGGATGCTAGTGATCCACGTACACATAGATAGGAGTAGAAATGACAAAAGAAAAAAATGTAATTTTGACTGCTCGCGATATTGTCGTGGAATTTGACGTTCGTGACAAAGTATTGACAGCCATTCGCGGCGTTTCCCTTGAACTAGTTGAAGGAGAAGTATTAGCCTTGGTAGGTGAGTCAGGATCAGGAAAATCTGTTTTGACAAAAACTTTCACAGGTATGCTTGAAGAAAATGGTCGCATTGCCCAAGGAAGTATTGACTACCGTGGTCAGGATTTGACAGCCTTGTCTTCTCACAAGGATTGGGAACAAATTCGTGGTGCTAAGATTGCGACTATCTTCCAAGATCCAATGACTAGTTTGGACCCAATTAAAACAATTGGTAGTCAGATTACAGAAGTTATTGTAAAACACCAAGGAAAAACAGCTAAAGAAGCAAAAGAACTGGCTATTGACTACATGAATAAGGTTGGGATTCCAGACGCAGATAGACGTTTTGATGAATACCCATTCCAATATTCTGGAGGAATGCGTCAACGTATCGTTATTGCGATTGCCCTTGCCTGCCGACCTGATGTCTTGATCTGTGATGAGCCAACGACTGCCTTGGATGTAACCATCCAAGCACAGATTATTGATTTGCTAAAATCTTTACAAAACGAGTACCATTTCACAACAATCTTTATCACCCACGACCTTGGTGTGGTAGCAAGTATTGCGGATAAGGTAGCGGTGATGTATGCAGGAGAAATCGTTGAGTATGGAACTGTTGAGGAAGTCTTCTATGACCCTCGCCATCCATATACATGGAGTCTCTTGTCTAGCTTGCCTCAGCTTGCTGATGATAAAGGGGATCTTTACTCAATCCCAGGAACACCTCCGTCACTTTATACTGACCTGAAAGGGGATGCTTTTGCCTTGCGTTCTGACTATGCAATGCAGATTGACTTCGAACAAAAAGCCCCTCAATTCTCAGTATCAGAGACGCATTGGGCTAAAACTTGGCTTCTTCATGAGGATGCTCCAAAAGTAGAAAAACCAGCTGTGATTGCAAATCTCCACGATAAGATCCGTGAAAAAATGGGATTTGCCCATCTGGCAGACTAGGAGGAAGGAAATGTCTGAAAAATTAGTAGAAATCAAAGATTTAGAAATTTCCTTCGGTGAAGGAAGTAAGAAGTTTGTCGCGGTTAAAAATGCTAACTTCTTTATCAACAAGGGAGAAACTTTCTCGCTTGTAGGTGAGTCAGGTAGTGGGAAAACAACTATTGGTCGTGCGATTATCGGTCTAAATGATACAAGTAATGGAGATATCATTTTTGATGGTCAAAAGATTAATGGTAAGAAATCGCGTGAACAAGCTGCGGAATTGATTCGTCGTATCCAGATGATTTTCCAAGACCCTGCCGCAAGTTTGAATGAACGTGCTACTGTTGATTATATTATTTCTGAAGGTCTTTACAATCATCATCTGTTCAAAGATGAAGAAGAACGTAAAGAGAAAGTTCAAAATATTATCCGTGAAGTGGGGCTTCTTGCTGAGCACTTGACTCGTTACCCTCATGAATTCTCAGGTGGTCAACGTCAACGTATCGGTATTGCCCGTGCCTTGGTCATGCAACCAGACTTTGTTATTGCGGATGAGCCAATTTCAGCCTTGGACGTTTCTGTGCGTGCCCAAGTATTGAACTTGCTCAAAAAATTCCAAAAAGAACTTGGTTTGACCTATCTCTTTATCGCCCATGACTTGTCGGTTGTTCGTTTTATTTCAGATCGTATCGCGGTTATTTACAAGGGTGTTATTGTAGAGGTTGCAGAAACAGAAGAATTGTTTAACAATCCAATTCACCCATATACTCAAGCCTTGCTTTCAGCGGTACCAATTCCAGACCCAATCTTGGAACGTAAGAAGGTCTTGAAGGTTTACGATCCAAGTCAACACGACTATGAGACTGATAAACCGTCTATGGTTGAAATCCGTCCAGGTCACTATGTTTGGGCTAACCAAGCCGAATTGGCACGTTATCAACAAGGATTAAACTAATAATGGTTTTATAATTTCCATGTCAACTTTTATGGAAATTATAAACCTTTTTTTGTTGGACTGATTTGAAAATCTTTGAAAGTGCCTTGAAAGAATTTTCGAAAGAAATAGAATTCTTAGAAAATCATTGAATTATAGTGAGATGAAATAAAATCTGAACAACTTTATTAGGAAAGTCAAATTAATTTCTAGAAAAGTTTTAGAAGTCACGGCGTATTACTCTAGCTTCAATCTACTATAGTCTAATACTCTTCGAAAATCTCTTCAAACCACGTCAGCTCTATCTGCCACCTCAAAACAGTGTTTTGAGCAACCTGAGGTTAGCTTCCTAGTTTGCTTTTTGATTTTCATTGAGTCTAATATCTACAATGTAAAAAACTCTAGCTATCAGTTCATTGATAGTTAGAGTTTTTTCTATTCATATGATTTAAGGAGATTAAATAAGGCTTCTACTTCTGATGACGGTGTAGCTGATTTAAGGTAAGCGTAATAAACTGTAAAAGTTATCTTGTCCTTCGGTATAAGCGGAATTTTTATTAAATCATCATCTTCATCAGAAAGTGCGATATCAGCCAGTAAACTAAGGCCAATCCCTTTCTTTAAAAGTTCTTTAAGGATGGCAATGTCATCAGTCTTAAAGAATATTTCTGCCTTGTTTTGATACTTTTGATTAAGCGTTTCAAAAGCTTTCAGGTGAACAAAGTGTTCATCTAAGAGTATAAAGGATTGATCTGCTAATTCTTCAAAAGCGAGGGAAGGAGCAGTGGCAAAAGGATGGTTCTTAGATAAAACGACATACAGTTCTTTATGAAATAGCTCGTGTGTCTCTATTGAAGGATAGTTGAGAGGCTCAATCAAACCGAGTAGGCTTGCATTAAGGTCTCCCTTAAGGAGAAGGTTTAATAACTCTACGGAGCCACCGCGGATAGGGCGTATCTTTTTTAAAAAATCGAATTTATCTTTTTCGTTTAAGGCAGCAAAGAGATATTGAATGATAATAGGAGGGAATCCTACAGTAGAGTATTGTGCCAAGGAGCGATTAATTTCTTTGCGAGTAGAAATGACCTCAGGTAAAATCAGTTCTGTATGCTTTAGAAGGATTTGTCCTTGAGGAGTTAGCTTGAAGGAACGATGCGAGGGGTCATGGTGAATCAATTTGCAGTTAAAGGATTCCTCTAAGCGCTTGATAGCATAAGAAATAGATGGTTGGCTGACTTTATGTTGTTTTGCTACTTCCGTATAGGATTGAAGCTGGCAGAGGTCATAAAAATATTGTAGATCTTTTAAATTCATATGGGTTCACTTTCATTAGTTGGAGAAGGAAAATAAGTGGAAAACAGCAGATAAATAATTTTTATCCGTATCCTACAATTTGACTATACGAGTATTCACCAGTTAAAATGTAAGTGAGTCAGGGATCTCAAAGATTATCTAAGATACTCTCAAAAATGACCAACATTTTTTCTCGTTTATCAATAGGGAGCTGTTTAATCTTCATGTTGATTCTTTTGAGTGAAAGATTGTCACTCTTATCAGAGGATGATTCAAGGCTATCAAAATTGAAAAATTCCTCTGGGGTCATTTCTAGGGCGTCAATCACTTTTTCAAGACTGTGAATGGTCAGATTCACATTTTGGTTTTCAAGTTGATTGATATACTTAAGCCCGAGTCCTGCTTGTTCTGAAAGTTCTTCCTGGCTCATTTTATTCTGTGTTCGAAAATATTTCACTTTTTGGGAAATATATTGTTGTAAATAGTTTTTAGTTGTCATATAAATAGAATACAAGTTTTATATGACAAAAAAACACCTTAAAAAATACAAAGTACTACATAACATACCTATATGATATTTATTTTAATTAGGATTGTCAATTTGTATGATTGGTTTATTTTACTCGAAACTTTTAGTAAAGAGAGATCATCGAGAGTTTGATGAGTTCAGAAATTTATAACATATGCGTATACAATTGTATTATTTAAACAACAACGTTTTACGAACAATTCGTTTCATGTGGTATAATATAAATAAAAAGGAGGTTGCACTATGACTTCACATGATATTTTAAACAATCCTTTCCTCAATAAAGGTACTGCTTTTACCTTAGAGGAGCGAAAGGAACTAGGCCTTATTGGTTTACTGCCACCGTATGTTCAAACGATTGAAGAACAAGCGGCGCAAACTTATGCACAAATGCAAACAAAAGCCAATGATTTGGAAAAACGTCTTTTCCTAATGGAAATTTTTAATACCAACAGGACTCTTTTCTATTACCTCTTTTCTCAACATTTGGAAGAATTCAATCCAATTGTATATGATCCAACCATTGCAGATACGATTGAAGGCTATAGTGATCTTTTTGTAGATCCCCAATATGCGGGATATCTTGATATTAATCATCCTGAAAATATTGAAGCTACTTTGAAAAACGCTGCCGGGGGTCGCGAGATTCGTCTCATTGTTGTAACAGATGCAGAAGGAATCCTTGGAATTGGCGACTGGGGAACAAATGGTGTCGATATTTCTGTTGGGAAATTGATGGTCTATACGGGTGCTGCTGGAATCGATCCTTCAATGGTCCTTCCTTTAGTCATTGATGCAGGGACTAACCGTGAAGAACTTCGTAACAATCCTAATTACTTAGGAAATCGTCACGAACGGGTCCGCGGAGATCGTTACTACGACTTCATTGACCAATTTGTTCAAACAGCAGAACGTCTCTTTCCTAAACTTTACCTTCACTGGGAAGATTTTGGTCGATTGAATGCTGCCAATATTCTTGAAAAATACCGGAAACAAATTCCGACCTTTAATGATGATATTCAAGGTACAGGCATCGTTACCTTGGGTGGTATCTTTGGTTCGCTGGATATTAGTGGTGAAAAATTAACAGATCAAGTTTATCTCTGCTATGGTGGTGGTACTGCGGGTGCAGGAATTGCCTCTCGTGTTCTTCGTGAAATGGTAAGTGAAGGTCTTTCTGAAGAAGAAGCCTATAAACGTTTCTTTATGGTTGATAAACAAGGTCTTCTCTTTGATGACATGGATGACTTGACACCAGAGCAAAAACCATTTGCTAAGAAACGTGCTGACTTTAGTAACGCAGATAAGTTGACTGATCTGCTTGAAGTAGTGAAGACTGTGAAGCCAACCATTCTTGTAGGAACTTCAACTCAGCCTAATACCTTCACTAAAGAAATAGTAGAAGCTATGTGTGAAAACACAGAACGCCCAATGATCTTCCCTTTGTCAAACCCAACTAAATTGGCAGAAGCTAGTGCCAAAGATTTGATTGAATGGTCAGATGGCAAAGCTTTTGTCGCAACAGGAATTCCTGCTGATACGGTTTCTTATAAAGGTGTAGACTATGTGATTGGTCAAGCAAATAATGCCCTGATTTACCCAGGTCTTGGTCTAGGTATGCTGGCTTCTGAAGCAAGTCTTTTGACTGATGAAATGATTGGAGCAGCGGCGCATTCATTGAGTGGTATTGTCAATCCAGGCCAACCAGGAGCTCCTGTCTTGCCACCATTCAAGTATGTAGCAGATGTTTCTATTAAAGTAGCAGAAGCAGTCGCTAAAAAAGCACAAGAGCAAGGTCTTGCACGCGCTAAGGAAACAGATATGGCCAAAGCAGTTCGTGATTTGAAGTGGTATCCAGAGTATAAATAATTCATTTCTGCTGCTATCCTCGGGATACTTGGCTTATTTTGGATATGTTAGCAATCTACAGAGTTGATAACCGAAAAGTAAAGAGATTGTCGTATTGACTATTGGTTTTAAACAGTATAAAATAACTGTCGATTTTTTGTCCGACTGCCAAGAGTCAGTTTAATACTATACTAAAATCAAAACGCATTATATAATAGTGATATGAAATCAACCAAAGAAGAAATACAAGTTATCAAAACACTTTTAAAAGACTCTAGTACAACTAAATACCATAAAAGTCTTCAAATCGTTCTATTTTGTCTAATGGGCAAATCTTTGAAATTATCCTAAAAGAATTATGAAAGAATTTTCGAAAAATTTTAAAATGATCAAAACGCATAATATCAGATGTAGGTTAGCTTGATATTATGCGTTTTTATTATGTAAAGATTTGATGAATTTCTCCTAATACTCTTTGATTTTCATTGAGTATAAAATTGAGTTTTTGTATAGCTTCAAACGTATGTATAGAGAATATTAGAAATTAGACTATGTTAAATTAGTGAATTTGATAGTCCGTATCTGTTTCGAACTATTATAAAATCGTTTATCCCATATTTTTATTTAAAATTGACCAATAACAACTGTACTAGTTTTATCCAACGAAATTGAAGAGAGAGCATCTAATAGTTCATTATAGTAGAAACCATTTTTCAAATTTGTTTTAGTAGCTAGAGCGAACACTTCTAGCGTATATCGATGATCTTTATCAGGAGGAGTTGGTCCAACAAACATAGAATCAATTTCAGAAAAGTCAGTTTCCAATAGAGGACTTGCGAAACTATTTTTCCCTTGCGTAATAGAATCTTTATAATCTAGACTGTAATTTTCAGGAATAATGACTGTATTATTTTTAACTTCTATATCCGTAGCAAGCCAGTGAATCCAAGGGAATGAACAAACTGGAATCGCATCATAATCAATTAAAGTAATAGCTATATATTTTGTCCCTTCTGGTAATTCGCTAATTTCAAAGGGGAAAGATCGTACAGGATTCCCCTTAATAATGTCGGTACAATCTGCTTCTTTTCCAAATCGTTTAGGCAATAAGTTCTGGTTAAAAGGTATATTAATTTTCATCATATTGCTCCTTTCATATAATCGAATAAATTATTCTTGATTCTATGATATAATAAATACTAACTTTTTAAAATTTGGAAAAAGTTAATAATTCATTAAATATTATTTTAGGAAGGAGAGGAGATAATGAATTTAGATTGGTATTATACATTCTTAGTATTATCTAAACACCTCAATTATCATAGAGCAAGCGAAGAATTATTTTTAACGGAACCAACACTTCACCAGCAAATAAAAAAACTCGAAAAACACTTACAAGTAAATTTATTTGAAACAGTTGGAAGAAATTTAACTTTAACTCCAACAGGACGAGAATTTATCCCTATCGTAAAAAAAATAATTGCGACATATGAAGATGGGATTAAAAAAATACAGTTAAAAAATAAAAAGTTGGAAACACATTTAAACATCGCAGTTTCACCTTACATAGCTACCTATCTGTTACCGAAATTTCTTCCAGAATTTTTTGAAGAACAACCATCTGTAGGTATTTCAATTACAGTTTTACAAAATGATATTGCTCGAGAAATTGAAAATAATCAATTTGATATTGGGATAGCTAGGGAAGAACCTTATACTACAAAGATTAATTCAGAAAAAATTTGTGAGGGTAAAATTGCTCTTTTTTATCCCAAAAATGATTCTCAACTAACTGAGGTGGAGTTATTTCAAAAATATAAGATTTTATCAGATAATCATCCTGTTTATTGGAATAAAGTAAAACAAGAAATTTCTGAAATTGTTCCGGAATCTCAATTTGTTTCTATAAAGGATATAGCAGTAACTGAGAAATTGATTGAAATGGGACAAGGAATATCTTATCTTCCTCTATACCTTAAAATGACTTTAAATCCTAATATTGCTACTCGAATACCAGAAGAAATTTCTATTCCACTATCCTTTACTTACATAATGACTAGAAAAAATTCGGAAGCTATTGAACTTTTCAAAAATAAATTTAAGGAATTTATTGTTTTTGAACAAAATAAAGTAAATTTTTGACTCTTAAAAAGATGACTTGTGTATCTAGAAACTAGTTAGTATTAATGTATAAAATTGAAATTTCGCATCATACTTTCTGAGTTTAGATTGACTTGGTTATGAGTTTGAAACAGAGATCGAAAAACTTTGAAAGAATTTTCAAAAAAGGTAACTTCTAAAACTAACTTCCAGTTTCCCCCAACCTAGCTTTTAGTATGAGAAAAACGCGTGAAATCAGTGGAAATCCGTATTAGACTAACTTCCGCTGGTTTTCTTTTTCTTGATATATAAGGGTTCAAAAGCGAAAAGACACAGAAAAAAGTGCACGACAAATAGCCCTAAAACAGAGTCGTCTTAGAGTAACTTCCAGTTGCTAGCGTTTAGTTTGAGACTTTTCGATGGTGATAAGATGTGTAGTTAGAGTGGAAAATTCCCTTTATTTCAATAAATCAGGTGATAAGTGTGTGTCTTCTGGTTTGACAAATTGGCAACCCAGAAGAGCGGCGATGTCCTCGCCAAAGGTGAAGGTGAAGACGTCGTAAGCAGATTTTCCTTGAAACTCTTCTCGTTTCAAGGAATTGACATGGGAAATGACTAGATTGACGTCTTTCTGAGTCAGCTGGTCAAAGGAAGTGCCCTTGGGCAGAATGGCTCGCAAAACCGTATGGTTCTTCTCAATCCGCCCCTTCTGGTCAGGACGGCTAGGGTCGCAGAAGTAGAGGTGAGACTTCCCATCAATGTCTCTCTCAAGCTCCTCCACATAGGAGAACTCAGAGCCGTTGTCCGTTAGAATGACAGGGAACAGCTGATGGAACGCAACCCCTCCGTCCATGACTCTTTCTTTCAAAGCTGCGAATTTAGTGGCGACCTCCAGAGCAGTCTTGTTGTCCAAAAGCAAGGCGAAGAGGAAATTGCAGAAGGAAACGTTGAAGGTGAGCAGTAGCTTTCCACCAGGTCTGCCGATGACCGTGTCCATTTCCAACCATTTGAAGAAATCATCTGTTTCTCGTAACTCTTGGAAATCTTGGTAGGTTCGCCCAATTTTTAGCTCTTTGGGAATAGCTACTTTTCTGGATTTTCTGCGTTCCTTGAACGTGACCATCCGAGGAAAATCAATGGGCTTGGCTGTCAGATATCCCAGCTTGGCATGCCGATACACCGTAGCTTTCGACACAGGTAGGTTATGTGTCTGAATGATATGGTAGATGCTTTGTTTCTTCTGGATGCCTAGGGTTAAGACCTTGTCCATCTGATAAAAACTTTCCTTGTTTAGGGGAATGCCCTCTCTGGACTCCCTCAACATAGTCTCGTACTGTTCCTGTGCCTTTTTCGCGTAGTAAAGATAGCGGTTAAACCCACAATCCGTCCTCTTTTTTGGACAGTTGTTACAGACATAAGGAGCTTTTTTGAGAAGAGGGCAATCCGTGCAATCAGATTTGACGGATGTTGGATGAATGATGCGATTGCGCTTGATTTCCTTTGAAATCGTTGACGGGTCTTTTCCCATCTTCTCAGCGATGGAACGGAAAGTCTCCTGTTGGCTGATTCCAGTTTGGATGTCAATACGGTCTTCTAGAGTGAGATGTTTTTGTTTTTTCGTCATGAGGTGCCTCCTCACGAAAAGTCTCAGGCTTAATTCTAGCATAATTCGTCGTCTGAGACTAACTTCCAGTTTTGGGAGAGAGCTGGAAGTTACTTTGAGAAGTTACGAATTTTCAAAAAATTTTAAAAAATTCTGAAATATTCTTGACAGCTGATAAAAAAGGTGGTAAGATAGGAAACATCAAAAAAGAAAGCAGAAAAAGAAATGAATAAGAAACAAGCTGTAACGATGAATCAAAACTTTTACTTTAGCTACTTTAGATAGTGTTTGTAGACATGTCACCATGGATGCAAACAGTTCAAGCAATTTGTTTGTATCTATGTGGCTAAGATTTTTGATTGTGGTCCATATAGATGAATATCTAAATGGACTAGCTAAGTTGTAACTTGTTAGATTATTTCAAGCATCCGTTTAGGTATTATCTAGGCGGTTTTTTGTTTTATACTCTTCGAAAATCTCTTCAAACCACGTCAACGTCGCCTTGCCGTACTCAAGTACAGCCTGCGGCTAGTTTCCTAGTTTGCTCTTTGATTTTCATTGAGTATTATCTTTTCTGAGAAGGAGTTTCATTATGAAAGTTGTTCGAAAATTGCTAGCACCCCTCTTGGTAGTGGGGATCCTCTTAACCTCTCTGATTAGTTTGCATCAGTTGAAGGCAGATAAGAAAAAAGATGTTTTTCGTATCGGTATTTCGCAGTTTATTACCCACCAGTCTTTAGACGCTACTAGAGAAGGGTTTGTAGATGAACTGGCCAAACAAGGCTATGTTGATGGGAAAAATATTGAGATTGATTTGCAAAATGCACAGGGAGAACAAAGAAATCTTAAAACGATTTCCCAGCAACTAGCAGAATCTAGTGATGTCGTTCTAGCCATCGCAACGCCTTCTGCCCAGAGCTTGGCTAATACAACACAAACGACACCTGTTATCTTTTCAGCGGTAACAGATCCTGTCAGTGCCAAGTTGGTTGAGTCAAGAGAACATCCTGGGGGCAATGTAACTGGGACAAGCGATCAGTCATCAGATGCTATTTCAACCCAAATCAATTTGATAAAGAAAGTGTTGCCAAAAGCTAAAACAATTGGAATTCTTTATACTCAGAGCGAGCCAAACTCAGTTGTCCAAAAGGATGAAGCTAAGCGACTTCTGGAAGAAAAAGGATTTACCGTTGTTGAAAAAACAATCTTGGACAGCAACAACGTCAAGGCGGCAGCAGAGAGTTTGATGGCAGAGGTGGATATGGTTTTTGTACCAACGGATAATATCATTTCATCAACCATGGAAACAGTCAAGCAGGTTTCTATTAAACACAAGGTTCCAGTATTCGGTGGTTCAACAGAAATGATTGCGGTTGGTGGCTTGTATAACTACGGAACCAATTATGAAGAATTGGGAAGACAGACAGCTCGCATGCTGGTTCGTGTCTTAAAAGGTGAGAAGCCAGAAAATATAGCAGTTGAGTTGCCTGAAAAATTGGAATTGCATACCAATCAAGAAATGGCAGACGCATTGGGAATTGATATGAGTAAGTTAGAAGGCAAGGAATAAGGAGATTTGAGATGAATTTTGTATTATCTAGTTTATCAGAAGGTTTGTTGTGGTCGATTATGGCGATTGGGGTCTACTTGACTTTCCGTATTTTGGATATTGCGGATATGACTGCTGAAGGAGCCTTTCCACTGGGGGCGGCTGTCGTCGTATCTCAGATACAGGCAGGGACAAATCCTTGGATTGCGACTTTACTTGCTTTGCTGGCTGGTATGGTAGCAGGTCTAGTATCAGGAATGCTCCACACCAAGATGAAAATTCCAGCTCTCTTGACAGGGATTGTGACCTTGACAGGGCTTTATTCCATCAATATTAAAATCATGGGAAGTGTGCCCAATCTTTCCTTGGGAGATTCTTCAACTGTCTTTAAACAGTTGGCGAGCTTGGGACTGACAAATGAAGAAGCTGTTTTCTCACTCAGCTTGGTCTGTCTCTTACTTGTTTGTTTGGTCTTGACTCTTTTGATGAAAACAGAGATTGGCTTGGTCTTGCGTTCGACTGGGGACAATATTCCGATGAGTGAGGCCAATGGGGTCAATGTAGACACCATGAAGATTGTTGGTTACATGATTTCAAACGGCTTGATTGCCCTATGTGGTTCCTTGTTTGCCCAAAATGATGGATTTTCAGATGTGACTTCTGGGACAGGAACCATCGTTGTTGGTTTGAGTGCAGTGATTATTGCGGAAGTCTTGATTCATGATTTAACCATTGGAAGCCGCTTATTATCCATCGGAATTGGTGCGATTGTTTACCGTTTGATTATTTTAAATATCTATGAGATTCCAAATCTAGACCAAAACCTGGTTCGTCTCTTTAATGCAATCTTGCTCGCCTTAGTTTTATTTGCACCAGAATTGCAAAAGAGATTAAAGATTCGTGGTCTGAAATTGAGAAATGAATAGGAGGAGAAAGTTATGGCAAGTTTGTTAACGCTTGAAAATATTCACAAAACATTTGAAGCAGGGACGGTCAATGAGAACCATGTCCTCAAAGGATTAGATTTAGAGGTTGAAGAGGGAGATTTTATCTCTGTGATTGGTGGAAATGGAGCAGGGAAATCCACTTTGATGAATATCTTGGCTGGCAATCTATCGGTGGACGAAGGGGACCTTTTATTGGCAGGGAAATCCATTAAAAATCTGAGTGTAAGAAAGAGAGCCAAGGATATCGCCCGTGTTTTTCAAGATCCTAAGATGGGAACAGCCTCTCGTTTGACGATTGAGGAGAATATGGCTATTGCCTTGAGACGTGGACAAAAAAGAGGACTTGGCTGGGGCGTGAAGGAGAAGGATAGAATCCAGTTCCAAGAGGCCTTGAAGGAGTTGAATATTGGTCTTGAAAACCGCTTAAAAGTAGATACTCAATATCTCTCAGGAGGACAAAGACAGGCCTTGACCCTAGTCATGGCAGCTCTGGTGAAACCCAAACTTTTGCTTTTGGATGAACACACTGCGGCCCTTGACCCTAAAACGAGTCAAATGGTGATGGATTTGACGCAAAAGATTGTGGAACACCATCAGTTGACGACTTTGATGATTACCCACGATATGAACCATGCGATTGAGTACGGCAATCGTCTCATTATGCTCTATCAGGGTAAAATAGTAGTGGATGTCAAGGGAGAAGAGAAAAAGCATCTGACAGTTGAAGACCTCATGCATCTCTTCCAGAAAAATAGTGGCCAAAGTCTAGTTAGTGATGAATTGGTTTTGGGATAAAGAAAAAGGCTGAGATCTAGTGTCTCAGTCTTTTATTAGTACAAATGGATAGGCAGAAATATGAAATTGATACTCTTCTAAAATCACTTCAAACCACGTTAGCTCTATCTGCAACCTTAAAACAGTGCTTTGAGCGACCTGCGGCTAGCTTCCTAGTTTGCTCTTTGATTTTCATTGAGTATAAACTCAGTAAGGAGCCCTCTTTTGCAGAAAAGCAGGGTTCTTTTTGCTGTCTATTCCATCTATGAAAGCGTAAAACAAACTAGTCAGGGTGGCTAGTTTGTGGTATAATGAAAGGGACTCAAAAAGAAACAGGAGAAAAATGATGGATTTACTTTTAGCAATTGTATTGATTGTGCTAGCTTTTCTAGGAGGAGCTCTTGGAGGGATGTACTTGGTTCGTAAGCAAATCGAAAAAGAATTTGCTGACAACCCACGTTTGAATGCTGAAGCAGTTCGTACTCTTTTGAGTGCAAATGGTCAAAAACCAAGCGAAGCTAAGGTACAACAAGTTTACCACCAAATCATCCGCCAACAAAAGGCAGCCCTTGCTAACAATAAAAAGAAAAAATAAATAAGGAAAAGTCTGGGATGAAAGTTCCAGACTTCTCACTATGTTGGCTAAGGGTTTAGGGATGAGGCTTTTTCCTTGCATTCTATTGATATTTGATTATGATTAAGAGAGATAGTTGTTGATTAGGATGTCATTCAGTTCATAAGGATCAATAATCATAATGAACTATCAATCAGAAAAAAGACTAGAAAGAAGACTGTATGGATAATCGACCAATTGGTTTTTTGGATTCGGGTGTCGGGGGCTTGACCGTTGTGCGCGAGCTCATGCGCCAACTTCCCCATGAAGAAATCGTCTATATTGGAGATTCGGCACGGGCGCCCTATGGTCCCCGTCCTGCTGAGCAAATTCGTGAATATACCTGGCAGTTGGTCAACTTTCTCTTGACCAAGGATGTCAAAATGATTGTCATTGCTTGTAATACTGCGACTGCGGTCGTCTGGGAAGAAATCAAGGCTCAACTAGATATTCCTGTCTTGGGTGTAATTTTGCCAGGAGCTTCGGCAGCTATCAAGTCCAGCCAAGGTGGGAAAATCGGAGTGATTGGAACACCCATGACGGTACAATCAGACATCTACCGTCAGAAAATTCATGATTTGGATCCGGACTTAC
This sequence comes from Streptococcus mitis, assembly GCF_002005545.1. Taxonomy (GTDB): domain Bacteria; phylum Bacillota; class Bacilli; order Lactobacillales; family Streptococcaceae; genus Streptococcus; species Streptococcus mitis_I. The sequence goes on from NZ_LBMT01000001.1 coordinate 769,125, forward strand.
AGGTGGAGAGTTTGGCCTGTCCCAAGTTTGCTCCCTTAGTGGAGTCTGGTGCCCTGTCAACCAGTGTCACCAAGAAAGTGGTCTATGAAACCCTGCGTCCCTTGGTTGGAAAGGTGGATAGCCTGATTTTGGGTTGTACCCATTATCCACTGCTCAGACCTATTATTCAAAATGTCATGGGACCGAATGTCAAACTCATTGATAGTGGGGCAGAGTGCGTACGGGATATCTCAGTCTTACTTAATTATTTTGAAATCAATCGTGGTCGCGATGCTGGACCACTTCATCACCGTTTTTACACAACAGCCAGCAGCCAAAGTTTTGCACAAATTGGTGAAGAATGGCTGGAAAAAGAGATTTATGTGGAGCATGTAGAATTATGACAAATAAAATTTATGAATACAAGGATGACCAGGACTGGTATGTTGGGTCCTATAGTATTTTTGGTGGTGTCCGGACTTTGACTGATGAAGACTTGGATTTTCCTCTAGTTGGATTGGCCAAAATCTTTCGAGACGAGGAACGAGGTTTTCCACTTTCAGTTACTGTTTTACGCTATGGTTCTCCCTACCGTTTATTGTCTTTTGTAGTAGATATCCTTAACCAAGAAATGGGACGAAATTTGGAAGTTATTCAACGTCAGGGAGCCCTGCTCTTGGTTGAAAATGGGCAACTCCTGCATGTAGAATTGCCTAAAGAAGGTGTTGATGTAGAAGCATTCTTTGAGACAAACAAGGTCAGAGAAACCTTATTGATTGCGACTCGTAACGAGGGCAAGACCAAGGAATTTCGAGCTATTTTTGACAAGCTAGGCTACGATGTGGAAAATCTTAATGACTACCCTGACTTGCCTGAAGTAGCTGAAACAGGCATGACCTTTGAAGAAAATGCCCGCCTCAAGGCAGAAACCATTTCTCAATTAACGGGCAAGATGGTTTTGGCAGATGATTCTGGACTTAAAGTTGATGTCCTTGGTGGCTTGCCAGGTGTCTGGTCAGCTCGTTTCGCAGGTGTGGGAGCTACTGATCGTGAAAACAATGCCAAGCTCTTGCACGAATTGGCCATGGTCTTTGAACTCAAGGACCGCTCGGCTCAATTCCATACAACCCTAGTCGTTGCCAGTCCAAACAAGGAAAGCTTGGTTGTTGAAGCAGACTGGCCTGGCTACATTAACTTTGAACCCAAGGGTGAAAATGGCTTTGGCTATGATCCTCTTTTCCTTGTGGGAGAGACAGGCAAATCATCAGCTGAATTAACCCTTGAAGAAAAAAATAGTCAATCTCATCGTGCCTTAGCCGTTAAGAAACTTTTGGAGGTATTTCCATCATGGCAAAGCAAACCATCATTGTAATGAGCGATTCTCATGGCGATAGCTTGATTGTGGAAGAAATCCGTGATCGCTATGTGGGCAAAGTTGACGCCGTTTTTCATAACGGCGATTCTGAACTGCGTCCTGATTCTCCCCTTTGGGAAGGCATCCGTGTTGTTAAAGGGAACATGGACTTCTACGCCGGCTACCCAGAACGTTTGGTGACTGAGCTTGGTTCGACCAAGATTATCCAAACCCATGGTCACTTGTTTGACATCAATTTCAACTTTCAAAAGTTGGACTACTGGGCTCAGGAAGAAGAGGCCGATATCTGTCTTTATGGTCACTTGCATGTGCCAAGCGCTTGGATGGAAGGCAAGACCCTCTTTCTAAATCCAGGTTCTATCAGTCAACCACGTGGGACCATCAGAGAATGTCTCTATGCTCGTGTGGAGATTGATGATAGTTACTTCAAAGTCGACTTTTTGACACGAGACCATGAGGTGTATCCGGGCTTGTCCAAGGAGTTTAGCCGATGATTGCCAAGGAGTTTGAGACTTTCTTGTTGGGGCAGGAGGAAACTTTTTTGACCCCTGCTGAAAATCTAGCCGTGTTGATTGATACCCACAATGCGGATCATGCGACCCTCTTGCTCAGTCAGATGACCTATACCCGTGTTCCTGTTGTGACAGATGAAAAACAGTTTGTTGGAACTATTGGGCTCAGAGATATTATGGCTTATCAGATGGAGCATGATTTGAGTCAAGAAATCATGGCAGATACGGATATCGTTCATATGACGAGAACGGACGTAGCGGTTGTTTCGCCTGATTTTACCATTACGGAGGTCTTGCACAAGCTGGTAGATGAGTCCTTCTTGCCGGTTGTGGATGCGTCTGGTATTTTCCAAGGAATTATCACGCGCAAGTCTATCCTCAAGGCAGTCAATGCCCTCTTGCATGATTTTAGTAAGGAATATGAAATTCGATGCAAATGAGAGACAGGATTTCAGCCTTTTTAGAGGAAAAGCAGGGCTTATCTGCTAATTCCAAGCAGTCCTATAAGTATGATTTGGAGCAATTTTTAGACATTGTAGGCGAGCGGATTTCTGAGACCAGTCTCAAGATTTACCAAGCCCAGCTAGCCAATCTAAAAATCAGCGCCCAGAAGCGAAAGATTTCGACCTGTAACCAATTTCTCTACTTTCTCTATCAAAAAGGAGAAGTGGATAGCTTTTACCGCTTGGAATTAGCTAAACAAGCTGAAAAGAAGACCTCAAAACCAGAACTGTTAAACCTAGACTCTTTTTGGCAGGAAAGTGATTATCCAGAGGGGCGTTTACTGGCTCTTATTATCTTGGAAATGGGGCTCTTGCCGAGTGAGATTTTGGCTCTCAAGGTTGAGGATATCAATCTGGACTTTCAGGTGTTGCGAATCAAGAAGGCTTCCCAACAGAGGATTGTTACCATTCCCACGAGCTTGCTTTCAGAATTGGAATCCTTGATGGGGCAGACCTACCTCTTTGAAAGGGCAGGGAAAGCCTATTCTCGTCAGTGGGCCTTCCGTCAGCTAGAGTCCTTTGTCAAGGAGAAAGGTTTTCCAGAACTATCAGCTCAAGCCCTACGGGAACAGTTCATTCTACGACAAATTGAAAAAAAGGTCGATTTGTACGAAATTGCAAAAAAATTAGGATTAAAAACAGTCCTGACCTTAGAAAAATATAGATAATGGATATTAAACTAAAAGATTTTGAAGGGCCCCTGGACTTGCTCTTGCACCTAGTTTCTAAGTACCAGATGGATATCTACGATGTGCCCATTACGGAAGTCATCGAACAGTATCTAGCCTATGTCTCAACCCTGCAGGCCATGCGTCTGGAAGTGACGGGTGAGTACATGGTTATGGCCAGTCAGCTCATGCTGATCAAGAGCCGCAAGCTTCTTCCGAAGGTGGCAGAAGTGACAGACTTGGAGGATGACCTAGAGCAGGATCTTCTCTCTCAAATCGAAGAATACCGCAAGTTCAAGCTCTTGGGTGAGCATTTGGAAGCCAAGCACCAAGAGCGAGCCCAGTATTATTCCAAAGCGCCGACAGAGTTGATTTATGAAGATGCGGAGCTTGTGCATGACAAGACGACCATTGACCTATTTTTGGCTTTTTCCAATATCTTAGCTAAGAAAAAAGAGGAGTTTGCACAGAACCACACGACTATCTTGCGGGATGAGTATAAGATTGAGGACATGATGATTATCGTGAAAGAGTCCTTGATTGGACGAGATCAATTGCGCTTGCAGGATTTGTTCAAGGAAGCCCAGAATCTCCAAGAGGTCATCACCCTCTTTTTGGCAACCCTAGAGTTAATCAAAACTCAGGAGCTGATCCTCGTGCAAGAGGAAAGTTTCGGAGATATTTATCTCATGGAAAAGAAGGAAGAAAGTCAAGTGGCCCAAAGCTAGACTTGATAGAGAGGAAAGATGAGTACTTTAGCAAAAATAGAAGCGCTCTTGTTTGTAGCGGGTGAAGATGGGATTAGAGTCCGCCAGTTAGCTGAACTCCTCTCTCTGCCACCGACAGGCATCCAACAGAGTTTAGAAAAATTAGCCCAGAAGTATGAAAAGGACCCAGATTCCAGTTTGGCCCTGATTGAGACAGGTGGTGCTTATAGATTGGTGACCAAGCCTCAGTTTTCAGAGATTTTGAAGGAATACTCTAAGGCACCTATCAACCAGAGTTTATCTCGGGCTGCCCTTGAGACCTTGTCCATCATTGCCTACAAACAGCCTATCACACGGATAGAGATTGATGCCATCCGTGGGGTCAACTCGAGTGGGGCCTTGGCAAAGTTGCAGGCTTTTGACTTGATACGAGAAGACGGGAAAAAAGAAGTGTTGGGTCGCCCCAACCTCTATGTGACTACAGATTATTTCCTAGATTACATGGGGATAAACCATTTGGAAGAATTACCAGTGATTGATGAGCTTGAGATTCAAGCCCAAGAAAGCCAATTATTTGGTGAAAGGATAGAAGAAGATGAGAATCAATAAGTATATTGCCCACGCAGGTGTGGCCAGTAGGAGAAAAGCAGAAGAGCTGATCAAGCAAGGTTTGGTGACGGTTAACGGCCAAGTGGTACGTGAACTAGCAACCACTATCAAGTCAGGCGACAAGGTCGAAGTTGAAGGTCAGCCTATCTACAACGAAGAAAAGGTCTACTATCTGCTTAACAAACCACGCGGTGTCATTTCCAGTGTGACAGATGACAAGGGCCGCAAGACGGTTGTCGACCTCTTGCCCAACGTGAAAGAGCGCATCTACCCTGTAGGTCGTTTGGACTGGGATACATCAGGAGTCTTGATTTTGACCAATGATGGGGATTTTACAGATGAGATGATTCACCCTCGTAATGAGATTGACAAGGTTTATGTCGCGCGTGTTAAAGGTGTGGCCAATAAGGATAATCTCCGCCCCTTGACCCGTGGACTTGAGATTGATGGCAAGAAAACCAAACCAGCTGTTTATGAAATTCTCAAAGTGGATCCAGTTAAAAATCGCTCTGTGGTACAGTTGACCATCCATGAAGGGCGTAACCACCAGGTTAAAAAGATGTTTGAAGCTGTCGGTCTCCAAGTAGATAAGTTGTCACGGACCCGTTTCGGACATCTAGACTTGACAGGACTCCGTCCAGGAGAATCCCGTCGTCTTAATAAAAAAGAAATCAGCCAACTACACACCATGGCTGTAACCAAGAAATAATGAAACGAATTTTAATAGCGCCTGTGCGCTTTTACCAACGTTTTATCTCGCCAGCCTTTCCACCCTCTTGTCGCTTTGAGCCGACTTGCTCCAACTATATGATTCAGGCTATTGAGGAACATGGCTTCAAGGGTGTCTTGATGGGCTTGGCTCGGATTTTACGTTGCCATCCCTGGTCGAAAACAGGCAAGGATCCTGTGCCAAACCATTTTTCTCTCAAACGAAATCAAGAAGAAAAATGAGGCTGGGTAAAAGATTTTAGTGAAATGATAAAAACGCATCCTATCAGGTTTGAGTGAACTGATAGGATGCGTTTTATCATGTAAAGATGTTAGTTGATACTCAATGAAAATCAAAGAGCAAACTAGGAAACTAGCCGCAGGCTGTACTTGAGTACGGCAAGGCGACGTTGACGTGGTTTGAATTTGATTTTCGAAGAGTATGAGTTTGAAGTTGCTTATTTCAAGCCTTTTTGTGCATCTTCAATCATGAGTTTGGTTGATTCAAGTCCGCCTCCGCTTAGATACCAGAGGTCTGGTGTTAGTTGGATAATCTTACCATTTTTAGCCGCAGGTGTTTCAGCGATGAGGGCATTTTCTAGGACACCGTCGTTACTAGAGTTGTCTCCACCGATGGCAAGGGTACGGTTGATAACGAAGAGGATATCAGGATTGATTTCTTTGACACTTTCAAAGCTGACTTCTTGTCCGTGGCGAGAGTCTTCAAATTGAGTATCAGTTGGCTTGAATTTCAAGGTTTGGTACAAGAAAGAGAAACGAGATTGGGCACCAAAGGCAGCCATTTTTCCTTCGTTGAGGAGGATAGCAAGGGCTTTTTTGTCAGAGCTTTCATTTTTAGTAGCGACTTCTTGGATGCTCTTGTCTAGCTTGGCCAATTCTTCCTTGGCTTTCTGTGTACCAGTTTCGCCGAAGGCACTTGCTAAGGATTCGATATTAGCCTTAGTTGAAGTCCAGTAGTCGTCCTTGCTTGCTTGGAAGAGAACAGTCGGAGCGATTTCGTTGAACTTATCTACGAATTTTTGGGTACGTGGTGAAGCGATAATTAGGTCTGGTTCAAGAGCAGCAAGGGCTTCTAGGTCTGGCTCAACCATGGAACCAACATTTTTAACTTTTCCAGCTAGGTCTTTAAGATAAGTCGGAACAGTTTTTGTAGGCATTCCGACGATATTCTTTTCAAAACCTAAAGCGCGAATAGTATCCGCAGCACCGAGGTCAAAGGTCACAATCTTTTCAGGGACTTTTGAAAGTGTGACTACACCTAGTGAACTTTTAATGGTTACCTCTGTTGGAGCGGAGCTACTTGACTCCGTCTTACTAGTGCTTGAGTTTGTACTACATGCACCAAGTAGGAGCAAGAAGCCAGCCGCTAGGGCAGTGAGATAAAGTTTAAGGGATGTTTTCATGATTTCTCCTTTTTAAAATGTGATAACGATTTAGGGAGTCTCTTGGTCTTATTGACTAAGAGACTGAAGGTTCTCTAACTTGAGCTTCTATGTTACTAGCTATAGATACAGATCTTTTTGCCATTGATATCAGCTAGCGTGATGGGAATCTCATAAAGTTGACTAAGCAGGTCAGCCTGCATGATTTGATTGGTTGTTCCCTTGCTAAAGACTTGACCGTCCTTGAAGGCGACAATTTCATCTGCATACTGACTGGCCATGTTGATATCGTGGAGAACGATGATAATGGTCTTTCCGAGTTCTTTCACCAGTCGCCGAAGAATCTGCATCATGCTGACGCTTTGCTTGATATCGAGATTGTTAAGTGGTTCGTCCAGCAAGATAAAGTCTGTATCCTGGGCCAGTACCATAGCGATAAAGACCCGTTGGAGTTGTCCTCCAGACAGGCTATCGATGTAGCGGTCTTTTAAGTTGGTCAGTTCTAAATAGTCCAGAGTTTCTCGGATTTTTTCCCAGTCTTCTGCCCTCAGTAGACCTCGGCTGTAAGGAAAACGTCCAAAGCTGACCAGTTCTTCAACGGTTAATTTGGCTTGGTAATTGATTTTCTGCTTTAGGATAGTCAGTTCTTGGGCCAGTTCTTGCGAATTCCAACTCTCGATTTCACGACCTTTGATACTGAGAATACCCTGATCTTTCTTGGTCAGTCTGCTCATGATGGAGAGGAGAGTCGATTTTCCAGCACCATTTGGACCAATAAAGGCTGTCAGTTTCTGAGGACTGACTTCAAGCGAAATGCCTTGCAAAATATCCTGTTTTTGAATGGATTTGTCAATGTTTTCCAGTTTCACCGACGTGCCCTCCTGTAAAGTAAGATAAAGAATAAGAGACCTCCAATACTCTCAATGATCATACTGATGCGAATTTCCAGCGCAAAAATTCGTTCAATCAGGGCCTGCCCCAAGGTCAAGCTAATAAATCCAACCAGAATGGCTACGATAAAGAGTAACTTGTGCTGATAGTCTTTGACAATCAGGTAGGTGAGGTTAGCCAGCATAAAGCCGAAGAAGGCCATAGGTCCCACCAGGGCAGTGGCCGTTGAGGTCAAAAGTACGATGCCCCAGAGGAGCTCTCTCTGTTCTTTTTCAACATCGAGTCCCAATATCTGAGCCGTTTCTCTTTGCAGGTGCAAGACATCCAGAATGACTGCTTTTCGAAAGAAAAAGATTGTCAAAGCAAGGATGATTAGAGAACCAATGGCTAGGATGGAAGTGTTGAGATGCTGAAAGGAAGCAAAGAGACTGTTTTGTAGTTTATCGTATTCGTTTGGATCCATCAGGACCTGAAGGAAGGTACTGATATTTCGAAAGAGACTTCCGAGGGCTAGACAGATCAGCAGGATGAAGACCAGATCTTGCTTCATCAGTGTCTTCAAGTACCCTTGCAAGGCGAGAAAGAAGAGGGATTGAAGTAGAAGTAAGACTAGGAATTCTAAAATAGGAGACTTACCAAGTTGAAGAAACTTACTTTCAAAAACCAGTAGTAGGGTTTGTAGTAGGACGTAGAAGGATTCGATTCCCAAAATACTTGGCGTCAGGAAGCGATTTTCCGTCAGGGTTTGAAAACTAATAGTCGAAATCCCAGTCGCGATGGCTACCAAGAGATAAACGATGATCTTTTGGGAACGCAACTTCCAAGCAAAGGATGACAAGTGAGTGATGGGCCAAAAGTAGAGAAGACAAGCTCCGATGGCAAGAATAATGAGAATCCAGAAGAGCTTAGTATGTTTGCTTTTAGACTGCATCTTTTCGTCCCCCTCTCCATAGAAGTAGGATAAAGACGAGGCTACCAATGATTCCTAGTAGAAGACTGACAGACAACTCATAGGGTCGAATCAGAACTCGGGATAGGATATCGCAAGCCAGAACTAGATTGGCTCCAACCAGTGCGACGATAAGTTTGGTCTGACTTAGATTATCTCCATAGTGCTTGCGAACAAGATTGGGAACGATGACCCCGAGAAATGGCAAGCCACCCACGGTAATCATGGTGACACTAGTCGTTAGAGCCACAAGAAAGAGGGCCAGTTTTTCAAGTAGGGAGTAGGAAATCCCCAAACTTTCGCTAGTTTCTTTTCCTAGATTCATGATGGTGAAGGTTTGGGATAATTTCCAAACGGCTATCAGGATAATGAGGCCTAAAAAGAGCCATTCATACTGATGGGTCTGAATCATGGAGAAGGACCCCTGGGTCCAAGCAGTCATACTCTGAACCAGATTGAAACGGTAGGCGATAACTTCTGTCACAGAACCGATAATCCCGCTATAGATGATCCCAATCAGAGGCAACATCCACCTTTCCTTTACAGTAAAAATGGTCATAAAGGCTAGGAAGAAGAGGGTAAATACGATGGATGAAACAAAAGCAAAGAGCATCTTTTGGGTCAGACTAGCCGACGGAAAGACAAAGAGGCTCAATACCATTCCCAGTTTGGCAGCTTCAGTCGTTCCAACTGTGCTTGGAGCAGCAAACTGATTTTGAGTGATAGTCTGCATGAGAAGTCCTGCCATACTCATACTAGAGGCGGTCAGGAGAATGCTGATAGTTCTTGGGAGACGGGACTCTTGAAAGAGGAGCCAAGTTTCATGATCCAGTGCAAAGAGCTTTCCCCATGAAAAATCACTGGTCCCAATGCTAATAGAGAGAAAGACTAGGAGTAGAAGTAAGCCAATTAAATAATGAGAAAGTTTCATACCCCATCCTTTCATGTAGATTTGGTACCGAAAGATACCTGCGGATATTACTGTAACACGATTTATTTAATCTGTTAATAAATTTTCTGACAATTTAATAAATAAAGCAAGGAGAGAGTACCAGGACCTTCTCCTCTGTTTTCCTATTCCAAAATGTTTTTGCCTTCTTTAACACGCCAATGATAATCCGATAAAATAATATCTTCAAGGGAGTAGCTAGCCTTCCAATCAAGATATTTTTTAGCTTTTGATGCGTCTGCTAGGACGCTAGCTGGGTCACCAGCACGGCGAGCAACAATTTCGTGTGGGATTTTTTGATTCAGTAGTTCTTCAGCAGTTTTAAAGATTTCTTTGACGGTATAGCCTTTTTCAGTTCCCAAGTTAAAGATTTGAGAAGAACTGTCTTCTTGAAATAGGTAGTTCATTCCTTTAACATGAGCCTGTGCAAGGTCCAAGATATGAATGTAATCACGAATGCATGATCCGTCACGTGTATCGTAATCATCTCCAAATATTTTTAGGCTATCATTTTGTCCCAATGCGGTCTTGTTGATATTGGGAATGATATGAGTTGGATTTTTCACGCGCAGACCGTTTGAAGCATCCATTTCAGCCCCAGCTACATTAAAGTAACGGAAAATGACATATTTCCAATCGTAGCGATTGGCCATCCAGTAAATCATTCGTTCACCCATCAGTTTTGTTTCTGCATAAGGGTTGACAGGGTCGAGCAGGGTATCTTCAGTTGCGGGCTTGTCAATACAGTTATTACCATAGAGGGAAGCAGTCGAAGAGAACATGATTTTTTGAATACCAACTTCAGATAAGACTTTGAGAACTTGGTTCATACCAGCAACATTGGCAGTGAAGTATTTACTTGGATTTTCAATGCTTTCGCTCACAACAATCTCACCTGCACAATGAAGAACAGCATCAATCTGATTTTCTTCTAAGTAAGCCTTTAAGGCGCTAGCATCATAAACATCCAGTTGTTTAAAGCTAGCACGACTATCCACAGCCGCTCGATTTCCTGTAGAGAGATTATCTAGAACATGTACCTGATAGCCAGCATTTAAAAGAGCTTTAACGGTATGGGAGCCAATGTAGCCAGCTCCACCTGTAACAAGAATTGTTTTGGTCATGATTTTTTCCTTTTCCTAGTTTTGTACTATTTTAAAGAAATAAGAAGGTGAAGTCAACTATTTTCTGCGAATTTCATGAAAAACTTAACAAATATAGCATTGAATTGTTTTGTGTTTGGGAATTAATAGTTTGGTTGGTCTTGGAATAGTTCTTAGATTTCACCTCACATGCAAGAAAATACAAGCTTTTCTAAGATACAGTAAGACTAAGATACTAATTTAGAAATCCACCTTCCCGCTATCCTTCTCCTATAAAAAGTGGTAAAATGGATGAAAGAAAGAAGGAACTGAAATGACAACATTATTTTCAAAAATCAAAGAAGTAACAGAACTTGCTGCGATCTCAGGTCATGAAGCACCTGTTCGTGCTTATCTTCGTGAAAAGTTGACACCGCACGTGGATGAAGTGGTGACAGATTGCTTGGGTGGTATTTTTGGTATCAAACATTCACAAGCTGCGGATGCACCGCGCGTCTTGGTCGCTTCTCACATGGATGAAGTTGGTTTTATGGTCAGCGAGATTAAGCCAGATGGTACCTTCCGTGTCGTTGAAATCGGTGGATGGAACCCCATGGTGGTTAGCAGCCAACGTTTCAAACTCTTTACTCGTGACGGTCGTGAAATTCCTGTGATTTCAGGTTCTGTTCCGCCACATTTGACTCGTGGTAAGGGTGGACCAACTATGCCAGCTATTGCAGATATCGTCTTTGATGGCGGTTTTGCGGACAAGGCTGAGGCAGAAAGCTTTGGCATCCGTCCTGGTGACACCATCGTACCAGATAGCTCTGCAATCTTGACAGCCAATGAAAAAAATATTATCTCAAAAGCTTGGGACAATCGCTATGGTGTGCTCATGGTGAGTGAGTTGGCAGAAGCTCTTTCAGGTCAAAAACTGGGAAATGAACTCTATCTTGGTTCTAACGTCCAAGAAGAAGTTGGTCTTCGTGGTGCTCATACTTCCACAACCAAGTTTGACCCAGAAGTTTTCTTAGCAGTTGACTGCTCACCTGCTGGTGATGTCTACGGTGGTCAAGGCAAGATTGGAGATGGCACCTTGATTCGTTTCTACGATCCAGGTCACTTGCTTCTCCCAGGGATGAAGGATTTTCTTTTGACAACGGCTGAAGAAGCTGGTATCAAGTACCAATACTACTGTGGTAAAGGCGGAACGGATGCTGGCGCAGCTCATCTGAAAAATGGTGGTGTCCCATCTACAACAATCGGTGTCTGCGCTCGTTATATCCACTCTCACCAAACCCTCTACGCTATGGATGACTTCCTAGAAGCTCAAGCTTTCTTGCAAGCCTTGGTGAAAAAATTGGATCGTTCAACAGTTGATTTGATTAAAAATTATTAAACCATAAGGGAGGTGGTAGGGATGGTAGAACCAAACCTAGAAAGCCTTGTAAAAGATCTTTACAATCATGCTCGACATGATTTGAGTGAAGATTTAGTTGCTGCTCTCTTAGAGACTGCTAAAAAACTACCTGCTACAAATGAGCAATTGCTGGCAGTCCGTCTCTCAGGACTGGTCAATCGTGAATTGCTCAAGAATCCCAAACATCCGGCACCTGAGTTGCTCAACTTGGCTCGCTTTATCAAAAGAGAAGAAGCAAAGTACAGAGGAACTGCGGCTTCTGCGCTTATGTACGGGGAGCTCTTTAAAATGCTTTGATTCCATTGTGAATCAAAGCATTTTTCTATATGTTAGACAAGCAATTCTTGGTTAGGAAAAGAAAAAAGCCATCCCATTTAGGATAGCTTCTTGGATCTTAGATTTGTTCAGCGATGACCTTTTCAGCTAGATTCATAGCATGGTCTGATACACGAGTGTAGTGGGAAACAATATCGATAAAGTTGACCCCAGCTTGCGTTGAACACTCGCCCTTGTTGAGGCGTTTGATGTGAGTCTTTCTGAGAACACGTTCCATATTGTTGATTTCTTTATGGCGTTCAATCAGACTTTGAGCTTTTTCAATATCATTGTTTTTCACGCTGTCAAGGGCATCCTTGATAAAGCCAGTGGTTTTTTGATAGATATCAGCCAATTCCTGTAAAGCAGCTTCAGAGAACTCAACATTCTTACGTTGAAGGTAGTCAGTCAGATTGATTAGCGCTTCTGCGTGGTCCCCAATCCGTTCCAAATCACGGGATGAATCCAGGATGTTGGTGAGCACTTCACTTTCTTTCTGGCTAAGGGCCTCACTTGAAAGAGTAATCAGGTAACGAGTCAATTTTTCATCAATGGTATTGATGGCTTCTTCTGTCTTGTGTCCTTTTTCAGCAACCTTTTCATTAAGGTCAATGATGTAGTTGTATGAAAGGTCAAAGGCTTTAGAAGCATAATTTCCCAAGTGAAGGAGTTCTTTTTTTGCATTTCCGAGAGCGATTGATGGAGCTTGTTTAATCAAATGCTCATCAAGGTAAAGCGGCTCGTACTTGACAACTTCATCTTCACCAGGGATGAGCTTGGTTACAAAGTAGGCCAAGGCTCCGATGAATGGAAATTGTACAATGGTGTTACTTACGTTAAAGGCACCGTGAGAGAAGGCGATGGTCATCTCAGGTGAGAGGTGAAGGAGTGCTTGGAAGTACTCAATCATAGACGTAAATGGACCTAATAAGATTAAGCAAAGGATAGTCCCTAAAACGTTAAAGGTGACGTGGGTTGCAGCAACGCGTTTCGCAGAGATATTGGCTCCAGCTGCCGCGATGATAACTGTTAGGGTTGTCCCGATATTATCCCCGAAGAGAACCGGTAGCGAACCTTTAAGGTCAAGGAATCCACCTGCATAGAGACCTTGCAAAATCCCGATTGTCGCAGAAGAAGCTTGGATGAGGACGGTAATCACTGCACCGGCAAAAACTCCTAATACAGGATTTTGTCCCAAGGTTACCATATATTCCTTGAATTGTGGTAAATCTTTAAGAGGGCTCATACCGGCACTGATGAGGTTGAGGGCGTAGAAGATTCCTCCTACACCAAACAGGATGCGCCCGATATTGTTTGCTGTTCTATTTTTGGTAAAGAAGAGGAACATGGTTCCAAGGAAAATCAGGGGTAAAGCATACTCACCAAGCTTGAAACCGATGATAAAGGAAGTAACTGTGGTTCCGATGTTGGCTCCCATGATAATTCCGATAGCCTGTCTAAGAGTGAGAAGACTAGCGCTGACCAGTCCAACCGTGATAACTGTAACCCCTGTACTTGACTGAATCAGGGCAGTCACGACAATTCCGACTAGAACACCTAAAAAGGGATTACTGGTATATTTGTCAATGTAAAAACGAAGGCGATCTCCAGCAGCTTGTTGCAAACCGTCTCCCATGGTCTTGATACTATATAAGAATAGTCCCAGACCACCTAAAAAGTGAAATAAAATTTCCTGCCAATTGATGGACATTTCTTTTTCCTCCGAAAAATAATAACGGAATTTCTCCTATTCTATTTTAAAGGATAAAAGTAAATCTAACAAGTGTTAAGCTAAGATTTTAGAAAGAAAATTCGTTAGAAAAATCAAAAATAGTATACTCTAGCATGTCACAAAGATTAAATATCGAAAAATCTTGTGAAATCTTTCCTTATATTTCCAAAGTGTGATATAATAGTTTCGAATAAAATAAATAAAGGGGTTTTTGTAACATGGCAAAACTTACTGTTAAAGACGTTGACTTGAAAGGTAAAAAAGTCCTCGTTCGTGTTGACTTCAACGTACCATTGAAAGATGGCGTAATCACTAACGACAACCGTATCACAGCAGCTCTTCCAACTATTAAGTACATCATCGAACAAGGTGGACGTGCAATTCTTTTCTCTCACCTTGGACGTGTGAAAGAAGAAGCTGATAAAGCTGGTAAATCACTTGCTCCTGTAGCAGCAGACTTGGCAGCTAAATTGGGCCAAGACGTTGTTTTCCCAGGTGTTACTCGTGGTGCTGAATTGGAAGCAGCTATCAACGCTCTTGAAGATGGACAAGTTCTCTTGGTTGAAAACACTCGTTACGAAGATGTTGACGGCAAGAAAGAATCTAAAAACGATCCTGAACTTGGTAAATACTGGGCATCACTTGGAGATGGTATCTTCGTAAACGATGCATTCGGTACAGCTCACCGTGCACACGCATCTAACGTTGGTATCTCAGCAAATGTTGAAAAAGCAGTTGCTGGCTTCCTTCTTGAAAACGAAATTGCCTACATCCAAGAAGCAGTTGAAACTCCAGAACGTCCATTCGTAGCGATTCTTGGTGGTTCAAAAGTTTCAGACAAGATCGGTGTTATCGAAAACTTGCTTGAAAAAGCTGATAAAGTCCTTATCGGTGGTGGTATGACTTATACATTCTACAAAGCACAAGGTATCGAAATCGGTAACTCACTTGTAGAAGAAGACAAATTGGATGTTGCGAAAGCTCTTCTTGAAAAAGCAAACGGTAAATTGATCTTGCCAGTTGACTCAAAAGAAGCTAACGCATTTGCTGGTTACACTGAAGTGCGTGACACTGAAGGTGAAGCAGTTTCAGAAGGATTCCTTGGTCTTGATATTGGTCCAAAATCTATCGCTAAATTTGACGAAGCTTTGACTGGTGCCAAAACAGTTGTATGGAACGGACCTATGGGTGTATTTGAAAACCCAGATTTCCAAGCTGGTACAATCGGTGTGATGGACGCTATCGTGAAACAACCAGGCGTGAAATCAATCATCGGTGGTGGTGACTCAGCTGCCGCAGCGATTAACCTTGGCCGTGCAGACAAATTCTCATGGATCTCTACTGGTGGTGGAGCATCAATGGAACTTCTTGAAGGTAAAGTTCTTCCAGGACTTGCAGCCTTGACAGAAAAATAAGATTTTATAAATAAATCAAAGAAGAGAGGGATGAAAGTTCCTCTTTTCTTTTGTTCAAAATAAAAACGCTTCCTCTCAACTATTGCTCATAAAATCACCCAAATTATGATAAAATGGAAATAGAAAGTTGAGATTATGAGTTATTTTAAAAAATATAAATTCGATAAATCCCAGTTTAAACTTGGTATGCGAACCTTTAAAACAGGTATTGCTGTTTTTCTAGTTCTCTTGATTTTTGGCTTTTTTGGCTGGAAAGGTCTTCAAATCGGTGCTTTGACAGCCGTTTTTAGCCTGAGGGAGAGTTTTGATAAGAGTGTCCATTTTGGGACTTCGCGTATTCTAGGAAATAGTATCGGTGGCCTCTATGCCCTGGTCTTCTTCTTATTAAATACCTTTTTCCACGAAGCCTTTTGGGTGACCTTGGTAGTTGTTCCAATCTGCACCATGTTAACCATTATGACAAATGTAGCCATGAATAACAAAGCAGGCGTTATTGGTGGTGTAGCAGCCATGTTAATCATTACCCTATCGATTCCGAGCGGAGAAACGATTTTGTACGTGTTTGCGCGTGTATCAGAAACTTTCATGGGAGTTTTTGTCGCAATTCTAGTAAATTACGATATTGATCGTATTCGTCTCTTTTTAGAGAAAAAAGAAAAATAATGTTACATTTTATAACATTATCAATTGACGTTTGTCTTTTTTTAGACTATAATAGACAGAAAGAAGGAAATTGTAAATGAAGGAAAAAGAATTTCGCCGAAATATGGCTGTTTTTCCTATCGGCAGTGTTATGAAGTTGACCGATTTATCGGCGCGTCAGATTCGTTATTATGAAGATCAAGAGTTGATTAAGCCTGATCGAAACGAAGGGAACCGTCGCATGTATTCCTTGAATGACATGGATCGTCTGCTTGAAATCAAAGATTATATCTCTGAAGGTTATAATATCGCTGCCATTAAGAAAAAATATGCTGAACGTGAAGCGAAATCCAAGAAAGCGGTGAGTCAGACTGAGGTGCGTCGTGCACTTCATAATGAACTCCTCCAACAGGGTCGCTTTGCTTCGGTACGATCACCTTTTGGTCGCGGTTAGCCAACCGCAAGTAGTTATACATTAAGGAGAAAACTCATGCCAATCACAGCTGCAGATATTCGTCGTGAAGTCAAGGAAAAAAATGTTACCTTTATCCGTCTCATGTTCTCAGATATTTTGGGAACCATGAAAAACGTCGAAATTCCTGCTACAGATGAACAGTTAGATAAAGTCTTGTCAAACAAGGCTATGTTTGATGGATCTTCTATTGAAGGTTTTGTACGTATCAATGAGTCGGATATGTACTTGTACCCAGACTTGGATACATGGACAGTCTTCCCGTGGGGAGATGAAAATGGAAGTGTTGCAGGTTTGATCTGTGATGTCTATACAACAGAAGGTGAGCCATTTGCAGGGGACCCTCGTGGTAATTTGAAACGTGCTCTTCGTCACATGGAAGAAGTGGGATTCAAATCCTTCAATCTTGGGCCAGAGCCAGAATTCTTCCTATTTAAGTTGGATGAAAATGGAGACCCAACACTTGAAGTGAATGACAAGGGTGGCTACTTTGATTTGGCGCCTACTGACCTTGCGGACAATACACGTCGTGAGATTGTGAATGTCTTGACTAAAATGGGATTTGAAGTAGAAGCGAGTCACCACGAGGTTGCGGTTGGACAGCATGAGATTGACTTTAAGTACGATGAAGTTCTCCGTGCTTGTGATAAAATTCAAATCTTCAAACTTGTTGTTAAAACCATTGCTCGCAAACATGGCCTTTACGCAACCTTTATGGCTAAACCAAAATTTGGTATTGCCGGATCAGGTATGCACTGTAATATGTCCTTGTTTGATGCAGAAGGAAATAATGCCTTCTTTGATCCCAATGATCCAAAAGGAATGCAGTTGTCAGAAACGGCCTACCATTTCCTTGGTGGTTTGATCAAACATGCTTACAACTATACTGCCATCATGAACCCAACGGTTAACTCATACAAACGTTTGGTTCCAGGTTATGAAGCGCCTGTTTACATTGCTTGGGCTGGTCGTAACCGTTCGCCACTTGTGCGCGTGCCTGCTTCACGTGGTATGGGAACTCGTCTTGAGTTGCGTTCAGTGGATCCAATGGCAAACCCATATATCGCTATGGCAGTTCTTTTGGAAGTTGGTTTGCATGGTATTGAAAATAAAATCGAAGCACCAGCTCCTATCGAAGAAAATATCTACATCATGACAGCAGAAGAGCGCAAGGAAGCTGGTATTACAGATCTTCCATCAACTCTTCACAACGCTTTGAAAGCTTTGACAGAAGATGAAGTTGTCAGAGCGGCTCTTGGAGAACATATCTATACTAGTTTCCTTGAAGCCAAACGAATCGAATGGGCAAGCTATGCAACCTTCGTTTCACAATGGGAAATTGATAATTATTTAGACCTTTACTAATACTAATATAGAAGAAAGATTGCCTGAGGGTGATCTTTTTTCTTGTGTTTTATATCGAGGTGTGATATATTTTATATAACGAAGTGCGATATATCGAATCGAATAGGAGGTGAATGCAAATGGAATTAACGGATAAGATTCGTCGAGTTTATCTTCCGATGACGGAAACGGGTTTTTATATCTTGTTCTGTCTGCAAAAGGAAGGTCATGGTTATAGTATTACGCAAAAGGTTAAGGAGATGACAGATTCGCAAGTTTCGATTAGTCCTGGAACTATGTATGGAACCTTGTCAAAGATGGAAAAGGATGGTTTGATTTCCTTTGTCCGCGAAGAGGAAAAACGGAAAATCTATCAGATTACGGACTTGGGACGAAAAGTCTTAGATATTGAATTGAAACGTATTGAACGACTCCACAGAAACAGTCTGGAGGGAAGATGATGGAAAAGAAGGTTGTTTATAGAATTGCTACCATTGCGGATTATGATAGAGAGGCTTTATATCTTAGAAAAATGCATGCTGAGGGCTGGAAACTCAAGGAAGTAACCTACTCTAACTTAGTAGTTGCGGTTAAGTATACTTTTGAAAAGTGCCAACCGGAGCAGGTGTCTTATCAGTTGGACTTTTATCCCATGAAAAAATCAGAGAGAGCCTCCTATTTACAGCTATTTAAAGACTGTGGCTGGGAGCATATTACAGACTTTAATAGTTTTTCCTATTTTAGAAAAGCACATTCTGAGATTGAATCGGATGCGGAGTTTGAAATTTATAATGATGCGGCCGGGAGGTTAGCTATGGTCAAACGCATTTTAACAATGCGGATACTTCCTATCTTGCTTCTCTTTGCAGCTCTACTACCGATTTTTTCAAAGTTTGTCAGTGGAGTTAGTTCTTTCAGTTGGGCATTGTTTTTGATTTTCATAATAGATGGTGTTTTATTAATAGTTTTTGCGATTCAGATTTCTTATATTTTTTGGAGATTGTTTCAAAAGTGGAAAGAATTATCTGACAAATAAAACTATGTATGTTTTCTGATTTGGAGGTAAGGTAATGAATAGCAAAGTACAATTTCGGATTTTTACGATTCTTGATGAGGATAAGAAAGAAGAATATTTGCATGAGATGCACTTGAAAGGTTGGAGGTATAGAACTAGTCGTTTTGGTTTGTTCTATTTTGACCAATGTCAACCAGACGATGTCATCTACCGTATCTATGATTCTAGATTTCTTAAAAAATATAAGCATGAACTGCAAGATTTTAGAAATAGAGGTTGGGAATTGATAGGAGCAGGTTCTTGTTCGATTCTTCGTAAATCGTCTTCTGATTTACTTCCAGAGGATCAAGTCTATATGAGTAAGGGGCTCAGATGGGAAGTTATGCGAAATAGACTTCGTTCATGTACAGCTACTTTCTTAGGTGGTTTGGTTGTTTGTATGAGTTTATTTAAAGAAGAACTTTCTATATCTTTCTTTATTATTTTTCTTTTATATGCTTTTCTGATTTCTTATCTAATCCATGGTTTTTTCAGACTTAAAAGGAAATACCGAGTAGATGGAAGGTAGGGTTCTAGGTCTTCAGACCGATTTTTAGCACTCTTGATAAAAGAGTGCTAATTTTTTGAGTTTTTGTCTTGACATTCTCTTTTAAGGGTGTATAATAGAATCATAAGTTAGCACTTGAGTGTGTCGAGTGCTAATCGATCAGACAGAGAGGAGTGATGAGGTGGTTACAGAGCGTCAGCAGGATATTCTAAATCTGATTATTGACATCTTTACCAAAACGCACGAACCTGTCGGATCCAAAACCTTGCAAGAGTCTATTAACTCTAGCAGTGCGACCATTCGTAATGACATGGCGGCTCTAGAAAAGCAAGGTTTGCTTGAGAAGGCTCATACTTCAAGTGGTCGGATGCCAAGTGTTGCTGGTTTTCAGTACTATGTAAAACACTCACTGGATTTTGACCGACTAGCTGAAAATGAGGTTTATGAGATTGTCAAAGCCTTTGATCAGGAATTCTTCAAATTGGAGGATATTCTGCAAGAGGCTGCTAACCTGCTGACAGACTTGAGTGGCTGTACGGTAGTGGCGCTGGATGTTGAGCCGAGCAGGCAACGTCTGACAGCTTTTGATATCGTTGTTTTGGGGCAACATACAGCCTTGGCAGTATTTACCCTAGACGAGTCGCGAACGGTTACTAGTCAGTTTCTGATTCCAAGGAACTTTTTGCAGGAGGATTTGCTGAAACTGAAGAACATCATTCAGGAACGTTTCCTCGGCCACACCGTTCTAGATATTCACTACAAGATTCGGACGGAGATTCCGCAGATTATCCAGCGTTACTTTACAACAACGGACAATGTTATCGATCTCTTTGAACATATCTTTAAGGAAATGTTCAACGAAAACATTGTGGTGGCGGGCAAGGTTAATCTCTTGAATTTTGCCAATCTAGCAGCCTATCAGTTCTTTGACCAACCGCAAAAGGTGGCTCTGGAGATTCGTGAGGGGTTGCGTGAAGATCAGATGCAAAACGTCCGTGTTGCAGACAGTCAAGAGTCCTGTCTAGCTGACCTAGCGGTGATTAGTAGCAAGTTCCTCATTCCTTATCGGGGAGTTGGAATTCTAGCCATTATCGGTCCAGTTAATCTGGATTACCAGCAGCTAATCAATCAGGTCAATGTGGTCAATCGTGTTTTGACTATGAAGTTGACAGATTTTTACCGCTACCTCAGCAGTAATCATTACGAAGTACATTAAGATTGAAATCATTAAAGGAGGCGAAAATGGCCCAAGATATAAAAAATGAAGAAGTGGAAGAAGTCCAAGAAGAGAAAGTTGTGGAAACGGTAGAAGAAACAACTCCTGAGAAGTCTGAATTGGACTTGGCAAATGAACGTGCAGATGAGTACGAAAACAAATACCTTCGCGCTCATGCAGAAATGCAAAATATCCAACGCCGTGCCAATGAAGAGCGTCAAAACTTGCAACGTTATCGTAGTCAGGACTTGGCAAAAGCGATTCTCCCTTCTTTGGACAACCTTGAGCGTGCACTCGCAGTTGAAGGTTTGACAGATGATGTGAAGAAGGGCTTGGAAATGGTTCAAGAAAGTTTGATTCATGCTTTGAAAGAAGAAGGAATTGAAGAAATCGCAGCTGACGGAGAATTTGACCATAACTACCATATGGCCATCCAAACTCTCCCAGCAGACGATGAACACCCAGCAGATACCATCGCCCAAGTCTTCCAAAAAGGCTACAAACTCCATGACCGCATCCTACGCCCAGCAATGGTAGTGGTGTATAATTAGAAGTTTTATATGTCGAAACAATATAGTAGGAAGATGAGAATGAAAAAGATAGCGGCTACAAATTGGGCTATTGGAATTGTCGTTTTCTTTCTGGTAGTAGGGATATTTTTTGCTTATCCTATTTCGGAAGGAGCAAAAGTTTCTTATTTTGGAACGCAACCAGTAATTTGGCTGCAAAAAGTATTAGAACTTATATTGCAACCTATTTTAATTGGTCAATTGTTATTCTTACTTACAGAAGATATGTCAGTAAGTAAGAAAGACTGATTTAGTATTGTCCGAAACGACAATAAACTATGAAGAAAGATAAGAGGCAAGCCGGAGGCTTGCAAGGAAGATATTTCCCGCCGTGGTGAAAGTTTCAGTAGCTTCTGCTACTGAAACAGGGGATTTTTGAGACAATAGGCTCAAAAATAAGTGATGAAATCCCGGAGGGAGTTGCTCACGTCCCCACCACTTAGGGGAAATATCAAAAATAGAAAATTAACTAACAAGGAGAAAACACATGTCTAAAATTATCGGTATTGACTTAGGTACAACAAACTCAGCAGTTGCAGTTCTTGAAGGAACTGAAAGCAAAATCATCGCAAACCCAGAAGGAAACCGCACAACTCCATCTGTAGTATCATTCAAAAACGGCGAAATCATCGTTGGTGATGCTGCAAAACGTCAAGCAGTTACAAACCCAGATACAGTCATCTCTATCAAATCTAAAATGGGAACTTCTGAAAAAGTTTCTGCTAACGGCAAAGAATACACTCCACAAGAAATCTCAGCTATGATTCTTCAATACTTGAAAGGTTATGCTGAAGACTACCTTGGTGAAAAAGTAACCAAAGCAGTTATCACAGTTCCAGCTTACTTCAACGATGCTCAACGTCAAGCAACAAAAGACGCTGGTAAAATCGCTGGTCTTGAAGTAGAACGTATCGTCAACGAACCAACAGCAGCAGCTCTTGCTTATGGTTTGGACAAGACTGACAAAGAAGAAAAAATCTTGGTATTTGACCTTGGTGGTGGTACATTCGACGTATCTATCCTTGAATTGGGTGACGGTGTCTTCGACGTATTGTCAACTGCAGGGGACAACAAACTTGGTGGTGATGACTTTGACCAAAAAATCATCGACCACTTGGTGGCAGAATTCAAGAAAGAAAACGGTATTGACTTGTCTACTGACAAGATGGCAATGCAACGTTTGAAAGATGCAGCTGAAAAAGCGAAGAAAGACCTTTCTGGTGTAACTTCAACTCAAATCAGCTTGCCATTTATCACTGCAGGTGAAGCTGGACCTCTTCACTTGGAAATGACTTTGACTCGTGCGAAATTTGACGATTTGACTCGTGATCTTGTTGAACGTACAAAAGTTCCAGTTCGTCAAGCCCTTTCAGATGCAGGTTTGAGCTTGTCAGAAATCGACGAAGTTATCCTTGTTGGTGGTTCAACTCGTATCCCAGCCGTTGTAGAAGCTGTTAAAGCTGAAACTGGTAAAGAGCCAAACAAATCAGTAAACCCTGATGAAGTTGTTGCCATGGGTGCTGCTATCCAAGGTGGTGTCATCACTGGTGATGTCAAAGACGTTGTCCTTCTTGACGTAACACCATTGTCACTTGGTATCGAAACAATGGGTGGTGTCTTCACAAAACTCATCGACCGCAACACTACTATTCCAACATCTAAATCACAAGTCTTCTCAACAGCAGCAGACAACCAACCAGCCGTTGATATCCACGTTCTTCAAGGTGAACGCCCAATGGCAGCAGATAACAAGACTCTTGGACGTTTCCAATTGACAGACATCCCAGCTGCACCTCGTGGTATTCCACAAATCGAAGTAACATTTGACATCGACAAGAACGGTATCGTTTCTGTTAAGGCTAAAGACCTTGGAACTCAAAAAGAACAAACAATTGTCATCCAATCTAACTCAGGTTTGACTGACGAAGAAATCGACCGCATGATGAAAGATGCAGAAGCTAACGCTGAAGCAGATAAGAAACGTAAAGAAGAAGTTGACCTTCGTAACGAAGTAGACCAAGCAATCTTTGCGACTGAAAAGACAATCAAGGAAACTGAAGGCAAAGGTTTCGACGCAGAACGTGACGCTGCCCAAGCTGCCCTTGATGACCTTAAGAAAGCTCAAGAAGACAACAACTTGGACGAAATGAAAGCAAAACTTGAAGCATTGAACGAAAAAGCTCAAGGACTTGCTGTTAAACTCTACGAACAAGCCGCAGCAGCTCAACAAGCTCAAGCAGGAGCAGAAGGTGCACAAGCAACAGGAAACGCAGGCGATGACGTCGTAGACGGAGAGTTTACTGAGAAATAAAAAGATTTATTAAGTTATATGTTTAATTTCCCTGGTTATTAGATAGTTATACTTTAAAGGAGAATGATATGGCTACTAAAGAAGAAAGAGAGTATCTTTCGCAATTCGTAGATATCGCTAGTTGTCATTTGAATGATAGTGATGTAGATTGGTTAATGCGTTTTATTAATTCGGTAGGGAATAGACATACTGAAGAAGGTAGCTTTGATAGCTGGAGTTCGGATGGTAGATATACTAGGAATTGGGTTAAAGAATACATAATTGAAAGTGATTATTCATTAACAAGTAATTATAGTTACCAAGATGATGATGGCGCGAGTGGAAGTTACTCAGAAAATATAACTAATGCTCGAGATATTATCAATATAATCAGGGAGTATCCGAATTTGTTATAAGAAATCCAGAGGTTGCAACCCAGCCTCTGTTTTTCGATAAAATAGAGGATGTTGCGTATGAAAAAAGTACTTTGTATCATTTATCCTAATTTTTCTCTTTATGAGATAACCGCTTTGACAAGCACTTTAGCTCTATCTTTTGACATCACGATTGATTATGTCGCTTCTGAGAATTCGATGGTGGTCTCTGAGGATGGTTTGTCCTGTCAACCGACGAAAATATTGGATCAGATCCGTATAGAAGATTATTCTTGTGTGATTTTGCCAGGAATGGTAAATATAGGTCCTGCTCTACAAGATGAGAGATTGATCTCGTTTTTGAGAAGTCTTAATGAGCAAGATATACTAATTGCAGCCATTTCTTCAGCGCCCCTTTTATTGGCGAAAGCAGGCTTGTTGAACGACACGAAATTTACAGGTGGAATTTGGCAAAACTTCTTTGACTATTTTGAATTTCTTCCACGTGAGAATTTCCAACCGAAAGTTCTTGTCCAAGATAAACAAATCATTACGGCTATCGGTTTTGCACATCAAGAGTTTGCAAGAAAAGTGATTTTCGGTTTAGGGTTGGCAGAGAATACGGACAACTATTTTAAAGAACAGAACGAGTATGCTGAAGAGGATTTGATTTTTACTCTATCGGACAAAGAGTTTGATGAAGTGAAGCAGAGTATAGAAAACATCCTCTAAAGATTTACATGAAAATTATAGAAAGGAACAAAGAGTGTTCAGGGAATTGAACTCACACTCTGAGCTTTCTTACTCAATATAAAAGAAAGGAATTGAACCCGACCTAAATTCTCGGAAAAAAGATAAATCTGTCTAGGAGCATCGCTCCAGCATCAGATTTCCTATTTTTCAGTCGAATTTTACGGTCTTGGTATCTTGTATGAACAATACTGAATTTTATGATCGTCTGGGGGTGTCAAAAAACGCTTCGGCAGACGAAATCAAAAAGGCTTATCGTAAGCTTTCCAAAAAATATCACCCAGATATCAATAAGGAGCCTGGTGCTGAGGAAAAGTACAAGGAAGTTCAAGAAGCCTATGAGACTTTGAGTGACGACCAAAAACGGGCTGCCTATGACCAATACGGTGCTGCTGGTGCCAATGGTGGCTTTGGAGGCTTCGGTGGTGGAGCTGGCGGTTTCAACGGGGCAGGTGGCTTCGGTGGTTTTGAGGACATCTTTTCAAGTTTCTTCGGCGGTGGCGGTGCTTCGCGCAATCCAAATGCTCCTCGTCAGGGGGATGACCTCCAATACCGTGTGAATTTGACCTTTGAAGAAGCTATTTTTGGAGCTGAAAAAGAAGTTAAATACAACCGTGAAGCAAGCTGTAGTACATGTAATGGCTCAGGTGCTAAGCCAGGAACAAGTCCAGTCACTTGTGGACGCTGTCATGGCGCTGGTGTCATTAACGTTGATACACAAACTCCGCTTGGTATGATGCGGCGCCAAGTAACCTGTGATGTCTGTCACGGTCGTGGAAAAGAAATCAAGGATCCATGTACCACTTGTCACGGAACAGGTCATGAAAAACAAGCCCATAGTGTACATGTAAAAATCCCTGCTGGTGTGGAAACAGGTCAACAAATTCGCCTAGCTGGTCAAGGTGAAGCTGGCTTTAATGGTGGACCTTATGGTGACTTGTATGTAGTGGTTTCTGTGGAAACCAGCGACAAGTTTGAACGTGAAGGAACTACTATCTTCTACAATCTCAACCTCAACTTTGTCCAAGCGGCTCTTGGTGACACAGTAGATATCCCAACTGTTCACGGTGATGTTGAATTGGTTATCCCAGAGGGAACTCAGACTGGTAAGAAATTCCGTCTACGTGGCAAAGGAGCTCCGAGTCTTCGTGGTGGTGCAGTTGGTGACCAATATGTTACCGTTAATGTCGTAACACCGACAGGCTTGAACGAACGCCAAAAAGCAGCGCTTAAAGAATTCGCAGCTGCTGGTGATTTAAAAGTCAATCCAAAGAAAAAAGGTTTCTTTGACCATATTAAAGATGCCTTTGAAGGAGAATAAAGCAAAAAGAGCCGTTGGGCTCTTTTTGTTTATAGATTTTTTAAGACTTTCCTTAAGTAATGACGGACGGTAGCGACCTTCTTTGAAGTTCCATACCTAAACTTTGAGCCTAGGTCTCAAAGTTTCCGAACACCTGAAACCAAACTGTTTCAGGTGTTTTCATTACGGCGGAAAGTCTTCGATTTAGTTGTGAAATGGTGAATGAGTTGCCTAAATTATGATGTATAGTTAATGTGATATAACTTGTTTACCTTTTAGAAAAGAGCCGTTGGGCTCTTTTTACTTATCTTCAGTTTCCTGTGTTTCTTTGATCACAGCTAGTCTAGTCTGGATATCTTTTTCCAAGACCTTAAACTTGTAAGTCAAATCTTCTTGGTATTCTTTGATCAGTTCTTTTTGCTGGTCGATGATTTGCAGGCTGTTTTGGATAATATCCACATCATCCTTGATAGCTTGAACGCGGTCAGTGGTATTCAAGACTTCATCTGTGATGGTTTGGCGATTTTTTGTAACCAGATAACTTCCAGCTGCAGCTCCTGCAAATAGCAGTAGATTGGATAATTTCATGGCAACTCCTTAGGCATTTTTGATGGTTTCAGCGACTTGAGCAAGTTTGTCAAAGTCAGGTTCGTGGGCGATAAAATCAATCTTGAGGTCATCGTCCGCACTGTAGCGAGGCACGAGGTGAACGTGGGTATGAAAGACGGTTTGCCCTGCAATTTCTTCACAGTTGGCAATGATATTCATACCAGCAGCCTTGGTAGCTTTCATGACTTTTTGAGCTACTTTTGGTACTTGGGCAAAGAGTTGGCTGGCGCTAGTAGCGTCCATTTCCAAAAGATTGCGATAGTGTTCCTTTGGCACGACCAAGGTGTGTCCTGGTGTCACTTGAGAGATATCAAGAAAGGCAAGAACCTGCTCATCTTCATATACTTTTGAAGCAGGAATTTCCCCTGCAATGATTTTACAAAAAATGCAATCTGACATAAAATCTACCTCTACTGTATTGAATTTTGATATAATATAGCTACATTATACCAGATTTGGAGAAAATATGTTAGAAATTAAAAACCTGACAGGTGGCTATGTTCATGTTCCTGTCTTGAAAGATGTGTCCTTTACTGTTGAAAGTGGGCAGTTGGTCGGTTTGATTGGTCTCAATGGTGCTGGGAAATCGACGACTATTAATGAGATTATCGGTCTGTTGACACCTTATAGCGGTTCTATCAATATCAATGGCCTGACACTGCAAGAAGATGCGACTAGTTACCGTAAGCAAATTGGCTACATTCCTGAAACGCCTAGTCTGTATGAGGAATTGACCCTCAGAGAGCATATCGAAACGGTTGCTATGGCTTATGGTATTGAGCAGAAAGTGGCTTTTGAGCGAGTAGAGCCCTTGTTAAAAATGTTCCGTCTGGACCAGAAATTAGACTGGTTTCCTGTTCATTTTTCAAAAGGGATGAAGCAGAAGGTCATGATTATCTGTGCTTTTGTGGTGGATCCGAGTCTTTTTATCGTGGATGAGCCCTTCCTTGGTCTTGATCCCTTGGCTATTGCGGACTTGATTCAGCTTTTGGAAGTGGAAAAGCAAAAGGGCAAGTCCATTCTCATGAGTACCCACGTGCTGGATTCGGCGGAGAAGATGTGTGATGCCTTTGTTATTCTCCACAAAGGGGAAGTGCGTGCTAAGGGAAATCTCCTGCAACTGCGCGAAGCCTTTGATATGCCTGAGGCTAGTTTGAATGATATTTACTTGGCTCTGACCAAAGAGGAGGAGCTATGAAAGACTTGTTTTTAAAGAGAAAGCAGGCTTTTCGTAAGGAGTGTCTTGGTTATCTGCGCTATGTTCTCAATGACCACTTTGTCTTGTTCCTGCTTGTTCTGATGGGCTTTCTAGCCTACCAGTACAGTCAACTCTTGCAACATTTTCCTGAAAATCATTGGCCCATCCTTTTATTTGTAGGGATTACGTCTGTTTTACTTTTGCTTTGGGGAGGAATTGCCACCTATATGGAGGCTCCAGACAAGCTCTTTCTCTTAGTTGGAGAAGAGGAAATCAAACTCCATCTCAAGCGTCAAACTGGCATTTCTCTAGCCTTTTGGCTCTTTGTCCAGACCCTTTTCTTGCTGTTATTTGCGCCTTTATTTTTGGCAATGGGTTATGCCTTGCCAGTTTTTCTGGTCTATGTGCTTTTATTGGGAGTAGGGAAATATTTCCTCTTTCGTCAAAAGGCCAGCAAGTTTTTTACTGAAACTGGACTGGACTGGGACTATGTCATTTCCCAAGAAAGCAAGCGTAAGCAAGTCTTGCTTCGTTTCTTTGCCCTCTTTACGCAGGTCAAGGGAATTTCAAACAGCGTCAAGCGTCGTGCCTATCTGGACTTTATCCTAAAGGCTGTTCAGAAGGTGCCTGGGAAGATTTGGCAAAATCTCTATCTGCGTTCTTATCTGCGAAATGGAGACCTCTTTGCGCTCAGTCTTCGTCTGCTCTTGCTTTCCATACTGGCGCAGGTTTTTATCGAGCAAGCTTGGATTGCGACAGCAGTGGTAGTGCTGTTTAACTACCTCTTGCTCTTCCAGTTGTTGGCCCTCTATCATGCCTTTGACTACCAGTATTTGACCCAACTCTTTCCGCTGGACAAGGGGCAAAAGGAAAAAGGCTTGCAGGCAGTAGTCCGAGGATTGACCAGTTTGGTCTTAGTAGTGGAATTAGTGGTTGGGTTGATTACCTTCCAAGAAAAACTAGCCCTTCTAGCCTTACTGGGAGCGGGTTTGGTTTTACTAGTCTTGTACTTACCTTATCAAGTAAAACGTCAGATGCAGAACTAACATTGCCCTATATGACACTAAAAAAGAAGTTGAGTTCAGTTTGTCTCAACTTCTTTTTTGTTACTATAGGATAATGGTTGGTCCGTAGAGACTTAACTTGGTCTTGACTTGGTCAAAGTGGAAGCGGTCATAGGCCCGCCAAGCGGCGCGAGTAGGAGCATCTGGATTGAGAGCGCTGAGTCCCATGAGAAGACTGGAAGTCTGGTAAAATTTTTCCAGTTCAATCAAGACTCGATTATCCACTGTCTCAGCCTTGGCTAGAAAACCAAGAATAGAGTTTAATTGCTCCTGAAAGCGGACGTCGTCAGCGCTTGCCTGTTTGCATGCTTGATAGGCTTTGTTTAAGTCAGTAATCAAAGTCTGAGCTCTTTTGATGGGGTCTATATCTGTCATGAGAATTCCTCCTTTAATCTGGGTGCTAGTCTTGTTTCTAGCAACTGTGTTTTGATACTGTTAGTCTATCACTTTTATCTCCTTTTTCACCATAAAATCTTTAATTGCCCTTGAAATTTCCTGAATGGTACTGTTAAGATTTTATGATAAAATAGTTGTAAGATTATCATGCTTATTTGAGGAACAAGATACCCTTCAGGAGCGTTAAAGGCCTGTTTAGGATTTGGTGGGCTTGTATCATAGTATTTTTGCTATTCTCTTTTTAGGAAGAAATCAAATCAAGGAGAGTAAGAAGATGAGAATATTTGTTTTAGAAGATGATTTTTCCCAACAGACTAGGATTGAAACGACGATTGAGAAACTCTTGAAGGAACATCATATCACTCCCAGTTCTTTTAAAGTCTTTGGTAAGCCAGACCAACTGCTGGCAGAGGTGCATGAGAAGGGAGCCCATCAGCTATTCTTTTTGGATATTGAGATTCGAAACGAGGAGATGAAAGGCTTAGAGGTGGCTAGAAAGATTCGGGATCGGGATCCTTATGCTCTCATCGTCTTTGTGACGACTCACTCGGAGTTTATGCCCTTGTCCTTTCGCTACCAAGTGTCTGCTTTGGACTACATTGATAAGGCCTTGTCGGCAGAGGAATTTGAATCTCGGATCGAGACAGCCCTCCTCTATGCCAATAGTCAAGATAGTAAAAGTCTGGCGGAAGATTGCTTTTACTTTAAATCAAAATTTGCCCAATTCCAGTATCCTTTTAAAGAGGTTTATTATCTTGAAACATCGCCTAGAGCCCATCGTGTTATTCTCTATACCAAGACAGACAGGCTGGAATTTACAGCGAGTTTAGAGGAGGTTTTCAAGCAGGAGCCCCGTCTCTTGCAGTGCCATCGCTCTTTTCTCATCAATCCTGCCAATGTAGTTCGTTTGGATAAGAAAGAAAAACTCCTTTTCTTTCCCAATGGAGGAAGCTGTCTGATCGCGCGTTATAAGGTCAGAGAAGTGTCTGAGGCCATCAATAACTTGCATTGAGCTAGGAGAGTTTATGAATATTGCTTGGATATTATTGTATACGCTTATTACTAATGGGCTAAAAATTGTTATTTTCTTTAAGGTAGATGGAATTGGTCTCAATTTTGAGAGAATTTTTAAGGCCTTTCTTTTTAAGCTACTTTTGGCAGTTGTTTTTGTAATGATTAGCTATATAGTAGGAAATGATTATCTATCTTATTTTATGGAACCCTTGTACGGTATAGGTTTGTCTTTCTTACTGTTAAGAGGGCTTCCTAAAAAACTCCTCTTCTTTTATGGTCTCTTTCCAATGATATTGGTGAATCTCTTTTATAGAGGGGTCTCCTATTTTGTGCTTCCATTTTGGGGACAAGAAATTGTAGATAAAGGTAGCAATCCTATCTTTTTATTGATGACGATATTCGTTTGCTTCATAGTTTTAGTCTTTTTGAAATGGTTGGACTATGATTTCACTAACTTGAGAAAGGAGATTCTCGATAAAGGTTTTCAAAAGTCCCTGACCACGATTAACTGGATAATGGGGGCTTATTATCTAGTGATGCAAAGTCTGTCTTTCTTTGAATATGAACAAGGTATTCAATCAACGACTGTTCGCCATCTGATTCTAGTGTTTTACTTGCTCTTTTTTATGGGGATTATCAAGAAACTGGATACCTATTTGAAGGACAAACTCCATGAGAGATTGGACCAAGAGCAGGCCTTGCGCTACAGAGATATGGAGCGATATAGTCGGCATATAGAGGAACTTTACAAGGAAGTACGAAGTTTTCGACATGACTACACTAACCTCTTGACTAGCTTACGTCTGGGCATTGAAGAGGAGGATATGGAGCAGATAAAAGAGGTCTACGACTCGGTCTTAAAGGATTCTAGTGAAAAATTGCAGGACAATAAATATGACCTTGGACGATTGGTAAATATTCGTGACCGTGCCCTCAAAAGTCTCCTAGCAGGTAAATTTCTAAAAGCCAGAGATAAGAAGATTGTATTTAATGTCGAAGTTCCTGAGGAGATTCAGGTAGAGGGGATGAGCTTGCTTGACTTTCTAACCATTGTGTCTATCCTTTGTGACAATGCTATTGAAGCTAGTGTAGAAGCCTGTCAACCTCATGTTTCAATCGCCTTTTTAAAAAATGGAGCACAGGAGACCTTTATCATTGAAAACTCCATCAAAGAAGAGAGCATAGATATTTCTGAAATCTTCTCCTTTGGAGCCAGTTCTAAAGGGGAGGAGAGAGGAGTTGGTCTCTATACCGTCATGAAAATTGTGGAAAGTCATCCCAATACCAGTCTCAATACCACCTGCAAAAATCAAGTCTTTCGTCAAGTTTTAACGGTTCACTTGCTGCCGGTTGGTCATTAGAAAATTTGTGAAAAAAGAATTGGCAGAAGCTAGCAGTTGAAGTCTGTTTTTAGTCAGTTTGACTTGTACTATAGTATATGAGGTATATTAAATGAATAAGAAATCCTTTTTTATCATCTGTTCTACGTTGATCATAGCTTCGAATCTTCTCATGATTTCCGTGGTGAACAAGGGAGAAGAAACAGGGAGTAACCTGTTTGTGATTGCTATAGCCTGTGTTATGTTACCAGTCTTTTTATATGCAGTTGAAAACCAACTGACTTCATTGGTAAGAGTAGAATCAATACTCCTGATTCAGTTGACAGTTATATCCCTACTCCGTCTTATCAATAGAATAGGGAGTACGCCTGAAATCCTCAACATTATCATTACCCTTATCGCTTTGGCAAGTGGGACAGCTGCTATCCTTGTTGCGATTATGAGAATATATGAGAACATACGGAAGTGAGGGTGAGTAGTTTTCTATTTTGTATTTTCACATTGTCAAGTTCCCCCAGGGCAAGTATGTTTTTCATGCTTGCTTTTTAAATTTTTTACAATTCAAGATGTTTTGATGACCATTTATGATTTGAGTGTTCCAAGGATAAAATGAGTGCTATACTAGCAGTGTAAAGGTTGTAGCTAAACTAAGATAAAGCATACATTTAGGAGGAAATCTTATGAAGAAAAAAATACTAATCATTTTCGTTCTGTATCTGATCATGTCTATCCTTCTTTATCCGCTTAGGGAGAGTATTTGGTATCATCTATTTTATACCATAGCCTATATGATTGCGGTTGTGATCTATTTTGCTTTAACTAAAAAGAAAGGAGCAAAGAAATGAAAACTTTTCTTGCTAAAAAACGGAACATCTTCCTTGCGAGATTGTTCTTAGGTCAGTTGCCTTTACTTGTCTCTACTTATCTATTTCTATCTCGTCAGTTTTTAAATTTTTCCGTAGTTCTCCAATTTCTTTTAGTGGTTATTAACTTGGCCTCTATTTTGGTTACTGTTTACCTCACTAGGGAAATGAGGATAAGAGAGTTTGAAGATGATGATTTGGTTAGTCCTAGAACCAATCAACTCATGTTCATCGGCTTGACAGGTTTTATGTCTATTATTTGTTTGTATAGAGGTGTCACAGCAGGAGAATCTTACCAACAACTAATTGCCTATATTGGCGCTATTCTCTGCTTGATTATTATGCTTCTACTCATTTGGGGCTTGAAGTATTATAAAAAGTAGCTTGCCTTCCTCTTCTGACAGAATCTTTTATTAGAAGGCTCTATTAAACTGTCCGTGAAATAAGTGAATGGAGGTATTTAATATGAAATATAGATTATTTCTTGTTATTTTCTTGAGTAGTATGTTGAATATTCTTTTAGGGACATTTTTACAAATCTCTAATGTATCGATTGGGTGGATTGTTCTCTACAGTGGATTATTTGAAGCAGGCGTTTTCCTTCTTGCTAATAAAGGGGTAGCGGTAAAAATAAAGGAAGTAGATATTCGAAATCGCTTTAAATTTATTTTTGGAAAAACCTTATGGTTTCAAATTTTTTTGCTCATCTTTTTGATGGTCAAACTTTATCTTGGTTTGGATGCGAGGTTGATTTTATTCTATGGACATATTTTCATTGTCTTTAATGCCTTAATGTATCTATTATCTAGTAGTCAGGTTAGCCTTAAAAAGAACAAGCTGTCTTCTTAATCTTGCAGTAATAGAGCATGACAAGGTGAGCTATCCTGTCTTGTAGATAGTAGGGAGGATTTATATGAAAAGACACGCTATTCTTTTCAAAACGAGTGCAATTCTTTCTTATTTGTTTCTGTTTTTCGGACTGTCTTGGACAACCCAATTTTGGAGCAATTATTGGGAGTTCTCGTCTTGGGTAGGAAATATTATCTGGATTCGAAACATCATCAGTCTTCTCTTTATCTGCTTGATGGTTTGGATTTTGGTCAGGTCGGGCCATGCTTATCTCTTTCGTATCCCTAGGAAAAAGTGGTTGAGCTATTCTGTTCTGACGGTGTTAGCCGCTGTTGTACTTATCTGCTTTAACTATCTGACAGCTAAACACGTCCAGGGAACTAATGAAGGGTGGAATTTGTTTATTGCCTATAGTGAGACAAATTTTGCGGAGTTTGGTGTTTACCTAACCTTAATCGTACTAGGACCTCTGATGGAAGAATTGGTATGTAGGGGCCTGCTTCAACATGCCTTCTTTAAGGATTCGAGATGGGGGCAGGATCTTCTCTTTCCGTCATTCTTATTTGCCTTGCCCCACTTTTCTAGCTTGCCAAGTCTCGCAGATATTTTTGTCTATACGGCAGTGGGCTGTCTGTTTGCCTGTCTAACACGTTATACGAAGAGTATCTATCCTTCTTATTCGATTCATATTGTTAATAATATCATCGCAAACTTACCATTTTTGCTCACTTTTCTACATAGGGTCTTAGGGTAAAAAAACCAAAGCCTTGCTTTTTAGCCATAGAGGAGGTTATCATGTATAAACACTTATTTTTCCTAGATTCAAAAACCTTAGACCGGTTGACGCCCTATATTCTGGTCTTGGCTTCTGACACCATTGCCTTTAATGTTTTTGTGCTAACCTTTGTATCTGCGGTGGTCTTTAATTCCCTAAATTCCATGCTAGCTTTAATGGCTATATTCTTAGGGGCTGGCTATGTGGTCGGATTTTGGTTACTCAAATGGTTTGTTTTGGAAAGACTAGATCTAAAGAATGACGTGTAGGAAGTCTGTTTGGTGAGGAGGATAGCTTTATGGAGTTTTTTGATAAATTTCATGCCTTGTGTTTTGGATTTTTAGTACTACTAATCGTCATTACAGTTCCTTATACGATTAACCATGGGGATTTTTTTCAAAATGAATCTGAATTGATTATTGTAAGTCTTCTAGTAACCTCGCTGAGTGTTGCTTATGCTAGAAAGTTTGAAATGATTTCTTTTGGGATGTTAAGCAAGAAAGAACTTTTACTTTTCATTGCAATCTTTCTTCTAAGTGTGCTTGAGACGCTGGTTTATATTCATTTCTTCGCTGTTTCTTCTGGCGCGGGAGTTCAACACTTGGCGGAAGTCAGCAGAGGAATTTCTCTGTCTTTGATTTTGACTTCCTCAGTTTTTGGACCCATCCAGGAGGAACTCATTTTCAGAGGACTTCTTCAAGGTGCGGTTTTTGACAATTCTTGGTTAGGGCTTGTACTAACTTCCTCTCTCTTTTCTTTCATGCATGGACCTTCCAATGTCCCTTCGTTTATTTTTTATCTACTTGGGGGCTTGTTGCTGGGCTTTGCTTATAAAAAGAGCCAAAACCTATGGGTTTCTACTCTAGTCCACATGTTTTACAACAGTTTGCCACTCTTATATTATTTATAAAAATTATGAAAAGGTAAGCAGAAGACGGTGCTTACCTTTTCTTTCTATAATGATACCCCAGCCAATCCAGAGGCTTTTCTTTGAGAATCGGGTGTGGAGCGGTTGACGAATAGGCCAAAAACTAGTAGAATAGTAAGGAAACTTTATACGGAGGAAAGAAATGGATTTGGGTGATAATGAGCTAACACTGACTCCCATACCTGGGAAAAGTGGCAAGGCTTATATGGGTAGCTATCCTGATGGGAAGCGTATCTTTGTAAAAATGAACACCTCTCCAATCCTACCTGGTCTAGCTAGAGAACAAATTGCTCCACAATTATTATGGAGTCGCCGTTTGGCAGATGGGCGTGATATGTGTGCTCAAGAATGGTTGACAGGCAAGATATTGACCCCCTATGATATGAATCGTAAGCAAATCGTCAATATTTTAACCCGTCTTCATCGCTCACGTCCGTTGATGACACAGTTGAGTCGTTTGGGATATGCTATGGAAACACCTGTAGATTTACTACAGTCTTGGCAGGAAACGGCTCCAGATGCTTTGCGTAAAAATCATTTTATCAGTGAAGTGATGGCTGATTTACGTCAAACTATTCCAGGATTTAGAGAGGACTATGCGACCATTGTCCATGGAGATGTACGACATAGTAATTGGATTGAGACAGACAGTGGCTTGATTTATTTGGTGGATTGGGATTCGGTTCGTTTGACCGATCGCATGTTTGATGTGGCCCATATGCTCTGCCATTATATTCCAGAACATCAGTGGAAGGAATGGTTGACCTACTACGGCTATAAGTATAATCAAACGGTATTAAATAAATTGTATTGGTACGGTCAATTGTCTTACTTGAGCCAGATTTCCAAGTATTATATGAACCAAGATTTAGAAAATGTCAATCGGGAGATTCATGGCTTGCGTCACTTCCGAGACAAGTATGGAAAGAGAAGATGAGAGTTAGAAATCGTAAAGGGGCGACAGAATTACTAGAGGCAAATCCCCAGTATGTGGTCCTCAATCCCTTAGAAGCCAAGGGAAAATGGCGGGACTTGTTTGGCAATGATAATCCCATTCATGTGGAGGTTGGAAGTGGAAAGGGTGCCTTTGTTTCAGGTATGGCTAAGCAAAACCCTGACATCAACTATATCGGGATTGATATTCAAAAGTCTGTTTTGAGCTACGCTTTGGACAAGGTGCTTGAAGTTGGAGTGCCTAACATCAAGCTCTTGTGGGTAGATGGTTCTGATTTGACTGACTACTTTGAAGACGGTGAGATTGATCGCTTGTATCTGAACTTTTCAGATCCATGGCCTAAAAAACGCCATGAAAAGCGTCGTTTGACCTACAAGACCTTCTTGGATACCTTCAAGCGTATCTTGCCTGAAAATGGAGAAATTCATTTCAAGACGGATAACCGTGGCTTGTTTGAGTACAGCCTAGTGAGCTTTTCTCAATATGGCATGAAACTCAATGGTGTCTGGCTTGATTTACATGCTAGTGATTTTGAAGGCAATGTCATGACAGAATACGAGCAAAAATTCTCCAACAAGGGTCAAGTTATCTACCGAGTTGAGGCAGAATTTTAAGAAATAGCCTAAAATCAGGCTGTATAAGTGCTTTTGCTTTACATAAGTTGGCAAACGTGCTATACTAAGAGTAAGAATATGAAAAGTGAGGCGGGGAAATATCTTCGCCTCTTGCTTATGAGGAGGTGGACGCAATCGCAACAATCGTAGAATTAGTCAGAGAAGTTGTAGAACCTGTCATCCAAGCACCTTTCGAACTCGTGGATATCGAGTATGGAAAGATTGGCAGTGACATGATTCTCAGTATTTTTGTAGATAAACCTGAAGGAATTACCTTGAACGACACGGCAGACTTGACAGAAATTATCAGTCCTGTTCTAGACACCATCAAGCCAGATCCCTTCCCAGAACAATATTTCCTAGAAATCACCAGTCCAGGCTTGGAACGTCCTTTAAAAACCAAGGATGCCGTTGCTGGAGCAGTTGGGAAATACATCCATGTCGGGCTCTACCAAGCCATCGATAAGCAAAAGGTCTTTGAAGGAACCTTGTTGGCCTTCGAAGAGGACGAGTTGACTATGGAATATATGGACAAGACGCGTAAGAAAACTGTCCAAATTCCATACAGTTTAGTATCAAAAGCACGTTTAGCAGTTAAATTATAGAAAAAGAAAGGATAGCTTTTGAGGATTCAAAAGTGAAGAAAACATGAGTAAAGAAATGCTAGAGGCCTTCCGCATTTTGGAAGAAGACAAGGGAATCAAAAAAGAAGACATCATCGATGCAGTAGTAGAATCGCTTCGTTCCGCTTATCGCAGACGCTATGGTCAATCAGACAGCGTAGCTATTGACTTCAACGAAAAAACAGGTGACTTTACCGTTTACACTGTCCGTGAAGTAGTTGATGAGGTATTTGATAGCCGTTTGGAAATCAGCTTGAAAGATGCTCTTGCCATTAATTCAGCCTATGAGCTTGGTGACAAAATCAAGTTTGAAGAAGCACCTGCTGAGTTTGGTCGTGTAGCAGCTCAATCTGCCAAACAAACCATCATGGAAAAAATGCGCAAGCAAACACGTGCCATCACTTACAATACTTACAAAGAGCATGAACAAGAAATCATGTCTGGTACAGTAGAACGCTTTGACAACCGCTTTATCTATGTCAACCTCGGCAGCATCGAAGCCCAATTGTCAAAACAAGACCAAATTCCTGGGGAAGTTTTTGCTTCTCATGATCGTATCGAAGTTTATGTCTACAAGGTTGAAGACAACCCTCGCGGTGTCAACGTCTTTGTTAGCCGTAGCCATCCAGAAATGATCAAACGCTTGATGGAGCAAGAAATTCCAGAAGTTTATGATGGAACTGTTGAAATCATGAGCGTGGCTCGTGAAGCTGGTGACCGTACGAAGGTTGCCGTTCGTAGCCATAATCCAAACGTGGACGCTATCGGTACAATCGTTGGACGTGGTGGAGCGAATATCAAGAAGATTACTAGCAAATTCCACCCAGCTCGCTACGATGCTAAGAGCGACCGTATGGTGCCAATCGAAGAAAATATCGACGTTATCGAGTGGGTAGCAGATCCAGCTGAATTTATCTACAATGCCATCGCTCCTGCTGAGGTTGACCAAGTTATCTTTGACGAAAACGACAGCAAACGTGCCTTGGTGGTTGTTCCTGATAACAAGCTTTCTCTTGCCATCGGTCGTCGTGGACAAAACGTTCGTTTGGCGGCTCACTTGACTGGTTACCGTATCGATATCAAGTCTGCTAGTGAATTTGAAGCCATGGAAGAAGCTGGTTCGGTAGAGTTGGAAGCAGAAAACGATACTGTAGAAGAATAAAAGCTGCTAGAGGAGGGAAAGATGAAAACAAGAAAAATCCCTTTGCGCAAGTCTGTTGTGTCCAATGAAGTGATTGATAAGCGGGATTTGCTCCGCATTGTCAAAAACAAAGAAGGGCAAGTCTTTATCGATCCAACAGGCAAGGCTAATGGCCGCGGCGCTTATATCAAACTAGACAATGCAGAAGCCATAGAGGCTAAAAAGAAGAAGGTCTTTAACCGCAGCTTTAGCATGGAAGTGGAAGAAAGCTTTTATGACGAGTTGATCGCTTATGTGGATCACAAAGTGAAAAGAAGAGAGTTAGGACTTGAATAAGCAAAAGATAAGCAATCTCTTGGGACTCGCTCAGCGAGCAGGCCGAATAATATCGGGTGAAGAATTGGTGGTCAAGGCCATTCAAGACGGCAAGGCCAAGTTGGTCTTTCTAGCCCATGATGCTGGACCCAATCTAACCAAGAAGATTCAAGATAAAAGTCATTATTATCAAGTAGAAATTGTAACCGTGTTTTCAACACTGGAATTAAGCATAGCAGTCGGAAAATCGAGAAAGGTTTTGGCTGTAATAGATGCTGGATTTACAAAGAAAATGAGGTCTCTTATGGAATAGAAGAGGAGGACATGATTTGTCTAAGAAAAGATTGTACGAAATCGCAAAAGAACTTGGAAAAGAAAGTAAAGAAGTTGTAGCGCGTGCAAAAGAGTTGGGCTTGGATGTGAAAAGCCACTCATCAAGTGTGGAAGAAGCTGTCGCTGCAAAAATCGCTGCCAGCTTTAAGCCTGCAGCTGCTCCGAAAGTAGAAGCAAAACCTGCAGCACCAAAAGCAAGTGCAGAAAAGAAAGCCGAAAAATCTGAGCCAGCTAAACCAGCTGTAGCTAAGGAAGAGGCAAAACCAGCTGAGCCAGTCGCTCCGAAAACAGAAAAAGTAGCGGCTAAACCGCAAAGTCGTAATTTCAAGGCTGAGCGTGAAGCACGTGCCAAAGAGCAGGCAGAACGACGCAAGCAAAATAAGGGCAATAACCGTGATCAACAACAAAACGGAAACCGTCAGAAAAACGACGG
Organism: Streptococcus mitis; assembly: GCF_002005545.1. GTDB lineage: Bacteria > Bacillota > Bacilli > Lactobacillales > Streptococcaceae > Streptococcus > Streptococcus mitis_I. The sequence continues at coordinate 808,311 of NZ_LBMT01000001.1, forward strand.
TCGTAATGGTGGGAAACAAGCTCAAGGCAACCGCGACAATCGTCGCTTTAATGACCAAGCTAAGAAACAGCAAGGTCAGCAAAATCGTAGAAATGAGCGCCGTCAGCAAGAGGACAAACGTCCAAATCAAGCGGCTCCACGTGTTGACTTTAAAGCCCGTGCAGCAGCCCTAAAAGCAGAGCAAAATGCAGAATATGCCCGTTCAAGTGAGGAACGTTTCAAGCAGACTCAGGCTGCCAAAGAAGCCTTGGCCCAAGCAAATAAACGCAAGGAGCCAGAGGAAATCTTTGAAGAAGTGGCTAAGTTAGCTGAACAAGCGCAACAAGAACAGCAAGCACAGCAAGTTCAAGCAGTGGTTGAAGTCGTCCCTGAGAAAACAGAACCTGCAGTGGATACACGTCGTAAAAAACAAGCTCGACCAGACAAAAATCGTGACGATTATGATCACGAAGAAGATGGTCCTAGAAAACAACAAAAGAATCGAAGTAGTCAAAATCAAGTGAGAAATCAAAAGAATAGTAACTGGAATAACAACAAAAAGAACAAAAAAGGCAATAACAAGAACAACCGTAATCAGACTCCAAAACCTGTTACAGAGCGTAAATTCCATGAATTGCCAACAGAATTTGAGTATACAGATGGTATGACCGTTGCGGAAATCGCAAAACGTATCAAACGTGAACCAGCTGAAATCGTTAAGAAACTCTTTATGATGGGTGTCATGGCCACACAAAACCAATCCTTGGATGGAGAAACCATCGAACTCCTCATGGTGGATTACGGTATCGAAGCCAAACAAAAGGTTGAAGTGGATAATGCCGACATCGAACGTTTCTTTGTCGAAGATGGTTATCTTAATGAAGATGAATTGGTTGAGCGTCCACCAGTTGTAACTATCATGGGACACGTTGACCATGGTAAAACAACTCTCCTAGATACCCTTCGTAACTCTCGTGTTGCTACAGGTGAAGCAGGTGGTATCACTCAGCATATCGGTGCCTACCAAATTGTTGAAAATGGCAAGAAGATTACCTTCCTTGATACACCAGGACACGCGGCCTTTACATCTATGCGTGCGCGTGGTGCTTCTGTTACCGATATTACGATCTTGGTCGTAGCGGCAGATGACGGAGTTATGCCTCAAACTATCGAAGCCATCAACCACTCAAAAGCAGCCAACGTTCCAATTATCGTAGCCATCAACAAGATTGATAAACCAGGTGCCAACCCAGAACGCGTTATCGGTGAATTGGCAGAGCATGGTGTTATGTCAACGGCTTGGGGTGGAGATTCTGAATTTGTTGAAATTTCAGCTAAATTCAACCAAAACATCGAAGAATTGTTGGAAACAGTCCTTCTTGTGGCTGAAATCCAAGAACTCAAGGCAGACCCAACAGTTCGTGCGATCGGTACAGTTATCGAAGCGCGCTTGGATAAAGGAAAAGGTGCGGTCGCAACCCTTCTTGTTCAACAAGGTACCTTGAATGTTCAAGACCCAATCGTTGTCGGAAATACCTTCGGTCGTGTCCGTGCTATGACCAACGACCTTGGTCGTCGTGTTAAAGTTGCTGGACCATCAACACCAGTTTCTATCACAGGTTTGAACGAAGCGCCAATGGCGGGTGACCACTTTGCCGTTTACGAAGATGAAAAATCTGCGCGTGCAGCTGGTGAAGAGCGTGCCAAACGTGCCCTCATGAAACAACGTCAAGCTACCCAACGTGTCAGCCTTGAAAACCTCTTTGATACCCTTAAAGCTGGTGAACTCAAGTCTGTTAACGTTATCATCAAGGCCGATGTACAAGGTTCTGTTGAAGCCCTTTCTGCTTCACTTCAAAAAATCGATGTGGAAGGTGTCAAAGTGACCATCGTCCACTCGGCAGTCGGTGCCATCAACGAATCTGACGTGACTCTTGCCGAAGCTTCAAATGCCTTTATCGTTGGTTTCAACGTACGCCCTACACCACAAGCGCGTCAACAAGCCGAAGCTGACGATGTGGAAATCCGTCTTCACAGCATTATCTACAAGGTTATCGAAGAGATGGAAGAAGCCATGAAGGGGATGCTTGATCCAGAATTTGAAGAAAAAGTTATCGGTGAAGCAGTTATTCGTGAAACCTTCAAGGTATCTAAAGTGGGAACCATCGGTGGATTCATGGTTATCAACGGTAAGGTTACCCGTGACTCTAAAGTCCGTGTTATCCGTGACGGTGTTGTTATCTATGATGGCGAACTCGCAAGCTTGAAACACTATAAAGACGACGTCAAAGAAGTTACAAACGGCCGTGAAGGTGGATTGATGATTGATGGCTACAATGATATCAAGATGGATGATGTGATTGAGGCTTATGTCATGGAAGAAATCAAGAGATAATAGAGAAACGATAGCTCATTTGACTCGTCGTCAACAGCGCCTTGATGAACCCTCAGTTCTATCTAAGGCTTGTTTCCTAGATTCAAATGGCTCTAGTTCCTCTATCTAATAAAAATAGCTAGGTCTGCTGGCCTAGCTTTTGGTTCAAAGTAGAGAAAGGAATATCATGGCAAATCATTTCCGTACGGATCGTGTGGGCATGGAAATCAAGCGTGAAGTCAATGAGATTTTGCAAAAGAAAGTCCGTGATCCGCGTGTCCAAGGCGTGACCATCACAGATGTTCAGATGCTGGGTGACTTGTCTGTAGCCAAGGTTTACTACACCATTTTGAGTAACCTTGCTTCAGATAATCAAAAAGCTCAAATCGGGCTTGAAAAAGCAACTGGTACCATCAAACGTGAACTTGGTCGTAATTTGAAATTGTACAAAATCCCAGATTTGACCTTCGTCAAAGACGAATCAATCGAATATGGAAACAAGATTGACGAAATGCTACGCAATCTGGATAAGAACTAAGAAGGAGGGGAAACCCTCTTTTTTAGTGGGTGAACTCTTCTAGCTATTAATAGCTGTATTAGCAAAAAAACAGTTTAAAAAATTTGTAAATACCTCATAGTATGATATGATAAAGTTTAATACGAATGATAAATGGAGATAGAGATGGGCAAACAAGAGTTAGCGATGCAAGTGCTGCAACAAGTGGTGAAATTACCCATGGTCAAAGTTAATCGAGAAAAATTTTTAGTTGACAAATTTTCTAAAGAGTTAGATCGAAAGGATATTGCTACATTATTGGAAAAAGGTCCGACCTCTTTGTTAACAAAGGAAAGCTTGGATCGAGTTGCTAAGACCTGTATTAAGGACAATGTTCTACGAGCAAGCGGGACTTCGATTTTGGCAGGTTTACCTGGCGGTATTGCCATGGCAATCACTATTCCAACAGATGTAGTTCAGTTTTATGCTTTTTCATTAAAGTTAGCCCAAGAACTAGGCTATATTTATGGATTTGATGATCTTTGGGAATCCCGTGATGAATTGAGCGAGGATGCTCAAAATACACTCTTACTTTATCTCGGTGTCATGCTAGGGGTAAATGGAGCAGGAGCTTTGCTTCGCTCTGGAGGTGTAACAGTTGCCAAGCATGTGATGAAGACGATTCCGCAGAAAGCGTTGACAAAGACACTTTGGTATCCTATTCTGGAGAAAGTTTTGAAAATTTTTGGAGTCAGCTTGACAAAGGGAGGCTTGGCTAAGGGAATGGGAAAAGTGATTCCTATTTTAGGGGGTGTCCTTTCTGGTGGCTTAACCTTTGCGACCATGAAGCCGATGGGGGAAAGACTGCAAAAGGAATTATCCAAATTAGTTAACTATAATGAAGGGCAGTATCAAATAGATATTGATACTATCCGAAAAGAAGCTGAAATCATCGAAGGTGAGTAATATGGGACTCATAAAAATTCTAGCTAAAACTTACGGGAATTACTTTTTAACCATGCAAGGTGTAAAAGTAATAAAAACGATAAAGAAAGATGACCATGTCGTTGTTGGTCTGGGGAAACTTTTTATTGCAGACAAGTTAATGGATACGGCTCGATGGCTCATCAAGCCAGAGGAGAGAGAATGAAATTTTTTTGGGGACTTCTTGCTATTATTTTTATTAAACCGATTATTGGGATTTTGAAATTCTTTTGGATGATCATCTCTTTTGCAGTCCAATTGCTGTTTTACAAGATATTATTTAAGATATTGGATTGGCTCTTTAAACTTATTTAGATGGTTATCCAAGTCGCAGAGAACTAGCAGGAACTCCACTGCTAGTTTTTTAATCTCTTTCCTTGTGGTATAATAAAAGCAGTAAAATCATTTTAGAAGATTCAATGGAGGTCGTCATGGACAATATCATCGATGTGTCAATTCCTGTTGCAGAAGTGGTGGACAAGCATCCAGAAGTCTTGGAAATTTTAGTCGAGCTTGGTTTTAAACCCCTTGCCAATCCCTTAATGCGCAACACAGTTGGTCGTAAAGTATCGCTCAAACAGGGTTCTAAGCTCGAAGGAACCCCTATGGACAAGATTGTCCGCACGCTGGAAGCAAACGGCTACGAAGTGATTGGGTTAGACTAATGGCAGATGAACGGATTCATGTCCTGCGGGATATTTTGTTAGAATTGCATAATGGTGCCTCTCCTGAGTCGGTTCAGGAGCGTTTTGATGCGACCTTTGCGGGTGTCTCAGCCATCGAGATTTCCCTCATGGAGCACGAGCTGATGAACTCAGACTCAGGTGTCACCTTTGAAGATGTCATGGAACTCTGCGATGTCCATGCCAATCTTTTTAAAAATGCTATTAAAGGTGTTGAAGTTTCTGATACCGAACACCCTGGGCACCCAGTTCGTGTCTTTAAGGAAGAAAATCTGGCTCTCCGCGCTGCCTTGATTCGCATTCGTAGATTGTTAGATACATATGAGTATATGGAAGATGAAGAAATGCTTGCGGAGATGCGCAAGGGCTTGGTGCGTCAGATGGGACTTGTGGGGCAATTTGATATTCATTACCAGCGCAAGGAAGAGCTCTTCTTCCCTATCATGGAGCGCTATGGACACGATTCACCTCCTAAAGTTATGTGGGGAGTGGATGACCAGATCAGGGAACTCTTTCAAACAGCTTTAGCGACAGCCAAGTCACTACCAGAAGTGTCGATTTCCGCTGTAAAGGAAGCTTTTGAAGCTTTTGCGACAGAGTTTGAAAGTATGATTTTCAAGGAAGAATCTATCCTTCTCATGATTCTTCTTGAGTCCTTTACTCAGGATGACTGGCTTCAGATTGCGGAGGAGAGCGACGCTTATGGTTATGCCATCATACGTCCATCTGAGAAATGGGTGCCAGAAAGACATAGCTTTGTTGAGGAAGATAGTGCAGGGGAGCCTGTACAGCTAGATACGGCAGAGGGTCAAGTTCAGCAAGTTATCGATACGCCAGAAGGCCAGTTTACTATTACCTTTACTCCTAAGGAAAAGGAAGCAGTGCTGGACCGCCATAGTCAACAGGCTTTTGGGAATGGCTATCTCTCAGTAGAGCAGGCCAATCTCATCCTCAATCATCTTCCTATGGAGATTACCTTTGTCAATAAAGACGATATTTTCCAGTATTACAATGACAATACGCCGGCTGATGAGATGATTTTCAAACGAACACCGTCCCAAGTCGGGCGCAATGTTGAACTTTGCCATCCGCCTAAGTATTTGGACAAGATCAAGACCATAATGAAGGGGCTTCGTGAGGGAAGCAAAGACAAGTATGAAATGTGGTTCAAATCTGAGTCACGAGGCAAGTTTGTCCACATCACCTACGCAGCAGTGCACGATGAAGAGGGAGAATTCCAAGGAGTGCTGGAGTATGTTCAGGATATTCAGCCCTACCGTGAGATTGATACGGACTATTTCCGTGGATTAGAATAAGGAGAAAAAATGAGTTACGAACAAGAATTTATGAAGGAATTTGAAGCCTGGGTCAATACCCAAATCATGATCAATGACATGGCGCACAAGGAAAGCCAAAAAGTCTACGAAGAAGACCAAGACGAGCGTGCCAAAGATGCCATGATTCGCTACGAAAGCCGCTTGGATGCTTATCAGTTCTTGCTTGGTAAGTTTGAAAACTTCAAGGCAGGCAAGGGATTCCATGATTTGCCAGATGGCTTATTCGGTGAGCGAAATTATTAAAGGTAACTTCTAAAACTAACTTCCAGTTTCCCCCAACCTAGCTTTTAGTATGAGAAAAACGCGTGAAATCAGTGGAAATCCGTATTAGACTAACTTCCGCTGGTTTTCTTTTTCTTGATATATAAGGGTTCAAAAGCGAAAAGACACAGAAAAAAGTGCACGACAAATAGCCCTAAAACAGAGTCGTCTTAGAGTAACTTCCAGTTGCTAGCGTTTAGTTTGAGACTTTTCGATGGTGATAAGATGTGTAGTTAGAGTGGAAAATTCCCTTTATTTCAATAAATCAGGTGATAAGTGTGTGTCTTCTGGTTTGACAAATTGGCAACCCAGAAGAGCGGCGATGTCCTCGCCAAAGGTGAAGGTGAAGACGTCGTAAGCAGATTTTCCTTGAAACTCTTCTCGTTTCAAGGAATTGACATGGGAAATGACTAGATTGACGTCTTTCTGAGTCAGCTGGTCAAAGGAAGTGCCCTTGGGCAGAATGGCTCGCAAAACCGTATGGTTCTTCTCAATCCGCCCCTTCTGGTCAGGACGGCTAGGGTCGCAGAAGTAGAGGTGAGACTTCCCATCAATGTCTCTCTCAAGCTCCTCCACATAGGAGAACTCAGAGCCGTTGTCCGTTAGAATGACAGGGAACAGCTGATGGAACGCAACCCCTCCGTCCATGACTCTTTCTTTCAAAGCTGCGAATTTAGTGGCGACCTCCAGAGCAGTCTTGTTGTCCAAAAGCAAGGCGAAGAGGAAATTGCAGAAGGAAACGTTGAAGGTGAGCAGTAGCTTTCCACCAGGTCTGCCGATGACCGTGTCCATTTCCAACCATTTGAAGAAATCATCTGTTTCTCGTAACTCTTGGAAATCTTGGTAGGTTCGCCCAATTTTTAGCTCTTTGGGAATAGCTACTTTTCTGGATTTTCTGCGTTCCTTGAACGTGACCATCCGAGGAAAATCAATGGGCTTGGCTGTCAGATATCCCAGCTTGGCATGCCGATACACCGTAGCTTTCGACACAGGTAGGTTATGTGTCTGAATGATATGGTAGATGCTTTGTTTCTTCTGGATGCCTAGGGTTAAGACCTTGTCCATCTGATAAAAACTTTCCTTGTTTAGGGGAATGCCCTCTCTGGACTCCCTCAACATAGTCTCGTACTGTTCCTGTGCCTTTTTCGCGTAGTAAAGATAGCGGTTAAACCCACAATCCGTCCTCTTTTTTGGACAGTTGTTACAGACATAAGGAGCTTTTTTGAGAAGAGGGCAATCCGTGCAATCAGATTTGACGGATGTTGGATGAATGATGCGATTGCGCTTGATTTCCTTTGAAATCGTTGACGGGTCTTTTCCCATCTTCTCAGCGATGGAACGGAAAGTCTCCTGTTGGCTGATTCCAGTTTGGATGTCAATACGGTCTTCTAGAGTGAGATGTTTTTGTTTTTTCGTCATGAGGTGCCTCCTCACGAAAAGTCTCAGGCTTAATTCTAGCATAATTCGTCGTCTGAGACTAACTTCCAGTTTTGGGAGAGAGCTGGAAGTTACTTTGAGAAGTTACGCGAAATTATTAAACGAGATAGATTCTTGATTTTTTACTAAAATCTTGATAGAATATTTATATTAAATCCTTGTCAGAGCAGGGGTTTTTTATTGAAAGGATTTTATCATGTCAAAGAAACTCAATCGTAAAAAACAATTACGAAATAGCCTCCGTCGTGCAGGTGCTTTTTCAAGTACTGTGACTAAGGTTGTAGAAGAGACAAAAAAAGTCGTAAAACGTGCAGAACAGTCAGCAAGCCAAGCTGGTAAGGCTGTTTCTAAAAAGGTTGAACAAGCAGTAGAAGCTACCAAAGAGCAAGCTCAAAAAGTAGCCAATTCTGTAGAAGATTTTGCAGCAAACTTGGGTGGGCTTCCACTTGATCGTGCCAAAACCTTCTATGATGAAGGCATCAAGTCTGCTTCAGATTTCAAAAACTGGACTGAAAAAGAACTCCTTGCTTTGAAAGGAATCGGCCCAGCTACCATCAAGAAATTGAAAGAAAATGGCATCAAGTTCAAGTAATCTTTCTTGTGCCTTGCATTTCCGTCAAAATCTTGCTACAATAGATCCATTAGAGGTGTTTTGAATCCCACATTTTACAGAAAGTGGCGGCGCTGAGAAGTCCACAAATGTGTCAAAACTGGTTGCTAATGGATGAAAAATTGAAATAAAAGTGTCTTTTTGTTTCCGTTTAGGACTAGGCATCGAGTTGCATACTGTACTCAAGTACGCCAAAGTGAGCTTACGACGTTATAAAGGAGGAACAAGAAGACAAGAGTTGCGGGCAACTGCCCGAAATTGGGTGGTACCGCGGATAAATACATTCGTCCCTGTCATGTAGATGGCAGGGATTTTCTTTTGCGTCTTAGTAAAAGGAGGTTGTTATGAAGCAATCTTTTAAAACAAGTAAACTCTACTATGGCTTTCCTATCTTCATTTTGGGGTATCAGGACCAGAATTTTTGACACAATATTACGACCTGTAGCTCCTCTTATAGCTTGGGAGATTGGCTAGTCATTGGTGTTGGTGCTGAAGAAAATGCGACTGAGCAGATTAAGCATTATCAACAGTTCACCGTGAATATCCCTGATGAAAATCTCATGTTCGAGATGGAGCAGGCTGGTTTTATCAGTCATCGAGAAAAATTGAAACACCTGGGGCTAGACTACGAGATTTCTGAACGGACTCAGGCACCGATTTTAGAGGCTTGTCCAGTCGTATTGGACTGTCAGGTAGATCGGATTATCGAGGAAGATGGAATCTGTCATATTTTTGCCAAGATTATCGAGCGACTTGCTGATCCAGATCTCTTGGATGAGAAAGGGCATTTTAAAAATGACCGTTTTTCACCGACTTACTTTATGGGGGACGGTCACCAGCGCGTTTATCGCTATTTAGATAACCGTGTTGACCCTATGGGGAGCTTCATAAAGAAAGCGAGGAAGAAGGATGTCAAGAGCTGAATTACCAGAACGATTAGAAACAGAACGTCTCGTTTTACGAGTCCGTACTGTGGCAGATGCTGAGGATATCCATGCCTACGCTAGTCTCCCAGAGGTCGCCTATCCAGCAGGCTTTCCTCCAGTCAAAACTTTTGAAGATGAGGTTTACTATCTAGAGTATATCCTTCCCGAACGCAATCAAAAGGAAAATCTCCCAGCTGGCTATGGGATTGTCGTCAAAGGAACCGATAAAGTCATTGGTTCTGTTGATTTCAACCATCGCCATGCGGATGATGTGCTAGAGCTTGGCTATACCTTGCATCCAAACTATTGGGGTCGAGGCTATGTACCAGAAGCAGCGTTTGCCTTGATTGACTTAGCCTTTAAAGATTTGGATCTTCACAAGATTGAACTGACTTGTTTTGGTTATAATATCCAAAGTCAACGAGTCGCGGAAAAGCTTGGCTTTACCCTCGAAGCCCGTATCCGAGACCGTAAAGATGTTCAAGGAAATCGCTGTGACAGCCTGACATATGGCTTGCTGAGGAGTGAGTGGGAGGTAATTTGATGCATCTTTTCATCATTGGGGCTCCGGCTTCTGGGAAAATGACGATTGGTCAAGAGTTATCTCGACTGACAGATGCTACCCTCTTTTATAACCATCAAGCCATCGATTTTGCACTAGAAATCTATCAGGATTATACAGAGGAGATGTGGGAATTTGTTCGTGGAATGACCTTTTCTTTCCTTGGAGCAAGTGCAAGAAATCAGCGATCAGTAATTTTAACTGACGTAATTGATTTTTCAAATCAGTACCAGCTGATGTATTTAAAGCAAATTCAGGATTTATTGGATAACTTTCATCAAGAGATTCTGTTTGTTGAGTTGGAAACAAGTCTTGAAGAGCGTTTACGTCGAAATCGAACGGAGAATCGATTAAAACACAAACCCTTAAAACGACATATTGAGGTATCTGAAAGAGAAATTTTAGAGACCGCTGAGACACTTCAATTAAATTCTCAACATCAACCGAATGAGTTGCACCATTACTTTAAAATAAATAATACGAGTTTGACTGCAAAAGAAGCTGCTAAGCAAATTCAAAATAAAATGAACAAAATAGAGAAAGGACAAACACATGTCTAAAGAACTTTCACCTAAATACAATCCAGCCGAGGTTGAGGCTGGTCGTTACCAAAAATGGCTTGACGCTGATGTTTTCAAGCCTTCAGGCGATCAAAAGGCTAAGCCTTATTCAATCGTCATTCCACCACCAAATGTAACTGGTAAGCTTCACCTTGGTCACGCTTGGGATACGACTTTGCAGGATATTATCATCCGTCAAAAACGCATGCAAGGTTTCGATACGCTTTGGCTTCCGGGGATGGACCATGCGGGGATTGCGACTCAGGCTAAGGTTGAGGAGCGCTTGCGTGGTGAAGGCATTACGCGTTATGACCTCGGTCGCGAAAAATTCCTCGATAAGGTTTGGGAATGGAAAGACGAATATGCCACTACTATCAAGGAACAATGGGGCAAGATGGGGCTCTCTGTAGACTACTCTCGTGAGCGTTTCACTCTTGACGAAGGTTTGTCAAAAGCCGTTCGCAAGGTCTTCGTGGACCTTTACAAGAAAGGCTGGATCTACCGTGGTGAGTTTATCATTAACTGGGACCCAGCAGCTCGCACAGCTCTTTCTGATATCGAGGTTATCCACAAGGACGTTGAAGGTGCCTTCTACCACATGAATTACATGCTGGAAGACGGTTCACGCTCCCTTGAAGTTGCGACCACTCGTCCTGAAACCATGTTTGGGGACGTTGCCGTTGCAGTCAACCCAGAAGACCCACGCTACAAGGACTTGATTGGTAAAAATGTCATCCTTCCAATTGCTAATAAATTAATCCCGATCGTTGGAGACGAGCACGCAGATCCTGAATTTGGTACTGGTGTCGTGAAAATCACGCCTGCCCACGATCCAAACGACTTCTTGGTTGGTCAACGCCACAACTTGCCACAAGTCAACGTCATGAACGACGACGGAACTATGAACGAGCTTGCCTTCGAATTTGCAGGCATGGACCGTTTTGAAGCTCGTAAGGCAGTCGTTGCTAAACTGGAAGAAATCGGTGCCCTTGTTAAAATCGAAAAACGTGTCCACAGTGTTGGTCACTCAGAGCGTACAGGTGTTGTGGTTGAACCACGCTTGTCTACTCAGTGGTTCGTCAAGATGGACCAATTGGCCAAAAATGCTATTGCCAACCAAGACACAGAGGACAAGGTAGAGTTCTACCCACCTCGTTTCAACGATACCTTCCTCCAATGGATGGAAAATGTCCACGACTGGGTAATCTCTCGTCAGCTTTGGTGGGGTCACCAAATCCCTGCTTGGTACAATGCTGAGGGTGAAATATATGTCGGCGAAGAAGCTCCAGAAGGTGACGGTTGGACTCAGGACGAAGATGTCTTGGATACGTGGTTCAGTTCGGCTCTTTGGCCATTCTCTACCATGGGCTGGCCGGATGTCGACTCAGAAGACTTCAAACGTTATTATCCAACATCAACTTTGGTGACTGGTTATGATATTATCCCGTTCTGGGTATCTCGAATGATTTTCCAAGGTTTGGAATTTACTGGAAAGTCGCCATTTAAAAATGCCTTGATTCATGGTCTCATTCGTGATGAGCAAGGACGCAAGATGTCGAAATCTCTCGGTAACGGGATTGATCCAATGGATGTTATTGATAAGTACGGAACAGATAGCCTTCGTTGGTTCCTTTCAAACGGTTCTGCACCAGGGCAAGACGTGCGTTTCTCTTATGAGAAAATGGATGCTTCATGGAACTTTATTAACAAAATCTGGAACATCTCTCGTTATATCCTCATGAATAATGAAGGTTTGACCCTTGAGCAAGCAACTGCCAATGTCGAAAAAGTGGTCAACAAGGAAGCTGGAAATGTCACAGACCGCTGGATTCTCCACAACCTCAATGAAACTATCGGTAAAGTTACTGAAAACTTTGACAAGTTTGAGTTTGGTGTGGCTGGACACATCCTCTACAACTTCATCTGGGATGAATTTGCGGACTGGTACGTTGAATTGACTAAGGAAGTCCTTTATAGCGACAACGAAGAAGAGAAAGTCATCACACGTTCTGTTCTCCTTTACACTCTGGACAAGATCCTTCGTCTCCTTCACCCAATCATGCCATTCGTGACAGAGGAAATCTTTGGACAAATCTCAGAAGGTTCTATCGTGACAGCAGAATACCCAACTGTTAACCCAGCCTTTGAGGACCTTGCGGCTCATACTGGTGTGGAAAGCCTCAAAGACTTGATCCGTGCCGTTCGTAATGCGCGTGCTGAAGTAAACGTAGCCCCAAGCAAGCCAATCACCATCCTTGTTAAGACAAGCGATAGCGACTTGGAAGCCTTCTTTAACAGCAACGTCAACTACATCAAACGCTTCACAAATCCAGAACACTTGGAAATCGCGTCAAATATTCCTGCGCCTGAACTTGCTATGTCAAGCGTCATCACAGGAGCAGAAATCTACCTGCCACTGGCAGACCTCCTCAATGTCGAAGAAGAACTGGCCCGTCTCGACAAGGAACTTGCTAAATGGCAAAAAGAACTGGACATGGTCGGTAAGAAGCTCTCTAACGAACGCTTCGTAGCCAACGCCAAACCAGAAGTCGTCCAAAAAGAACGCGACAAACAAGCCGACTATCAAGCTAAGTACGACGCGACCGTCGCACGTATTGATGAGATGAAGAAATTAATTTGAAATTTTTAGGGTAAGTAAAATGGGAATTCTACAGAAAATCTTACAAAACAAAATTGTCAATACAAATGGATATACTCGTTCTGATACTGGTACTAAAGTCCACGCATATTTACGGACTCATCCCAAAAATCAAGGTGCGGGTAAAAAACTTACAAGAAACATTATTAATGCCTTAAAAAAATAATATTAATCTATCAAAACACGGTGTAATGCCGTGTTTTTTTGATATAATAATGATTAAGAATATTTTAGAGGGACGATTTTTAATGACTGATAGGAATAAGGATACAAATGCCACAGCTTCTGCATTTGGATGGGATTTTCAATACAATCTAGCATTATATTTGGTGATGGACCAAGATCTTAGACAAGTTGAAAAATTTAAGGTAGAGGGTACCACAGAGGATATTGAAATTTACTTTCGCAATAAAGAGCCAATTTATATACAAGCCAAATCACAAGAAAATCCTTATTCAAAATCTACAACTACTCAACATTTGACTAATGCAATTAATTCTTTAATTAATGCTGTAAGTAAAGTTAATGAGGAATATAGTGAAGTGATTTACGGAAACAATATTGAAATACCTATAAGGGCAAATAAAAAAAATAATTTATTCGAAGGTAATAGAGTCAAGAGAAGCTATAGGAATCTCCCTGATGGCCATCGAAAGAAAATCGATTCTATTATTGATAAATCTGAAGTTATATTTGATAAAAATAAATTAAAAGAGAAACTTTTTATTTTAAAAGTTGAATTTTCTGAAGATGATGATGAGACTCGTTATCGATTTATTAAAGAGAAAGTAATCAATTGTTTAAATGGTATTGGACTGAAAGGTTACAAGGCAAATAGAATTTTTGCTTATTTACAAAATGAATTTAAAAATAATGCTTCTAAAAGAGTTGATTTAACTATACAAGAATTTGGTTGGTTGATTATTCTTTACAGTATTAATATTGAGGAGAATACTGTATATGAAATTTTTGATATTCCTCAAATTAGTGAAGAACGTTTAAAGACGGATTTTTCAGAGTTAATTTTTAAGAAGTCATTAGATTTTGAGCTTATTACATCAGTAATATCTGAATACAATAGGTTTTCTATTAGTTGTACTACAAGAAGAGATACCGAGATTAGTTTCATCAATGAATACTACAGTAAATATAGGGATGACATTTTAAATTTGGAAGATGTAATACCTAACGATTTTTTAGATGATTTAACAAAAGTGATATTGTTTCAAATCCTATCTTCATATTCAGACATAAATAGTGTCAAAAAGGGGTTAAGTATATGAAATTTAAGTTATTAAAGGTTATTAATGGATATGAATCAAAACTATTTGAGTTTGGTGAAAAAACAGAAATTCATAGTGATATCAATAGCGTGGGAAAATCAACATTGTTACGCTTATTATTTTATGCAATGGGATATCCAATACCGTCTACGAAAAAAATTAGATTTTCAAAATTACAAACTAAACTAGTCCTTGAAACTGAAAAAGAGATTATTTTAAGTCGCAGAGATAATAATATTTTGCTTGAAATAGAAGGTGTCACAGAAAACTTAGAATTGCCAAGAGATTTATATTATATTTTGGGTAAAGTATTTGAAACTAATAATATTAATGTTCTAGAAAGTCTTCTAGGGTGTATATATTTAGATCAAGATAAGGGGTGGACATTACTAAATAGAGGGACAGTCATTGGAGGAATAAAATTTAAGGTTGAAACTTTAATAGAGGGCATATCAGAAAAAGATATAGCTAATTTAAAAATAGAAGTAGAAAAAATAACATCTGAATTAAAGCGACTTAAAGAGCTACAAAAGATTGTATTATTTCAGAGTGAGAATTTTAACCTAATGGAACAAAGTAATTTCCAAAGCAATAAGAGCTCAGATATAGAAAAAGACATTTTGATTGTTAGGAGTAATAAAAACGAGTTATTAAAAAAATTATCAACTTTGAAAGAACTTGCTACAAAAAATGAAGGCTATCTTTCATATATCGAGAGCCTGGGGTTGAGTGTGCGATGCTCGACAGGGGAAATAGTTGAACTAAGTAGAGATAACATTTTAGGTTTTGATGATATACAAAAAATAATTGATTTACGAATATTTCATTTAAATCAAGAAATTGATAAATTATCCAAAAGAGAAATTGAACTCAAACAAGAAATTGAAAATTCTCAATACCTTGTCAGAGTTGAGAATCCTATTAAATTATTTGAGCAACGTTTACAACTTATAGTGGCACCCAGAGAAATTATTGAGGATGAAATTCGAAGGTTAAAGAAACGAAAGAAAGAACTTGAAAATTATATAAAAATTTCTTTACGTGATGATACTAATCAAAATCTTTTTGATAACATTTTAAAATTTGCTACAAAGTTAGGTGTTGAAGAATATTTGAATATAGATAAAAATTTTGTATTTACCTCAGATTTGAAATCCCTAAGTGGAACGGTGTTACATAAATTAGTATTTTGCTATAAAATGGCATATATAACGGAAATTCAAAAATACTTAGGGATTACCCTCCCAATAGTGCTTGATTCTCCTAGCGGGAGAGAGGTTGATCAAAAGAATATTGAGGACATGTTTAATATTTTGAATACAGATTTTAGATACAATCAGATTATTATCGCATCGATATTTAAGTATAGTGAATTTGATGCAGATAAACTTATCGATATACAGGAAAGTCTATTGGAACAATAATTTTTTTAGAAATCAGCTTACTACACAGTAAACTCAGTCAATTTGTTCCTACATCTCCCCTCACGACACCATCGGCTGGGTAGCAAAGAAATAAAAAGTCCTGTCACTTTCTCCCCCTTAACCTTTGACTATTCCGCAAAATTATCGTAAAATAAAGAGTAAATGATAAAATGAGGTCAGAGTCTGTTTACTCTGGCGATAGTAGTATAAATGAGGAGAAACGCTTTGGAATTAGAAGTATTTGCTGGGCAAGAAAAAAGTGAACTATCTATGATTGAGGTAGCGCGTGCTATCTTGGAACTTCGTGGTCGCGATCATGAGATGCATTTTAGCGATCTTGTAAACGAAATTCAAAACTACCTTGGAACATCAAACAGCGATATCCGTGAAGCCTTGCCTTTGTTCTACACAGAGTTGAACTTTGACGGTAGCTTCATCTCACTTGGAGACAATAAATGGGGCCTTCGTTCATGGTATGGTGTGGACGAAATCGACGAAGAAATCATCGCTCTTGAAGAAAATGACGACGATGAAGTAGCACCAAAAGCTAAGAAAAAACGCGTCAATGCCTTCATGGATGGTGATTCAGATGCCATTGACTACAATGCAGATGATCCAGAAGACGAAGATGCATACGAAGCAGATCCAGCTCTTTCATATGATGATGAAAATCCAGATGATGAGAAAAATGAAGTGGAAGCTTACGATGCAGAAATCAACGAAATCGCCCCAGATGACTTGGGTGAAGACGTGGATCTCAACGAAGAAGACGACGAGTTTTCAGATGATGATACTGAAAACATCGAGGAATAAAAGTTAGCTATTGACAATTATCCTATTTTTAGGTATCATATTGTTCGGGCACCTCTTTTAGAGGTCGGGGCTCCCTAGTTCTTAGGGAGCTATTTTTGTTTTTTCAAGAAGTTATCTTCTTGTATTTTGGTTGTGAATCTGGTGCAGTCGTCCCAGATTATTCTTATTAGTAGGGTCTTGTTTTCTATGTCCCCTCGTAGTTAACAGGGCCTTGAGCATTTTAGAAAGAGGAATCTATGTCTACGAAATATATTTTTGTAACTGGTGGTGTGGTGTCGTCTATTGGGAAAGGGATTGTCGCAGCGAGTCTGGGCCGTCTCTTGAAAAATCGTGGTCTCAAAGTAACCATTCAAAAATTTGACCCTTATATCAATATTGATCCGGGAACTATGAGTCCTTACCAGCACGGGGAAGTTTTTGTGACAGATGACGGAGCTGAGACAGATTTGGACTTGGGTCACTATGAACGTTTCATCGATATCAATCTTAACAAATATTCCAACGTGACAACTGGTAAAATTTACAGTGAAGTTCTTCGTAAGGAACGTCGTGGAGAATACCTTGGGGCAACTGTTCAGGTTATTCCTCATATCACAGATGCTTTGAAAGAAAAAATTAAGCGTGCCGCTCTAACGACAGACTCTGATGTCATTATCACAGAGGTCGGCGGAACTGTTGGGGATATCGAGTCCTTGCCATTCCTAGAGGCCCTTCGTCAGATGAAGGCAGATGTGGGTGCGGATAATGTCATGTACATCCATACAACCTTGCTTCCATACCTCAAGGCTGCTGGTGAAATGAAGACCAAACCAACCCAACACTCTGTAAAAGAATTGCGTGGATTGGGAATCCAACCAAATATGTTGGTTATTCGTACAGAAGAGCCAGCTGGTCAAGGAATTAAAAACAAACTGGCCCAGTTCTGTGATGTGGCACCAGAAGCCGTTATCGAATCGTTGGATGTTGAACACCTTTACCAAATTCCATTGAACTTGCAGGCTCAAGGTATGGATCAAATTGTCTGTGACCATTTGAAATTAGACGCACCAGTAGCGGATATGACAGAGTGGTCAGCTATGGTGGACAAGGTCATGAACCTCAAGAAACAAGTTAAAATTTCCCTTGTCGGTAAGTATGTTGAGTTGCAAGATGCCTACATTTCTGTGGTTGAAGCCTTGAAACACTCTGGTTATGCCAACGACGCAGAAGTTAAGATCAATTGGATCAATGCCAATGATGTTACAGCAGAGAATGTGGCAGAGCTTTTGTCTGATGCGGACGGAATCATCGTACCCGGTGGTTTTGGCCAACGTGGTACGGAAGGGAAAATCCAAGCCATCCGCTATGCGCGTGAGAATGATGTTCCAATGTTGGGTGTCTGCTTGGGAATGCAGTTGACTTGTATCGAGTTTGCTCGTCACGTTTTGGGTCTTGAAGGTGCCAATTCTGCAGAGCTTGCACCAGAAACAAAATACCCTATCATTGATATCATGCGTGATCAGATTGATGTTGAGGATATGGGGGGAACACTTCGCTTGGGACTTTATCCATCTAAGTTGAAACGTGGTTCTAAGGCAGCGGCTGCTTATCACAATCAAGAAGTGGTGCAACGTCGTCACCGTCACCGTTATGAGTTTAACAATGCCTTCCGTGAGCAGTTTGAGGCAGCAGGTTTTGTCTTCTCAGGTGTTTCTCCAGACAATCGTTTGGTCGAAATTGTGGAAATTCCTGAAAATAAATTCTTTGTAGCGTGTCAATATCACCCTGAACTTTCAAGTCGTCCAAACCGCCCAGAAGAACTCTACACTGCCTTTGTCACTGCAGCAGTTGAGAACAGTAATTAGCAAAATCAGAACCTTTGAGAAGAATCTCAGAGGTTTTTTGCTTGCATATTTAGGATAAGATTTGCAAAATAAAAACATAGTGATATAATTAACATAAAAAATCCTAAGGAGGATTTACAATGAAAAAAATCACATTATTTGGTTTGTCTCTAGCAGGCCTAGCTTTACTGACTTTTCCTCATTCAGGGCAGGCATTTGAGCTTAAAGAAGAATGGGTTGTTAAGTGTGGAGTGCAGTATCAAGATGGCAAGATTCTTCGGTTTAACAATGGTCATGAAGTGGATATCAAAGTCTTGGATTTGCCAAAAACCGAGAAAATCGAGTGGACAGTTAGTCTCAATGGTCAAGATCAGACTGTCAATTTCCTAGGTCAAGAAAAGGACAAGTCTATGATCGGGGAAGAAGGGCGTTACCTGAATTTCTATGTTCCATATGGCTATAGAGGAGATATCAAGGTAGAGGCCAAGAGCGGAAACGAAGTGAAGACCTGGTCAACGAAAGTTGTGGATGATATTCATAATGATAGTGGAAAGAGAGGTTACTATCGTATTGAAGAATCAAATAATCAATACACTTACCTCGATGCTAAATGGGATTATCAAACCAAGACTTACACTGCCACTTTACCAGAGACTGTTAATGGTCAAAAAGTTTTTGCTTGGGCAAATTATGACAATGACGAGTTGAAACTAGAAAAACTAAAATCTATCAGTCATAAATATGATGATGGAGGATCTTTCAAAGAACTTTATCCGATTGTAAAAGCAGAAAGCTGGTTAAAATCAAACCAAAACTGGTACTATCAAAAACAAGGTCAATTAGTACAGAATGCTTGGGTTAAAGACAAGGAAACTTGGTACTTTATGAATGATAAAGGAGTCATGTTCAATCAAACTTGGCTTTATCAAGGTAGCAACTGGTATGCCTTTAAATCATCAGGAGCCATGATTGCGAGTGACTGGCTTTACGATCAAGGCAAGTGGTACTATTTATCAACTTCAGGAGCCATGAAAGAAAGCACTTGGGTTTATGACAAGGGAGAATGGTATTATGTAAGTTCTTCTGGTGCCATGCTAGCGAATGATTGGGTCAAAGATAATGGCAAGTGGTATTATCTAGCTTCATCAGGTAAGATGCTTCGTAATACTTACACACCTGATGGTTACTACGTTGGCAACTCAGGCGCCTGGCAATAAGAATCATACTCTTCGAAAATCTCTTCAAACCACGTCAGCTTCATCCACAACCTCAAAACGCTGTTTTGAGCAACCTGCGGCTAGCTTCCTAGTTTACTCTTTGATTTTCATTGAGTATAAGAAGTCCTTTTCCTTAAAGGAAGAGGCTTTTTACTTGCTTTTCTGCTGCTTCCTCATTTGTCCTAAAGCCTTTTTTGTGTTAAAATGAATGGTATGAAAGCTAAAAAAATGTGGATGGCAGGCTTGGCTCTGCTTGGTATTGGTAGCCTTGCCCTTGCTACGAAAAAAGTTGCAGATGACCGTAAGCTCATGAAGACTCAGGAAGAATTGACAGCAATTGTGCGAGACCATTTTTCAGACATGGGGGAAATTGCGACCCTATATGTTCAAGTTTATGAAAGCAGTCTAGAGAGCTTGGTTGGTGGCGTCATTTTTGAGGATGGCCGTCATTATACCTTTGTCTATGAAAATGAAGACCTAGTCTATGAGGAGGAAGTCTTATGATACAACCAGCAAGTTTAGAAGAATTAGCATCTTTAGTGGAAAAAGATGGGAAGAAAGTCTTTCTTTTTGTAGCAGACTGGTGTGGCGATTGTCGTTATATCTATCCTGCCTTACCAGAAATTGAGGAGACCAATCCAGAGTTTACCTTTATTCGAGTGGATAGAGACCAGTATATGGATTTGGCCAAACTCTGGGATGTATATGGAATCCCCAGCCTTGTTGTACTAGAAAAGGACAAGGAAATCGGCCGTTTTGTTAATCGCGATCGTAAAAGCAAGCAACAAATTAATGACTTTTTAGCAGGATTGAAATAGGAGAAAATAGAAACAATGATTTTTACATATAACAAAGAACATGTCGGCGATGTCCTTATGGTCATCGCGAAAAATAGCGGAGATGTCAAACTGGACGTGGAGCGCAAAGGCAAGGTGGCTCGTGTTTTCCTCAAAGAAACTGGAGAAACAGTTGCTTGGAATATTTTTGAAGTTTCAAATTTGTTTGAAATTGCAGAGCGCGGTCAAGTCTTTTTGTCAGATGAGCAAGTAGCACGTTTAAACCAAGAGTTGCAGGCAGAAGGTTTTACAGAAGAAATTGTCAATGACAAGGAACCTAAGTTTGTTGTTGGTGAAATTGTCGAGATGGTAGCTCATCCAGATAGTGACCACCTCAACATCTGCCAAGTTGCAGTCGCAAGTGACAAGACAGTGCAAATCGTAGCAGGGGCTCCCAATGCGCGTGTGGGATTGAAAACCATTGTAGCTCTTCCAGGAGCTATGATGCCCAAAGGCAATCTTATTTTCCCAGGTGAGCTTCGTGGCGAAAAGAGTTTTGGCATGATGTGTAGCCCTCGTGAATTGCATTTGCCAAATGCTCCGCAAAAACGTGGTATTATTGAATTATCAGAAGACCAAGTTGTCGGGACTCCATTTGATCCAGCTAAGCACTGGACTGCCTAAGAAGTTGTTAGTATCTGATAGACCAGCTAGAAGGAAATAAGATGGCAAAAAATGTTGTGATTACAGGAGCGACATCAGGTATTGGTGAAGCAATTGCGCGTGCTTATTTGGAGCAGGGTGAGAATGTCGTTCTAACTGGACGACGGACAGATAGACTAGAAGCTCTTAAGTCGGAGTTTGCAGAAGTCTTTCCAAATCAAACAGTTTGGACTTTTCCGCTAGATGTCACGGATATGACCATGGTAAAGACTGTCTGCTCTGATATTCTAGAAACGATAGGGAAGATTGACATTTTGGTTAATAACGCCGGACTGGCTCTTGGCTTGGCTCCCTATCAAGACTATGAAGAGCTGGATATGTTGACCATGCTGGATACCAATGTCAAAGGTTTGATGGCAGTCACTCGCTCTTTCTTGCCAGCAATGGTAAAAGCCAATCAAGGACATATCATCAACATGGGGTCAACCGCAGGAATCTACGCCTATGCGGGTGCTGCTGTTTATTCAGCTACCAAGGCAGCGGTTAAGACCTTTTCGGATGGACTGCGAATTGATACCATCGCAACGGATATCAAGGTTACAACCATTCAGCCTGGAATTGTCGAAACAGATTTTTCAACGGTACGTTTTCATGGTGACAAAGAGCGGGCTGCGACGGTTTATCAGGGAATTGAGGCCTTGCAAGCTCAGGATGTTGCAGACACAGTAGTCTATGTGACCAGTCAACCTCGTCGTGTGCAGATTACAGATATGACCATTATGGCCAATCAACAGGCGACAGGATTTATGGTTCATAAAAAGTAAAAAATTTTCTCGAAAAGTTACAAATTTCTGTAACTTTTTTTGATTTCCTACGAATAGATAAGTAGGAGGAAAAAATATGTATAATAAAGTTATCATGATTGGACGTTTAACGTCTACACCAGAATTGCATAAAACCAACAATGACAAGTCAGTAGCGCGAGCAACTATCGCTGTAAATCGTCGTTACAAAGACCAAAACGGTGAACGCGAAGCTGATTTTGTCAATATGGTCCTTTGGGGCAGACTAGCAGAAAGCTTGGCTAGCTACGCAACTAAAGGTAGTCTCATTTCAGTGGATGGAGAATTACGTACCCGTCGTTTTGAGAAAAATGGTCAAATGAATTATGTGACCGAAGTACTTGTGACAGGATTCCAACTTCTGGAAAGTCGTGCCCAACGTGCCATGCGTGAAAATAATGCAGGCCAAGATTTGGCGGATTTGGTTTTGGAAGAGGAGGAATTGCCGTTTTAAACATTGAAAAGTCTGAGTTGGTCTCAGGCTTTTTATCTTGAGAAAGTTAGACTTTTTCCTTGACTATTTCTGACCAAGTGATACAATAGAACTATAAATTAGCACTCAGATATAAAGAGTGCTAATAATATGTAGTTCATCATGGAGGAAAACAGATGTTGAAACCATTAGGGGACCGTGTGGTCTTAAAAGTAGAAGAAAAAGAACAAACTGTTGGAGGTTTTGTCCTCGCAGGTTCAGCACAAGAAAAAACTAAAACAGCCAAAGTTGTGGCTACTGGACAAGGTGTTCGTACCTTGAACGGTGACTTGGTTGCTCCAAGTGTTAAGACTGGAGACCGTGTCTTAGTTGAAGCCCACGCAGGTCTTGATGTCAAAGATGGTGATGAGAAGTACATCATCGTTGGCGAAGCTAACATCTTGGCTATCATTGAAGAATAGAAGGAGAAAGTAAGTATGTCAAAAGAAATTAAATTTTCATCTGATGCTCGTTCAGCCATGGTCCGTGGTGTCGATATCCTTGCAGATACTGTTAAAGTAACTTTGGGACCAAAAGGTCGTAATGTTGTGTTGGAAAAATCATTTGGCTCACCTTTGATTACCAATGACGGGGTGACCATTGCTAAAGAAATCGAATTGGAAGACCATTTTGAAAATATGGGTGCCAAATTGGTATCAGAAGTAGCTTCAAAAACCAATGATATTGCAGGTGATGGGACTACAACTGCAACTGTTTTGACCCAAGCAATCGTCCGTGAAGGAATCAAAAACGTCACAGCAGGTGCAAATCCAATCGGCATTCGTCGTGGGATTGAAACAGCAGTTGCAGCAGCAGTTGAAGCCTTGAAAAACAATGCTATTCCTGTTGCCAACAAAGAAGCCATCGCTCAGGTTGCCGCCGTCTCTTCTCGTTCTGAAAAAGTTGGTGAGTACATCTCTGAAGCTATGGAAAAAGTTGGCAAAGATGGAGTCATTACTATCGAAGAATCACGTGGTATGGAAACAGAACTTGAAGTTGTGGAAGGAATGCAGTTTGACCGTGGTTATCTTTCACAGTATATGGTAACAGATAGCGAAAAAATGGTAGCTGACCTCGAAAATCCATACATTTTGATTACTGATAAGAAGATTTCAAATATCCAAGAAATCTTGCCACTCCTAGAAAGTATTCTCCAAAGCAATCGTCCTCTCTTGATTATTGCAGATGATGTGGATGGCGAGGCTCTTCCTACTCTTGTTTTGAACAAGATTCGTGGAACTTTCAACGTGGTAGCTGTCAAAGCTCCTGGCTTCGGTGACCGTCGTAAAGCGATGCTTGAAGATATCGCCATCTTGACAGGTGGAACAGTTATCACAGAAGATCTTGGTCTTGAGTTGAAAGACGCGACAATTGAAGCCCTTGGTCAAGCAGCGAGAGTAACTGTGGACAAAGATAGCACGGTTATCGTAGAAGGTGCGGGAAATCCTGAAGCGATTTCACACCGTGTTGCAGTTATCAAGTCTCAAATCGAAACCACAACTTCTGAATTTGACCGTGAAAAATTGCAAGAACGCTTGGCCAAATTGTCAGGTGGTGTAGCGGTTATTAAGGTCGGAGCCGCAACTGAAACTGAGTTGAAAGAAATGAAACTTCGCATCGAAGATGCCCTCAACGCTACTCGTGCAGCTGTTGAAGAAGGAATCGTTGCAGGTGGTGGAACAGCCCTTGTAAATGTTATCCCAGCCGTGGCTGATTTGGAATTGACAGGAGATGAAGCGACAGGGCGCAATATTGTTCTCCGTGCCTTGGAAGAACCTGTTCGTCAAATTGCCCACAATGCAGGATTTGAAGGATCTATCGTTATCGATCGTTTGAAAAATGCTGAAGTTGCTACAGGATTCAACGCAGCAACTGGTGAGTGGGTTAACATGATTGATCAAGGGATTATCGACCCAGTTAAAGTGAGTCGTTCAGCCTTACAAAATGCAGCATCTGTAGCCAGCTTGATTTTGACTACGGAAGCAGTTGTAGCCAATAAACCAGAACCAGCAGCCCCAGCTCCAGCCATGGATCCAAGCATGATGGGTGGCATGATGTAAGCTTTCTATAGAAAACAACTTATAAAAAACACAAAAGGAGGGAATGCCTACCCCTCCTTTTTATGATATTCACTTCTAAATTGATTTGAGCTCTCCTAACTTATATGATAAAATAAGATTAGAAAAAGGAGAAGAACATGATCGATGTAGAAGAAATTCTGAGCAAGATGAACCCCAATCAGAAGATTAATTATGACCGTGTCATGCAGAAGATGGTACAAGTATGGGAGAAAAATGAGCAACGTCCAACTATTCTCATGCATGTTTGCTGTGCCCCTTGCAGTACCTATACTCTAGAATATCTGACACAGTATGCAGACGTGACCATCTATTTTGCTAATTCAAATATCCATCCCAAGGCAGAATACCATAAGCGTGCCTATGTGACTAAAAAGTTTGTCAGTGATTTCAATGAGCGGACTGGCAATTACGTTCAATACCTAGAAGCTCCTTATGAACCTAACGAATATCGTAAACTGGTTCGAGGTTTGGAAGAAGAGCCTGAAGGTGGCGACCGTTGCAAGGTTTGCTTTGACTACCGCCTGGATAAAACAGCGCAAGTGGCTATGGACTTGGGATTTGACTACTTTGGCTCAGCTTTGACCATCAGTCCCCATAAGAATTCTCAAACCATCAACAGCATCGGAATCGATGTGCAAAAAATTTATACAACCCATTATCTTCCAAGTGATTTCAAGAAAAATCAAGGCTACAAACGTTCAGTAGAGATGTGTGAAGAGTATGACATCTACCGTCAATGTTATTGTGGATGTGTCTATGCAGCCCAGGCTCAGAATATTGATTTGGTTCAGGTTAAGAAGGACGCCACAGCTTTCTTACTGGATAAGGATGTTGAAAAAGACTATTCTCACATCAAATTTACAGTTACAAAATTAGATATATAAGGATAAGCCCAGCTGAAAAACTGGGTTTTTAAAATAAAAAAACCAGGGCTTTCACCCTAGTTTGACAACTTTACCGATTCTTTAGTTCTACATAGCGCTTGTACCAAATGTTTACATAGGCTTCTGAGAAAGGACCTCGTCCATTGTTAATCCAATCAACAAGAATTTTGACATGTTCTTTTAAAATATAGTCCAAGTCATCAGAATAATTCATTTTGCGTTTGTGACGCTCATACTCCTCAACGTCCAAGAGACGTTTCTCTCCATCTGTAAAAATTTTAACATCTAAATCATAATCAATATACTTCAGTGCTTCTTCATCCAGATAGTAGGGACTAGCCATATTGCAATAGTAGGAAATTCCATTATCACGAATCATGGCAATGATATTAAACCAATATTTCTTGTGAAAGTAAACAATAGCTGGTTCTCGAGTGACCCAACGACGACCATCACTTTCGGTAACAAGTGTATGATCGTTGACACCAATAATGGCGTTTTCTGTTGTTTTTAGTACCATGGTGTCCCGCCAAGTTCGGTGGAGACTCCCATCATGCTTATAACTTTGAATTGTAATAAAGTCGCCTTCTTTTGGAAGCTTCATAACTAACCAACTTTCTACAATTTATAAGTTTATCGTTTACTATTGTACCATAAAATTACCTAAAATCTGTGAATTTTACATGAAAATATTAAAGATATTCTCTGAGAGCGCTCGCTATATCCGAAAAATCGTAGCCTTTTCGTGCTAAAACTTGGGTTAAACGCTGTTTAAGTTCGTATCCTTCATATTTTCGGGCATACTTGGCATATTGCTTATCAAGTTCCTTGAAGATGAGTTCTTGAGTCGTTTCTTCATCAACTTGACTATCCAACTGCTCAAAGGCAGTTTTAGCATCAGAGTAAGAGAAGCCCTTGTTGGTCAAGTTTTGGATAATCTTATCTTGCAAGGCACGAGCTGGAAGTTTTCCCTCATATTTTTTCAATAGTTTATTAGCTACACGTTGAGCAACTTCAGAAAAATCAAATTCTTTCAGTATCTCTTCTATAGTAGATTTTGAAATCCCCTTTTGTGCTAGTTTCTGAGTCAGTACATAAGGTCCCTTGTCTCCTGAAAGTTGATTGGCATTGATTATAGCATAAGCGTACTGGCCATCATTAATCCACTTATCTTCTTTAAGATTAATAATGACTTGAGAAACGATGTTTTCATCAATATCGTATTTTTTCAGATATTCTCTGACTTCTTTTTCAGTACGTGCTTTAAAGGATAGGTGGTAGAGAGCTAGATTTTTACCGTAAGAAAATTTGGCAAAGTCCTGAATCTCTTTCAATTCTTCTTCACTTATCACCTTATCTCTTGATAACATAAAACGAACAATAGTATCTTCAGTAATGTAGCATTTGTCGCCATTATCAAGCTCCATCAGATAGAGTCTTTTTTTCTTTTCAAGTTTTGTGATTTTCATAGTTCTATTATAACTCAAAATGTGATAAGATAGGGGTATGAATCTGAAAGTGAAACAAAAAATACCATTAAAAATCAAGCGCATGGGAATTAATGGCGAGGGAATCGGCTTTTACCAAAAAACGTTAGTTTTTGTACCTGGAGCACTAAAAGGAGAAGATATCTATTGTCAGATTACTTCTATTAAACGCAACTTTGTTGAAGCAAAATTACTAAAGGTCAACAAGAAGTCTAAATTCCGAGTTGTGCCAGCTTGTACTATTTACAATGAGTGCGGAGGCTGCCAAATCATGCACCTGCATTATGATAAACAACTGGAATTCAAGACGGACTTACTTTACCAAGCGCTGAAAAAATTTGCCCCTGCAGGATATGAAAACTATGAAATCCGTCCAACTATTGGAATGCAGGAACCAAAGTACTACCGTGCTAAGTTACAATTTCAGACTCGAAAATTTAAAAATCAGGTCAAGGCAGGTCTGTATGCACAAAACTCTCACTATTTAGTAGAGTTGAAAGACTGCCTGGTACAAGACAAGGAAACCCAAGTGATTGCTAATCGTCTAGCAGAATTACTTACTTATCACCAGATTCCAATCACCGATGAGAGAAAAGTTCTTGGTGTTAGGACTATTATGGTCCGACGAGCAAGAAAGACTGGACAGGTTCAGATTATTATTGTTACAAACTGCCAGCTTAATTTCACAAAACTGGTAAAAGATTTAGTTAAAGATTTTCCAGAAGTTGTGACAGTAGCTGTAAATACAAATACAGCTAAAACAAGTGAAATATATGGTGAAAAGACAGAGATTATCTGGGGACAAGAGAGTATTCAAGAAGGTGTACTCGATTATGAATTTTCACTATCTCCTCGAGCTTTCTATCAACTAAATCCTGAACAAACAGAGGTTCTTTATAACGAGGCGGTAAAAGCCTTGGATGTAAATAAAGAAGACCATTTGATTGATGCTTATTGTGGAGTTGGAACGATTGGATTTGCCTTTGCAAAGAAAGTAAAAACACTCAGAGGTATGGATATTATTCCAGAAGCTATTGAAGATGCTAAGCGAAATGCTAAAAGAATGGGATTTGACAATACGCATTATGAAGCTGGAACAGCAGAAGAGATTATTCCTCGTTGGTACAAGGAAGGCTACCGAGCAGATGCTCTGATTGTGGACCCACCACGTACAGGTCTGGATGATAAGTTATTAGATACTATTCTTACTTATGTACCAGAAAAAATGGTTTATATTTCTTGCAATGTTTCGACCTTGGCTCGTGATTTGGTACGCTTAGTAGAAGTCTATGATCTTCATTATATCCAGTCGGTCGATATGTTCCCACATACAGCTCGAACTGAAGCTGTTGTAAAATTAATAAAAAAAGTTTAAAAAAGTAGTTGACAAAGTTTAAAAAGTCGGTATAATAGTAAGAGTTGAAAATAACAACTCTGGTCCGTTGGTCAAGGGGTTAAGACACCGCCTTTTCACGGCGGTAACACGGGTTCGAATCCCGTACGGACTATGGTATGTTGCGGTTGAAACACTTGATGAAAAAAGTTTTAAAAAAGTTTCAAAAAAGTGTTGACAAGCAAAAGCGACTGTGATATACTAATATAGTTGTCACTTGAGAGAAGCGAGTGACAAAGACCTTTGAAAACTGAACAAGACGAACCAATGTGCAGGGCACTACAACTAAGGTTGTAGTACTGAACAATGAAAAAAACAATAAATCTGTCAGTGACAGAAATGAGTGAGAACTCAAACTTTTAATGAGAGTTTGATCCTGGCTCAGGACGAACGCTGGCGGCGTGCCTAATACATGCAAGTAGAACGCTGAAGGAGGAGCTTGCTTCTCTGGATGAGTTGCGAACGGGTGAGTAACGCGTAGGTAACCTGCCTGGTAGCGGGGGATAACTATTGGAAACGATAGCTAATACCGCATAACAGTAGATGTTGCATGACATTTGCTTAAAAGGTGCAATTGCATCACTACCAGATGGACCTGCGTTGTATTAGCTAGTTGGTGGGGTAACGGCTCACCAAGGCGACGATACATAGCCGACCTGAGAGGGTGATCGGCCACACTGGGACTGAGACACGGCCCAGACTCCTACGGGAGGCAGCAGTAGGGAATCTTCGGCAATGGACGGAAGTCTGACCGAGCAACGCCGCGTGAGTGAAGAAGGTTTTCGGATCGTAAAGCTCTGTTGTAAGAGAAGAACGGGTGTGAGAGTGGAAAGTTCACACTGTGACGGTATCTTACCAGAAAGGGACGGCTAACTACGTGCCAGCAGCCGCGGTAATACGTAGGTCCCGAGCGTTGTCCGGATTTATTGGGCGTAAAGCGAGCGCAGGCGGTTAGATAAGTCTGAAGTTAAAGGCTGTGGCTTAACCATAGTACGCTTTGGAAACTGTTTAACTTGAGTGCAAGAGGGGAGAGTGGAATTCCATGTGTAGCGGTGAAATGCGTAGATATATGGAGGAACACCGGTGGCGAAAGCGGCTCTCTGGCTTGTAACTGACGCTGAGGCTCGAAAGCGTGGGGAGCAAACAGGATTAGATACCCTGGTAGTCCACGCCGTAAACGATGAGTGCTAGGTGTTAGACCCTTTCCGGGGTTTAGTGCCGCAGCTAACGCATTAAGCACTCCGCCTGGGGAGTACGACCGCAAGGTTGAAACTCAAAGGAATTGACGGGGGCCCGCACAAGCGGTGGAGCATGTGGTTTAATTCGAAGCAACGCGAAGAACCTTACCAGGTCTTGACATCCCTCTGACCTCTCTAGAGATAGAGATTTCCTTCGGGACAGAGGTGACAGGTGGTGCATGGTTGTCGTCAGCTCGTGTCGTGAGATGTTGGGTTAAGTCCCGCAACGAGCGCAACCCCTATTGTTAGTTGCCATCATTCAGTTGGGCACTCTAGCGAGACTGCCGGTAATAAACCGGAGGAAGGTGGGGATGACGTCAAATCATCATGCCCCTTATGACCTGGGCTACACACGTGCTACAATGGCTGGTACAACGAGTCGCAAGCCGGTGACGGCAAGCTAATCTCTTAAAGCCAGTCTCAGTTCGGATTGTAGGCTGCAACTCGCCTACATGAAGTCGGAATCGCTAGTAATCGCGGATCAGCACGCCGCGGTGAATACGTTCCCGGGCCTTGTACACACCGCCCGTCACACCACGAGAGTTTGTAACACCCGAAGTCGGTGAGGTAACCGTAAGGAGCCAGCCGCCTAAGGTGGGATAGATGATTGGGGTGAAGTCGTAACAAGGTAGCCGTATCGGAAGGTGCGGCTGGATCACCTCCTTTCTAAGGATAAGGAACTGCGCATTGGTCTTGTTTAGTCTTGAGAGGTCTTGTGGGGCCTTAGCTCAGCTGGGAGAGCGCCTGCTTTGCACGCAGGAGGTCAGCGGTTCGATCCCGCTAGGCTCCATTGGTGAGAGATCACCAAGTAATGCACATTGAAAATTGAATATCTATATCAAATAGTAACAAGAAAATAAACCGAAAACGCTGTAGTATTAATAAGAGTTTATGACTGAAAGGTCAAAAAATAAGGTTAAGTTAATAAGGGCGCACGGTGGATGCCTTGGCACTAGGAGCCGAAGAAGGACGTGACAAACGACGATATGCCTTGGGTAGCTGTAAGTAAGCGATGATCCAGGGATTTCCGAATGGGGGAACCCAACAGGTACTACCTGTTACCCGCATCTGTTAAGGATGTGAGGAGGAAGACGCAGTGAACTGAAACATCTAAGTAGCTGCAGGAAGAGAAAGCAAAAGCGATTGCCTTAGTAGCGGCGAGCGAAACGGCAGAAGGGCAAACCGAAGAGTTTACTCTTCGGGGTTGTAGGACTGCAATGTGGACTCAAAGATTATAGAAGAATGATTTGGGAAGATCAGCCAAAGAGAGTAATAGCCTCGTATTTAAAATAGTCTTTGTACCTAGCAGTATCCTGAGTACGGCGGGACACGAGAAATCCCGTCGGAATCTGGGAGGACCATCTCCCAACCCTAAATACTCCCTAGTGACCGATAGTGAACCAGTACCGTGAGGGAAAGGTGAAAAGCACCCCGGGAGGGGAGTGAAATAGAACCTGAAACCGTGTGCCTACAACAAGTTCGAGCCCGTTAATGGGTGAGAGCGTGCCTTTTGTAGAATGAACCGGCGAGTTACGTTATGATGCGAGGTTAAGTTGAAGAGACGGAGCCGTAGGGAAACCGAGTCTGAATAGGGCGAATTAGTATCATGACGTAGACCCGAAACCATGTGACCTACCCATGAGCAGGTTGAAGGTGCGGTAAGACGCACTGGAGGACCGAACCAGGGCACGTTGAAAAGTGCTTGGATGACTTGTGGGTAGCGGAGAAATTCCAAACGAACTTGGAGATAGCTGGTTCTCTCCGAAATAGCTTTAGGGCTAGCGTCGACATTAAGATTCTTGGAGGTAGAGCACTGTTTGGGTGAGGGGTCCATCCCGGATTACCAATCTCAGATAAACTCCGAATGCCAATGAATTATGGTCGGCAGTCAGACTGCGAGTGCTAAGATCCGTAGTCGAAAGGGAAACAGCCCAGACCACCAGCTAAGGTCCCAAAATAATTGTTAAGTGGAAAAGGATGTGGGGTTGCACAGACAACTAGGATGTTAGCTTAGAAGCAGCTATTCATTCAAAGAGTGCGTAATAGCTCACTAGTCGAGTGACCCTGCGCCGAAAATGTACCGGGGCTAAAACAATTTACCGAAGCTGTGGATACCTTTATAGGTATGGTAGGAGAGCGTTCTATGTGTGAAGAAGGTGTACCGTGAGGAGTGCTGGAACGCATAGAAGTGAGAATGCCGGTATGAGTAGCGAAAGACAGGTGAGAATCCTGTCCACCGTAAGACTAAGGTTTCCAGGGGAAGGCTCGTCCGCCCTGGGTTAGTCGGGACCTAAGGAGAGACCGAAAGGTGTATCCGATGGACAACAGGTTGATATTCCTGTACTAGAGTATGTAGTGATGGAGGGACGCAGTAGGCTAACTAAAGCAGACGATTGGAAGAGTCTGTCTAAGCAGTGAGGTGTGATATGAGTTAAATGCTTATATCTATAACATTGAGCTGTGATGGGGAGCGAAGTTTAGTAGCGAAGTTAGTGACGTCACACTGCCAAGAAAAGCTTCTAGCGTTTAAACATACTCTACCCGTACCGCAAACCGACACAGGTAGTCGAGGCGAGTAGCCTCAGGTGAGCGAGAGAACTCTCGTTAAGGAACTCGGCAAAATGACCCCGTAACTTCGGGAGAAGGGGTGCTGACTTTAAGTCAGCCGCAGTGAATAGGCCCAAGCAACTGTTTATCAAAAACACAGCTCTCTGCTAAATCGTAAGATGATGTATAGGGGGTGACGCCTGCCCGGTGCTGGAAGGTTAAGAGGAGTGCTTAGCGCAAGCGAAGGTATGAATTGAAGCCCCAGTAAACGGCGGCCGTAACTATAACGGTCCTAAGGTAGCGAAATTCCTTGTCGGGTAAGTTCCGACCCGCACGAAAGGCGTAATGATTTGGGCACTGTCTCAACGAGAGACTCGGTGAAATTTTAGTACCTGTGAAGATGCAGGTTACCCGCGACAGGACGGAAAGACCCCATGGAGCTTTACTGCAGTTTGATATTGAGTGTCTGTACCACATGTACAGGATAGGTAGGAGTCTAAGAGATCGGGACGCCAGTTTCGAAGGAGACGTTGTTGGGATACTACCCTTGTGTTATGGCCACTCTAACCCGGATAGGTGATCCCTATCGGAGACAGTGTCTGACGGGCAGTTTGACTGGGGCGGTCGCCTCCTAAAAGGTAACGGAGGCGCCCAAAGGTTCCCTCAGAATGGTTGGAAATCATTCGCAGAGTGTAAAGGTATAAGGGAGCTTGACTGCGAGAGCTACAACTCGAGCAGGGACGAAAGTCGGGCTTAGTGATCCGGTGGTTCCGTATGGAAGGGCCATCGCTCAACGGATAAAAGCTACCCTGGGGATAACAGGCTTATCTCCCCCAAGAGTTCACATCGACGGGGAGGTTTGGCACCTCGATGTCGGCTCGTCGCATCCTGGGGCTGTAGTCGGTCCCAAGGGTTGGGCTGTTCGCCCATTAAAGCGGCACGCGAGCTGGGTTCAGAACGTCGTGAGACAGTTCGGTCCCTATCCGTCGCGGGCGTAGGAAATTTGAGAGGATCTGCTCCTAGTACGAGAGGACCAGAGTGGACTTACCGCTGGTGTACCAGTTGTCTTGCCAAAGGCATCGCTGGGTAGCTATGTAGGGAAGGGATAAACGCTGAAAGCATCTAAGTGTGAAACCCACCTCAAGATGAGATTTCCCATGATTTTATATCAGTAAGAGCCCTGAGAGATGATCAGGTAGATAGGTTAGAAGTGGAAGTGTGGCGACACATGTAGCGGACTAATACTAATAGCTCGAGGACTTATCCAAAGTAACTGAGAATATGAAAGCGAGAGGTTTTCTTGATTTGAATAGATATTCAATTTTGAGTAGGTATTACTCAGAGTTAAGTGACGATAGCCTAGGAGATACACCTGTACCCATGCCGAACACAGAAGTTAAGCCCTAGAACGCCGGAAGTAGTTGGGGGTTGCCCCCTGTGAGATATGGAAGTCGCTTAGCTCTAGGGAGTTTAGCTCAGCTGGGAGAGCATCTGCCTTACAAGCAGAGGGTCAGCGGTTCGATCCCGTTAACTCCCAAAGGTCCCGTAGTGTAGCGGTTATCACGTCGCCCTGTCACGGCGAAGATCGCGGGTTCGATTCCCGTCGGGACCGTTTAAAATAACGAAAGTTATTTTAGACTCGTTAGCTCAGTTGGTAGAGCAATTGACTTTTAATCAATGGGTCACTGGTTCGAGCCCAGTACGGGTCATATCTGCGGGTTTGGCGGAATTGGCAGACGCACCAGATTTAGGATCTGGCGCTTAACGGCGTGGGGGTTCAAGTCCCTTAACCCGCATTAAGATATAATAAATGAGCCGGCTTAGCTCAGTTGGTAGAGCATCTGATTTGTAATCAGAGGGTCGCGTGTTCAAGTCATGTAGCCGGCATTTTTAGATAGAAGAAAACAGTGCGAACGTAGTTCAGTGGTAGAACACCACCTTGCCAAGGTGGGGGTCGCGGGTTCGAATCCCGTCGTTCGCTTAGAGAGGCCGGGGTGGCGGAACTGGCAGACGCACAGGACTTAAAATCCTGCGATTGGTAACGATCGTACCGGTTCGATTCCGGTCCTCGGCATAATATAATGAGCACCCTTAGCTCAACTGGATAGAGTACCTGACTACGAATCAGGCGGTTAGAGGTTCGACTCCTCTAGGGTGCATTTTTCTATTTAATTCGGGAAGTAGCTCAGCTTGGTAGAGTACTTGGTTTGGGACCAAGGTGTCGCAGGTTCGAATCCTGTCTTCCCGATTCATGGCGGTGTAGCTCAGCTGGCTAGAGCGTCCGGTTCATACCCGGGAGGTCGGGGGTTCGATCCCCTTCGCCGCTATAATGATCTTGTTGGACCTTTAGCTCAGCTGGTTAGAGCTCTCGGCTCATAACCGAGTGGTCGTAGGTTCAAGTCCTACAAGGTCCATTTGAATAGTATGGAGGATTACCCAAGTCCGGCTGAAGGGAACGGTCTTGAAAACCGTCAGGCGTGTAAAAGCGTGCGTGGGTTCGAATCCCACATCCTCCTTTTTTATTAACGCGGGATGGAGCAGCTCGGTAGCTCGTCGGGCTCATAACCCGAAGGTCGTAGGTTCAAATCCTGCTCCCGCAATAAGGCTCGGTAGCTCAGTTGGTAGAGCAATGGATTGAAGCTCCATGTGTCGGCGGTTCGATTCCGTCTCGCGCCATTTTTACTTATAGTATGTATGCGGGTGTAGTTTAGTGGTAAAACTACAGCCTTCCAAGCTGTTGTTGCGAGTTCGATTCTCGTCACCCGCTTTGAACTTTGTTCAAATTACCAAGTTTTTAACTTGGGCGCGTAGCTCAGGTGGTTAGAGCGCACGCCTGATAAGCGTGAGGTCGGTGGTTCGAGTCCACTCGTGCCCATTAATTGGAGAATTACTCAAGAGGCTGAAGAGGACGGTTTGCTAAATCGTTAGGTCGGGTAACTGGCGCAAGGGTTCGAATCCCTTATTCTCCGTTTTATTGAGAGTTTATAACTCTCTTTTTTTGTATTTTTAAGAATAGTAGAATAAAAACTTCAGATTTGTAAAACTTAATTGGATTACTTATCTGAAGTTTTTTTGCGCTCTTTGTCAACTGTAGTGGGCTGCAGAAAAGCTAAAATCTTTATATATTGTTGATTTTATGGTTGTGCTAGTTTATTACTACTTCCAACTATTGAGAGAAATTTCGCCACTATTTAGCCAGATTTCTTTTCCGTTATCACATTGAATTAAAAGTTTTCCATTTTCTGAGATGTCTTTGGCAAGTCCCTTGTAGTCTTTTTGATCTAGTGTGAAAGTAACTTCTTTTCCAAGAACGAATGACTGTTTTTTATATAGGTATAATAGCTCCTCTGCTGGTGTTTCGAAGAAAGCACGCCAGATTTCTATGATTAATTCATTCCTTGTTATTGGAGCTGTAGTTTTAAATAAGCTAGCAGCTTTTTCTTTTAATTCTTGTGGGAAATCATTAATAGTAAAGTTGATTCCTACTCCAATAATGATATCTGTGACTAGGCCTGTTTCTACAGAGGTCATTGCTTCAGTGAGAATTCCTCCAATTTTATGATTGTTTAGGTAGATATCATTGACCCATTTTATGTCGACATCTATTAAAGTTAGGTTCTTAATGGCTTTGTAGACAGCTCCGGCTACAAGTAGTGTGTAGGAGGGTAATTTGTCGTAGGGGAGATTTGGTTTAAGATGGAGTGTCATATAAATGCCACCTTGGGGTGAGTAGAAAGAACGTTGAAATCGACCTCGACCTGCTGTTTGATAGGAAGCTAGATAGAGGGTGTTTGCTTCATTCCCTAAATCAATTGCTTCTTTTGCATCGAGTTGTGTTGATCTTGTTTCGTGTTTAAAACTGATTTTAATTGGAAGATTTTGTTCTAGAAGTTCTGGAAGAATAAGGTCTCCATTCACCAGTTTATAGCCTTTGTTTTTGATACTATCAATTTCAATGCCTTCTTGTTCTAAACGCTTGATGGCTTTCCAAATTGATGTTCGAGTTAGTGATAGTTCTTCTGCAATTTTTTCTCCGCTGATATAATCGATTTCTTTAGCTAGAATTTGGTAGACGGCTTGGTAGGATTTCATAGTGTTTCCTTTCTCACTAGTTGGTGTTGAGAATATTCTTTTCTTGTTTGACTTGGAGTCTGATTAAAGTATTGTTTATAAGCTTTAGAAAAATGTAGTGGATCTGAAAAGCCTACCGAGTATGCTATTACCTTGATTGACTCTTGGGTATTTTCGAGGAGTTGTTTAGCTCGATACATTCGAACGTATAGTAGGTATTCTTTTGGGGATAAGGTGTTAAATTCTTTGAATACGCTTGATAAGTAGCTTCTGTGAACGGATAGTTCTTTTGCTAAATCTTGAATTGTAAGTGATTGAGGATAGTGGCTATCAATTAATCTTTTGCATTCAAGATAGAGTTGGTGGGTCAATGAAATATTCTTTTTCTTCTGATTGGGAGCAATAGTTCCCAGATGAAACATCAGTTCATGGAGTTGTCCCATGATATGGAGTTGAGCTAATTCATTTGATTTGGTAATCTGAGCGAAGCGGACAATGTCTGAGATGAGTTTTGCAGTAGTCTGGGTATGACAAGTTTCAGATTGGATGAGATAGGATTGATCAGAAATTTGAGAAAGAGCAAAATAGTCAGGAGCTTTCCCTCCAGTGATTCCTAACCAGTAGTAGGCCCAAGGTTCTTTACTATCTGCTTGATAAAAGGTTAGTTCATCTGGTTTTAATAGAAAGAAATCTCCTTCTTTTAAATCAACAATTTTACCCTTGTAATGAAATTTTCCTTGTCCTTTACTAATGTAATGTAGAACGTATGTATCACGAATGGCTGGACCAAAAGAGTAATTTGGTGTGCATTCCTCATATCCATAAAAGCTTAGGGAAAGGTCGATTGTTCCAGTCTGGTATTCTGAAAAAACTAACATGTGCTACCTCCTACCTAACATTTTACCATATTCTTGAGACATTTTTCTATTTTAGAAAGCGATTTCAGATGATAAAATAGAGTCAATAAAGTGATGAGGTGAAGTAAATGGGAGTTAGGATAGAGAATAATCTATTTTATGTTGAGAGTAAAAATCTAAGTTTGATTATTGAAAATCGAAATGGCTACTTACTTTTGAAACATTTAGGAAAGACTATTAAGAACTATAAAGGTTCCAATAGTGTTTATGAACGAGACCATGCCTTTTCAGGAAATCCAACAGCTACTAATCGAACCTTTAGTTTGGATACGCAACGTCAGATTTTTGGACAACATGGCTTAGGAGATTTTAGGCAACCAACTATACAGATTCAGCATGATGCAACTGAAGTAACAGATTTTCGATTTGTAGAAGCAAAGATTTTAAAAGGTCAGAATGGTCCACAGGGCTTACCTTCTCCACACAGCGTGGATGATACAGAGACTCTTGTCTTAATGTTAGAAGATTCTAAGGCTCAACTTAGTCTGACTTTGTATTATACTGCTTTTGATAATGATGCGACAATTGCTAGTTACAGCAAATTGGAGAATAATAGTAATCAGGAAGTTATCATCCATAAGGACTTTTCTTTTATGGCTGATTTCCCTGCTGCAGCTTACGAAATCGTAACTCTTCAGGGAGCTTATGCTCGTGAAAAGACTGTCAGACGTCAACAGGTAGAACAAGGAATCTTTTCGATTAGTTCGAACCGTGGAGCTTCTGGGCATGCTCAAACACCAGCTCTTCTACTATGTGATCAAGGAATCACAGAGGATGCAGGGAATGTGTTTGCTATTCAACTAATGTATAGTGGAAACTTTGAAGCTTTTGTTCAAAAGAATCAATTGAATGAAGTTCGGCTGGCTATTGGGATTAATCCGGAAAACTTTTCTTGGAAGTTAGACCCTGAGGAATACTTTGAAACACCGGTAGCTTTAGTGACCTATTCAGATGAGGGATTAACTGGTGTTAGTCATGAAAGTCAGAATTTTGTACTGAAGCACATTATGCCAAGTAAATTTTCTAAAAAAGAACGTCCAATTCTAATCAATAACTGGGAAGCTACTTACTTTGACTTTCAGAGAGAAAAGCTGTTAGAGCTAGCTGATGAAGCTAAGAAAGTTGGAATTGAGCTTTTTGTATTAGATGATGGTTGGTTTGGCAATCGCTTTGATGATAATCGTGCTTTAGGTGATTGGGTTGTTAATGAGAAAAAACTGGGTGGAAGTCTAGAAAGTCTGATTTCAGCAATCCATGACAGAGGTTTGCAGTTTGGACTTTGGTTAGAACCTGAGATGATTTCTGTTGATAGCGACTTGTATCGTCAATATCCTGACTGGGCCATTCAGGTTCCTGGCTATGAGCATACCTATTCTAGAAATCAATTAGTACTTAATCTTGCCAATCCTCAGGTAGTAGAATACTTGAAAAATGTATTAGATGAACTCCTATCTTATCATGAGATTGATTACATTAAATGGGATATGAATCGTAATATGACTAACCTAGGAAATGGCTTTACTTATCTAGAAACACAGATGCAATCTCATCAGTACATGTTGGGGCTTTACGAACTCGTTTCTTATCTGACAGAAAAGCACAGCCATATTCTCTTTGAGTCCTGCTCTGGTGGTGGTGGACGAAATGATCTTGGTATGATGCGTTATTTCCCACAAGTCTGGGCTAGTGATAATACTGATGCTATTGCACGTTTACCAATTCAATACGGTTCATCCTATCTCTATCCAACCATTTCTATGGGGGTTCATGTGTCAGCAGTACCGAATCATCAGATGGGGCGAACGACACCATTAGAAACACGTGGTCATGTAGCAATGATGGGAAATTTGGGATTTGAGCTTGATTTGACAAGTTTATCAGCTGAAGAGAAAGCTGAGATTGCTAATCAGGTGAACTTGTATAAAGAATTACGACCAGTAGTTCAGTTAGGACAACAGTATAGACTAATTAATCCTGATACTGCATCCAATGAAGCAGCTGTACAATTTAATTACAAAAATCAAACGATTGTAACCTACGTTCGCGTTTTGTCAGTTGTAGAGACCATGGAAACAACTTTAAAGTTAAAAGATTTGGATGAAGTGGGACTATATGAATTACAGGAAAATGGCGAAGTTTACTCAGGTGCAGAACTAATGTATGCGGGTTTAACTGTTATTTTATCCCAAGGAGATTTTTTGAGTAGACAGTATATTTTTAGAAGACTATAATAAAGGTGTATAAATTTATAAAGGAGGCTTTTCAATGAAATGGTATAAGAAAGCAGGTTTTCTTTTAGTCGCTGGGGCTAGTTTACTAGGCCTAGCAGCTTGTGGTCAGAATAATCAATCGACTGATGGAAAGGTAACGATTGAATTTTTTAACCAGAAGACCGAAATGGCGGATACTTTGCAAAAAATTGTAGATAATTTTGAAAAGGATCATCCTACTATTGATGTAAAACTGACGACTGTTCCGGCAGCTGGCATTGTTCTGAAGACTCGGATTTTATCAGGAGATGTTCCAGATATTGTTAATATCTATCCTCAAAATATGGATTTTCAGGAGTGGGCAAAAGCAGGTTACTTTGCAGATATGACAGGGAAATCTTATCTTGAGAATATTAAGAATGACTATGCAGAAAAGTATGCAATCAATAACAAGATTTATAGTGTACCTTTAACTGCTAACCTTTATGGAATCTATTACAATAAAACAAAGTTTAAAGAATTAGGACTTGAGGAACCGAAGACTTTTAAAGAGTTTCAAGAGATTGTTAAAAAGATAAAAGATAGTGGGAATTCTCCGTTTGCAGTTGCAGGCAACGAAGGATGGACATTAAACGGTTATCACCAACTTTCTCTCATTACTATTACAGGCAGTGGAGACGCAGCTAATAACTATCTTCGCTTTTCAAAACCAAATGCTATTTCTGCAGATGATGCTATTTTAAAAGCAGATGCAGAACGACTAGATTTGTTGGCAGACAATGCTCAAGATGGATGGCGTGGTGCCTCTTATAATGATGCGGTGGTAGCATTCTCGAATGAAAAAGCCTTGATGATGCCACAAGGATCATGGGCATTAGCGGCAATTAATCAACAGGATCCAAAATTTGATGTGGGAATGTTTGCCTTCCCAGGAGAAGAAGTAGGAAAAGAAGTCACTGTTGGTGCAGGGGACATGGCATTATCAACTTCAGCTACTACCAAACATCCTAAAGAAAGCGAAGAATTTATCAGCTATATGACTAGTCCAAAAGCTATGCAAGCATATTATGATGTGGATGGATCACCAGTTGCGGTGAAAGGTGTACAGGAAAAAGAAGATTCAGCACTTGCAGAGATTTCTAAACTAGCATTTACGGATAAACATTATGTTTGGTTGGGCCAACACTGGAATTCTGAAGAAGATTTTTTCAATCTAAGTGCAGGTTACTTGATGGATAAAAATCTGAAAAATATGGCAAACAATCTCAATGCTTTCTTTAATCCAATGAAGGCAGATTTGGACTAGAATAGGAGTTAAGATGATATGGCTATTCGAAAATTTTTAAATAAATACTGGGGTTGGACTTTTTTGCTCATCCCGCTTGCATTACAAGCTATCTTCTTTTACTTTCCGATGGTACAAGGTGCTTTCTATAGTTTGACTAACTGGACTGGATTGACCTATAATTATAAATTTGTCGGTCTGAATAACTACAAATTGCTGATGATTGATGGGAAATTCTTCACAGCCATTGCTTTTACTTTGATTTTAACCCTGGCATTGATTATTGGAGAGATTACAATTGGGATGGTTGTGGCTCGAGCCTTAAATTCTAAGATGAAAGGGCAGACCTTCTTTAGAGCATGGTTCTTTTTCCCAGCAGTTTTGTCTGGTTTGACAGTTTCCTTGATTTTTAAACAATTCTTCAACTATGGTCTTCCAACGATTGGAAAAATTTTAGGGATTAGTTTTTTACAAGAAAGTCTATTAGGAACACCAATCGGAGCGGTAGTGGCAACTATTTTTGTTCTTCTATGGCAAGGAGTAGCAATGCCAATTATTCTCTTTCT
The DNA here is from genome assembly GCF_002005545.1 of Streptococcus mitis. Lineage (GTDB taxonomy): Bacteria > Bacillota > Bacilli > Lactobacillales > Streptococcaceae > Streptococcus > Streptococcus mitis_I. The sequence continues at coordinate 849,171 of NZ_LBMT01000001.1, forward strand.
TGCTGGTCTTCAGAGTATTCCATCTGATATTTTGGAGGCAGCATCAATTGATGGTGCAACAAGCAAACAAACTTTTTGGAAGATTGAATTACCATATTTGTTGCCAACGATTTCTATGGTTTTTATCCTAGCTCTTAAGTCTGGTTTGACTGCCTTTGACCAAATTTTTGCCTTGACGAGTGGTGGCCCAAATAATGCTACAACGTCTCTTGGTCTTTTAGTCTACAACTATGCCTTCAAGAGTAATCAATATGGATATGCGAATGCAATTGCCTTGATTTTATTCTTAATTATTGGAATTGTTTCTCTTATCCAAATCAAACTATCAAAGAAATTTGAAATCTAATAGGGGAGTCTTACACATGAAAAAAGAAGAAAAATTGAATCAGTTTTGGAAGTATGTCCTCTTGATAGTAGGTGGTATTCTCATACTTGTTCCTTTGTTGGTAACGGTTTTTAGTTCCTTCAAGACAACCAAGGATATCATGAATCATTTCTTTGGTTTGCCCAATCCTTTTACGTTAAGTAATTATGAACGATTGGTTTCGGATGGGATTGGAGGCTATTTCTGGAATTCTGCTGTTATTACGGTGTTATCATTGATTGTAGTAGCCTTCTTTATACCAGCTGCAGCCTATTCCATTGCTCGAAATATGTCCAAGAAAAAAGCCTTTGCAATTATGTATTCGCTCTTGATCTTAGGGATATTTGTTCCATTTCAGGTGATTATGATTCCTATCACAGTTATGATGAGCAAACTCGGCCTGGCAAATATGTGGGGGTTGGTACTACTTTATCTAACTTATGCTATTCCACAGACTCTCTTCTTGTATGTTGGTTATATAAAAATCAGTGTACCGGATAGTTTGGATGAAGCTGCGGAAATTGATGGGGCTGATCGATTTACAACTTACCGTCGAATCATCTTTCCAATGCTGAAACAAATGCATGCTACAACTTTGATTATCAATGCTCTCTGGTTCTGGAATGACTTTATGTTGCCACTGTTGATTCTGAATAAGGATTCCAAAATGTGGACTCTGCCTCTCTTCCAGTACAACTACCAAGGTCAGTATTTTAATGACTATGGGCCAAGTTTTGCATCCTATATTGTGGGAATTGTAACAATTACTGTCGTCTACCTCATCTTCCAAAAACATATTATTTCAGGCATGAGCAACGGAGCAGTGAAGTAAGAAGAACTCATGGAATCTATAGTCTTTGACACAGAGGAAGGGTTCAACTTGTTGATAATTCTATGTAGAAAACAAGAAAGTAGTACTTAGTTTATCACAGTCTATATTAGTACTAGTTTGATGATAAACAGAGATTTAATACTCAATGAAAATCAAAGAGCAAACTAGGAAGCTAGCCGCAGGTTGCTCAAAGCACAGCTTTGAGGTTGCAGATAAAGCTGACGTGGTTTGAAGAGATTTTCGAAGAGTATAACATGAATTTGATTTACGAAGCCAGGTCATATGAGACTTGGCTTCAATTAGAAAAAGGAGAGTAATGATGCCAATTCAGAATAAAACTATGTTGATTACCTATTCAGATAGTCTTGGAAATAATCTTAAAGACTTATATGAGAATTTGGAAGAGCATTTTGGAGATGCTATTGGGGGAGTTCACCTTCTACCATTTTTCCCATCAACAGGTGATCGTGGATTTGCGCCAGTTGACTACGACGAAGTGGATTCAGTTTTTGGTGATTGGGAGGATGTTAAGCGTTTAGGTGAGAAATATTATCTTATGTTTGACTTTATGATTAATCATATTTCTCGTCAATCCAAGTATTATAAGGACTATCAAGAAAAACATGAAGCCAGTGAATTTAAAGATCTCTTTTTAAACTGGGATAAGTTTTGGCCAGAAAACCGTCCGACACAGTCTGATGTAGATTTAATTTACAAGCGTAAGTATCGTGCACCAAAGCAAGAGATTGTGTTTGAAAATGGGTCAGTGGAACATTTGTGGAATACCTTTGGTGAGGAGCAGATTGATCTTGATGTGACCAAAAAAGTAACGATGGAATTTATCCGTAAGACCATTCAGCACTTGGCAAGTAATGGGTGTAATTTGATTCGTCTAGATGCCTTTGCTTATGCAGTGAAGAAATTGGATACTAATGATTTCTTTGTAGAACCAGATATTTGGGATTTATTGGACAAAGTTCGAGATATCGCTGCTGAGTATGGGACAGAGCTCTTACCTGAGATTCATGAACATTATTCGATTCAGTTTAAAATAGCGGACCATGATTACTACGTTTACGATTTTGCTCTTCCAATGGTAACACTTTATACTCTTTACAGTTCCAGAATAGAGCGCTTGACTAAGTGGTTAAAGATGAGCCCGATGAAGCAATTTACGACGCTAGATACCCATGATGGGATTGGAGTAGTAGATGTCAAGGATATCCTAACCGATGAGGAGATTGACTATGCTTCAAATGAACTCTATAAGGTTGGAGCTAATGTCAAACGTAAGTACTCCAGTGCCGAGTATAACAATTTAGATATCTACCAAATCAATTCAACCTATTATTCTGCGCTTGGAGATGATGATGTTAAGTATTTTCTTGCACGCTTAATTCAAGCATTTGCCCCAGGCATTCCTCAGGTTTACTATGTAGGTCTATTAGCAGGCAAGAATGATTTGAAATTATTAGAAGAAACTAAAGAAGGTCGAAATATTAATCGTCATTACTATAGCAATGAGGAAATAGCAGAAGAAGTCCAACGCCCTGTGGTGAAGGCCCTTCTCAATCTATTTTCTTTCCGAAACCGTTCAGAAGCCTTTGATCTAGAAGGGACTATTGAGATAGAGACACCAACAGCCCACAGCATTGTAATCAAACGTCAAAATAAAGATAAGTCCGTAACAGCAGTAGCAGAAATTGATTTGCAAAATCAGACTTATCGGGTAATTGAGAACGGAATTGAAGTAACATTTTGAAGTCTTGATATGGTTGATAAAATAGGGTTTTTATTTTAGAAAACGTTTCCTTTGTTTTCAAATTGCTAAAAAAGTGGTACAATATAGGATAGCTTACTATTATCTGAATCAACTGATTTGGAGAGAAAGGATTCATTTTGAAATCAATAGGCTTTATTGAAAAGCTGAAAGGGTTGTCTAGTAAAGAGCTGATTTTATTGGGAATTATCCTGAGTATCTTTTTACCCTTTTATCTTTTTGTAGTTGTATTCTGTTTATATATTATCAGTTTAATTTTCACAGGAGACATGAAAAGTATTCTTCAGAAAATGGGGGAGCATCCGATGCTGCTTCTTTTTCTTGGCTATAGTACTGTTATATCCGTTTTTGCACAAAATTGGATGGGAGTTGTGGCTTCAGTAGGAATTTTTCTATTTACTGTTTTCTTTTTGCATTATCAGTCGATTTTATCACATAAATTCTTTCGATTGATTTTGCAGCTCGTCTTGTTTGGTAGCGTCTTGTCAGCTGCTTTTGCGAGTTTAGAACATTTCCAAATTGTGAAGAAATTCAACTATGCTTTTCTTTCACCCAATATGCAGGTGTGGCATCAGAATCGTGCAGAAGTGACCTTCTTTAATCCTAATTATTATGGAATTATTTGTTGTTTCTGTATCATGATCGCCTTCTATCTGTTTACAACGACCAAGTTGAATTGGTTGAAAGTATTCTGTGTGTTTGCAGGCTTTGTGAATCTCTTTGGTTTGAACTTTACGCAAAATCGAACTGCCTTTCCTGCTATTATAGCTGGAGCCATTATTTATCTCTTTACGACCATTAAAAACTGGAAGGCCTTTTGGCTTAGTATTGGGGTCTTTGCGATTGGCTTGAGTTTCCTCTTTTCCAGTGATTTAGGAGTTCGGATGGGGACTTTAGACTCTTCTATGGAAGAACGAATTTCTATCTGGGATGCTGGGATGGCCTTATTTAAGCAAAATCCTTTCTGGGGTGAAGGGCCATTGACCTACATGCACTCGTATCCTCGGATAAATGCTCCTTATCATGAACATGCTCACAGTCTATATATCGATACGATTCTGAGTTACGGAATTGTGGGGACTATTTTATTAGTTTTGTCTTCTGTTGCTCCTGTTCGCTTGATGATGGATATGAGTCAGGAGTCGGGGAAACGCCCGATTATCGGTCTTTATCTGTCTTTCCTTACAGTGGTTGCTGTACACGGAATCTTTGACTTGGCCCTCTTCTGGATTCAGTCAGGTTTTATTTTCTTATTAGTTATGTGCAGTGTTCCATTGGAGCATCGAACCTTGGTATCTGACATGACGGATTAAGTTTTATAAGATTGAAATCTTCTACCTTGGGTAGAAGTTTTTTTACTGGGAAAAATTATTTCCAAATCGAAATAGTTGACAGATGGAATGGCGAGTGTTACAATTACTTTATTCGTTTCGATGTAGAAATAAAAGGAGGTGTCATGAAAGATAGTCATTTGGTAGCCCATCATATTCGTTTGTTGAATGGGCGGATTTTTCAAAAGTTACTTAGCCAAGACCCTGAAGCTCTTTATCGGAGTGAGCAGGGCAAGATTTTAGCGGTTTTATGGAATAGTGAAACTGGCTGTGCAACTGCGACAGATATTGCGCTTGCGACTGGTCTTGCTAATAATACACTGACGACGATGATAAAAAAATTAGAGGAACAAAATCTTGTAACTGTTAGTCCATGCGGAGAAGACAAGCGTAAGAAGTATTTAGTTTTAACAGATTTGGGGCAGTCCCAGAAAGAAGTGGGGCATCGTGTCAGTCAGAAATTGGATACGATCTTTTACAAAGGGTTTTCAGAGGAAGAAATTCGTCAGTTTGAAGCCTTTCAAGAAAGAATTTTGGCTAATCTGAAAGAGGAGGAAAATGAGGCTTAAAATGGAGCAAATTAGCTGTTTATAAGTAAAGGCCACTTTTGACTTTGTTTTCCAGCTCTTAGGACAAGGAAACTATGTGGTTAGCTATGGTCAGAATCGGATTGGTTGAGTTGCCTATGCCCAGTACGATATCTTCCGTCTAGAAAACGGGAAAATTGTGGAGCATTGGGACAATAAGGAAGTCATGCCTAAGGTAGAAGACTTGACCAATCGAGGGAAGTTTTAAATGAGGACAAAGAATGATTGAATACAAAAATGTAGCTTTACGTTACACAGAAAAAGATGTCTTGAGAGATGTTAATTTACGGATTGAGAATGGGGAATTTATGGTTTTAGTTGGGCCATCTGGGTCCGGTAAGACGACCATGATCAAGATGATTAACCGTCTTTTGGAACCAACTGATGGAAATATTTATATGGATGGCAAGCGCATCAAAGACTATGATGAGCGTGAACTTCGTCTTTCTACTGGTTATGTTTTACAGGCCATTGCTCTCTTTCCAAATCTAACGGTTGCGGAAAATATTGCCCTGATTCCTGAGATGAAGGGTTGGACTAAGGAAGAAATTGCTCAGAAAACAGAAGAGCTTTTGGCAAAGGTTGGTTTACCAGCAGCTGAGTATGGACATCGACTTCCTAATGAATTATCTGGTGGAGAACAGCAACGGGTCGGTATTGTTCGTGCTATGATTGGTCAGCCTAAGATTCTCCTCATGGATGAGCCTTTTTCGGCTCTTGATGCTATTTCGAGAAAACAGTTGCAGGTTCTGACTAAAGAATTGCATAAAGAGTTTGGGATGACAACGATTTTTGTGACCCATGATACGGATGAAGCTTTGAAATTGGCGGACCGTATTGCTGTTTTACAGGATGGGGAGATTCGCCAGGTAGCGAATCCCGAGACAATTTTAAAAGCGCCTGCCACAGACTTTGTAGCAGACTTGTTTGGAGGTAGTGTTCATGACTAATTTAATTGCAACTTTTCAAGATCGTTTTAGTGATTGGTTGACAGCTCTATCTCAACATTTGCAGTTGTCGCTTTTGACCTTGTTGCTAGCTATCTTTATCGCGATTCCCTTGGCTGTCTATCTTCGCTATCATGAGAAGTTGGCCGACTGGGTCTTGCAGATTGCAGGGATTTTCCAGACTATCCCGTCACTGGCCTTGTTAGGGCTCTTTATCCCCTTGATGGGAATTGGAACCTTGCCAGCTTTGACAGCTCTAGTGATTTATGCGATTTTTCCGATTTTACAAAATACCATCACTGGACTCAAGGGAATTGATCCGAGTCTGCAGGAGGCTGGGATTGCCTTTGGGATGACTAGGTGGGAGCGTCTCAAGAAGTTTGAAATTCCACTTGCTATGCCTGTTATGATGTCTGGGATTCGGACGGCAGCGGTCTTAATTATCGGTACGGCAACCTTGGCTGCCTTGATTGGTGCAGGGGGGCTGGGTTCCTTTATCCTTTTGGGAATTGACCGTAATAATGCCAGTCTGATTTTGATTGGGGCCCTTTCTTCTGCAGTGCTGGCTATTGCCTTTAACTTCTTACTAAAAGTGATGGAAAAAGCAAAATTGCGGACGATTTTTTCTGGTTTTGCCTTGGTGACCATATTGCTCGGTCTGTCTTATAGCCCAGCTCTCTTGGCTCAAAAAGAGAAAGAAAACTTGGTTATTGCTGGGAAATTGGGACCGGAACCAGAAATTTTGGCCAATATGTATAAGTTGCTGATTGAAGAAAATACCAGTATGACTGCGACTGTTAAACCAAATTTTGGGAAAACAAGCTTCCTCTATGAAGCTCTGAAAAAGGGAGATATTGACATTTATCCTGAATTTACTGGTACGGTGACTGAAAGTTTACTTCAGCCATCACCTAAAGTGAGTCATGAGCCAGAGCAGGTTTATCAGGTGGCGCGTGATGGTATTGCTAAACAGGATCATCTAGCCTATCTCAAACCCATGTCTTATCAAAATACCTATGCTGTAGCTGTTCCGAAAAAGATTGCTCAAGAATATGGCTTGAAGACCATTTCGGACTTGAAAAAAGTGGAAGGGCAGTTGAAGGCAGGCTTTACACTCGAGTTTAATGACCGTGAAGATGGAAATAAGGGCTTGCAATCAATGTACGGTCTCAATCTCAATGTAGCGACTATGGAGCCAGCTCTTCGCTATCAGGCTATTCAGTCGGGCGATATTCAAATCACGGATGCCTATTCGACTGATGCGGAATTGGCACGTTACGATTTACAGGTTTTGGAAGATGACAAGCAACTCTTCCCACCTTATCAAGGGGCTCCACTAATGAAAGAAGCTCTCCTCAAGAAACATCCAGAGTTGGAAACAGTTCTCAATAAATTGGCTGGTAAAATTACTGAAAGCCAGATGAGCCAGCTCAACTACCAAGTCGGTGTTGAAGGCAAGTCAGCAGAACAAGTAGCCAAGGAGTTTCTACAAGAACAAGGTTTGTTGAAGAAATAGTTTGAAAATGTCAAACTCAACTTTGTTAAACGACCATATAGAAGAACGCTCAGACAATGTTGTCTGGGCTTTTTTGATTGTTGAAAAGATAAAAACTCAGTAGCCTAGAAATAAGGCAACTGAGCTCTACTCTGTATTCAATTTTTAGGAATGAGAAGGTCTAGATAAAACTGGACAACTTCCTGGTATGTAAAGTCTTGTCCTTTTTTGAGCCACCAGGTCAATGTCTCGATAAAGTTGGACACGACCAAGTGTTGGAGGTAAGAAGTAGGCAGATTAGTGTGGGCTTCTTTTAACTCATCAGCCAACATGGGATAGACATGGTGTTCTAGCTCTTTATGGAGTTGACGGAGGAAGTAGTCATTTTTGGAAAATAGCAGACTGGTGATATGGTCTTGGTTTTTCTGAAAATGAAGAAAGAGGTGGGCGAGGTAGTCCTCAGTTGAAATGGGTTGCTCTCTTTCAAAGAGATGATGAAAGAGGTAGCGGCAAAGCTCGTCCAGAAGTAGTTCCTTGCTCTCATAGTGACAGTAAAAGGTGGAACGTCCAACATCTGCGAGTTCAATGATATCCTGAACTGTAGTGGATTCGTAGCCCTTATCGTTCAAAAGTTGTAGAAAAGCTTGAAAGATGGCTTTTTTTGTTTTGCTGATACGGCGGTCAATCTTAGTCATATAGACACTTGAGGCAAATTGTTCAGAACTGAATAAAGCTGACCTTTTGCTTCTATCCTTTCTTTGAGTTTTAGTGGATAATGATAATGAACAAGGTGTTCATAAATCTATTATAACAAAGGAATGAGAAAGATGAAGGCAAAATATACTGTTTGGATAGCTTTTTTCTTAAATTTAAGCTATGCTATTGTTGAGTTTATCGCAGGAGGAATATTTGGTTCGAGTGCCGTTCTCGCTGATTCTGTTCATGACTTGGGAGATGCTATAGCCATTGGCATATCAGCCCTTCTAGAAACAATCTCCAATCGTGAAGAAGATAGGCATTACACCTTGGGTTACAAGCGATTTAGTCTTTTAGGGGCCCTGGTGACTGCTGTGATTCTTATCACAGGATCCATCCTAGTGATTTTGGAAAATATAGCGAAAATCTTTCATCCACAATCGGTCAATGATGAGGGGATTTTCTGGTTAGGAATTATTGCGATTACTATCAATGTGCTAGCGAGTCTCGTCATTCGCAAAGGACAAACCAAGAACGAATCCATTCTCAGCCTGCACTTTCTGGAAGATACCTTGGGTTGGGTGGCTGTCATCCTGATGGCCATTGTTCTTCGATTTACCGATTGGTATATCTTGGATCCGCTCTTGTCTATTGCTATTTCCTTCTTTATTCTGTCAAAAACCCTTCCACGTTTTTGGAGCACGCTCAAGATATTCCTCGATGCAGTGCCAGAAGGAGTAGATATCCAGAAGATCAAGACGGATTTAGCAGAATTGGATCATGTCGCTAGTATCAATCAGCTTAATCTCTGGACTATGGATGGTTTGGAAAAAAATGCCATTGTCCATGTTTGTTTAAAAGAGATGGAGCATATGGAAACTTGTAAAGAATCTATTCGAATTTTCCTCAAAGATTGTGGCTTTCAAAATATTACCATTGAAGTTGATGTTGATCTAGAAAGTCACCAAGCACATAAGCGAAAGGTGTGAGTTGGAGCGGAATCATAGAGATTATTAGAGAAACAGCCTTGCTAGCGGTCGTTTTGTAATTCTAATCATTCTTTGTACTCTCTCTCAGAGTCAGTCTGGTTCCCAGCATAGTCAGGCTAGGGATTTTCCGACCGTGGAGTACTTCCTTGTTAAGAATATCCATACCTGCTCGACCCATCTCCTCAGTATAAACGGTGATGCTAGAGAGGGGAGGATAGACTTGCTTGGTCAGGCTGGTGTCGTTAAAGGAAATGAGGCTGACACGGTCTGGTAGGCTGATTCCAGCTTCTTGGAGGGCACGGAGGGCACCGATGGCTAAACTATCGCTAGCTGCAAAAAAGGCAGGTGGCAGTTGGTCTCCCAAACTCTGAATAGCCTCTTTCATTAAGTCATAGCCAGACTGGGCGGTAAAGCTTCCTTGAAAGACCAGTTCATCATGATAGATCCCTTTTGTTTGGCTGTAGTTCCTAAAATTTTCCAGCCGCTTATCCTCAATGATTTCTTCTTGATCGGTTGTTTCCTCAAGCCCTGTTAGAATCCCGATACGGTTCATCCCTTGACTGAGGAAATAATCGACAACCTGTTTCATGGCAGTATAAAAGTCCGTGATAATACAGGTGTGTCCTAGTGAAAGAGTATCACTATCTAGAAAGACAAGAGGCTTTTGGTATTCCTCAAAGGTGGAAATCTGAGCTCGGCTAAACTTTCCGATGCAGAGAATCCCGATGACTTCCTCGCTCAGTGTAAAAGGATGGTCATTAAAATAGCGCAAGATATCATAGTCCAACTCTTGGGCTCTTTTTTCTATGCCTAGGCGAATCTGGTAGTAGTAGAGGTCGTCCAGCTCCCCTTGTTCGCTGACCCATTGGATAATGGCAATCTTTTGCTTGGGTTTGTGGGACTCGCCTGTCTTGAGGTGCTTAGTGTAGTCCAACTCTTCAGCAACAGTTAAAATACGGTGTCTGGTTTCTTCTGTAACAGATAGGCTCTGGTCGCGGTTGAGGACACGGGATACGGTCGAGATAGAGACAGAGGCTAGCTGTGCAATGTCTTTTAAGGTAGCCATAAATCCTCCTTCTTGTAAGTTAGTATATCATATTTTTCTTCTTTTTACCGATAGTTTAGTAAAATTTTAGTAAAAAGGATTGACCTTGGGAAAAGCCTTGGATACAATAGAAGAAAACGATTACACGTTAAGGTGACTTAACGGACAGTAAAAGGAGAAATCATATGACACAACATCTTACTGCTGAAGCTCTTCGTAAAGACTTTCTTGCTGTTTTTGGTCAAGAAGCAGACCAAACCTTCTTTTCACCAGGTCGTATCAACTTGATTGGTGAGCACACAGACTACAACGGTGGGCACGTTTTTCCTGCTGCTATTTCCTTGGGAACTTACGGTGCAGCTCGTAAGCGTGACGACCAAGTTTTACGTTTCTACTCAGCTAACTTTGAGGACAAGGGCATTATCGAAGTACCTTTAGCTGACCTCAAGTTTGAAAAGGAGCATAACTGGACCAACTATCCAAAAGGTGTCCTTCGTTTCTTGCAAGAAGCTGGACATGTGATTGACAAAGGTTTTGATTTTTATGTCTTTGGGAATATTCCAAATGGAGCTGGCTTATCTTCTTCAGCATCCTTGGAACTTTTGACAGGGGTTGTGGCAGAGCATCTCTTTGACTTAAAATTAGACCGTCTCGATTTGGTTAAAATTGGAAAACAAACAGAAAATAACTTTATCGGAGTCAACTCTGGCATTATGGACCAGTTTGCCATCGGTATGGGAGCTGACCAACGTGCAATTTACCTAGATACCAATACTTTAGAATACGACTTGGTGCCACTTGATTTGAAGGACAATGTCGTTGTTATCATGAACACTAACAAACGCCGTGAATTGGCGGACTCTAAATACAATGAACGTCGTGCTGAGTGTGAAAAAGCAGTGGAAGAGTTGCAAGTTGCCTTAGATATTCAGACCTTGGGTGAATTGGATGAGTGGGACTTTGACCAATATAGCTATTTGATTAAAGATGAAAATCGTTTGAAACGTGCTCGCCATGCTGTGCTTGAAAACCAACGTACCCTCAAAGCTCAAGCAGCCCTTCAAGCAGGTGATTTGGAAACATTTGGCCGCTTGATGAATGCTTCTCACGTTTCTCTGGAGCATGATTATGAAGTAACTGGCTTGGAATTGGATACTCTTGTTCATACAGCTTGGGCTCAAGAAGGTGTTCTCGGTGCTCGTATGACAGGAGCAGGTTTTGGCGGCTGTGCCATTGCTTTGGTGCAAAAAGATGCTGTTGATGCCTTTAAGGAAGCTGTTGGCAAATACTACGAGGAAGTAGTTGGCTACGCTCCAAGCTTCTATATCGCTGAAGTTGCAGGTGGCACTCGCGTCCTTGACTAGTCAAAAGGAGGCTTTATGGTGACCTTAGTAGATAAATTTGTAACACATGTTATTTCTGAAAGTTCATTTGAGGAAATGGATCGAATCTACCTGACCAATAGTGTCTTGGCACGAGTGGGAGATGGTGTTTTGGAAGTTGAGACCAATCTGGATAAAGTGATTGACCTCAAGGACCAGTTGGTTGAGGAAGCCGTTCGATTAGAGACGATTGAGGATAGTCAGACTGCGCGTGAAATCCTTGGTGCTGAATTGATGGACTTGGTGACCCCTTGTCCGAGTCAGGTCAATCGTGACTTTTGGGAAACCTATGCCCAATCTCCTGAGCAAGCGATAGAGGATTTTTACCAACTTAGCCAGAAAAATGACTACATCAAACTCAAGGCCATTGCTAAAAATATCGCTTATCGTGTTCCGTCTGATTACGGTGAACTTGAAATTACCATCAACCTCTCTAAGCCTGAAAAGGATCCCAAAGAGATTGCGGCAGCCAAGTTGGTGCAAGCTAGTAATTATCCTCAGTGTCAGCTTTGTCTAGAGAATGAGGGCTACCATGGTCGAATCAACCACCCAGCTCGCAGCAATCACCGGATTATCCGTTTTGAAATGGCTGGTCAGGAGTGGGGCTTCCAGTATTCTCCTTATGCTTATTTTAATGAGCACTGTATTTTCTTAGATGGCCGGCATCGTCCCATGGCCATTAGTCGTCAGAGTTTTGAACGTTTGCTGGCTATCGTAGAGCAGTTTCCAGGATATTTTGCTGGCTCTAATGCCGACCTGCCGATTGTGGGGGGCTCTATTCTGACTCATGACCACTATCAGGGCGGCCGACACGTATTTCCTATGGAATTGGCTCCCTTGCAAGAGACCTTCCGATTTGCTGGTTTTGAGCAGGTTAAGGCTGGGATTGTCAAGTGGCCAATGTCAGTGTTGCGTTTGACTTCGGATTCCAAAGAAGATTTGATCAACTTAGCTGACAAGATTTTGCAGGAATGGCGCCAATACTCAGATTTAAGTGTGCAAGTCTTGGCAGAAACAGACGGGATACCGCATCATACAATTACACCTATTGCCCGTAAACGCGATGGACAGTTTGAGTTGGACTTGGTTTTACGAGATAATCAAACATCACCAGAACATCCTGATGGCATCTATCATCCCCACAAGGATGTCCAACATATCAAGAAAGAAAATATCGGCTTGATTGAGGTCATGGGCTTGGCAATCTTGCCACCACGTCTGAAAGAAGAAGTGGAGCAAGTCGCTAGCTATCTCGTGGGAGATGGTGATGCAGTTGCCGACTATCATCAGGAATGGGCAGACCAACTCAGAGCCCAATATCCAGATCTAACAGATAAAGAAAAAGCCCTTGAAATCGTCAAGGACTCTGTGGGTGCTATCTTTGCGCGTGTACTTGAGGATGCAGGAGTCTACAAGCAGACGGAACAAGGACAGGCAGCCTTTATGCGCTTTGTGGAGCAGGTAGGAATTTTACCAGACTAGGAGCTTTCTCCTTGCACAGTCCTATAAAAAGTAGTATCATAGTGTCGTTTGAAATATCAGGAGGAAACGATGAAAGATTTTCATTTTGACGCTATATCTGCCTTTGAAAATTACGAAATTGAACAAATGAGAGATGGTCACGTTGTAGTAACGACAAAAGTAGTGGACTCGTCGCTCAACTACTATGGCAATGCCCATGGTGGTTATCTTTTCACACTCTGTGACCAAATCAGTGGTTTGGTGGTCATATCTCTGGGACTTGATGGAGTGACACTCCAATCTTCTATCAACTACCTCAAAGCAGGAAAACTCGACGATGTGCTGACCATTAAAGGAGAATGTGTCCATCAAGGTCGCACAACCTGTGTAGTGGATGTGGATATCACCAATCAAGAAGGCAGAAACGTCTGCAAAGCAACCTTCACCATGTTTGTCACAGGTCAGCGGTCAGAAGACAGACAGGTGAGGATATAACATAAAAAAGAGGCGTACACCTCTTTTTCTTATTTCTTTTTATGATTTAATACGGCATTGAGGACAATGGCGAGTAGGCTGGCTACGACGATTCCGTTTGAGAAGAACATTTGGAAGGCTGTCGGCATGCTGATGAAGAGATTACTGTTGTTGAGTCCGACACCTGCAGCGATTGAAACTGCTGCGATAAGAAAGTTATGTTCATTATTAGCAAAGTCAACACGAGCGAGGATTTGCATCCCTTGAATAGATACAAAACCAAACATCACCAGCATGGCACCACCGAGGACAGGACTCGGAATGATTTGGGCAAGGGCACCAAACTTAGGAAGGAGTCCAAGGAGAACCAGGAAACCAGCTGCGTAGTAGATTGGCAGGCGAGTCTTGATACCTGATAATTTAACCAAACCAACGTTTTGTGAAAATCCTGTGTAAGGGAAGGTGTTAAAGATTCCTCCGAGAAGTACGGCCAAACCTTCTGCGCGGTAACCGTTGCGAAGACGCGTGCTGTCGATTGGATTTTTTGTGATATCAGACAAGGCTAGATAAACACCAGTAGACTCAACCATAGACACTGTTGCGATGATACACATCATGACAATAGATGAGATTTCAAAGGTTGGCATCCCAAAGTAGAGTGGAGTTGGGACATGGACAAGTGGTGCTGCCGCAACAGGAGAGAAGTCAACCAAGCCCATGCTAGCAGCAATAGCAGTTCCAACAACCAAACCAATCAAAATAGAGATAGACTTGATAAATCCTTTGGTAAAGATGTTAATCAAGAGGATAATCAGAACAGTAATAGCGGCAAGCAAGAGACTTTGACCAGTTGGCTCTGGAACGTTATTTCCCATATTTCCAATAGCGACAGGAATCAAGGTTAAACCAATCGTAGTAATAACAGATCCTGTTACGATAGATGGGAAGAGATTGGCTACTTTTGAGAAAATGCCTGAAACAAGAACCACGTAAATCCCTGATGCGATAAGGGCACCAAACATAGCGCCACTACCATGGCTTTGCCCAATCATAATCAAGGGAGCGACCGACTGGAAAGCAACTCCTAGAACGACTGGGAGTCCAATACCAAAGTATTTGTTGAGTTGGAGTTGGAGGAAGGTTGCCACCCCACACATGAAGATATCTGTAGAAATCAGGTAGGTTAACTGCTCAGCCGAATAGCCAAGGGCTGTCGCAATCATGATGGGAACCAGGATGGATCCTGAGTACATGGCTAGTAAGTGCTGCAAGCCAAGAACGGCTGCTTGCGAGTGTTTTTCTTGAGTTTGCATTAGAGATCTGCCTCCTTAAATACGACTTGACCATTTTCAAAACGAGCCAAACGAGCGAGTGATAGAACAGGGTAGCCTGCTTTTTCAAGCAAATCACGGCCATCTTGGAAGGATTTTTCAATCACAATACCGATAGCTTCGACTGTGGCACCAGCCTGTTCGATGATTTGAATCAAGCCTTTAGCAGCTTGGCCATTAGCAAGGAAGTCGTCGATAATCAAAACCTTGTCCTCTGGTGAGAGGAATTTTCCAGCGATAGAAACGGTGCTGGTTACCTGCTTGGTAAAGGAGTAAACTTCGGCAGTTAAAATGCCTTCATTCATAGTGATGTTTTTAGCTTTTTTAGCGAAAATCATGGGAACGTTTAAGGCTTCAGCTGTAAAAATGGCTGGGGCAATACCTGACGCTTCAATGGTCACGACTTTGGTAATACCAGCAGCAGCAAATTTTTCCGCAAAAACCTTACCAATCTCTCGCATCAAGCTAAAGTCAACTTGGTGGGTTAAAAAGGAATCCACCTTGAGGATGTTGTCACCCAAGATATGCCCATCCTTGAGGATACGCTCTTCTAATAATTTCATAAGACCTCCTAAAGTCTAAAAGCCAATCCATTTGCTTGTTTCAGATTTCTACCCAGTAAAACGGATAGAAAAAAGACCTACTTAATCTCTAAGCAAGTCCCCAAAATAGGCATGGCAAAAACGACCATACCTCACTGCTGACTTACTTATTGTTAGGTGTTCCGGCACCTTGTAGAAACGTCGTGCCAATTCACGACATAAACAAGTAAAACGATATTCAATTTCAAATAGGCTTGTGCCAATGTTTTTATTTTACACCAAAAAACTTTAAAAATCAAATATTTCGTTAGTGTTTTGGTTTTAAAAGCGAACAAAATGAAGAAAAATAGACAAATTTTCAATTGTAAGCTAACATTTGTACTCAATGAAAATCAAAGAGCAAAGTAGGAAGCTAGCCGCAGGCTGTACTTGAGTACGGTAAGGCAACGCTGACGTGGTTTGAATTTGATTTTCGAAGAGTATTAGAAGATTTTTTCATCATAAAAGACATATTATCAAGATTTTTCAAGACTTGATAATATGCCTTTCTAACTTTAAAGACTTTTTCCCAATTTTTATTATTCTACTCGCTAAATCTTAAAAAATAGCCATCTGGATCCAAAATCGCAAATTCATGGGGATATATAAAGCTATCTCCTACTCGAAATTCTCTTTTTGTCAGGGGACGATGGATAGGATAGTCAGCTTCCAGCAGTTTTTGGTGGAGCTGAGGAACATCTGCAATGCCAAAGGAAATATTGACACCGCGTCCGAAAGGGTAGGTAAGGTTAGCCAGTTCCTCGGGGGTTCCTTCCTCTAGCATTAGCTGGCATTCTTCAAGAGAAAGAAAGAGAAAGTTTTCTTCTGGCCGTTGGTATTCAATCCTAAAACCGAGTAAGTCGCAGTAGAAGGAGCGGGACTGTTCTAAATCACTTACAACAAACTCGGGAATAACTGCATTGTAGTTCATAGTGAAAATCCTTAAAGTTTAATTTCCAATACAATCGGTGTATGGTCTTGGCGCGCACCGGAGTCAATCATATCAGACTTGGTCACCTTGTCAGCCACGCGGTTGCTTGTCAGCCAGTAGTCGATTCTCCAGCCTGTATTGTTGATTTTAGAAGTCTTGCTGCGCTGTGCCCACCAAGTGTAGCGTTCTGGAACATCGCCGTGAATGTGGCGGAAGGTGTCCGTAAATCCAGTTGCCAAGAGGTTGGTAAATCCAGCACGTTCCTCGTCGGTAAATCCAGGTGAACGGCGGTTGCTGGCAGGATTTGCAAGGTCGATTTCATTGTGGGCTACATTGTAGTCACCGGTCGCAAGGACTGGTTTTTCTTTGTCTAGTTGAGCCAAGTATTCAGCATATTTGACATCCCAGACTTGGCGTTCTTCCAAGCGTTTGAGGCCGTCTCCAGCGTTTGGAGTGTAAACTTGGGTCACGAAAAATTTATCAAATTCTAGAGTGATGATACGACCTTCCAAGTCCATGGTAGAAGGGGCACCGATTTCTGGGAAAGTGACAGTGGGTGTGAGTTCTTTCTTATAGAGGAACATGGTACCAGCGTAGCCTTTGCGGGCGGGCTCTTGAGAAGAGCGCCACGTGTTTTCGTAGCCTGGGAAGAGTTCTTCTAAAATTTCCAAGTGTTTCTTTGTAGGCCCTTTGGCAGAAAGCTTGGTTTCTTGGATAGCAATGATATCAGCATTTTCAGCGACCAAGGTTTGTAGGACTTCTTGGGACAATTTGGCACGAGCTGAGTCACTAGTTAGGGCAGCATTGAGGGAATCAATATTCCATGAGATAAGTTTCATAAAGTTACCTTTTTCATTCAGATTATAGATTTTATTATACCAAAAAAAGGTCCATTTCCCCAACGTATGGCTTGAAAAATCACTCTCTTTCGTTTATAATTAAGAATGATTTTATGAAAGGGAGTGAAAATAAATGAAATTTTACTCATATGACTATGTACTTAGCCAAATCAGTCAGCAAAATGGAATGATGATTGGCTTTGGGATTGTGCTCCTAGCTATCACAGGATTTTTTGCTTTTAAAGCCTATCGAGATAAAAAGGGGACTAAGTTTCGGGAATTGGTCATGATTTTGGCCTTGACCTTGGTGGCCATGCTTTTGGTGACAATCTCAAAATACCAGACCAATCAAGCCTCTAACAACCAATTTCAAACTTCACTTCATTTCATAGAGGTTGTTTCCAAAGACTTGGGAGTGGATAAATCAGAAGTTTATGTCAATACTTCTGCAGCCACTGATGGAGCACTTATCAAGGTAGGTTCAAATTTCTATCGTGCCATGAACGGGAGCCAACCAGACAAGTATCTTTTAGAGAAATTAGAATTGCATCAAACAGACGCTATTGAATTGGTGGAGGTAAACAAATGACACTCAATTATATGGAAATTTTAATCAAACTGGCCTTGGGTCTTTTCTCGCTTGTTTTTGTTATCAATGTGACAGGAAAGGGGAACCTAGCACCTAACTCTGCGACAGACCAAATTCAGAACTATGTTCTCGGTGGTATTATCGGTGGGGTGATTTACAATAGTTCTATTAGCATTCTCCAGTACGCAGTGATTTTGATGATGTGGACGATTTTGGTTTTGACCCTCAAGTGGCTTAGTAACAATGTTCATTTTGTCAAACGCTTGATTGATGGTAAGCCAACTCTCCTCATCAAAAATGGTCAGATTGACCCAGAAGCCTGTCGTTCAGTTGGTTTGTCTGCAGCGGAAGTAGCCCTCAAGCTTCGTAGCCAAGGGATTTTCCAGATGAAGCAGGTCAAACGCGCTGTGCAGGAGCAAAATGGCCAACTCATCGTGGTCCAAATGGGAGATGAAAATCCTAAGTATCCAGTTGTGACTGACGGTGTGATACAAGTCGATGTTTTGGAGTCGATTGGTCGTAACGAAGAGTGGTTGCTTGATAACCTCAGCAAGCAAGGGCATGACAATGTAGCCAATATCTTTATCGCTGAGTATGACAAGGGTGCGGTCACAGTCGTAACCTATGAATAAGAAAAACCTGGGGTCTTGGCCTCAGGTTTCTATTTGCAATCAGAAAGGGATGTTATGTCCATTATTCAAAAACTTTGGTGGTTTTTCAAGTTAGAAAAACGCCGTTATTTAGTCGGGATTGTGGCTCTGGTCTTGGTTTCCGTCCTCAACCTCATTCCCCCAATGGTTATGGGGAGGGTCATTGATGCCATCACATCGGGGCAATTAACCCAGCAGGACCTCCTTCTTGCCCTATTTTACTTGCTTCTTGCAGCCTTTGGGATGTACTATCTGCGCTATGTTTGGCGTATGTATATCCTTGGGACTTCCTACCGTTTGGGACAGATTATGCGCTCTCGATTATTTGAGCATTTCACAAAGATGTCTCCAGCCTTTTATCAGACCTATCGGACGGGGGACCTGATGGCGCACGCAACCAACGATATCAATGCCTTGACTCGTCTGGCAGGGGGCGGTGTTATGTCTGCAGTTGATGCGTCTATCACGGCTTTGGTGACCTTGCTGACCATGCTCTTTAGCATTTCGTGGCAAATGACCCTAGTTGCCATTTTACCCTTACCTTTCATGGCTTATGCGACCAGTCGTCTAGGGAGAAAGACCCACAAGGCTTTTGGCGAATCACAGGCTGCCTTTTCTGAACTCAATAACAAGGTGCAGGAGTCTGTATCAGGTATTAAAGTGACCAAGTCTTTCGGGTATCAGGCGGACGAGTTGAAGTCCTTTCAGGCAGTCAATGAATTGACCTTCCAAAAGAACCTCCAAACCATGAAATACGATAGTCTCTTTGACCCTATGGTTCTCTTATTTGTTGGTTCCTCCTATGTTTTAACGCTCTTGGTCGGCTCCTTGATGGTTCAGAAAGAGCAAATCACGGTTGGGAATCTAGTTACCTTTATCAGCTACTTGGATATGCTGGTTTGGCCTCTTATGGCCATCGGTTTCCTCTTTAATATTACTCAGCGAGGGAAGGTTTCCTATCAGCGGATTGAGGAACTTTTGTCTCAGGAATCACCTGTACAAGACCCTGAGTTTCCTTTAGATGGTATCGAAAATGGGCGTTTGGAGTACGCTATTGACAGCTTTGCCTTTGAAAATGAGGAAACACTGACGGATATTCACTTTAGTTTAGAAAAAGGGCAGACTCTGGGCTTGGTCGGGCAGACAGGCTCTGGGAAAACGTCCTTGCTCAAGCTCCTCTTGCGTGAATACGATGTGGATAAGGGTACCATTTACCTAAACGGTCACGATATTCGGGACTATCGTCTGACAGATCTTCGTAGTCTTATGGGCTATGTTCCTCAAGACCAGTTCCTCTTTGCGACTTCAATCTTAGACAATATCCGCTTTGGGAATCCTGATTTACCACTTTCAGCGGTCGAGGAAGCGACCAAGCTAGCCCAAGTTTACCAAGACATTGTAGCCATGCCTCAGGGATTTGATACGCTGATTGGTGAAAAGGGAGTCAGTCTTTCTGGTGGTCAAAAGCAGCGTCTGGCCATGAGTCGGGCGATGATTTTAGACCCTGATATCTTGATTTTGGATGATTCTTTGTCAGCCGTGGATGCCAAGACGGAGTATGCGATTATCGACAACCTCAAGGAGACGCGAAAGGACAAAACAACCATTATCACAGCCCATCGCCTCAGTGCGGTTGTTCATGCAGATTTGATTTTAGTCCTGCAAAATGGTCAAATCATCGAACGAGGCAGGCACGAAGACTTGCTAGCTTTGGATGGCTGGTATGCCCAAACCTACCAGTCTCAGCAGCTGGAAATGAAGGGAGAAGAAGATGCAGAATAAGAAAGAACAATGGACTGTATTGAAGCGCTTGATGTCTTATCTCAAGCCTTATGGACTCCTGACCTTTTTGGCCCTCAGTTTTCTCCTAGCGACTACGATCATTAAAAGTGTCATTCCCCTTGTGGCTTCCCACTTTATCGACCAGTATCTCAGCAATCTCAACCAACTCGCTGTGACCGTTTTGCTGGTCTATTATGGCCTTTATATCCTACAAACTCTGGTCCAGTATGTCGGCAATCTTCTTTTTGCGAGGGTGTCCTACAGTATTGTTAGGGATATTCGTCGGGATGCCTTTGACAATATGGAGAAGCTGGGCATGTCTTATTTTGACAAGACACCAGCAGGCTCGATTGTCTCTCGTTTGACAAATGATACCGAGACCATTAGTGATATGTTTTCGGGAATTTTATCCAGCTTTATCTCAGCAGTTTTCATCTTTCTGACAACTCTTTATACTATGTTGGTGCTGGATTTTCGTTTGACTGCTTTAGTCTTGCTCTTTCTCCCCTTGATTTTCCTTTTGGTCAATCTCTATCGGAAAAAATCAGTGAAAATCATTGAGAAAACCAGAAGTCTCTTGTCAGATATCAATAGTAAGCTGGCCGAAAACATCGAAGGAATCAGGATTATCCAGGCCTTTAATCAAGAGAAACGTCTACAGTCAGAGTTTGATGAAATCAACCAAGAACACTTGGTCTTTGCCAACCGTTCTGTAGCCTTGGATGCCCTTTTTTTGCGCCCTGCCATGAGTTTGCTTAAACTCCTAGGATATGCAGTTCTAATGGCCTATTTTGGCTACCGTGGCCTTTCTATCGGGATAACGGCAGGAACCATGTATGCCTTTATCCAGTA
Organism: Streptococcus mitis; assembly: GCF_002005545.1. Classification (GTDB taxonomy): domain Bacteria; phylum Bacillota; class Bacilli; order Lactobacillales; family Streptococcaceae; genus Streptococcus; species Streptococcus mitis_I. The sequence goes on from NZ_LBMT01000001.1 coordinate 870,109, forward strand.
TATCAATCGTCTCTTTGATCCCCTGATTGAGGTGACGCAAAACTTTTCAACCCTTCAAACGTCTATGGTGTCTGCTGGCCGTGTCTTTGCCTTGATTGACGAGACGACCTATGAGCCTCTTCAAAAAAATGTGCAATCCAAAGTCCAAGAAGGCAATATCCGTTTTGAACATGTGTGTTTCTCATATGACGGTAAACATCAGATTCTGGATGATATTTCTTTCTCTGTTAACAAGGGTGAAACCATAGCTTTTGTGGGTCATACAGGTTCTGGGAAATCGTCTATTATCAATGTCCTTATGCGCTTTTATGAATTCCAGTCAGGGCGAGTTCTCTTGGATGATGTGGATATCAGGAACTACAGTCAGGAAGAGTTGAGAAAAAACATCGGTCTGGTCTTGCAGGATCCCTTCCTCTATCATGGAACAATCAAGTCCAATATCGCCATGTACCAAGAAATCAGTGATGAGCAGGTTCAGGCTGCGGCAACTTTCGTGGATGCAGATTCCTTTATTCAAGAACTTCCTCAGGGATATGATGCACCTGTGTCTGAGCGTGGTTCGAGCTTCTCTACTGGTCAGCGTCAGCTTCTTGCCTTTGCTAGAACAGTCGCCAGTCAGCCTAAAATCCTGATTTTGGATGAAGCGACAGCCAATATTGACTCTGAAACAGAAAGTTTGGTTCAAGCTTCTCTGGCTAAGATGAGACAGGGACGGACAACCATTGCCATCGCTCACCGCCTTTCTACCATCCAAGATGCCAACTGTATCTATGTTTTGGACAAGGGGCGCATTATCGAGAGCGGAACTCATGAAGAACTCTTGGCCTTGGGAGGAACCTATCACAAGATGTATAGCTTGCAGGCAGGAGCCATGGCCTAATACTCGTTGATTTTCATTGAGTGTAAGAAGGAAATCCTTCAAATTACAGATTTCTTTCACCGCCTTTTCCATTTTGTGGTATAATGAAAAATGTTGACAAATAGTATAATAAAAACAAAGGAGAAACAGCATGCTGAAATGGGAAGACTTGCCCGTGGAAATGAAATCAAGCGAGGTTGAGTCTTACTACCAGCTTGTCTCTAAAAGGAAGGGTTCGCTGATTTTCAAGCGTTGCTTGGACTGGGTTCTAGCCTTGGTCTTACTAGTTCTAACCTCTCCCATCTTTCTGATCTTGAGCATTTGGATTAAGTTGGATAGCAAGGGGCCAGTTATTTACAAGCAAGAGCGCGTGACCCAGTACAACCGTCGGTTCAAGATTTGGAAGTTCCGTACCATGGTGACGGATGCAGACAAAAAAGGAAGTTTGGTGACTTCTGCTAACGATAGTCGCATTACCAAGGTTGGCAATTTTATCCGCCGTGTGCGTTTGGATGAACTGCCTCAGTTGATCAATGTCCTTAAAGGTGAGATGTCCTTTGTTGGGACAAGACCTGAAGTGCCACGTTACACAGAGCAGTATAGCCCTGAAATGATGGCGACCTTGCTTTTGCCAGCAGGAATTACTTCTCCAGCCAGCATCAACTACAAGGATGAGGACACCATCATCAGTCAAATGACGGAGAAAGGCTTGTCAGTTGACCAAGCCTATGTAGAGCATGTTCTTCCTGAAAAGATGCGCTATAACCTCGCCTATCTCCGAGAGTTTAGTTTCCTTGGAGACATCAAAATCATGTTTCAAACCGTGTTTGAAGTGTTAAAATAAAGTAGTCATAAGAAAATGAGTACAGATAAAAGGAGCAAATCAATGCCAAATTACAATATTCCATTTTCACCACCCGATATTACGGAAGCAGAAATTGCTGAAGTAGCAGACACTCTGCGTTCTGGTTGGATCACAACAGGTCCTAAGACAAAAGAACTGGAGCGTCGCTTGTCCCAATACACACAGACGCCTAAGACTGTCTGCCTCAACTCTGCGACTGCCGCTCTTGAGTTGATTTTGCGCGTTTTGGAAGTGGGACCTGGTGATGAAGTCATCGTTCCAGCCATGACCTATACAGCTTCATGTAGTGTTATCACTCATGTAGGGGCGACCCCTGTCATGGTGGATATCCAAGCAGATACGTTTGAGATGGATTATGACCTGCTGGAGCAAGCCATTACTGAAAAGACTAAGGTGATTATTCCGGTTGAGCTTGCGGGGATTGTTTGCGACTATGACCGTTTGTTCCAAGTTGTGGAAAAGAAACGTGACCTCTTTACCGCTTCAAGCAAGTGGCAAAAGGCCTTTAACCGTATTGTGATTGTCTCTGATAGTGCCCATGCTTTGGGATCTACTTATAAAGAACAACCAGCTGGTTCTATCGCTGACTTTACTTCATTCTCTTTCCATGCGGTTAAGAACTTTACAACGGCAGAAGGTGGAAGTGCCACTTGGAAATCTAATCCAGCGATTGACGACGAAGAGATGTACAAGGAATTCCAAATCCTTTCCCTTCACGGGCAAACTAAGGATGCCCTAGCCAAGATGCAACTGGGTTCATGGGAATACGATATCGTCACACCAGCCTACAAGTGCAACATGACAGATATCATGGCTTCACTTGGTCTAGTTCAGCTAGATCGTTATCCTGGCTTGCTTCAACGTCGTAAAGAAATCGTAACTCGCTATGACCATGGATTTGCGGGAACTCGTATTCACCCATTGGCTCATGAGACAGATACTGTTGAATCTTGTCGTCACCTTTACATTACCCATGTAGAAGGAGCAAGTCTCGAACAACGTAACCAAATTATTCAAGAATTGGCCAAGGCAGGAATCGCAAGTAACGTTCACTACAAACCACTTCCGCTTTTGACAGCCTACAAGAATCTTGGGTTTGACATGGCAGATTATCCGCGAGCTTATGCCTTCTTTGTAAACGAAATTACACTGCCACTTCACACGAAATTAACAGACGAAGAAGTAGACTATATCATTGAGACTTTCAAAACAGTTTCTGAAAAAGTACTAGCTTCATCAAAAAAATTGTAAAAAAGTCTTGACAAAGAAAAAACAAAGTATTAAAATAAATTCAACAAATCAGAAAAGTAACTATTTTTGATCTTCAGGGAGCCTGTGGTGATTGTGAACAGGTGGTTGGAAGTAGTGAAAGTGGGCTGATTTTAAAAATGAATTTGAAACAATGAAAATTCGGTGCGCACACCTTACAGTGCAACTTGTTGTTAGACAAGGCAGAGATGTAAAGGGATAGTCCCTTTATAATTGAGGTGGCACCGCGTTACCAACGCCCTCACATGGAAGTATATTCTGTGTGTGGGCTTTTTTCTATCCGTCGTTTTGTTTATCTTTTATTAGGGCGTTAAGTCGCTTTGATGAACTTGAGTTCTATCTGCAGCTCCTTGCCTACTACTAAAAGCAAACAAAAAGGCCGGATTAATATGGAAAGAGGAAAAATTTTATGACAACTAAAGGTTATTTTGGACAATTTGGTGGTAGTTTTGTACCGGAGCCGATTCAGGCTTTGCTAGATGAGTTGGAAGTGACATTTGACAAGTACAAGGATGATCCAGAGTTTTTGGCAGAATTTCGTCATTACTTGAAGGATTATTCAGGTCGCGAAACACCGCTCTATTTTGCGGAAAGTTTGACAGAACACCTAGGTGGAGCTAAGATTTATCTCAAACGTGAAGACCTTAACCACCTTGGTTCTCACAAGCTCAACAACGTTTTAGGGCAAATTCTTCTGGCCAAACGTATGGGCAAAAAACGAGTGATTGCGGAAACAGGAGCTGGTCAGCACGGTGTTGCGACAGCAGCGGCTGCAGCCAAGTTTGGTATGGCCTGTGATGTCTACATGGGGGCAGAGGATGTGGAGCGTCAACGTCTCAATGTTTTCCGTATGGAGATGATGGGAGCAACTGTTCACGCAGTTGAAACAGGGACTCGTACCCTCAAAGATGCTGTTGATGCAGCCTTTGGAGCATGGATGAATGACCTTGAAGCCTTTTATGTTCTGGGATCTGCTGTGGGACCTCACCCATATCCAACCATTGTTCATGAGTTCCAAAAGGTCATCAGTGAAGAATCTCGCCGTCAAATCTTAGAAAAAGAAGGTCGTTTACCAGACTACGTTATTGCCTGTGTAGGTGGTGGTTCTAATGCTATTGGTGCTTTTTCTCAGTATGTGGCTGATGAAGAAGTTAAATTGGTTGGGGTCGAAGCTGCAGGTCATGGACTTGACACAGACAAGCACGCAGCTACTATGACAAAAGGTAGTATCGGAATTGTCGACGGCATGAAGACCTATGCAGTCTTTAAGGAAGATGGAGAGCTAGCTCCAGTTTACTCTATCTCAGCTGGATTGGACTATCCAGGGGTTGGCCCAGAACACGCCTACTTCAAAGATTCAGGTCGCGTGGAATATGTGGCTGCAACAGACGAAGAAGCTGTTCAAGCCTTGCTCCTCCTCAGCAAGACTGAAGGAATTATCCCAGCGATTGAAAGCTCACACGCTATCGCAGAAGCAGTTAAACGTGCACCGAAACTAAGTAAAGACGACATTATCATCATTAATGTCTCTGGCCGTGGAGACAAGGACGTAGCTGCGATTGCGGACTACCTAGAAGCTAAAAAATAATAGATGGAAAAATTACAGTCTTTTCTCTCACAGAGAGCTTGTGGTTGCTGGAAACAAGCAGAGAAAGCTGTAAGGTTGGGTCCATCTGAAACGAGAGAAGAAAACATAATTCTCAAGGGGGTGCCCTTTATCGCACAACCTGTTACAGGAGGTTTCTGAGACAGGAATGAGAGATAGGAGAAATCCTATAATTGAGGTGGCACCGCGAATTTCGTCCTCACGCAAGTTATTTTGCGTGGGGATTTTTATATGTCTATTATAGGTTCAGCTGTTTAGTTTTAAATTATTGTTCATTATAGTAGATTGAATCCGAAATAGTCCACCGAGTTTTCTAAAACATTGCTAGAAATTAGCTTGAATTCCGCAATCAATTTGTTCAGTTTTTATTTCATTTAACTATATTAAATAGATTGCTACAAAAAATTTGCGAACGAAGTGAGCTTTTAAAAGATATTTCCCGCCATAGTGGTATCCTATAGAAGCAAATATGCTTCTATAGGACGGAATTTTTGAGAGTAAAATAGTTCGGGGAACTATTTTAGCCTGAGCCTAGAAATGAATGAGCGAGGAGCTCAAAAATTAGGTCTTTCATTTCATGGATTTCTAAAATCATCCACTGGATAATTTTACCTCCCGTCCGCACTATTTAAGGGAAATAGAAAAAGATAAAAAATTAAAAATAAGGAACTGAAAGGGAAATTACAATGGAACGAATCATTCATGGAGATGTCTTATCACCAATATTGGCATATATGCGCCTAAAGGGGCAACACAAGGTTATTTTAGAAAGTATTCCGAGAGATAAGGAAACAGCTCGTTTTTCTATCTTAGCCTATAATCCAGTTTTTGAGATTAAGTTTGAAAATGGAGTCCTTTATCAAAATGGTCAAGTGATTGATCGTGATCCCTTGGATTTCCTTTATGAAGTGACTCATAAGAGCCAGCACCATTCAGATCTACCTTTTGGTGGGGGAGCCATTGGTTTTGTGGGTTATGATATGATTTCGCTTTATGAAGAAATTGGTCAAATTCCTGAAGATACAATTGGAACGCCAGACATGCATTTCTTTGTCTATGAGAGTTACATGGTCTTTGACCACAAGAAGGAAAAAATCCATGTCATCGAGGATGCTCTCTATAGTGAGCGTAGTCAAGAAAACTTGGAAGAAGCCTTGAACCAAGTGCTTGAGGAATTACGCATTCCTGCTCCAAATGAATTTGAAGACTTGGATTTATCTCCGTTAGACTTCAAACCCCATATTGCTCCTCAGAAGTTTGAGGAAATGGTGGAAACCGCTCGTGACTTGATTCGTAATGGCGATATGTTCCAATGTGTACTTAGTCAACGCTTCTCAGCAGAAGTGACTGGAAATCCATTTGACTTCTACAGAAATCTCCGCGTGACTAATCCTTCTAATTACCTTTATTTCTATGATTTTGGGGATTATCAAATCATCGGTGCCAGTCCAGAAAGTTTGGTTTCTGTCAAAAATGGCATCGTGACAACCAATCCAATTGCAGGTACACGACCAAGAGGCGCTACGGATGAAGAAGACAAGGATTTGGCGACAGACCTGCTTTCGGATGAGAAGGAAACAGCAGAGCATCGAATGTTAGTAGACTTGGGTCGTAATGATATTGGTCGCATCTCTGAAACGGCCAGTGTCCAAGTCACTAAGTATATGGAAGTGGAGCTCTTCCGCTATGTCATGCATTTGACCAGTGTGGTCAAGGGGCGTTTGCTTCCAGAACTCACTGCCATGGATGCCTTGAAATCAACACTTCCAGCTGGAACAGTGTCAGGAGCACCAAAGATTCGAGCAATGAGACGTATCTATGAACTGGAAACAGAAAAACGGGGTGTATACGCAGGAGCAATCGGCTACTTGTCTGCGACGGGTGATATGGACTTTGCCATTGCCATCCGAACCATGATTCTCAAAAATCAAACAGCCTATGTGCAGGCTGGGGCAGGGATTGTCTACGACTCCATCGCCCAAAACGAATACCAAGAGACCATTAACAAGGCTAAATCTATGACTAGAATTGGAGAACTAAGACCATGATTTTATTGATTGACAACTATGATTCTTTTACCTATAACTTGGCCCAATACATTGGGAATTTTGCAGAGGTACAGGTCTTGAGAAATGATGATCCCAAGCTGTATGAAGAAGCTGAAAAAGCAGATGGTCTGGTCTTTTCTCCTGGTCCTGGTTGGCCAGTTGATGCTGGAAAGATGGAAGACATGATTCGTGATTTTGCTGGCAAGAAGCCGATTTTAGGGATTTGTTTGGGCCACCAAGCCATTGCAGAAGTCTTTGGTGGTAAGTTAGGTTTGGCTCCAAAAGTCATGCATGGGAAACAGAGTAATATCAGCTTTGAAGCGCCATCTGTTTTGTATCAAGGTATCGAAGATGGCCGTGCGGTCATGCGTTACCACAGTATTTTGATTGAAGAAATGCCAGAAAACTTTGAAGTGACAGCTCGTTCGACTGATGACCAAGCCATCATGGGGATTCAACATAAAAACCTACCGATTTATGGCTTCCAGTACCATCCAGAGAGCATTGGAACGCCAGATGGCTTGTCTTCTATTCGGAATTTTATCGAGAAGGTTGTAAAGTGAGGAAACTAGGATGAAAGAGATTATTGAAAAACTAGCAAAATTTGAAAATTTATCAGGTGTGGAAATGACGGATGTCATTGAGCGTATCGTAACTGGGCGTGTAACGGAAGCGCAAATTGCTTCTCTCCTTTTGGCTCTTAAGATGAAGGGGGAAACACCTGAAGAACGCACAGCCATTGCCCAAGTCATGAGAGGGCATGCCCAACATATTCCAACTGAGATTCATGATGCCATGGACAACTGTGGTACAGGTGGGGACAAGTCTTTCAGCTTTAACATTTCGACAACTGCAGCTTTTGTCTTGGCTGGTGGCGGTGTTCATATGGCAAAACACGGTAACCGCTCAATTTCTTCTAAATCTGGTTCTGCAGATGTCCTTGAAGCCTTGGGCATCAACCTAGACCTCAAACCAGCTGAACTAGGTAAGGTCTTTGATAAAACTGGAATCGTCTTTCTCTTCGCTAAAAATATGCACCCAGCTATGAAATACATCATGCCAGCTCGTTTGGAATTGGGAATTCCAACGATCATGAACTTGACTGGTCCACTGATTCACCCAATGGCTTTGGAAACACAGCTTCTTGGAATTAGTCGTCCAGAACTTCTAGATAGTACAGCTCAGGTTTTGAAAAATATGGGTCGCAAGCGTGCCATCGTTGTTGCTGGGCCAGAAGGACTGGATGAAGCTGGCTTGAATGGAACAACCAAGATTGCTCTTCTGGAAAATGGCGAAATCACCTTGTCAAGCTTTACTCCAGAGGATTTGGGAATGGAACGCTACGCTATCGAAGATATTCGTGGAGGCAATGCTCAGGAAAATGCAGAAATTTTGCTCAGCGTTCTCAAGAACGAACCAAGTCCATTCTTGGAAACGACAGTTTTAAATGCTGGTCTTGGTTTCTATGCCAATGGTAAGGTAGCTAGTATCAAGGAAGGAGTTGCCTTGGCCCGTCAAGTCATTGCTAGTGGCAAGGCCCTTGAAAAACTCAGACTGTTACAGGAGTACCAAAAATGAGTCAGGAATTTTTAGCACGAATTTTGGAGCAGAAGGCGCGTGAGGTGGAGCAGATGGAGATGGAGCAAATTCAGCCCCTGCGCCAGACCTATCGCTTGGCTGACTATCTAAAACAACACCAAGACCGTTTGCAGGTAATCGCTGAGGTCAAGAAGGCTAGCCCTAGTTTGGGAGATATCAATCTCGATGTGGATATTGTGCAACAGGCCCAGACTTATGAAGCGAACGGAGCAGTGATGATTTCGGTGTTGACAGATGAGGTTTTCTTTAAAGGGCATTTGGATTATCTACGGGAGATTTCCAGTCAGGTACAGATTCCGACGCTCAACAAGGACTTTATCATCGATGAAAAGCAAATCATTCGCGCTCGCAATGCAGGTGCGACAGTCATCCTGCTCATTGTGGCTGCCTTGTCAGAAGAACGACTCAAGGAACTGTATGACTACGCGACAGAGCTTGGTCTGGAAGTTTTAGTGGAAACTCACAATCTAGCTGAACTAGAGGTAGCTCATAGACTTGGTGCTGAGATTATCGGGGTTAATAACCGCAACTTGACCACCTTTGAAGTTGACTTGCAGACCAGTGTAGATTTGGCTAAACATTTCAAAGATGATTGCTTGTACATTTCTGAATCTGCTATTTTCACAGGGCAGGATGCGGAAAGAGTAGCACCATACTTTAACGGAATTTTAGTAGGGACAGCTCTTATGCAGGCAGAAGATGTTGCCCAGAGAATCAAGGAGTTGCAGATTGACAAAGGTTAAAATTTGCGGACTATCGACCAAAGAAGCGGTGGAAACAGCCGTATCAGCAGGAGCAGACTACATCGGTTTTGTCTTCGCACCTAGTAAAAGACAGGTGACTTTGGAAGAGGCTGCTGAGCTGGCAAAGCTTATTCCTGCAGATGTCAAAAAGGTTGGTGTGTTTGTTTCACCAAGTCGGGCAGAACTGCTAGAAACGATTGACAACGTTGGCTTGGACTTGGTTCAAGTTCACGGTCAGGTGGCAGATGATTTGTTTGAGAATTTGCCTTGTGTCAGTATTCAGGCTGTGCAGGTGGATGGAGAGGGTCATGTGCCCAATTCTCAGGCAGACTATCTACTCTTTGATGCCCCTGTGGCTGGGAGTGGTCAACCCTTTGACTGGGCTCAACTGGATACGATTGGACTAACTCAGCCTTTCTTTATCGCAGGTGGGCTTAATAAAGACAATGTAGTAAAAGCAATTCAACACTTTACTCCTTATGCAGTAGATGTATCAAGCGGAGTGGAGACAGATGGACAAAAAGATCATGAAAAGATTAGAAGATTTATAGAGAGGGTAAAGAATGGCATATCAAGAACCAAATAAAGATGGATTTTACGGAAAATTCGGTGGACGTTTCGTCCCAGAAACATTGATGACAGCAGTTTTGGAGTTGGAGAAGGCCTACCGTGAAAGTCAGGCAGACCCAAGTTTCCAAGAGGAATTAAACCAACTTTTGCGCCAGTATGTAGGACGTGAAACTCCCCTTTACTACGCAAAAAACTTGACCCAGCATATTGGCGGAGCCAAGATTTATCTCAAACGTGAAGACCTCAACCATACAGGGGCTCACAAGATTAACAATGCCTTGGGACAAGTTTTGCTTGCCAAACGCATGGGTAAAAAGAAAATTATCGCTGAAACAGGTGCTGGCCAGCACGGTGTGGCAACTGCAACAGCTGCGGCCCTCTTTAACATGGAATGTACTATCTACATGGGTGAGGAAGATGTCAAACGCCAAGCCCTCAATGTGTTCCGTATGGAGCTTTTGGGAGCCAAGGTCGAGGCAGTGACAGACGGTTCGCGCGTGCTCAAGGATGCGGTTAATGCAGCCCTTCGTTCATGGGTAGCTAATATCGATGATACCCACTATATCCTTGGTTCTGCCTTGGGACCTCATCCATTCCCAGAAATCGTTCGTGACTTCCAAAGTGTCATCGGTAGAGAAGCTAAACAACAGTACCGTGACTTGACAGGTCAAGATTTGCCAGATGCCCTAGTAGCCTGTGTTGGTGGTGGTTCTAATGCTATCGGCCTCTTCCATCCCTTTGTAGAAGATGAGTCTGTAGCTATGTATGGGGCTGAAGCAGCTGGACTTGGTGTAGACACAGAGCACCACGCAGCTACCTTGACCAAGGGTCGTCCGGGTGTCCTTCACGGTTCCCTCATGGATGTGCTCCAAGATGCTCATGGTCAAATTCTTGAAGCCTTCTCTATCTCAGCAGGTTTGGACTATCCTGGTATCGGTCCAGAACATTCTCACTACCACGATATCAAACGTGCCAGCTATGTCCCTGTGACAGACGAAGAAGCCTTGGAAGGATTCCAACTCTTGTCTCGTGTGGAAGGGATTATCCCAGCCTTGGAATCGAGTCATGCCATTGCTTTTGCGGTGAAATTGGCCAAAGAACTTGGACCAGAAAAGTCTATGATTGTCTGCCTATCAGGTCGTGGGGACAAGGATGTGGTTCAAGTCAAGGACCGCTTGGAAGCAGATGCAGCAAAGAAGGGAGAAGCTCATGCCTAAGACACTAACAGAAAAATTAAATGCTATTAAAGCAGTTGGAAAAGGAATTTTCGTTCCCTATATCATGGCTGGTGACCACGAAAAAGGTTTGGATGGTCTTGCTGAAACAATCCACTTTTTAGAAGATTTGGGTGTCTCTGCAATTGAAGTGGGCATTCCCTTTTCAGATCCTGTCGCAGATGGACCTGTTATCGAAGAAGCTGGCTTGCGCAGTTTAGCCCACGGGACCTCTACCCAGACTTTGGTTGAAACCTTGAAAACCATTGAAACAGAGATTCCACTGGTCATTATGACCTACTTCAACCCCCTCTTTCAGTACGGTGTGGAGAACTTTGTCAAAGATTTGGCAGATACAGCGGTTAAGGGCTTGATTATTCCAGACCTACCCCATGAGCATGCCAACTTTGTAGAACCATTTTTGGTAGATACAGATATCGCCTTGATTCCCCTAGTTAGTTTGACGACAGGAATTGAGCGCCAGAAAGAGTTGATTGATGGGGCAGAAGGATTCGTCTATGCCGTTGCCATCAATGGGGTGACAGGGAAATCTGGCAATTACCGTGCAGACTTGGACAAGCACTTGGCACAATTGCATCAAGTGGCCGATATCCCAGTCTTGACAGGTTTTGGCGTATCTAGTCAAGCCGATGTAGAACGCTTCAATGCGGTGTCAGATGGCGTTATCGTCGGTTCAAAAATCGTAAAAGCTCTCCATGAAGGAGAGCCGATTCAGGACTTTATCAAACAAGCAGTAGCTTACCAAAAATAATCAAACAAGCAGCGAGTAAGAGGAAAGGCACGAAAGGAAGTCTTTCCTTTTTCTTTTGCAGGAGAAAGGCTGGTTTTAGATATCATTTGCTAAATTACTCTAATATATAACTTTAAGAAAAAGCTAATTATTGTAGTAATTTCTTTAAGAAAATGATATAATTCATTAAAAAGTATTCGGAGGAGGAAGAATTATGTTGAATCAGGATCTCTTTGATTCGCTTGAGGCACAAAAAATTGTAGATACTTTGATGAAAGGGCAAAAAGATTATGTAGATGAACGTCTAGAAAAAAGAGAGACAATGAAAGTGTCGAATGGTTATGCATGGACGCGACCTAATCATATTGATAATGCATTTGCATCAGCAGATTTGTTTGAGTATAAATTACAATTAGCAGGACAGACTTGGGGATATTTAGAATTTGAAACAAATACAGAAAAATATGGGAAAGTATTGTTAATTATAAAGGGTAAGAAGCGACTTACGAGCCAATTTCCTTTGGTACAAAAAAATAAGAGTGGCTACTTATTTGAATATGCTCGGATGAATACACTTTATCTTAATCAACATTCTTCCTACAAAAATGATGAAGATAGTCATTCTTTTCCAATTCAGATGGAGTTAGTTTCTGATGAAATGATTCAAGAAATTGAACAAGCTACCAAAAATTCGAATATCGAAAAATTTATGATTTTAACTTATGAGGCGGACTCAGAAAACAATATTATATCTATAGATGTTGTTATGCCTGATGCACGAACTGGTCAGTTACACTTGATTCAGGATTTGTCTGAGTATATTCAATCAAGTTCGTACCATTTCGAAGAAGCTAAATATCAAAATATTCCTAATTTTTCAGAATTATCGGAAACAGAAGATTTTGAAATTATTCCAAGAATAGAAAAACAAGAAGGTCAAAAGTAGTAAGGAGTATGTAAATGTTTAATGGTCGGGTATTGAAAGAATTACGGCTGTTAAATGGTTTAAGTAGAGCAGAATTGGCTCAGAGAATTAATTTAACGGAACAAGCCATTTGGCAGTTTGAGTCCAACGAAACGAAACCTAAATTATCAACCAAAATGCATTTGGCCAACCAATTTCATGTTGATTTAACTTATTTTGAACAGGAAGAAGAGAGCATTCGATTTGATTCTTCTGTAATTGCCTTTAGAAATGCAGATCTAGCAACACGGAAAACAATAGATATTCAAACTATGTATTTACATAAGGTAGATAGTTTGATTGATTATTTTGAAAGTTTTGTAATTATACCTAATATTACAATTCATGACCTAAGTAATGTAGTGAGTGAATCTTATCATAAGGAAGAATCTATTGAGGAATTGGCTCTTTATGCCAGGGAAAAATTAGGTGTTTCAAAAGATAATCATGATTTGCTTTATAAATTAGAACGTTCAGGCATCTATATCGTGGAACGATTAATTAATGGTCAAGCTGATGCTTATAGCGCATGGTCAAAATTGGGAAGACCTTATATTGTGTTGGGGACGAATAAATCATCTGTACGTCGAAATTTTGACTTAGCTCATGAGCTAGGACATATTCTTTTACACAAATGTAAAGATATGAATGAAGATGGCGATCGTTTGGAGCAAGAAGCAAATTATTTTGCATCATGTTTTTTATTGCCAAAAGAAGAGTTTTTAGTCAAATTTGAAGAGAGGGTTGGCAAGCGTGTCAGCAATCCTGATAGTTATATTTTATTGAAGTCGGATTTGAATGTTTCGATACAGGCTTTAGAGTATCGAGCTTTTAAGTTAGGATTATTGACTCCAAAGCAACATTCTTACTTTTATCGTCAAATTGCGCAAAAAGGTTACAAAATGATTGAACCTTTGGATGATCAAATTTTTGTAAAAAAACCAAGCAAAGTAAAGAGTATCCTGGACGTCGTTTTGAGTAATCATCTAGTCAGTCTAGCGACTATAATGTCTAAACAAAGTATTCGTTTACAGTTTATAAGCGAAATATTTTCAGTCGAAATGAAATTTTTTGATCAGTATCAAGAAGATAAAAGAACAGATCGATTTGATAACATCATTCCTTTGTACAAAAGAAATAATTTATAATTCAACTGTGAAATAATTTCATGAAGGACATATGGCAGAAATTGGACTTTATCAAACAAGCAGTAGCTTACCAAAAATAATCACGCAAGCAGCGAGTAAGAGGAAAGGCATAAAAGGAAGTCTTTCCTTTTTCTTTTGTAGGAGAAAGGCTAGGATGCCCGTCGCAGAAGCAAACTGAATCAAGATGAGTAATTCGGTTACGCTAAAGATAAGAGAACAAGAAGCTAAAAAGAGAAAATCCCCTGCTCCCATGCGGATATCGATAAAATGAGCCACAATTCCAAGGACAAGGAAGAAGACCATGACTAGATTCCAGCCAGAGCAGGCCATTAGGATTAGGTGGAAAGTCATCCAGACCAGTAAGGGATATTCCTGATGGCGAAAGTCGTAGATGCCCAAGGTCAAACCCGCAGTGATTAGGATGACTTGACTCAAGGAAAGTAATTCCCAAGACCAAGCTAGAAAGAGGAGTCCTAAGCCTAGTTCAAAGAGGGCATACCAGACTGGATAGCGGACCTTGCAGTAGCGACAGCGAAAGCGGTTGAGCACCTGCGAGAGAATCGGAATCAAATCTAAGGGGCGCAAGCGAGTCTGACAGGAATCGCAGTGACTAGCAGGTTGGATAATGGATTGCTCTGGAAAACGGTCAATGACCAAACCAAGAAAGGAAGCGAGAATGCTCCCGACAAGAAAAAAATAAATATCAATCATACTTATCTATTCGTAAAAAATAGGAGAAGTAGTATAATGGAGAAACATAGATAAGATGGTGAGGCAAAGATGATAATTCGTTTTGAAGAAAAGGTGAGCATAGAAAACGCTCAGCTCGTATGCCAATGGTCCAACTCCCTTGGCAAGGCCTTTCAAGAACAATGGATGGGATCAAAGATTCCTTTTCCACTGACCCTTCAAGTCTTGCAAGACTTGGAAGGAATCTTTTCAATCTTTGATGGACAAGAGTTTGTGGGGCTAATACAAAAAATCAGGCTAGAAGACAGCAATCTTCATATTGGAAGATTTTTTATCAATCCTCAGAAACAGGGGCAAGGCTTAGGTAGCCAGGCTTTAAGAAAATTTGTTAGTTTGGCCTTTGAAAATGAAGACATAGATACTATTTCTCTAAATGTCTTCGAGGCAAATCAAGTAGCTTACAAGCTTTACCAAAAAGAAGGATTTGAAATCGTTCAAATAGTTGAAGCACCTGTACGAAAATACATCATGAAAAAGAGGAGATAGAAAGTAAAAATCCTTGAAATCAATGTTGACTGTAATTGTGAACCTGAATCAGCCCCTCAAAAGGGACTGTATATGAATGAACGTTACCAGTGTTTAAAAACTAAAGAATATCAGGCACTTTTATCTTCCAAGGGTAGACAAATTTTCGCTAAACGTAAGATTGATATGAAATCTGTCTTTGGGCAGATAAAGGTTTGTTTGGTTATAAGAGATGTCATCTGAGAGGTGAGCGTAAAGTGAGAATTGACATGGGATTCGTACTAACGGTCAACAACCTGCTGAAATATAATAAGAGAAAGAGGAAAAATTAAAAAGCTAGAGTTCCGCAATTGGAAATCTCTAGCTTTTTGTTTTCTGAGAATCATTTTGACTCAGACTATTTTGACTAATGTTACTAAAAAGATAAAGTAACTTTTAGCCTTATTTATTGTCGCCACTCAACATGTTTTTAACACCTTCGATAGCGCCTTCTACAGCGTCTTTGGCATCTTCAGCAACTTCTTTTACTTTAGAAACAACTTTTTCAGCTGCTCCTTCTTTTTCCATTTTTTCATCACCGATGGCTTTCCCAACACCTTCTTTAATAGAACCTTTAGCTTGATTTAATTTTTCTTCTACTGACATGATAATTTCTCCTGTTATATTTATTTTATATTAGTTTACACGAGCTTTTTCGTGAGATACTACACCAGTTGCTGCACCTTTAACAGCTTCTACACCTTCGCTAACTTTTTCTTGAACAGTTGAGAAACCAGATCCAAGACCAGATTTAGCTTTTTCGAATTGTTCTGAAGCGAATTCTCCTGTTGATTCAGCAACGTCAGATACGCGATCTTGAAGGCTTACTGAGTCTGCTTCATGTTGTTCTTTAGTTTTGATGTCGACAACGTTTACGTTGATTTCAACAACTTCCAAGTCAGTCATTTTAGCAACTTCTGAAGATACGATTTCTCTGATTTCTGAATATAAAGCTGGAACATTTTTTTGGTACTCAGCAATAATGTTTAAGTCAACTGCAACTTGTGTTTTACCAACTTCTACGTTAACACCACTTGTTACGTCATCGCTGTTAACGATTTTTTCTTTAAGATTTGAGAAGAAACCACCGTCGATTCCCAAAAGACCTGAAACGTTTTCTAGTGACAGACCAATGATTTTTTGGATAACTTTATCTTCGTAAGTAAGTTCCCCTTTGATTTCGTGAGCTACAACAGTAGCATCTTTCTTTTCTACGTTAGTATTAATGTTTTTTTCGTTTGACATATGAAACTCCTTTAATTAAATTAGTAATTTTTATTTTTTTATTTATCTATATAGTTTTTTTCGATATATAATCCAGCTGCAACTCCCAGTGCTCCTAAAATCAATACAAATATTGTTTTGAAGAAGCCAAAGGAGATAATCAAACAAGCGAGAAATACGCCTATGAGACCTGCGATTATTGGATATCGATATTGTTTAAGCCATTCCATTTTTTACTTCCTTACTTCACACGACTAACAGTCTTTTTGTTTTGAGGTTTTGGTTTAGGCTGGTAGTCTTTTACTAGAACTTCTAGTTTAACCTGACGCTCAATACCAAAAAACTGCTTCAATCCATTAGTTATTTCATTTTGAATTAGTTGGCATCTGTCAGCGATGTTGTCCGAGGGAAGAATTTTACCTTCTACATGAACGAAACATTTATTTTTTAGTAAATTTACATAAACAGTTGGGTTCTCGATCAATCCATGATCACTCACCAAACTTCTAACAAAACCTTCGATTGCTGAATTCTTTAATTTCAATGTATCGTTTTTAGTTTCAAGTTGAATTTCCAAATAACGTTTAGGATAAAACAACACAACTAACATCGATAACAAAACTAAAGTTGATAGAGCCACTATCCCCCAGAATATATATCTAGAGAGATAAAATTCAACGAAATGATTCTGTCTCCAGCTAAATAGCTGAATGCCTAGATCACTAACTTGATGATAATCTATCAAAACAGGAAGGAAAATTGTCAAGATTAAAATACAGAAAATAATTAAAAGTATTTTCTTTGTTTTTGACATATACAATCCTTTCGATTTAACATTAAACTATTTTTACCCGTCTAATCTATTTAAAAATAGTTTATTCTACAAGTAATTATTTTTTACCTGTAAAGAATGATACTACAGTAACAACAATTGCTGCTCCTGCAATAGATGGGATTAAAGCCATTCCAGCGATGGATGGGCCCCAACTGCCTAAAAGGGATTGTCCTACAGATGACCCGACTAAACCAGCGAATACATTTGCGACGATTCCCATAGAACTACCTTTTTTAGTGATTCTACCTGCTACAAGTCCAATAAGACATCCAGCAATGATTGACCACAATATTGCTTACCCTCCTTTTTTATTTTAATATCAAAAAATAAATCAATTCCTTTGATTATTGCTATTATATAATTTTGATATAAAATAATCAATTATTTTGATTATTATGTAATTTTAATATAAAAAATCAAATTCTTTGATTGTTGCTATTATATAATTTTTAAAATTAAAAATAGCATAAAAATCTAGTTATCCGCATAAAAACTGGACTTATCACACTTTATCAAGGTCAAAACCACTCAATTTACTACTAACTTACTACTTATGAATGAGCTTTGATACGACGATTTATCCTTGAAAAGTGAAGATATAAAGATACTTCCAATAAAATTTGAATATTTAATAGGTAGACACTTCAAAAAATGAGGTGTCTATTTTTTTACCCGATTTTGAAAGGAAGTGAACTTATGAAAACAAAAAATCAAGAATCAAAAGGTCGTTCCCCACTCTTTAAGACCATCAAACATTCATTCAGCCAATAAAAAAGAAAGGATAGGTAAAAATATGGAACTTAAATTTGTGATTCCCAACATGGAAAAAACATTCGGCAATTTAGAATTTGCTGGCGAGGATAAAGTCGTTCAGCGAAGAATCAACGGACGGCTAACTGTCTTATCAAGAAGCTATAATCTCTATTCTGATGTTCAAAGAGCAGATGATATTGTGGTGGTGCTTCCTGCTGAAGCTGGCGAAAAACATTTCGGCTTTGAGGAACGTGTGAAGTTAGTCAATCCACGTATTACCGCAGAGGGCTACAAAATCGGCACTCGTGGTTTTACAAATTACCTTTTACATGCTGACGACATGATAAAAGAATAAAGAAAGAGAGGAAAAATGATGAGATTAGCAAATGGCATTGTATTAGATAAAGACACGACTTTTGGAGAATTGAAATTCTCTGCTCTACGTCGTGAAGTGAGAATCCAAAATGAAGACGGGTCGGTTTCAGATGAAATCAAGGAACGTACCTATGACTTAAAATCCAAAGGACAAGGACGCATGATTCAAGTAAGTATTCCTGCCAGCGTGCCTTTGAAAGAGTTTGATTATAACGCACGGGTGGAACTTATCAATCCCATTGCGGACACCGTTGCTACTGCCACCTATCAAGGAGCAGATGTTGACTGGTATATCAAGGCAGACGATATTGTGCTGACAAAGGATTCTAGTTCATTCAAAGCTCAACCACAAGCAAAGAAAGAACCGACACAAGACAAATAGTCGCTAGGTAGAAAGGAGACTTTTTCGCATGAAACAGCGTGGTAAAAGGATTCGCCCATCTGGTAAAGATTTAGTCTTTCATTTTACGATAGCGTCACTCCTGCCTGTTTTCCTGCTGGTTGTCGGACTGTTTCATGTGAAGACAATCCAGCAGATCAACTGGCAGGATTTTAACCTATCACAAGCAGATAAGATTGACATTCCCTATTTAATTATCAGTTTCAGTGTCGCAATTCTTATCTGCTTGCTGGTAGCGTTTGTATTCAAACGGGTTCGCTATGATACGGTTAAACAACTTTACCACCGTCAAAAACTGGCAAAGATGATACTTGAAAACAAGTGGTATGAATCTGAACAGGTCAAAACAGAGGGTTTCTTTAAAGATAGTGCTGGTCGTACAAAAAAGATAACCTACTTCCCTAAAATGTATTATCGACTTAAAAATGGCTTGATACAGATACGGGTGGAAATCACGCTGGGAAAATATCAAGACCAACTCTTACACTTGGAAAAGAAATTAGAGAGTGGCTTGTACTGTGAGCTGACGGATAAAGAGTTAAAGGATTCCTATGTGGAATATACTTTGCTCTATGACACCATAGCCAGTCGTATTTCTATTGATGAAGTAGAAGCTAAAGATGGTAAACTTCGCTTAATGAAAAACGTATGGTGGGAATATGATAAGCTCCCTCATATGTTGATTGCTGGTGGTACAGGTGGCGGTAAAACTTACTTTATACTGACACTGATTGAAGCCTTGCTTCATACAGATTCAAAACTGTATATTCTTGACCCGAAAAATGCTGATCTTGCGGACTTAGGTTCTGTGATGGCAAATGTCTACTATAGAAAAGAAGACTTGCTTTCTTGCATTGAAACATTCTATGAAGAAATGATGAAACGTAGTGAGGAAATGAAGCAGATGAAGAACTATAAGACTGGCAAAAATTATGCTTACTTAGGTCTCCCGGCACACTTCTTAATCTTTGATGAATACGTCGCTTTCATGGAAATGCTGGGAACAAAAGAAAACACCGCAGTTATGAATAAGCTGAAACAGATTGTCATGTTAGGTCGTCAAGCTGGCTTCTTTCTAATACTGGCTTGTCAACGTCCAGACGCAAAATATTTAGGCGACGGAATCCGTGATCAGTTTAATTTCAGAGTGGCTTTAGGTCGTATGTCTGAAATGGGCTATGGCATGATGTTTGGCAGTGACGTACAAAAGGATTTCTTCTTAAAGCGAATCAAAGGTCGTGGCTATGTTGATGTAGGAACAAGTGTCATATCAGAGTTTTATACTCCCCTTGTACCAAAAGGATATGATTTCTTGGAGGAAATTAAAAAGTTATCCAACAGCAGACAGTCCACGCAGGCGACGTGCGAAGCGGAAGTCGCAGGTGTGGACTGATCTTGCTGGCTGGTGTGGCAATAGCCACGCCAGCACTTAACCCCCCGTATCTAACAGGGGGGTACAAATCGACAGGAAACAGTCAAAAAAACATTAGAAAATCCTTTGGTTACAAGGGATTTACAAAATTTCAGCGTATGTCAAATGGGCTTTAAAAGTTGACATACGCCTTTTTGATTGGAGGGATTTTTACTGAATGAACAAACTTGGTTACAGCATTTAAAAGAAAAACGCTTGGCTTATGGACTATCTCAAAACCGTTTAGCTGTTGCGACTGGTATTACAAGGCAGTATCTAAGCGATATTGAAACAGGAAAAGTCAAGCCATCAGAGGATTTACAGCAGTCCCTTTGGGAAGCTCTGGAACGCTTCAATCCCGACGCTCCCCTTGAAATGCTGTTTGATTATGTAAGAATTCGCTTTCCGACAACAGACGTACAGCAGGTGGTCGAAAACATCTTACAACTGAAACTGTCCTATTTTCTTCATGAGGACTATGGTTTCTATTCTTATTCAGAGCATTATGCTTTAGGCGACATATTCGTCCTTTGCTCCCATGAACTGGACAAAGGAGTTCTGGTGGAATTGAAAGGTCGTGGGTGCAGACAATTTGAAAGCTATCTTCTGGCACAACAAAGAAGCTGGTATGAGTTCTTTATGGACGTTTTGGTGGCTGGCGGTGTGATGAAACGCCTTGACCTTGCCATTAACGATAAGACAGGGATTTTAAATATCCCTGTACTCACTGAAAAGTGCCAACAGGAAGAATGTATCTCCGTCTTCCGCAGTTTTAAAAGCTATCGCAGTGGCGAACTGGTACGCAAAGAGGAAAAGGAATGTATGGGAAACACCCTCTATATCGGTTCATTACAAAGTGAAGTTTATTTCTGTATCTATGAAAAGGACTACGAGCAGTACAAGAAAAATGATATTCCCATTGAAGACGCAGAAGTAAAAAACCGTTTTGAGATTCGATTGAAAAATGAGCGTGCCTATTATGCAGTCCGTGATTTACTCGTATATGACAATCCAGAGCATACCGCCTTTAAAATTATCAATCGGTATATCCGTTTTGTAGATAAAGACGATTCCAAACCTCGTTCTGATTGGAAACTGAATGAAGAATGGGCTTGGTTTATTGGGAACAATCGTGAACGATTAAAACTAACCACAAAACCAGAGCCTTACTCCTTCCAAAGGACGCTGAACTGGCTATCTCATCAAGTTGCCCCGACCTTAAAGGTTGCGATTAAACTTGATGAAATCAACCAGACGCAGGTTGTAAAAGACATTCTCGACCATGCGAAACTGACAGACCGACACAAGCAGATTTTGAAGCAACAGTCAGTAAAAGAACAGGACGTGATAACAACAAAAAAATAACTCAAATACAAATTCATTGAATATAGAGAGGAGAACATTTTTATGAATTTTGGACAAAACCTTTATAACTGGTTTCTATCAAACGCTCAATCACTGGTGCTTTTAGCAATCGTTGTGATTGGCTTGTATCTTGGCTTCAAGCGTGAGTTTAGCAAACTGATTGGCTTTTTAATTATTGCGATTATTGCGGTTGGCTTAGTCTTCAACGCTGCTGGAGTAAAAGACATTTTACTAGAGCTATTCAATCGCATTATTGGTGCTTAAATAAAACCGTTCTTTTGTGGAATATAAGTGGTTTTCTTATGTTCCGCAAAGGAATGGTACACCAAACGAAGTGCGGTAGGGATTTTTGAATCTCTACAAAGAAAGGACGTGAATATATGGACGATATGCAAGTCTATATTGCGAATTTAGGCAAATACAATGAGGGCGAATTGGTCGGTGCGTGGTTTACCTTTCCCATTGACTTTGAGGAAGTCAAAGAGAAAATCGGCTTGAATGATGAATATGAGGAATACGCCATTCATGACTACGAGTTACCCTTTACGGTTGACGAATACACTTCCATTGGCGAACTCAATCGACTATGGGAAATGGTATCGGAATTACCCGAAGAATTACAATCGGAGCTATCTGCTCTGCTCACTCATTTTTCAAGCATTGAAGAACTAAGCGAACATCAAGAGGATATTATCATTCATTCCGATTGTGATGATATGTATGACGTGGCACGCTACTACATTGAAGAAACGGGTGCTTTAGGCGAAGTACCAGCTAGTCTTCAAAACTATATTGATTATCAAGCCTATGGTCGGGATTTAGACCTTTCAGGAACGTTTATCTCAACCAATCATGGGATTTTTGAAATCGTCTATTAAATCTGTCGGTACATTACTACTGGCAGATTTTCTATTTTACGGGGTGGCTCAATCAGCTACCCCTATTTTTTATGAAAGGATTGATTACATGAAGAAAATACGAAGCTATACCAGTATCTGGTCTGTGGAAAAGGTACTGTATTCTATCAATGATTTTAGACTTCCGTTTCCCATAACCTTTACGCAAATGACATGGTTTGTCGTGTCACTCTTTGCAGTGATGATACTTGGCAACTTGCCCCCTCTTTCCATGATAGAGGGAGCATTTCTCAAATACTTTGGGATTCCTGTGGCTTTCACATGGTTTATGTCTACAAAAACTTTTGATGGTAAAAAGCCTTATGGATTTTTGAAGTCTGTCATTGCTTATGCACTGCGACCAAAGCTGACCTATGCAGGAAAAAAAGTAACGCTTGGCAGAAACCAGCCACAAGAAGCCATTACAGCAGTTAGGAGTGAATTTTATGGCATATCCAATTAAATACATTGAAAACAATCTCGTCTGGAATAAAGACGGGGAATGTTATGCTTACTATGAGCTTGTTCCTTACAATTACTCATTTCTAAGTCCAGAACAGAAAATACAAGTGCATGATTCTTTCAGACAGCTTATCGCACAAAATCGTGATGGCAAAATTCATGCTTTACAAATCAGTACAGAATCCAGCATACGTTCTGCACAAGAGCGTTCCAAAAATGAAGTCACTGGCAAGCTCAAAGCGGTTGCCTATGACAAAATCGACCAACAGACAGACGCTTTAATATCCATGATTGGCGAAAATCAAGTGAACTACCGTTTCTTTATCGGCTTTAAGTTGCTTCTCAACGATCAGGAGTTTTCTATGAAAAGTCTTACCGTTGAAGCAAAAAATGCTTTGTCTGATTTTGTCTATGATGTGAACCATAAGCTGATGGGCGATTTTGTTAGTATGAGTAATGATGAAATCCTGCGTTTTCAGAAGATGGAAAAGCTCTTAGAAAATAAAATCTCTCGTCGTTTCAAAATCCGCAGGTTAGATAAGGACGACTTCGGCTATCTGATTGAACACCTTTACGGACAGACAGGCACTGCCTATGAAGAGTATGAGTACCATCTATCAAAGAAAAAGCTGGATAATGAAACGCTGATTAAATACTATGACTTGATTAAGCCTACTCGCTGTTTGGTGGAAGAAAAACAGCGATATTTGAAAATCCAGCAGGAAGATGAAACCGTCTATGTAGCTTACTTTACCATTAACAGCATTGTCGGAGAACTGGACTTCCCGTCCTCTGAAATCTTCTACTACCAGCAACAGCAATTTACATTCCCGATTGATACGTCAATGAATGTGGAAATTGTAGCGAATCGTAAAGCCCTATCTACTGTCCGCAATAAAAAGAAAGAACTGAAAGACTTGGATAACCACGCTTGGCAAAGTGATAATGAAACCAGCTCCAATGTGGCGGAAGCTCTGGAAAGTGTGAATGAGCTGGAAACCAATTTAGACCAAAGCAAGGAATCTATGTACAAGCTGTCTTATGTGGTAAGGGTATCAGCAAATGATCTTGACGAACTCAAACGTCGTTGTAATGAAGTGAAAGATTTTTATGACGATTTAAGCGTAAAACTGGTACGACCATTTGGGGATATGCTCGGCTTACATGAAGAATTTTTACCTGCCAGCAAGCGTTATATGAATGATTATATTCAATACGTGACCTCTGATTTCCTCGCTGGTTTAGGTTTTGGTGCTACTCAAATGCTGGGGGAAAATGAGGGGATTTATGTTGGCTACAGCTTAGATACTGGACGCAATGTCTATCTGAAACCTGCTCTTGCCAGTCAAGGGGTTAAGGGTTCAGTAACCAATGCGTTAGCGTCGGCTTTTGTTGGTTCGCTGGGTGGTGGTAAATCCTTTGCGAATAACCTTATCGTCTATTATGCGGTGCTTTATGGGGCACAAGCAGTGATTGTAGACCCAAAAGCAGAACGTGGCAGATGGAAAGAAACCTTGCCAGAGATTTCCCATGAAATCAATATCGTCACTCTGACTTCTGATGAGAAAAACAAAGGCTTACTTGACCCTTATGTGATTATGAAAAATCCCAAAGATTCTGAATCACTGGCTATTGATATTCTGACATTCCTTACGGGGATTTCCTCTCGTGATGGGGAACGCTTCCCAATCCTTAGAAAAGCCATTCGTGCAGTAACCAATAGTGAAGTACGAGGGTTGATGAAAGTGATTGAGGAATTACGGGTTGAGAATACGCCACTAAGTACCAGTATAGCCGACCATATCGAAAGTTTTACAGACTATGACTTTGCACATTTATTATTCAGTAATGGTTATGTGGAGCAGTCTATCAGCTTAGAAAAACAACTGAACATTATACAGGTTGCGGACTTGGTACTTCCCGACAAGGAAACTTCCTTTGAGGAATATACCACTATGGAGCTTTTATCCGTTGCTATGCTGATTGTCATTAGTACCTTTGCTTTAGACTTTATCCATACAGACCGAAGCATTTTCAAGATTGTAGATTTAGACGAAGCATGGAGCTTTTTACAGGTAGCACAAGGAAAAACACTATCTATGAAGCTGGTTCGGGCTGGTCGTGCTATGAACGCTGGGGTATATTTCGTGACCCAAAATACAGACGACCTCTTAGATGAAAAACTGAAAAATAACCTCGGCTTAAAATTTGCATTTCGTTCCACTGACCTTAACGAGATTAAAAAGACCTTAGCCTTTTTTGGTGTAGACCCAGAGGACGAAAACAATCAGAAGCGATTGCGTGATTTGGAAAACGGGCAATGCCTTATCAGTGATTTATATGGTCGTGTCGGTGTGATACAGTTCCACCCTGTATTTGAAGAACTGCTCCATGCCTTTGATACCAGACCACCTGTGCGAAAAGAGGTGTAAATGTGAAACCATCAATAGTAAACAGAATAAAATCAAACTGGACGCTGAAACGTCTAGGTAAAGTGGCAATGACAGTGGCTTTCACACTTGTGATTGCCATTTTTCTTTTAGCCATGCTGGGAACGGTGGTTCAAGCTGCGGGCTTGGTAGATGATACGGTCAATGTGGCAAATGAATACAGCCGATACCCACTTGAAAACTATCAACTGGATTTTTATGTGGATAATAGCTGGGGCTGGCTTCCGTGGAACTGGTCGGACGGGATTGGAAAACAGGTCATGTATGGACTATATGCCATTACCAATTTTATTTGGACAATCAGTTTGTATGTTTCCAATGCGACAGGTTACTTAGTACAGGAAGCCTATTCCTTAGACTTCATTTCCGCTACAGCAGATTCCATTGGTAAGAATATGCAGACCTTAGCTGGTGTGAGTGCAAACGGATTTTCAACAGAGGGTTTCTATGTTGGATTCCTCTTACTCTTGATTTTGGTTCTTGGGGTTTATGTTGCCTATACGGGACTGATAAAGAGAGAAACCACAAAGGCAATTCATGCCATTATGAATTTTGTGCTGGTGTTTATCCTATCGGCTTCCTTTATTGCCTACGCTCCCGACTACATTAAAAAAATCAATGACTTTTCATCAGACATCAGTAATGCCAGTTTATCACTTGGCACGAAGATTGTCATGCCCCATTCCGATAGTCAAGGCAAGGACAGCGTGGACTTAATCAGAGATAGCCTGTTTTCCATACAGGTTCAGCAACCGTGGCTACTGCTTCAATACAACAGTTCAGACATTGAAAGTATCGGTATTGACCGTGTGGAAAGCCTGCTCTCCACCAGCCCAGATTCCAACAATGGCGAAGACAGAGAAAAAATTGTTGCGGAAGAAATTGAAGACAGAAGCAATACCAATCTAACCATTACAAAGACCATTAACCGTTTAGGTACAGTCTTCTTCCTATTTGTCTTCAATATTGGGATTTCCATATTTGTATTCCTATTAACAGGAATCATGATTTTCTCGCAGGTACTTTTTATCATCTATGCTATGTTTCTGCCTGTGAGCTTTATTTTAAGCATGATTCCATCATTTGATGGTATGTCAAAACGAGCCATAACAAAGCTCTTTAATACCATTTTGACACGAGCTGGAATCACATTGATTATTACGACAGCATTTAGTATTTCAACCATGCTCTATACCTTATCGGCTGGTTATCCGTTCTTTTTGATTGCTTTTCTACAGATTGTGACCTTTGCAGGAATCTACTTCAAGCTGGGCGATTTAATGAGTATGTTTTCTCTACAGAGTAACGATTCTCAAAGTGTGGGAAGTCGTGTGATGAGAAAACCTCGTATGCTTATGCACGCTCACATGCACCGTCTACAGCGGAAACTTGGACGTTCCATGACTACTCTAGGGGCTGGGTCTGCCATTGTTACAGGTAAAAAAGGACAGTCGGGTTCGGGGAGTTCTGCAAGGACACAAGCAGATCACTCCCGACCAGACGGAAAGGAAAAATCAACACTTGGAAAACGTATCGGTCAAACCATCGGTACAGTAGCTGATACCAAAGACAGAATGGTAGACACTGCTAGTGGTTTGAAAGAACAGGTTAAAGATTTGCCGACCAATGCAAGATATGCAGTATATCAAGGAAAATCCAAAGTAAAAGAGAATGTCCGTGATTTAACCAGTAGTATTTCTCAAACCAAAGCGGACAGAGCCAGTGGACGCAAGGAACAGCAGGAACAAAGGCGAAAAACCATTGCGAAGCGTCGCTCTGAAATGGAACAGGTCAAACAGAAAAAACAGCCTGCTTCTTCTGTTCATGAAAGACCGACTACAAGACAAGAACAATATCATGATGAACAGACCTCAAAACAGTCTAATATTCAGACTTCATATAAGGAATCTCAACAAGCCAAACAAGAGCGTCCAGCAGTTAAGTCCGATTTTTCAAGTCCAAAAGTGGAACGCCAAGGCAATACCGTTCAAGAAAAAACCGTTCAAAAGCCAGCAACTTCAACCACTACAGCAGATAGAACTTCACAACGTCCAATCACAAAAGAACGTCCGTCTACTGTTCAAAGAGTACCACTACAAAATACAAGAAGTAGACCACCAATCAAAACCGCCACCATTAAGAAAGTCGGTAAGAAACCATGAAGTTGAAAACTTTAGTGATTGGTGGTTCTGGATTATTCTTGATGGTCTTCTCACTGCTTCTGTTTGTTGCCATTTTATTTTCAGATGAACAGGACAGCGGAATTTCCAATATTCATTATGGAGGTGTGAATGTTTCCGCAGAAGTGCTGGCTCATAAGCCTATGGTAGAAAAATATGCCAAAGAATATGGCGTTGAAGAATATGTCAACATACTTCTTGCGATTATACAGGTGGAATCGGGCGGTACTGCGGAAGATGTTATGCAGTCCTCGGAATCCCTCGGTCTTCCACCTAATTCATTGAGTACAGAAGAATCCATTAAGCAAGGTGTGAAGTATTTCAGTGAATTATTAGCCAGTAGCGAAAGGCTCAGTGTAGATTTAGAATCGGTTATCCAGTCCTACAATTATGGTGGTGGTTTCTTAGGGTATGTGGCTAATCGTGGAAATAAATATACCTTTGAACTGGCTCAAAGTTTCTCAAAAGAGTATTCAGGTGGCGAAAAAGTGTCTTACCCCAATCCCATAGCCATACCTATCAATGGGGGCTGGCGATACAACTATGGCAATATGTTTTATGTGCAACTGGTAACGCAGTATCTTGTCACAACAGAGTTTGATGATGATACGGTACAAGCCATCATGGACGAAGCACTGAAATATGAGGGCTGGCGATACGTTTACGGTGGAGCTTCCCCGACTACTTCTTTTGATTGTAGCGGACTGACACAATGGACGTATGGAAAAGCTGGAATTAACTTACCACGAACCGCACAACAGCAATATGATGTGACCCAGCATATCCCACTATCGGAAGCACAAGCTGGCGATTTGGTTTTCTTTCATTCTACCTATAACGCTGGCTCTTATATTACTCATGTTGGGATATACCTTGGCAATAACCGTATGTTTCATGCAGGCGACCCAATCGGTTATGCCGACTTAACAAGCCCCTACTGGCAACAGCATTTAGTGGGAGCAGGACGAATCAAACAATGAGAAAGGAAGATTTAATGATGAAATTTAGAAAAAATCAGAATAAAGAAAAACAGATACCAAAGGAAAAGAAACCTCGTGTCTACTATAAGGTCAATCCTCATAAAAAGGTTGTGATTGCCTTGTGGGTACTTTTAGGGCTTAGTTTCAGCTTTGCGATATTCAAGCACTTTACAGCTATAGATACTCATACTATTCACGAAACAACTATCATAGAAAAGGAATACGTTGATACTCATCATGTAGAAAATTTTGTAGAGAACTTTGCGAAAGTCTACTATTCATGGGAGCAATCCGATAAGTCCATTGATAATCGAATGGAAAGTCTAAAAGGCTATCTGACAGATGAACTTCAAGCTCTCAATGTTGATACAGTACGCAAAGATATTCCTGTATCGTCTTCTGTAAGAGGATTTCAGATATGGACGGTAGAGCCAACTGGCGACAATGAGTTTAATGTAACCTACAGTGTAGACCAGCTCATTACAGAGGGAGAAAATACAAAGACCGTCCACTCTGCTTATATAGTGAGTGTCTATGTAGATGGTTCTGGAAATATGGTACTGGTTAAGAATCCGACCATTACCAACATACCTAAGAAATCAAGTTATAAACCAAAAGCCATTGAAAGTGAGGGGACGGTTGATTCCATTACAACCAATGAAATCAATGAGTTTTTAACGACGTTCTTCAAGCTCTATCCTACAGCGACAGCCAGTGAACTTTCCTACTATGTGAATGACGGGATATTAAAACCAATCGGAAAAGAGTACATCTTTCAAGAACTGGTAAATCCTATTCACAATCGTAAGGATAATCAAGTCACGGTATCGCTGACAGTGGAGTATATCGACCAGCAGACCAAAGCAACGCAGGTATCTCAATTTGATTTGGTACTTGAAAAGAACGGGAGTAATTGGAAGATTATAGAATAACAAATATTGGTACATTATTACAGCTATTTTGTAATCACGTACTCTCTTTGATAAAAAATTGGAGATTCCTTGACAAATATGCTCTTACGTGCTATTATTTAAGTATCTATTTAAAAGGAGTTAATAAATATGCGGCAAGGTATTCTTAAATAAACTGTCAATTTGATAGTGGGAACAAATAATTGGATGTCCTTTTTTAGGAGGGCTTAGTTTTTTGTACCCAGTTTAAGAATACCTTTATCATGTGATTCTAAAGTATCCGGAGAATATCTGTATGCTTTGTATGCCTATGGTTATGCATAAAAATCCCAGTGATAAGAGTATTTATCACTGGGATTTTTATGCCCTTTTGGGCTTTTGAATGGAGGAAAATCACATGAAAATTATTAATATTGGAGTTTTAGCTCATGTTGATGCGGGAAAAACTACCTTAACAGAAAGCTTATTATATAACAGTGGAGCGATTACAGAATTAGGAAGCGTGGACAAAGGTACAACGAGGACGGATAATACGCTTTTAGAACGTCAGAGAGGAATTACAATTCAGACAGGAATAACCTCTTTTCAGTGGGAAAATACGAAGGTGAACATCATAGACACGCCAGGACATATGGATTTCTTAGCAGAAGTATATCGTTCATTATCAGTTTTAGATGGGGCAATTCTACTGATTTCTGCAAAAGATGGCGTACAAGCACAAACTCGTATATTATTTCATGCACTTAGGAAAATGGGGATTCCCACAATCTTTTTTATCAATAAGATTGACCAAAATGGAATTGATTTATCAACGGTTTATCAGGATATTAAAGAGAAACTTTCTGCCGAAATTGTAATCAAACAGAAGGTAGAACTGTATCCTAATATGTGTGTGACGAACTTTACCGAATCTGAACAATGGGATACGGTAATAGAGGGAAACGATGACCTTTTAGAGAAATATATGTCCGGTAAATCATTAGAAGCATTGGAACTCGAACAAGAGGAAAGCATAAGATTTCATAATTGTTCCCTGTTCCCTGTTTATCACGGAAGTGCAAAAAACAATATAGGGATTGATAACCTTATAGAAGTGATTACGAATAAATTTTATTCATCAACACATCGAGGTCAGTCTGAACTTTGCGGAAAAGTTTTCAAAATTGAGTATTCGGAAAAAAGACAGCGTCTTGCATATATACGTCTTTATAGTGGCGTACTGCATTTGCGAGATTCGGTTAGAATATCGGAAAAGGAAAAAATAAAAATTACAGAAATGTATACTTCAATAAATGGTGAATTATGTAAAATCGATAAGGCTTATTCCGGGGAAATTGTTATTTTGCAGAATGAGTTTTTGAAGTTAAATAGTGTTCTTGGAGATACAAAGCTATTGCCACAGAGAGAGAGAATTGAAAATCCCCTCCCTCTGCTGCAAACGACTGTTGAACCGAGCAAACCTCAACAAAGGGAAATGTTACTTGATGCACTTTTAGAAATCTCCGACAGTGACCCGCTTCTGCGATATTATGTGGATTCTGCGACACATGAAATCATACTTTCTTTCTTAGGGAAAGTACAAATGGAAGTGACTTGTGCTCTGCTGCAAGAAAAGTATCATGTGGAGATAGAACTAAAAGAGCCTACAGTCATTTATATGGAAAGACCGTTAAAAAAAGCAGAGTATACCATTCACATCGAAGTTCCACCGAATCCTTTCTGGGCTTCCATTGGTTTATCTGTATCACCGCTTCCGTTGGGAAGTGGAATGCAGTATGAGAGCTCGGTTTCTCTTGGATACTTAAATCAATCATTTCAAAATGCAGTTATGGAAGGGATACGCTATGGCTGTGAACAAGGATTGTATGGTTGGAATGTGACGGACTGTAAAATCTGTTTTAAGTATGGCTTATACTATAGCCCTGTTAGTACCCCAGCAGATTTTCGGATGCTTGCTCCTATTGTATTGGAACAAGTCTTAAAAAAAGCTGGAACAGAATTGTTAGAGCCATATCTTAGTTTTAAAATTTATGCGCCACAGGAATATCTTTCACGAGCATACACCGATGCTCCTAAATATTGTGCGAACATCGTAGACACTCAATTGAAAAATAATGAGGTCATTCTTAGTGGAGAAATCCCTGCTCGGTGTATTCAAGAATATCGTAGTGATTTAACTTTCTTTACAAATGGACGTAGTGTTTGTTTAACAGAGTTAAAAGGGTACCATGTTACTACCGGTGAACCTGTTTGCCAGCCCCGTCGTCCAAATAGTCGGATAGATAAAGTACGATATATGTTCAATAAAATAACTTAGTGTATTTTATGTTGTTATATAAATATGGTTTCTTGTTAAATAAGATGAAATATTTTTTAATAAAGATTTGAATTAAAGTGTAAAGGAGGAGATAGTTATTATAAACTACAAGTGGATATTGTGTCCTGTATGTGGAAATAAAACACGATTAAAGATAAGGGAAGATACTGAATTAAAAAAATTCCCCCTCTATTGTCCGAAATGCAGACAAGAAAATTTAATTGAAATAAAGCAGTTCAAAGTAACTGTGATTACAGAGCCAGACGCAAAGACGCAGAGCCGATAAAATGAGATTAATACAATCTCATTTTATCGGCTCTTTCCGTTATGTATGGATTCTTTTAATTAGTCTTCGATGTTTCTTGCTTCGTTGATACCGCTGGCTAAAGATTCCATTAAGGATAGTTCTTTGTCTGTAAAGCTATCCATGTATTTCTCTATCTGTAATCGTCGGGTGCTTTTTACCAAGTTATTAGCAGGTAGGGGTCCCGAGCGCCTACGAGGAATTTGTATCGATAAGAAATAGATTTAAAAATTTCGCTGTTATTTTGTACATTTAACTTGACGGTGACATCTCTCTATTGTGAGTTATTAGTGGTACAGTTTTCAACCGTTTTAATTATAAAAAAGTGGTGCATTATCTTAAAATTTTGTATAATAGGAATTGAAGTTAAATTAGATGCTAAAAATTTGTAATTAAGAAGGAGGGATTCGTCATGTTGGTATTCCAAATGCGTAATGTAGATAAAACATCTACTATTTTGAAACAGACTAAAAACAGTGATTACGCAGATAAATAAATACGTTAGATTAATTCCTACCAGTGACTAATCTTATGACTTTTTAAACAGATAACTAAAATTACAAACAAATCGTTTAACTTCTGTATTTATTTATAGATGTAATCACTTCAGGAGTGATTACATGAACAAAAATATAAAATATTCTCAAAACTTTTTAACGAGTGAAAAAGTACTCAACCAAATAATAAAACAATTGAATTTAAAAGAAACCGATACCGTTTACGAAATTGGAACAGGTAAAGGGCATTTAACGACGAAACTGGCTAAAATAAGTAAACAGGTAACGTCTATTGAATTAGACAGTCATCTATTCAACTTATCGTCAGAAAAATTAAAACTGAACATTCGTGTCACTTTAATTCACCAAGATATTCTACAGTTTCAATTCCCTAACAAACAGAGGTATAAAATTGTTGGGAATATTCCTTACCATTTAAGCACACAAATTATTAAAAAAGTGGTTTTTGAAAGCCATGCGTCTGACATCTATCTGATTGTTGAAGAAGGATTCTACAAGCGTACCTTGGATATTCACCGAACACTAGGGTTGCTCTTGCACACTCAAGTCTCGATTCAGCAATTGCTTAAGCTGCCAGCGGAATGCTTTCATCCTAAACCAAAAGTAAACAGTGTCTTAATAAAACTTACCCGCCATACCACAGATGTTCCAGATAAATATTGGAAGCTATATACGTACTTTGTTTCAAAATGGGTCAATCGAGAATATCGTCAACTGTTTACTAAAAATCAGTTTCATCAAGCAATGAAACACGCCAAAGTAAACAATTTAAGTACCGTTACTTATGAGCAAGTATTGTCTATTTTTAATAGTTATCTATTATTTAACGGGAGGAAATAATTCTATGAGTCGCTTTTGTAAATTTGGAAAGTTACACGTTACTAAAGGGAATGTAGATAAATTATTAGGTATACTACTGACAGCTTCCAAGGAGCTAAAGAGGTCCCTAGCGCCTACGGGGAATTTGTATCGATAAGGAATAGATTTAAAAATTTCGCTGTTATTTTGTACAATAAGGATAAATTTGAATGGTACCATAAACGACCGTTTATGGTACCTTTTCATTTTCCTGCTTTTTCTAAATGTTTTTTAAGTAAATCAAGTACCAAAATCCGTTCCTTTTTCATAGTTCCTATATAGTTATACTTAATGAGTTATGGTACATTTAAATTATAAAATTAAGGAGGTTTTTTTATGATTTTTGGCTATGCTCGAGTGAGTACGGATGATCAAAATCTTAGTTTACAAATTGATGCACTTACTCATTATGGAATTGATAAATTATTTCAAGAAAAAGTAACTGGTGCGAAAAAAGACCGACCGCAATTAGAAGAAATGATCAACCTACTACGTGAAGGAGATTCTGTTGTCATTTACAAGTTAGATCGAATTTCACGATCAACTAAACATTTGATTGAACTTTCTGAATTATTTGAAGAACTTAGTGTCAATTTTATATCTATTCAAGATAACGTAGATACTTCAACGTCTATGGGAAGATTCTTTTTCCGAGTTATGGCTAGTTTAGCAGAACTGGAACGGGATATTATTATTGAACGAACTAACTCTGGTCTTAAGGCAGCCAGAGTCCGAGGAAAAAAAGGGGGCCGTCCAAGTAAAGGTAAGCTATCAATTGATTTAGCTTTAAAAATGTATGACAGCAAAGAGTATTCTATTCGTCAAATTCTTGATGCCTCTAAATTAAGCAAAACAACCTTTTACCGTTACCTCAATAAAAGGAATGCTTAAGATATGGCTATGAAAAGAATTTTAACTACTTCACAGCGTGAACAACTTCTTTCTGTAGACCACTTATCAGAAGAGGATTTTAAAGCGTATTTTAGTTTTTCTGATTATGATCTGGAGGTTATTAATCAACACCGTGGAAAGGTCAATAAACTAGGATTTGCGATACAACTTTGTTTGGCCCGGTATCCTGGGTGTTCTTTAAGTAATTGGCCGATTAAATCAACCAGACTAACTTCTTATGTGAGTCGACAGCTCCATCTTGATGCAATTGATTTAAATTCATATGATCATAGAAATACACGTGCAAATCACTTCAACGAGATCTTAGAAGTATTCAACTATCATCGATTCGGTAGTGCTAATACACAAAAACAGTTAATAGAATATTTAATTGAACTAGCTTTAGAAAATGATGACTCTATCTATCTAATGAAAAAAACAATTGATTTCTTAACTCGAAAAAGAATTATTTTTCCATCTATAGCTACACTTGAAGACATTATAAGCCGCTGTCGAGATAAAGCAGAAAACAACTTATTTTCAATATTACTCTGTTCATTAACAGATATACAAATTGAAAAACTAGAGAGTTTGTTTCAAATTTATGAAGAGACGAAAATAACTAAACTCGCTTGGCTAAAAGACATTCCAGGTAAGGCAAATCCAGAAAGCTTTATGAGTATTTGTAAAAAAGTGGAAGTGATTGCTTCCATGGGACTCGGGACAATTAATGTCTCCCATATTAATCGGAACAGGTTTCTTCAGCTAGCTAGACTAGGGGAAAATTATGATGCATATGACTTCTCCCGTTTTGAGCTTGAAAAAAGATACTCTTTACTTATTGCTTTTTTAGTCAATCATCATCAATATCTGATCGATCAACTGATTGAGATTAATGACCGCATTTTAGCAAGTATTAAACGCAAAGGGACACGTGATTCACAAGAACAGTTAAAAGAAAAAGGAAAATTGGCTACTAAAAAATTGGAACATTATGCTTCTTTAATTGATGCTCTTCACTTTGCAAAAGATAATGATAGTAATCCTTTTGACGAAATTGAACGAATCATGCCTTGGGAAGATTTAGTACAAGATGGAGAAGAAGCTAAAAAAATTACAGGTAATAAAAATCATGGCTATTTAGAAATGGTTCGAAATAAAGCTAATTACCTCCGAAGATACACGCCAATGTTATTGAGGACCCTTTCGTTCAAAGCAACTCCGGCAGCAAATCCAGTCCTCATGGCCCTAACTCAACTAACTGATTTACACAATAGTGGTAAAAGAAAAATACCGGCAGATACTTCTACTGATTTTGTGAGTAAAAAATGGAAAAGCCTTGTTCGGCCAGAAGAGGGGAAAATAGATCGGTCTTACTATGAGTTAGTAGCTTTCACCGAGCTAAAGAACAATATTCGATCAGGAGATATTTCAGTTGAAGGAAGTATGATCCATCGAAATATTGATGATTACTTAGTTGATTTATCTGCTTGTATTGATTCAGAAACTATTCCAGACACGTTTGAGGACTATTTAAAGGATCGGGAAATAATTTTAGATTTACAGCTTCAATTTTATTCGACAGTTGATAAGAGAATTTCAAGAGCAAACCTTAAAAAGTTGGAAAAAGTTACACCTAGCGAAGCAGAAATATATAGAAAAAAACTTTATTCAATAATTCCTAAGATAAGGCTTAGTGATCTTTTAATTGAGGTGGACAGTTGGACCAACTTTTCACAAGAATTTAGTCATGATTCTACAGGGAAACCGCCGAGTGAACAAGAAAGAAAAATTATTTTTGCTGCTTTGCTGGGTTTAGGGATGAATATTGGTCTTGAAAAAATGGCCCAATCAACTCCTGGAATTTCTTATTCTCAGTTAGCCAATGCCAAACAATGGCGCTTTTATAAAGAAGCTCTGACTCGTGCTCAATCTGTTTTGGTTAATTATCAGTTAAAGCTTCCTGTTGCAGACTTTTGGGGTGAAGGAAAAACCACTGCTTCAGACGGAATGCGCGTCCCAGTGGGCGTCTCAGCTCTAAAATCCGATGTTAATCCACATTACAAAAGTATGGAAAAAGGAGCTACAATGATTCGATCAATAAATGATAGGCATACGACTCATCATATCGAGGTTGCTTCAACTAATACAAGGGAAGCTACTCATACCCTTGATGGCCTACTTTATCATGAAACAGATCTAGATATTGAGGAACATTTTACTGATACAAATGGGTATTCTGATCAGGTGTTTGGAATGACCGCATTACTAGGCTTTGATTTTGAACCTCGCATCAGAAATATAAAAAAATCACAATTATTTTCTATCAAATCACCTTCCTACTACCCTAACTTATCAGAAGATATAAGCGGAAAAATCAATGTAAAAATTATTGAAGAAAACTATGATGAAATTAAACGAATCGCCTATTCGATTCAAACAGGAAAAGTATCTAGTTCTTTACTATTAGGAAAGCTAGGCTCATACGCACGTAAGAATAGAGTAGCTCTTGCACTGAGAGAACTAGGTCGCATTGAAAAGAGCATTTTTATGATAGATTATATTACAGATAGTGAGCTACGGCGAAGGATCACTCATGGACTAAATAAGACAGAAGCGATTAATGCTTTAGCTAGAGAACTATTTTTTGGGCGACGCGGAAAATTTATGGAGCGCGATATTCGCCGACAACTTCAAAGTGCTAGTGCGCTTAATGTGTTAATAAATGCAATAAGTATATGGAACGCCGTCTACTTACAAGCAGCTTATAATTATCTCGTCAAAATAGATCCCGAAGTAACTAAGTATATGAAGCATGTATCTCCTATTAATTGGGAGCATATCACTTTTCTTGGAGAGTATAAATTTGACTTGTTATCTATTCCTAAACACTTAAGAGAATTGAATATAAAAAATAAATAGGCCTTGAAACATTGGTTTAGTGGGAATTTGTACCCCTTATCGATACAAATTCCCACTAAGCGCTCGGGACCCCAGGTAAGAAAAATTCATCAACGGAAACATGAAGTAACGATACAAGGTCATAAAGAACTTGTATGCTGGGGTGTTGCCCTTTATTTTCAATATTAGTTAAGTACCGTGGGTCAATTTCAATCAATGCTCCCACTTGTTCACGAGTTAAACCTCGTTTCAATCGAGCTTCTTTAATGGCTAAACCAAAGGCTCTAAAATCATATTTATCTTCTTTTTTACGCATAGTAGACCACCTCTATACATTTTATTGTTCCTACTGAATTAAAAACAGGTATAGAAAAACGTGTTATATGGTTTATAGGTTTATATTTAATAAAAAGCACTACTAAACGCCAATAAAAAAAACCGTTATATGGTAGTGCTATTTACGCTGTTAAAATATTGTATATTACTTCCAAATGGCGGTTTGTTGGAGGTCAACGTCGCCATGAAGTACATCATATACAATAAATTTCCTTACATTGGGTTCTTGTCAAAAAAAGTCGTCTATCTGCAATAGATAAGTACGTCCACCAATGTGGTTTTATAAATCATATAGATAGAATAACAGAAG
This sequence comes from Streptococcus mitis, assembly GCF_002005545.1. Lineage (GTDB taxonomy): Bacteria > Bacillota > Bacilli > Lactobacillales > Streptococcaceae > Streptococcus > Streptococcus mitis_I. The sequence goes on from NZ_LBMT01000001.1 coordinate 907,676, forward strand.
CATGTAAACAGAGAAATAAATCTGTTTATATGCTTTTTTGGCTATTCAGAACTTTTTTACAAAGTTTATTTATCAGTAATGCAACAAATCCCCCTTTCACATTGGGACTAAGAGTGAAAGGAGATAAACGAGCAAGGCTCACTTCCTTTCCTAGACAGAAAGGGGGTGAGAAACATGAAACCATCTTCTTTTCAGACCACAATAGAAAATCAGTTTGACTATATCTGTAAACGTGCTATGGAAGACGAGCGAAAGAATTATATGCTTTATCTTTCAAGGATTGCAAAGCGTGAGGTGTCCTTTTCGGATGTTGGCGATTATCTTGTTAGCCAGTTTGCGACAACAGATAACTATTCAACTGACTTTCAGATTTTTACACTCAATGGGTTATCAGTAGGCGTTGAAAATGATTTATTGAGTGAAGCATTACGTGAGTTGCCAGACAAGAAACGTGAAATTCTACTGCTGTTTTACTTTATGGACATGAGCGATTCAGAAATTGCAGACCTGTTGAAATTGAACCGTTCTACTGTCTATCGGCATAGAACCAGTGGACTAGCCTTAATCAAAAAGTTTATGGAGGAATTTGAAGAATGAAAACACAATATCCTATGATTCCCTTTCCTCTCATTGTAAAGGCAACAGATGGCGATACAGAAGCGATTAACCAGATTCTACATCATTACAGAGGGTACATAACGAAACGTTCCCTACGACTTATGAAAGATGAATATGGCAATCAAAGTATGGTCGTTGATGAAGTCTTACGTGGAAGAATGGAAACCAGACTGATTACAAAGATTCTGTCATTTGAAATTAAGTAATAACCTCTCTCTTTTCGTGGAAGCGTGCCATACTATTCCACGCTTCCCGAACAGGGAGGTTTGTTATTCCATCAAAGCATATTGAGCTTTCAATGTGTTTTGATAGGCTAACGAGCCATTGTTCTTTGAAAACTGAATAAAAGTAATTGAATACGTTTCGATAAGAAAAGAGCCAACGGAGCTAACCGCCATGACCTATCTTCTAAAGATAGCGAGCGTTTCAGTTAGTGTTCCGAAAAACAATCTTTAGCAGGATTGCCAGCGACGACTTTCTTATCGTGATAATGATACTCCCATACAGTCAATAGTCCGAGCGTTAAAAGCGTCGCAGGCAATGAGTATGGCTACATGAGAACCATGCAGGGGTGGAACTCCCGTGAGCTTTGCTAGAGCTGTTCGATTGCTTGTAAAACAACTTTTATGAAATCCAATAAGTGATTTGGAAAGGAGGATTTTATGAAGCAGACTGACATTCCGATTTGGGAGCGTTATACCCTAACTATTGAAGAAGCGTCAAAATATTTTCGTATTGGCGAAAACAAGCTGCGTCGTTTGGCAGAAGAAAATAAAAATGCAAACTGGCTGATTATGAATGGCAATCGTATTCAGGTTAAACGAAAACAATTTGAAAAAATTATAGATACATTGAACGCAATCTAGCGTAGCCAAAGGGTCTTGTATATGATAAAATAGTATTAAGTCGTATCAGGGCTCTTTCCATAATGGAAAGGAGCAAATGCCATGTCAGAAAAAAGACGTGACAATAAAGGTCGAATTTTAAAGACTGGAGAGAGCCAACGAAAAGACGGAAGATACTTATACAAATATACAGATTCATTTGGAGAACCGCAATTTGTTTACTCGTGGAAACTTGTGGCTACAGACAGAGTACCAGCAGGAAAGCGTGATTGTATCTCACTTAGGGAGAAAATCGCAGAGTTACAGAAAGACATTCATGATGGTATTGATGTTGTAGGAAAGAAAATGACACTCTGCCAGCTTTACGCAAAACAGAACGCTCAAAGACCAAAGGTTAGAAAAAACACTGAAACTGGACGCAAATATCTTATGGATATTTTGAAGAAAGACAAGTTAGGTGTAAGAAGTATTGACAGTATTAAGCCATCAGACGCTAAAGAATGGGCTATTAGAATGAGTGAAAATGGTTATGCTTATCAAACCATCAATAACTACAAACGTTCTTTAAAGGCTTCATTCTATATTGCTATACAAGATGATTGTGTTCGGAAGAATCCATTTGACTTTCAACTGAAAGCAGTTCTTGATGATGATACTGTCCCTAAGACCGTACTAACAGAAGAACAGGAAGAAAAACTGTTAGCCTTTGCAAAAGCTGATAAAACCTACAGCAAAAATTATGATGAAATTCTGATACTCTTAAAAACAGGTCTTCGTATTTCAGAGTTTGGTGGTTTGACACTTCCAGATTTAGATTTTGAGAATCGTCTTGTCAATATAGACCATCAGCTATTGAGAGATACTGAAATTGGGTACTACATTGAAACACCAAAGACCAAAAGTGGCGAACGTCAAGTTCCTATGGTTGAAGAAGCCTATCAAGCATTTAAGCGAGTGTTAGCGAATCGAAAGAATGATAAGCGTGTTGAGATTGATGGATATAGTGATTTCCTCTTTCTTAATAGAAAGAACTATCCAAAAGTGGCAAGTGATTACAACGGCATGATGAAAGGTCTTGTTAAGAAATACAATAAGTATAACGAGGATAAATTGCCACACATCACTCCACATAGTTTGCGACATACATTCTGTACCAACTATGCAAATGCAGGAATGAATCCAAAGGCATTACAGTACATTATGGGACATGCTAATATAGCCATGACGCTGAACTATTACGCACATGCAACATTCGATTCTGCAATGGCAGAAATGAAACGCTTGAATAAAGAGAAGCAACAGGAGCTTCTTGTTGCTTAGTAGTACAAATGAATTTACTACTTATTTACCACTTCTGACAGCTAAGACATGAGGAAATATGCAAAGAAACGTGAAGTATCTTCCTACAGTAAAAATACTCGAAAGCACATAGAATAAGGCTTTACGAGCATTTAAGAAAATATAAAAAGATAATTAGAAATTTATACTTTGTTTGGTTCAAAAATATAATCTTTCGACTTGAATTTGATTCTGTATTCACGCCCTCAATAGACGGTAAAATAAGAAAATTGTTTATATATTGTCTCTGTAGTGTTATTATACGAAATAAAAGATTTTAGGGAAAGTCGTTATATCATGCTATACCTATTCTTTGTGGTATAATTGCAAGAGGTTTAATCCGATAATTTATAAAGAGAGAAAGACATTCATGAGAGATTTATTATCTAAAAAAGTCATAGGCAATTAGAATTATTATTTGAACATAAACGTTGGTTTCATCGTTCTGAACTAGCAGAGTTACTAAATTGTACAGAACGTGCAGTCAAAGATGATCTATCCCATGTTAGATCTGCTTTTCCTGACTTGATTTTTCATTCTTCTACTAATGGTATACGCATTATTAATACCGATGATAGTGATATTGAAATGGTTTACCATCATTTCTTTAAGCATTCAACTCATTTTTCGATTTTAGAATTTATCTTTTTTAATGAAGGCTGTCAAGCTGAGAGTATTTGTAAAGAATTTTATATCAGTTCATCTTCGCTCTATCGTATTATTAGCCAAATCAATAAAGTGATTAAAAAGCAATTTCAATTTGAAATTAGTCTGACCCCTGTTCAAATCATTGGAAATGAGAGAGACATTCGTTACTTTTTTGCACAATATTTTTCAGAAAAATATTATTTCCTAGAATGGCCATTTGAAAATTTTTCATAAGAGCCCCTATCTCAATTGTTAGAATTGGTTTATAAGGAAACAAGCTTTCCAATGAATTTGTCAACGCATAGAATGCTAAAGCTGCTCCTGGTTATTAATCTATATCGAATAAAGTTTGGTCATCTTATGGAAATAGAGAAAGATTCTTTTAACGACCAAAGTTTGGATTTTTTAATGCAGTCGGAAGGAATAGAAGGTGTTGCTCAGAGTTTTGAATCAGAATACAATATCTCTTTAGATGAAGAAGTGGTTTGCCAATTATTTGTGTCTTACTTTCAAAAAATGTTTTTCATAGATGAAAGTCTCTTTATGAAATGTGTAAAAAAGGATAGCTATGTTGAAAAATCTTACCATCTATTGAGTGATTTTATTGATCAGATTTCAGTCAAGTATCAGATTGAGATTGAGAATAAGGATAATCTGATTTGGCATCTGCATAATACCGCACATCTGTATCGTCAAGAGTTGTCCACTGAGTTTATTTTATTTGATCAAAAAGGGAATACAATCAGGAATTTTCAAAATATTTTTCCTAAATTTGTTTCAGATGTAAAAAAGAGCTTTCTCATTATTTAGAGACTCTTGAGGTTTGTTCTAGTTCAATGATGGTAAATCATCTATCTTATACCTTCATTACTCATACCAAACATTTGGTGCTTAATTTACTACAAAATCAGCCAAAGCTGAAGGTTCTGGTTATGAGTAATTTTGATCAGTATCATGCAAAATCCGTTGCAGAGACACTTTTTTATTATTGTAGCAACAACTTTGAACTTGAAGTTTGGACTGAATTAGAATTATCAAAGGAGTCTTTAGAAGAATCGCCTTATGATATCATCATTTCTAATTTTATTATTCCTCCGATTGAGAATAAGAGGCTCATCTATTCAAATAATATAAATACGGTCTCACTCATATCTTTGTTAAATGCCATGATGTTTATTCGATTAGATTAGTGAGTGAAAGAAGACTCCATCCATCTCTAGGGTAGATTTCCTATAGATAGGTGGAGTCTTTTTGAATGATAAAAAAAGTTGAATATAAGTGATTTTTAGAAGATACTTGGAGTGTTTTTTAAAATAATTATTTCAAAGTAGGGCAAATTATTTAGGATATAGAAAATAGATAAGTTTTGATATCATCTTTTTCTTGATAGTCGAGTCATAATAAAGTTAAGATATTGTGGACTTATTTTGAAACAACTCAATTTTATCATTACAGTAATTGATTAAATCTTGTGCTTTTTCAAGTGTGTATCCTTTTTCAGATACAGATTTCACTTTCTTCTCATCAAAATAGTAGCCAGTCAAACCAGTGACTTCTTCTGATAATGTAAGATAGTAGCCTGTTTCAATTCCCTCGTCTAGATTTTTGGAAAATGATTTTATCAAGCGTCCGAAGAGAGACTTTTTCGTCTTTTCAACACTGGAATCATTCCCCAAATTGGTTGAAATCAGGCCAGGATGGTAAGAATTGACGGTGATGCTTGAACCTTTTAGAAAGAATTCTCTGGCTAGATGGCGTGTCATCCAAATAGTGTAGAGTTTGGAATTATTGTAGGCTAAACCAGGATTGTAGTTCGTCTCAAATCCAAAGTCTAAATCCTTGACCTTGGCAAAATGATGCATATAGGAAGAAGTATTAATGACACGGCCGTCAGACGCTTTTTCTAGCAAGGAACTTAGCTCAGTTGTTAACATATAGGGAACCAGAACAGATAGCATAAAGGTCAACTCGACATTTTCAGTACTCGCTTTTCGTTCTTTTCCAGCATACAGGCCAGCATTGTTAAACAAGACATCGATCTTTGAAAAGTCTCGCTTGATTTCCTCTACAAATCGATAAACGTCGTCTAATTTTGAAAAATCTGCAAGGTAGCTAGAAACTCTGCCTCTCAAGGAGACTGAACGAACCTCTTGAAGCGCCAATTCAAGTTTTTGAGGATTTCGACCATGGAGGATGACATGATGGCCTTGGCTGGCCAATTTCTTTGCCAAATGTTTACCGATACCGTCAGTAGCACCTGTAATCAGAATCGTTTTGACCATATTAGTCCTCCAAGAAAGCTATTAGTTCTGCTGAAAATTCGTCTGCATATTGGAAAATCGAACCGTGGCCAGCATTTGGATAGATAATCAGCTTACTATTTTCGATTTTTGCATGCATATCATAAGAATTTTCCGTTGGAACCTGCATATCCTTATCCCCGTTGACGATTAAGGTTGCTTGGGTGATAAATTTTAGGTCGTCTTGAGAATCTTTCCCCCAACGTTTAATAGCTTTGAGTTGAGTTAGGAATCCTGATAGGTTCATGTCTTTATCCGCAAATTCCTTTGTTCTTATCCCCATTCGTCCTAGGACTTTCAAAGCTTCAATTTTCCCTTGTTCATCATGACTATAGAAGATATAGCGTTTAGGATCGATGCGCTCGAGTCCAGCTTTAAACATATAACTAAAGGTTTTCCCTGTGACCTTATCGACCTCTTTTCCACCTCGAGGTCCTGTTCCAGCCAAAATCAAACGGTTCACTAGAGTAGGCTTGATTCGGATGATTTCTTGGGCAATCATACCTCCCATAGAAAGGCCAAGAAGATTGATTTTATCGTAACCAAGCGCTTTTACAAAGTCAATTGTCTGCTCAGCCATTCCAGGAATAGTCGGAGCAACTTTGCCCTGACTGGCTCCTACTCCAGGAAGATCGACTACAATGACATGGTGCTTTTCAGCAATCAAGTCTAAGAGTTTAGGATCCCAGTTATCGAGAGTTGCTGCCAAATGGACCAGCATCAGAAGAGGTAGTTTTGATTTGCCTTTACTAAGTTCGCGATAAGCGATTTTGTTCCCGTCGACCGTGATGTATTGATTTTTAGTTGTAAGATATGACATTGTGTTTTCCTTTTTATTTCTTAAAGCTGAGGACTGTTTTTCCACGTGAGCGACCATTAGCGACTTTGTCTAATGCGCTATTTACCTCTTCAAATGGATAAACTGTATCGATAGAGGGTTTGATTTCTAATTTACTAAAGAGGTCAGCTACCTCTTGTAATTGAGCGCCATTGCTTTCTACAAAGATAAAATGATAGTGGACACCATATTTTTCCGCCATTTTATCAAATTTGCGACCTGCTAAGCCAAGAATCATCTGTTTCCATTTTGGTAGATTCATGCGTTTGGCAAAGGCACCGTTTGGCATAGCACGGAGGGAAACAAGCTGTCCACCTTTTTTCATGATAGACATTTGTTTTTCAGTTTCAGCTCCACCGAGAGTATCGAGGACATAATCAACCTGGCTAACAGTTTTTGTATAATCCTCTGTTTTGTAATCGATAAAGCGGTCTGCTCCTAGGTTCAATACACGCTCAGCACTATCTCCAGATCCATTGGTGATGACTTTCAAGCCTTTGGCCTTGGCAATTGGAATGGCCATTCCACCGACACCACCAGTCCCACCAGAAATAAAGATCGTTTTCCCAGTTTGAGCGCCCATGATGTCAAGAGCCTGCATGATAGTCAATGCAGTAAGCGGAACAGCAGCAGCTTCCTCGTCTGATAGATAGTCTGGAACCTTGGCTAAGGCTTGGCTATCCACAGCTAGGTATTCTGCAAAGGCTCCGATATGATCAAGTGGCAGACGGCCAAAGACACGGTCTCCTACCTGAAAGTTGTTAACTTTCTTGCCAATGCTTTCAACGATCCCAACGACCTCATTACCTGCAGTTTGAGGAAGTTTGTAAGGAGCAATCATCTTGACTTCACCACGAGAGATCATGTTATCGAGAGGATTAACCCCAGCTGCGGATACTTTCACCAAGACTTGTTTGTCTGTAATACTTGGCTTAGCGATTTCTGTGATGTTCAGTGTGATATTATTTTTGTTATAAGTAGTGTGTTGTGCGGCTTTCATGTGATTTCTCTTTTCTTTTTTTATATAACTATATACTTGTATCTAATACAAGTATATGTTGTTTCTAGTAAAAACTGACTTGCTATCAAATCAGTTCCGGACTTGTTTGGCTTGTTTATATAGATTGTCAATGACATCTTCTAAAGTTTGATTTGCTAATTCCTTCTCTAATTGAGATTCGGCACTAGCGAAAAGCGGTGAAACTGCTCCTTGGATATGTTTTCCAACGGGACAATCGGGATTACTATTTTGATGAACAGGGAATAAACTAATGTGATTGATTTCTTGAGTAGCATAGTAGATCTCTAGTAAAGTCATTTTCTTTGGAGACTTACTGAGTTGATAGCCTGTTTTTCCTTGATGGGAATGAATCAAATCTGCATTTTTCAATAAGGCAATCACCTTTCGAATGTAACTAGCGTTAGTCCCAACACTAATAGCTAGTGCTTGAGAACTTAATGTTTCCTTGCTTTCACTAATCATTGTTAAGATATGCAAAGCAACTGAGAATTTTGTATCCATCTGAACTCCTTTCTTAATAAACTTGTATCAGATACATGAACAATCATATCATAAATAAAAAGAAAAGCAAGACTTTTGTTTTAAATTTTTTAAAATTTTGAGTGCAATCAGATTAGATATGTCTGGAAAGGGTGTTCACAAAATTATATCTTTAATATCCATTGGTAGAACAAAAGTAGAACAGATACGAAAAAAAGCCTTGAAACCAAGACTTTTCCTGTTGTATTTAGATGCCCCCTACAGTCGATTTGGAGTTAAAATAAGTAAAAATGAGTAACAAAAATATTGATAAATCAAGGTTTTGCCACTCTCTAAATCGTATGTAAAAATAAAAGGTAGAACAAAAGTAGAACAGACTATTATTTTTCTTCTTTATCACAAAATCTCCCTACGGTAGTAAGGAGATTTATTTTTTATTGTGATTTTTTGCGTTTACGGTATACAAGACCGATAGAAGATAAAGCTGTGATAATCGCAAGAGTAGCAGTATTAGTACGCTTTTCTCCTGTATTTGGAAGTTGTTTCTTAGGTTCAGCTTTTGCATTTGTAGCTTGTGCAGGAGCTTGATATGTTTTATCGTCTTTAGTTCCTACTGTCGCAACTACAACCTTGTTTTGAGCCTTCCCATCCACAACATCAACTACTTTACCGTTAGCGTCAAGGACAGGTTTAACCTCTCCACCTGCGTTACGGATTTCTTCTGCTCTGTCTTTCAAAGCTTGCAAGCGTTGTTGTTCTGCAAGGTATGCGTCATGGTCAGCTTTGAGTTGCTTAAAGTTCTCATACCCACGAGCTTTAACTTCAGCGATACCCTCAAAACGAGTCAACTCTTCCTTAGCAGTTTCCAACTCAGCACGGAGTACACCAAGCTTAGATTTAGCATCAGTAAGCTCTTTGTCCAAAGCCTTAAGGACTTCATCACGTTTAGTAAGGGCAAGGTTAAGAACTGTATAAGTGTCGCTGGCTTCTTTAGATGCTTCACGTTTACGAGCAAGGTCTTGACCAGCTGACTTACGAGCCAAGACTGCTACATCATGAGCTTTAGTAAGGACTTCCAATTCACCCTTAGCAGTTGCAAGAGCCTTGTCTGCATCTGATTGTTCAGCTTTAGCAGTCTCAAGAGCTGTTTTAGCATCAGCAAGAGCCTTAGCCTTGTCAGTAGCATTTGATTTAGCTAGAGCAAGCGATTCCTTAGCAGTTTGCAAAGCTTGAGTGTCAGTAGCTAGTTTGTCTTCAGCGTCAGCAAGAGCCTTTTCAAGTGACGGAACATCAATCTTGTTACCTACCAAATCTGACAAGTGAGTACGAGCATTAGCAAGAGCTGTCTCAGCGTTTGTGTAGGCAGTTTGGGCTGATTGGACAGTAGTTTTAGCTTCGTTAGAGGCTTTGAATGCGTTGTCATAGGCTTTTTGAGCAGTTTCTACTGCCTTAGCGTCTACCTTCTGAGTAGTTGTAGTTACCTCTTTAGTAGGAGATAAAGTGAAACTAGTCTCATAGTTTGTCCCAACCTGACTGTAACCAAAACCTAAGCCTACACCAAGATTTGTTTTGTCAGTATCACGGAAACCTAGAAGTGACAAAGCACCACTATATAGGTCTTCGCTAGAACTTGTACTTGTTGCAGACATAATTGTCTGAACGATACCCTCATACATAACTTGCTTGATTTGAGCCATAGTTGAAAGAGTACCTTTTCCTGCGTAATCTGGGATACCCTCTGCTCGAATACCTAGCGCATCCAAATTAAACTTAGCTGATTCTTTACCCATAGCTAGCTTCTCAGCTAGAGGTTTTGTGTAATTTGGACTTGTCTTACCATCTGTCACTTTTTCAAAAGGATTTGCATAATGGTTAAACTGAGTTGCCAATTCAACAGAACTTTCACTAACCTTAAGAGGTGCAGTACCAACCTTAGCACGCAAATCGTTAATGATAGATGCTGCGTACAAGCTCAATTTAGTTGCTTGCTCTTTTGTTAGGTGTTGGAAATCGACAATCTCTGTGTTATCAGTGTCTTCACTACCGTAAGCAATATCTTTACCTTTGTAGAAATACTTACCTGTAAAGTTATACCCACCTAGACTATTGGCACTCACACCTGTCTTTTCGTCAGTATAAGGTTTATTGATGGCTTTCATAACATCAAGAACATTGCCTGTACCGTTAGCTAGGTCTTTAATTGCCTTAATGTACTCTTCAGACAAGGCTGGAGAGTAAGTTGCCTTAGGAACATCGTACATTGTTTCAGAAGTTACAGTTGTCTCAGTAACACCCTGTTTAGCTACATCAAGAGCTGATTTAGCAGAAGTGACTGCTTTATCTTTGTTAGATTGGTCAGCCTTAGCATTAGCAAGGGCTGTAGTAGCTTGAGTGAGATTAGACTCAGCTTGAGATACCCCACCTTGAGCATCTTTGACAGCTTGCTCTTTATTAGATTGAGCCTTTTTAGCGTTATCAAGGTTAGTCTGAGCAGTTTCTACTGCTTGAGTGTCAGATTTAACTTGGTTAGTAAGAGTAGCTACCTCTTTTTCAAGGGGAGCAACATCAGTAGTAGATGAAAGAGTATCTACTTTTTTCTGAGCGTCAGCAACCTTATTAGCAGTATCAGTGGCAGTTTTCTCAGCATTAGATACTACCTTAGTTTGGTCAGCAACCTTTTCAGCAGTCGCAGAAACAGACTTATCAGCGTCAGCTACAGTCTTCTCAGCATTAGCAAGCTCACTGGCTTTCTTTTCAGCGTCAGCCTTAGCCTCAGATACCTTTTCAGGTGTAACAGACTCAGCTTCTTCTGTCTTTTTAGTGATTCCAGAAATAGTCTTTTCAGCATTAGCAATGTTTGCTTCAGTAGTTGCAACAACTTCTTTTTGCTTAGCTACATCCTGATTAGATTTTTCTGACTCAGCCTTAGCTGTATCCACATCAGCTTGACTAGGAACTTTAGGTTTAACCCCGTCCTTAGCAACTACCTTAGTTGCTGGCTCATTAACGGCTACTTCGGTTTCGCTAGCCGATACCCCAGTAGATACCCCAAAAGCTGTAAGTGCTAAAGTGGAAACGACAGCGCCTGTGCGCAATTTCTTGATGGTTCCGTGACCTTGTGTGTGTGATTCCATCATATAAACTCCTTTTGATAGTTTTATAGTCCTATTTTATCACATGTTGTAGTATTTTAAAACTATATAACTGTTTTTTTCTCTTTTTAAGTAGTTTTTAAAGGACACAAATTCCAGTATGATAGGATTTAAAGAGGTACTGAGATGACAAAAACGAACCTACAATCCTATATCAGCAAGCGAATCCGCCTACTGAGATTGCAAAAAAATATCACCCAACAGCAACTAGAGGAGCTGGCGGACTTACCATTAAAATATACTTATAAATTAGAAAACCTTGAACCAAATATCAAAATCAAAACCCTTGAAAAAATCATGGACGCTCTTGATACAGATATAGAAAGTTTCTTTGACATTTCTCTGACTGAAAGTAATCCGCTGATAAATCAATTATTGTTTAAGCTGGGGAAATTAGCACCCAGTAAGCAAGATAGGGTCACAAAACTTTTGATTGATTTTCTAGATGAGATAGAAAAATAAGCCGAGTCACATATAGCTGACTTGGCTTTTTTAAATTTGCTAATTTAATTTTTAGTTTCTCCCTTTATATCATGCTCTGTTTTAGTCTGACTGTGAATAAATTTAGGTATATCTTCATCATTCAATGCTTTCTTAGCATTATTGAATAGCCAATCTAGTAAAACAAATTTATCATAAGTTTTTCCAAATTTAATGTTAAATTCATTCATCCCCGCTAGTCCATTAGTTGCTTTTTCAATGCAATCCAATAAACCTAACTCTTCTAGACGTTCAACTAACATCAATGAATTAAGACGATTATCTAATCGAGATAATGTTTCAATATTTTCTTCAGACTCCAATAGTTTTTCAACAAGAGGAAGATATTCAATGGCTTTCGACAGCGTATCTAATTTGCTAATAATTTCAAATAGATTATCTTGTTTAGAGATATGCTTATAAAAGTAATCAATCCATACAATTAGAGCGTAGTCATTATTTTTAGTTTTCTTATTTGGGAACTCTACATTTTTTAAGCTTGATGCTATGGAGTTTTTTAATGATTCTGCTTGTTTATCATCTGATAATACAGCTTTTGCCATATTTCTTAAATCAAGTTTTTCTAATTTATTAGTGATTATATTAGATACTTCTGTAGTATAATCTTCATTTTCCTTCCTTATTTCATCCACAATAGTCTCTGCAAATCTTTCTAATGCAGTAAATTTTTTGTTTGTATTATCTTTATCAAAGGAAGGAAAAATAGCTAAATAATTATTTTTAGAAACTACCTTACCAGACAACAAATTTTCTGCCGTCTTGTCGCTCACGTTAACCTTTTTTACTAGATAAGCAATTTTAGCTTCGTAATCTCCACTAATCCTTTGTTCTTCTTGGAACTCTTCAAATCCTTCCATATTGTGCATCAAATTAACTGTAACTGTAACAAGCATGCGTTCTTCTTTTTTTTCTTCCATAGTAAACATCCTTTACACAAAAAGTTTATGTATCATTTTAGCATTAATACATTTTAAACGTCAAGATATTAACGGGTTTTTATAAAAGTTTAGGGTAAAACGTTTTCAATAAAAATCTTACCAAAATTTATTTTTTTTTTGAACCAAATAATCTCGGTAGATAATAAATTATATTCCACTGAAAGTGCTATGTAGTAAGCTTTAAACAATGGTTTGAACAAACAAAAAAATCTTAAAAAAAACCAAGAAAAATTATTACTTATATTTTAAGCGAATTTAGGTAAAGTCTTGTCAGTTTTTATGGAATAATTAAGATGTGAGATAGCTATCACATAAAACGTATCTTCAATATATTCAAAAGACCGTAAATATATTGATGCTCTTAATAAAACGGCTAGAAAGAATAGCTCATGGAAGCTACACAAACAACATTGCAGGGTCGCCTTATTGGCGCATCAGAACTAAAAGACTATGCTTCTGGTCTCAGCACTGGTCAAACTCAATTAACAATCGGTGTACGAACTCTAGACGGTCGATTCAATCAAACAAATATCAAGGCTGATATGGTTAATGTATCTGATTTTACAACTTTATTTGACGAAAAAGTAGAAATTGTTCTTGAAGGTGTTTCTATCAATGCTTATAACAGTGGAAATCGTGCTGCGCTCTCAGTAAAAGCTAAGTCTGCTTTTATTGAGCTTGTTTAAATTATTAGGGGAGGTCTTCCTCCCTCTCATTTATTGGAGGTTTAATTTATGTTTATTTTAAATATTTTACATGAAACGATTGATTCAAATTTATCATCATACCTTGATAGAAGTGAAACACCTATCCTTTTCGATAATCACCCTATAAATCTTCCTAGGGGTAATTTCTACAGCGGTCGTATCAGATTCTGGGTAACCGAGGATTTTTCCATAGATATAGCAGACTTTGTAGTTAATCAGGTTTATAAACATATCAAGGAAATACTTGAATTTTCTTATGATATTCATGATTCCTACGTAGATTTTAATTATCGAATGAGGAAGCCTGAAAGCAAGGAGGAAAACTGATGATTTTTCTGTACTCTATTTTACTACTATTTATCCTATTGTTAGGGATTATGGCTCTTGTCATTTGGGGAATATATCAATTTGATAAAATATTCCTAAACCAACTTTTCTTTAACTACTTAAACAATAAATATTCTCCTCCTAGAGAGTGGTCTAAGATAAGTAGTGTCCAACAGAATATTTATTCTCTGTTACCTACGCTAGAACATTTAAAGGTTAAAGAGCAAGTAAAACTTTCTGATAATGGTGAATATCTAATAATTCAACTCGGTTCCAATATTTCATCAGAACAACAGCGTGAGATTGAGAATATAGTAAAAGGAATTATTGCAAACCACGAAGTTTCTTATACTATTGATTACAGTCAAGTTGAGTTGGTAAACGGAGGGTGGTTTATTTTCTTAAAATTAGAAACCATTGAGGACGCTACCTTTAATCAAAATGCTAGAGCAACAGAACCTAAAACTCAGGAGGAATTTGACCTTGATGAAATCATTGAGATCTAAAAATCCATTTCTAAAAGCTGGGGGCGGAACGCCAGATATAGATTTCATACATCTTTTGTTGCTGGGGAGTAGTGGTGTTGGAAAATCTACGGCTGTATTCGCTATCATCAATTATCTATACAATCAAAATCCTGCAAGTGAATTTATTATCTCTGAGATGAAGCAGTCTGATTATTTATTTGCAGAACATTTACCCAATGTGTATTTAGGTGACAGAGCTATTTTAGCTATAGATGTGGCTTTTAATGAGATTGAGTTAAGAAAAAAGAATAGAGGAAGAGAAAAAACTCCCTACTATCTTGTAGTAGAAGAATTAACTTCATTATTTGAATTAGCAGGAAAGTCTAAGAAAGAATATCAGGAGAAAATTAGAGTTATTCTTTATACTGGGAGGGCCTTTAATATCAAATTATTAGCCGTTTCACAAGATTTGCTTGCTTCTGCACTAGGGGAGGGGTCTGCTCGGAATCAATTTTCTTTAGTCATTGCATTGGGTTCACTGAGGTCATCAGTAACGAAGGGACTTTTTGAACTAGAGGAAGGACAAGAGCTACAAAAAAATTTACCCAAAAGATTTGGCTATCTTCAGCGTTTTGATGATGGTTCTAATGTTATTAAAATTAAGGTTAAACAAGTACCTGATATAAATTTACTGAAGGGACGAGTTCTTGATATATTAGGAAAGTCTGCTAATGTTGTTGAGGCTGTTGACCCTGATTCACTTTAGAGAATCAGATGGTCTTACAGCCTCGCCAGCTTTAGCTGGCTGTTATACGGGGGACATGTAATAACCCCCGTTCCATTTGACCTTGTTCTAAAACTTTGTAAATTCCACTTTAGGGTAAAATGTTCAATTCCCTTAAAATGCTGTTATATCAACGTTATTCTATAACTTTTGATTTAGGGTGATTACTTCCTGAAACTGTGAGAGAATAAAAGCGTAGGAATTTTTCTACATTACAATAAATAGTTAGCTAAAGCAATATTTTCCGCCCAGTTAACTTTCACTCTTTAGGCGGATAGAAAGAAAATAAAATGATTTGTAAAAATGAAATTGAAAAGTATCTTCAAAAAGATAACGACCATAACCCAGTCATTATGACCAGTGTCGATGAAGCTACATTTGTCATCCAACCGACAGAAGATACTGTGGGAGAATACCCAGATAATTGGCATCAAATTGCTTTATCGCTGTCTGAAACAGTAGCAGAAAAGCTATCCCTCCCAGTTCTATTTGGAGATTATGTTCCACTGAAAACCTCACCAGCAGGCTATACTGATGGCTTTACCTTTCAGAATCTCCCCTATTATTTTGCGATTGCTTGGCATCAGACTAATTTCACGATGGGAATTATCCTGAAATTTTCTGCATCGGCTTTGTCTCACTATAAAGCCTCCTATCAAAACTATTATAGTGAAGCAATTGACGTTCACAATATAGCACAACTGCTGTACGCTGACTATTATGATTTGCGCCTTTCTCGTATTGACCTTGCTATTGATTACTTTAATTATCCAATGGCTGTCAATGACCTTTACCAAGGGTTAAAAATCAAAAAATATATTATCACCAATCATAAAGGACGTAAAAATATTTCTAACATTAGCGCTCAAGAAGTGAATGGTCAAGCGCAAACGATATATATTGGTAGCAAGAAAAAGAATGTAAATGCTCTGTTGCGGATTTATAACAAGTATCAGGAACAATTAGACAATCAAGGTCTCTATATGCACTTAACTAAGTATTGCAATTCTTGGGTACGCATGGAGGCTTCCTATAAAGGTACTTATAGCAATCAAATTCTAACCTTGTTGCTTGCTATTGATAGCTCTCAAGATTTGAGCAAGCTCATTGTCAACAAAATGATTGATAAATATTGTTTCCATGATGCAGAGACTGGTCAACTGTTGCCATTCACTAGTGATTTACTTAAAGGTTTTGGTATCTTCCCAGAGCTTGAATCCTTAAACTCCCGAAATAATGATTTATTAGCAACCATTTCTTATTTGTTAAAAGGTAGCGGATTTTATCCACTTCTAAGGAAAATTGAGGAAATTTGGGGAGTAGAGGCTCGTAATCATTTTATTATTCGTTTAATTCAAGAGTATGAGTGGAACTACATACCAAACCAAGATGTTGAGCTATGGCTTAACAAATTTGGATCAGAACTCTCTCAATTAAATTATAAAGAGTATTTTGAAGATAGTTTTAAGCTATTCTATCAAAAAAACAATATCACTCCGAAACGACATAAAAACAAAGAGTAATATTGTTTGAAAAATAGTATAGGGATGATTTTCATCATCTCTAGCTATTATCTCATAAAAAAGGAGAATTTTCTATGACTGAGATAAATAAAATTACTGTTGATTTAATCAATATAGAGATACAATTGCCAGAAGATAAAATTATCGTTGATAAAAAAGAATATGATAATTTAAAACATAATTCTTCTCAAGGTAGATATATGTCCTTATCTGATGTTCTACAACTTCTATCAGTTTCAAGACCGTGGTTACTTGATAATGTATTGAATAACTCAAAAATTCGGAAAGAAATTGATGTTGAATTAAATCCAGATGGGTTCGTGAAATATCCTGAGAATCAAGGTGGACGCTATTTCTTTTTAGCCAGTAAAACAAAACAATGGTTTGAAGAAAACTTTAGAGAAATTATGGTATAATAACCTTGGCAAAAACCTTGGTTATCTAATGAAAGAGGTAACTAGTGGCAACTTTTAGACAACGTACCAAAGGTGGAACTTGGGATTATAGAATTGTGGACAGTGATAAAAAACTTGTTGCATCTAAA
Source organism: Streptococcus mitis (assembly GCF_002005545.1). Classification (GTDB taxonomy): domain Bacteria; phylum Bacillota; class Bacilli; order Lactobacillales; family Streptococcaceae; genus Streptococcus; species Streptococcus mitis_I. The sequence continues at coordinate 924,707 of NZ_LBMT01000001.1, forward strand.
GGTGGATTCAGAACGAAGAAGGAGGCAGAAAAAGAAGCTTTAGCTATTGAATTAAAATTGATGTCAGGTGCAAAAATTAATTCGCAAGCTAGTTTATATGAGTTATGGGAAGAGTGGTTTGATGTTGTTGTAAGACCACTTGGAAAAAGTGAATCAACGCTTTTTAAGCATAAGAAGAGAGGAGACTTGATAAAGGAACTTTTTCAAGATAGACCGGCAACTTCTATTCGTTTTAGCCAATATCAACGAGCTTTAAATTCGTATGCTGAGAGGGTTACAAAAGATACTGTAGCACGACTAAACTCAGAAATCCGAAAAGTCATTCAGTTTGCTCAACGTGACCAATTAGATATAGTTGATTTTACTGATGGTGCGATTATTTCAGGGATGAAGAAAAGCAAGACAACAGACGAAAAATATATTGACAATATTGAAGACTATTATAAGATTTTAGTTCATTTAAAAAGTCATCTTAATTACAGTAAATCTGTGATTCCTTATCTTTTGTTTGTTTCCTTTAAAACAGGGATGCGTTTCGGAGAGATTTTAGGTTTAACTTGGGATTGCATTGATTTTGAAAATCAAGTCGTCCACACTTATAGGCGCTACTATAATTATAAATGGAGACCACCCAAAACGGATACATCTGTTCGAGATGTGCCTATAGATGAAGAAACATCTGCGGTTTTGAAGTTATTAAAGAAAGAACAAAAGCTTGTATACAAGAATCAAGGTATTAAGGAAAAAGAAAATTTCCTTTTCTATGATGTTGTGTATGGAGTTCCTAGTAATAATGCAGTAAATCAAAGTTTACAATCGCTACTAAAAAAACTAGGAATTTCTCCATATAATTTAACAGCTACGGGTATTAGACATACTTATGCTAGTATACTACTTGCTAAAGGAATTGATATATGGGTTGTTGCTCATGTAATGGGGCACAAAAATATAAAACAGGTAACAGAAACATATGGTCATCTTTTAAAAGAGAAGAAAGAAAAGGAACATCAGATTATTCGAAACCTTTTAAGTGAGTATCCATTGGTAGAACAAAAGTAGAACAGATACGAAAAAAAGCCTTTAGAATAAGGCTTTTAGACACTAAATTATGCCCCCTACAGGGATCGAACCTGTGACCCACGGATTAAGAGTCCGCTGCTCTGCCAGCTGAGCTAAGGAGGCAAAGAAAAAAGCTGTATTGGTGCCGAAACTTCACGGTTTGTATTGAACCCGCGCAATTAAGCAGGTGGGCAACTCGCTCTAACTGAAGCTGTTTCCGTGTGAGACGGCCTACATGCTGTTAGAAGACTTTTGTTTCCCTAATAATACAAAAAATAGTCGGTCAACACTTAAGTGTGAAGTCGTACACCACAGCGTTTCTATGTTTATATGATACCACTTTTTCAAAAAAAATCAAGAGGAAAGTGCAATTTTTTGAAAAGGATTTCAGATTTTTCGCAAACGGTCGATAGCTTCCTTTCTTTGAGACAAAGCCCGTTCATATTTACCAGTATCTTCTGCTTGGAAATAGTGATGATTGCGGATTTTTTCTGGTAGATAGTCTTGTTTGACCCAATTTCCAGGATAGTTGTGTGGATAGAGATAGTCTTGGGCATTCCCCAGTTCCTTGCTTCCGCTGTAGTGCCCATCACGCAGGTGTCGCGGAATAGGCAAGTGCCCTGATGTTTTGAGGTCGGCGAGAGCCTTGTCCATAGCTATATAGGCTGAGTTGGATTTTGGAGAAAGGGCTAAATCAATGACGACATTGGCAATGAGAATACGGGCTTCTGGGAAACCAATCCTTTGTGCAGCATCCAGAGCAGTCACGGTGTGAACCTGGGCTTCAGGATTGGCCAAACCGATATCTTCATAAGCGATAACAGTCAAACGACGAGCGAGACTTGGCAAATCACCAGCCTCAATCAAGCGGGCAGCATAGTGGAGACTGGCATCCACATCTGAGCCACGAATGGATTTTTGCAGGGCTGAGAGAACATCATAGTGTCCATCTCCATCCTTGTCCATGCTAATATAGCTCCGTTGCAGGCTATTTTCCATGATGTCGAGGGTGATATGGCGGATGCCCTTGTCATTCTCAGGGGTAGAGAGAACAGCCAAATCCAGTGAGTTGAAGGCAGAGCGAAGGTCTCCGTTTGTAGAGGTAGCAATGAAATCCAGCGCATCCTCATCTAGTTCTACTGGAAAATCAAAACCACGCTCAGGGTTACTTAGAGCTATCTGCAGGGCCTCTTTGACGTCTTGGTTAGACAGAGGTTCCAACTCAAAAATTTGAACTCGGCTACGGATGGCAGGAGTGACAGAAAAGAAGGGATTTTCAGTCGTAGCGCCAATCATGATGACCAGTCCACTTTCCAAGAGAGGCAAGAGGAAGTCTTGCTTGGTTTTATCTAGTCTATGAATCTCGTCTAGCAATAGGACGAGACCACCAGAGAATTTAGCCTCTTCCGCAATTTCTTGCAATCGCTTTTTACTATCAACTGTCGCATTGAAAGTTCGAAAGGCATACTTTGTTGTTCCAGCGATGGCAGAGGCAATACTGGTTTTGCCGATTCCAGGAGGTCCATAAAGAATCATGGAAGACAGGCGGTTGGCTTCCACCATGCGGCGGATGATTTTTCCAGGTCCGACCAGATGTTCCTGACCGATGACCTGGTCGATGGTTTTAGGGCGCATGCGAAGCGCGAGATTGTCTGGCATAGCAGTCCTTTCTAACGTGGATTTGAGTAGAATGACTCATCTACTATATCTTACTATGTCCATTCTAGCCTATTAGTTGTGATATTTCAATGGTTTTGTAATATTCAGTGTGTGAGATAGAATCTTTTTGACTATTTAATTTGATGAGGAGAGGTATCAGCATGAGAGAATGGATTTCCCTTAAAACTCAAAATGGGATAGTTGAGCCTAAAGAAGTGGAAGTGCTGATTTGAGAAATAATATTGCTAAATGTTATTGCATGAACTATAATGAAAAGAGGGGTGATAAGGAATGGAAATGATGGAATTACCAAGTCAGGAAATTTTGATTTTTACAAAACAAATTCGTCATTGGATTCTTAGTGATCAAGTTATTTCAGGAAAAAGAAAATTTCTCTTCCGGGAAGATACTCCAAAAGAGATTTTGGATTTGTACGAAAACATTAAACCTAAACTTGATTTTGCTTACCAAGAAGTTCATTCTAATAATTATGAATTAGAAAAATATGAAAAATAGAATAATTGATGTTTTTAAAGTAGTAAATCGTCTCCTTGTAATAACTGTTGAAAATCCTGATTTCAAAGACTTAAGAGTTAATCATACTCAATGAAAATCAAAGAGCAAACTAGGAAACTAGCCGCAGGCTGTACTTGAGTACGGTAAGGCGACGTTGACGTGGTTTGAAGAGATTTTCGAAGAGTATCAGTTTGTAAAAATTGGAGATAAAAAATATAGGATCCGCAGTGTTCCTATGATTCATTCAACTCCGCCTCAGTCTGTCTTAAATCGAGATACTTTTACAATTGACTATACAGATGATGAATTGCTCGATAAAGAAGCAGTATTTAAAAATAAGTCTGAATAAATTGGCTTCCCTTAGAACCACATCTAGGGGCTTTTATGTATAAGAGAATAATAAGTATTACTACTTTACAATACGTGTAGCACGTGTTATAATGGTGTTGTCAGGAGGTAAAAGCGCTATGCCTATGACACAAAAAGAGATGGTCAAACTCCTTACGGCCCATGGTTGGATAAAAACCAAAGGCGGTAAAGGCTCCCATATTAAAATGGAGAAGCAAGGGGAAAGACCTATCACAATCCCTCATGGTGAGCTGAATAAGTACACTGAAAGAGGGATAAGAAAGCAAGCTGGGTTGTAAAATTCAGCCCCTGCTTTTTGATATGGAGGTAGTGAGATGTTAGTTACGTATCCAGCTTTATTTTATTATGACGATACAGATGGAGCAGAAGCGACTTATTTTGTCCATTTCCCGGATTTTGAATACTCAGCTACACAAGGAGAGGGGATTTCTGAGGCTCTGGCTATGGGTTCAGAGTGGTTAGGTATAACTGTCGCAGATTTGATAGAGAGTGATGGAGATTTGCCCCAGCCGTCAGATATCAATAGCTTGTCTTTAATTGATAATGATCCTTTTAAAGATGATGAAGATTTCGTGTCAACCTATGACCTTGATAAATCTTTTATTTCTATGGTATCTGTTGATGTGTCAGAGTACTTAGGAAGTCAGGAACCAATTAAAAAGACCTTGACCATACCAAGATGGGCAGATAAGTTGGGACGAGAAATGGGACTTAACTTTTCTCAGACTTTGACAGAAGCTATTGCAGATAAGAAAATTCAAGCCTAAGATTAAGTGTGACATCGTGGGGATAGTCAAGAAAAAAGCACGTTTAATTGTGCTAGTTACTTGTCTATTGATTCTATAGATTTGCTAGCCCTTTCGAGGGCTTTTTGTGTTGAGTTTTTGGAAAAAATAAGGAAATCAACCGTTTAAGAAAATCACTGATACCAAGGGTTTAAATGAGGTAATATGGTATAATTAGGACATAAAATAATTTTGTGGTAAGATGGTAGTATCTATTTTAGCATATTTCCGAGCAATCGGGGCGATTTAAGAGTCGCATAGAAAGAGGACAAAATGGCAACATATGGATTTTTAGATGTTTTAGAGGAAGAGTTGGAGAAGAATTTTCCATTTGACTTTGAGATTAGTTGGGATAAGCGCAATCACGCGGTAGAAGTGAGTTTTCTATTGGAAGCGCAAAATGCTGCAGGTGTGGAGATGGTGGATGAAGATGGAGAGGTTTCATCAGATGACATTCTCTTTGAAGAAGCAGTGCTTTTTTACAATCCTGCCAAGTCAACCGTCAATGAAGAAGATTATCTGACTGTCATCCCTTACTTGCCTAAAAAAGGATTTTCCCGCGAATTCTTAGCTTATTTTGCGCTATTCCTTAAAGATACTGCTGAGGTTGGGCTAGATGCCCTTATGGACTTTTTGGAAGACCCAGAAGCAGAAGAATTTGTCATGGAATGGAACCAAGAAGTCTTTGAAGAAGGAAAAGAAGGCTTGGAAGAGGGAGAATTTTATCCTTATCCGAGATACTAGGATTTGGTTGGAGATTTTATGAAGAAAATTGGGATTTATTTGGTTTATGTGCTAGCTGTTGTCTTTATTATGCTGGCTTGTGCTTGTGGAACAATCGCATTTGCAGAGCTGGGATATTCCGCAGTTTTAGTCTTTACTTTTGGTTATGCCTTCGCTCTTCTAAGTATGTATTTAATCTTTATTCTTCATGAGCTGGGACATGCTTTTTGTGGCTACTTGACAGGCTATCGGCTGGTGGCTTTTGGGTTAGGACATTTTATTTTGACCAAAAATTCAGGCAAGTTTCGTCTTAGTAGAACAGCCATTCTGAAAAATGTTGGTGCTCAATACATTGGTTTAAAAGAGGATGAAAGCGATCAAAGAATCATCCTGATGCTTTCAGGAGGCTTGATGGTTCATCTCAGCTTGATATTATTGGCGATAGTGTTTGGATTTTTGACAAGAAGCTGGTATTTTGCAGGGACTTGGATTTTTCTTAATTTGTCTTTCTTCCTAAATAACATTTTGCCAGTCGGCATCACCGATGGTGCAAAAATTTGGGAATTGCTACAACACCCTGAAAATACGAAATACGCCTACCTGATGTTGAGGCATTCTGCCCAGACCTTGCTAGCTCCTCAAGAATATGATTTAAAAGACTTTATCATGCCTGTTGATGAGGATGTGAGAGGGAGTTTTGCAGAAAGTGTTCGGAATCTTCAGGGATTGGTATTCATATTGGATGATAATATAGAGCTTGCAAAGCAACAGTTTCAGTCTGTGTTAGAGAAAACAGATAATCCAATGTCTAAAACTATTTCTCAATTATACCTTCTTCAAGTTGCTCTGATGGAAGGAGATAATAAGAAAGCGGAAGAATATGCAAGTATTCGAGGGGTCAAATCCTTTTTATCTATAAAAACAGCAGATATGCAGGTCATTCAAGCTTGGTATCAATTTAAGGTAAAGAAAGATGTAGTTCAAACTCACAAGGCGATGAAGATTGCTAGACAGAAAATGAATAGCAGCCGGATGTTACGGGATGAGAAAAGCTATTATCAAAACTGGTTAGCCGAACTGGAAAAGAAATTAACCGAAGGAGTCTAATATGGAAATAGAGATTTCTGATTTCACAGGCTGTAAGATTGCTTTGTTTTGTGGGGATAGGATTCTGACCATCTTACGCGATGATAAGGCAAACATTCCCTGGCCCAATATGTGGGAACTGCCCGGTGGGGGACGAGAGGGGGATGAAAGTCCTTTTGAGTGCGTGGCGCGTGAAGTTTATGAAGAACTGGGAATTCATTTAAATGAGGATTGCCTGCTCTGGAGCAAGGTCTATCCCAGCATGCTCTATGAAGGCAGACAGTCGGTCTTTATGGTCGGTCAGATCAGTCAAGAACAATTTGACAATATCACCTTTGGAGATGAAGGACAGGGCTATCAGTTGATGAATGTCGAGGAATTTCTTAGTTCCAGTCAAGTTGTACCTCAGTTGCAAGAGAGATTGAGGGATTATTTGGAGGAGAATTATGATAAGACTTGAGAGAGAGCAGGAGCAGAGGATTTAGAGACCATCATTGAGATTCAAAGAGCTAGCTTTAAGGCTGTCTATGACAAATACCAAGATGAGTATGATCCTTATCTGGAGGACCGTGAACGAATTAAGTGGAAACTAGTCGAGCGTCCCAATAGTTATTACTACTTTGTAAAAGAAGATGAAGAAAACATCGGATTTTTACGAGTTCAGACCAATGCCGAGTTAACGAAAGCTTGGTTGGGAACGGCAGCAATTTTGCCCCAGTATCAAGGAAAAGGTTATGGATCTAAAGGTTTAAGCTTACTGGAAAAAGAATTTCCAACCATCACACAATGGGATTTGTGTACGGTGTTACAGGATGCAGGCATGGTCGCGTTCTACGAGAAGAATGGCTACCATCAAACTCATATCGAGCCTGAAAAAGAAGGTATGGATATGGTCTACATGAAAAAATTGATAGAGAAATAGAAAGGATGGTTCAGTTACATTTCTAAACTGAACCCGCCCTAAACACTGTGCCAAAAAGATAAACTTCTCTTAGACACAAGCGTCTTCAGAGAATTTCCTATTTTGGTTTTGTGTTTTACGGGCTTGGTATCTTAATTATGGAAACATGGCAAGAGTTAAAAGTTACAGTGAAGCGTGAGGGAGAGGAGTTGGTTTCCAATCTCTTGATTGAGCTAGGAGCGCAAGGCGTTGCGATCGAAGACAGTATGGACTATGTGGGAAATGTGGATCGCTTCGGCGAGATTTTCCCAGAGGTCGAGCAGCAAGAAGAAATCGTTGTAACAGCCTACTATCCGGAAACAGTTGATGTAGCAACGGTTGAGGCAGACTTGCAGGCCCGTCTCGCGGAACTAACTGATTTTATGGATTTGGGTGAGGTCAAGATGGGGACGACTGCCTTGGCTGAGGAAGACTGGGCAGACAACTGGAAGAAATACTATGAACCAGCTCGTATCACTCATGATTTGACCATCGTTCCCTCTTGGACAGAATACGAGGCAACTGCGGGAGAAAAAATTATCAAGCTAGATCCAGGCATGGCTTTTGGGACTGGAACACATCCAACCACTAAGATGAGCCTTTTTGCCTTGGAACAGGTTCTTCGTGGTGGCGAAACGGTGCTAGATGTGGGGACTGGATCTGGTGTCCTCTCCATTGCTAGCTCGCTACTTGGTGCTAAGGAAATTTTCGCCTATGACCTAGATGATGTGGCGGTTCGTGTGGCTCAGGAAAATATTGAGCTAAACCCTGGTATGGAAAACATCCATGTAGCAGCAGGAGACTTGCTTAAGGGAGTTGAGATCGAGGCAGATGTGATTGTAGCTAATATCTTGGCGGATATCCTCGTTCATCTGACGGATGATGCTTACCGCTTGGTCAAGGATGAAGGCTACCTCATCATGAGTGGAATTATTAAGGACAAGTGGGATATGGTGCGCCAATCAGCTGAGTCAGCTGGATTTTTCCTTGAAACCCACATGATCCAAGGGGAATGGAATGCCTGTGTCTTTAAGAAAACCAAGGATATTTCCGGTGTGATTGGAGGCTAGCATGCAACAGTATTTTGTCAAAGGCAGCGCTATCTCTCCTGTCACCATCGAGGACAAGGAAACCAGCAAGCATATGTTTCAGGTTATGCGCTTGAAAGAAGATGATGAGGTGACTTTGGTCTTTGATGATGGAATTAAGCGCTTGGCGCGCGTGGTCAATGTGGAGGCTCGTCAGTTTGAGCTGGTAGAAGAACTAGATGACAATGTGGAACTGCCTGTGCAAGTGACCATTGCATCTGGCTTTCCCAAGGGGGATAAGCTGGAGTTTATCACTCAAAAAGTGACGGAACTAGGTGCCAGCCAAATCTGGGCCTTCCCTGCTGATTGGTCGGTCGCCAAGTGGGACGGCAAGAAATTGGGTAAAAAGGTTGAAAAACTAGAAAAAATTGCCCTTGGAGCAGCAGAACAAAGCAAGCGTAATGTTGTCCCAAGTATCAAGCTTTTTGAGAAGAAAGCAGATTTTCTAGCTCAGTTTGACCAGTTTGACTCTATCGTAGTAGCCTATGAAGAATCAGCTAAAGAAGGAGAAGCTGCTGCGCTCTTACAAGCAGTCACTGGTCTTGAAACAGGAGCCAAATTGCTCTTTATATTTGGACCAGAAGGCGGTCTGTCACCTGCAGAAATCGAAAGTTTTGAATCTAAGGGAGCAGTCTTGGCAGGACTTGGTCCTCGTATTTTGCGAGCAGAAACAGCACCACTTTACGCCTTATCAGCCCTTAGTGTTTTATTAGAATTAGAGAAATAAGAGGAAGAAAATGGAACAAAAACACCGTTCAGAATTTCCAGAGAAGGAACTTTGGGATTTAACAGCCCTATACCAAGACCGTGAAGATTTCTTGCGTGCAATCGAGAAGGCTCGTGAAGACATCAACCAGTTTAGCCGTGACTACAATGGCAATCTTCACACTTTTGAGGATTTTGAAAAGGCCTTTGCGGAATTGGAGCAAATCTACATTCAGATGAGCCATATTGGTAACTATGGTTTTATGCCTCAGACGACAGACTATAGCAATGACGAATTTGCCAATATTGCCCAAGCTGGGATGGAATTTGAAACAGACGCCAGCGTAGCTCTGACCTTCTTTGACGATGCCTTGGTGGAAGCTGACGAGGAAGTCTTGAACCGTTTGGGAGAATTGCCTCACTTAACGGCAGCCATTCGTCAGGCAAAAATCAAAAAAGCCCACTATCTTGGGGCAGATGTGGAGAAGGCCTTGACCAATCTCGGTGAAGTTTTCTACAGTCCGCAGGACATTTACACTAAGATGCGAGCTGGGGATTTTGAAATGGCTGACTTTGAAGCCCATGGTAAGACTTATAAAAACAGCTTTGTGACCTATGAGAATTTCTATCAAAACCACGAGGATGCTGAGGTTCGTGAGAAATCCTTCCGTTCCTTCTCAGAAGGTCTTCGTAAGCACCAAAATACGGCTGCAGCAGCCTATCTAGCCCAAGTAAAGTCTGAAAAACTACTAGCAGATATGAAGGGTTACGACTCAGTCTTTGATTATCTTCTAGCTGAGCAAGAAGTGGACCGTGCTATGTTTGATCGTCAGATTGACCTCATCATGAAGGATTTTGCGCCCGTTGCTCAGAGATACCTCAAGCACGTTGCTAAGGTAAACGGTCTTGAAAAGATGACCTTTGCAGACTGGAAATTAGACTTAGATAGCGCCCTAAATCCTCAAGTGACTATTGACGATGCTTATGAGTTGGTCATGAAGTCGGTAGAACCCTTGGGGCAAGAATATTGTCAGGAAGTTGCTCGCTATCAAGAAGAGCGCTGGGTGGACTTTGCTGCCAATAGTGGCAAGGATTCTGGTGGTTATGCAGCGGATCCATATCGCGTACACCCTTATGTCCTCATGAGCTGGACAGGTCGTTTGAGCGACGTTTATACCTTGATTCATGAAATCGGGCATTCTGGTCAATTCATCTTTTCAGACAATCACCAAAGCTATTTCAACGCCCACATGTCGACCTACTATGTTGAAGCACCGTCAACCTTCAATGAATTGCTCCTCAGTGACTACTTGGAGCACCAGTCTGACGACCCTCGTCAAAAACGTTTCGCTCTTGCTCACCGTTTGACAGATACTTACTTCCATAATTTCATTACTCACCTCTTGGAAGCAGCCTTCCAGCGTAAAGTGTATACATTGATTGAAGAAGGAGAAACTTTCGGAGCAAGCAAACTCAACAGCATCATGAAGGAAGTCTTGACGGATTTCTGGGGAGATGCCATTGAGATTGACGACGATGCAGCTTTGACTTGGATGCGCCAAGCTCACTACTACATGGGCTTGTATAGCTACACTTACTCAGCAGGACTAGTCATCTCGACTGCAGGTTACCTTCATTTGAAACATTCAGAAACTGGAGCTGAAGATTGGCTCAATCTTCTCAAATCAGGTGGTAGCAAGACACCACTTGAGTCAGCTATGATTATCGGTGCTGATATTTCAACAGATAAACCACTCCGTGATACCATCCAATTCTTGTCTGACACGGTTGACCAGATTATCGCCTACAGTGCCCAGTTGGGAGAGTAAATTAAAAGAGTCTGGGACAAAAGTCTAACCTTAAATATAAAAAGCGAACAAAACGAGTTATCTGACACTAAGAATTCTGTTTTGTTTGCTTTTTTTCTAATCTATTGATTTAAAAATTTAGAATAAAGAATTCCTAAAATCAAAATTTTTTGTCCTGGCCTCTTAAATTATTCCCAAAAGCTGTCTTCTTCAGCTTGATCTGAAGAGAAGAGCCAAACTTCTTTGATTTTTCCGTCTTCAATACGGAAGAGGTCAATCCCGTTCATATTGAGTTCAGTACCATCAGCCCGTGTTCCAAGAAAAGTAACATTAGCTGCTATTAAATCCTTATTGTCAGAAACCCAATTTGTTATTACCTTAAAGGTTCCATCAGTTTTCTCAGCAAATGTAGCTAGGTGAGTTCCTAGCTTGTCCTTACCAACAACTGAACCAGATATACTATGAGTACCAGGTTGATGCCAGACAATATCGTCTGCCATCGTTTCAAAGACACCAGGAAAGTCACCAGCAATTAAAGCTTGGTTATAAGCATTGAAAATTTCTAAGTTTGTTGACATATCTATTCTCCATTTCTTTTTTATGATATAATTGTAACAGTTACAAATAAAAAAACAAGTAGACACTTTTTCGATATCTGGTATCAAAAATAGTACTTTTATTGATACTAAAAGATAAATTTTTTTAAAAAAATAGAAAGAAGATATTTTATGACAAATAAAGTGAGTGAGTATGGTATTTGTCCATTTGCGACAACGCAGAGGGTTTTAACGGGGAAATGGGCACTGGTAATCATTTATCAGTTGAGTACGGGTACCAAACGATTTAAAGAATTGCAGAGATTATTGCCTGGGATTACTCAAACTATTTTGACCCGTCATCTCCGTCAATTAGAAAAGGATAAGATTGTTCAACGAAAGGTCTATGCCGAAGTTCCACCACGAGTTGAGTACAGCTTAACTGAAATGGGGCAGGAATTCAGAGTTGTTTTAGATGCTGTCGAGAAATGGGGTCTAGATTATATCAAGTTGCTAGAAATGTAGAGGTATTGACCATGTATCAAAAGTTACTTAGAAAAATAGCAGAAGAAAAACCAAGTTATCATGAGGAAGAAATCCAGTGGTTGCTTGATCATTTGGGAGATTCTTCTCCAGAAATTCGCGATGAGCTTGTTTTTACAAGCTTTGCTAGAGGGATTCAGGAAGAGCTATTTACACAGGAACAATTTCATTTCATTGCTGAGGCGGTTTCATCTGATGGAGGACTAGATAAAGAGATTGATAAGGTAGGCTTGTCAACACTTGAACGTTCTTTTAGGGCGCTTATTTATGCAAATCTCTTGTCTGCTGATGCCAACCAGCAATCGGTTTTTTATCAGGGATTAAATGCAGGAATTCGTAATATCCTTTTAAATCAAGGGTTGTACTATCTTTCAAAAGAAAAGGATACAACAGGTTTTTCAAGTCAGTATGGTTGGGTTCATGCTTTTGCACATGGAGCGGATTTACTGACAGAGGTGGTTTGTCATCCAGACTTTCCTAAAACCAGAGTTCATGAAGTATTTGATATACTTGGCCAACTATTTAAAAGAATTGCGATTCGTTTTACAGATGATGAGGATTGGCGTTTAGCAAGAGTGATCTATGAACCTATTTTACAAGGGAAGTTGGAGCAAGAGCAAGTAGCTTCTTGGATAAAAGCTGTTGATTTTCCGATAGAAGAAAGGGAAGATTTTTATAAATTTTCCAACTTCAGATCCTGTCTGTTGGAAGTCTATGTCCAACTTGACCAGAGAAATAGTTTACAAGATGACTTAAAAGAAGCTATCCAGTCTTTTCAATACTAGGGATAAGCTAATAGTACTTATTGAAAGAGTTTCTATTGTATCCTCCTAACTAATAATGAAAACTAATAAAAGAGGTTGAATCATTTTCCAACCTCTTTTATTATGTGACTATTAGTCCGTCTCGCTCCGTTAGGTGCGAGACAAAAAAACCACCCGCTATGCGGGTGCGCGTCGAAGGTTATACCAAAAAAACTCCGAACGCGATACAATAAAGGTGTTCAAGCCAATTGTAAAGCGAAAGGAGAAAAATATGGCACAAAAGGCTCATAGTTTATCGCACACAAAGTGGCACTGTAAGTATCACATTGTGTTCACCCCTAAGTATAGACGAAAAGTCATCTATAATCAATATCGAAGTAGTTTAGGCGAAATATTTCATCGCTTGTGTAGTTATAAAGGAGTTGAAATTATCGAGGGTCACTTAATGCCAGACCATGTACACATGTTAGTAAGTATTCCACCGAGGATAAGTGTTTCGAGTTTCATGGGTTATTTAAAAGGAAAAAGTGCACTCATGATGTTTGACAAACACGCCAATCTCAAGTATAAGTTTGGGAATCGGCATTTCTGGGCGGAAGGTTATTATGTGAGTACAGTAGGACTTAATGAAGCCACAATTAAGAAATATATTCAAGAACAGGAAAAGCATGATATAGCACTAGATAAATTAAGTGTAAAAGAATATGAGGATCCCTTTAGGGATAGTGGTAAGTAATACTAAAGCCTCTTTGAGAGGCAAGTGACGAGTCAAGAGCAATAAGGCTTGAACAAAGTGAAAGCCAGCGTCTTTAGGCGCTGGCTGGTAATTTGGGCTTATAGCCCTGGAACAAACCACCCGTTTGACGGGTGGTCATGATTGTATCTTAATGGAATTGCATACCACCATCAACGATAATGGTTTGTCCTGTAATGTAGTTTGAATCTGGCCCTGCAAGGAAGCTGACAGCAGCAGCCACATCTTCTGGTTCAGATAGACGTTTTAGAGTAATATCTTTTGCAAATGTCTGCATACCCCATTCGTCATCTTTTCCTGCATTTTTACCAACTTCATGAGCGATGTCGTACATCATTGGTGTTTTCACAATACCTGGTGCGTAGGCGTTAACAGTGATGCCTGAGTCTGCTAAATCACGTGCTAATGTTTGCGTAATTCCACGAACAGCAAATTTGGTTCCACCATAAACAGTTAGATTTGGATTACCGACTACACCGGCTTGAGAGGTTGCGTTGATAATTTTACCTCCGTGGCCAAGTGCTTTAAATTGCGCTTGTGCAGCTTGTGAACCCCAAATGACACCACCAACATTGATACCGAAAGTGCGTGTAAATTGTTCCTCAGTAATTGTATCGAGAGGAGTAGTTGGAGCAACACCAGCGTTATTTACGACAACATTCAAATCACCAAAATGGTCAACAACCTGTTGAAATGCCTGCGCAACTTCTGCCTGTTTCGAAACATCGGCTACGACAGCGAAGGCATTTTCAGCTGATAATTCGGCAACAGCTTTTTCAGCTGTTTCAGGATTGTAGTCTAAGACTCCTACCTTAAAGCCATCTTGAACCAATCGTTTTGCGATTGCAAAACCGATTCCTTGACCTGCACCTGTGACAATAGCAACTTTAGACATATGATTCCTCCTCGGTATCCACGATACCATTCAAACGTTCATAAAAGAACAGCAAAGTTGTAAAATTAGTTCAAATTAGGGAATGAATAACTAATTAGAACTATATTGACATTATATAACTTTAGAAAAAATGTTTCAAATAAATGCTACCGTTTTTATAGAATTCTATCCTGAAAATTTCCAATCAATTTTCTTGAAACCCTTTCCCTCTTTTGATAGACTAGTATCTAGTTTTTGAAAAAAGGAGAAAGAAAATGAAAAAATTTGTTGCTGAGTTAATCGGTACGTTCATGCTTGTGTTCATCGGAACAGGAGCTGTTGTTTTTGGAAATGGTCTTGAAGGTCTTGGACACCTTGGAATTGCCTTTGCCTTTGGTTTGGCCATCGTGGTTGCAGCTTACTCAATCGGAACTGTTTCAGGTGCTCACTTGAACCCAGCTGTTTCGATCGCTATGTTTGTAAACAAACGTTTGTCATCTTCAGAGCTTGTAAACTATATCCTTGGACAAGTAGTTGGAGCTTTCTTAGCATCTGCTTCTGTCTTCTTCCTCTTGGCTAACTCAGGTATGTCAACTGCTAGTCTTGGTGAAAATGCCTTGGCAAACGGTGTCACTGTCTTTGGTGGATTCTTGTTTGAAACAATCGCAACTTTCTTGTTTGTCTTGGTTATCATGACCGTGACTTCAGAAAGTAAAGGAAATGGCGCGATTGCTGGTTTGGTAATCGGTTTGTCCTTGATGGCCATGATTCTTGTCGGATTGAACATTACTGGCCTTTCAGTAAACCCAGCTCGTAGCTTGGCACCAGCTGTCTTGGTAGGTGGTGCAGCCCTTCAACAAGTATGGATTTTCATCCTTGCCCCAATCGTTGGTGGAGTTCTTGCAGCCCTCGTTGCGAAAAACTTCCTTGGAACAGAAGAATAATTGAAACTCAAAAAGTCTTGCTCCTCATTTTGAGGAACAGGGCTTTTTCGTATGATACTTTTCAAAAATCTCTTCAAACCGCGTCAGCTTCCATCTGCAACCTCAAAACCATGTTTTGAGCTGACTTCGTCAGTCTTATCTACAACCTCAAAGCTGTGCTTTGAGCAGCCTGTGGCTAGCTTCCTAGTTTGCTTTTTGATTTTCATTGAGTATGAGTTTAACGGTTGTCAATTTTCTCTGGATAAAGATCGTGTTGGAAGAGGCGTTGTTCTGCCAAGCCTTCATACTTAGTTCCTGGCTTACCGTAGTTGTAGTAGGGGTCGATTGAGATGCCACCGCGCGGAGTGAATTTTCCCCAGACTTCTAAATAGCGAGGGTCTAGCAAGTTGACCAAGTCCTTCCCGATGGTGTTGATACAGTTTTCGTGGAAATCTCCGTGGTTTCGGTAGCTAAAGAGGTAGAGTTTGAGGGATTTTGACTCAACACAGAGCTTGTCAGGGATGTAGGAAATATAAATAGTCGCAAAGTCTGGTTGAGCAGTGATTGGACACAGTGAGGTAAATTCAGGGCAGTTAAATTTGATAAAATAGTCATTTTCCACATGACGATTGTCAAAGGATTCGAGGACTTCTGGTTGATATTCGAAAATGTAGTTGGTTTCTTTGTTGCCTAGTAGGCTTAGGTTTTTCATTTCTTCTTGTTGTGACATGATTTTTTCTTTCTAATCTTAAACACCACGTTGGTTGTCGTAGAGGAGGGTATGCAGTTGAGGAAGGACGCGGACATTGCCCCAGCTATCGTCAGTAGCGACGCGTTCCCAGAGTTCTTTGAGACGATCCAATTGGTCTTGGACAATATTACCTGTAGCCTTGGGCTCAGGATTTCCAGCCGATAAGAAGAGGACATCTGGTTGGTAGCGTTCTTGTATGCCTCTGGCAAAGGCCAAATCTGCATCGTCAAAGACAGGGATTTTAAAGGTGACCTTGTCTGGATCCAGTTGGGAAACGATAAAGTCCAGGGTTTCAAAGTTGACTTCCATCTTGGATGAAGGAGGTTTGGGACTCAGGGTGACTTGGTCGATGTCTTTCAACCAATTTTGCCAGCGGGAGCCTTGGGTCTCAACAGCTAGAGTGACACCACGTTCCTTGAGTTTAGTGACGAGTTCAGCCATGTTGGCTGCTAGGATAGCAGGATTTCCTCCAGATAGGGTGACGTAGTCGTAGCTTCCTAGTTTATCCAAGGCAGCAATGACCTCGTCAGCTGTCATGCGAGTTGGTTTTTCAGAACCATCCCAAGTAAAGGCAGAATCGCACCAGTCGCAGTGGTAGTCGCAACCTGCAGTGCGGACAAACATGGTTTTCTGCCCGATTGCACGGCCTTCGCCTTGAAAGGTTGGGCCAAAAATTTCCAAAACTGGTAGTTTGAGGACACGTTCCCTAGTCATCTAACCACTCCCGTCTAAACTCTGCAAAGGCAGTTGGAGTTTCATAGAGGCGAACGTATTCCAAACGGAGACCGCGCTCGGCTGGCAACTCTTGGTTCATGGTTTGGAAAATCCAGTAAACCATATTTTCAGCAGTCGTGTTCATATAGGGAAGAGTTTCGTTTAGATAGCGATGATCCAAGTGGGGCTCTAAGTAGTTCTTGTAGATGGCTTTGATGTCTCCGAAATCGTAGGTCATGCCGCGTTCATCTAAAAAACCACTGACAGCAATCTGCAGATGATAGGTGTGACCATGAAGGGATTTGCATTTTCCCTCATAGTGAAAGAGGTGATGGGCAGCATCAAAGGTAAATTCTTTGGAGACTAGAGTCCGATAAGGATTGTAAACGAGAGATTCTCCAGTTTCCTGTTTGATTTCTTTGGGTGCAAAAAACATTAGTCCTCTCCTTTCTGTGAGAGATAAACATCTAGACCATGTTGACGTAGGTGGCAGGCTGGGCAATCTCCACAGCCACTTCCGATAATCCCGTTGTAGCAGGTTAAGGTCTTTTCACGAACATAGTCAAAGGCACCGAGTTGGTCGGCTAATTCCCAAGTTTCAGCCTTGTCTAGCCACATGAGAGGTGTTTGGATAACAAAGTCGTAATCCATGGCAAGATTGAGGGTAACATTAAGGGATTTGACAAAGACATCCCGACAATCGGGGTAGCCTGAGAAGTCTGTCTCGCAGACACCTGTCACGATATCTTTAATGCCTCGTTGCTTAGCAAGGACGGCCGCAAAGGATAGAAAGAGGTGGTTGCGACCATCAACGAAGGTATTGGGAATCTCTCCCTCTTTTTGCTCAATCTCTAGATCAGAAGTCAAGGCATTTTCAGTGATTTGCCCCAGCAGAGACATATCTAGGATATGATGACGAATCCCCTGTTCCTTAGCGATTTCTCTAGCAACTTGAATTTCGAGGTGATGGCGTTGGCCGTAGGCAAAGGTAACGGCTTCGACCGTTTCATAGTGTTCTTTAGCCCAAAAGAGGCAGGTTGTAGAATCTTGACCGCCACTAAAGACGACCAAGGCTGATTGACGTTTCATAATACTCCTTCCAAAATGGGAAATGTTTAGAGCACGCAAAAAGCTCCCATGAGGGAGCTAAAAAATACCAAATCGAGGTTTTTTTTAGCGATGGCGTGTCCCAAACATCGTAATATTCTACCTATAGTCTAGCATATTTTTTGAAAAATGGCAAAGGGCAAGAAAAAAGAGACCAAAGCAAGTACTTGGTCTCTCGTGTGATTAGCTCAATTCAGCAACGATGGCCTTGATTTGTTCTGCTGTGTGAACACCAGCAACTTGTTTTACCACTTGGCCGTCTTTTTTGAAGAGAAGGGTTGGGATAGACATGATTCCAAAAGCACGAGCTGTGTTTGGATTTTCATCAACATCCATTTTAACGATTTTCAAAACATCTTCTGAAAGTTCTTCAGACAATTTATCCAAGATTGGACCTTGCATACGACATGGACCACACCAAGTTGCCCAGAAGTCTACCAAGACCAAACCGTCTTTTGTTTCTTGTTCGAATGTTGCATCTGTAATTGCTTTTGCCATTGTATTTCTCCTTTTTTAGTTATATTGGCTTAAATCTTGTTTCATGAGATAGAAGAAGACATCTCCATAAGTCCCATGGTAGTCCAAATCATGACCGTTGTAGGTTAATTTTTGGACAGGGTAGTAGTCTGCGACGCCGATAAGGCAAGCTTGTTGCGAACGATCAAAGTCGTCATAAGATTCGAAAGTTACAGTTCTTTCGTTCTTGCTGGCATCTAGATAGGTAATTTCAATCATGTTTAAAACTCCTTTGTTTAATGATGATTTTATTTTACTCCTTGTAAAAGAGAATGTCAAGAAAAATGATTGCGCACGCAACTTTTTTCTAAAATCATCTTAAATCAAGAAATCTAAACCAGTTTCCAAGCTTTCTTCGACAGCCTTTTGTAGAGAGGCCAGTGTCTTTTGCCCATCACTTGTCAGGCAGATAAAACTAGAGCGTCTATCTTGATCACAACACCTGCGACTAAGCAGACCGCAATTTTTGGCTTCCAAGCGAGCCACCATCCGAGAAACAGCGCTCGGACTCAGATGAAGTTTATCTGGCAGGTCAATCTGGCGTAGAGATTTTTCTTGAGCCAAGTCCAGATAGTAGAGCAGGTAGAACTCTTTCAAGGTCAGACTTTGCTCGCTCTGCTGGGCAATAGTCTCTTCCAAGAGACTTTCAATTTCTTTCTGACGCCGATTGAAGTCAAACCATTTTTCCAAATAGGTCATAGTATCTCCTTTCTTTTTAGAGTTATAACATAGAAGAATGTCCATTCACGGACAGTCTCTGCATCACAAGATGATTGCGCATGCAATAATTATACTACTTTTCAAGAATGCTGGCAAGAAAGACGCAGGCATCTTTTATCCTGAATTACACTATTTTCACTAGTCTTTAATTGTTTGTATCCCCTTTCCTCTCTAATTTTTAATGACTCTTGTGCATTTCCTTGAAATTTTCTGAAAAAAGAGTAAACTGGTATGCAAGAAGTCTATTTCGTGGAGTATAGGATGAAATTATATGTTCAATTAATGATTCTCTTTGTGATTTCTCTAATCGGAGAGGGGATTTCCAGTTTCTTTCATTTGCCCATCCCAGGCAGTATTATCGGTTTGATTATTCTCTTTCTCGCCCTACAATTCAAGTGGCTGAGAACCAGGCATGTCAATATGGTGGGGAATTTCTTGCTGGCCAATATGACCATTCTCTTTTTGCCGCCAGCAGTGGGAATTATGGAGAAGTTTGATGTGATTGCTCCCTATCTTTTGCCAATTGTTTTGATTGTCTTTTTTGCAGCAGTCATCAATATTATCCTCATAGCCTTGGTAGTTCAGTTTATCAAACGACGGTTTGAGGGAGATTATGAGAAAGGAGATGCCAAATGAGTGAATTTGTTTCCAATCCGCTGTTTGGGCTTGCTCTGTCCATCCTAGCTTATCTAGTAGGAATGCTGATTTACAGACGTTTTCCTCATCCATTGACAACGCCCTTGCTTTTGTCAGCTGTTTTCATTATTATCTTTCTAAAAGTGACGGGTATTTCTTACCAAGATTACTATCAAGGTGGAGTTTATCTGAATAACTTGATTGTCCCATCGACAGTGGCTCTAGGGATTCCGCTTTATAAGAGTTTTCACTTGATGAAGCACCATGCACGGAGTATTCTCTTTGGTAGTCTGTTAGCAGTAGTTGTTAATACCTCTTTCACAGCTCTTGTAGCTAAGATTTTTGGAATGGACTTTTTCCTAGCCATTTCACTCTTTCCTAAGTCAGTGACAACCGCCATGGCAGTGGGAATCACAGAAAAATTGCAAGGTTTGACGACTGTGACCTTGGTGGTTGTAGTGGCGACTGGAATTTTAACCAGTGTCATCGGCCCAACCCTCTTGAAGTGGTTGAAAATAGATGATCCAGTAGCTGTTGGTCTTTCCCTTGGAGGAACAGGACACGCAGTCGGAACAGGCACAGCCTTTCGATATGGCTCTGTAGCAGGAGCCATGGGTGGTTTGGCTATCGGTGTTACCGGTATTCTCTATGTCTTTGTCAGCCCTATCGTAGCCAGTTTGATATTGAGTTAAAAAGCAAGGAATTTGGGTTCCTTGCTTTTTAAAATCGTATGTTATAGACTATTACTTTTCTCTGCTTAAGTGAATGACTTGGTCATAGTGTTTTAAGTCTTCTTCCGTGTAGTGGTGAATAACTTCAATGACTGTTTGAGGTAGGGAGAAGAGCAAGTCGCTAATTTTTCTGCTATTTTCCGAGTCAAGATTGGCCTTAATCTCATCTGCTAAGATGAGTTGGCTATCATGGTAGAGGGCGCGAGCGATTTCTAGGCGTTGTTTCTCGCCACCAGATAGACTATCATTACTGAGCATTCTATTTTCCAAATGATCTAATCCCGTTTTTTTGAGGATGTAAGTTAAACGTTTCTCCTTTTTATCCATTCCTAGAAGGATATTGTCGTCCAGAGAGAGCGTGTCAAAGTAATGGCTATCTTGGAGGATATAGGAACTAATACTTGTGATTTCTTTACGTGACAGGTTTTGATCAGCAAAGCTAATCTGTCCACTTGTTGGTGTCTCTTCTCCATGAATGATATTGAGCAGGGTTGTCTTACCAGAGCCACTTTCCCCGATAATGGCAATTTTTTCTCCTTGCTTGATGTGCATGGAAATCGGAGATAAGAGGATATTCCCATCTTTTTCTAGGGAGATGCTGTTAAGCTGGATAGGGAAAATGTTTTCTATGCTTCTAGGCGAGATGGGATCAGACTGGTTCAAAAGTTTTTGGTATTTATTGAGAAGAGTTCGATTCGCTTTTCGGGTGTTGGTAAAGTAAGCCAACTCTTGGAATTGATAGCCGATATTATGGGAAACCAGATAGATGGCCACAAAACTCGCCGCATCTAAATAATTATAGTAGGTCATAAAGCCGCCGATGACGATTGGTGTGACGGAGCAAAAGGCATCGATACTATTGATAAAGAGACTGTTTAAAGTTCGTTGTTTTTCATAGTTGATTTCGGCATCTAGACTGGTTTGTAATTGTTTTTGGTAGCGAGTAAAAAAGAAATCTTGCCCCTGATAATGGCGAATTTGTTGGCTACCACCAATAAAATTTGTCAAGCTTGCTAAGTAGTTCTGGTTAACAGTTGACCGCTTTTCAGAAAGTGAATCCAAACGCTTTGATCCGATAGCGCTGCAGAGTACAGGAAAGGAGTAGAAGAGGATGAAAATCAAGCCCAAGTAAAAATTGGTCCATAGGGCATAGAGAATGGACACAGTTGTGAAGCCAAGAGAAGAAATGATGATGACCGTTGGCTCAATATAGCTTTCTTCTAGTTGCTTGACGTCGTTTTCTAGGTCAGACAAAATATCCTTTTCATCAATCTCATAACTGTTTAAAAATCGCTTGAAAATAGCACTCTTGATTCCATATTTGAAGTCAGTAATCAAACGGGCGTAGTAATAGCGTTTCCCAGCCAAACCTAGTAAGAGGATGAGATTACCAAGGATTCCTAAAATCAAAACTTTCCAAAGAAGGCCTAGTTCTTGATTGGTAAAACTGGCAACAATATTCTGAACAAGGGCTGGCGTGATAATTGCTTCCAGCCAAGTAATGGCAATAGAAAAGAAGTAAAGTAAGAGGTGTTTCTTAGTAACAAATCTTTTCAGCATAAAGAGTTGACCTCCTTATCGATATACATGTAATTAGTTTTAAAGTCATTATACTCCTTTTTATTAAATACTTCATATAAAAATGTAAACTTTTGGGGGATATACAATTAAATGAAAATATCGTAATGACACAGATTGAAACAAAAAGCGAACAAAACAGAATTCGTTGTTTTGTTCGCTTTTTGTATTATTATCTAGATTTTTCTTGTAGCTCTGATAACATTTAGTCTGGGTATGTACACTAATAGCTGATGGAATAAAATGTGTACTTTAGATTATTTCCAAGCGCCACTGGCATCTACATAGTAACCATCTGGTGTGTAGGTATTGTGAAGCATCTTACCTGATGAAGCAAGGTAATACCAAGAGCCGCTATCTTTCACCCAGCCTGTTGCCATAGAACCTGAGTTGTTTAGATAATACCAAGAGCCACCATCTTTAAGCCAGCCTGTTGCCATTGAACCTGAGTCTTTTAGGTAATACCAAGAGTGATTATCATATAGCCAGTCACTAGCAATCATAGCTCCTGATGATTTAAAGGCATACCAGTTGCCACCCTGATAGAGCCAAGTTTGATTGAACATGATTCCTTTATCATTCATAAAGTACCAAGTTCCCTTGTCCTTAACCCAAGCATTTTGAACTAGTTGACCTTGTTTTTGATAGTACCACTTTTCACTGTAATTCTTTTTTAGCCAGCTTTCTGCTTTTAGAATCGGATAAAGTATTTTGAAGGCTCCTCCCCCTCTGTAGGAATGACTGATAACTCCTGGTTTTTGAAGTTTCAATTCTACATAGTCGTCTTCCCAAGCAAATACTTTTTGACCATTGAGAGTCTCTGGTAAGGTAGCAGTGTAGGTCTTAGTTTGATAGTCCCATTTTGCATCAAGGTAGGTGTGTTGATCATTTGATTCGTCAATACGGAAGTAACCACTCTTTCCGCCATCATTATATACATCATCTACTACTTTAGTGGACCAGGTCTTTACTTCATTTCCGCTCTTGGCTTCTACCTTGATATCCCCTCTATAGCCATAAGGTACATAGAAATTCAGGTAACGCCCTTCTACACCCATCATAGACTTGTCCTTTTCTTGACCTAGGAAATTGACAGTTTGATCTTGACCATTGAGACTAACCGTCCACTCGATTTTCTCAGTTTTTGGCAAATCCAAGACTTTGATATCTACTTCATGGCCATTGTTAAATCGAAGAACTTTGCCATCTTGATACTTAATACCACCCTTGACAACCCATTCTTCTTTCAATTCGAAGGCCTTTCCCGAATGAGGGAAAGCTAGTAAAGCTAAACCTGCTAGAGATAAACCAAATAATGTGATTTTTTTTGATACTTTCATTTTCTTAACCCCTTATTTTTGAAATAAAACAAATTGGCTGTTTTCTGGATAAACTTCAATATGTTGTTTATGATTTTGTTTTAAGACTTGTTCACGTGAGTAAGAATACAATTCGTTTAACGTGATTCTATTGTTATAATTTTGATCAGCAATTAAAGAACCTTGAGATTGCTGTACAGGGTTCCATCCTGAACCTAAAGACCAATATTTAGTTGCCAAACTTAAAGCTCCGCCGCTAGAGTATTCTGACGAACTTGATGAGCAGAGTACTAAAAATTTAGAGTCAATCATCTCACCTGCTTTTTCGTTACCATTTGTATTAGTAAATCCTAAAATAAATTCATCCATATCAAATTTTTCGGTAATAGATTCTTCATTAGATTTGATTGAATTATCTTTAGAAATAATTGTCCCAGCGTGACAACAATCCAGCATAACCACAAACTTACCTTTGTATTGTTTCAGTATAGATGCCAATTCCCAGCCTGAAAATGTCTGACCATCGCTACCAAGATAGATTCTTCCGTCTCTTCCTCCATGACAAGTAAGGTAAAGATAGTTCACATCGCTTTCGCTAGAAGATTTGAAAAGCTCTTGCATTTTTGCAATAATCTCAGCTTTTGTTTTATCTGGGAACCGAACAACTTCGCTAAAGTTTTGGTTACTAAAAACCTTTTCCATAGCATTAACGTCTTCGATAGGTACTTCTATCGTTGATGTTTCACCAAGAACTAAAGCACGGCGATTAATCGTTTGTCTTGCTCCACTACTAGCAAAGAAATAAGTATCATCTCCAATATTGTGCCAACCTGTCTGCATAGCACCGCTATCAGCTAAATAATATTGTTTTCCTTCGATAGTCTGTAGACCAGTTTTCATGACACCGCTAGTATTTAAATAGTACCAACTACCCGAAATCAAACACCAGCCTGTTTTCATAGCACCACTATCATCTAGATAATACCAATTTCCATGCTCATTAAACCAACCTGTTTTCATCCAACCTTCACTATCAAAATAGTACCAGGTTTCACTGATCTTTTCCCACCCATTTCTAGTGTAAGAGCCGTCAGAATGTTTATACCACCAACGGCCATTCGATTGAATCCAACTACCATTAGAGTGGCTATAAGCCTTGGGAGAAATAGATTCTTGAGCAGAAACTGGACTATTTACTGGTAGTGTTGTCACTAGGCTCAGTAAAGCAACTGATGACAATAAAATTTTTTTCATAATCATATTGTCCTTTCTGTTTTATTTTTGTATAATCATATCACAAATGAAAAAAACAGGTTTAATTTTTTGCAGAAATGGAAGAGGAATAGTATGGAAAATTTTGGAGCAGTTTTAAAGTGCTTGCCTTTTGTAGTATAATTGTCTTGCATCTCTGTGCCTTTCTTATGTTTTTGGCTGAATAAAAGTCTAATAAGTAGGAGAGGTTCTTTTCCATAATTTCTCGAATAGAATACAAAAAGCGAACAAAACAGAATTCATTGTTTCGATTCGCTTTTTGTATTATTATCTAGATTTTTTGTAGCTCTGATAACATTTAGTCTGAGCAGGTACACTAATAGTTGATGGAAAAAAATGTGTACTTTAGATTATTTCCAAGCGCCACTGGCATCTACATAGTAGCCATCTGGTGTGTAGGTATTGTGAAGCATCTTACCTGATGAAGCAAGGTAATACCAAGAGCCGCTATCTTTCACCCAGCCTGTTGCCATAGAACCTGAGTTGTTTAGATAATACCAAGATCCACTATCTTTGATCCAACCTGTCGCCATAGAACCTGAGTCTTTTAGGTAATACCAAGAGTGATTATCATATAGCCAGTCACTAGCAATCATGGCTCCTGATGATTTAAAGGCATACCAGTTGCCACCTTGATAGAGCCAAGTTTGATTGAACATGACTCCTTTATCATTCATAAAGTACCAAGTTCCCTTGTCCTTAACCCAAGCATTTTGAACTAATTGCCCTTGTTTTTGATAGTACCAGGTTTCACCGTCACTATTTTTTAGATTTAGCCAGCTTTCTGCTTTTAGAATCGGATAAAGTGTTCTGAAGACTCCTCCATCATCATATTTATGACTGATAGCCCCTGGTTTTACAAGTTTAATACTACCATACTCCTCTGCCCAAGCAAATACTTTTTGACCATTGAGAGTCTCTGGTAAGGTAGCAGTGTAGGTCTTGGTTTTATAATCCCATTTTGTATCAAGGTAGGTGTATTGATTATTTGATTCTTTAATATGGTAGTAGCCACTCTTTCCACCATTATATACATCATCAACTACTTTAGTGGACCAGGTCTTTACTTCATTTCCGCTCTTGGCTTCTACCTTGATATCTCCTCTATAGCCATAAGGAACATAGAAATTTAGGTAATGTCCTTCTTCTCCGATATTGGATCTATCCACTTCTTGACTTAGGAAATTGACGGTTTGATCTTGACCATTGAGACTGACCGTCCACTCGATTTTCTCAGTTTTTGGCAAATCCAAGGCTTTGATATCTACGCTATGGCCATTGTTAAATCGAAGAATTTTGTCATCTTGATACACAACTCCTCCTTTAACACGCCAAACTTCTTTAAGCTCAAAGGCTTTTCCTGAATGAGGGAAAGCTAGTAAGGCTAGACCTGCTAGAGATAAACCAAATAGTGTGATTTTTTTTGATACTTTCATTTTCTTAACTCCTTATTTTTGAAATAAAACAAATTGACTGTTTTCTGGATAAATTGATACATGTTGCTCTTCGTGAATTTTTGATGCATCTTCAAGTACTAGAGGATAAGAGTATTGATACAGTTCCTCTAAAGTGATTTTTCCGTTAGTATTGGTGTCTGCCATAGGCGAAATAATTTTATTTTGAAGTGGATCCCAACCTGTAAATACCGTTTTATCGCTACTAATAGATATCGTACAGTTTTTTCCTCCATGACAAGTAAAGGTGGTTCACATCGTTTTCGATAGAAGATTTAAATAGTTCTTGCATATTTGCAATAATCTCAGCTTTTGTTTTATCTGGGAAACGAACAACTTTACTAAAGTTTTGGTTACTAAAAACCTTTTACATAGTATTAACATCTTCAATAGGTACTACTCTTGTTGATGTTTCACCTGTTTTTAGTGTTTTATACCACCAACGACCTTTTGATTGAAACCAACTGCCATTGGAGTGACTATAATCCTAGGGAGAGATAGATTCTTGAGCAGAAACTGGACTATTTACTGGTAGTGATGCCACTAGGCTCAGTGAAGCAACCGATGATAAGAAAAATTTTTCATAATCATATTGTCCTTTCTGTTTTATTTTTGTATAATCATAATCATATCACAAATAAAAAAACAGGTTTTATTTTTTGCAGAAATGGAAGAGGAATACTATGGAAAATTTTGGAGCAGTTTTAAAGGATATTCGTATTTCAAAAAATTTTCGTCTTAAAGATTTGGCTTGTGATAAGATTAGTGAGTCAACTATTTCTCGTTTCGAAAATGGGATTACAAAATTATCTATTGATCATTTTTACATGTTATTAAATCGCCTGGGGATATCATTTTCGGAATTTGAAGAATTAGTTCATTGCTATTATTCTAAAAAAGAATGTTTTTTTGAAGAACTAGAACATGCTGTAAACTCTTCAGATATCATTTTGTTACAAGAACTAATAAAGAAAATAGAGCTAAAACAAAAGCAGGAAAAAAGTTTATGCAATTTTCACATAAAATCGATTGCTGAACAACAGATTAATCGCCTTGCAAACCTTCCTTACAATACATCTAAATGTAATGAGCTAATCAAGTATTTGCTTTCTGTAGATAATTGGATGGAGTATGAACTAAAAATTTTTTATAATTCGGTGTTTTTTATGAACACTAAAACCATAAGCTTACTATATAGAGTGGTAATCAAGAAAACACGACATTTTTTAAAAACTGATACCGGAACACATAGAGTAATTCCTTTATATTTATTTAATTTAGAATTATTATTAAAAAATAATTTGTTAGATAGCGCTCAATTTTTTATAGATGATTTAGAAAATTTACTGACCAGACAAGGATATTATTTTGAAAAGACTTATTTGCTTTTTTTAAAAGGTATTTATCTCATAAAAACGAATCAAGTAGAGTTAGGTAAAAAAGAATGTTCCAAAGCTATGAGAATATGTAAGGAATATAATGATAGTGATACAATAGAGAAATTAAACAAGACCTTTAAATCAGATTTAAAAGGATTTGTTTTTTAAATAAAGTTAGACGGAAAATGAGATAAAAGAAAAAGGATAGCCTCTCTACGATGAGATGTTATCCTTTTTGATTATGAAACTATTGCAAGTTAACCTTGTTTCTCAAGATGTAGTAGGTTCCGAGGTAAAAGATAGCTATGAAAATGAGTTCTTCAACAATGGCTATACCTGCTCCCATATAGAAATGGTCATTAAGTCCTACAAGTGAATTGACATAGAAATTAGAACTAAGATTGAAGGAAAGTTCAATAAATCCAATGACGATTTGGATACCAATGTAGGCTGCAACAGCGAGTGCTGTACGGTATTCATTGAACAGTTGTCCAATGGAAATAGCCAAGTAGATGCAGAGGATTCCAGAAATGGTATTTAGTAGGAAGGATAACCCCACAAGAGAGAGTTGAGGAAGGTATGTTCTTACAAGTGGGAACCAGTCATAATGTGACATCCAATCTGGAACCGTTATAGTCACAATAAGAAAAGCACTTAGAGCCAGTACAGCCGAGCTAAGTATAGACCAGATGAAGGCTCCGACTAATTTAGCTGTGATGATATAGTGCTCAGAAACTGGCAAGGTCAAAGTCAGATAGCCTTGTCGGTCATAGACACTACCTTTGAAGCGTTTAATAATCAAGAAAAGAGTTGAAATCCCCAGTGTAATTATCAAGCCACCAAAGACAAGAGCCAGAAAGATAAATAGGAAAGGTTGGCTATCTTTGAAAGATACATAAGAATAGTAGTGTCCTTGCATTCCTAGGGGGACGGAAAGGGCTAGAACAGCAGCGTAGAGGGCTAAATACCACTTGTTAACATTTTTAAATTCGTAGCGAACTAAATTCCAAAACATAATAATCTCCTTTGCTTAGGCCTTAAATTCCTGACGGAAGAGTTGGTCAATGGATTCACCAGACTCATAGCGAATATCATCTACATTACCTTGGCGGACAACTTTTCCATCTTTGAGGAAGACAATTTCATCCAAGATTGGCTCAATATCAGAAATCAAGTGGGTAGAAATCAAAACGGTAGAAGTCGGAGAGTAGTTGTTGATAATGGTATTGAGGATATACTCACGGGCTGCTGGGTCCACCCCACCAATGGGTTCGTCCAAAACGTAGAGGCGGGCATCACGGCTCATAACCAAAATCAGTTGGACCTTTTCCTTGTTTCCTTTTGATAATTTCTTGAGACGACTATTTTCATCAATGCCGAGGTCTGCAAGTAGATGATGGGCACGTTCCAGATTGAAATCTTTATAGAAGGTCTTAAAGTAGGTGAGGGCTTCTTTGACCTTCATTTGCTCATTGAGATAGGTCGTATCCGGCAAATAAGCTACGATAGCCTTGGTTGCTGGGCTTGGGTCCATGTCGTTGATAAGGACACGTCCTTGATCTGGTTGTAAGAGGCCGTTGATTAGTTTAATCAGGGTTGTTTTCCCTGAGCCGTTTGGGCCAAGGAGACCAACAATTTTTCCAGCGGGGATGTCAAGGGAAACATTTTCAAGGGCTGGGGTTGCTCCATAAGATTTGGATACATTTTCAAATGCTAGTAATGACATAGGCTTAAACTCCTTTAATATAATCGCCGACTACGCCTGGTAGTTCTTCTTTTTCATAGCCAAAATGGGTCATGGAGGAAACGAAGTGTTCCAATTCTTCTTCGGATAGTTGTTTGCGCGATTGGGCGATTAGCTCCTTATCCTCAGTCACAAATCGTCCAGTTGTTCGCTTGCTGTAGACAAATCCTTCTCGTTCAAGGTCTGACAAGGCTCTTTGGATGGTGTTTGGATTGACACCCGCCTCGCTAGCTAGCTCTCTCACGGTTGGAAGTTGTTGATTGGGTTCCAGCGTATGGGAAACAATCTGAAGCTTGATTTTCTCCATAATCTGTAAATAAATGGGTTTTTTGTTGTCAAATGTCCAGGACATCTTGGTCTCCTTTCTCTCATCTCTTTGTCTTAATTAAATAATACAACAAAACAAAAAACTTGTCAAGCAAAAAGAAGAATTGTTTTGGGAATCGTTTAAAAAATGGTATAATGAAAAGAAAACGATAAGGAGGGAAAGGATGCGTTGTCCAAAATGTGGGGCTACCAAGTCAAGTGTTATCGATAGTCGCCAAGCAGAAGAAGGGAACACCATTCGTAGAAGACGTGAGTGCGACGAATGCCAACACCGTTTTACAACCTACGAACGGGTAGAAGAAAGAACCTTAGTGGTTGTTAAAAAAGATGGCACACGGGAACAATTCTCCAGAGATAAAATCTTTAATGGAATTATCCGCTCAGCCCAGAAACGTCCTGTGTCAAGTGATGAAATCAACATGGTAGTCAATCGTATCGAACAGAAACTCCGTGGTCGAAATGAAAATGAAATTCAAAGTGAGGACATTGGTTCACTCGTCATGGAGGAGTTGGCTGAGTTGGATGAGATTACCTACGTACGTTTTGCTAGTGTCTATCGTAGTTTTAAGGATGTCAGTGAGTTAGAGAGCCTGCTCCAACAAATTACCCAGTCCTCTAAAAAGAAAAAGGAAAGATAAATGAAGCCAATTGACCGTTTTTCTTATCTAAAGAATAATCGGGTGTCGCAAGATACCTCATCTCTGGTACAGTGCTACCTCCCGATTATCGGTCAGGAGGCACTGAGCCTTTATCTTTATACAATCAGTTTTTGGGATAATGGTAGAAAGGAATACCTCTTTTCAAGTATTCTTAACCATCTCAACTTTGGGATGGATAGACTGATAAAATCTCTGAAAATCCTATCTGCTTTTAATCTCTTGACCCTCTATCAAAAGGGTGATACCTATCAGATAGTTATCCATGCTCCTCTTTCAAGTCAAGATTTCTTGGAGCATCCTGTTTATCGCAGACTTTTAGAGAAAAAAATTGGCGATGTCGCTGTGGAGGATTTGAGAGTTGAGAGTGCTGAGGGAGAAGAAATACCTGTCTCACTCAATCAAGTCTTTCCAGATTTGGCAGAATTAGGAAATCAAGAAGACCTTGGTCTCAAGAAGAAAGTGGCCAACGATTTTGACTTGGACCATTTTCGTCAGCTTATGGCTCGAGATGGGCTTCGTTTTGCGGATGATCAGTCAGATGTCTTAAACCTCTTTGCCATTGCCGAGGAGAAGAAATGGACTTGGTTTGAAACATATCAATTGGCTAAGTCAACAGCTGTTTCCCAGGTTATTTCAACCAAACGCATGCGGGAAAAAATTGCTCAAAAACCTGTTTCCTCTGACTTTAGTCCTAAGGAAACGACCATTATCAAAGAAGCCAAAAGTAAAACTGCCCTGCAGTTCTTGGCAGAAATCAAGCAAACACGCAAGGGGACCATTACCCAAACAGAAAGAGAACTCTTGCAACAGATGGCAGGTTTGGGCTTGCTGGACGAAGTCATCAATATTATTCTCTTGTTGACTTTTAATAAGGTGGATTCGGCAAATATCAATGAGAAATATGCCATGAAAGTAGCCAATGACTATGCCTATCAAAAGATTCATTCGGCAGAAGAGGCAGTCTTGCGCATCCGTGAGCGAGGGCAGAAGAGCCAGGCTCAAAAAAGCAGTAAACCGAGTCCTACCAAGTCCAATGTACCCAAGTGGAGCAATCCAGATTATAAGAATGAAACCAGCGAGGAAACTCGTCTGGAACTAGAACGTAAGAAACAAGAACTATTAGCTCGATTAGAAAAAGGAGGAGATTAGATGGAAAGTGTCGGAGACGTACTCAAACGTCAACCCAGCCGTTTTCATTATCAAGATTTGGTCCAGAAAATCATGAAGGACCCTGATGTTGCGGCCTTTATCCAGCAAGAATCCTTGACTCCAGAGGAATTGAATCGCAGTATCTCCAAGTTTAATCAATACATCACCGAGCGTGATAAGTTTCTCCGTGGGGATATGGATTATATTGCCAAAGGTTACAAGCCTATTTTGGTCATGAACCACGGCTATGCGGATGTTTCTTATGAAGAAACTCCTGAACTAATCGCAGCGGAAAAAGAAGCGGCTATTAAGAATCGTCTCAAGTTAATCAATCTGCCAGCCAGTCTCAGGAAAGCTAGTTTGGCTCAAGTTGACTTGGATGATTTGGAGCGCTTGCCAGTTTTTGAAAAGCTATTAGCCTTCGTGGAGCAATATCCAGCTATTCGAAAAGGTCTTTACTTATATGGAGACTTTGGTGTGGGTAAAAGTTTCATGGTGGCTGCCTTAGCCCATGATTTATCAGAAAAACGCGGTGTTTCATCCACTCTCCTCCACTATCCTAGCTTTGTCATTGATGTCAAAAATGCTATCGGTGATGGCAATGTCAAGACCTTGGTGGATGAGATTAAGCTTTCTGAAGTCCTGATTTTAGATGATATTGGTGCCGAGCAATCAACAGCTTGGGTACGTGATGAAATCCTGCAAGTCATTCTTCAATATCGGATGCAGGAAAATTTACCGACCTTTTTCACCTCCAACTTCAACTTTGAAGAATTGGAGCAGCATTTCGCTAAAGGGAAACATGGAAATGACGAAACCTGGGAAGCTAGACGGGTCATGGAACGCATCCGTTATTTGGCTGAGGAGACTCGTTTAGAAGGAGTAAACCGTCGATGACAGAAACGATTAAACTGATGAAAGCTCATAAGTCTGTTCGAAGATTTAAGGAACAAGTCCTTCCTCAAGAAGACTTGACTGAAATCCTGACAGCAGCCCAGATGGCCTCGTCTTGGAAGAATTTCCAATCCTACTCTGTGATTGTGGTACGAAGTCAAGAAAAGAAAGATGCCTTGTATGAATTGGTGCCTCAAGAAGCCATTCGCCAGTCAGCTGTTTTTCTTCTCTTTGTCGGGGATTTGAACAGAGCAGAAAAGGGAGCACGACTCCATACGGATACATTCCAACCTCAAGGTGTGGAAGGTCTCTTGATTAGTTCGGTCGATGCGGCTCTTGCTGGTCAAAATGCCCTGCTGGCAGCTGAAAGCTTGGGCTATGGCGGTGTCATTATTGGCTTGGTGCGTTACAAGTCAGAAGAAGTGGCAGAGCTTTTTAACCTGCCTGACTACACCTATCCTGTCTTTGGGATGGCACTAGGTGTGCCAAATCAAGAACATGAAGTCAAACCTCGCTTGCCATTGAATCAAGTGGTATTTGAGGAAGAATACCGAGAACAGTCAACTGATGCAATCCAAGCTTATGACCGTGTACAGGCTGACTATGCTGGTTCGCGTGCGACCACAAGCTGGAGTCAGCGTCTAGCAGAACAGTTTGGTCAAGCTGAACCAAGCTCAACTAGAAAAAATCTTGAACAGAAGAAGTTATTGTAGAAAGTGAGAAATTATGGCCCTACCAACTATTGCCATTGTAGGACGTCCCAATGTTGGGAAATCAACCCTATTTAATCGGATCGCTGGTGAGCGAATCTCCATTGTAGAAGATGTCGAAGGAGTGACACGTGACCGTATCTATGCAACGGGTGAGTGGCTCAATCGTTCCTTTAGCATGATTGATACAGGAGGAATCGATGATGTCGATGCTCCTTTCATGGAACAAATCAAGCACCAGGCAGAAATTGCCATGGAAGAAGCAGATGTTATCGTCTTTGTCGTGTCTGGTAAGGAAGGAATTACCGATGCGGACGAATACGTAGCCCGTAAGCTTTATAAGACCCACAAACCAGTTATCCTCGCAGTCAACAAGGTGGACAACCCTGAAATGCGAAATGATATCTATGATTTTTATGCCCTTGGTTTGGGTGAACCACTGCCTATCTCATCTGTCCATGGTATCGGTACAGGGGATGTGCTAGATGCCATCGTAGAAAATCTTCCAAATGAATATGAAGAAGAAAACCCAGATGTCATTAAGTTTAGCTTGATTGGTCGTCCTAACGTCGGAAAATCAAGCTTGATCAATGCTATTTTGGGCGAAGACCGTGTCATTGCTAGTCCAGTTGCTGGAACAACTCGTGACGCCATTGATACCCACTTTACAGATACAGATGGTCAAGAGTTTACCATGATTGATACGGCTGGTATGCGTAAGTCTGGTAAGGTTTATGAAAATACTGAGAAATATTCTGTCATGCGTGCCATGCGAGCTATTGACCGTTCAGATGTAGTCTTGATGGTCATCAATGCGGAAGAGGGCATCCGTGAATACGACAAGCGTATCGCAGGATTTGCCCATGAAGCTGGTAAAGGAATGATTATCGTGGTCAACAAGTGGGATACTCTTGAAAAAGACAACCATACTATGAAAAACTGGGAAGAAGATATCCGTGAGCAGTTCCAATACCTGCCTTACGCACCGATTATCTTTGTATCAGCTTTGACCAAGCAACGCCTCCACAAACTTCCTGAGATGATTAAGCAAATCAGTGAAAGTCAAAATACACGTATTCCATCAGCTGTCTTGAACGATGTGATCATGGATGCTATTGCCATTAACCCAACACCGACAGACAAAGGAAAACGTCTTAAGATTTTCTATGCGACTCAAGTGGCAACTAAACCACCAACCTTTGTTATCTTTGTCAATGAAGAAGAACTTATGCACTTTTCTTACCTGCGTTTCTTGGAAAATCAAATCCGCAAGGCCTTTGTCTTTGAAGGAACACCGATTCATCTCATCGCAAGAAAACGTAAATAAAAAAGTAGAATCTGGAATGACATTTCCAGATTTTTTTGATAGAATGAAGTTGAAGAAAACGCTATCAAATAGAGGGGGCTGGTGATGAAACATTTGTTTAAATTCTTACTTTTAGCACCTTACTTTTATTTTGATAACTGGATTGAAAAGGCCAACAGAAATAGTAAATTTTTCCCGATTTTTTACTATTTTTACTGGGTTTACATCCCCCTCTATGCTCTTTTTAGCCTTGCTTGGACAGTTGTTTCAGTTCTGTTTTTCAATATCGTCTTGAGAAATTTGACAGATATCAAGTTATGGGGCATTTGGTTTCTTTTTATTCTGCTAGCTATTGGTCTGAATTGGTTAACTTATTCCTGTTTCAAAAAAATGCTTAGACTAAGAAAGGAGTTAGGAAAGTCTAAGGGTGGAAGGCATTGATTTATACTCTTAGAAAATCTCTTCAAACCACGTCAACGTCGCCTTGCCGTAGGTATGGTTACTGACTTCGTCAGTTCTATCCACAACCTCAAAACAGTGTTTTGAGCTGACTTCGTCAGTCTTATCTACAACCTCAAAGCAGTTCTTTGAGCAACCTACGGCTAGTTTCCTAGTTTGCTCTTTGATTTTCATTGAGTATTATATTACTTTCTATTTGTAGGAGGTAGCTTATGAAGATTCCTCTCTTAACTTTGGCAAGGAATAAATTTGTTTATGTCTTGCTTACTTTGATTTTTCTTGCTTTGGTTTATCGTGATTTCTTGATGACTTATTTCTTTTTTGATATTCATGCGCCTGATCTAGCCAAATTCGATGGACAAGCAATTAAAAATGACTTATTAAAATCAGCTTTAGATTTTCGTATTCTCCAGTTCAATCTAGGCTTTTATCAATCATTTATTATTCCAATCATCATTTCTTTGCTAGGTTTTCGATATATTGAGCTGAAAAATAAAGTTTTACGATTGAGTATTGGAAGAGAAGTGAGTTATCAAGGGTTAAAAAGAAAGTTGACTTTTCAAGTTGCAAGTATCCCTTGTGTGATATATTTAGTGACTGTGCTGATAATTGCAATCGTAACCTATTTCTTTGGGACTTTTTCTCCTCTGGAATGGAATTCCCTATTTTCTGATGGAAGTAGTTTACAAAGGCTTCTAGATGGAGAAATAAAAAGTTATTTGTTTTTTATGTGTGTCCTTCTAATCGGTATCTTCATCAATACGGTCTATTTTTTAAAAATAGTTGATTATTTAGGAAATGTGACTCGTTCGGCAATCGCCTATTTGATGTTTCTTTGGCTTGGTTCTATGTTACTCTATAGTGCCTTGCCTTACTATATGGTTCCTATGACGAGTTTGATGCAAGCTAGCTATGGGGATGTAAGTTTGATGAAACTCTTTACTCCTTATATCCTTTATATTGTCCCTTATATGGTGCTTGAAAAATATGAAGATAATGTTTAAGAATTTTAACAATATTTTGCTAAAGAGAAAGATCGTTTTACTACTTCGTATAGTTCTGATGATGATTTTGATTAACTATCTATTGTCAACAGCGGTTCAAAAGCAGGATGTTTCTCTCTTTTTCAAGAGGGAATTGATTTCAATCTTTTCCTATAATGACTATTCTGAATTAAATTTAGAAATCCCCAAACTCTTGTTAAACCTTTCGCTTTTCATGGTAGGATGGCTCTCTGTCATTTTACTTGAAAGTGATTTGGCAGACCATTACCATCACTTGATTCGCTATCAATCAAGCTCCTTTTTCGATTATACAAGGAAACGATTGCTTCTTATTTCTAAATTTTTTATTCAAGATTTATTTGTCTGGTTTCTTGGTTTACTTCCTCTAGGAATTCATTTCAAAACAGTCGCACTTTTCTTTTTACTTGCTCAGTTAATGATCTTGTATTTGTTACTGTCTTATCTGATAGCACTTATTAGTGTAGGCGCTAGTTTTTCCTTTTTTCTCTATTTTTTAGCATTTGTGGGACAAGAATGGATGATGGATCATATTGTGATAGTATATTTAGGACTCTTAAGTTTATTAGTTATCTTGATTGTTAGTCGCTTGGAAGAGAAATTTAAGAAAGGATAAACGATGAGACTTGAAATTATAAATGGACAGAAAATTTATGGGAAAAGACCTATTTTAAATCAGTTAAATCTGGTCTTTCAATCAGGAAAAATTTATGGCCTTAAAGGTGATAATGGATCTGGCAAGACGGTTCTTTTAAAGGTACTTGCTGGTTATATTAAGCTTGACAAAGGAAAAGTTCTTCAAGATGGTAAAGTTTACGGGGTGAAAAATCATTATATTCAGGATGCAGGGATTTTAATCGAAAAGGTAGAGTTTCTATCTCATTTATCCCTGAGAGAAAATTTGGAACTGTTAAGGTATTTTTCATCTAAAGTTACGGAAAAAAGAATTGCCTATTGGATTCAATACTATGATTTACAGGAATTTGAAGACATTGAATACCGTCATTTATCCTTAGGAACGAAACAAAAAATGGCTTTGATTCAAGCCTTTATTGCCGAACCTTCTATACTCTTTCTCGATGAACCTATGAATGCTTTGGATGAGAAGAGTGTGAGGTTAACCAAACAGGTCATTTTATCTTACCTGAAAAAAGAAAATGGTTTGGTTATCCTGACTTCGCATATATCGGAAGATATTTCAGATCTTTGTACAGATGTATTAGTTGTCGAAAATGGGCATATACAATATTTAAAGGATATACAATCCTAGGAGGTGGCTTATGGAACATCTAAAATCATTTATTACACGCTATTCCAAGGTTTATATTGGTTTAGTTCTGCTGATCTGGCTGGCTTTCTTCTTTGTTCCTTGGGATAAACCAGTTCTGGGAATATCTATCAATCTCTTAATCATGCAGAAAGTTTTACTAGTTTTTGGTATTCTGTCTATTTTGATGGCCTTGCTGTCCAAGAAAGTCAGTCTCTTTGTTTTTGGATTGATCTGCTGTTTTTCTCTTTGGATAAATCTATTTATCCTATTTGCGATTTTGCCGATTTTTGTTGGCAATTAAATCATCATAAAAGTCAGAGAGGTTAGCTTGGAAACTAGCCTCTTTTTCCTTTTCAAAATGGGGATTCTTCCTTGAAAATAATCAGTAATTGTGCTAAAATTAAAAGAACATTCTAAAATATTCGGAATTTAAAGTAAGGAAAAACATGGCTAATATTTTAAAAACAATTATCGAAAATGATAAAGGAGAAATCCGTCGTCTGGAAAAGATGGCTGACAAGGTTTTCAAATACGAAGACCAAATGGCTGCTTTGACTGATGACCAACTAAAAGCAAAAACAGTTGAATTTAAAGAACGTTATCAAAATGGAGAATCACTGGATTCATTGCTTTATGAAGCATTTGCGGTTGTCCGTGAGGGTGCCAAACGTGTCCTAGGCCTCTTCCCATATAAGGTTCAGGTCATGGGGGGAATCGTTCTTCACCATGGTGACGTGCCAGAAATGCGTACAGGGGAAGGGAAAACCTTGACTGCGACCATGCCCGTATACCTCAATGCCCTTTCAGGTAAAGGGGTTCACGTAGTTACGGTCAATGAATACCTATCAGAACGTGACGCGACTGAGATGGGTGAATTGTACTCATG
Organism: Streptococcus mitis; assembly: GCF_002005545.1. GTDB lineage: Bacteria > Bacillota > Bacilli > Lactobacillales > Streptococcaceae > Streptococcus > Streptococcus mitis_I. Next base: position 962,442 of record NZ_LBMT01000001.1, read on the forward strand.
GCTTGGTTTGTCAGTAGGAATCAACTTGGCTGCCAAATCTCCAATGGAGAAAAAAGAAGCCTATGAGTGTGATATCACTTATTCAACCAACTCAGAAATCGGATTTGACTACCTTCGTGACAACATGGTTGTTCGCGCTGAAAACATGGTACAACGTCCGCTTAACTATGCCTTGGTCGATGAGGTTGACTCAATCTTGATTGACGAGGCGCGTACACCTTTGATCGTATCAGGTGCTAATGCGGTTGAAACTAGTCAGTTGTATCACATGGCAGACCACTATGTAAAATCTTTGGACAAAGACGACTACATCATCGATGTGCAGTCTAAGACTATTGGTTTGTCTGATTCAGGGATTGACAAGGCTGAAAGCTACTTCAAACTTGAAAACCTCTATGACATCGAAAACGTAGCTTTGACTCACTTTATCGATAACGCCCTTCGTGCCAACTACATCATGCTTCTCGATATTGACTATGTGGTGAGCGAAGAACAAGAAATCTTGATCGTTGACCAATTTACAGGTCGTACCATGGAAGGTCGTCGTTATTCTGATGGATTGCACCAAGCCATTGAAGCTAAAGAAGGTGTGCCAATTCAGGATGAAACCAAGACATCTGCCTCAATTACTTACCAAAACCTTTTCCGTATGTACAAGAAATTGTCTGGTATGACGGGTACAGGTAAGACTGAGGAAGAAGAATTCCGTGAAATTTACAACATTCGTGTTATTCCAATCCCAACAAACCGTCCTGTTCAACGTATTGACCACTCAGACCTTCTTTATGCAAGTATCGAGGCTAAGTTTAAGGCGGTTGTCGAAGACGTTAAGGCTCGTTACCAAAAAGGTCAGCCTGTCTTGGTTGGTACAGTAGCGGTTGAAACTAGTGATTACATTTCTAAGAAATTGGTCGCAGCTGGCGTTCCTCACGAAGTCTTGAATGCTAAGAACCACTACAAAGAAGCCCAAATCATTATGAATGCTGGTCAACGTGGTGCTGTTACCATTGCGACTAACATGGCCGGTCGTGGTACCGACATCAAGCTTGGTGAAGGGGTTCGTGAACTTGGAGGACTTTGTGTTATTGGTACAGAGCGTCATGAAAGCCGTCGTATCGATAATCAGCTTCGTGGACGTTCAGGTCGTCAAGGAGACCCAGGTGAGTCACAATTCTACCTATCTCTTGAAGATGATTTGATGAAACGTTTTGGTTCTGAACGTTTGAAGGGAATCTTTGAACGCTTGAACATGTCTGAAGAGGCGATTGAGTCTCGTATGTTGACGCGTCAGGTTGAGGCAGCGCAAAAACGTGTTGAAGGAAATAACTACGATACCCGTAAACAAGTCCTTCAATACGATGATGTTATGCGTGAACAACGTGAGATTATCTACGCTCAACGTTACGACGTTATCACTGCAGATCGTGACTTGGCACCTGAAATTCACTCTATGATCAAACGCACGATTGGTCGTGTCGTTGATGGTCATGCGCGTGCAAAACAAGATGAAAAACTAGAAGCAATTTTGAACTTTGCTAAGTATAACTTGCTTCCAGAAGATTCTATTACGATAGAAGACTTGTCAGGCTTGTCTGATAAGGCCATCAAGGAAGAGCTTTTCCAACGTGCCTTGCAAGTTTACGATAGTCAGGTTTCAAAATTACGCGATGAAGAAGCAGTTAAAGAGTTCCAAAAAGTCTTGATTCTACGAGTGGTAGATAACAAGTGGACAGATCATATCGATGCCCTCGATCAATTGCGTAACGCGGTTGGACTTCGTGGCTATGCTCAGAACAACCCTGTTGTTGAGTATCAGGCAGAAGGTTTCCGTATGTTTAATGACATGATTGGTTCGATTGAGTTTGATGTGACACGCTTGATGATGAAAGCACAAATTCATGAACAAGAAAGACCACAAGCAGAACACCATATCAGTACAACAGCGACCCGCAATATCGCTGCCCACCAAGCAAATATACCAGAAGATTTGGATTTGAGCCAGATTGGACGGAATGAACTTTGCCCATGTGGTTCTGGTAAGAAGTTTAAAAACTGTCACGGTAAAAGACAATAAAATGAGATAGTTTAGAGGCGGATACCTTGTGAAAAGTAAATTTTTACTTGGTATCCGTTTGATTTATAAGGAGATGAGTTATGGTATTTACAGCAAAAAGTCCTAAAATTAATATTGAAGAAGTTCGTGCCTTATCAAAATTAGAAGGCCAAGCTTTGGAGAGAAAATCACAGCGCGATCAAGAGCTAGAAGCCATTATACGTGGAGAAGACCAGCGGATTCTCTTGGTAATCGGGCCATGCTCATCTGACAATGAAGAAGCTGTTCTTGAATACGCTAAGCGTTTGGCACTCCTGCAAGAAGAAGTGGCAGACCGTATCTTTATGGTTATGCGTGTTTATACTGCCAAACCCCGTACCAACGGAGATGGCTATAAGGGCTTGATTCACCAGCCTAACGCGACAGAAGCGCCTAGTCTTATCAACGGAATCAAAGCTGTTCGCCATCTTCACTATCGTGTTATCACAGAAACAGGTATGACAACGGCTGATGAAATGCTTTATCCTGAAAATCTTCCGCTTGTGGATGATTTGATTTCTTACATGGCAGTTGGTGCTCGTTCGGTTGAAGACCAGCAACATCGCTTTGTGGCAAGTGGGGCAGATTTCGCGACTGGGTTTAAAAATCCAACATCTGGAAATCTCAATGTTATGTTTAATGGGATTTATGCTGCTCAAAACAAACAAAGTTTCCTTTTCCTAGGGAAAGAAGTGGAAACAACTGGGAACCCGCTTTCGCACGCCATTCTTCGTGGAGCAATCAATGAGTATGGTAAGAATATTCCTAACTACTACTATGATAATTTGATGGATACCATTGCTCAGTATGAGAAGATGGGCTTGGAAAATCCCTTTATCATTGTGGATACCAATCATGACAACTCTGGTAAGCAATATATGGACCAGATTCGAATTGTCCGCCAGACCTTGATTAACCGTGATTGGAATGAAAAAATCAAGCAGTACGTTCGTGGCTTTATGATTGAGTCTTATCTAGAAGACGGCCGTCAAAACGAACCGGAAGTATTTGGCAAGTCTATCACGGACCCTTGCCTTGGCTGGGAGAATACGGAAGCCCTCGTCAGAGAAATCTACCAAACGCTAGGAGAATAAGATGGCATTTATTGAAAAAGGTCAAGAAATTGATATTGAAGCAATCAAAGCAGAAACCCAATTGTCTGCGGAAGCCTTGCGACTAAAGGAGCGTCGTGATAGAGAAATGGCAGACATCATTTCAGGAGAAGATGACCGGATCCTTTTGGTGATTGGTCCTTGCTCTTCTGATAATGAAGAGGCTGTCTTGGAATATGCCCGCCGTTTGTCCGCCTTGCAAAAGAAGGTGGCGGACAAGATTTTCATGGTTATGCGTGTTTATACAGCTAAACCTCGTACAAACGGAGACGGCTATAAAGGCTTGGTACACCAACCAGATACTTCAAAAGCTCCAAGTTTGATTAACGGCTTGCAGGCTGTACGCCAGTTGCATTACCGCGTGATTACAGAGACTGGTTTGACAACGGCAGATGAGATGCTTTATCCGTCAAATCTGGTTTTGGTAGATGATTTGGTTAGCTACCATGCTGTTGGGGCTCGTTCTGTGGAAGACCAAGAGCACCGCTTTGTGGCCTCAGGGATTGATGCACCAGTCGGGATGAAAAATCCAACCTCTGGAAATCTTGGTGTCATGTTTAATGGCATCTATGCTGCTCAAAACAAACAGACCTTCCTCTTCCACGGTCAAGAAGTTGAAACTTCAGGAAATCCCTTGGCCCACGTCATCCTTCGTGGCGCAGTTAATGAATATGGGAAAAATGAGCCTAACTTTTACTATGAAACCTTGCTAAATGCTATTGAACGTTATGAGACCATGGGACTTGAAAATCCCTTTATCCTCATTGATACCAACCATGATAATTCAGGAAAGCAATATATGGAGCAGATTCGAATTGTTCGCCAGACCTTGCAAAATCGTGATTGGAATGAGAAGATTAAAAAGACAGTTCGAGGCTTTATGATTGAGTCTTACCTAGCAGATGGTCGTCAAAATCAACCAGAGGTCTTTGGTTGCTCTATTACCGATCCTTGCCTAGGTTGGGAAAATACAGAGGTCTTGGTCGAAGAAATCTATGCTACCTTGACAAAATAAGTGAAAAGGATGGAGTTGGGGAATCTCAACTCCTTTTGATGAGAATGATAGTTGGACATGGAATTGACATCGAAGAATTAGCTTCGATAGAAAGCGCAGTTACACGACATGAAGGTTTTGCTAAGCGCGTGCTGACCGCTAAGGAAATGGAACGGTTTAACAGTCTTAAAGGGCGCAGGCAAATAGAATATTTGGCTGGTCGCTGGTCGGCTAAAGAAGCCTTTTCCAAGGCCATGGGAACTGGTATTGGCAAGCTCGGTTTTCAGGATTTGGAAGTCTTGAACAATGAACGCGGGGCTCCTTATTTTAGTCAGTCACCATTTTCAGGAAAGATTTGGCTGTCTATCAGCCACACAGATCAGTTTGTGACAGCCAGTGTCATTTTGGAGGAAAATCATGAAAGCTAGTCCGCATAGACCAACTAAGGCTCTGATTCATCTGGGAGCTATTCGACAAAATATTCAGCAAATGGGGGCTCATATCCCTCAAGGAACGCTCAAATTTGCAGTAGTCAAGGCTAATGCCTATGGGCATGGGGCTGTTGCTGTTGCGACGGCTATTCAAGATGATGTTGATGGTTTTTGCGTTTCCAATATTGATGAAGCCATTGAACTCAGACAGGCTGGACTCAGCAAACGAATCCTCATTTTAGGAGTTTCTGAAATCGAAGCTGTTGCTCTAGCTAAAGAATACGACATCACCTTGACTGTGGCTGGACTGGAGTGGGTTCAAGCACACTTAGATAAGGAAGCTGATCTAACTGGATTGACAGTCCACCTCAAGATTGATTCAGGCATGGGACGGATTGGTTTTAGAGAGGCTAGTGAGGCTGAGCAGGCTCAAAACTTGCTTCAACAACACGGTGCCCGTGTTGAAGGGATTTTTACCCACTTTGCTACTGCAGACGAGGAATCAGATACCTACTTTAATGCCCAGTTAGAACGGTTTAAAACTATTTTAGCTAGTATGAAAGGTCTTCCAGACTTGGTTCATGCCAGTAATTCGGCAACGACTCTTTGGCATGCAGAGACTATTTTCAATGCGGTTCGTATGGGAGATGCCATGTATGGTCTCAATCCAAGTGGAGAGGTTTTGAACTTACCCTATGACTTGACTCCGGCCTTGACCTTGGAATCTGCTCTAGTTCATGTCAAGACAGTTCCATCTGGAGCTTGCATGGGCTACGGAGCTACCTATCAGGCGGACAGCGAGCAAGTCATCGCGACCGTGCCAATTGGCTATGCGGATGGTTGGACACGAGATATGCAAAATTTCGCTGTCTTGGTAGATGGCCAAGCTTGCCCAATCGTTGGGCGAGTTTCGATGGACCAAATCACCATTCGTCTGCCTAAGCCTTACCCACTCGGAACTAAGGTAACTTTGATTGGTTCTAACGGGGGCAAGGAAATCACAGCTACTCAGGTAGCGGCCTACCGTGGGACTATTAACTATGAGGTGGTTTGTCTTCTCAGCGACCGCATTCCGAGAGAATATTATTAGAAAAGAAAGGAGTGGAGCATGAATCTACATCAACCCTTGCATGTCTTACCTGGTGTGGGACCAAAGTCAGCAGAGAAATACGCCAAACTAGGAATTGAAAACTTGCAAGACCTCTTGCTCTACTTTCCTTTCCGATATGAAGATTTCAAAACTAAGCAAGTGCTGGAACTGGAAGACGGGGAGAAGGCGGTTCTGTCTGGTCAAGTCGTGACTCCGGCTAGTGTCCAGTATTATGGTTTCAAGCGCAATCGCCTGCGCTTTAGCCTCAAGCAGGGAGAAATTGTTTTTGCGGTGAATTTCTTTAACCAACCTTATCTGGCTGATAAGATAGAGTTGGGAGCAACTCTTGCCGTATTTGGAAAATGGGACCGCGCCAAGGCTAGTCTGACTGGGATGAAGGTTTTGGCTCAGGTGGAAGATGACCTCCAACCAGTCTATCGATTGGCTCAAGGAATCAGTCAAGCCAGTCTGGTAAAGGTCATTAAGACAGCCTTTGATCAGGGACTGGACCTCTTGATTGAGGAAAATCTGCCCCAGTCCTTGCTGGACAAATACAAACTCATGTCCCGTTGTCAGGCAGTCCGAGCTATGCATTTTCCTAAGGATTTGGCAGAATACAAGCAGGCTCTTCGCCGTATCAAGTTTGAGGAACTCTTTTATTTCCAAATGCAATTGCAGACGCTCAAGTCTGAAAATAGAGTTCAAGGAAGTGGTCTGGTTCTGAATTGGTCTCAGGAAAAAGTGACAGCTGTCGAAGAAAGACTGCCTTTTGCCCTGACCCCTGCTCAGGAAAAGAGTTTGCAGGAAATTTTGACCGACATGAAGTCCGACCACCACATGAATCGTCTCCTACAAGGGGATGTGGGGAGCGGAAAAACGGTGGTCGCTGGCTTGGCCATGTTTGCGGCAGTGACAGCTGGCTATCAGTCTGCTCTCATGGTACCAACAGAAATCCTTGCAGAGCAACATTTTGAGAGTTTACAGAACCTCTTTCCAGACTTGAAACTGGCTCTTTTGACAGGTTCCTTGAAAGCTGCAGAAAAGAGAGAAGTCTTGGAGACTATTGCCAAGGGTGGGGCTGATTTGATTATCGGAACCCACGCTCTGATTCAGGATGGGGTAGATTATGCTCGTCTGGGCTTGATTATCATCGATGAGCAGCACCGATTTGGTGTGGGACAAAGAAGAATCCTACGAGAAAAAGGCGACAACCCAGATGTCCTCATGATGACGGCGACTCCCATTCCACGAACTTTGGCTATCACAGCCTTTGGCGATATGGATGTTTCCATAATCGATCAGATGCCTGCGGGTCGGAAACCCATTGTGACACGTTGGATTAAACATGAGCAACTGCCTCAGGTCTTGACTTGGTTAGAGGGGGAAATCCAAAAAGGTTCTCAAGCTTATGTCATCTCTCCCTTGATTGAAGAATCAGAAGCTCTGGATTTGAAAAATGCCATTGCCTTATCAGAGGAGTTGACAGTTCATTTTGCAGGCAAGGCAGAGGTGGCTCTTTTACATGGTAAGATGAAGAGTGACGAAAAAGACCAGATTATGCAGGAGTTCAAAGAGCGAAAAACGGATATTCTGGTTTCGACGACAGTTATCGAGGTCGGGGTTAATGTTCCCAATGCGACTGTCATGATTATCATGGATGCGGATCGATTCGGTCTTAGCCAGCTTCACCAGCTCAGGGGTCGTGTTGGTCGGGGGGACAAGCAGTCCTACGCTGTCCTTGTTGCTAATCCCAAGACGGATTCTGGGAAAGACCGCATGCGCATCATGACAGAAACCACCAATGGATTTGTCCTTGCGGAGGAAGATTTGAAAATGCGTGGTTCAGGTGAGATTTTTGGAACCAGACAGTCAGGACTCCCAGAGTTCCAAGTAGCTGATATTATCGAAGATTTTCCGATTTTAGAAGAAGCCAGAAAGGTTGCTAGCTACATTAGTTCTATCGAAGGTTGGCAAGAGGATCCAGAGTGGCGCATGATTGCTTTTCATCTGGAAAAGAAAGAACATCTGGATTAAGCTTTCTCTAAGGAAAACTTAAGCTAGCTTTCAGGTTTGCCCCTTATACTAGAGTCATAAAAAAGAAACGAGGACTCTCAGATGACAGTAACGATTAAAGTAAATTACCAAACTACTTTCCAAAAGAAGGAAGTAACAAAATAAGATTGAATAGGAGAAAAAGGGCGGAAATGCTCTTTTTTTGTTTCTAAAAGCACAATTTATTGAATCTAAAATAGCACACTGCGGATTCTAAAAAATTTCTATAAATTATAGTAGATTGAATCCGAAATAGTCCACCGAGTTTTCTAAAACATTGCTAGAAATTAGCTTGAATTCCGCAATCAATTTGTTCAGTTTTTATTTCATTTAACTATAATTTGACTTTCCTAATTTCTTTGTTCATATCTTATTTCAATACACTATATCTTACTATTTCAGAGCCCGCATCTAGCATAACTAAAAAAACAGATTCTTCCATCTATTACGGAAAAATCTGTCATTGATTTAATGATTTACAAAAACTCCAACCACGGCTTGCGAACCTCGTCTTTTTTGGTTTCTCTATATTTTTTAGTTCTTATTTATGATGCTCTTTCAATAGTTCTTCAAACTCAGAGACAGTCATACTCAACTGTTGACTGGCAACTTCAGAAGGCAAAAGACCTTGACGGACTAGATTTAGTAGCATAGACAAACTTCCTTCAACTTTTCCACGCTCTAGGCCTTTTTCTTCGGCTCGTTCCAAGGCATATTCCTGTGCTAACAAGGCTTGTTCTTCGCGCATACGTAGTTGACTAAACATTTTCCTGTCCTCCTCGGACCAGCTCTTGTAGTCCAGCAGCTGGTCTGCCTGGCTAATGGCTCGCTCGGGTTCCTGGGTAAAGGGTTTATTACCGAAAAACTCCAACCACGGCTTGCGAATCCTATCTTTGCTGGTTTCTCTGTATTTTTTGAGTTCCAAGAATGCCATCTTGACTAAGTGGTTTTCTTGACCGTTATTTGTGATGGTCTTTCAATAGCGTCTCAAATTCAGCAATTGATATACCTAATTGCTGACTTGCTATCTCGGAAGTCAGAAGGCCTTGACAGACCATATCCAGAAAGGCAAAAAGTTTCCCTTCAACTTTTCCTCGTTCAAGTCCACGTTCTAACCCTTGTTCAATACCTTCTGCACGACCACGTTCCAACCCCTGTTCAATACCTTCTGCCCTAGCAGTTTCCAAGGCATAGTCTTGTGCTAACAATGCTTGTTCTTCGCGCATACGTAGTTGACTAAACATCTTCCTGTCCTCCTCAGACCAGCTCTTGTAGTCTAGCAGTTGATCTGCTTGGCTGATGGCTCGCTCAGGTTCTTGGGTAAAGGGCTTATTCCCGAAAAACTCCAACCACGGTTTGCGAATGCTATCTTTGCTGGTTTCTCTATATTTTTTTAATTCCAAGAACGCCATCTTGACTAGATGGTTTTCCTGACCGTTGTTTGTAATTGTTAAAGCCTCACCTGTCGTGTCCTCGCGCATGCTAAAGCTATGAAAAGCTAGGTCATCTGAGAAATAATTGCTGTCCACAATTGCAATAGCATAAACTGGTGCGATGTGTTTGTAACTCTGGTGGGTGTCACCTTCACGTTGACGAATTTTTTCAAGATTTTGATTGACCTGACTGCACAAATAAGCCCACAGGCGATTGATGAAAAAATTCTGATGATGCACCTGAATCTCAATGATTACTTGTGTCCCATTGTCTAACTCTGCCAAGACGTCTATACTGGTATAGAAATCCTGGGCTGAGTAAGGCACGGAAGGCAAGACATGAATATTGCTCCCCTCCAAAATGGTCACATTTTTGGCTGGCAAGTCCAGCATATCGCGGATAAATTGACAAGTGATTTCTGGATTGCTAAAGATTTTCTTAGCTACCAAGTCATTGGTTGGGCTAATGCCCGGATGTCTTAGAATCATCCATTCCCTCCTTCTATTATACCATATTTTAAAATCTAATTTTGCTAGATTCGATGGTTCTATCTATTTATTCGGAAAAAAGAGGATAAATGAAATAGTAAATAAAAAATAAGAACAGCAGATAAGCAATAAATTTTAAGATTATCTGTCTTCTCCGCTTATCTGATAATAAATAAGGTTCGCAATATAGCCTTTTCTCTCTACCCCATTTGCAACAGTCTTTAGATAGGACATTCCAGTCTTATCCATAACATGACCTGAAGCTGGGTTGAGACTGGTATATCGTGCTTTGACTTTTTGAAAACATGCTTGAGTAAAACAAAAGTCCAAGACAGATTTCAAAGCCTCCGTCATTATACCATTTCCCCAGTAAACCTTTCCTAGCACATAGCCAATTTCACAACTTGAATCATCCTCATCTATCTTAACGATACTGATATCTCCTATCACTTGCTCTGGGTTTTCTTTGAGGTAAATGGCCCATTTGTAATAGTTGGGATTGGCATAGGAAGCAACCCAATTACGAATTGAGTTTCGAGTGTTCTCAACATCAGGATGGGAATTCCAAGTAACATAGGTCAGATTCTCAGCAGACGAAGCCCAATTTTGAAACATGTCTTCCGCATCACTCTCCACAAATCTTCTCAAGATTAAACGGTTTGTCTGTAATATTTGCGTACCTATTGCTTTCATGATGTTACCTCGCTTTCTGGTGTGTGATTCTCTATTCAATATCCATTGAAACTATAGTATATCGAGATAAGCTGTAGACAAATCAACTGGGGCATTTACATTAATTTCTAAAAATACTTTAGAAGTTAATTGGTACTATTCTAGATTCAATTTATTAGACTTTCAGTCAGTAGGTTTGAAGAAAAAAATCTAAATTCATTTTCTATATTATACTCAATGAAAATCAAAGAGCAAACTAGGAAACTAGCCGAAGGCTGTACTTGAGTACGACAAGGCGACGTTGACGTGGTTTGAATTTGATTTTCGAAGAGTATTATCCTTCTTTCTTGCATTGATTTCTCAGATATGCTACAGTGGTAGTAGCGATTACAAAACAAAAGGAGTATGCTATGAAAAATTCAGCTTTGTTAGAAGAAATCAAGACTTATAAAGGACGGGATGAGGTCCCAGAAGACTTTGATGTTTTCTGGGATGAGGAAGTGAAAAAAGTTTCAACTCTTCCAGCCTACCAGTTGGAGGAAAGAGATTTCCATATTCCCCAAGTCAAGTGCTATGAATTAACCTTTGAAGGAACCAATGAAGGTAAGGTCTATGCACGCGTCGTTCTTCCAAAGAGTGAGGAAAAAGTTCCTCTAATCTTCCATTTCCATGGTTATATGGGACGTGGCTGGGACTGGGCTGACATGCTGGCCTATACTGTGGCTGGTTATGGTGTTGTCTCCATGGATGTTCGAGGCCAGTCGGGCTATTCACAAGACGGCTTGCGTTCTCCTTTAGGAAATACGGTTAAGGGGCATATTATCCGTGGTGCTGTGGAAGGTCGGGAGCACCTCTTTTATAAGGATGTTTATCTGGACATTTACCAGTTGGTTGAAATTATTGCTAGTCTGCCTCAGGTGGATGAAAAGCGACTTTCTAGCTATGGTGCATCTCAAGGTGGTGCTCTAGCCTTGGTTGCGGCAGCACTCAATCCTCGGATACAGAAAACAGTTGCCATCTATCCCTTCTTGTCAGATTTTAGACGAGTGCTTGAGATTGGCAATACCAGTGAAGCCTATGACGAACTTTTTCGTTATTTCAAGTTTCACGACCCCTTCCATGAAACTGAGGAGGAAATCATGGCGACCCTTGCCTATATAGATGTGAAAAATCTTGCCCATCGTATCAAGGGTGAGGTTAAGATGATTACGGGCTTGGACGATGATGTTTGCTATCCTATTACCCAGTTTGCGATTTACAATCGTCTGACTTGCGATAAGGCCTATCGTATCATGCCAGAGTATGCTCACGAAGCTATGAATGTATTTGTTAACGACCAAGTCTACAATTGGCTCTGTGGCAGTGAGATTCCTTTTAAGTATGTGAAGTGATGAATGAGAGAGTCTAGTAGCTCTCTTTTTGTACAGAGTCTAGTCAGCAAATATTCTAGTTCATGTATACTTTGAAATTCATACTCTTCGAAAATCTCTTCAAACCACGTCAGCTTTATCTGTAATCTCAAAACAGTGTCTTGAGTAGCCTGCGGCTAGCTTCCTAGTTTGCTCTTTGATTTTTATTGAGTATGAGTTTTTTTCTGGGCTGTGGTGTCAAACAATTCATTTTCTATCTAGTTGGGTATAAGCTATTTCAATACATTGGAAAGCGTCTGTGAAATATGTTATAATTTATAAGAAAATATACAGTTTCGCTACAAATGAACATTTATATATACGTTTATGTATAAGATGGTTTTCTCATTAGGATAATATCTTATAAAAACGATATTCCTGTAGATACAGTACTTAAATAGCATTTGTAAAGGAACAAAATAATCTATAGCTATTTTTATTGTAAGAATCAAAGTAGAGAATGTTATGCTAATGGAAACTGTAATATTTTATTTTTTAGAATATACTTGGATAAATTAACTTTGAAAGTTAAAGTGAGGTAATGTATGTTTGTGTGTTTAAAAGGTTTAGGGAAATTTCGTAAATCCAAAGCTTATGGTTTGGTTGGTTGTTTGACATTATCAGCGGTGATTGGCTTAGCTGCACCAGAGTTATCAGTTATTGGTGGCGGGGTTGTTTATGCTGATGTCATTCAAGGCGGTAGCGATATTCACGATGTGGATGTTCATAGTAAATCTGCAGAAGGTGTTGCTATGACTTATACCACTTATGATAGCGGAACAAGTGGAAAACAAACCGCATCAGGTAGCGGTGCCTTTGTAGCGCCGAATGTGATGGTAACAGTAGCTCATAACTACTATGATAAAAACCAAGAGGATAAGTCTGCAGTATTGCGTGGTGGGGAGTCTGCTCGTAGTTATGTTGTGATGAACTCAGAGACAGAGAAGAGTAATAAAGTACCTACTTCAGGGGTATCAGAAGCTCTTGAAAAAGACTCTATTCACTTGTATAACGGCAAAGACTTTGGGAAAGACTATAGCAACGATTTAGCAGTAGTTATCACTAAAAAACCTGTCGAAGCTATGACAGGTGGTGAGGACTCTCCAAGAGAGTTGAGTGATAAAGAGGTTTCTACGGGTGATAGCATCACTATGGTCGGATATCCCAATGATTTTTCTACTCCTAATTTAAGTAAAGAAAATAAAGCTCGATTGAAAGATGGTAAGGCTTATTCAGTCTCCACAACTGTGAGCAGTATCAATAAAGAGAGTGGTGCAGTCACTTATCATTCCTCAGCTTTAGGAGGTTTTTCAGGTGCTCCTTTGTTTAATGATAAGGGAGAGGTAGTCGGTATCCACCAGCACGGAACAAATACTTCAAACGCTCCTGAGAGTGAGCGTATTGGGGGTGGTACTATCTTTACGGAAAAGCACAGAGCTTGGATTCGTTCTATGATTGATAAATATGGTATAAAGGGTTGGTATATAGATGGTGCAAACCGTTACTACTATGATGAAAATCATATAGCTTTAAAAGATGTAGAATCTGAGATTGATGGTGCTTGGTATAGTTTTGATGAAAAAGGTCGAGCTACTTTAGTAAAAGGTGAAGAAAAAGGTCGCGTTTTACTTCGAGTGGAAGATACTAAAGGAACTCGTTTGATTTCAGATAAGGTTGTTCAGGAAGGTCCTGTTGGAAGTGGTTTGAATTTTCATTTAAGACAAAATCCAGACTTCAAACAGTTAATAGCAACTTCCCCAACAGCTAAAGTGGTATCCTATAACGGAGTGTCAATTAACAAACTAGCAAGTGATACTACTTGGTCTGATGACTATGTCAGTAAGTTAGCTTTAGGAGATACAATTATAAGAGCGGTAGTAGATTCGGTAACTCCTCCATCAACGTCTTCTTCGGATTTTGCAAGAACTGAAGTTGGTAAAGTAGATTTGAGTGGTAAATCGAATTTACCTGTACCTAGTAAAGAAGTGTTACAAGCTCCGAATGGCTCAGAAAATTTCTATGCTACAACGCACATTCAAACGCCAGATGGGTCGGGGTCAGGTACTTTAATTGCACCAAATTTGGTGTTAACAGTCGCTCATAATTTCTTAACAGTTAAAGGTTCTGAGGTAGTTACTAAATCTGGTCGTACCAATACAGTGTATAAAGCAACTTTACCGAATGGTAAGTCTGTGAATTTTTCAGATGATGATATTGTTTATTGGAATAAGAAAGACTCTGTATTTGGCTTTAAAAATGACTTAGCTTTGGTTCGGTTAAAAGAAGCAGTAAAAGGAGTAACTCCTGTAGAGGTTGTAAAACAATCTTCGAAAGTTGCAGAGGGGGATTCAGTTTCGGTCTATGGTTTTCCAGATAACAAGCTAAGTCCAGTTTTAGATAGCAAAGTAGTAGGAACTACAGACTTCGGTTCTGGAATAGAGGGAATTAGCTACGGAGGTACGAAACCTGGAGCGTCTGGTGGTGGTCTTTATAATGATAAAGGTGCTTTAATTGGCGTTCACCAAAATGGTGTTGTAGGAAGCCGCAGTGGTGGTTTAGTCTTATCAAAAGAGCAGCTGGATTGGGTTCGTTCTTATATTGAGGGTCAACCAAAAAATCCTGTCTATGTGGAAGATAAAGAAGTGGAACCTTCTAAGAAGGATTCGGATAAGGATTTAGCTGGGAAATTAGATCCAAAAAAAGATAGTGGAAAAGAATATCCTGGTATTTTAGGTACATCTGGTGACTTTGCAGCTCCGACAGTCGCTAAGCCAGAGTTTAAAGGTGGAGTTCCTTTCACTGAATCTCCTATACTGGAAATCCCAGAGTATATGGGTGTATTATCAACCTCAGGAGAAGAATCGGCCCCAACAGTTGAACAGCATGACTTTACAGGAGGAGTTAACGGAGGCGACTCACTTGTTACAGAAGTTCCAGAGTACAGCGGTATTATATCCACATTAGGAGATTCTCCAGCTCCTACAGTCGCTAAGCCAGAGTTTACAGGTGGCGTGAATGGGGGCGACTCACTTGTTACAGAAGTTCCAGAGTATAGTGGTGTTCTCTCCACATTAGGAGATTCTCCAGCTCCTACAGTCGCTAAGCCAGAGTTTACAGGTGGCGTGAATGGGGGCGACTCACTTGTTACAGAAGTTCCAGAGTACAGAGGTTTCCTATCCACATTAGGTAATTCTCCAGCTCCTACAGTCGCTAAGCCAGAGTTTACAGGTGGCGTGAATGGGGGCGACTCACTTGTTACAGAAGTTTCAGCGTATAGTGGTGTTCTATCTACATTAGGAGATTCTCCAGCTCCTACAGTAGCTAAGCCAGAGTTTAGAGACAAAGTGAATGGTTCGGATGCTGAGGTTCATCATCTTTCAGACTATACAGGTGGAGTGAATGTGGTAGCAAGTCCTATGCATGATAACAATAGAGATAGTAAGAATGAAGCAACAATGAAACAAGTTATCACAAGAATTGCTAGTTCACAACGTATTTTCAAAAATGAAGCAGGAAGTGTGCAAATTCAAGTTTCAGAAGAAGTATTGGAAAATGTGATAGGTGTTCAAATTCAAGAAGTTCAAGTTAGTGATCTAAGTTCATTAAACTATAAAGCATTTGATATTCAATTGAAGGATACAGCTGCTAGAACGGTTCAGCCTAACGGAAAAGTCCTAGTTACTTTTGCTACGGATCATTCTGTTGAGAATGTTTATGCTGTAGATCCAGAAGGAAACCTATACACTATTGAATTCGAACAAAAAGATGGAAAGATTATTTTTGAGATTAGCAATTCTAGTATTTATGCGATGACTTTCCGATTCTCTATCGACAATCCACCATTTAAAAAAACTATAGAAGCTAAAAAGAACGAGGAACTTTCTCTATCCCCTAAACTGTTATCTACAAATGAGAGATCAGGATTTAATCAATTAGATAAGACAGTAGGTAACGATGAACAGACTATGTTACCAAATACAGGTGAGACTTCTTCATTACTAACAATCTTATTTGGTTTTGTGGGAACGATCCTTGGAGTAATGATTACTTATAAACGAAAAGACAGTTAATTTTTCTTCAGTTGTTCTTTGAACTCTTATGTTTATATAAAATAAACCGAGTCTGGGACAAAAGTCTAGCCTTAAATATAAAAAGCGAACAAAACGAGTTATCTGACACTCAGAATTCTGTATTGTTCGCTTTTTTGTCTAATCTATCGATTTTTAAAATTCATAATAAAGAATTCCTAAAATCAAAATCTTTTTATACCAGACTCGCGCATCGAAGATTATGCTCAAAAAATTCCAAGCGCGATACAGTAAAGGTGTTCAAGCTAATTGTAAAGCGAAAAGAGAAAAATATGAAACAAAAGGCTCAGGGGTTATCGTTTACACTCTTTATTGAAGGAGAAAGTTTAGTCCTAACTTAATGACATTGGAGAATATATTATTTTTCTTTTTGTTATAGAAGTCGAAAGTACTTTTAAAGAATATAGAAGTATAAAAATATTTCTGAAAATAGAATCTATTGTAGATTAATATAGAAAAATATATTGTTTTATTGTATAATAAAGAAAAATCTAGATTTTTAGGAAATAAAATAATTACTTTTAGAGAGTCATAGATTAATCAATAATAAGCAATCGTATTAGTTGAATTGCTTTCCAGTGCTAACTTTTTAACTAATTCAAAAATTTTAAAAAATCGCTTAGCAAAAGCATCGGAGGAGTTATATGAATCAGAGTTTTATTAATCGTAAAAACCGATATGGTATTAGAAAATTTACTATCGGAGTTGCTTCTATAGTTATCGGCTCGGTCTTGTCTGGTATTTCACCAGTATTAGCACAAGAAACCACTACTAATATTGATGCAAATAAGGTTGAAACTACTTTAGAAAGTAGAACATCTGTATCAGGACCTATAATAGAAGTAGATTCTAGTAAATTAGCTTCAGCAATTGTTAATGGAGGTGAAATTAAAAAGGAAAGTCTGAAAGAAGAACTGCCAATTAATCAAGGGGGAAATTCTAGAAATTTTCCAGTAGAATCAAATGCAGGAAGAGGAGAAAAAACAGAGAATCTTCCAGGAAAAACTAGAAGTGCAGATGACGTTGTGCTTCCTCCACGTGATTACTTTGCCAGAGATTTGAAGAATGTTAAAACTGTATTTGAAAAAGAAGACCTTGCTACGAATGCTGGAAATGGGCAAAGAGTTGACTTGGCAGAAGCATTAGATAAGTTGAAACATCTTCAAAATGCGACTATTCATATGGAGTTTAAACCAGATGCTAACGCTCCGCAATTCTATAATCTCTTTTCTGTATCAAGTGATAAGAAAAGAGACGAATATTTCAGTATGTCTGTTAATAAAGGTACTGCGATGGTCGAAGCACGAGGAGCTGATGGAAATCATTTCTACGGAAGTTATTCAGATGCACCGCTTAAAGTAAAACCTGGTCAATGGAATTCGGTTACTTTCACAGTGGAAAGACCAAAAGCAGACCAACCAAATGGACAAGTTCGTTTATATGTCAATGGAGTTTTATCTAGAACAAATACAAAATCTGGTCGTTTTATTCAAGATATGCCAGATGTCAATAAGGTTCAGATTGGAGCTACTAAGAGAGCAAACCAAACAATGTGGGGATCAAATCTTCAGGTTCGTAATCTGACTGTATATGATCGTGCCTTGAAGCCTGAAGAAGTTAAAACACGTAGTCAGTTATTTGAGCGAGCAGATTTAGAAGTGAAATCATCGGAAAGTGCAAAAATTACAGAGAAGAAGGAAGTTTTTGTAAGTGGTGTAAATGGTGGATTGAATAAGGATGGAATTAATACTTACCGAATTCCAGCACTGCTAAAAACAGATAAAGGCACATTAATTGCCGGAGCGGATGAAAGACGTTTACAATTCGCAGATTGGGGAGATATTGGTATGGTAGTTCGTCGAAGTCAGGACGGAGGAGAGACGTGGGGAGATAGAATAACAATTTCTAATCTTCGTGATAATCCAGATGCCAAAGACAAAACTGCTCCGTCGCCATTAAATATTGATATGGTATTAGTTCAAGATCCGGAAACTAAGAGAATCTTTTCGGTTTATGATATGTTCCCAGAAGGAAAAGCAGTATTCGGTATGCCTGCTAAACCTGAAAAAGCATACGAGCGTATAGGGGATAAAACTTATCAAATTTTATATAAAACAGGCGAAAAAGGATATTATACAATTCGTGAAAATGGTGAAGTTTATAATTCTAAAAATCAAAAAACAGATTATCATGTTGTAGTAAATCCCAAAAAACTAGGATATAGCGACAAAGGTGATTTGTATAAAGGGAAGGATTTAATTGGTAATGTTTACTTTGCACAAAGTACGAAAAATCCTTTTAGAGTTGCAAATACTAGCTATTTATGGATGTCTTATAGTGATGATGATGGTAAAACATGGTCTGCACCGAAAGATATCACACCAGGGATTCGACAAGATTGGATGAAATTCCTTGGAACAGGTCCTGGAACAGGTATTGTATTACGTACAGGTAAGCATAAGGGACGGATATTGGTACCAGCTTATACAACAAACAGTATTTCGCATTTAGGTGGTTCGCAGTCTTCGCGTCTAATTTATTCAGATGATCATGGGGTAACTTGGCATGCTGGAGAAGCCCCAAATGATAATCGACCTGTTGGAAATAGTGTCATCCACTCGTCTAATATGAATAATAGTGGCGCTCAAAATACAGAATCAACTGTTCTTCAATTAAATAATGGTGATGTCAAACTCTTCATGCGTGGCTTGACTGGAGATCTTCAGGTTGCTACTAGTAAAGATGGTGGAGTGACTTGGGAGAAAACAATCAAACGTTATCCAGAAGTAAAAGATGCCTATGTGCAAATGTCAGCTATTCATACTATGCATGATGGGAAAGAGTATATTATTCTTAGCAATGCTGCTGGACCAGGACGCGAACGAAAAGATGGTCTAGTTCACTTGGCACGTGTTGAGAAAAATGGCGAGTTAACTTGGTTGAAGCATAATCTAATTCAAGGTGGGGAATTTGCATATAATTCATTACAAGACTTAGGTGACGGAGAATACGGAATTTTATATGAACATAGCGAGAATAGTCAAAATCGCTATACAATTTTTTATAAGAAATTTAATTGGAACTTCTTGAGTAAATAAAAGCTAATTATAGACATAAGAAAACATCTCTGTGTTAGGCTTGTCGTTCAAATACAAACGCTAAATTTCAAGTTAGTTAGCAACAAAAAATTCTCTGGGAGACTTGTAGTTCAAGCATTTTTTATGATAGTTGTTAATCCAATTTTTGATGAATGCGACTTCTTTAGGAGTCGTTTTCTTAGTTTCTTTAGGTAACCATTTATGAATGAGCTTATTGTGATTCTTATTATGTGACTATTAGTCCGTCTCGCTCCGTTAGGTGCGAGACAAAAAAACCACCCGCTATGCGGGTGCGCGTCGAAGGTTATACCAAAAAAACTCCGAACGCGATACAATAAAGGTGTTCAAGCCAATTGCAAAGCGAAAGGAGAAAAATATGGCACAAAAGGCTCATAGTTTATCGCACACAAAGTGGCACTGTTCTATCACATTGTGTTCACCCCTAAGTATAGACGAAAAGTCATCTATAATCAATATCGAAGTAGTTTAGGCGAAATATTTCATCGCTTGTGTAGTTATAAAGGAGTTGAAATTATCGAGGGTCACTTAATGCCAGACCATGTACACATGTTAGTGAGTATTCCACCAAGGATAAGTGTTTCGAGTTTCATGGGTTATTTAAAAGGAAAAAGTGCACTCATGATATTTGACAAACACGCCAATCTCAAGTACAAGTATTTCTAGGAGGAAGGTTATTATGTGAGTACGGTGGGACTCAATGAAGCCACGATTAAGAAATATATCCAAGATTAAAGAAATTATCCAGTGGATGATTTCTTCACGAGTATGAAAATTTGAGAACGAGTAAAGCATGATACAGCACTAGATAAATTAAGTGTAAAAGAATATGAGGATCCCTTTAGGGATAGTGGTAAGTAATACTAAAGCCTCTTTGAGAGGCAAGTGACATAAGGCTTGAACAACGTGAAAGCCAGCGTCTTTAGGCGCTGGCTGGTAATTTGGGCTTATAGCCCTGGGACAAACCACCCGTTTGACGGGTGGTCAGGATTAGTTTTAGTTCATTTGGTTGTATATACGGATATTTATATTACCTGAAACTACTTTCAGAAACAGCTGTTCTATAAAATACTTTTGAAACTGTAATCTATCCTACTACAAAGTATTGAAAGCGCTTCATAAATGATATATAATCAACTCATAAGAACAAAGAAAAGGAGGAAAGAGGATGCCACAGATTACTAAAGAAGCCTTGATTGCACAAATCAAAGATGGAATCATCGTTTCTTGTCAGGCCCTTCCTCACGAACCGCTTTATACAGAAGCGGGAGGAGTCATTCCCTTGCTGGTCAAAGCGGCTGAGCAAGGTGGAGCAGTCGGTATCCGAGCAAACAGTGTTCGCGATATTAAGGAAATCAAGGAGGTTACCAACCTTCCAATCATTGGGATAATTAAACGAGATTATCCACCACAAGAACCCTTCATCACTGCTACTATGAAAGAAGTTGATGAATTGGCAGAACTGGACATCGAGGTGATTGCTCTGGATTGTACCAAGCGTGAACGCTACGATGGTTTAGAGATTCAAGAGTTCATTCGTCAGGTTAAGGAGAAATATCCTCATCAGCTCTTGATGGCTGATACAAGTACTTTTGAGGAAGGACTAGCGGCTGTAGAAGCAGGAATTGACTTTGTCGGAACAACCTTATCAGGATACACATCTTACAGTCCTAAAGTGGATGGTCCCGATTTTGAATTAATTAAAAAACTCTGTGATGCAGGTGTAGATGTCATTGCAGAAGGGAAAATTCATACACCAGAACAAGCCAAACAAATCCTGGGATACGGAGTGCGAGGTATCGTTGTTGGTGGCGCTATTACTAGACCAAAAGAGATTACAGAACGCTTCGTTGCTGGTCTTAAATAACACAATTTAAAAACAGAGGAGAGTGGTGGATGCGTAGGATGAAATGAAAACGTATACAAATGCAATCTTACTCATTATCCAATATGGATACGCTTATCAATTAGGAGAATACAAATGAAATTTAGAAAACTAGCTTGTACAGTGCTTGCGGGTGCTGCGATTCTTGGCCTTGCTGCATGTGGTAATTCTGGTGGAAGTAAAGATGCTGGAAAATCTGGTAGTGATAGTGGAAAAACAGAAATCACTTGGTGGGCATTCCCAGTCTTCACTCAAGAAAAAACTGGTGACGGTGTTGGAACATATGAAAAATCAATCATCGAAGCTTTTGAAAAAGCAAATCCAGATGTAAAAGTGAAATTGGAAACCATCGACTTCAAGTCTGGTCCTGAAAAAATCACAACAGCTATCGAAGCAGGGACAGCTCCAGACGTACTTTTTGACGCACCAGGACGTATCATCCAATACGGTAAAAATGGTAAATTAGCTGAATTGAATGATATTTTCACAGATGAGTTTGTCAAAGATGTCAACAATGAAAATATCGTACAAGCAAGTAAGGCTGGAGATAAAGCCTACATGTATCCAATCAGTTCAGCTCCATTCTACATGGCTATGAACAAGAAAATGTTGGAAGAAGCTGGAGTTGCAAACCTTGTAAAAGAAGGTTGGACAACTGATGACTTTGAAAAAGTTTTGAAAGCGCTTAAAGATAAAGGATATACACCAGGTTCATTGTTCAGTTCTGGTCAAGGGGGAGACCAAGGAACACGTGCCTTCATCTCAAACCTTTACGGCGGTTCTGTAACAGATAAAGATGTAACAAAATATACAACTGATGATCCTAAATTCGTCAAAGGTCTTGAAAAAGCAGCTAGCTGGATCAAAGACGGTTTGTTGAACAACGGTTCACAATTTGACGGTGGAGCAGATATCCAAAACTTTGCCAACGGTCAAACATCTTACACAATCCTTTGGGCACCAGCTCAAAACGGTATCCAAGCTAAACTCTTGGAAGCAAGTAAAGTAGAAGTAGTAGAAGTACCATTCCCATCAGATTCAGGCAAACCAGCTCTTGAATACCTTGTAAACGGATTTGCAGTATTCAACAACAAAGACGACAAGAAAGTTGCAGCATCTAAGAAATTCATCCAATTTATTGCGGATGATAAAGAATGGGGTCCAAAAGACGTTGTTCGTACAGGTGCCTTCCCAGTTCGTACTTCATTTGGCAAACTTTATGAAGACAAACGTATGGAAACAATCAGTGGTTGGACTAAATACTACTCACCATACTACAACACTATCAATGGTTTTGCTGAAATGAGAACACTTTGGTTCCCAATGTTGCAATCTGTATCAAATGGTGACGAAAAACCAGCGGATGCTTTGAAAGCCTTCACTGAAAAAGCTAACGAAACAATTAAAAAAGCTACAAAACAATAAGCACTAAATCAGATTGATCCCTCCCTTTTCCCTGTGCATAGTCTATGTAAGAAAAGGGAGGATTTTGTTTGAAATGTAAGGAACTGTCACGAAATTAAAATGAAGTTCTTACATAAGCGAATCTTAAAAAATTTCATTTTGATTTTAAAACAGTTCAAGAAAGTCAAAAAATTATTCTATTTGAAAGAGAGGTGCCGACTGTGAAAGTCAATAAAATTCGTATGCGGGAAACAGTGATTTCCTATGCTTTCCTAGCACCAGTGTTGTTCTTCTTTGTCATCTTTGTATTGGCTCCTATGGTGATGGGATTCATTACAAGTTTCTTTAATTACTCTATGACAAACTTTGAGTTTGTAGGCTTAAACAACTATATCCGTATGTTTAAAGACCCTGTCTTTATGAAGTCTTTGATCAACACGGTTATCCTGGTTATTGGATCTGTGCCAGTTGTTGTTCTATTCTCACTCTTTGTAGCATCGCAAACCTATCACCAAAATGCTATCGCTAGATCATTCTATCGCTTTGTCTTTTTCCTTCCTGTTGTAACAGGTAGTGTTGCCGTAACAGTTGTTTGGAAATGGATCTATGACCCACTATCAGGGATTCTAAACTTTGTCCTCAAGTCAAGTCATATCATCAGCCAGAACATTTCTTGGCTGGGAGACAAACACTGGGCTTTGATGGCGATTATGATTATTCTTTTGACAACTTCAGTTGGTCAGCCGATTATCCTTTATATCGCTGCTATGGGGAATATTGACAATTCACTGGTTGAAGCGGCGCGTGTTGACGGTGCAACTGAGTTTCAAGTTTTCTGGAAGATTAAATGGCCTAGCCTTCTTCCAACAACTCTTTACATTGCAATCATTACAACAATCAACTCATTCCAGTGTTTTGCCTTAATTCAGCTTTTGACATCTGGTGGTCCAAACTACTCAACAAGTACACTTATGTACTACCTTTACGAGAAAGCCTTCCAATTGACAGAATACGGCTATGCCAACACAATTGGTGTCTTCTTGGCAGTCATGATTGCGATCGTAAGCTTTGTTCAATTTAAAGTACTTGGAAACGACGTAGAATACTAAAGAAAGGAGACAGCTATGCAATCTACAGAAAAAAAACCTTTAACAGCTTTCACTGTTATTTCAACTATTATCTTGCTCTTGTTGACCGTGCTGTTTATCTTTCCATTCTACTGGATTTTGACAGGGGCATTCAAATCACAACCTGATACAATCGTTATTCCTCCTCAGTGGTTCCCTAAAATGCCAACCATGGAAAACTTCCAACAACTTATGGTGCAAAACCCTGCTATGCAGTGGATGTGGAACTCTGTGTTTATCTCATTGGTAACCATGTTCTTAGTCTGTGCAACCTCTTCTCTAGCAGGTTATGTATTGGCTAAAAAACGTTTCTATGGTCAACGTATCCTATTTGCCATCTTCATCGCTGCTATGGCTCTTCCAAAACAAGTTGTCCTTGTACCATTGGTACGTATCGTCAACTTCATGGGAATTCATGACACTCTTTGGGCGGTTATCTTGCCTTTGATTGGATGGCCATTTGGGGTCTTCCTCATGAAACAATTCAGCGAAAATATCCCAACAGAGTTGCTTGAATCAGCTAAAATTGACGGTTGTGGTGAGATTCGTACTTTCTGGAGCGTAGCCTTCCCAATTGTGAAACCAGGATTTGCAGCCCTTGCAATCTTCACCTTCATCAATACATGGAACGACTACTTCATGCAGTTGGTTATGTTGACTTCACGTCAAAACTTGACCATCTCACTTGGGGTTGCGACCATGCAGGCTGAAATGGCAACCAACTATGGTTTGATCATGGCAGGTGCAGCTCTTGCAGCCGTGCCAATCGTAACAGTCTTCCTTGTCTTCCAAAAATCCTTCACACAAGGTATTACTATGGGAGCTGTTAAAGGATAATACTCTGCGAAAATCGAATTCAAGCTACGTCAGCGTCACCTTGCCATACTTAAGTATTGCCTGCGGTTAGCTTCCTAGTTTGTTCTTCAATTTTCATTGAGTATAGGAAAATCAATCTATCAAGATACAGAAATATATTTTATAGATTTAGAGAATATAGAGATTATAAGTGTCTACAAAATGTTGGGTATTTTCTTACCTTGGAGATTTTGTTAGACACTTATAAACTTAAGAATGATTTTAGTTAACTATCAGAAACGAAGGAAAGAGTATGATTTTTGACGATTTGAAAAACATCACCTTTTACAAAGGGATTCATCCCAATCTAGACAAGGCTATCGACTATCTCTACCAACATCGTAAAGCTTCATTTGAACTAGGTAAGTATGAGATTGACGGGGACAAGGTCTTTCTAGTTGTTCAGGAAAATGTCCTCAATCAAGCTGAAAATGATCAATTTGAGCATCATAAGAACTATGCAGATTTGCATTTGCTGGTGGAAGGACATGAATATTCGAGCTACGGTTCACGTATCAAAGATGAAGCAGTAGCATTCGACGAAGCGAGTGACATTGGCTTTGTTCATTGTCATGAAGACTACCCACTCTTGTTGGGTTATCACAATTTTGCGATTTTCTTCCCAGGAGAACCACACCAGCCAAATGGCTATGCAGGTATGGAAGAGAAGGTTCGTAAATATCTCTTTAAAATTTTGATTGATTAAAAAATCAGGAGGAGCAAACATGGCACAAAAAGGAGTAAGCCTTATCAAGGCAGCATTTGATACAGATAACTTTCTCATGCGTTTTAGTGAGAAGGTCTTGGATATCGTGACAGCCAATCTTCTTTTTGTTGTCTCTTGTTTGCCCATCGTGACGATTGGAGTGGCTAAAATTAGCCTCTACGAGACTATGTTTGAGATTAAGAAGAGCAGACGTGTGCCTGTCTTTAGAATCTATCTAAGAGCTTTCAAGCAAAATCTGAAATTGGGTTTCCAATTAGGTTTGCTAGAGTTGGGCATTGTTTTGTTGAGTCTTTTAGACCTCTATCTCTTCTGGGGTCAGACAGCTATGCCTTTCCAAATGGTGAAAGCTATCTGTCTAGGCGTTCTTATCTTCCTCACTGTCGTGATGTTGGCTAGCTATCCCATCGCTGCACGCTATGATTTGACTTGGAAAGAAGTCTTACAAAAAGGACTTATCTTGGCAAGTTTTAACTTTCCTTGGTTCTTCCTCATGTTAGCCATTCTCTTTCTCATTGTGATGGTTCTTTATCTGTCCGCCTTCAGTTTGCTTTTAGGTGGCTCAGCCTTCCTGCTTTTTGGGTTTGGACTCTTGGTCTTTATTCAGACTGGATTGATGGAGAAAATTTTCGCAAAATACCAATAGAATGGCTTGTCTATGAAACTACTTTCAAGCCATAAATATTTCAAAAATCATATTGAAACTAAAATCTAAGTGTACACAAGATGTTGAAAGCGTTTTTCACAAGGTGTATACTAAACACGTAAAGAATAAATCCTGCTGTTAGCAGAAAAAAAGAAATCTTAGGAGAAAATCTATGTCAGATTTAAAAAAATATGAAGGTGTCATTCCAGCCTTCTACGCATGTTATGATGATCAAGGAGAAGTAAGTCCAGAGCGTACGCGTGCCTTGGTTCAATACTTCCTTGATAAAGGTGTTCAAGGTCTTTATGTCAATGGTTCTTCTGGTGAATGTATCTACCAAAGTGTTGAAGACCGCAAGTTGATTTTGGAAGAAGTCATGGCAGTTGCCAAAGGTAAATTGACCATCATTGCTCACGTTGCTTGCAACAATACCAAAGATAGTATGGAACTGGCTCGTCATGCTGAAAGCTTGGGTGTAGATGCCATTGCAACGATTCCACCAATTTACTTCCGCTTGCCAGAATACTCAGTTGCTAAATATTGGAACGATATCAGTTCTGCAGCTCCAAACACAGACTACGTGATTTACAACATTCCTCAATTGGCAGGGGTTGCTTTGACTCCAAGCCTTTACACAGAAATGTTGAAGAATCCACGTGTTATCGGTGTGAAGAACTCTTCTATGCCAGTTCAAGATATCCAAACTTTTGTGAGCCTTGGTGGAGAAGACCGTATTGTCTTTAATGGTCCAGATGAGCAGTTCCTAGGAGGACGCCTCATGGGTGCTAAGGCTGGTATCGGTGGTACTTATGGTGCTATGCCAGAACTCTTCTTGAAACTCAATCAGTTGATTGCTGATAAAGACTTGGAAACAGCGCGTGAATTACAGTATGCTATCAACGCTATCATTGGTAAACTCACTTCTGCACATGGAAATATGTATGGTGTCATTAAAGAAGTCTTGAAGATCAATGAAGGCTTGAATATTGGTTCTGTTCGTTCACCATTGACACCAGTGACTGAAGAAGATCGTCCAGTTGTAGAAGCAGCTGCAGCCTTGATTCGTGAAACCAAGGAGCGCTTCCTCTAATCCATAAGGAGGTATTTATGACACACTACGTTGCAATTGATATCGGTGGAACAAATATCAAATATGGTTTGATTGACCAAGAAGGACAACTTGTTGAATCGCATGAAATGCCAACAGAGGCGCATAAGGGTGGACCTCATATCTTACAAAAAACCAAAGATATTGTAGCCAGCTATTTAGAAAAAGGCCCAGTAGCAGGTGTTGCCATTTCTTCTGCAGGAATGGTGGATCCAGATAAGGGTGAGATTTTCTACGCTGGACCGCAAATCCCTAACTATGCAGGAACCCAGTTCAAGAAGGAAATCGAGACTAGCTTTGCTATTCCTTGTGAGATTGAAAATGATGTCAACTGTGCAGGTCTGGCTGAAGCGGTATCTGGTTCAGGTAAGGGAGCGAGTGTCACCCTTTGCTTGACCATTGGAACCGGTATCGGTGGTTGTTTGATTATGGATGGGAAAGTCTTCCATGGATTTAGCAATTCGGCCTGTGAAGTTGGTTATATGCATATGCAGGATGGAGCGTTCCAAGATTTGGCTTCTACAACAGCCTTGGTGGAGTATGTAGCAGCAGGTCATGGAGATCCAGTTGATCAGTGGAATGGCCGACGCATCTTTAAGGAAGCCACTGAAGGCAACAAGATTTGTATGGCTGGTATTGACCGCATGGTAGACTATCTAGGAAAAGGTCTGGCAAATATTTGCTATGTGGCCAATCCAGAAGTAGTCATTCTCGGTGGTGGTATCATGGGACAAGAGGCTATCCTCAAACCCAAGATCCGCACAGCCTTGAAAGAGGCTTTGGTACCAAGCCTAGCGGAAAAAACACGATTAGAATTTGCCCATCACCAAAATACGGCAGGTATGTTGGGTGCTTATTATCACTTTAAAACAAAACAATCCTAGTTTGGCCCAGCCAAACTAGGATTTTCTAATCAAGTTCCCTTGACTTTCTTTATAATTGTGAGATAATAAATAAAATATATAATGGAGTTATATAAAATGGTTATAGCGAATTCAAATAAAATTGTGACCTTCCAAGCTAATAGAGAATTAGTAAATGATGCCATGGAAGTGTTAAAAGAAAAAAATCTCTCTCTTTCATCAGCACTTAGATTATTTTTAAAGAATGTTGCCGTAACAAATGAAGTAGATTTACTGAGTGAAGAGGAATTAGAGAAGGAGTATTTGTTTAGACAATTACAAGCAGAAGTTCAAGAAAGTTATGCCAAAATTGAGGCTGGAAATTACTTGACAGATGAGGATGTCGTGACACGCTATGGATTATAAAAAATATAGGATTTTGTATTCTCCTAGAGTGATCGATAGTTTGGATAAAATATATCAGTATATAGCAGAGGAAATCTGTTCTGTAGAGGCTGCGAGACGAAAAGTGGCGAGTATCAGAAAAGATATTAATCGGCTAGAAATTTTCCCCCAAGCTGGATTTGATGCCGATGAAAAATTTGGTAAGAAATTAGATCCTCGCTACCAAACGCGAGGATTGACCTTGAGTAAGGATTACATCGTATTATATACAATTGTTGAGGATACCGTCAGACTTGCTTATTTACTCCCTTCAAAAAGTGATTACATGAAATTATTCAAGACTAAGTCAAGATATGACTAATTCATAATCTTGAAGAGGTATGTTTGGTGATGAATAAAAATCCTAGTTTGGCTCAGCCAAACTAGGATTTTCTGACACGTTTTTGTCTACGATAGCCGTTGAGTTTTTTATTTTCCCAGTAGCTATTAAAGATTTTTTCCTTGCTTTCGCGATTGATTTCCAAAAAGTAGGCATAAATCAAATCGATAAAGAAGAGCATAGGAAGTTGAGCGGATATTCGTTGGATATAGGAAGGCTGGCTGTGGGTTGCTACAAGAACAGTCTCTGTGTAGGCCTGACTATCTTTATTGGGAACACTTGAAAAGAGTACAGTCTTTGCCCCCATCTCCTTGGCGTCTAATAAACTGTCTAAAATAGAGGGAGTTGCGCCAGAAAGTGAGAAACCAAGTACGAGACAATTTTCATCCATAATGCTGGTTGTCCAAGCAAAGCCGTCTTGATCGGTTAAAGCTTCGCAGACCACGCCCAGACGCATGAAGCGTAATTTCATTTCACGAGCGACAAGGCCAGAACTCCCTGTTCCGAAGAAGTAGACACGCTCAGCATCTTCGATTAATTGGGCAATTCGTTCTAGTTGGACTTCGTCAATCAAGTCTTGTGTTTGTTCCCTCATATTGCTATAGCTTCTGAGGACTCGTTTGGTCAGTGGACTGTGCTTGAAGACTTGGTTGGCTTGATTTTCTGCCTGATGTTGGTATTGGAAAATAAATTCTCGGTAGCCAGTAAAGCCACACTTTTTAGCAAAGCGGGTCAGAGCAGCCTGGGAGATATGTAATTTTTGAGTGACCTGTTGGGAGGAAAGGTCATCTTGAATGGTTTCTGCTTGTAAAAAATAGCGAGCGATTTCTTGCTCTAGGTCTGTCATTTCTTCAAAATGTGAATCAATGACAGTTGCGATATCTGGTTTGTCCATAGGGAAGGCTCCTTTAAATGAGTCGTGTTGGAAAAAGACTAGATTATTGAACTTTTACATTCATTATAACATATAATATAGGGATGGATAAATAAAAACGTATCTTACTGTAAAAACGAAAAAAAGCTTCTTACTTTTCCATAATTTTCTACTCAAATTGTGGTACAATTAAGAGTAAGATTTTAAGTTAGAAATGAGACTGATTTGTATGAGAAAATTTAACAGCCATTCGATTCCGATTCGGCTTAATTTATTGTTTTCAATCGTCATTTTACTCTTTATGACCATTATTGGTCGTTTGTTGTATATGCAGGTTTTGAACAAGGATTTTTACGAAAAAAAGCTAGCCTCAGCTAGTCAGACCAAGGTCACAACCAGTTCTGCCCGTGGGGAAATCTATGATGCTAGTGGAAAACCTTTGGTAGAAAATACGTTAAAACAGGTTGTTTCCTTTACGCGTAGCAATAAAATGACGGCTACAGACTTAAAAGAAATAGCTAAAAAGTTACTGACTTATGTGAGCATCAGTTCGCCAAATTTGACAGAACGCCAGCTGGCTGATTACTATTTGGCTGATCCTGAAATCTATAAAAAAACAGTGGAAGCTCTCCCAAGTGAGAAACGCTTGGATTCAGATGGCAATCGCCTATCCGAATCAGAACTGTATAACAATGCGGTCGATAGTGTCCCAACAAGTCAACTAAACTATACAGAGGATGAAAAGAAAGAAATCTATCTTTTTAGTCAGTTAAATGCTGTTGGAAACTTTGCGACAGGAACCATTGCGACAGATCCTCTAAATGATTCTCAGGTAGCTGTTATTGCCTCTATTTCAAAGGAGATGCCTGGCATTAGTATTTCTACTTCTTGGGATCGAAAGATTTTGGAAACTTCCCTTTCTTCTATAGTAGGGAGTGTATCCAGTGAAAAAGCTGGTCTCCCAGCGGAAGAAGCAGAAGCCTATCTTAAAAAAGGCTATTCTCTAAATGACCGTGTTGGAACCTCCTATTTGGAAAAGCAATATGAAGAGACCTTACAAGGGAAACGCTCGGTAAAAGAAATCCATCTGGATAAATATGGCAATATGGAAAGCGTGGACACAATTGAGGAAGGTAGTAAGGGAAACAATATCAAACTGACCATTGATTTGGCCTTCCAAGATAGCGTGGATGCTTTGCTGAAAAGTTATTTCAATTCCGAGCTAGGAAATGGTGGAGCCAAGTATTCTGAGGGTGTGTATGCAGTCGCCCTTAACCCCAAAACAGGTGCTGTTTTGTCTATGTCAGGACTCAAACATGACCTGAAAACGGGAGAGTTGACTCCTGATTCCTTGGGAACGGTAACCAATGTCTTTGTCCCAGGTTCGGTTGTTAAGGCCGCTACCATCAGCTCAGGTTGGGAAAATGGTGTTTTATCAGGAAACCAAACCTTAACAGATCAGCCTATTGTTTTCCAAGGTTCAGCTCCAATTTATTCTTGGTATAAATTGGCATATGGATCTTTTCCTATTACAGCTGTGGAAGCCTTGGAGTATTCATCCAATGCTTACATGGTTCAAACCGCTCTTGGAATCATGGGCCAGACCTATCAACCAAATATGTTTGTTGGAACCAGCAATTTGGAAACAGCTATGGGAAAACTTCGTGCGACCTTTGGCGAATATGGCTTGGGGGCTGCGACCGGAATTGACCTACCAGATGAATCTACTGGATTTGTTCCCAAAGAGTATAGCTTTGCTAATTACATCACCAATGCCTTTGGGCAGTTTGATAACTATACGCCCATGCAGTTGGCTCAGTATGTAGCAACTATTGCAAATGATGGTGTTCGTGTGGCTCCTCGTATTGTTGAAGGCATTTATGGTAATAATGATAAGGGAGGACTGGGTGACTTGATTCAGCAACTGCAACCGACAGAGATGAATAAGGTCAATATATCCGACTCCGATATGAGTATCTTGCACCAAGGATTTTACCAAGTATCGCATGGAACTAGTCCCCTTACGACAGGACGGGCGTTTTCAGATGGCGCCACTGTTTCTATCAGTGGTAAGACCGGTACAGGTGAAAGCTATGTAGCTGGTGGTCAAGAAGCTAATAATACCAATGCCGTGGCCTATGCTCCAACAGAAAATCCTCAAATTGCAGTTGCAGTAGTCTTTCCTCATAATACCAATTTAACCAAAAATGTTGGGCCAGCAATTGCGCGTGACATTATCAATCTGTATCAAAAATACCATCCAATGAACTAGAAAGGAAATTATGCTTTATCCAACACCCATTGCCAAGCTGATTGACAGTTATTCCAAACTTCCTGGTATTGGGATTAAGACAGCAACTCGACTGGCCTTTTATACTATTGGAATGCCGGATGACGACGTCAATGAATTTGCAAAAAATCTTCTTGCAGCCAAGCGAGAATTGACCTATTGCTCTATTTGTGGACGATTAACAGATGAAGACCCGTGCTCTATCTGTACCGATCCTAGCCGTGATCAGTCTACGATTCTGGTCCTGGAGGATAGCCGCGATGTCGCTGCCATGGAAAATATTCAGGAATACCACGGACTTTACCATGTCTTACATGGTCTTATTTCTCCTATGAATGGTATCAGTCCAGACGATATCAATCTCAAGAGCCTTATGACTCGTCTTATGGATAGTGAAGTTTCAGAGGTAATCGTAGCAACCAATGCCACAGCAGATGGGGAAGCGACTTCCATGTATCTTTCCCGCTTACTCAAGCCAGCTGGGATCAAGGTTACGCGTCTGGCACGAGGCCTCGCTGTGGGAGCAGATATCGAGTATGCGGATGAAGTGACCCTCTTACGGGCTATTGAAAATCGAACAGAGTTGTAAGTGTAGACAAATTTACGAACTCCATTCATTTATAAAAAAATCAAGGAGGCTGAAAATCGTTCATATCGGCCTCTTTTTGTATAGTGTGATGAGTAGGAGCAGGTTCAAGTTTTAAAAAAACAAGCAAATATGATATACTAAAGAGCGAGTATTCTAGTAGAATTAGGACAAATAATATGAAACAAACGATTATTCTTTTATATGGTGGACGGAGTGCGGAACGCGAAGTCTCTGTCCTTTCAGCGGAAAGTGTCATGAGTGCGGTCAATTACGACCGTTTCACAGTCAAGACTTTCTTTATCAGTCAGTCAGGTGACTTTATCAAAACGCAGGAATTTAGTCAGACTCCAGGTCAAGAGGACCGTCTCATGACCAATGCGACCATTGATTGGGATAAGAAAGTTGTACCAAGTGCCATCTACGAAGAAGGGGCAGTTGTCTTTCCAGTTCTTCACGGTCCGATGGGAGAAGATGGCTCTGTTCAAGGTTTCCTTGAAGTTTTGAAAATGCCTTATGTCGGCTGTAATATCTTGTCATCTAGTCTTGCCATGGATAAAATCACGACCAAGCGTGTTCTGGAATCTGCTGGTATTGCCCAAGTTCCTTATGTGGCTATCGTTGAAGGGGATGATGTGACTGCTAAAATCGCTGAAGTGGAAGAAAAATTGACTTATCCAGTCTTCACTAAGCCGTCAAACATGGGTTCTAGTGTCGGTATTTCCAAATCTGAAAACCAAGAGGAACTCCGTCAAGCTTTGAAACTTGCCTTCCAATATGACAGTCGTGTCTTGGTTGAGCAAGGGGTAAATGCCCGTGAAATCGAGGTTGGTCTACTAGGAAACTACGATGTCAAAAGCACGCTACCAGGAGAAGTAGTCAAGGATGTTGCCTTTTATGACTACGATGCCAAGTATATTGACAACAAGATTACCATGGATATCCCAGCTAAAATCAGTAATGATGTGGTAGCTGTCATGCGTCAAAATGCAGAAACTGCCTTCCGTGCGATTGGTGGTTTAGGTCTATCTCGTTGTGATTTCTTCTATACAGATAAGGGAGAAATCTTCCTAAATGAACTCAATACCATGCCAGGTTTCACCCAGTGGTCTATGTACCCACTACTTTGGGACAATATGGGAATCAGCTACCCAGAACTAATCGAGCGTTTGGTGGATCTTGCCAAGGAAAGTTTTGACAAGCGCGAAGCGCATTTGCTATAAAAATAAAAGAGAGGGTAGGAGCCAGAACCATCACTGCAAGGTGATCAGAGTTCTCGGACTTCAGCCCTTTTTAAAGGAGTAGAAATGAAATTAACAATCCATGAAGTGGCTCAAGTTGTAGGAGCTAAAAATGATGTCAGTATCTTTGAGGACACCCAGTTAGAAAAAGCTGAGTTTGACAGTCGCTTAATTGCGACAGGAGATTTATTTGTGCCCCTCAAGGGTGCGCGTGATGGTCATGACTTTATCGAAACAGCTTTCGAAAATGGCGCTGCTGCAACCCTGTCTGAGAAAGAGGTTGCAAATCATCCCTATATTCTAGTAGATGATGTCTTGACTGCCTTTCAGCAACTAGCAGCCTACTATCTTGAAAAAACGACTGTTGATGTCTTTGCGGTTACGGGTTCAAATGGTAAAACAACGACCAAGGATATGTTAGCGCACTTGCTATCAACAACCTACAAAACTTACAAAACACAAGGCAACTACAATAATGAGATTGGTCTTCCTTACACAGTTCTCCATATGCCTGAAGGAACAGAAAAGTTGGTCTTGGAGATGGGGCAGGATCACTTGGGCGATATTCATCTCTTGTCTGAATTGGCTCGTCCAAAAACAGCCATCGTGACCTTGGTTGGAGAAGCCCATTTGGCCTTTTTCAAAGACCGTTCTGAGATTGCTAAAGGAAAAATGCAAATTGCAGACGGGATGGCACCTGGTTCCTTGCTTTTAGCGCCAGCTGACTCGATTGTAGAGGACTACTTGCCAACTGATAAAAAGGTGGTTCGTTTTGGGCAAGGGGCAGAGTTGGAAATCACAGACTTGGTTGAGCGCAAGGATAGTCTGACATTTAAGGCTAATTTCTTGGAACAAGTCCTTGATTTGCCAGTGACTGGTAAGTACAATGCCACTAATGCTATGATTGCATCCTATGTTGCCTTGCAAGAAGGAGTGACTGAGGAACAAATTCATAAGGCCTTCCAAAAACTTGAATTGACGCGTAACCGTACCGAGTGGAAGAAAGCAGCCAATGGAGCAGATATCCTATCAGATGTTTACAATGCCAATCCAACTGCTATGAAGCTGATTTTAGAGACTTTCTCTGCCATTCCAGCTAATGAAGGTGGCAAAAAAATCGCTGTCTTGGCGGATATGAAGGAACTTGGTGACCAGTCTGTTCAACTTCATAACCAGATGATTTTGAGCCTTTCTCCAGATGTGCTGGATACCGTTATTTTCTATGGAGAAGATATTGCTGAATTGGCCCAACTTGCCAGTCAAATGTTCCCAATCGGCCACGTTTACTACTTCAAGAAAACAGAAGATCAAGACCAATTTGAAGACCTAGTTAAGCAGGTTAAGGAAAGTCTAGGAGCTAATGACCAAATCTTGCTCAAAGGCTCTAACTCTATGAACCTAGCCAAGTTGGTAGAAAGTTTAGAAAATGAAGACAAGTGATTTTGTCAAACATTTACGTATTTCTAAATTCATTTTTGACAAATAGCATGGTATAATAAAATGCAGGAAAATTTTGAATCATGAGGAATACTAGATGAATTTATGGGATATTTTTTTTACGACCCAAGCAACAGAGCCACCCAAGTTTGATCTTTATTGGTATGTCAGTATATTTACACTCTTGGCCTTGACCTTCTATACAGCCTATCGTTATCGTGAAAAGAAGGTTTACCAACGATTTTTCCAAATCTTGCAGGCCGTTCAGTTAATCCTTCTTTATGGTTGGTATGGGGTCAATCATATGCCACTGTCAGAAAGTTTACCCTTTTACCATTGCCGTATGGCTATGTTTGTGGTGCTCTTGCTTCCTGGTCAGTCTAAATATAGGCAGTATTTTGCATTACTAGGAACATTTGGGACATTAGCTGCCTTTGTTTATCCAGTGCCAGATCCTTATCCATTCCCGCATATTGCCATTTTATCCTTTATCTTTGGCCACTTAGCTCTCTTGGGGAACTCTCTAGTTTATCTCTTGAGACAGTACGATGCGAGAATGCTAGATGTGAAAGGAATTTTTCTTATGACCTTTGGACTAAATGCCTTGATTTTTGTGGTCAATTTGGTAACAGGTGGCGATTATGGATTTTTGACAAAACCGCCATTGGTTGGAGATCACGGCTTAGTAGCTAATTATTTAATCGTTTCCCTGGCCTTGTCAGCGGCGATTACGTTGACAAAGAAAATTTTGGAACTATTTTTAGAACAAGAAGCAGAAAAAATGATTGCAAAGAAAGCTTAGAAATGAGCTTTCTTTTTTGTACAATAGACAGATTGTTGACAAAGTTTACAGTGAATGAATTTCTGAACAGAAAAACTAAAAAATTGGCTGGTAAATTTAGGAAAAAACTGAGCACGATGAGATTTTTTGTGTTATAATATTCTGTGAATAGCTATGCCTACGTTTAGCTATTGAATATTACGAAGTTAGAAACTTGGAAGATAGAGAGGATGCGATGTAATGGCTAGAGAAGGCTTTTTTACAGGTCTAGATATTGGAACAAGCTCTGTCAAGGTGCTTGTAGCTGAGCAGAGAAATGGTGAATTAAATGTAATTGGCGTGAGTAATGCCAAAAGTAAAGGTGTAAAGGATGGAATTATTGTTGATATTGATGCAGCAGCAACTGCTATCAAATCAGCAATTTCCCAAGCAGAAGAAAAAGCAGGCATCTCAATTAAATCAGTGAATGTTGGTTTACCAGCTAATCTCTTACAGGTAGAACCAACTCAAGGAATGATTCCAGTAACATCTGATACCAAGGAAATTATGGATCAAGATGTCGAGAATGTTGTCAAATCAGCTTTGACAAAGAGTATGACACCTGATCGTGAAGTTATCACATTCATTCCTGAGGAATTTATTGTGGATGGTTTTCAAGGGATTCGTGACCCACGTGGTATGATGGGGGTTCGCCTTGAAATGCGTGGTTTACTTTATACAGGTCCTCGCACTATTTTACATAACCTACGTAAGACAGTTGAACGTGCAGGTGTTCAGGTTGAAAATATTATTATTTCACCACTAGCAATGGTTCAATCTATTTTGAATGAAGGTGAACGTGAATTTGGTGCTACAGTGATTGATATGGGGGCAGGTCAAACGACTGTCGCTACAATTCGTAACCAAGAACTCCAGTTTACCAATATTCTCCAAGAAGGCGGAGATTATGTAACT
Source organism: Streptococcus mitis (assembly GCF_002005545.1). Classification (GTDB taxonomy): domain Bacteria; phylum Bacillota; class Bacilli; order Lactobacillales; family Streptococcaceae; genus Streptococcus; species Streptococcus mitis_I. The sequence continues at coordinate 998,958 of NZ_LBMT01000001.1, forward strand.
AAGGATATCTCTAAAGTCTTGAAGACATCACAGAAACTAGCCGAAGGTTTGAAATTAAACTATGGAGAGGCTTATCCTCCTCTCGCAAGTAAAGAAACATTCCAAGTCGAAGTGATCGGGGAAGTAGAACCTGTTGAAGTAACAGAAAATTACTTGTCAGAAATTATTTCTGCACGTATTAAGCATATTTTTGAACAAATCAAACAAGACTTAGACAGAAGACATTTATTGGATCTTCCTGGTGGCATTGTTTTGATTGGTGGAACGGCTATTTTACCGGGTATTGTGGAGCTTGCTCAAGAAGTTTTTGGTGTTCGTGTCAAGCTTTATGTTCCAAACCAAGTTGGAATTCGTAATCCAGCCTTTGCGCATGTGATTAGTCTATCAGAATTCGCGGGACAATTGACAGAAGTACATCTCTTGGCTCAACGAGCAGTCAAGGGTGATGAAGGATTATTCCAACAACCGCTTAGTTTTGGGGGAATGATTCAGAAAACAGCTCAGTTTGTACAATCAACGCCTGTTCAACCAGCCCCTGCTCCAGAAGTAGAGCCGGTGGCGCCTACAGAACCAATGGCGGATTTCCAACAAGCTTCACAAAATAAACCGAAATTAGCAGATCGTTTCCGTGGCTTGATCGGAAGCATGTTTGACGAATAAAGAGGAAAAATAAATTATGACATTTTCATTTGATACAGCTGCTGCTCAAGGTGCAGTGATTAAAGTAATTGGTGTCGGTGGAGGTGGTGGCAATGCCATCAACCGTATGGTCGACGAAGGTGTTACAGGCGTAGAATTTATCGCAGCAAACACAGATGTACAAGCATTGAGTAGTACAAAAGCTGAGACTGTTATTCAGTTGGGACCTAAATTGACTCGTGGTTTGGGTGCAGGAGGTCAACCTGAGGTTGGTCGTAAAGCTGCTGAAGAAAGCGAAGAAACACTGACGGAAGCTATCAGTGGCGCAGATATGGTCTTCATCACTGCTGGTATGGGAGGAGGCTCTGGAACTGGAGCTGCTCCTGTTATTGCTCGTATCGCTAAAGATTTAGGTGCTCTTACAGTTGGTGTTGTAACACGTCCGTTTGGTTTTGAAGGAAGCAAACGTGGACAATTTGCTGTAGAAGGAATCAATCAACTGCGTGAGCATGTAGATACTTTATTGATTATCTCAAACAACAACTTGCTTGAAATTGTTGATAAGAAAACTCCACTTCTTGAAGCTCTTAGCGAGGCAGATAACGTTCTTCGTCAAGGTGTTCAAGGAATTACCGATTTGATTACCAACCCAGGATTGATTAACCTTGACTTTGCCGATGTGAAAACAGTTATGGCAAATAAAGGGAATGCTCTTATGGGTATTGGTATCGGTAGTGGAGAAGAACGTGTGGTGGAAGCAGCACGTAAGGCAATTTACTCTCCACTTCTTGAAACAACAATTGATGGAGCAGAAGATGTGATTGTCAACGTAACTGGTGGTCTTGACTTAACCTTGATTGAGGCAGAAGAGGCTTCACAAATTGTGAACCAGGCAGCAGGACAAGGAGTAAACATCTGGCTCGGTACTTCAATTGATGAAAGTATGCGTGATGAGATCCGTGTAACAGTTGTTGCAACGGGTGTTCGTCAAGACCGCGTAGAAAAGGTAGTAGCTCCACAAGCTAGACCTACTACTAACTACCGTGAGACAGTGAAATCAGCACATTCACATGGCTTTGATCGTCATTTTGATATGGCAGAAACAGCTGAATTGCCAAAACAAAATCAACGTCGCTTGGAACAAGCTCAAGGATCTGCTTTTGGTGATTGGGATTTACGTCGCGAGACAATTGTTCGTCCGACTGATTCAGTAGTGTCACCGGTAGAACGTTTTGAAATTCCAAATTCACAAGATGAAGATGAGTTGGATACACCTCCATTTTTCAAAAATCGTTAAGTAAATGAATGTAAAAGAAAATACAGAACGTGTTTTTCGAGAAGTCGCAGAAGCAAGTCTGAGTGCTCATCGCGAGAGTGGCTCAGTCTCTGTCATTGCAGTTACCAAGTATGTAGATGTACCGACAGCGGAAGCCTTGCTTCCGCTAGGGGTTCATCATATCGGTGAAAATCGTGTAGATAAGTTTCTAGAGAAATATCAAGCTTTAAAAGATCGAGATGTGACTTGGCATTTGATTGGGACCTTGCAAAGACGTAAGGTGAAAGATGTCATTCAATACGTTGATTATTTCCATGCATTGGATTCAGTAAAGCTAGCAGAGGAAATCCAAAAAAGAAGTGACCGAGTCATCAAGTGTTTCCTTCAAGTAAATATTTCTAAAGAAGAAAGTAAACACGGATTTTCGAGAGAGGAACTGCTGGAAATCTTGCCAGAGTTAGCCAAACTAGATAAGATTGAATATGTTGGTTTAATGACGATGGCACCTTTTGAGGCTAGCAGTGAGCAGTTGAAAGAAATTTTCAAGGCGACCCAAGATTTACAAAAAGAAATCCAAGAAAAACAAATTCCAAATATGCCTATGACCGACTTAAGCATGGGAATGAGTCGTGATTATAAAGAAGCGATTCAATTCGGTTCCACCTTTGTTCGCATAGGTACAGCATTTTTTAAGTAGGAGAGAACCATGTCTTTAAAAGATAGATTCGATAGATTTATAGATTATTTTACGGAGGATGAGGATTTAAGTCTCCCTAATGAAAAACGAGATGAGCCCATTTTAACTCCAGTAAATTCTACACAGGAAAAGGCTCTCTCAACGAATCAAACACCAAGCACAAGTGGTACAAAAGAAAATAATATTACTAGACTGCATGCACGTCAACAAGAGTTAGCAAAGCAAAATCAGCATTCTACTGAAAAAGTAACAATTGATGTTCGTTATCCTAGAAAATATGAAGATGCGATAGAAATTGTTGATTTATTAGCAGGAAACGAAAGTATTTTGATTGATTTTCAATATATGACTGAAGTGCAAGCTCGTCGTTGTTTAGATTATCTGGATGGAGCTTGCCATGTTCTAGCTGGAAATTTGAAAAAGGTAGCTTCTACCATGTACCTGTTGACACCAGTGAATGTTATTGTAAATGTTGAAGATATTCGTTTACCAGATGAAGATCAACAGGGTGAGTTTGATTTTGATATGAGACGAAATAGAGTACGATGATGATTTTTTTAATTCGTCTGATTTATAATGCAGTGGATTTTTACTCCCTGATTTTGGTGGCCTTTGCTGTCATGTCTTGGTTTCCAGGTGCCTACGAATCAAGTTTAGGTCGTTGGATTGTAGCATTGGTAAAACCAGTGCTTGCTCCTTTACAACGCCTGCCTTTACAGATAGCGGGTCTTGATTTATCTGTTTGGGTTGCGATTGTTTTGGTTCGATTTTTAGGAGAAAACCTAGTCCGTTTTCTGGCGATGATAGGATGAATAAAGGGATTTACCAGCATTTCTCCATAGAAGATCGTCCCTTTCTTGATAAGGGAATGGAATGGATAAAGAAGGTAGAAGATAGCTATGCTCCTTTTTTAACTCCTTTTATCAATCCTCATCAGGAGAAGCTATTAAAAATTTTGGCCAAGACCTATGGTCTTGCTTGTAGCAGTAGTGGGGAATTCGTCTCGAGTGAGTATGTTCGAGTTTTATTATATCCAGATTATTTTCAGCCAGAGTTTTCAGATTTTGAAATATCTCTCCAGGAAATAGTGTATTCCAATAAATTTGAACACTTAACGCATGCTAAGATTTTAGGGACAGTCATCAATCAATTGGGAATTGAACGGAAACTTTTTGGAGATATCCTAGTAGATGAAGAACGGGCGCAGATTATGATTAATCAGCAGTTTCTTCTTCTCTTTCAAGATGGATTAAAGAAAATTGGCCGTATACCCGTTTCGCTGGAGGAACGTCCTTTCACCGAGAAAATAGATAAGCTAGAACAGTATAGAGAGCTGGATTTATGCGTGTCTAGTTTTAGATTAGATGTTCTTTTATCAAATGTTTTGAAACTATCTAGAAATCAAGCAAACCAGTTGATTGACAAGAAACTTGTCCAAGTAAATTATCATGTGGTAGACAAATCAGATTATACTGTTCAAGTTGGAGACTTGATTAGTGTGAGAAAATTTGGGCGTTTGAGGTTGCTTCAAGATAAGGGACAAACTAAAAAAGAGAAGAAAAAAATAACAGTCCAGTTATTATTAAGTAAGTGAGGAAAAATATGCCAATTACATCGTTAGAAATCAAAGATAAAACCTTTAGCACACGTTTTAGAGGTTTTGATCCAGAAGAAGTAGATGAATTTTTAGATATTGTAGTTCGTGATTATGAAGATTTGGTTCGTTCTAATCATGATAAGGATTTACATATTAAAAATTTGGAAGAGCGTTTGTCTTACTTTGATGAGATGAAAGATTCGTTGAGCCAGTCTGTATTGATTGCCCAAGATACAGCTGAGAGAGTGAAACAAACAGCACACGATCGTTCAAATAATATTATTCATCAAGCTGAACAGGATGCACATCGATTATTGGAAGAAGCAAAATACAAGGCAAATGAAATTCTTCGTCAGGCAGCTGATAATGCTAAGAAAGTTGCTGTTGAAACCGAAGAATTGAAGAACAAGAGTCGTGTCTTCCACCAACGTCTTAAATCTACAATTGAGAGTCAGTTGGCTATTGTTGAATCTTCAGATTGGGAAGATATTCTTCGTCCAACAGCTACTTATCTTCAGACAAGTGATGAAGCCTTTAAAGAAGTGGTTAGCGAAGTACTTGGAGAACCGATTCCAGCTCCAATTGAGGAAGAACCAATTGATATGACACGTCAATTTTCTCAAGAAGAAATGACAGAGTTACAGGCTCGTATTGAGGCAGCCAATAAAGAATTGGCTGAATTTGAAGCTCAAGCTAAACAGGAAGTGGAAAACCCAACTCCTGTAGTGAGTCCTCAAATTGAAGAAGAACCAGCTCATCCAGTTGGTCCAATGTATGAAGAACCAGAAGTAGCTCCAGTGCATCCGACAGGTCCAACACCAGCTACAGAAACGTTTGATTCAGCACCAGGATTTGAAGCACCGCAAGAATCCGTTACAATTTTATAAGAAATATTCTGAGAACAATATCTTATCCTTATATTTCCAGCGAGCAGGAGATGGTGTGAGTCCTGTAATCCCTATTGATAAGATTATCCTCTCAAAAACTCAAGTCTGAAGCTAGTAAGATTTGACGTTCCCCACGTTACGGGATAAGAGGGAGAAAGACTAAATCTTTTTCTGAATAAAGGTGGTACCACGATTTTCGTCCTTTTTGGCAGTCGTGGTTTTTAATTTGTTATTATTTATAAAGGAGATACCATGAAACTCAAAGATACCCTTAACCTTGGGAAAACAGCTTTCCCAATGCGTGCAGGCCTTCCTACCAAAGAGCCAGTTTGGCAAAAGGAATGGGAAGATGCAAAACTTTACCAACGTCGTCAAGAATTGAACCAAGGAAAACCTCATTTCACCTTGCATGATGGCCCTCCATACGCTAACGGAAATATCCACGTTGGACATGCTATGAACAAGATTTCAAAAGATATCATTGTTCGCTCAAAATCTATGTCAGGTTTTTACGCACCATTTATCCCGGGTTGGGACACTCATGGTCTGCCAATCGAGCAAGTTTTGGCAAAACAAGGTGTCAAACGTAAAGAAATGGACTTGGTTGAGTACTTGAAACTTTGCCGTGAATACGCTCTTTCTCAAGTAGATAAACAACGTGAAGACTTTAAACGTTTGGGTGTTTCTGGTGACTGGGAAAATCCATATGTGACTTTGACTCCTGACTATGAAGCAGCTCAAATCCGTGTATTTGGTGAGATGGCTAATAAAGGTTATATCTACCGTGGTGCCAAGCCAGTTTACTGGTCTTGGTCATCTGAGTCAGCCCTTGCTGAAGCGGAGATTGAATACCATGATTTGGTTTCAACTTCCCTTTACTATGCCAACAAGGTAAAAGATGGGAAAGGTGCTCTAGATACAGATACTTATATCGTAGTTTGGACAACTACTCCATTTACCATCACAGCTTCTCGTGGTTTGACTGTTGGAGCGGATATTGATTATGTCTTGGTTCGACCTGCTGGTGAAGCTCGTAAGTTTGTCGTTGCTGCAGAATTGTTGACTAGCTTGTCTGAGAAATTTGGCTGGGTTGATGTTCAAGTTTTGGCAACTTACCGTGGTCAAGAATTGAACCACATCGTAACAGAACACCCATGGGATACAGCTGTAGATGAATTGGTTATCCTTGGTGACCACGTTACAACAGATTCTGGTACAGGTATTGTCCATACCGCCCCTGGTTTTGGTGAGGACGACTACAATGTTGGTATTGCTAATGGTCTTGAAGTCGCAGTGACTGTTGACGAACGTGGTATCATGATGAAGAATGCTGGTCCTGAGTTTGAAGGTCAATTCTATGAAAAGGTAGTTCCAACTGTTATCGAGAAACTTGGTAACCTCCTTCTTGCCCAAGAAGAAATCTCTCACTCATACCCATTTGACTGGCGTACTAAGAAACCAATCATCTGGCGTGCAGTACCACAATGGTTTGCCTCAGTTTCTAAATTCCGCCAAGAAATCTTGGATGAAATTGAAAAAGTGAAATTCCACTCAGAATGGGGTAAAGTCCGTCTTTACAATATGATTCGTGACCGTGGTGACTGGGTCATCTCTCGTCAACGTGCTTGGGGTGTTCCACTTCCTATCTTCTACGCTGAAGATGGTACAGCTATCATGACAGCTGAAACTATTGAACACGTAGCTCAACTTTTTGAAGAACATGGTTCAAGCATTTGGTGGGAACGTGATGCTAAGGACCTCTTGCCAGAAGGATTTACTCATCCAGGTTCACCAAATGGTGAGTTCAAGAAAGAAACAGATATCATGGACGTTTGGTTTGACTCAGGTTCATCATGGAATGGGGTTGTAGTAAACCGTCCTGAGTTGACTTACCCAGCAGACCTTTACCTAGAAGGTTCTGACCAATATCGTGGTTGGTTCAACTCATCACTCATCACATCTGTTGCCAACCATGGCGTAGCACCTTACAAGCAAATCTTGTCACAAGGTTTTGCCCTTGATGGTAAAGGTGAGAAGATGTCTAAATCTCTTGGAAATACCATTGCTCCAAGTGATGTTGAAAAACAATTTGGTGCAGAAATCTTGCGTCTCTGGGTAACAAGTGTTGACTCAAGCAATGACGTGCGTATTTCTATGGATATCTTGAGCCAAGTCTCTGAAACTTACCGTAAAATCCGTAACACCCTTCGGTTCTTGATTGCCAATACGTCTGACTTTAACCCAACTCAAGATTCAGTAGCTTACGATGAGCTTCGTTCAGTTGATAAGTACATGACGATTCGCTTTAACCAGCTTGTGAAAACGATTCGTGATGCTTATGCAAACTTTGAATTCTTGACAATCTACAAGGCCTTGGTGAACTTTATCAACGTTGATTTGTCAGCCTTCTACCTTGATTTTGCTAAAGATGTTGTTTACATCGAAGGTGCCAAATCATTGGAACGCCGTCAAATGCAGACTGTTTTCTATGACATTCTTGTGAAAATCACCAAACTCTTGACACCAATCCTTCCTCACACAGCAGAGGAAATCTGGTCATACCTTGAGTTTGAAGCCGAAGACTTCGTTCAATTGTCAGAATTGCCAGAAGCGGAAACTTTTGCTAATCAAGAAGAAATCTTGGATACATGGGCTGCCTTCATGGACTTCCGTGGACAAGCTCAAAAAGCCTTGGAAGAAGCGCGTAATGCCAAAGTTATCGGGAAATCGCTTGAAGCACACTTGACAGTTTATCCAAACGAAGTGGTGAAAACTCTACTCGAAGCAGTAAACAGCAATGTAGCTCAACTTTTAATCGTGTCAGACTTGACTATCGCAGAAGGACCAGCTCCAGAAGCTGCCGTTAGCTTCGAAGATGTAGCCTTTACTGTTGAACGTGCTGCAGGTGAAGTGTGTGACCGTTGCCGTCGTATCGACCCAACAACAGCAGAACGTAGCTACCAGGCAGTCATCTGTGACCACTGTGCAAGCATCGTAGAAGAAAACTTTGCGGACGCAGTCTCAGAAGGATTTGAAGAGAAATAAGTTAAAGAGTCTAGGGAAAACTCAATTTGAGAAGGAAAGACAACTAATCTTATAGACTATAAAACGCATTGTATCACCTTTTTGAACACCTGATACGATGCGTTTTTATCATGTTAGAAGTTTATTGTCGTTTTCTTGTTTCAATTAATACTCTTCGAAAATCTCTTCAAACTACATCAGCGTCGCCTCGCTGTACTTAAGCACAGTGAGGCGACTAGCTTTCTAGTTTGCTTTTTGATTTTCATTGAGTATAACTTTACATCGTTGTATATTGTTGAATTTCAAAAAGCTCATGAATCATCTGAAAAGTAGATTTCATGAGCTTTTATCTGTTGGCGTTCTAAATGGATTTATCAATCAAATGTTTAAGATTTGATAGGAGATGCTCCAAAGTTAGGACTGTTTTCTGCTGGTGAGCTAGTTGGTAGAGATTTTGAAAGTAGTCTTGAATATCGTTTTCAAAATTTTGAGGTAGATGAGAGCAATTGTTTTTTGCGAACTGGAGCATGCGTTTTTCTCCTGGATGGAGCTGCTCATTGAAGGCGAAGAGCAAATCAAAATAAGAAGCGAAAAACTCGCTACTGCGGTGATTGATGCTGAGTAAGTCTTGGCGTTTGAGAGCTTTTTTGATTTGTCTTGAAAAAGCTGGCATAGCTTGGTCGAGAAGCAGGAATTGCTTGTTGATGATATTCTTTTTCAGCTCAGCTGGATAAGGAAGATTGTACTTTTTCTGGAGGGCAGCATAGTGACCATCTTGATCGTAGATAATCTTACTATTGAGAAGATTGTACCACATACAAGTAGTGTAAGAATTCTGGGCTTGATGCTCTAAAACTACGGCTTGTAAATCTTTGTCAAATTCGTCTAAAGAGCGGTAAATCAGCTCGATTTCGATACCATTATTGAGAACACAATCATCCTCCAATTCCCAAAATTGATTAGCGATTTCCATATAGGTGCAGTGTTTACTGAGGATTTCTTTTCGTATGTCTGGTGAGAGAGGAGCACTGAGGTAGACATATACATCATAGTCAGAGTCTTTGTCAAAATCTTGTCCAGCCCGTGATCCTCCTAGAGCTAGAGCCTCTACTTGCTCTAGTTGGGCCAATTCTTTAAAGAGATGTTGTGGCATAATGTTAACCTTCTTTATTTTTTGACATCATTCTAACAAAAAGTAAGGAGACTAGCAAGGGTGAAATGGAAATTTCTTTTCACATATTTGCTTAATTTTATTTCATATTATGCAAGTTTTTATTTTATAATTTCAGAAAATGCTTTTTTTTTTTAGCAAATATGATACAATTTTATTTGAAAAAAATAAAAAAGGAGATTTATTATGAAGTCAAAAGCTTTAGCACTTTATAGTGGTATTGTTGGTTTAGTAGGTGGACTCTACTTGCTTATTGCCCCGTTTCTTTTACTAGCAGCAGTTGTGAGTACAGCTGCTACAGCAACAGCTACACAGAGTCCTGAATTAACTGCATCTACAACAGTTGCAGGAATTGCAGGAGTTTTACTTCCAACCGTTTTAAAAATTGCTATTTTAGTTTTAGGAATTGTTGCGATTGTATACTATAAGGGAGAAAGTCGTGTTGGTTCTGCTCCTTCTGTCCTATTAATCGTAGGTGGAGCAGTTGGCTTGATTCCAGCCCTTGGTTGGGTAGGAGGAATCCTAGCAATTATCGGTGGTTCACTATTTTTAGGAAGTCTCAAAAAATTCAAAGTTGAAGGATAAAAAATAAGGAAAAGGATTGCCAAACAATCCTTTCCTTTTTGGTTTTGACTAGCTTTTTTGTGAAAAATTGTGTAAAATAGAATAGATAAACGAGGGGAAACCTCGGAAAATTTAAAGGAGAATCCATCTAATGGTAAAATTGGTTTTTGCTCGCCACGGTGAGTCTGAATGGAACAAAGCTAACCTTTTCACTGGTTGGGCTGATGTTGATTTGTCTGAAAAAGGTACACAACAAGCGATTGACGCTGGTAAATTGATCAAAGAAGCTGGCATCGAATTTGACCAAGCTTATACTTCAGTATTGAAACGTGCTATCAAAACAACAAACTTGGCTCTTGAAGCTTCTGACCAATTGTGGGTTCCAGTTGAAAAATCATGGCGTTTGAACGAACGTCACTACGGTGGTTTAACTGGTAAAAACAAAGCTGAAGCTGCTGAACAATTTGGTGATGAGCAAGTTCACATCTGGCGTCGTTCATACGATGTATTGCCTCCAAACATGGATCGTGATGATGAGCACTCAGCTCACACAGACCGTCGTTACGCTTCACTTGACGACTCAGTTATCCCAGATGCTGAAAACTTGAAAGTGACTTTGGAACGTGCCCTTCCATTTTGGGAAGATAAAATCGCTCCAGCTCTTAAAGATGGTAAAAACGTATTCGTAGGAGCTCACGGTAACTCAATCCGTGCCCTTGTAAAACACATCAAAGGTTTGTCAGATGACGAAATCATGGACGTGGAAATCCCTAACTTCCCACCATTGGTATTCGAATTCGACGAAAAATTGAACGTAGTTTCTGAATACTACCTTGGAAAATAAAAAATTGTAAGTCTAGAATTGATTTCTAGGCTTTTTATGTTAGTATGGTAGTATGATAAGGAATAAAAAACAAGATTATGTACTGGCCTACAAGCAACCAGCGTCAATAACATATAAGGGTTGGGAAGAAGAGGCCTTACCGATAGGCAATGGTTCTTTAGGTGCAAAAGTATTTGGGCTTATAGGGGCTGAGCGGATTCAATTCAATGAAAAGAGTCTTTGGTCTGGAGGTCCACTTCCTGATAGTTTAGATTATCAGGGTGGAAATCTTCAGGATCAGTATGGTTTTTTAGCTGAGATTCGGCAGGCTTTGGAAAAGAGAGATTACAATCGGGCTAAGGAACTGGCTGAACAGCACCTAGTTGGGCCCCAAACGAGTCAATATGGGACCTATCTGTCCTTTGGAGATATTTTCATTGAGTTCAGCCAGCAAGGCAAGACTTTGTATCAGGTGACGGATTACCAGAGACAGTTGAATATCAGTAAGGCACTGGCGACGACTTCTTATGCCTATAAGGGAACGAGATTTGAACGTGAAGCCTTTGCCAGTTTTCCAGATGATCTCTTGGTTCAACGTTTTACTAAGGAAGGGGCGGAAACTCTAGATTTTACTATAAAACTGTCCTTGACATGTGATTTGGCTTCTGATGGAAAGTATGAGCAGAAAAAATCTGATTACAAAGAGTGCCAGCTGGATATCACTGCTTCTCATATCTTGATGAAGGGGCGGGTTAAGGATAATGATCTGCGGTTTGCTAGTTATCTAGCTTGGGAAACGGATGGAGATATTAGAGTTTGGTCAGATAAGGTTCAGATATCAGGAGCCAGTTATGCCAATCTCTTCTTGGCGGCTAAGACAGATTTTGCCCAAAATCCTGCTAGTAATTATCGCAAGAAACTAGATTTAGAGCAACAGGTGATAGACTTGGTGGACACAGCTAAAGAAAAGGGCTATGCCCAATTGAAATCAAGGCATATTGAGGACTACCAAGCATTATTCCAGCGTGTTCAATTGGATTTGGGAGCTGATGTAGACACATCCACTACAGATGATTTGCTAAAAAATTATAAGCCACAAGCGGGGCAGGCTTTGGAGGAATTGTTCTTCCAGTATGGGCGGTATTTATTGATTAGTTCTTCTAGAGACTGCCCAGATGCTCTACCAGCTAACCTACAGGGAGTCTGGAATGCGGTCGATAATCCTCCTTGGAATTCGGACTATCACTTGAATATCAACCTGCAGATGAATTATTGGCCAGCCTATGTTACCAATCTTCTAGAGACGGCCTTTCCAGTCATCAATTATATCGATGATTTGCGTGTCTATGGTCGCATAGCGGCTGCAAGGTATGCAGGAATAATCTCTCAGACTGGGGAGGAGAATGGTTGGCTGGTTCATACTCAAGCGACTCCTTTTGGCTGGACGGCACCTGGTTGGGATTACTATTGGGGTTGGTCACCAGCTGCCAATGCATGGATGATGCAAACCGTTTATGAAGCCTATACATTTTACAGGAACCAAGACTATCTCAGGGAGAAAATTTATCCCATGTTGAGGGAAACGGTTCGTTTTTGGAATGATTTTTTACATGAGGATCAGCAGGCGCAACGTTGGGTGTCTTCTCCGTCTTATTCTCCAGAACATGGGCCGATTTCGATTGGCAATACCTATGACCAATCTCTGATTTGGCAGTTATTTCATGATTTTATTCAGGCTGCTCAGGAATTGGGACTGGATGAGGCTTTGTTGACTGAGGTGAAGGAGAAGTTTGACTTGCTTAATCCTCTTCAAATCACTCAATCTGGTCAAATCAGGGAGTGGTATGAGGAGGAAGAGCAGTATTTTCAAAATGAGAGAGTGGAGGTCCAGCATCGGCACGTTTCCCATCTAGTGGGACTCTATCCTGGAACTCTCTTTAGCTATAAGGGACAAGACTATCTTGATGCGGCGCGTGCTAGTCTCAATGATCGTGGAGATGGCGGCACAGGTTGGTCTAAAGCCAATAAGATCAATCTCTGGGCGCGTTTGGGAGATGGCAATCGAGCCCATAAATTATTAGCAGAGCAGTTAAAGTCATCGACCTTGCCAAATCTTTGGTGTAGCCATCCTCCTTTTCAGATAGATGGTAATTTTGGTGCTACTAGTGGCATGGCAGAAATGTTACTCCAGTCTCATGCAGCTTATCTGGTACCTCTAGCTGCCCTACCTGATGCTTGGTCAAGAGGTTCTGTTTCAGGCTTAATGGCACGTGGACATTTTGAAGTGAGCATGAGGTGGGAGGATAAAAAACTCTTACAGATGACCATTTTATCAAGGAGCGGAGGAGATTTGCGAGTTTCTTATCCAGATATTGAGAAGAGTGTGATTGAAGTGAATCAAGAAAAAGCAGAAGCGAAATGCATAGAGAAAGATTGTATTTCAGTGGCGACAGCAGAAGGTGATCTGGTTCAATTTTATTTTTAAGAAGGTGATAGAAGGCAGTAGTTTGAGACTGCCTTTTAATAAGGATTTGAGAATGTAAGCAGTTTCCAACTAGTTGAAAAAGCGTTATAATGGTAATATGAAGTAATTTGTTTGAGAGAGGGTGGGTCTGATGGCTTATATTGAGATGAAACACTGTTACAAGCGGTATCAGGTTGGGGACACGGAGATTGTGGCCAATCGTGATGTGAATTTTGAGATTGAAAAGGGTGAATTGGTTATTATTCTAGGTGCATCTGGTGCAGGCAAGTCAACGGTTCTTAACCTTCTTGGGGGAATGGATACCAATGATGAGGGGGAAATCTGGATTGATGGTGCCAATATTGCAGACTATAGTTCCCACCAGAGAACCAATTACCGCCGCAATGATGTCGGTTTTGTTTTTCAGTTTTATAATCTAGTTTCCAATCTAACCGCTAAGGAAAATGTAGAGTTGGCTTCAGAAATCGTGACAGATGCCTTGAATCCTGAGCAGGTTTTGACAGATGTAGGTCTGGTTCATCGTCTCAATAACTTTCCAGCCCAGCTGTCTGGAGGGGAGCAACAGCGAGTCTCCATTGCACGCGCGGTAGCCAAAAATCCTAAAATCCTCCTTTGTGATGAACCGACTGGAGCCTTGGACTATCAGACGGGTAAGCAGGTTTTGAAAATTCTCCAAGACATGTCTCGTCAAAAGGGAGCGACGGTGATCATCGTGACTCATAATGGAGCTTTGGCGCCCATTGCTGATCGCGTGATTCATATGCACGATGCCAGTGTCAAGGATGTGGTGATCAACCAGCGTCCTCAGGATATCGACAGTTTGGAGTACTAGCATGATCAAGCGAAAAACCTATTGGAAGGACTTAATTCAGTCCTTCACAGGCTCCAAGGGGCGTTTTTTATCCATCTTAACCTTGATGATGTTAGGGTCTCTAGCCTTAGTAGGCCTCAAAGTGACTAGCCCCAACATGGAGGCGACCGCCAATGACTATTTAACGACTGCTCAAACCTTGGATTTGGCAGTTATGTCTAACTATGGTTTGGATCAAGCAGATCAAGAAGAACTAGAACAGATAGAGGGCGCAAAGGTTGAGCTTGGCTATTTGACAGATGTGACTATGGAGAATGGGCAGGATGCCATTCGGCTGTACTCCAAATCAGAGCGAATTTCAACCTTTCAGCTAAGAGAGGGACGACTTCCTCAGTCAGACAAGGAAATCGCTTTGGCCACTCATTTGCAAGGCCAATACAGCGTGGGGCAGGAGATTAGTTTTAAAGAAAAAGAAGAGGGTCATTCCTCTTTAAAAGACCATACTTATACCATTACTGGTTTTGTGGATTCAGCTGAAATCCTCTCCCAGCGAGATATGGGCTACGCAGGAAGTGGAAGTGGGACTCTGACAGCCTATGGGGTGATTTTACCTAGTCAGTTTGATCAGAAAGTCTACAATATAGCTCGTTTGAAATATCAAGATTTAGCAGGCTTAAATGCTTTCTCAGCAGCTTATGAAGAAAAATCCAAGCAACATCAGGAAGACCTTGAACAAGCTTTGTCAGATAATGGCAAGGCACGTCTGCAACTCTTGAAAAAAGAAGGGCAAGAGTCTCTAGACAAAGGTCAAGAGACCCTTGACAAGGCTGAGACTAATTTGCAGTAAGGCAAGCGTCGTTTAGTAGCTGCTCAAGTTCGTTTACAGGCTCAGGAAAATCAACTAGCCTTGCTTCCTCAAGCTCAGAGAGAGCAGGCTAGTGCTCAACTTACCCAAGCTAAGCAGGAATTGAGCAAGGAAGAGGACAAACTAAAGCAGGCTGAACAAAAACTAGCCCAAGAAAAGGAAAAATTAGAAAAACATCAGCAAGTCTTGGATGATTTGGCGGAACCAAGGTATCAAGTCTATAATCGGCAAACCATGCCAGGTGGTCAAGGCTACCTCATGTACACTAATGCTTCAGCCAGTATTCGGGCAGTGGGCAATATCTTTCCTGTAGTGCTTTATGCCGTAGCAGCCATGGTGACCTTTACAACCATGACTCGCTTTGTGGATGAAGAGCGAACACATGCAGGAATTTTTAAGGCCTTGGGCTATCGTAGCAAGGATATTATCGCCAAGTTTCTCCTCTACGGCCTAGTAGCTGGGACTGTCGGAACAGCTCTAGGTAGTATACTTGGCCATTATTTACTAGCCGGTGTGATTTCAAGTGTCATTACAAAAGGCATGGTGGTAGGAGAAACCCAGATTCAGTTCTATTGGACCTATAGCTTACTGGCTCTTGTCTTGAGTTGGTTGGCGAGTGTGTTACCAGCCTACTTGGTAGCTCGTAGGGAACTTCATGATGAAGCAGCCCATCTTTTACTGCCTAAACCTCCTGTTAAAGGAGCTAAAATCTTACTAGAGCGCATCGGTTTTATTTGGCATCGTCTCAGTTTTACTCATAAGGTAACAGCTCGCAATATCTTCCGTTATAAGCAGCGGATGTTGATGACGATCTTTGGTGTGGCAGGTTCTGTGGCTCTGCTTTTTGCAGGTTTGGGAATCCAATCCTCTGTAGCAGGAGTTCCGTCTAAACAGTTTCAACAAATTCAACAGTATCAGATGATTGTTTCTGAAAATCTTAGTGGGACCAATCAAGACAAGGCAGAGCTGGAAGAAGTGTTGAAAGGGCAGGCTATTCAAGCCTATCAGAAAATCTATTCTAAAACGCTAGACAAGGATTTCAAAGGTAAGGCAGGTCTTCAGACCATTACCCTTATGATGACAGAGAAGGAAGATTTGACTCCCTTTATTCATCTGCAACATCATCAGCAAGAGTTGACATTAAAAGATGGAGTTGTCATCACAGCTAAACTAGCCCAGCTGGCAGGTGTCAAGGTTGGACAGACTCTAGAAATTGAAGGTAAGAAACTAAAGGTCGCTGCTATTACTGAGAACTACGTTGGTCATTTTATTTATATGAGTCAGACTGACTATGAGCAAATTTACGGACAGCTACCCCAAGCCAACACTTATCTGGTCTCGCTAAGGGATACCAGTGCTACTAGTATCGAAAGACAGGCAGGCTTGCTTATGAATCAAGCTGCGGTATCCAGCGTCGTCCAGAATGCTTCAGCCATTCGACTCTTTGACTCGGTAGCAAGTTCACTCAATCAGACCATGACCATCTTGGTCATCGTATCGGTTCTGTTGGCTATTGTTATCCTTTACAATCTGACCAATATCAACGTGGCTGAGAGAATCCGTGAACTCTCCACTATCAAGGTTCTCGGTTTTCATAATAATGAAGTCACTCTCTACATTTACCGTGAGACGATTGTGCTGTCCCTTGTGGGAATCGTACTTGGTTTGGTATCTGGTTTCTATTTACATCAATTTTTGATTCAAATGATTTCGCCTGCGACTATTCTCTTTTATCCGCAGGTAGGCTGGGAAGTCTATGTAATCCCAGTGGCAGCAGTAAGCATCATTTTGACCTTGCTTGGTTTCTTCGTCAATTATCATCTGAGAAAGGTTGATATGCTTGAAGCCTTGAAATCTGTAGAGTAATACTCTCCGAAAATCTCTTCAAACCAGGTCAGATTCCATCTAAAACCTCAAAACAGTGTCTTGAGTAGCTTGAGGCTAGATTCCTAGTTTACTCTTTGATTTTCATTGAGTATAAGTCAGTTGTTTTTAGCTGATTGAACTTATATTTACTCGTAAGCAAAAATCCTCCGTTTCAAAGAGTAGGGAACTCTTTGTGACAGAGGATTTTTTCTATAGGGCTTTAGCAGCTGCAATTGCGGCTTCGAAGTTTGGTTCAGAATTGATATTGTCCACGTATTCAACGTAGCGAATCGTATTGTCGGTATCAAGGACAAAGACTGCGCGTGCTAATAGGTGCCACTCATTGATTAAGAGGGCATAATCACGTCCAAAGGAATGGTCGAAATAGTCTGATAGCATGATGGCATTTTCAATACCTTCAGCACCGCACCAACGTTTTTGAGCAAAAGGTAGGTCCATGGAAACAGTCAAGACGACCGTATTGTCTAGTCCAGCCAGTTCTTCATTAAAACGACGCGTTTGAGTTGAGCAGATGCCTGTATCGATAGAAGGTACGACACTCAGGACTTTTTTCTTTCCATCAAAATCAGTCAGAGATTTTTTGGAAAGGTCTGTCGTAGTGAGAGAAAAATCAAGTGCCTTGTCGCCGACTTGTAGTTGTTTACCTGTAAAGCTCACAGGATTTCCGAGAAAAGTTACCATAGGATACTCCAATCTTTTTTCTTCCATTTTAGCTGAAACAGTCGGAATTTTCCAATGATTTGACCGGAAATGTGGGCATAGAAAAAACGCCAGCTCATGTGAGAATGACGTTTTTCAGATTTTTTATCTATTTGATATTTCTCGAAGGTAGTGCGGACGGGAGCAACTTCCTTCGGAATTTCATCCCTAATTTTTGAGCCTTAGGTCTCAAAAATTCCGTCCTAGATAAGATCAAAGTTCTTATCTAGGATACCACTACAGTGAGAAATATCTGGTAAAAACTCACTTCGTTCGTACTGATTTAAGAAATCTTTATTCTTATAAACGCTTTTTTTAGCTAGAGATAGAACTAACAAAGCTAATATTAGAAGTAATGTAAAGAGAGACAAGAACCTAGTAATAGATAAACTAACATCTAGATTATTTTGCCAATCCTTCAGCAATCTTGTCAAGGTTGTATTTCATCATGTTGTAGTAGCTGTCGCCTTCTTTACCTTGTTCTGCGATAGAGTCAGTAAAGATTTGTGCGTAGATTGGGATGTTTGTGTCTTGTGAAACAGTCTTCATTGGACGGTCATCTACACTTGATTCTACAAAGAGTGAAGGAGTTTTTGTTTGGCGAAGTTTTTCAACCAAGGTCTTGATTTGGTCAGGTGTTCCTTCTTCTTCAGTATTGATTTCCCAGATATAGGCACTTGGAACGCCGTAGGCTTTAGAGAAGTATTTGAAGCATCCTTCGCTGGTTACGATGAGTTTTTTCTCAGCAGGGATGTTGTTAAATTTCTCTTTAGCTTCCTTGTCAAGTTTGTCTAGCTTATCAGTATATTCTTTGAGATTTTTTTCGTAGAATTCCTTGTTGCTAGGGTCTTTAGCGCTCAATTGTTTTGCGATATTTTTAGCAAAAATCATACCATTTTCAAGGTTAAGCCAAGCGTGTGGGTCTTCTTTGCCTTTTTCGTTTTGACCTTCAAGGTAGATAACATCAACGCCTTCGCTGACTGCAAAGTAGTCTTTGTTTTCAGTTTTCTTGGCATTTTCTACCAATTTTGTAAACCAAGCATTGCCACCTGTTTCAAGGTTGATCCCGTTATAGAAAATCAAATCAGCTTGAGAAGTTTTCTTGACGTCTTCAGGTAGTGGCTCGTATTCGTGTGGGTCTTGGCCAACAGGAACGATACTGTGAAGATCAATCTTGTCACCAGCAATATTTTTAGTAATATCAGCGATGATTGAGTTTGTAGCAACAACTTTTAGTTTTTGACCAGAAGCTGCATCTTTTTTTCCACTAGTACATGCTACAAGAGCAATGACGGAAAGAAAGAGAACGAGTAATGTACCTAATTTTTTCATTAGATCCTCCAATTTAGTGGGGTTTTGCCCCTTATTTTAACAAATGTTTATTTTTCAGTTTCAAATATCGTTGTTTTGGAGCGATAAAGAAGCTAATGAGAAAGAAACTAGCGGCTGTAAGCACGATACTAGAACCTGCCGCAACGTTAAAGCTATAGCCGATAAAGAGCCCCAAAACTGAAGCTGTCGCTCCAAAGGTTGAGGAAAGGAAAATCATGCTTTTCAGACTATTAGCATAGAGATAAGCAGTTGCAGCTGGGGTAATCAGCATGGCTACAATCAGGATAGTTCCGACACTTTGCATGGCTGTCACAGACACGAGAGTCAGGAGTACCATGAGAAGGTAGTGATAGAAATTGACAGGCATTCCCATGGCTTTAGCCAAGAGTTCATCAAAGGATGTTATCAAGAGTTGCTTGAAGAAAATCCAGATTAACAAGAGAATGGCTGCCCCCACACCCATAGTAATAAACATATCCGTATCTTGGACGGCCAGGATATTACCAAAAAGGATATGGAAAAGGTCAGTTGAACTTTTAGCGACACTAATCAAGATGATACCGAGGGCTAAGAAAGAAGAAAAGGTAATGCCGATGGCGGTATCGCTTTTGATAATCGAGTTCCCCTTGATGTAGGTAATGATGATAGCAGCTAGTAGTCCAAAGACAATGGCTCCGATGAAGAAGTCAAGGCCCAAGATAAAGGAGAGGGCTACACCTGGCAAGACAGCATGTGAAATGGCATCTCCCATGAGTGACATCCCGCGTAGGATGATGAAACATCCCACAGCTCCAGCTACGACCCCGATGACAATGGCTGTTATCAAGGCATTTTGTAAGAAATGGAATTTTTGCAATCCATCGATAAATTCTGCAATCATAGGTCACCTCCATTGAAAAATAGTCGATTACCGTAAGCTTCTTTGAGATTGGCTTCGGTAAAGGTTTCTTTGGTTGGACCAAAGGCAATCACTTCTCGATTGACAAGCAAGACTTGATCGAAGTAGTGGGCAACCTTGCTGAGGTCGTGGTGGACGATGAGAACCGTCTTCCCAGCTTTTTTCAGATCTCTCAGCGTATTCATGATGATTTCCTCACTAACAGAGTCAATCCCAACAAAGGGTTCATCCAAGAGGATATAGTCGGCTTCCTGCACCAAACATCTGGCAATCAAGACCCGCTGGAACTGACCTCCAGACAGTTGACTGATTTGACGTTCAGCGTAGTCAGCTAGACCGACAATTTCAAGGGCCTCTTGCACTTTCTTCCAATGTTTAGCCTTTAAACTTCGAAAGAGAGGGATAGAGGGAAAGAGTCCTAGCGAGACACATTCCTTGACCTTGATGGGAAAGTTGTAGTCGATATTGATTTTTTGTTCGACATAGGCGATTCGATGTAAGGATTTTTTAACTTCCTTGTCATCGAGAAATGCCTGACCTTGATGTGGGATAATTCCCAGCATCCCTTTTAATAGTGTTGATTTCCCAGCACCGTTTGGACCAATGATACCGGTAATTGTTGGTCCTTGGAGCACTAGTGAAATATCCTTAAGTGCCAACGTTTCTTTGTAGGAGACACTGAGGTTTTCGATACGTATCATAAACTTGTATTCCTCCTGCTTCTTAATATACATTAAAAAAAAAATTAAGTCAAGTTAATTTTTGAAAAAATTAAAATAATAACTGAAAAACAATAGGAAACATCCGTTTATTTTTAATTGCATTCCCAGTTAATTTTTGTTAAGCTAAAAACAAGTACAAATGAAAGCGAGAACACGATGACACGTTATCAAGATGATTTTTATGATGCAATCAATGGAGAATGGCAGAAGATGGCTGAAATCCCAGCAGATAAGTCTCAAACGGGAGGTTTTGTTGATTTAGATCAGGAAATTGAAGACCTGATGCTGGCGACAACAGACAAGTGGTTGGCAGGAGAAGAAGTGCCTGAGGATGCTATCTTGGCAAACTTTGTCAAATACCACCGCCTAGTTCGTGATTTTGACAAGAGAGAAGCTGACGGTA
Organism: Streptococcus mitis; assembly: GCF_002005545.1. GTDB lineage: Bacteria > Bacillota > Bacilli > Lactobacillales > Streptococcaceae > Streptococcus > Streptococcus mitis_I. The sequence goes on from NZ_LBMT01000001.1 coordinate 1,019,738, forward strand.
TCACACCTGTCTTACCACTTCTTAAAGAATTCCAAGCATTAGAGACTTTTACAGATTTTACAGCTCGACTAGCAGAGTTTGAGCTTGCAGGAAAACCTAACTTCCTTCCTTTTGGTGTATCGCCAGACTTTATGGATGCCAGAATCAATGTTCTATGGGCTAGCGCTCCAAGCACGATCCTGCCAGATACGACCTACTATGGAGAAGACCATCCTCAGCGTGAAGAGCTTTTGACTCTTTGGAAAGAAAGCAGCGTAAATCTTCTCAAGGCTTATGATTTCTCTGATGAAGAAATTGAAGACTTGCTAGAGAAAAGATTAGAATTGGACCGTCGAGTTGCAGCAGTGGTACTTTCTAATGAAGAAAGTTCAGAATATGCTAAACTCTACCATCCATATTCATATGAAGATTTTAAAAAATTCGCGCCTGCCCTACCTTTGGATGACTTCTTCCAAGCCGTTCTTGGACAAGTACCAGACAAGGTTATCGTAGACGAAGAACGTTTCTGGCGAGCAGCAGACCAATTCTATAGTGAAGAAGCCTGGCCTCTCCTCAAGGCAACCTTAATTTTAAGTGTTGTGAATCTTTCAACCAGCTATTTAACAGAAGAAATTCGTATTTTGTCAGGTGCCTATAGCCGTGCGCTTTCAGGAGTTCCAGAAGCCAAAGACAAGGTCAAAGCAGCCTACCAACTAGCACAAGGTCCTTTCAAACAAGCCTTGGGTCTTTGGTATGCCCATGAAAAATTCTCTCCAGAGGCCAAGGCAGACGTAGAGAAAAAAGTGGTAACCATGATTGATGTCTATAAGGAACGCTTGGCCAAAAATGACTGGCTGACTCCAGAAACTCGTGACAAGGCCATTGTCAAACTCAATGTCATCAAGCCTTATATTGGTTATCCAGAAGAATTACCAGAACGCTACAAGGACAAGGTAGTGGATGAGACTGCTAGTCTTTTTGACAATGCTCTAGCCTTTGCGCGTGTGGAAATCAAGCACAGTTGGAGCAAGTGGAACCAACCTGTTGACTACAAGGAATGGGGCATGCCTGCTCATATGGTCAATGCCTACTACAATCCACAGAAGAATCTGATTGTTTTCCCAGCGGCCATTTTACAAGCACCTTTCTATGACTTGCATCAGTCATCTTCTGCTAACTATGGTGGTATTGGGGCGGTTATTGCCCATGAAATTTCTCACGCCTTTGATACCAATGGAGCTTCCTTTGACGAAAATGGTAGCCTCAAGGATTGGTGGACAGAGAGCGACTATGCTGCCTTCAAGGAGAAAACACAAAAAGTTATTGACCAATTTGATGGACAAGATTCTTATGGAGCAACCATTAACGGTAAGTTGACTGTGTCAGAAAACGTGGCTGACTTGGGAGGAATCGCTGCAGCGCTTGAAGCAGCTAAGAGAGAACCAGACTTCTCAGCAGAAGAATTTTTCTACAATTTCGGTCGCATCTGGCGCATGAAAGGTCGCCCAGAATTTATGAAACTCTTGGCTAGCGTTGATGTGCACGCGCCAGCCAAACTCCGTGTCAATGTGCAAGTACCAAACTTCGATGATTTCTTTACAACCTATGATGTCAAAGAAGGCGACGGAATGTGGCGTTCACCAGAAGAGCGCGTGATTATTTGGTAATGTAAAAAATCTAGTCATCAGAAAAAAGGCATCCAATCAGGTGTGAAAACCTTGATAGGATGCCTTTTATAATGGAAAGATTTACTGGATAGTTTACTTATACTCTTCGAAAATCTCTTCAACCACGTCAGCTTTATCTGCAACCTCAAAGCGGTTCTTTGAGTAACCTGCGGCTAGTTTGCTCTTTGTTTTTCATTGAGTATTAAATTGCGAAATTGATTGTCATCATTTTACTAGAAAAAGGGATTGAAAGTTTTTTCGTGAGCGATAGTAGTAGCTGGACCATGCCCTGGATAGACGTCGTAGTTTGGTAGGGTGAAAAGTTGGGTTTTGATACTATGGAGGAGTTGTTCCATGCTACCAGTCGGAAGATCCGTCCGTCCAATAGTTTCTCGGAATAGTGCATCTCCTGTTAAGACTAGGTGAGCATCAGGAAAGACTAGGGAAACACCACCGATAGAGTGACCTGGTGTTGGTAAGGCGGTGAAACGAAACTCCTCCAGTTGGTATTCTTCGTGAAAGACAAAAGTGTGTTCAGCAGGTTTTGCGACCACATCTGCCATATCATCGTGGCGAGGGAGACCAGAGAGATTATCGACAGGAGTGTAGAGCCAGCTGGCTTCGCTCTCTGCGATATAGACAGGAGGATTGCCAAAAGTTTCGCGAACCAAGTCCAGACTCATGATATGGTCATAATGGGCGTGGGTTAATAGAATGGCACAGATCGGTTTGTTGATCTTCTCAATTGTCTGACGAATGGCTTCCCAATGGCTACCAGGATCGACAACGATGAGGTGCTTTTCGCCTTCTAGGTAATAGGTGTTTTCATAGGCAACAGGATTCACGGTTTTATGGATTTTCATACTAGCTCCAATCTCAAAGAATGTACTAAATTAAGTATAGCACAGTTGGGAAGAATAAGCTGAAAAAGGAAATAGTTCTAGAAATAATGATGAGGTTTGGATAAGAAAAATAAACCCCGAATGAATTCGAGGCTTAAACTGCTTTAATTTCCTGCGTAATATTTTTGGATTCCCTTGACAATCCCTTCAACTAGTTTATCTTGGTATTCACTACTACGGATTTTTTTGTTTTCTTCTGGATTATCCATATATCCCATCTCTAGTAAAACAGCTGGTTTAGCTGTTTCACGTAGAACAGCAAAGGTTGCTTGCAAAAGTCCGGCATCTCTGGCTCCAGTTTCAGCTAACAGTGAAGAATGGATATCGGCAGCAAGACGGTTACTTTCACTTATCCGTTCAGGATTATTATGCCAATCCTTGTTAATCTTGCTAGGGAAGCCAGGTTCTTCCTTGTAAGAATAGGTTTGTATACCTAAATTAACAGTAGTATCATTTCCGGTAGCGTTGAAATGAAGGCTGATGAAAAAGTCAGCATTAGTCTTGTTTACCATACGAGAACGTTCGGTAATAAAATCAACATCTACATCGTTATCTCGAGAAGCGAGAACAGTATAGCCAAGTCCTTCTAGTTGTTTACGCAGCTTACGATAAACTTGTAGGTTCAATTCTTTTTCAGCTATGCCATAATAATAAGCACCAGAATCACGGCCACCATGTCCTGGATCTAAAAAGATTGTTTTTGAGTAGTGTCCTTTTTGGAAACCTGGTGCCACTTCACGAAGCCATTTTCCGTTTCCTTGGAAAAGCTGATTTTTACCATCGACTGCATAGGTTCCTGTGACATACACACCATCGTCCTTAAGATAGTACCAAGCTTGATAGTCTGGGTCGTAAATCCATTCCTTATGGGCCATGTAGCCACCAGATTTGAGGTAGTAGGAACCAATCCATTGTTTTTGGGCATAGCGTCCACCAGCTTTGAGATAAAACCAACTAGAGTAGTTTTGGTCGTAGACCCATTCCTTATCTGCCATAGCACCGCTGGATTTGAGGTAGTAATCGCCTTTCCAGACATTGGCCAACATTCTACCGTAGCCATCAAAAACATACCACTTGCCATTGATTTGGCTCCATTGGTTGGTTAAATATTTACCTGATCCATTGATATAGTACCAATTATTTCCCATTTGATACCAGCTATTTTCAAGCAAATAGCCATGACTATCAAAGAGATAACCATCATAGAGAGTATCTGTAAATTTGACCCCAGTATGACTATAAAAAGTCCACTTGCTCCCCTCTTTTACCCAGCCGGTCTGTAGAGGTTGATTGGGCTTGGTTTTCGTAGAAAGAGATGGTTTACTTTCTTTCTCACTTGAGTCAGCTGTACTTGACGAAGTTTCAGTACTAGCTTGAGAACTGCTAGTGGAAGTATTTATTGAACTATTAGTTGAACTAGTTATGGGGGCAGTAGTAGAATGACTTGTGTCATCAGCCAAAACGACTTGGTTTGATAAGCCAAGAATAGCCAAAGCTAAAAGTGTCAGTCTTTTGTGTGATTTCATGTGAGATACCTTTCTAGAGAGATGAAATTTCAGTAATTATCGTAAAAACTGTTCATATTACCATTATACACTAAAAAAGTTAGAAAATTACCAAAATATCAAATCTTTTCTTATTGAAAAAGAAGAAAGTATTTTCATTTTACTAACTTTTAACGCAGCCAATATCAAAACAAAGTTAGATGAAGAACTAGATAAATTTGTTGTTTTAGTGTGAATCTTATTTTATCCTCCTTCCTAACAAACTGAATAAGCTTTAGAATCCTCTTTTTCTAGTTTTCATATTCTTAAAAAAGTGATAAAATGGTAGGAAGAATTGGAGAGTAGAGATGCCAAAAGAAGTGAATTTAACAGGCGAAGAAGTTGTCGCTTTAACTAAAGAATATTTAACGGAAGAGGATGTCCATTTTGTCCATAAGGCCTTGGTCTATGCGGTTGAATGCCACAGTGGCCAGTATCGCAAATCAGGCGAGCCTTATATCATTCACCCCATCCAAGTGGCAGGTATTTTAGCCAAACTCAAGCTGGATGCTGTAACAGTAGCTTGTGGTTTCTTGCATGATGTGGTGGAAGATACAGATGCGACCTTGGATGATTTGGAAAGAGAGTTTGGTCCTGATGTGCGGGTAATCGTAGATGGGGTTACCAAGCTCGGTAAGGTCAAGTACAAGTCTCACGAAGAGCAGTTGGCAGAAAATCATCGCAAGATGCTCATGGCCATGTCTGAGGACATCCGCGTTATCTTGGTCAAACTGTCTGACCGTTTGCATAATATGCGGACGCTTAAACACCTTCGAAAAGACAAGCAGGAGCGTATTTCCAAAGAAACTATGGAAATCTATGCCCCACTTGCTCACCGTCTGGGGATTTCCAGTGTCAAATGGGAATTGGAAGACCTATCTTTCCGTTATCTCAATCCAACGGAGTTTTACAAGATTACCCATATGATGAAGGAAAAGCGCAGAGAGCGTGAAGCCTTGGTGGATGAGGTGGTCACAAAATTAGAGGAGTATACGACGGATCGTCACTTAAAAGGGAAAATTTACGGTCGTCCCAAGCATATTTACTCGATTTTCCGCAAAATGCAGGATAAGAGAAAACGGTTTGAGGAAATCTATGACCTGATTGCTATTCGCTGTATTTTAGATACCCAAAGTGATGTTTATGCCATGTTGGGTTATGTGCATGAACTTTGGAAACCCATGCCTGGTCGTTTCAAAGACTATATCGCTAACCGCAAGGCCAATGGTTACCAGTCTATCCATACGACTGTCTATGGGCCAAAAGGGCCGATCGAATTCCAAATTCGAACTAAAGCCATGCACGAGGTGGCTGAGTACGGGGTTGCGGCTCACTGGGCTTATAAGAAAGGCGTTAAGGGGCAGGTCAACAGCAAGGAATCGGCTATTGGGATGAACTGGATCAAGGAGATGATGGAGCTCCAAGATCAGGCTGATGATGCCAAGGAATTTGTGGATTCAGTTAAGGAAAACTATCTGGCTGAGGAGATTTACGTCTTTACTCCAGATGGTGCGGTTCGTTCTCTTCCAAAAGATTCAGGACCGATTGACTTTGCCTACGAAATCCATACCAAGGTCGGTGAAAAAGCAACTGGTGCCAAGGTCAATGGTCGTATGGTTCCACTGACAACTAAGCTCAAAACAGGGGATCAGGTTGAAATTGTCACTAACCCCAACTCCTTTGGGCCGAGCCGTGACTGGCTCAACATGGTCAAGACCAGCAAGGCGCGCAACAAGATTCGTCAATTCTTTAAAAATCAAGATAAGGAATTGTCTGTCAACAAGGGTCGTGAGATGCTGATGGCCCAGTTCCAAGAAAACGGCTATGTGGCTAATAAATTCATGGACAAGCGTCATATGGACCAAGTTCTGCAAAAGACCAGCTACAAGACAGAAGAATCCCTTTTTGCGGCCATTGGTTTTGGAGAAATCGGTGCTATTACCGTCTTTAACCGTCTGACTGAAAAGGAACGCCGTGAGGAAGAACGTGCCAAGGCCAAGGCTGAAGCAGAAGAACTTGTCAAAGGTGGCGAGGTCAAGGTTGAAAATAAAGAAACCATCAAGGTCAAGCATGAGGGTGGTGTAGTCATTGAAGGTGCTTCTGGACTCCTCGTGCGGATTGCCAAGTGTTGTAATCCAGTGCCTGGTGACGATATTGTCGGCTACATTACCAAGGGGCGTGGTGTGGCTATTCACCGTGTGGACTGTATGAACCTGCGTGCCCAAGAAAACTACGAGCAACGTCTCCTTGATGTGGAGTGGGAAGACCAGTACTCTAGCTCAAATAAGGAGTATATGGCCCATATCGATATTTACGGCCTCAACCGTACAGGACTGTTAAATGATGTACTGCAAGTTCTTTCAAACACAACCAAGAATATCTCAACAGTCAACGCTCAACCAACCAAGGATATGAAATTTGCTAATATCCATGTGTCCTTCGGCATTGCCAACCTCTCGACGCTGACTACGGTTGTGGACAAGATCAAGAGCGTGCCAGAGGTTTATTCTGTCAAACGGACCAACGGCTAATTGTCCTAGTTCTTACTAGAAAGGCTATTATGAAAATCATTATCCAACGAGTTAAAAAAGCTCAAGTGAGTATCGAAGGTCAGGTTCAGGGAAAAATCAATCAGGGACTCTTATTGCTGGTTGGTGTTGGACCAGAGGACCAAGAGGAAGATTTGGACTATGCTGTGAGAAAGCTTGTCAACATGCGGATTTTTTCAGACGCAGAAGGCAAGATGAACCTGTCTGTCAAAGATATTGAAGGAGAAATCCTCTCTATTTCTCAGTTTACCCTCTTTGCGGATACTAAGAAAGGCAATCGTCCAGCCTTTACAGGTGCAGCCAAGCCTGATATGGCGTCAGACTTCTATGATGCTTTCAATCAAAAATTAGCGCAAGAAGTACCCGTTCAGACAGGCATCTTTGGAGCGGATATGCAGGTTGAGCTGGTTAATGACGGACCAGTTACCATTATCCTAGATACTAAAAATAGATAAGAAAGACCAAGCCCAGCCGGCTTGGTTTTTCTCATCTATCATAAAATGCTCCAAAAAGAAATCGGTTCCCGATAGGCTTTTGGGAAGTCTTTTTTCAGGCTTTGGCTTATGCGATAGGAAGGGATGAGATGGCCTAGGATGAGGAGGGTACCCTGAAGGAAAAGTGGGATGCGACTTAAACATATCAAGGAGAGAATCATCAGGATATCCCATAGGAGAATTTGTAAGGCAAAGCGCCAGAATCTCGGTCTAATCTGGGAATAGAGTTGACTAAAATGGTCACAAAGCTGGTTTGAAAGATAGGTCAATAGCACAGGATGAAAGAAAATGAACCAACCACTATAAATCAAAATCCAATCCCAAGTAAGTCCCTCTTTAAATGTCAAAAATGCCAGCATAATTCCATCAATGACAAGGAGCTCAATGGTTTTGATGTAGATGATGTTTTTCATGATAAAACCTCCTTTTCACTAGAGACACTCCCACAAAGAGATGTGTTTATCGTAAAAGTCTGGATAGTTTTCTCTCAGGTGGCTAGCCGTTATATAATAAAAAGTAGAATGACAGGAAGTAAAGACTGGAGTAAGAGAGTAAAAATGTTGAGGGCCAGTGATGGCTAAAAAGACAAATAATAGTAGGTCGGCGGAGAGAATCTCTAAGTAGTAAAGGCGAATTTTTTTGTTCATCTGAAGATAAATCTCAGAGAAATGTTTTTTGAGTCGATTGACCAAGCGAAATAGCAGGAGTCCTTGAGCAAGGATGAAAATGAAGCAAAAAATCAGGCCTCTCTCCAAAGAAAGTTCGTATCGGGGTCTGAAAGTTACTAACAGTAGCAAATCGCTGACTACGATGGCTGCAAAATGGATTCTAAAGAGATTTTTCATAAGATGACCTCCCTCTTTTATCTAGCTTTATTCTACTCCAAAAGAATGGGAGTTACAAGTAAAATGATAAAAAATTTTAGTAAGGAGATTCTATTAGATTTCTTTATTTGAGTTTCCTTCTATTATTTTACTTCTTCATCATTCCATACAAATAAAGCTCCGATTGCATTGAGGATATAAAAGATGTATTTACCGATATTGGCAAAGTTTCCTTGAATGCCAGCCTTTGTCAGCTGAACGAAATTGTAAATCAACCAAAAGCCCCACTGAGTTGTTAGTTTCAATGCGTTCAAAGCATTGGCAATGAGGGATAGTGCAAAGGCAATGGTTGTTACATATGCAAGGAGATTCATCTTGCCTCCATAGCCGATATAGTTTGTCACAAAGGCAAAGAGGAAGGCGATGATTGAAATGATGATGGCCGCCAATTTTAGCTGTTTTTGGCTCATTTGGTTGGGTCTGCCTTCTTGCGAAGCTTCCCATTTCTTAATAGCAAAGGTATAAATGAGGAAGGTGACGGGATAGGTGATAATAGCCGCCTTATTTCCAAGGATATAATCAATAGCACCGGACAAAATGGTATTAACAATACCAAAATAATTTCCCCATTTGCTTAATTTTCCCGTGAAACGAGTGGACAACATGGAAATCCCAACATTGGTTACGGAAATCAATCCAAAGGGTACAAGAGCTGTCCATGGGCCCCAGTCTACGAATTTGTCGAGACGGGAGTTGAGGTAACCAGATGCAATCGCAATCCCAACGACCAGAGCAACTCCAAAGAGGTCAAACCATTTAGATGTCGCAAAAATTTTTAGTGATTTTTTCATAGGTTAAACTATCTTTCTTTTTTTTTAACAAATATTCTACAACTAAATGAAAGCAAAATCAAATGATAAAAATAAAACCCTGAAAATCAAACTTTCAGGGTTGGTAGGGGACTTGAGAAATTAGTTGATTTTTTCGACATAGAGTTGTTTTGCGATGTCCATACTTACTTGTAAGTCCTCGTCTTTACTGAGGATAGTGAAGGTATTGCTGAAGCCATCAAACTGCTTGACTTGGAGCGAATCACCGATGTGAAGTGAGTGCTTGTCCAGATAACTGAGAATGTCAAAACTATCGTGCACCCGAGTTAGTCGATAGGAGCCAGCTTCCTTGATGTCAGCTAGTGGCAGGTTATTGATTTCAACAAGGAGTTCTCCCTTGGCAGGAATGGTTCCTCCGTGGGGGCAGGTTTTAGGGAAACCTAGCAATTTATCCAGTCTTTCCACGAAAAGGTCAGAGACAGTATGCTCCAAGACCTCAGCTTCCTCATGAATCTGGTCACTCGTATAGTCTAAATGATGAACTAGAAAAACTTCAATCAAGCGGTGTTTACGATAGAGCTCAGAGACCAGTTTGAGTCCGAGATCAGTCAGTAGATAGCCACATTCCTTGTCCTTGAGGATGAGATTTTCACTTTTCATCCGTTTAATCATTTCAGTTACGGCAGGGGGAGAGACTTGCATGCGAGCCGCAATTTCCTTGTTGGTGATTTTATGCAGGTCTATGCCAATTTCGTAAATACACTTTAGATAATCTTCTTTATTCGGGGTCATTCGTTTCCTCTTGTCTAATATCTCTATCTAGTATATCAAAAAAAGCTAGATTTCTCTAGCTATGACTTTTTATGTTATACTTATTGCAAGAGAAAAAACGAGGAGATGGATATGACGAAAATAGCTCTTCTTTCAGATATTCATGGAAATACCACCGCCTTGGAGGCTGTTTTGGCAGATGCTCGGCAGCTAGGAGTGGATGAATACTGGCTTTTGGGAGATATTCTCATGCCAGGGACAGGACGTAGAAGGATTTTGGACTTGTTGGCTCAACTACCGATTACGGCTAGAGTTTTGGGAAACTGGGAAGACAGTCTGTGGCATGGTGTCCGTAAGGAATTGGATAGTACTCGTCCCAGTCAACGCTATCTCTTGCGCCAGTGCCAGTATGTTTTAGAGGAAATTTCCCTAGAAGAAATCGAACTGCTCCACAATCAACCCCTCCAGCTTCATCGTCAGTTTGGGGATTTGACGGTGGGAATTAGCCATCATCTGCCTGATAAGAACTGGGGGCGTGAGTTGATTCATACTGGGTCGCAAGAGGATTTTGACCGCTTGGTGACCAATCCGTCCTGTGATATTGCTGTTTATGGTCATATTCACCAGCAGTTACTTCGTTACGGGACTGGTGGACAATTGATTGTCAATCCAGGTTCGATTGGGCAACCTTTCTTTCTAGATGCCCAGTTGCGGAAGGACTTGCGGGCCCAGTATATGATTTTGGAGTTTGATGACAAGGGCTTGGTAGATATGAACTTCCGACGGGTAGACTACGATGTGGCAGCTGAATTGCAGCTGGCTAAAGATCTGAAACTTCCCTATTTTGAGGTTTACTATGAAAGTCTGGTCAATGGTATCCACCATACTCATCATCAGGAATTTCTGAGAGAATTGGCCCAGAAAGAGGGTTATGATAGGGAGTTAGATGCCTGGTTGAAGGGTGGTAATGATTGACATTACAACTAAAAAGGGTATAATAAAAGAAAAAGAAGAGTAGAGGCAGGCTAGCCTCGTAAAAAGGAGAAGAGGATGCAAATTCCAAGTAGATTTACCATTGCGACTCATATGCTGATTATTATCGCTCTCGAGGGGAAGGAAAGCAAGGTGACCAGTGATTTTCTGGCTGCTAGTGTCGGGGTCAATCCTGTCATTATCAGAAAGACCTTGTCCCAGTTGAAGAAGGCAGAGCTGATTTCAGTAGCGCGTGGAACAGGTGGGACAGAGATTGTCAAGGATCTTAAGGACATTAGTCTATTAGATGTTTATCAGGCGGTCGAATGTCTTGGTAAGACAGGTCAACTCTTCAGTTTCCATGACAATCCGAATCCAAATTGTCCAGTTGGAGCTCATATTCATGAGGTTTTGGATCAAAAATTGGAGAGAATTCAGCTGGCCATGGAGACTGAACTTGGTCAGACCAGTCTAGAGCAAGTCGTGGCCGATGCAGAGAGTCAGATGAAGGATTGAGAGGGATAGATGCCCTCTTTTTCTCTATGTAAAATTGTGATAAAATAGAATCATTAAAGGAGGAAGAAATGTATCTCGTTATAGGAATTGTATTAGCCTTTATAGTGTCATTTTGGAAGGATAATAGAAGTTTGTGGAATCCAGTATTATTCTTATTATCCCTCATTTCCAGTTATTTTTATCTAGGCTACCTTTTTTATCAAAATGGGTATGAGAAGATTCATTTCGCTTTTTTTATATTTCCCTTTATTTTACTTCCGATACTGATTTTTCTAAGTGGCATCTTTTTAATCTATAATGGCCTTATCCTGCTGAAGCGAGAGGGACGTTCAAAGGCTAATTATCTCTCCATGCTCCTTGGAATAGTCATTTTGCTATTTTTTGCCTTGATTTCATTTCGATTGGGAGGTCAAAATGAATTATTTTATACCAATCACTTTCTAAACATTTTATTTGTATTCATTTTCTACTCTTATTTTATTTTTGGCTTTGCTTTTACGGGTTTTATGCTGTACTCTATCTTGTATCTCTTTATTCCTAAGAAGAAGTATTATGATTTTATTATCATTCATGGTGCAGGTTTGTTAGACGGAGAAAAGGTAACACCTTTGCTGAAGAGGAGAATTGATAAGGCCGTAGAAGCTTACCACAAGTCTAAGAATTCTAACATAAAAATTATTGCCAGCGGTGGAAAAGGAGGAGATGAGAAGATTTCTGAAGCGCAGGCAATTACAAACTATCTGCTTGAAGAGACAGATGTTCCCCAAGATGCGATTATTCTGGAGGATCAATCAAGGACTACCTACGAGAACCTTCTCTTTTCTAAGGAACTTGGCGAGAAACTGGTAGACAAACCTCAATTTCTCTTTGTAACAAATGATTATCATGTTTTTAGAACTAGTACTTATGCTCGTAAGTTAAAAATGAAGGGAGATGGCCTCGGATGTAGGACGGCATGCTACTACATACCATCTGCTTTTATTCGGGAGTACGTAGCGCTCTGTGTCAAGATGAAATGGCTTTTCCTTGCCTTTTATATCCTGCTATCAGTCCTCATTTTGATAGCCTATAAAGGGGTTATTTGGTAGTCAGATTCTATTTAAAAAGACCTAGAATGCACATAAAAGTATGTATTCTAGGTCTTTTGTTTTGTATACATTTGATTTTCAAGAGTACTATCTATTTTTCCAGGCTTGGTAACGGGTATCAATCAATAATTGAGTGAGGCGACCCATAGTTTTCCTTTCTTCTGGAGTGAGGGATTGCGCTTGGATAAAGAGATGATGAATGTGTTCAAGCGCCTTTAAGGAAGACAAGTCATTGATAGAAGTAATACCAGAATCAAGAATGGTGCCAAAGAAGAGGTCGAAGTAAAGTTGGAGTTCCTCGTCAGGGACTGTTGCCACCCATTCCTTGAAGGTTGTGTCAACTTGTTGGCTATCACTGTTGGTCTTATCCAGCTGGACGAAGTGCTTGTCCTCAATCTGCCAACTAAAGGTATCGTGCTGGGCGATACCACCTAAGGCAGTACTGTGCACGATGATTTGCTGGTTAGGGATTTCCATCATCATACCGATAATGGAGCCTTGAGGGATGAAGACCTTGGTTCTATCCATTATCCCTTGATAGCCCTCAGTTTGTGTCAGTTCTTTGTGGAGGCCAGGCGCATCAAAGGTATAAACTGCTGTGATTTGATTTTGCAAGCTTTGCTCAATTTGACTAGCAGCATAGATGGCTAGATTTCCTCCCTTGGAATGCCCAGCCAGAATGACCTTTTGCTTAGGATGTTGGACAAGAAAGTTGTTTAAATAGCGAAGGGCGTGCTTTTGAGCAGGAATTTCCTTCATATAGGTTAGGTGGAAATCTTCCTTCCAGCCAATGATACTGTCATCTGTCCCACGAAAGACAATCAGATAGGTGTCGAGAGTGAGGCGGTAGATCATAGCCGCAAATTGTTTTTGCAGTTCAGGGTCGATGTCATTAATAAAATGGGAGAGTTTGCAATTTTTGAAGCGCTTGTGTTGAGCTAGTTCATCTAATAGCTGGAGGCGATTTTTGCTGGTCAACATGTTAGATTCTCTTGGGACCTGAGGTGCCAGGTCTAAAAGTCGCATAGGAGTTGTGGAGACCAAATTATCAAAGGAGAGGTAGGGGATTTCTGTTAAGGCTAGAATGTCTAACTCATTTAAAGGAAGATCGTAAAAGGAATCGTGTGCGACATCTTTCAGGTAGTCAAAAATATTGGTCATAAGAACTCCTTTCTTTTTATTTATCTTATCACAATCACATATAATTTACTAGTTGGTTTGTACGAGCTCTCTACATACTGACCTATAATGGTATGATTCATACACATAGAAGACAGTTTGCTTTTATTTCAAACCTCTAAACATACTTGTTTGTATCTGTTTGTCGTCAATCCCATTCTCTTTTAAGAAATTTTTCATCTCATTTATATCATCAGGTTGGCCGGTTAAGAGATAAATAGCTTGGTTACCGTATTTCACAACCGCATTTTTTAAAAATGCTTGGCTTTGAGAAAAGATTTCGCTAGTTTTATAAGTTAGATTTGGATTATTCTTACTTAGCTCTCTTAACTCATTATTAAAAATGTTTACTCCTTTGTCTAAATGATTAAGAATGATGGAGCGCTTACCAGCCCACTCTTTCACAACTGGACGTAGAGTAGAAATACCGACATCAGAGGCAAAACAAACCAGTGCTTGGTCATTGTCTTTAACAGATAAAGATGACTCCAGCCAACTCATCTCAATTTTACTACCAGCTGGTAAATGTGTTAAGGTTTCCTTAAACACGCTACCACTATTATGGGTTACAATAAGAATTTCATCCTCATCAGGAGTGGAAGCAAGGGTTAGCCATCGGCTAGCCTGATCCTCCTTTACTGGACTTTTGTCTAGACCAAACGAACTGTCAGGAAGCTTAAACTGAGCATAGGAGCCAGCTTTCCATATTTGATTTTTTGGTTTTGTGATGTGAACTAAATACAAATCTCCGCTGGGATTTTCAATGGATTTTATCGATAAAGTTTGACTTCGTCCAAGATAGGTAATGATTCCCCAAGATATAAAGCCGAGCACTCCAAGTGTAGTTAGAATAATTATGAACATTTTTTTCCCTCGTTTCATTTTTAACTCCTATAGTGTAGTAATTTTCTATGAATGAATAAAAATTTTTTTCATTCAATAATTTCCAAAAAATAAAGAAAAGATTTCTTTATTTCAGTATTCCTTTAATGAAGTTGGTTGCTAGTATTTCTACAGTTTTGCTAATATCTGGAAAATCATTTTCTGTGATATGCATATCCATGTAGTAAAATAGGTTGTAAACTTGTAAAATATCTTGAATTTTTTCTGGAGAATGGCCTACAGCCTGCAAACGATGAGTAAAGGTTTTCACGAGAAATTGATGAAATGGATTCGTGACTTTCCCTTCTTCTGAGGAATAGTAGCTATGCAACTCATCTGCTATGGCAGGATTGTACCATTCTGCAAGGATTTTATTGGAAGAAACGAGTGCTCTGGATTGAGCAAAGAGTTGACTAATAAGATCAATCATATCAATTTCCCAATCCAGTTCTTCGATCATAGTTTGGCGAACACGGTTGTTTTCATCAATATAGATATCTAAAAAAATAGCCTCTTTACTTTCGTAATAGTTATAAAAAGATCCGACTGCCATATGAGCTTGTCTAGCAATTTCTGAAATTCCTGTCGCCTTGTATCCTTTTTTTGAAAAAACTTCATAAGCTGCGGATTTCAAAGCCTGTTTTTTGTCCAATTTGATTCACCTCTTTTCTGAATGAATATTATATATTGTTCATTCATATCTTAACAAATCTTTTTCAGATTGTCAATCTGAAAGCTAGAACTTTTTACGGATACCACTTGATAAGGAGCTTTTCAATGTTAGAAGAGTATAGAGTGTCGTTTTAACTACACTCAAGGTTTGGAAGAATAGATATAAATTTTGGTTAAGGGGATGTATAAAAGAACTGAAATGAGGGTTGAAAAAATTAAAAATAAATGGGTAGTGCTGGCACTATGTCTGAAAATAAGGTATGATATCAATGGGGTTATTCACTATCTGTTTTTGAGTTGTTGTGACAAGGAAATGTCAAAAAAATATTAGATACTAAGCCCTCTATTTATACTAAAGGATTTAAGACTCCTAAAATTAGCAAAGGAGAATCAGATGCACAAGATTTTATTAGTAGAAGATGATCAGGTTATTCGTCAACAAGTCGGAAAAATGCTCTCTGAATGGGGATTTGAAGTGGTCCTGGTAGAAGATTTTATGGAAGTTTTGAGTCTATTTGTTCAGTCGGAACCTCATCTGGTCCTCATGGATATTGGACTGCCTTTGTTTAATGGCTATCACTGGTGTCAGGAAATTCGCAAGATTTCCAAGGTACCCATCATGTTTCTGTCTTCGAGAGACCAGGCTATGGATATTGTCATGGCAATCAATATGGGGGCGGATGACTTTGTGACCAAGCCTTTTGACCAGCAGGTTCTTTTAGCCAAGGTTCAGGGCTTGTTGCGTCGTTCCTATGAGTTTGGGCGTGACGAGAGTTTACTGGAATATGCCGGTGTTATCCTCAATACCAAATCAATGGATTTACATTATCAAGGGCAAGTCTTGAACTTGACCAAGAACGAATTCCAGATTTTACGCGTTTTGTTTGAGCATGCAGGCAATATCGTAGCGCGTGATGACTTGATGCGGGAACTTTGGAACAGTGACTTTTTCATTGATGATAATACCCTCTCTGTCAATGTAGCTCGTTTGCGTAAAAAATTGGAAGAGCAGGGCTTGGTAGGATTTATCGAGACCAAGAAAGGAATAGGGTACGGACTGAAGCATGCTTGATTGGAAACAATTTTTTCTGGCCTATCTGCGCTCCCGTAGTCGTCTTTTTGTCTATCTACTTGCTTTGGCATTTCTAGTTTTGCTTTTTCAGTTTTTATTTGCCAGTTTGGGAACTTACTTTCTCTACTTTTTCCTGCTGTGTTGCTTTGTAACCATCTTATTTTTCGCTTGGGACATATTGGTAGAAATGCAGGTCTATCGCCAGGAAATTCTCTACGGGGAGAGGGAAGCCAAATCTCCATTGGAAAGAGTTTTGGCTGAAAAATTAGAAGCGCGAGAGATGGAACTCTATCAGCAGAGGTCAGATTCAGAAAGAAAACTGACGGATTTGCTGGATTACTATACCTTGTGGGTCCATCAGATTAAGACCCCCATTGCAGCCAGTCAACTCTTAGTTGCAGAAGTAGCCGACCGCCAACTGAAGCAGCAATTAGAACAGGAAATTTTCAAGATTGACTCCTATACCAATCTAGTCTTACAGTACCTGCGTTTAGAAAGTTTTCATGATGATTTGGTCTTAAAGCAGGTTCAAATCGAGGACTTGGTTAAGGAAATAATTCGTAAATATGCTCTTTTCTTTATTCAAAAAGGCTTAAATGTCAATCTACATGACCTTGATAAAGAAATCGTGACGGATAAAAAGTGGCTGCTAGTGGTTATTGAGCAAATCATCTCAAACAGTCTCAAGTACACCAAGGAAGGTGGTCTGGAGATTTATATGGAGGGGCAAGAGCTTTGTATCAAGGATACGGGAATCGGGATAAAAAACAGTGATGTCCTCCGAGTCTTTGAACGTGGTTTCTCAGGATACAATGGCCGTTTGACCCAACAGTCCTCTGGCCTTGGCCTCTACCTCTCTAAGAAAATTTCTGAAGAACTGGGTCACCAGATTCGTATTGAGTCTGAGGTTGGAAAAGGAACGATAGTGCGGATTCAGTTTACTCAAGTGAACTTAGTCCTTGAGTGAGAAGAGACAATGAGTTTTTACCCAATCTCTTTTTGCTATATTTCAGGATATTTGAAGACTGTTTTTTACAAAACCAATAATAGAATTTTTAATACGGAATATAAAGTATATTGAAGCTAGAATAGTACATTATGACTGCTAAAACATTTCTAGAAATTAATTTGACTTTCCTGATAGGTTTGTTCATATCTTATTTCAATCTACTATAGTATAAATATTGGTTCAAAGTGAAGTTTTGTATGCTTTATACTTTTGTTGAGTATAAAATCTATAAACTAAGGGTGAATTACAAAAATTAATTTGAGATGAAGTGAATTGTAGACTTGGGAAATGTCTCCTATTCGATTTCAGAATGAATCGTTGATACAGGATTAAAAGAACTGCAGCTTTCTTTTTATTTTGAATGAGATAGGTGTATATAGATTTGTGTAACTGGTGTAGAACTGTTTCCAAGAATTTATTGAATGTATCGAATACACACATTCTATTGATTTTGAACCAGTTTTTAATTTCTAAATGTTATAATAGTTTTATCAAGTAAAAGGAGACTGCCATGATTGGAGACAATATAAAATTCTTACGAAAATCACATAATCTGATATAACCAGAATTTTCACGGATTGTGGGTGTGTCACGAAATAGCCTAAATCGTTAGAAAAAGATGAAAAAGCTTACTTTCAATAGAAGTATTGGAAATATTCATTTTACATCTATCAAAGAAACATGGGATAGACCTATATTTTACAAAATAGCAAATTATATTTTGAATGATAGTAAAAACGGCAGTACTTGTGTGATTTACAATTATTGCACTCAATGTCCGAGTATCGCACTATCTGAAATAGGGAATAGTAGAGATTGTTCTGCGATATGTAAAAAAACGCATTAGCAAGGAGTATTGTATATGCTACCATATCTTAAAACTATTAGATGGTATCTCTTCTTTAATTTTCTTTTTGGTGTAGTATCGAATATCTGCACAGCTTTGTTACCGTATTTCACGCAGGCATTAATCAAAGGGGATTATCAAGTAGCTCTATATGGTTACTCTATGTCAGTGGCAGGCTATTTGAGTTGTAACTATATCCAAATGATACTTGATTGGAAGCAGGGGATTATCTTTTCGACTACTTTGAAAAATGAGTGGTTTCGTTCACTTCTGGGACTCAGTCACCACGATTTCAAGCAGAAAACAGTAGCAGAGTATATTTCCTATCAATCTAATGACCTAGATTCGTTGGAAAAGGATTACCTTCCTCCATTGATGAGTTTTATCAAACAAATTTTACGTATCATCATTTACGCTTTCATTATTAGCAGAACAATTAATCCTATTGTATCACTGATTTTAATCTTTTCCACTGGAATTAGTATTCAAATTCCTAAAATCGTTGGGAAGTTGACCGCTAATCGTAGACAGGTTTACTTGAAAAAACAAGGAGATTACTATCGAACTTTGGAGGATTTGCTCATGGGACATCATTTGGTAAATAAACTAACTATGTCGCATTTTTTGAATCAACAAAAGAGTTCTCTAAAGAATTTGCAGGATAAGTATTTTAAGTATGGTTTGACAAAAATTACAGGCATCTTATTGACAGGTGTTTCTTTTGAATTCATTAGTCTTGTTCTGTTTATTTACTTAGCCTACTCTCTATCTCACCAGCAACTCGGTATTCCTGAGGTGGTGGCGAGTTTCGGATATATTAATGCTTTTTCTGAACCAATACAGGAAATCCTTTATGATTTACAAATGTTAGAGTCCGTAAAGCCTGTAATCAAGAGTTTTCAAAACATTGTTGGGAGATCCGTTTCAGTTCAAGCACCTCAACATTCTTTTGATACGATTACTTTGAAAAACATTTCCAAACAACTGGGAGAATCAAAATTGATAATTACTTCCGCTACGATTCAAAAAGGAGATAAAATTGCGCTTATTGGTGAGAATGGGTCTGGAAAAAGTAGTCTTCTCAACATTTTAAATGGAACAGATGAAGATTTTGAAGGACAAATTGTGCTAGATGGGCTTGTTTTGGACCATCTTTGGGGAAGATTCGGTATGATTCTGCAACAAGAACATACATTTATTTCGAGTTATGAAAATAATGTAACGCTATTCAATAGTTTCAATGAAAAATTCAGAGAAGAAGATTTTGAAAAAATTCCACCACAATCCCTGTCAGGTGGTCAGCAACAACGAATGTATTTAAATCGTGAGAAAAATCGTAAAAATCCATTGCTTATCCTAGACGAACCTTTCTCTGCCTTGGATACTAATCAGTTTAAAATGGAATTGGAAAGAGTTCTGGAACTACCAAGTGCCGTCATTGTTACTTTACATCGCCAAAACGAATTATTAAGTAAGTTTGACCAAGTTTGGGAAATTAAGAATGGAGAACTTGTAATTTTGAAATAGCTAAATTATAGAGAATAAAACGCATATTATCAGGAGTTCAGAGGAGATACCGTTTTTCCTTCTTCGGATAAGGAAACAAAAATTTCTTGCTTCATCTATCTATTCAATTGATAGATTTCTTCGGAGAAAGACTGTAAAATTTTTGATATAATGTTAAGGATGGACTGACGGATATTTAAAAGATAATGTTCAACAGAATTACAGGTGAGAAGAAAAATATATAAGATTGGATAGAAGTCTCTCTACCATCATCCATGCAGAAACAAGATTATATGAAATAGAAGGAGTAACCAATGACCGGAAACTATTCAACACGTGAATACCGTGAGAAATTATATGATGATCTTCATGTTCGATTAAGAGATACAGTGATTTTGATGTGTGCGATTTTTATTGCCTCTATCGGACTAAATATGAATTCAACAGCTGTCATTATTGGAGCTATGCTGATTTCCCCTCTTATGACACCGATTGTTGGACTGGGGTTTGGTTTAGCTATTTTTGATACGCGTTTAATCAAGCAATCTCTAGAGGTTTTATTTACCCAAGTATTGGTCAGCTTGCTTGTCTCGGCTCTGTATTTCTGGATTTCTCCCTTATCTTATGAAAGTAGCGAATTGATTGCACGAACCTCTCCAACCATTTGGGATGTTCTTATTGCTATTGCTGGTGGGATAGCAGGCGTCATTGGTTCAAGGAAAAAAGAAGCAAACAATATCGTGCCAGGAGTAGCCATTGCAACAGCTCTGATGCCACCTATCTGTACTGCAGGTTACGGTTTAGCTAATGGAAATGTACGATTTTTATTTGGAGCTCTCTATCTTTTCTTGATCAACTGTGTTTTTATCATGCTAATCAACATTGTTGGAACAAGAATTTTGATGAGAAAATCTCCCTTAAGTTCATTTAAAGAGCTAAATATTAAAATGAGAATTGGGTTGATATCCTTGATTGTATTATTGATTCTTCCAGCTAGTTATTCAGCAGTCACTCTGACGATAGATCAAGCGCGAAAAGAAGGAATCAAACAGTTTGTAGGAAAAGAGTTCGCCAATCATACGGTCATCAATCAAGTCTACAAGTCAAGGAACAATGAATTGGTCTTGACGGTTGTTGGAGATCCGATTTCGGAAGAAGAATTAGAAACGCTCCACCAAAAACAAGCCTCTTACGGTATTCAATCTGTTCAATTGAAAGTCAATCAAGTCCATAATTCGACAAAATTAGACGGTGAGACGACCAAGGAATTTTATGAAACCATTAACAAGTATATCGATCAAAAACTCTCTGAAAAAGATTCACAAAAAGATCTCGTAAAAGAAAATGAAGCAGACAAGGATTGAGGATATTGACCTTATCTAACTCATGAAAGCAAATCTTGGGAGGATATCATTTGTGGTGGTTTGACCAATCACTACTAGCTCAGGTCAAATAAAATATAAAAAAGCAACAGCTGAAATAGTTGTTGCTTTTTCTGGCTCTGAAAAATGTTTCTCAGACTGTGATTGTTTTATTTCTCAACGCGTGATTTGTTGGCGATATCAGCTAGGATAGCTTGAACAAAATCATCTACTGAGACAGTTTGTGTTTCTTTTTGGCCGTAGCGACGAACGTTGACTGTTCCGTCTTCCATTTCCTTGTCCCCAACGATTAATTGGTAAGGAATCTTGCTTGTTTGTGAAGCACGGATCTTGAACTGCATTTTTTCATTGCGCTCATCTACATCTGCACGGACACCGCGGTCACGGAGTTTTTTAGCTACTTCCCATGCGTAGTCAACGTGTTTTTCGTTAGATACTGGGATGAGAGTTACTTGGTGTGGTGCAAGCCATGTTGGGAAGGCACCCTTGTAGTTCTCAATCAAGATAGCGGTGAAGCGTTCCATAGTTGAGATAACTCCACGGTGGATCATAACTGGACGGTGCTCTTCACCATCAGCTCCGATATATTTAAGGTCGAAGCGTTCTGGAAGCAAGAAGTCAAGTTGGATAGTAGAAAGAGTTTCTTCTTTTCCAAGAGCGGTCTTAACTTGAATATCCAATTTTGGTCCGTAGAAGGCTGCTTCACCTTCGGCTTCAAAGTAGTCCACGCCCATTTCATCAAGGGCTGCACGAAGCATAGTTTGGGCATTTTCCCACATCTCATCGTTGTCAAAGTACTTATGAGTATCTTGAGGGTCACGAAGAGAGAGGCGGAAGCGGTATTCAGTCAAGTTGAAATCTTCATAAACATCGATAATCAACTGAAGGGCACGTTGGAATTCTTCTTGGATTTGTTCTGGAGTCACAAAGAGGTGACCGTCGTTGAGTGACATTTCACGTACACGTTGAAGACCAGTAAGGGCACCAGATTTTTCATAACGGTGCATCATACCGATTTCAGCGATACGGATTGGCAACTCACGGTATGAGTGAACATGGTGTTTGAAGACTTGGATGTGGTGCGGACAGTTCATCGGACGAAGGACAAATTCTTCCCCGTCACCCATGTCCATAGTTGGGAACATGTCTTCTTGGTAATGATCCCAGTGACCAGAAGTCTTGTAAAGTTCAACAGAAGCAAGTGGTGGAGTGTAAACGTGTTGGTAGCCAGAAGCCAACTCCTTGTCTACGATGTAGCGTTCCAATTCACGACGAATAGTCGCACCATTTGGCAACCAGAATGGAAGTCCTTGACCAACCTCTTGAGAAATCATGAAGAGATCAAGCTCTTTACCAAGTTTACGGTGGTCACGTTCCTTAGCTTCTTCACGCATTTGAAGGTAGTTTTTCAAGTCTTTCTTGTCGAACCAAGCTGTACCATAGATACGTTGCATCATAGCGTTGTCGCTATTTCCACGCCAGTAAGCACCTGCTACATGGAGAAGGTGGAAGATTTGGATGCGGCCTGTTGATGGGACGTGAGGGCCACGGCAAAGGTCTACATATTCACCCTGACGATAGATAGTCAAACCACCTTCGTCTTCTGAGTGTTCTTCAATCAATTCTAATTTGTAAGGGTCGTTCTTGAAGATTTCACGTGCCTCGTCTTTAGTAACTTCTTCACGGATTGATGGGAAGTTTTCTTTGACGATTTTTTGCATTTCTTCTTCGATACGAGGAAGGTCTTCGTTAGAGATTTGACCAGCTGTGTTGTCTGTATCGTAGTAGAAGCCGTCTTCGATGGCTGGACCAACTCCCAAGTGAATGTCTGGGAAAAGACGACGAGCTGCTTGGGCGAACAAGTGAGCAGCTGAGTGACGCAAGATTGGAAGGGCATCTTCGTGATCAGGTGTCACGATTTCGATGCTTCCATCTTCAGTGATAGCACGAGTAGTGTCGATGAGTTTGCCGTTGAATTTACCAGCCAAGGCTTTTTTAGCTAGGGAATTGCTGATAGATTGGGCAATTTCAAAAGTTGTAACGCCAGATTCGAATTCACGAACAGCGCCATCTGGGAAAGTAATGTTAATCATGATGTTCTCCTTACTTATATTATTGACGAATGTGTTAACCCTATTCTGAAAACAGGGACAGAGGATTGTGAAAGATAGAAAAACAAAAAGCGACATCCTCGAAAGGACGTCGCAACGTGGTTCCACCTTCATTTATGTTCCTCAAAAAAGAGGGACACCTCTGATTGGCTCTAACGTGGCCACCGTTTTATGTTTTCATAAAAGTCAGTAGAGTAGTATCAGTATAGTCTTTCTATGCGTTCTCAGCAACCACGCACTCTCTAGTAGAAAGGGACTAAGTGACTTGTCTCTATGGATTATTATAGCATGATTGTGAGATTTTTCAAGGATTTTGTGAAAGTTTTTGTTTTTCATTTTTGTAGAATATGCTTGATGCCAATACCGGAAGCCATGCCCACCAGAGCAACTGTTTCATAGATTAGCAAGTAAATTAGTATAAACTCACCAAAAGTTATGATAGTAAAGCAAAAGAGCAGTCCGTTACCAATTAACCACCAAAGTGAGAAACGGAAACGGTAGCTATAGATTAGCGATACAATCAAGATTACCAGAGGTGTAAAGAAGAGAATATTATTTACGTAGAGACTCTTGAGCAAAAGGGGGTCAGAAATAATTAGTGATAACAACTGATAAAGTGGCCAATAAAAGAAAAATATGACCAGATAGTAGGGGAGATGGGAATAGAATCTAGGCATGATAATCACCTCGTTTAAAAACAGACAACTTAGATTTCTTGTTATAATCATTATAGCATGTTTAAAACAAGAAAGTAAATCTGTTGACAAAGAAGTTAGTTATTGGTAGAATAGGGATTGTCGTAAAGACAAATAACTTCTTCTTGGTTACAGGCATGCCAACCTGTCACTCGGATGAAGCCAAATAAAAAGGAGAAACATCATGGCAATCTCAAAAGAGAAAAAAAATGAAATCATTGCACAATATGCACGTCACGAAGGTGATACAGGTTCAGTAGAGGTTCAAGTTGCTGTCCTTACTTGGGAAATCAACCACCTTAACGAACACATCAAACAACACAAAAAAGACCACGCTACTTACCGTGGATTGATGAAAAAAATCGGTCGCCGTCGTAACTTGCTTGCATACTTGCGTAAAAACGACGTTAACCGTTACCGTGAGTTAATCAACTCTCTAGGACTTCGTCGCTAATCTTGCGTCTAAACCGTTTCTATACTTCGTTGGCTTCGGCTCGATGTACCATTAGTACAATCTTCGCCTCGTCGCCTAGTCTATAAACGGTTTATCCAGCAAGACTGGAGCTCTTTGATTTTCAGAGGGCTTTTTACGTTGTCACATTACCTTGGTATGCTCAAGTATTATCTTCGGTTACGGTTCCTAGCACTGTAAGGTAAAATAAACCAGAATGATCTCCCTTCGGGGAGATTTTTTTGTTTCACTAAAAATTTTGTACAATCTTCTCCTCGCCGTCTAGTCTATAAACGTTTTATCCAGCAAGAATCATGATGCTAAGGGCGTAAGAAATCCGTATGAAAATAGGGAAACGACACCGTGTTCGATGAACACAAGGAGTTTCATCTTTTTCATTAGGATTTTAGCCCGGGCTCAAATCAGCTCTCTGATTTTCAGAGGGCTTTTTTATTGAGGTTTTATCGGTCACAATTTTGGAGACTACAAAAACCTCAAATGGTATCAGCTAATTACACCATAAAGGTGCGTAGCTACTCGGCTTGAAAAGCCGAGTAGCTGTCTGCAAGCCCCCTCGGAGAGCCCACACTTTACGAAGTAAAGTATAGTATGTTTATACTTTACATGGAAGTAGTCACCGAATTCCAGTTAGAAATTACTTTGTAACTACGTTTTGAGGAGGAGTAAAATGCTTTCCTATGTTCGACATTACCCACTAGCGATAGCTAAATTAATGTGTCTGTGCTCTCCTAAAATCTGCTGATTTATTACTGACCAATACAGGAGGTTTTTTATGGGACAGACAATCATATCTGCTATTGGTGTTTATATTTCCACCAGTATCGATTATTTAATTATTTTATTTATTTTATTTGCACAGCTATCACAGAATAAACAAAAATGGCATATTTATGCGGGGCAATATCTAGGCACAGGCTTACTTGTAGGGGCGAGTTTAGTTGCTGCTTATGTCGTTAATTTCGTGCCTGAAGAATGGATGGTTGGATTGCTTGGTTTAATCCCTATCTATTTAGGGATTCGCTTTGCAATTATTGGAGAAGGTGAGGAAGAAGAGGAAGAAGAGGAAGAAATTATTGAAAGATTAGAACAAAGCAAGGCAAATCAACTGTTTTGGACAGTTACATTGCTGACAATTGCGTCTGGCGGAGATAATTTAGGTATCTATATACCTTATTTTGCTTCGTTAGATTGGTCACAGACCCTCGTGGCCTTGCTTGTGTTTGTAATCGGCATAATTATCTTATGCGAGATTAGTCGGGTGTTATCCTCTATTCCCTTAATATTCGAGACAATTGAAAAATACGAGCGAATCATTGTGCCCTTAGTATTCATTCTACTTGGACTATACATCATGTATGAAAATGGCACGATAGAGACTTTTCTGACCGTGTAGATTTTTTTGTTTCACTAGGATTTTAGCCCGAGCTCAAATCAGCTCTCTGACTTCAGAGGGCTTTTTGCGTTGGCACCTTACCTCGATATACTCAAGTATAATCTTCGGTTACGGTTCCTAGAACAATAAAATCAACTATATTCATTTGTTCTCATCTTGTTCCATTGTTGAAAATATGGTATACTTTTTCATGAGAATTTTCTAAATTTTTAAGATTCTATCAAAGGAGGTTTGCATGCTTTCCAAATTTTCTGGAAGCCGACAAGACCAGCAATTTGTGTTACTTTTAGTTATTTTGCTAGGTATTTTAGTGATTTCTCTCTTTCTAGCAGTTTCAATGGGATCTGTTGCGATTGAACTAGGAGATACCTATCGGATTATTTTGAGCAGGTTGGGATTTCCTCTTGAGATAGGAGAGGTTTCCAAGTCTACTCTTGCCATTGTATGGAACATGAGATTCCCTCGAGTATTGTTAGGTCTGATAGTAGGAGCAGGACTTTCTATGTGTGGTAGTGTGATGCAGTCTACAGTGAACAATCCCATCGCTGAGCCTTATGTCTTAGGAATATCTGCGGGTGCAACTCTAGGAGCAACCTTGAGCATCATTCTTGGTTTAAAAGTGATGATTAGCCTTGGAGCTTTTCTTGGAGCTATTTTAGCAACAATTGCTGTCCTCATCATTGCCTCTATGCAGGGAAGGATGACGACTTCCAGTCTGATCTTATCAGGAACGGTGGTCAACGCTCTCTTTCTGGCTTTTTCAAACTTTATTATCTCAGTTGGCGCTAATGCGGACAGTGTGATGACCATTAAGTTTTGGACCATGGGGTCGCTCGCTGGGACTTCCTGGGCAGACTTGCTCCTGCCAACTATAGTAGTAGGAATAGCCTTTCTATTTTTCTCTACTCAGTATCGTGTTTTCAATGCGATGATGATGGGAGATGAGGCTGCTTTAACTTTGGGGATTCCCTTACGCTTTTATTGGTATCTTTATGTGACCATGGTGGCTGTGCTAACAGCAGTATTAGTGGCAACCTGTGGGATTATTGGATTTGTCGGTCTGATTACTCCACATTTAGCTCGAGGGTTAGTAGGAACGAATTACAAGAGGCTTTTTCCTGTTGCAACCTTGCTAGGTGCCCTCTTTGTCATCTGGGCAGACGTACTCTCCCGTATCATCATTCCAAACGCAGAGCTTCCAATTGGTATTTTCACAGCCTTAGTAGGTGCTCCCTTCTTTATCTACATTGTTGGAGGTAGGCGAAGGGAGGTGAGGGTCTGATATGGACTTGATTTGTCAGGATATCCATTTTGGACTAGGAGAGAAAAAAATCCTCAAAGGAGTCTCTCTTAAGGTTGAAGGGCATCAATTTCACACGATATTAGGGCCAAATGGAAGTGGAAAAACCAGCCTACTTAAACTCCTCTATCGTCAGGAAAAGGCGGACAAAGGCTTGATAAGCCTAGATGGAAAGCCACTGGAACATTGGTCACTCAAAGAAACAGCCAAGCAAATGGCAGTTGTCACTCAGTTTAATCAATTGCAGTTTGATTGTACAGTTGAGGAAATCGTCTTGCTGGGAAGAACTCCCCACCTCTCTTTTTTACAGAAGGAAAAGGAAAGAGATTATGTTCTCGTTCAAGATGCTCTTGTCAAGGTGGATATGCTCGAGAAGAAAACTCGTCTCTATTCGTCTCTGTCAGGGGGAGAGAAACAGCGAGTTTTGTTAGCTCGCGCCTTGGCGCAAGAACCAACTCTCTTGCTCCTGGACGAGCCAACCAATCACTTGGATATCAAGTATCAGCTAGACTTGCTGGCCATTGTGAAGAGTCTCAAGGTCAATGTTCTAGCTGTCCTACATGATATTCAACTTGCTTGTCGCTATTCGGATTATCTCTATCTGATGAAAGAGGGGGAAATCCTTTACCAAGGGACTCCAAAGGAGACCATCACCCCTGAGTCATTGCAAACTGTATACGGAGTTCAAAGTCAGGTGACTTGGACCGAGGATCATCAAGCCATGATTCACTATTTATAAGAATGAAAAGGAAAACAAGATGAAAAAAACACTCAGTATTTTACTCGTAACAGTAGCTACCTTAACTTTGGCAGCTTGTGGTAACACTACTACAGAAAAAGCTACCACACAATCTAGCACAGAGACAAGTCAAAAGGCTAACGCAGAGACGACTTATCCGCTAACTATCAAAACTTATGATGCTAAGGGAAATGAAGTCGAACAAGTCTTTGACAAGGCACCTGAAAAAGTTATCACCAACAATCTTTCAACCACTGAAATCTTATTGGAGTTGGGGTTGAAGGATAAAATTGTTGGCATGCTTAACCCTGACAATGCTGTGACGGACAAATACAAGGACGCGATTGCGACTATTCCTCAAATTGGGGATAAAAAAACAGTCTCACAAGAGACAGTACTTTCTTATGAGCCAGACGCTGTGATGGGTCGAAACATGATGTTTTCTGAAAAATCTTTGGGGACAGTTAACGCTTGGAATGAAAATAAAATCCCAGTCTATACGCAAAAAGCTTCTCTCTCAACAATTCAGCAAGATTTGGGAAATATTGTAGAAGATGTCAAAAATCTGGGAATGATTTTTAATGTTCAGGACAAGGCTAATGAATACGCAGCCCAATTACAAACTAAAATTGACGCTGTTAAGAAAGCAAACCCAGCAAGCCAAGGTGAAAAGAAAAAGGCTTTGATTATGGTTGCTTATAATGATCAAACCTTCGGTGCCTACAAGTCTGCTTTGCAAGAAAGTTTGCTGAACCAACTTGGTTATACCAACGTTGCTACGGGGACATCAGGCTTGACCTTGGAAAACCTCGTGTCAATGGATCCTGAATTGATTATCTATGTAACCAGCGACCGCAATAAAAAATTGGATGAAAAAGCAGTAGAGTTGATAAAGGCAAATGCTGTTTTGGAAGGTGTTCCTGCTATTAAGAATCAAAAAATCATGACTATCTCTTACGATGAATTGATGGACTATGGTCCAGCAGTGATTGATTCCCTTGAGAAAATCAATGACTTTATCAATAAATAATGAGTTTAATTGGGAAGAAATTCAAGTCAAAATCAGCCTTCCTTCTAACTACGACCCCAATCAAACCTATCCGGCTATTTTATTGAATGATGGAAACTTGGACTTCCTATCGTCCCTTTCCGAATCTGTGATTTTAGTGGGCTTGACCTCTAAAAATCGCCTAGATGACTACACTCCTTGGAAGGCAGCTACTCTGAGAGATGGAGCTCCAGATTTTGGAGGTCAGGCCAAGGTCTATCATGATCATTTATTTGGAGGTCTTTTAGACAAGCTGCAGTCGCTTTATCGCCTGGACGAAACTCGTCTTGCTTATGGAGGTTATTCACTAGGTGGTTTGGCGGCAATCTACAGTCTTTTCAGCTTTGACAAGGTTTCCTGTGTCTTTTCGATCTGTGGTTCCTTTTGGTATCCTGATTTTGTGGCTTACTGCAAGGCAGAGGCAGTGAAAAATCTAGACTGTTTGCTGTATTTACAGAATGGTCAAACAGAAGGAGCACACCATACTAATCGCTTGGCTCAAGCACCAGTCTGTGCTGAGCAGATCCATACCAGT
This sequence comes from Streptococcus mitis, assembly GCF_002005545.1. GTDB lineage: Bacteria > Bacillota > Bacilli > Lactobacillales > Streptococcaceae > Streptococcus > Streptococcus mitis_I. Next base: position 1,048,716 of record NZ_LBMT01000001.1, read on the forward strand.
CTTCAGAAATGGTATCCGAACGGTCAGTTTGTCTTTGACCCTTATGGGCACCATGAACAAGTGGATGAGCGATTTCTAGCCTTTTCCAGCTGGTTGGCCCAAAAATGGAAAATCGAATAACAGATTTATCCCTTGGCTTTTGCCAAGGGATTGTTGTATTTATTTAACCAAGTTTTTCTCTCTTTTTATCTGGATTCCATACGAAGCTTGCGATAAAGCTAAAGATGATGGTTAGGATAGCTAGGATAATGGCAAGGATGAGGGCAGGGATGCGGATAAACCACCAGAGTGGGTTTGGTTTTTTATCATTGTGCCATTGTTTCGTTTCTTCATCCAGACGTTGGAATTCTGCTTGAATGCGATTGGCGACTGTTTCAATGCCTTCATCATTCATTTTCTTGATATCTGAGATATCAATTGGATTTCCAAAGTTCATATCAACACGCTCACGGCTAACCAAGCCTTTCAAGGTCATGGGACCTGTGTAGGTAACCGGCATAATACGAACCTTGGCCATTTTGGCAATCAGAGCTACGCCCCCCTTGACATCGTTTGAGTGACGGCTCCCACTTGGAAACATGATGAGAGAGCGGTCGCTTTTTTTGAGAACATTGATAGGGTATTTGATGGCTGAGGCGCTAGGATTTTCACGGTCAATAGGAAAAGCCCCACACATACGAATCCACCAGCCAAAGATACGGTTGGTAAAGAGCTCTTTTTTGGCCATAAAGATAAACTGTTTTGGCTTGGTCACAAAGGCCATGTAAACAGGATCCCACCAGGTACGGTGAGGCGCAACCAGAATATAATTTTCATCTTGATTAGGAATTTTATCAGTATTATGATAGTGGGCATTGCCATTGATGGACCATAGGAGCAATACAACCAATCCACGTAAATAAGTATAAAACATGCGATCTCCTTCGATTATTTTCTTGTTATTATTATACCTTATCAAAGGAGGGCTGGCAAACTTTTCCCTTGACTAGGTGCAGATTTGGGATGAGATTAGAATTCTTTTAGAAAAAATGATATGATAGAACTTATGGATAAAAATAAGATTATGGGATTAACCCAAAGAGAAGTCAAGGAAAGACAGGCTAAGGGCTTGGTAAATGATTTTACCGCATCAGCCAGTACCAGTACTTGGCAAATCATCAAACGAAATATCTTTACCCTTTTTAACGCTTTGAACTTTGCCATTGCTTTGGCCCTTGCCTTTGTGCAGGCTTGGAGCAATCTGGTCTTCTTTGCTGTTATCTGCTTTAACGCTTTTTCTGGGATTGTGACCGAGCTGCGGGCTAAACACATGGTGGACAAGCTCAATCTCATGACCAAGGAAAAGGTCAAAACCATTCGTGATGGTCAAGAAGTGGCTCTGAATCCTGAAGAATTGGTGTTAGGAGATGTCATTCGTCTGTCTGCAGGAGAGCAGATTCCTAGTGATGCCTTGGTTTTGGAAGGCTTTGCGGAAGTCAATGAAGCCATGTTGACGGGGGAAAGTGATTTGGTGCAAAAGGAAGTGGATACCTTGCTTTTGTCAGGAAGTTTCCTAGCTAGTGGGTCAGTTTTAGCTCAAGTTCACCATGTCGGTGCAGACAACTATGCTGCCAAACTCATGCTGGAAGCCAAAACCGTTAAACCAATCAACTCTCGTATCATGAAATCGCTGGACAAGTTAGCAGGTTTTACTGGAAAGATTATCATTCCTTTTGGTCTGGCTCTCTTGCTGGAAGCCTTGATTTTAAAAGGTCTTCCTCTCAAGTCATCCGTTGTAAATTCATCGACAGCTCTTTTGGGGATGTTGCCCAAGGGAATCGCCCTTTTGACCATTACGTCGCTCTTGACTGCGGTGATTAAGCTGGGCTTGAAAAAGGTCTTGGTGCAGGAGATGTATTCTGTTGAGACCTTGGCACGCGTGGATATGCTCTGTCTGGACAAGACGGGCACCATCACCCAAGGAAAGATGCAGGTGGAGGCTGTCCTTCCGCTGACGGCAACTTATGGTGAAGAGACTATTGCCAGCATTTTGGCCAGCTACATTGCTCACAGTGAGGATAAAAATCCAACAGCTCAAGCCATTCGCCAGCGTTTCCAGGGTCAGGTAGCCTATCCTATGATTTTGAATCTTCCCTTCTCAAGCGACCGCAAGTGGGGAGCCATGGAGTTAGAAGGTTTGGGAACAGTTTTCTTAGGGGCGCCTGAGATGTTGCTGGATTCTGAGGTCCCAGAAGCCAGAGAGGCGTTGGAGAGAGGTTCACGTGTCTTGGTCTTAGCTCTCAGTCAGGAGAAATTAGACCATCACAAACCACAGAAACCATCTGATATTCAGGCTCTAGCCTTGCTGGAAATCTTGGACCCTATTCGAGAGGGAGCGGCAGAGACGCTGGACTATCTCCGTTCTCAGGAAGTGGGCCTCAAGATTATCTCTGGTGACAATCCAGTTACGGTATCCAGCATTGCCCAGAAGGCTGGTTTTGCGGACTACCACAGCTATGTAGATTGCTCGAAAATCGAGGATGAGGAATTGATTGCTATGGCTGAAGAGACAGCTATTTTCGGACGTGTTTCCCCTCATCAAAAGAAACTCATCATTCAAACGCTGAAAAAAGCGGGTCATACAACAGCTATGACGGGAGACGGAGTCAATGATATTCTGGCCCTTCGTGAGGCGGATTGTTCTATTGTGATGGCTGAGGGAGATCCTGCGACTCGTCAGATTGCTAATCTGGTTCTCTTGAACTCTGACTTTAATGATGTTCCTGAGATTCTCTTTGAAGGTCGTCGTGTGGTCAATAACATTGCCCACATTGCACCGATTTTCTTGATAAAGACCATCTATTCATTCTTGCTCGCAATCATCTGTATTGCCAGTGCTTTACTAGGTCGGTCTGAGTGGATCTTGATTTTCCCCTTCATTCCAATCCAGATTACCATGATTGACCAGTTCGTGGAAGGTTTCCCACCATTCGTTCTGACTTTTGAGCGAAATATCAAACCTGTCGAGCCAAACTTCCTCAGAAGATCCATGCTTCGTGCTCTACCAAGCGCTCTCATGGTCGTCTTCAGCGTCCTGTTTGTGAAAATATTTGGAAGTAGTCAAGGTTGGTCTGAGTTAGAAATCTCAACTCTACTCTATTATCTATTGGGGTCAATTGGTTTCTTATCCGTATTTAGAGCCTGCATGCCATTTACCCTATGGCGTGTCCTCTTGATTGTTTGGTCAGTAGGAGGCTTCCTAGCCACAGCTCTCTTCCCAAGAATTCAAAAACTGCTTGAAATTTCAACCTTAACAGGACAAACATTACCTGTTTATGGTGTCATGATGTTGGTTTTTACCGTGATTTTCATCCTGACTAGTCGCTATCAAGCTAGAAAATAAAGAAAGACTGCAATCTGTGGATTGCGGTTTTTTTAGGTGCAAGATTGGTAGCTGAAATGTGGTATAATAAGAGGTAATAGAGTTTTGGAAAGAGAGAGAAGATGATTTCAAAGAGATTAGAATTGGTGGCTTCCTTTGTGCCACAGGGAGCCATTTTGCTAGATGTGGGAAGTGACCATGCTTATCTGCCTATCGAGTTGGTCGAAAGAGGCCAAATCAAAAGTGCCATTGCAGGTGAGGTGGTGGAAGGCCCCTACCAGTCCGCGGTTAAAAATGTTGAGGCTCACGGCCTAAAGGAGAAAATCCAGGTTCGTTTAGCCAATGGCTTGGCAGCCTTTGAGGAGGCAGACCAAGTGTCGGTCATTACCATTGCTGGTATGGGTGGTCGTTTGATTGCTAGAATTTTAGAAGAAGGCTTAGACAAGTTAGCTCATGTAGAACGATTGATCCTCCAGCCCAATAATCGTGAAGACGACTTGCGCATTTGGTTGCAAGACAATGGTTTTCAGATTGTGGCAGAAAGCATTCTAGAAGAAGCTGGCAAGTTTTATGAGATTTTGGTAGTGGAAGCAGGACAAATGAAGCTATCTGCCAGTGATGTTCGTTTTGGACCTTTCTTGTCCAAAGAGGTTAGTCCAGTATTTGTCCAAAAATGGCAAAAAGAAGCTGTTAAGCTAGAGTTCGCCCTCGGACAAATCCCAGAAAAAAATCTGGAGGAACGTCAAGTTCTAGTAGATAAAATTCAAGCCATCAAGGAGGTGCTCCATGTTAGCAAGTGAAGTAATTAACGCATATGAAGCCTTTTGCCCTCAGGAGTTTTCCATGGAAGGTGATAGTCGTGGCCTCCAAATCGGTACTCTAGACAAGGAGATCCAAAGGGTTATGGTTGCCCTTGATATACGTGAAGAGACGGTAGCTGAGGCTATTGAAAAGGGTGTGGATTTGATCATTGTCAAGCACGCGCCGATTTTCCGTCCCATCAAGGATTTGGTAGCTAGCCGTCCACAAAATCAGATTTACATTGATCTGATAAAGCATGATATCGCAGTTTATGTCAGCCATACCAATATTGACATCGTTGAAAATGGCCTCAATGACTGGTTCTGTCAGATGCTAGGCATCGAGGAGACGACTTATCTACAGGAGACAGGTCCTGAACGTGGAATTGGACGTATTGGAAATGTTCAGCCTCAGACATTTGGAGAATTGGCCCAGAATGTCAAGCAAGTATTCGGCCTAGATAGTCTTCGATTGGTGCATTATCAAGAGAATGACTTGCAGAAGCCTATTTCAAGAGTGGCCATCTGTGGTGGTAGCGGGCAGTCTTTCTATAAGGATGCTTTAGCTAAAGGAGCGGATGTCTATATCACTGGTGACATCTACTACCACACTGCCCAGGATATGTTGTCTGATGGCTTGCTAGCATTGGACCCAGGTCACTATATTGAAGTGCTTTTTGTGGAAAAAATTGCAGAGCTTCTTAATCAATGGAAAGAGGAAAAAGGCTGGACAATTGATATTGTACCTAGTCAAGCATCGACCAATCCTTTCCACCATATCTAGTTAGAAAGTGAAAACAATGAAAAAAGTTGCCATTATCGGAGCAGGGATTGTAGGAGCAACAGCTGCCTACTACCTCTCGAAAGAAAGTGACCTAGAAGTAACCGTCTTTGACCATGGACAAGGTCAGGCTACCAAGGCCGCAGCAGGAATTATCAGCCCTTGGTTTTCCAAACGCCGCAATAAGGCCTGGTACAAAATGGCGCGCTTGGGGGCTGACTTTTATGTGGATTTATTAGCTGATTTAGAGAAGTCAGGACAAGAAATCGACTTTTACCAGCGTTCGGGAGTCTTTCTCCTGAAAAAGGATGAAACTAAGTTGGAAGAACTCTATCAACTAGCCCTCCAGCGTAGAGAAGAATCTCCCTTGATAGGGAAATTAGCCATTCTAGACCCAGCATCAGCTAATGAATTATTCTCTGGCTTGCAGGGATTTGATCGCTTGCTCTATGCTTCTGGTGGAGCGAGAGTAGATGGTCAACTATTAGTGACTCGTTTGCTAGAAGCCAGTCAGGTCAAGCTGGTCAAAGAAAAAGTGACTCTGACACCGTTAGCATCAGGCTACCAGATTGGCGAAGAGGTGTTTGATCAGGTTATTTTGGCGACGGGAGCTTGGTTGGGGGACTTGTTAGAACCCTTGGGTTATGCTGTGGATGTCCGTCCTCAAAAAGGACAACTCCGAGATTATCAGCTGGCCCAAGACATGGAAGATTACCCTGTGGTTATGCCCGAAGGGGAGTGGGATTTGATTCCTTTTGCAGGTGGGAAATTGTCCTTAGGTGCTACTCATGAAAATGACATGGGATTTGATTTGACGGTAGATGAAAACTTGCTCAAACAAATGGAGGAGGCAGCCTTGCCTCACTATCCAGTTTTAGCTAGAGCGACTTCAAGAGCTGAGCGTGTGGGAATCCGTGCCTATACTAGTGATTTCTCTCCTTTCTTTGGACAAGTGCCAGAATTGGCAGGTGTCTATGCAGCCAGTGGACTAGGTTCATCAGGCCTCACAACTGGTCCTATCATTGGCTACCATCTAGCTCAACTGGTTCAAGGAAAGGAATTGACCTTGGACCCAGCAAACTACCCAATTGAAAACTATGTCAAACGAGTAAAAAGCGAATAAGTATTTTACTGAAATTTTAGCTTCCCCTCTAGGATGGTAAATGACATTCCCTATCAAAAATGGTAAAATAAGAAAAAATCCGAGAATCGAGGAAAGAAGATGCAAGAAAAGATTTTGGTAACGGGTGGGGCAGGTTTTATTGGAACCCACACTGTTATTGAGTTAATCCAAGCAGGTCATCAGGTTGTTGTGGTGGATAACCTTGTTAATAGTAACCGTAAAAGTTTAGAAGTTGTTGAGAGAATTACAGGAGTTGAAATTCCTTTTTATGAGGCTGACATCCGTGATACAGATACCCTCAGAGACATTTTCAAACAAGAAGAACCAACAGGTGTCATTCACTTTGCTGGCTTGAAGGCTGTTGGTGAATCTACCCGTATTCCTCTTGCCTACTATGACAATAATATCGCTGGAACTGTTAGTCTTTTGAAGGTCATGGAAGAAAACAACTGTAAAAACATCATTTTCAGTTCTTCTGCGACAGTTTACGGAGATCCGCATACAGTGCCCATCTTGGAAGATTTCCCACTTTCAGTGACTAATCCATATGGCCGCACTAAGCTCATGTTAGAGGAAATTTTGACCGATATCTATAAGGCAGACTCAGAATGGAATGTGGTCTTGCTTCGTTACTTTAACCCAATCGGAGCCCATGAGAGTGGTGATTTGGGAGAAAATCCAAACGGTATTCCAAACAATCTCTTGCCATATGTGACTCAAGTAGCCGTTGGGAAATTAGAGCAAGTGCAAGTATTTGGAGACGATTACGATACGGAAGACGGAACTGGTGTTCGTGACTATATCCACGTTGTCGACTTGGCTAAAGGTCACGTTGCAGCTCTGAAAAAAATCCAAAAAGGTTCAGGTCTAAACGTTTATAATCTTGGAACAGGTAAAGGCTACTCAGTTCTTGAAATTATCCAAAATATGGAAAAAGCAGTGGGACGTCCAATTCCTTACCGCATCGTAGACCGTCGCCCAGGGGATATTGCAGCCTGCTATTCAGATCCTGCAAAAGCCAAAGCAGAACTCGGCTGGAAAGCAGAACTTGGCATCACCCAAATGTGTGAAGACGCATGGCGTTGGCAAAGCAAGCATCCAAATGGATTTGAAGACTAAGATGGTGATGTCAATCATTGTCCCCTGTTTAAACGAAGAGGAAGTACTTCCTCTTTTTTATCAGGCTCTGGAAGCTTTACTTCCAGATTTGGAAACAGAAATCGAGTATGTCTTTGTCGATGATGGATCGAGCGATGGGACCTTGGAACTCTTAAAGGCCTATCGGAAGCAAAATCCGTCAGTGCATTATATTTCTTTCTCACGAAATTTTGGCAAAGAAGCTGCTCTATATGCAGGCTTGCAGCATGCGACTGGAGACCTAGTGGTGGTGATGGATGCAGACCTCCAAGATCCTCCTAGTATGTTGCTTGAGATGAAAAACTTACTAGACCAGAATGCAGATTTAGACTGTGTAGGAACACGGAGAACCAGTCGGGAGGGAGAACCCTTCTTTCGTAGTTTCTGTGCTAATCTCTTTTACCGCCTTATGCAAAAAATCAGTCCAGTAGCCCTGCCCTCAGGTGTTCGTGATTTTCGTATGATGAGAAGGTCTGTAGTCGATGCTATTTTAAGCTTGACCGAGTCCAATCGTTTTTCAAAGGGGCTCTTTGCCTGGGTCGGCTTTAAAACCCACTATCTGGACTATCCAAATGTCGAAAGGCAGGCTGGTAAGACCAGTTGGAGTTTTAGGCAACTCTTTTTCTACTCCATTGAAGGGATTGTTAATTTTTCAGATTTTCCCTTGATTATCGCCTTTGCGGCTGGTCTCCTATCTTGTTTCATTTCTCTGATAATGACATTTTTTGTTGTGGTTCGGACTCTCATTTTGGGCAATCCGACATCAGGTTGGACCTCTCTGATGGCTGTCATTCTCTTTCTTGGAGGAATCCAACTCTTGACCATTGGGATTCTTGGCAAGTACATCAGTAAGATTTATCTAGAGACTAAAAAAAGACCACTTTATCTTATCAAAGAAAAAAGCGACCTTCCTGATTTTACAGAAAAAAATAAAGTGAAAAGACTATAATTTTACGTGGAAATGTGCTAAACTAGAGGGAGTGGATTATCGCCATTGATTTAGGCTTCCTGGTTTCCAATAAGGGCGCGAGTTGGGCAATTTTTAACAGCCTCTAAGACGTCCTGACTAGGAGAAATTTCTTTTTCCAGTTGATCAGGATCATCGTAAAAACGCACGATTCCATTATCGTGGTAATCAAATAATTCAGAATAGGTTTGGCAAAGCCCACAGGCAATGCAACGTTCAGGTATAAGTGTGATTTTCATATTTATATTGTAATAAGAAAAGTAAAAAAAAACAAGGAGTAAGGTATGGCAAAAGAACCGTGGCAAGAAGATATTTATGAAAATCAAGAAGAAACAAGATCAGGCCGTCGTTCGCGATCACAGGGTGGTGGAGTTATAGCGAATCGTATCTTGACTATTTTAGCTAGTATTTTCTTTGTGATTGTAGTCGTAATGATTATTGTTCTGATCTATCTTTCATCAGGTGGGAGTAATCGCACGGCAGCCTTGAAAGATTTTCACGATTCAGACGCAAATGTAGTACAGATTTCATCTTCTAGTAGTTCCCAGCCTGAACAGAGTTCAGAATCTTCTTCGGAACACTCGGAGGAAGCTACTGATCCAGAAGGGACGACAAAAGTCTTAGCTGGAGAAGGAGAAGCAGCTATTGCAGCTCGTGCTGGAATCTCCATTGCACAGTTAGAAGCCTTAAATCCTGGGCACATGGCTACAGGGTCTTGGTTTGCTAATCCAGGTGATGTTGTTAAAATCAAATAGGAGTTGATATGAAAACCATTCAAATTGCTATTGACGGTCCTGCTTCAAGTGGTAAGAGTACGGTCGCAAAAATTATTGCCAAGGATTTTGGATACACCTACCTAGATACAGGTGCTATGTATCGTGCAGCGACTTATATGGCTCTTAAGAACCAATTAGGAGTGGAAGAGATTGAGGAGCTTTTAGCCTTGTTGGACCAGCATCCAATCAGTTTTGGACGCTCAGAAATTGGAGAGCAGCTTGTCTTTGTAGGAGATGTGGATATTACCCATCCTATTCGTGAAAATGAAGTGACCAATCATGTTTCTGCTGTTGCGGCAATTCCTCAAGTGCGTGAGAAACTAGTTTCCCTCCAACAAGAAATTGCCCAACAAGGCGGTATTGTCATGGACGGTCGCGATATTGGGACTGTTGTATTGCCCCAAGCAGAATTGAAAATTTTCCTAGTAGCTTCTGTTGATGAGAGAGCAGAGCGCCGTTACAAGGAAAATATTTCCAAGGGAATTGAAACAGACCTTGAAACTCTAAAAGAGGAAATTGCTGCGCGTGATTACAAGGATAGTCATCGTGAGACTTCGCCTCTCAAACAAGCAGAGGATGCTGTCTACCTTGATACAACTGGTTTGAACATTCAAGAAGTAGTTGAAAAAATCAAAGCAGAAGCTGAAAAAAGAATGTAAATGTAGAGAAGCCGATAGATTGATATCGGTTTTTTCTAAATTTGTCAAAATGCTGATTTTAAGGTATAATAGTTGCTGTTCGAGAAATTTTGATTTTCAAAGAATAGTGAATGATGATAAGGAGAAACCATGAACAACCTACCAAATTGCCCAAAATGTAACTCAGAGTATGTCTACGAAGACGGTACCCTACTGGTTTGCCCAGAGTGTGCTTATGAGTGGAATCCTGCTGAAGTTGCAGATGTAGAAGAGGGCCTTGTTGCTATCGATGCCAACGGAAATAAATTGGCTGACGGTGATACTGTAACCCTCATCAAGGACTTGAAAGTAAAAGGTGCGCCAAAAGATTTGAAACAAGGGACGCGCGTGAAAAATATCCGCATCGTAGAAGGCGACCACAATATCGACTGTAAGATTGATGGCTTTGGTGCCATGAAACTCAAATCAGAGTTTGTGAAGAAGATTTAAGTATGTCAAAGCACTATAAACTTGTATTTTATAGCCGTATCTTCTTGTTTCTAGCGGCTTTTACGGGAGTTTATCTTGAAATCGCCAAGCATGGTGGATTTGGAATGCTGCTCTATTATACGGTTCTGTCCAACCTCTTAGTCGCGATTTTTACGCTCTATCTTCTAAAGATTATGAGCCGTTTAGGTGAAAACTGGCAAAGGCCCAGCCTCTTGCGTCTAAAAGGTGGGGTCACCATGAGTATCATGATTACCTGTGTGATTTACCATTTCCTCTTAGCGCCCATTGCGACTAATTTCTATACACTAGAAAATTTCCTTTGCCACTATATCGTTCCCCTCTGGTTTTTAGCGGATACCCTCTTTTTTGACAAACAGGGTCAATACAAGATTTGGGATCCAGTTGTGTGGACGATTTTGCCCTTGCTGTATATGATTTTTGCTCTTTTCAATGGCTTGGTACTGAAACTTGATGTTCCTAATTCTAAGGTCAGTCCCTTCCCTTACTTCTTTTTGAATGTGAACAAGGGTTGGGATGTCGTGTTCAAGTGGTGTCTGATTATCTTTGTTGCCTATATGGTGGCAGGATTTATCTTCTACTTTATTAAGCAAATCAAGAGAAAATCATCCTAAGACACAAGGGATTCATTTTCGAGTTTAAGAAGGAGTCTATACACTAAAGAGGCTTCTTCTTTTCTTGCTTGTTTGATAACTATCAAAAGAGACAGAAGATTAAGAGAAAATATAGAAAGAGATTTCATGAAACAATTTTTAGAACGGGCCAGTATTTTGGCTCTCTCCCTCGTTTTGATTACATCCTTTTCCATCTCGAGTGCCCTGCCAGCTATGTTTGACTATTATCAAGGCTATCCTAAGGAACAAATTGAGCTCTTGGCGAGCTTACCTTCCTTTGGAATCATGATTATGTTATTACTAAATGGTTTCTTAGAAAAAATATTTCCTGAGCGCTTACAGATCAGTTTGGGATTGCTGATTTTATCACTGAGCGGGACGGCTCCCTTCTGGTATCAAGCCTATCCTTTTATCTTTGGAACACGGATTCTTTTTGGTTTGGGTGTTGGGATGATTAATGCCAAGGCCATTTCCATTATCAGTGAACGTTATCAAGGAAAAACACGAATTCAGATGCTAGGGCTACGCGGTTCTGCAGAGGTTGTTGGGGCTTCTCTCATTACCTTGGCAGTCGGCCAGTTGTTGGCCTTTGGTTGGACAGCTACTTTCCTAGCCTATAGTGCTGGATTTTTGGTGCTGATCCTTTATTTGCTCTTTGTTCCTTATGGAAAGGAAAAGAAAGAAGTCAAGAAAAAAGAGAAGGAAGCAAGTCGCTTAACTCGGGAAATGAAAGGCTTAATTTTTATCCTAGCTATTGAAGCGGCGGTTGTAGTTTGTACCAATACGGCTATTACTATTCGTATTCCAAGTTTGATGGTGGAAAGAGGACTTGGAGATGCCCAGTTATCTAGTTTTGTCCTTAGTGTCATGCAGTTGATTGGGATTGTGGCTGGTGTGAGTTTTTCTTTCTTGATTTCTATCTTTAAAGAGAAACTGCTCCTCTGGTCTGGTATTACCTTCGGCTTAGGGCAAATCGTGATTGCCCTGTCTCCATCCTTGTGGGTGGTAGTGGCAGGGAGTATTCTGGCTGGTTTTGCCTACAGTGTAGCCTTGACGACGGTCTTTCAACTGGTCTCTGAACGAATTCCAGCTAAACTTCTCAATCAAGCAACTTCATTTGCTGTATTAGGCTGTAGTTTCGGAGCCTTTACGACCCCATTTGTTCTAGGTGCAATTGGGTTACTAACTCACAATGGCATGTTGGTCTTTGCCATTTTAGGCTCATGGTTGATTGTAACCTCTATCTTTGTCATGTACCTACTTCAAAAGAGAGCTTAGGATTGATTCCTAAGTTTTTCTTTCGGTATTTTTGTACCCAGACAATATTTATTTTAGACCCTTGTTTACAGATTGTTTTCTTGATAAAATAGAAGTTATGACAAGATATAAAGCAACTATTTCCTATGATGGTTACGCCTTTGCTGGTTTTCAGCGCCAGCCTCATGCTCGTAGTGTTCAGGAGGAAATTGAAAAAACCTTGACCAGGTTAAATAAAGGGGGAGCCATTACTGTTCACGGTGCTGGTAGGACAGATAGTGGGGTTCATGCCCTGGGACAGGTGCTTCATTTTGATCTACCTTATCAGATGGATGAGGAGAAGCTTCGTTTTGCTTTGGACACCCAGTCTCCTGAAGATATTGATGTGATTTCAATTGAGCTTGTGGCAGATGATTTTCATTGCCGTTATGCCAAGCATAGCAAGACCTATGAGTTTATTGTGGATAGGGGCCGTCCTAAAAATCCGATGCGCCGTCACTATGCTACTCACTTTCCCTATCCGCTTGATGTGGATCGGATGCAGGAGGCTGTTAAGAAATTAGAAGGAACCCATGATTTTACCGGTTTTACAGCCTCTGGGACTAGTGTAGAGGATAAGGTTCGCACCATCACAGAAGCTAGTCTTAGGGTTGATGAGACAGGCCAGTTTTTGATCTTTACCTTTTCAGGAAATGGTTTCTTGTATAAGCAGATTCGCAATATGGTGGGGACACTGCTCAAAATCGGCAACAACCGCATGCCAGTAGAGCAGATTGACCTCATCTTGGAGAAAAAGGACAGGCAGCTTGCAGGTCCCACTGCAGCACCAAATGGTTTGTATTTAAAGGAGATTCGTTATGAAGAATAATCGTATTTTAGCACTTTCTGGGAATGATATTTTTAGTGGTGGTGGTTTGTCCGCGGATTTGGCTACCTATACCTTGAACGGCTTGCATGGCTTTGTAGCAGTGACTTGTTTGACAGCCTTGACAGAAAAAGGGTTTGAAGTCTTTCCAACTGACGATACCATTTTTCAACATGAATTAGATAGCTTGTGTGATGTGGAGTTTGGGGGAATCAAGATTGGTCTTCTACCAACTGTCAGTGTAGCTGAGAAAGCATTGGACTTTATCAAACAACGCCCAGGAGTGCCTGTGGTTCTGGATCCTGTCTTGGTCTGCAAGGAAACACACGACGTAGCAGTTAGTGAACTCTGCCAAGAACTGATTCGCTTTTTCCCTCATGTCAGTGTGATTACGCCTAACCTTCCAGAGGCAGAATTACTAGCAGATCAAGAGATTAAAACCCTTGAAGATATGAAAACTGCAGCACAGAAATTGCATGACTTAGGAGCGCCAGCAGTCATTATCAAGGGAGGCAATCGCCTTAGTCAGGACAAGGCTGTGGATGTCTTTTATGATGGACAAAACTTTACATTCTTAGAAAATCCTGTCATTCAAGGGCAAAATGCTGGTGCAGGTTGTACCTTTGCCTCTAGCATTGCCAGTCACCTAGTCAAAGGTGATGAACTTTTACCAGCAGTAGAAAGCTCTAAGGCTTTCGTTTACCGTGCCATTGCACAAGCAGATCAGTATGGAGTAAGACAATATGAAGCAAACCAAAACAACTAAAATCGCCCTTGTATCCCTATTAACCGCCCTTTCTGTGGTTCTAGGCTATTTCTTAAAAATTCCAACACCGACAGGCATTCTAACTCTTTTAGATGCGGGTGTCTTCTTTGCTGCCTTTTACTTTGGTAGTCGCGAAGGGGCTGTAGTCGGAGGATTAGCAGGTTTCTTGATTGACCTCTTATCAGGCTATCCTCAGTGGATGTTCTTTAGCTTGGTCAACCATGGCTTGCAGGGATTTTTCGCAGGATTTAAAGGAAAAGGTCAGTGGCTAGGCCTTATCTTAGCAACGATTGCCATGGTAGGGGGTTACGCCTTGGGTTCTACATTGATGAATGGTTGGGCAGCAGCTCTACCAGAAATCCTACCAAACTTCATGCAAAATATGGTAGGGATGATTGTAGGATTTATCCTTAGTCAAAGTATCAAGAAGATAAAGTAAAAAGTTAGCTGTTCGAGCTAACTTTTTTTGTATAAATTTAATCAAAATAAAGCAAGTCTTTGCTGGTGCTTGTAAAGAGGTCAAAGCCATCTTTGGTAACAACACCACAGTCTTCGATACGGACACCGACTTTACCAGGGATATAGATACCTGGTTCAACAGAGAAGCACATGCCTTCTTCGATAACCATGTCGTTTCCTTCCATGATAGATGGGAACTCGTGGACATCCATACCGATACCGTGACCAAGACGGTGGTTGAAGTACTCACCGTAACCAGCTTTTTCGATGACCTCACGGGCAGCGCGGTCCACTTCATGGGCAGTCACACCTGGCTTGATAAAGTTAAGAGCAGCTTGTTGGGCTTCAAGAGTCAAGTTGTAAATATCTTTCTTGAATTGGTCTGGTTTGCCAACAGCGACTGTACGAGTCATATCTGACGCATAGCCGTTGACTAGAACACCAAGGTCAAAGAGGAGAAGAGCATCATTTTCAACCTTATTAGCTGCTGGAATACCGTGTGGATTTGCAGCATTATCACCAGTCAAGACCATGGTATCAAAACTCATTTCATAGCCTTCACGCTTCATAGCAAAGTCAATTTGGGCGATGATATCTGTCTCAGTCTTATCAAGAGAAATATTGTCAAAACCAACCTTAACAGCCTTGTCCGCATAGAGACCTGCAACCATCATTTTTTGCACTTCATCAGCTGATTTGATGAGGCGCATGCGTTGGATACGAGGAGTGAGGTTTTCAAACTCAGCAGTTTCAAAGACTATTTTCAAGCCATGATATTTGGTCAAGATGAGATTGTCAAACTCAACAGCGACACGTTTGAAATCAAGCTGTGGAAGAGCATGTTTCATTTTTTGCCATGGATTTTCAGAATCCACATAGCCCACAACTGGGAAGGAAACAGTGCTAGTAGCACGTTCAACTTCAAGGGCTGGGACAAAGAGGAGGGGTTCTTGATCTGCTAGGACAAAAAGGAACATTTGGCGTTCATGGGGATCACTGTAAAAGCCAGTGAGGTAATTGATTGTGACGGGGTCAGATACGACAGCGACGTCTAGTTTTTCTGATTCAAGATATGTTACGATTTGTTGTAATTTAGACATATGCTACCTTCTTTCTACTCCTCTATTTTGGCAAAAAATGAGAGAAAATGCAAGGGAGAAGGGTAAAAGAAAAGACAAAAAGAACTCCGACAAGATAACGGAGTTCTTTGATATCATTTTCCTTTGTTTAAGAAAAGTTAGCCTTGCTTTTGACGTCGCTATATTCTTCAGCGATTTCTTGGCTGAGAATGTCCTCATAGGCAGGGAGTTGGATGTCCTGACCGTATTTCTTCTTGAGGGCAGTAGTGACCAGGCGATAAGCTAGATTGGCATTACGAGAGAGGATAGGCCCGTGGAAGTAGGAACCAAAGACATTCTTATAATGAACCCCTTCGCCGACTTTTTCTTCGTTATTTCCATTTCCATAGACAACCTGTCCCAGTGGTTTTTGGTCATCAGAGAGGAAGGTACGGCCCTGGTGATTTTCAAATCCATAATAGGTTTCATTGAAATCTTCATTGTGAATCTTGATGTCCCCGATAAAACGGTTATTGGTCTGGTTGAGCGTGTAGTGGCCCATGACACCTAGACCTTCGATACGTCTCCCTGAAGCTTCAACATAATATTGACCCAATAGTTGGAAACCACCACAGATAGCGAGAACCACACCGTCGTTTTGGATGTAGTTGTCAATGCTCTCTTTTTTAGAAGGTAGGTCGTCTGCAATAATACTTTGTTCAAAGTCTTGACCGCCACCGAAAAAGGCAATGTCGTAGTGATTTTCATCAAAGTTATCATGGAGAGAAACGATATCAACCGTCACATGGGCTCCCAGTTTTTCAGCCACATACTTGAGCATGAGGATGTTTCCATTGTCCCCGTAGGTATTCATGAGGTTACCGTAGAGGTGGGCAATGTTGAGCTGATAGGGGTAATTGCCAGCTTTTGAGGAAAGTGAAGTATAAACCATTAGTTCATCTCCTTTCTAACAATCTGACGACTAGCCAGCAGTTCGCGGAATTCAAGCATAGCAGTATAGGTAGCCAGAATATAAGCATGCTTGCAGTCTTGGTTCTCAATGGTCTTAAGAACTTGTTCCAGACTACTTGTTTCAGTGATTTTCTCAGCTGGATAGCCTGTTACTCGTAGACGACGAGCGATTTCAGAATGACGAACACCGCCAGCGTTGATTTCAGGGATGTCCATGTCAGTGATTTGTTCAAAATCAGCATCCCAGATCCAGCTGGTATCAATTCCGTCTGCATAGTTAGCGTTAAGGAGGACAGATAGGCTAAATGGATAAGGTGCTAGTTTAATCATTTCGATAGCTTGGGTCGCACCGACTGGATTTTTAATTAAGACAAGGGTACATTCCTTGTCACCGATATGGAAGGTTTCTTGGCGTCCAAAGACAGCACGGCTCTTGTCAAATCCCTGCTTGATGAGTTGTGAATCTGCACCAAGGAAACGGGCGATGGCAACCGCAGCTAGGGCGTTGTAGATATTGTAGAGACCACCGATTTGAATACCGTATTCTTGTCCGTCAATGACAAAGCGAGAGCGATTGTTGGTCAACTCAACTAGTTCTGTCAAACGATAGTCGAGATCAGGACGTTTACATCCGCAGCCTTCACAGATATAGGCACCCAAGTTTGCATAGGTATTATGCTCATATTTGAGGATGCCTTGGCAGTCAGGACAGAGAATCCCTTCTGTATTATAGTGAGCCAGCTGGGCTGGCCCTTTCTCCAAGTCAAAACCAAAATACTCTACAGGATTTGGAATAGCTGGCTTGTAGAAAAGTGGACTGTCTCCATTAAGGAGAACAGTGGCAGTAGGTACCTTACGAATAGCATCCAAAATCATCTTGTAAGTTGTGTAAATCTCGCCATAGCGGTCCATCTGGTCACGGAAGATATTCGTAATGACAAAAAGGCTTGGCTGGATATAGTCACAGATACGAGATAGACTAGCTTCATCGATTTCTAGAACGGCAATATTTTTCCCAGTTTTAGAAGATTTGGCTGTTAAGAAGGTTGTCGCAATTCCTGTAATCATGTTGGCACCGCTTGGGTTGGTCAGAACTTGACCATAGACCTCTTTTAAAATGCCGACAGTGAGGGCAGTTGTCAAGGTTTTCCCGTTGGTTCCAGTGACCACGACAATCTCGTAGTTCTTAGCTAGGTTTTGTAAAATATCTTTATCAAATTGAAGGGCGACTTTTCCTGGGAGCGTACTTCCTCGGCCAAGACGGCTTAAAACGAAGTGGGAAGAACGCCCAGCTAGGAGGCCCAAAGTAGTTTTTAAGTTCATGTTTCTATTATATCATAAAAGAGGGAAAAGACAGATTTGAGATTTCGCAGAAGTAAAAACAGCCCACAGAGGGCTGTCAGTTAAGATGAGATTTCAACTTAAATCGCAAACAAGTCATTCAAATTCTCAGCCAAGGTTGGGTGAGTGAAGATTTGTTTTGTGAAGTAAGTGTAAGGAATCTTATTGTCCATAGCAACAGTGATGATGTTGATGATTTCTTGAGAACCTTCTGAGAAGATGCTTGCTCCAAGAATTTCTTTTGTTTCAGTATTAACCACAGCTTTGAAGGCTCCACGAAGGTCTCCGTTTACGTGACCACGAGGCATAGCTGCAACAGGGATTTCTTTCACTGCGTATGGAAGTTTCAAATCAGCCGCTTGGCTTTCAGTCAAACCAACTTGTGAAAGTGCAGGTGTGATGAACATAGTATTTGGTACATTGAGACGGTCTTCAAGTGTGTAGCTGCCATCTCCAGCAAGGTAGCTGTAAACAACACGGAAGTCATCAAGTGAAATGTAAGTAAATTGAAGGCCACCGTTAACATCCCCAACTGCAAAGACACCAGGAACGTTTGTTTGACAATGTTTGTCTACTTTAATAGCACCACGTTCAGTTAGTTCAATATCTGTATTTTCAAGTTGAAGTGGTTCTACATTTGGTTTGCGTCCAGTTGCGTAAAGAAGGGCGTCGAAACGGTAAGTTTCATTTTCAGTCACGACGAGCACTTGGTCACCGTCGTTTTTGATTTCAGTAGTACGGATGTTTTGAAGCAATTCAATACCGTCTTCTTCCATGTATTGTTTAGCAAGAGCTGCGATGGAAGGTTCTGCACGAGGAAGGAAAGTATCCAAGGCATCTAGGACTGTAACCTTGCTTCCAAGTTTGTTGTAAAGACCAGCAAATTCAAGACCGATATTTCCACCACCAAGGACTCCAAGTTTTTCAGGCAATTTGTCCAAGTTTTGGATACCTGTTGAGTCAAAGACGTTTTTGCTTGTAGCAAGTCCAGGGATTGGCAAGATGTTTGAAACAGCACCAGTGTTGATGACGATAGTTTCAGCAGTCAGTTCTTTCTTTTCATCACCAGCTTGGATTTCGATGACTTTATTTGAAAGGAAGTGAGCTTCCGCATCAAAGATATCCACGCCTGTACCAGCAACAGTCGCATAGTTTTTACCGTTAAGGCGACCAGTGATCGTGTTTTTGGTAGCAATGACTTCTTCAAAAGGCAAGTCTTTCTCAGCAGCAACTAGCAAAGTTTTAGTTGGGATACAACCGATGTTGATACAAGTTCCACCGTACATAGCTTTGCTACGTTCAACGAGGGCAACTTTTTTGCCAGCTGAAGCCAATTTACCAGCTAGTGTTTTACCAGCTTTACCAAATCCGATAACGATTAAATCATAAGTTAACATTTAGAGTTCCTCCTATTCGAATTTCATTCTAGCACAAGAAAAAAACTTTTGCACAATTCTGCTACGCTTTAAAAAAGTTTATGAAATAGTGGAAATTTCATCCTCATTTTCTCAGAAAAATCGTTTACATGACTTTATCGATGGATTGGGCTATCTTTTGCTTCTCTCTTGTGTTATACTAGATAGGTTGCAAAGAAAACAGTACTTTTCTTTTGTGGAAAAGAAGCAACACGATTTTATATCCAGTATATGAAAATACGTCATAAAAAGAAAAGTATAAACTAAGTCCTATAGGGTGGCTTCGCACCACCTTTAGAAAGAAGAATAACGTGAAATTTAATGAATTAAACTTGTCTGCTGATTTGCTAGCAGAGATTGAAAAAGCTGGTTTTGTAGAAGCCAGTCCTATCCAAGAACAAACCATTCCCTTGGCCCTTGAAGGCAAGGACGTTATCGGTCAAGCTCAGACTGGTACAGGAAAAACTGCAGCCTTTGGCTTGCCAACTCTTGAAAAAATCCGTACAGAAGAAGCGACCATTCAAGCCTTGGTTATCGCTCCAACTCGTGAACTAGCTGTCCAAAGTCAAGAAGAACTCTTCCGCTTTGGCCGTAGCAAGGGAGTCAAAGTCCGCTCAGTATATGGCGGTTCAAGCATTGAAAAACAAATTAAGGCTCTTAAATCTGGTGCCCATATCGTGGTGGGAACTCCAGGTCGCCTCTTGGACTTGATTAAACGTAAGGCCTTGAAATTACAAGATATTGAAACCCTCATCCTTGACGAAGCAGATGAAATGCTCAACATGGGCTTCCTTGAAGACATTGAAGCCATCATTTCTCGTGTCCCTGAAAACCGTCAAACCTTGCTCTTCTCAGCAACTATGCCAGATGCCATCAAACGTATCGGTGTTCAATTTATGAAAGAACCTGAACATGTCAAGATTGCTGCCAAGGAATTGACAACAGAATTGGTTGACCAGTACTATATTCGTGTTAAAGAACAAGAAAAATTTGATACCATGACTCGTCTTATGGATGTGGAACAGCCTGAGCTTGCTATTGTATTTGGTCGTACAAAGCGCCGTGTAGATGAATTGACTCGTGGTCTTAAAATCCGTGGCTTCCGTGCTGAAGGAATTCATGGAGACCTAGACCAAAACAAACGTCTTCGTGTCCTTCGTGACTTTAAAAATGGCAATCTTGATGTTTTGGTTGCGACAGACGTTGCAGCGCGTGGCTTGGATATTTCAGGTGTGACCCATGTCTATAACTACGATATTCCACAAGATCCTGAAAGTTATGTTCACCGTATTGGTCGTACAGGTCGTGCTGGTAAGTCAGGTCAGTCTATTACTTTCGTATCACCAAATGAAATGGGCTACCTCCAAATCATTGAAAACTTGACTAAGAAACGAATGAAAGGTCTCAAACCTGCAAGTGCAGAAGAAGCCTTCCAAGCAAAAAAACACGTAGCTCTCAAGAAAATCGAACGTGATTTTGCAGATGAGACTATCCGTGCCAACTTTGAGAAATTTGGTAAGGATGCTCGTAAGCTAGCTGCCGAATTTACTCCAGAAGAATTGGCAATGTATATCTTGAGTCTGACAGTCCAAGACCCAGATAGCCTTCCAGAAGTGGAGATTGCGCGTGAAAAACCACTGCCATTTAAACCATCAGGTAATGGCTTCGGTGGTAAAGCTAAGGGAGGTCGTCGTGGAGATGACCGTCGTGATAATCGCCGTGGAGACAACCGTCGTGGTCGTCGTGATGATTTCAAAAAAGGAAGTCGTGGCAATGATCGTTTTGATAAAGACAGACGTTACCGTAATAAAGACAATAAAAAACCACGCAATACTTCAAGTGAAAAGCAAACAGGCTTTGTTATTCGTAATAAGGGCGATAAATAAGAAAAAGCGGTTCAAAATGAATCGCTTTTTTATATAAGGAGACCGAATGGAAAAAGAAAGATAAATAAAATAGATATATTATGTTCTTGTAATATTATAATACACAAAAATAGGGAGCTTGTCAATAGAAAAGAAGCAATTTAATTAAAAATATTCTTGTTTTTTCAAATTGCAATTAAATAAGCAATTTTCAGATAATAATTGAAAATTTAAGCTGTTTATGTTATAATGATAGCGATTAAATTCGAGGTGAAAAATGGCACATTTATTAGAAAAAACAAGAAAAATTACTTCTATCCTGAAGCGCTCAGAGGAGCAGTTGCAGGAAGAACTTCCATACAATGCGATTACCCGTCAATTGGCAGATATTATTGACTGTAACGCCTGTATCGTCAATAGCAAGGGACGTCTCCTTGGTTATTTCATGCGTTACAAAACCAATACAGATCGTGTAGAGCAGTTCTTCCAAACTAAGATTTTCCCAGATGACTACATTCAAGGTGCGAACATGATCTACGATACAGAAGCCAATCTGACAGTTGATCATGATTTGAGTATTTTCCCTGTGGAAAGTCGTGCCGACTTTCCAGATGGTTTGACGACTATTGCACCGATTCATGTATCAGGGATTCGTCTTGGTTCTTTGATTATTTGGCGCAATGATAAAAAATTCGAAGATGAGGATTTGATCCTTGTTGAGATTGCGAGTACCGTTGTTGGGATTCAACTCCTTAATTTCCAACGTGAAGAAGATGAGAAAAATATTCGCCGCCGTACTGCTGTTACCATGGCGGTTAATACCCTTTCTTACTCCGAACTCCGTGCTGTTTCAGCAATTTTAGGGGAATTAAATGGAAATGAAGGGCAGTTGACTGCGTCTGTGATTGCAGACCGTATCGGTATTACCCGTTCTGTGATTGTCAATGCTCTTCGTAAACTTGAGTCTGCGGGAATTATTGAAAGTCGCTCACTTGGAATGAAAGGAACCTACCTTAAGGTTTTGATTTCAGATATTTTTGAAGAAGTGAAGAAAAGAGATTACTAATGACTAAGGCTTTAATTTCGATTGATTATACAGAAGATTTTGTTGCTGATAGTGGAAAATTGACAGCAGGCGCTCCAGCTCAGGCGATTTCGGATGCCATCAGCAAGGTGACTCGATTAGCTTTTGAACGCGGAGATTACATCTTTTTTACCATTGATGCTCACGAAGAAAATGATTGTTTTCATCCAGAAAGCAAGCTGTTTCCTCCTCACAATTTGATTGGAACTAGTGGGCGGAATTTATACGGAGATTTGGGGACCTTTTATCAAGAACATGGTTCAGACAGTCGTGTCTTTTGGATGGATAAACGCCATTACTCAGCTTTTTCAGGGACTGACCTGGATATCCGCTTGAGAGAGCGTCGAATTTCTACCGTTATCTTAACAGGAGTCTTGACGGATATTTGTGTCCTGCATACAGCTATAGATGCCTATAATCTAGGATATGATATCGAGATTGTTAAACCAGCTGTTGCTTCCATCTGGCCTGAAAATCATCAATTTGCCCTAGGTCATTTCAAAAATACACTCGGAGCTAAGTTGGTAGATGAAAATCTAAATGAAATTTCTGAGTAATTTGGTTGGTGAAATGAAAAAAATTGAAAAAAAGTGTTGACAAGGATCACAAAAGTTGATATACTAGTAAAGTAATCGACGCGGGGATGGCGGAATTGGCAGACGCGCAGGACTAAGGATCCTGTGACCGCTTTAGGTCGTGAGGGTTCAAGTCCCTCTCTCCGCATAGGATAAGAGTTAGCTTAGGCTAGCTCTTTTGTTTTCATATAATTCAAGTAGAGTAAAAAATTTTTGCTCTTTTTTTGTATTTCATAAACATTTCATATTTGAATTTTATAATAGTCTTACAAATATGGAGGTGACGAATGAATCCAATCCAAAGAGCTTGGGCTTATGTCAGCAGAAAACGACTGAGAAGTTTTATTTTATTTCTGATTTTGTTTGTCCTATTGGCTGGAATTTCAGCCTGTTTGACTCTGATGAAGTCCAACAAAACAGTTGAAACCAATCTTTACAAATCACTCAACACATCTTTTTCTATTAAGAAGATAGAAAATGATCAGACTTTTAAGTTGTCAGATCTAGCGTCCGTGAGCAAGATTAAAGGATTGGAAAATGTTTCTCCTGAACTCGAGACGGTCGCAAAACTAAAAGACAAGGAAGCAGTGAGTGGCGAGCAGAGCGTGGAACGTGATGATTTGTCAGCTGCGGATAAGAATTTGGTTAGCTTAACGGCTCTTGAAGATTCATCTAAGGATGTCACCTTTACCAGCTCGGCTTTCAATCTAAAAGAAGGGCGACACCTTCAAAAAGGGGATTCAAAGAAAATTCTGATCCACGAAGAGTTGACTAAGAAGAACGGTCTTTCGCTTCATGACAAGATTGCCTTAGATGCTGGTCAGTCAGAAGCTGGTAAAGGACAAACTGTCGAGTTTGAAATCGTCGGAATCTTCTCTGGTAAAAAACAAGAGAAATTTACAGGTTTGTCTTCTGACTTCAGTGAAAACCAAGTCTTTACAGACTATGAAAGTAGCCAAACCCTTTTGGGCAATACTGAACCTCAAGTTAGTGCAGCGCGCTTCTATGTAGAAAATCCTAAGGAAATGGACGGACTCATGAAGCAGGTAGAAAACTTGGACTTGGAAAATCAAGGCTATCAAGTCGAAAAGGAAAGCAAGGCTTTTGAACAAATCAAAGACTCAGTTGCTACCTTCCAAACCTTCCTAACCATCTTCCTTTATGGGATGTTGATAGCTGGAGCTGGAGCCTTAATTTTGGTCTTGTCTCTCTGGTTGAGAGAACGGGTCTACGAAGTGGGAATTTTACTGGCACTTGGAAAAGGTAAGATCTCGATCTTCCTACAGTTCTGTTTAGAGGTAGTTTTGGTATCTCTCGGTGCTTTGCTTCCATCCTTTATCGCTGGAAATGCCATTACATCCTATCTGCTCCAAACTGTCCTATCCAGTGGAGATCAGGCAAGCTTACAAGATACACTAGCCAAAACAAGCAGTTTATCAACCAGCATCTTTTCTTTTGCAGAATCCTATGTTTTTCTAGTTCTGCTTAGTTGCTTATCTGTAGCCCTTTGTTTCCTATTCTTATTTAGAAAATCACCGAAAGAAATTTTATCATCTATTAGTTAAGAAGGAGAAATCATGACTTTATTACAATTACAAGATGTTACCTACCGTTATAAGAACACTGCTGAAGCAGTCCTATATCAGATCAATTATAATTTTGAACCCGGGAAATTTTACAGTATTATTGGGGAGTCAGGAGCAGGAAAATCCACTCTCTTGTCCCTACTGGCTGGTCTAGATAGTCCTGTTGAAGGTTCTATCCTTTTCCAAGGAGAGGATATTCGTAAGAAGGGCTATTCCTACCATCGTATGCACCATATTTCCCTGGTCTTTCAAAATTATAACTTGATAGATTATCTTTCTCCACTGGAAAATATCCGCTTGGTCAACAAAAAGGCAAGCAAGGATACACTGCTTGAGCTTGGTTTGGATGAAAGTCAGATCAAGCGGAATGTTCTCCAGTTATCAGGTGGTCAACAACAACGTGTTGCTATTGCTCGTAGTTTGGTATCAGAAGCTCCAGTTATTCTTGCAGATGAGCCAACGGGAAATCTGGACCCTAAAACTGCTGGAGATATTGTCGAACTGCTCAAATCACTTGCCCAGAAAACAGGTAAATGTGTCATCGTCGTAACTCACAGCAAAGAAGTGGCACAAGCGTCAGATATTACACTTGAATTGAAGGACAAGAAACTGACTGAAACTCGCAATACTAGTAAATAATTTGAGCTTGTTTTGATAGAATTATAAAACAAAATCTAGAAAGGGAACCTATGTTACACAACGCATTTGCCTATGTTACAAGGAAGTTTTTCAAATCGATTGTCATCTTCCTGATTATTCTCCTCATGGCGAGCTTGAGTTTGGTCGGCTTGTCGATCAAGGGAGCTACTGCCAAGGCTTCTCAGGAGACATTTAAAAATATCACCAATAGCTTCTCCATGCAAATCAATCGTCGCGTTAATCAAGGGACGCCACGTGGTGCTGGGAATATCAAGGGTGAAGATATCAAAAAAATCACCGAAAACAAGGCCATTGAGTCTTATGTTAAACGCATTAATGCCATTGGAGATTTGACTGGATATGAACTCATCGAAACTCCAGATACCAAGAAAAATCTGACACCTGATCGTGCTAAACATTTTGGAAGTAGCTTGATGATTACAGGTGTCAATGACTCCTCTAAAGAAGACAAGTTTGTCTCTGGTTCTTATAAGCTGGTCGAAGGTGAGCACCTAACAAATGACGACAAGGATAAGATTCTCCTGCACAAGGACTTGGCAGCCAAACACGGCTGGAAAGTAGGGGATAAGGTCAAACTAGACTCTAATATCTACGATGCAGACAATGAAAAAGGTGCCAAAGAAACAGTCGAAGTGACAATAAAGGGACTCTTTGATGGTCACAATAAGTCGGCAGTAACCTACTCACAAGAACTCTATGAAAATACAGCCATCACAGACATCCATACGGCTGCAAAACTTTATGGATATACAGAAGACACAGCTATTTATGGGGACGCAACTTTCTTTGTAACAGCGGACAAGAACTTGGATGATGTCATGAAAGAGTTGAATGGTATCAGTGGTATAAATTGGAAGAGCTATACACTTGTGAAGAGCTCCTCAAACTACCCAGCTCTAGAGCAATCCATTTCAGGTATGTACAAGATGGCCAATCTCCTCTTCTGGGGTAGCTTGAGTTTCTCAGTCCTTCTCCTTGCCCTCTTACTCAGCCTTTGGATCAATGCCCGTCGCAAGGAAGTAGGTATTCTCCTCTCTATCGGTCTCAAGCAGGCAAGTATCTTGGGTCAATTCATCACTGAATCCATCTTGATTGCCATCCCTGCTCTTGTTTCTGCTTACTTCTTAGCTACTTACACAGCGCGTGCAATCGGAAATACTGTTCTTGCCAATGTCACTTCAGGTGTTGCCAAGCAAGCCAGCAAGGCTGCTCAAGCCTCTAACCTTGGTGGTGGTGCAGAAGTAGATGGCTTTAGCAAGACCTTGTCGAGCCTAGATATTTCTATTCAGACATCAGATTTTATCATCGTCTTTGTCCTAGCCTTGGTTCTAGTGGTTCTTGTTATAGCGCTTGCTTCAAGTAATCTCCTTAGAAAACAACCAAAAGAGCTCTTGCTCGATAGTGAATAAGTTTGAAAAAATTAGTCTGGAATAAAGATTGCATCTTGTTTTTCTATTCCAGAATGGTGGATAGAGAATGCATATTTAACAATACAAAATAGAGTCGAAAGCAGTGGTGAAAATCATTGCTTTCAATCGCTTTCTTTGTACTTTTGCTGGTGGATGTGATATACTAAAATCGTGGAATTCAGTGGAAGAACAATTTACAATTTCTATATTCAAATATGTATAAAAATTTATTCATAATTTGCTTTTAAATAAATAGAAAACCTGTAGATACCTATCCAGACTGCAAAGGTAGATGAGCCTGCTGTGGCTGAGTTTGCCTTTTTAAAAATATAAAATAGTGAGGAAAACAATGAGACAAACAAATGTTAGAGGGACATTATCCCTACGTGGCTTTAGAAAATTAAGAACTGGTGCAATTGTTGCGACAGGTGTGATTTTATTGGGGCTGGGCTTTTTAGCTCCAACTGTATCAGCTAATGAACAAGATGGTGTTTGGGTAGCCAGAACAGTTGCAGAAGTAAAAGCTGATATTCAACATATAGACAATTTATCACACTACACAATTAAGTGGGGAGATACACTGAGTGCTATTAGTGAAGCAACAGGGCTATCTGTTGATAGTTTGGTTGAGATAAATCGTATTGCAAATAGAGATTTGATTTTTGCTAATAATAAATTGTATTTTAGCGAAGAGGCTTTTCTAAAAGATGGAAATACAGAAGTAAAAAGACAGCGAGTGTCGATTGCTAATTCTGGTAGCTGTCAAAGTTATGAAGTTGAAACAAAGACAGATACTGTAACTGGAGAGCAAACTACTACTGTTAAACAAACGACACCAGTAGTTGTGGAAACACCAGCAGTATCGGAAGCGAAAGCTGAAGAGTCAGTATCGCCAGCACTGAAAGCAGAAACACCAGTCACAGTTGCGCCAAAATCAGACGAGTCAGCGACACCAGCGTTGAAAACTGAAGAACCATCAGCGCCAGCACCGAAAGTGGAAGAACCTGCAACCCCCTCGCCAAAAGCAGAGGAACCAACGACACCCGCACCGAAAGCAGACGAACCAGCGACACCTGCACCAAAGGTGGAAGAACCAGTGACACCTGCGCCAAAAGTAGATGAGCCAGCGACACCGGCACCGAAAACAGACGAGCCAGCGACACCGGCACCAAAATCAGACGAGCCAGTGGCTACAACGCCAAAAGCAGAAGAACCAGCGGTTCCAGCGCCAAAAGCGGAAGAACCAGCGACTCCAGCGCCAAAAGTAGAGGAACCAGCGACTCCAGCACCAAAAGTAGAGGAACCAGCGACACCAGCGCCAAAAGTGGAAGAACCAGTGACTCCAGCGCCAAAAGCAGAGGAACCAGTGACTCCAGCGCCAAAAGTAGACGAACCATCGACACCGGCACCAAAAGTAGAGGAATCATCGACACCAGCGCCGAAAGTGGAAGAGCCAGCAACACCAGCGCCAAAATCGGAAGAGCCATCGACACCGGCACCGAAAGAAGAGAAGCCAGCAACACCAGCGCCAAAATCGGAAGAGCCATCGACACCAGCACCGAAAGCAGAGAAGCCATCGACACCAGCGCCGAAAGAAGAGAAGCCAACGACACCAGCGCCAAAAGTGGAAGAGCCATCGACACCAGCGCCAAAAGTAGAGGATCCATCGACTCCGGCACCAAAAGTGGAAGAACCAGTATCTCCAGCGCCAAAATCGGAAGAACCAGCGGCGACAACACCGAAGGCAGAAGAACCAGTATCTCCAGCGCCAAAAGCAGAGGAGCCAGCGGCACCAGCACCGAAAGCAGAGGAGCCAGCGACTCCAGCACCAAAAGTAGAGGAACCCGCGGCACCAGCACCGAAAGACGATGAATCAGGTTCTTCAGTTGAATCTCCATCAACAGCTAATCATTCAGACGAGTCAGGAGCGCCATCTACAACTCCTACAGGTGACTCAACAGCTACCCAACCAAGTGATTCAACATCGTCACCGGTAACCCCAAGTGAAGAAGCACCGGTCACATCAGGCGAAACTAATTCCACTGAACAGCCATCTGGAGAATCAGGTAAATCTGAAACGACATCAGAATCTTCCAATACTCCATCTGCGGAAGCTACAAATGATTCAGGGAATGCAGCAACATCAACTCCGACTCCAGAAGCATCAACTTCAGAGCCAAAATCAGAAGAAGAACTTAAGAAGGAAGAAGCCTTGAAGTCAGCTAAAAAGGAGAGCATAGATGATAATATCGGTGAAGTTGTTAAAATAAAAGCAGATGCGATTGAAAAAGTTACTGATGCAGATGAAAAGGCAAGATTAAAAGAAGCATTAAAGGCGTTACAAGATAAAGCGATAGAAGAAATTAACAAAGCAAAAGATGATGAAGAAGTAGCTACTGTTACAGAAAAATATCAAAATGAAATCAATGCATTGGATGTTCCAGGGGAAGAAGTTTCAAGTCCGAATTATGGTAGAGAAGGCTTGACCAATAATGGTCCTGGTGGAACTACTATTGACAATGGAAGCACAGCGATTGGTCATGGTGCAAGTGGGACTTCCAGATCAGCAGTAGCATCTCCAACACAACCTTCTTCAACTTCAGAAAGAGGTTCAAGTTTTAGAAATGCCCCATCGGTTCAAGCAAGAGCAAGAAGAGTAGCACGTTCAACATCAGAACCAGATGGAACTGTAAATATTAGCTATAACTTCGCTGGAATGCCAGATATTCATGGTTTCCTATCTGACCCGGGAGAAAATAACACTGTCATGATTCCTGCTGGAACGAGTGAAGCACAGGCAAAAGAGCTAGTAAAAGAAAAAATTCAAGCCAAGATAAAAGACTTAGCTGCTAGAGGGTATCATGTGAAAAATGACATTATTTTTGAACAAGATACTACTGTGAAAAATTATAACTACGTCGTTACATTCACTAAGGAGACTACAGGAACTTCAGGTTTCAGAATGGCTCCAGCAGTTCAACCACGCGCTAGCAGAAATCGTAGAAGTCTAGAACAGCCAGCTCCTCAAAAGGTCAAAGTCAATGTTTTTTATAACTTTGATCAAATGAAAGATATTGCAGGTTTTCTAGGAGATATCAATGGAACTTCTCTTGAAATTGCGGAAGGTTTATCAAATGAAGAGGTTAAAGCAGCTGTCAAGAGCCAAGTTGATGCTAAGAAAGAAGAGTTGAGCAAACGCGGCTATACTTTCAAAGAGGACTATGTCTATCAATCTAATGGGAAAGATTATAATTACGTTGTAACATTTTCAAAAGAAGCTAAATAATTTTCATTCTATAGAGAGTGAAATGCAAGCAGAGAGAGCGATAGGCTCTCTTTGTTTTATCTAGTGGTCAGTTGATTACAGACAAAAGGCCAGTAAGAGGCTATAATAGAAAATAGAGTAGGTATTTATTCTAATACTCTTCGAAAATCAAACTCAAACCACGTCAGCGTCGCCTTACCGTAGGTATGGTTACTGACTTCGTCAGTTCTATCCACAACCTCAAAACAGTGTTTTGAGCTGACTTTGTCAGTTCTATCTACAACCTCAAAGCAGTGCTTTGAGCAACCTGCGGCTAGCTTCCTAGTTTGCTTTTTGATTTTCATTGAGTATAAGAAAAATAAAAAATAGAGAGCAGTTAAAGTATGAAAATTTTAATTGTAGAAGATGAAGAGATGATCCGTGAGGGGGTCAGTGATTATTTGACGGATTGTGGTTATGAAACCATTGAAGCCGCAGACGGTCAAGAAGCATTAGAAAAATTTTCCAGCTATGAAGTAGCCTTGGTTTTACTGGATATCCAGATGCCCAAGCTCAATGGTCTGGAAGTACTAGCTGAGATTCGTAAAACCAGTCAGGTTCCTGTATTGATGCTGACCGCCTTTCAGGATGAAGAATACAAGATGAGTGCCTTTGCTTCGCTAGCAGATGGCTATCTGGAAAAGCCCTTCTCCCTCTCCCTCTTAAAAGTGAGGGTGGATGCGATTTTCAAGCGCTATTATGATATGGGACGAGTCTTCTCCTATAAGGATGCCAAGGTGGACTTTGAAAGCTACAGTGCCAGCCTAGCAGGTCAAGAAGTGGCTATCAATGCCAAAGAGTTGGAAATTCTGGACTATCTGGTGAAAAATGAAGGACGGGCCTTGACTCGGTCTCAGATAATCGATGCCGTTTGGAAAGCGACAGATGAGGTTCCCTTTGACCGTGTCATTGATGTCTATATCAAGGAATTGCGGAAAAAGTTAGACTTGGACTGCATCCTCACTGTGCGCAATGTTGGTTATAAATTGGAGCGAAAATGAAACGAACAGGTTTATTTACAAAGATATTTATCTATACCTTCTCGATTTTTAGTGTTCTGGTTATCTGCCTTCATTTAGCTATTTATTTTCTCTTTCCCTCGACTTATCTGAGTCACCGTCAGGAAACCATTGGTCAGAAGGCAACAGCCATTGCCCAGTCCCTAGAAGGGAAAGACAGGCAGAATATCGAGCAAGTGTTAGAGCTGTATTCCCAGACTAGTGAGATCAAGGGGGCCGTTAAGGGCGAGATGACCGAGGATAAGTTAGAAGTCAAGGACAGCCTTCCTCTGGACACAGACCGCCAGACTACCTCGCTTTTTATTGAGGAGCGGGAGGTGACAATGCAGGACGGTGGTACCATGACTCTCCAGTTTCTAGCTTCCATGGATTTGCAAAAGGAAGCAGAGCAAATCAGTCTCCAGTTTCTTCCCTACACCTTGCTGGCATCCTTTCTGATTTCCCTCTTGGTGGCCTATATCTATGCTCGGACCATTGTTGCACCAATTTTGGAAATCAAGCGGGTGACTCGTAGAATGATGGAACTAGATACCCAAGTACGTTTGCGCGTGGATTCTAAGGATGAGATTGGTGATCTCAAGGAACAAATCAATAGCCTCTACCAGCATCTTTTGACTGTTATTGCAGACTTGCATGACAAGAATGAAGCCATTCTCCAGCTGGAAAAGATGAAGGTCGAATTCCTACGAGGGGCTTCTCATGAATTGAAGACACCTCTTGCTAGTTTGAAAATCTTGATTGAAAATATGAAAGAAAATATCGGTCGCTATAAGGATAGAGACCACTATCTGGGAGTTGCTTTGGGAATTGTGGATGAGCTTAATCACCACGTTCTCCAGATACTTTCCCTCTCTTCTGTGCAGGAATTGCGAGATGATAGGGAACAAATTGACTTACACCAGATGACGCAAACTCTAGTCCAGGATTATGCCTTGCTAGCCAAGGATAGAGAGATTCAGATAGACAATAGTTTGACTCATCAGCAGGCTTATCTAAACCCATCTGTCATGAA
The DNA here is from genome assembly GCF_002005545.1 of Streptococcus mitis. Lineage (GTDB taxonomy): Bacteria > Bacillota > Bacilli > Lactobacillales > Streptococcaceae > Streptococcus > Streptococcus mitis_I. The sequence goes on from NZ_LBMT01000001.1 coordinate 1,080,067, forward strand.
GTTGATTCTGTCTAACCTCATCAGCAATGCCATTAAGCACTCTGTTCCAGGTGGCTTGGTTCGTATTGGAGAGAGAGAAGGGGAACTTTTTATAGAAAATAGCTGCAGTCCAGAAGAACAAGAAAAACTAGCCCAATCTTTTTCTGATAATGCTAGTCGTAATGCCAAGGGGTCTGGGATGGGTCTCTTTGTGGTCAAAAGTTTATTGGAACATGAAAAATTACCTTATCGTTTTGAGATGAAGGAGAATCGTTTGACCTTCTTCATAGCTTTTCCAAAAGTCGCCCAAGACTAGGGATAGAAAGGGTTTACATAGATGAAGCTAGAAGAAATTCAATCGAAACTGCGGGAAAAACTAGATTTTTTTGTCAAAAAGTGATAAAATGAACAATGTAAATGGGATGACCCATAAAAATATACAGGAGGCCTGATAAAATGGCAATCGTTTCAGCAGAAAAATTTGTCCAAGCAGCTCGTGACAACGGTTATGCAGTTGGTGGATTTAACACAAACAACCTTGAGTGGACTCAAGCTATCTTGCGTGCAGCAGAAGCTAAAAAAGCTCCAGTTTTGATCCAAACTTCAATGGGTGCTGCTAAATACATGGGTGGTTACAAAGTTGCTCGCAACTTGATCGCTAACCTTGTTGAATCAATGGGTATCACTGTACCAGTAGCTATCCACCTTGACCACGGTCACTATGAAGATGCACTTGAATGTATCCGAGTTGGTTATACTTCAGTTATGTTTGATGGTTCACACCTTCCAGTTGAAGAAAACCTTGAAAAAGCTCGTAAAGTTGTAGAATTTGCTCATGCAAATGGTGTATCAGTGGAAGCTGAAGTTGGTACTATCGGTGGTGAAGAAGACGGAATCATCGGTGATGGTGAATTGGCTCCAATCGAAGACGCTAAAGCAATGGTTGAAACTGGTATCGACTTCTTGGCAGCTGGTATCGGTAACATCCACGGTCCTTACCCAGAAAACTGGAAAGGTCTTCACCTTGATCACTTGCAAAAATTGACTGAAGCTGTTCCAGGATTCCCAATCGTATTGCACGGTGGATCAGGTATTCCTGATGAGCAAATCCAAGCGGCTATCAAACTTGGTGTTGCCAAAGTTAACGTTAACACAGAATGCCAAATCGCATTTGCTAACGCAACTCGTAAATTTGCTCGTGACTACGAAGCAAACGAAGCAGAATATGACAAGAAAAAACTCTTCGACCCACGTAAATTCTTGGCTGACGGTGTAAAAGCTATCCAAGCATCAGTTGAAGAACGTATCGACGTATTCGGTTCAGAAGGTAAAGCATAATCTAGCTGAACAATACATACAGAACCTGCCCATTGGGTGGGTTTTTTGGTGTTTTAAGGAGACTATTAAACCAGAATTTTGGACTACTACTCTTCGAAAATCTCTTCAAACCACGTCATCTTCGCCTTGCCGTAGGTATGGTTACTGACTTCGTCAGTTCTATCCACAACCTCAAAACAGTGTTTTGAGCTGACTTCGTCAGTTCCATCTACAACCTCAAAGCAGTGTTTTGAGCAACCTACGGCTAGCTTCCTAGTTTGCTCTTTGATTTTCATTGAGTATAAAAATACCACTTTAAGAGAAAAATTTTCAATTTCACAAATTTTAGGCAAACGCTTGCATTCTAGTTTTTATTGGACTATAATAGGTTGGTATAAAGCCTTCTGTAATAATATTGAGAAGGTATAGAAAGTAAGGATTTAGAATACTTGTTGTCAAAAACACAATGTTGCTATTCCTTACATAGGGAGATAGATATGGCAATGATAGAAGTGGAACATCTTCAGAAAAATTTTGTGAAGACTGTTAAGGAACCGGGCTTGAAGGGGGCATTACGCTCCTTTATTCATCCTGAAAAGCAGACCTTTGAAGCGGTCAAGGATTTAACCTTTGAGGTACCCAAAGGGCAAATTTTAGGTTTTATCGGGGCCAATGGTGCTGGGAAGTCGACAACTATTAAAATGCTGACAGGAATTTTGAAACCAACATCTGGTTTTTGTCGGATTAATGGCAAGATTCCCCAGGACAATCGCCAAGATTATGTCAAGGATATTGGAGTCGTTTTCGGACAACGAACCCAGTTATGGTGGGATTTGGCTTTACAAGAGACCTACACGGTCTTGAAAGAGATTTACGATGTGCCAGATTCGCTCTTCCATAAGCGCATGGACTTTTTGAATGAAGTCTTGGATTTGAAGGATTTTATCAAAGACCCCGTGCGGACTCTTTCACTAGGGCAGCGCATGCGGGCTGATATTGCGGCTTCCTTGCTTCACAATCCCAAGGTACTCTTTTTAGATGAGCCGACCATTGGTCTGGATGTTTCGGTCAAGGATAACATTCGTCGCGCCATTACCCAGATCAATCAGGAGGAAGAGACAACTATTCTTTTGACAACTCACGACCTGAGCGATATTGAGCAACTTTGTGATCGTATTTTTATGATTGACAAGGGACAGGAGATTTTTGATGGGACGGTTAGCCAGCTCAAGGAGACCTTTGGCAAGATGAAGACTCTTTCTTTTGAACTGGTATCAGGTCAAAATCACCTAGTTTCTCACTATGAAGGCTTTTCGGATATGACAATTGATAGACAGGGGAATAGCCTCAACATTGAATTCGATAGTTCTCGCTACCAGTCAGCTGACATTATCAAGCAAACCCTGTCTGATTTTGAAATCCGCGATTTGAAGATGGTGGATACGGATATCGAGGATATTATCCGTCGCTTCTATCGAAAGGAGCTCTAAGATGGTCAAATTGTGGAGACGTTATAAACCCTTTATCAATGCAGGTGTTCAGGAGTTGATTACCTATCGAGTCAACTTTATTCTTTATCGGATCGGCGATGTCATGGGGGCTTTTGTGGCCTTTTATCTCTGGAAGGCAGTCTTTGATTCCTCCCAGGAGTCTTTGATTCAGGGCTTTAGTATGGCAGATATCACCCTCTACATCATCATGAGTTTTGTGACCAATCTTCTGACTAGGTCGGATAGCTCCTTTATGATTGGGGAGGAGGTCAAGGATGGTTCCATTATCATGCGTTTGTTGAGACCAGTGCATTTTGCGGCTTCTTACCTCTTTACCGAGCTTGGTTCCAAGTGGCTGATTTTTATCAGCGTTGGCCTTCCATTTTTAAGTGTCATTGTTTTGATGAAAATCTTATCTGGGCAAGGGATTGTAGAAGTGCTGGGATTAACTGTCCTTTATCTTTTTAGCTTAACGCTGGCCTATCTGATTAACTTTTTCTTTAATATCTGCTTTGGATTTTCTGCCTTTGTGTTTAAAAATCTATGGGGTTCCAATTTACTTAAGACTTCCATAGTGGCTTTTATGTCTGGAAGTTTGATTCCCTTGGCTTTCTTTCCAAAGGTTGTTTCAGATATTCTGTCCTTCCTGCCTTTTTCATCCTTGATTTACACCCCAGTCATGATTATCGTTGGGAAATACGATGCCAATCAGATGCTTCAGGCACTCCTTTTGCAGTTCTTCTGGCTCTTAGTGATGGTGGGCTTGTCTCAGTTGATTTGGAAACGAGTCCAGTCATTTATCACCATTCAAGGAGGTTAGTATGAAAAAATATCAACGCATGCATCTGATTTTTATTAGACAATACATCAAGCAAATCATGGAATACAAGGTGGATTTTGTAGTTGGTGTCCTGGGAGTTTTTCTGACCCAAGGTTTGAATCTCTTGTTTCTCAATGTCATCTTTCAACACATCCCATCACTAGAAGGTTGGAGCTTTCAAGAAATCGCCTTTATATATGGTTTTTCCTTGATTCCCAAGGGCTTGGACCATCTCTTTTTTGACAATCTCTGGGCACTGGGCCAACGCCTAGTGCGAAAAGGAGAATTTGACAAATACCTGACTCGTCCTATCAATCCTCTCTTTCATATCCTAGTTGAGACCTTTCAGATTGATGCCTTGGGTGAACTCTTAGTCGGTGGTATTTTATTGGGAACAACCGTGACCAGTATTGCTTGGACTCTTCCAAAATTCCTGCTTTTTCTAGTTTGTATTCCTTTTGCGACCTTGATTTATACTTCCTTGAAAATCGCGACAGCTAGTATCGCTTTTTGGACCAAACAGTCAGGCGCCATGATTTACATTTTTTATATGTTTAATGATTTTGCCAAGTATCCCATTTCCATTTACAATTCATTTCTTCGTTGGTTGATTAGCTTTATCGTGCCTTTTGCCTTTACGGCTTACTATCCTGCCAGCTATTTCTTGCAGGACAAGGATGTAATCTTTAACATCGGAGGTTTGATTTTGATTTCCCTTGTCTTTTTTGGTATTTCCCTTAAACTCTGGGACAGGGGCTTGGATTCTTACGAAAGTGCAGGATCCTAAGATGAAGAAACTCAAAGCCTTGTCTCAGGACAGGCTTTTTCTAATAGAGATGAAAATTCCTTGACATCTATTCTCAGAGTGCTATACTTTAAGTGTAATCGCCGATTTAGCTCAGTTGGTAGAGCAAGGCACTCGTAAAGCCTAGGTCACAGGTTCGATCCCTGCAATCGGCAAAGTGAAGGAACTCATTTTACTGGGTTTCTTTTTTTCTTAATTATTGAACCATTTAGACCGAGATAGAGACCAGATAGGCAAAAGAACTTGTTCTTGAAGTTGACCTCTGCTATAATAATTTTTGTAAGGGACGTGAGGCGTCACTATCAGATAACTCAAGTTCCTAAAAAAGAAATTGGAGATAAACAAATGAAAAAATTATTGGGGCTTGTATTTTTACTAGCAGCAGCGACAGTAGTGTATTTTGGTTCTGTTGGCTGGCCAACTTTGGACATTAACCTCTGGTCATTGATTCCGGTAGGCTTGTTCCTCTATTTCACTCTAGAGAATCTTTTGAAAAAAGACTACAAGGCTAGTCTGATGTGTTTGATTATTGCCTTTATCATCGCAAATGCGATTTTGGACCTGTTGCCAATTTCAAGTGGCTTGGTGATTGGAGCAGGTGTGCTAGCTTGTGTAGGTATTGGTTATCTCTTTCCTGATAAAGAGAGTAAATAGAAATTATTGAAAAATAGATAAAGAAAAAACACTTCAATCACTGTATTTAGTTTGATTGAGGTGTTTTCGATTTAGTTTTTTATTTCTGAGCCATCAATTCAACAATCATCTCGATATACATGACAAGGGTTAATAAGAATCCTGCACGCCAGAAGAATTTGATGAATTTAGGATAGTAAAAGCTGCGTTTTTTTAAAAGGAAGAAAAAAACGAGAATAATGGCTAGGACTGAGAGGGCTAGGCCCAGTCTAGGGAGGAAATTGTGGGTAAAGGTTTTAGCTGTGATTAGGTAGTACTCAAATACCAAGACTGGAAAAGCCAAATCCGCAAAGTTTCGTCCTAGTTTTTTTAATCTAAAAAGTTTAGTTATGATAATGCAGACTACTAAAGTCAGTATCAATAATAAAATAGATGCTAATTTCATTAAAATCATACCCATATTGTATCATAAAAAAAGGCTAATGGAAACGAGAAACAGAGGAATTTATAGGAAAGTCAGGCTTTTGAGATTGTAGATGTTTTTTGTTATAATGAAAGTTATGAAATCTTATAATACCTTGAATGATTATTATCGAAAACTCTTTGGAGAAAAGACCTTTAAAGTCCCTATTGATGCGGGGTTTGACTGTCCCAATCGTGATGGGACTGTGGCTCATGGAGGCTGTACTTTTTGTACGGTTTCAGGTTCTGGAGATGCTATCGTAGCACCGGATGCGCCTATCCGTGAGCAATTTTATAAGGAAATTGACTTTATGCATCGCAAGTGGCCAGATGTCCAGAAGTATCTGGTTTATTTTCAAAATTTTACCAATACCCATGAAAAGGTGGAAGTCATCCGAGAGCGCTATGAACAGGCTATCAACGAGCCCGGTGTGGTAGGAATCAATATCGGAACGCGCCCAGATTGTTTACCAGACGAAACCATTGAATATTTGGCTGAATTATCGGAGCGTATGCATGTGACGGTTGAATTGGGCTTGCAGACTACTTATGAAACAACCTCTGACCTGATTAACCGTGCCCATTCCTATGAATTGTACGTGGAAACGGTCAAGCGTTTGAGAAAGTATCCAAAGATTGAGATTGTTTCCCATCTTATTAATGGCTTGCCTGGTGAAACCCATGAGATGATGATTGAAAATGTCCGTCGCTGTGTCACGGATAACGATATTCAAGGGATTAAACTGCATTTGCTCCATCTTATGACAAATACTCGTATGCAACGAGATTATCACGAGGGACGTTTACAGTTGATGAGTCAGGACGAGTATGTCAAGGTCATCTGTGACCAATTGGAGATCATTCCCAAGCATATCGTCATCCATCGAATCACAGGAGATGCACCTAGAGATATGCTGATTGGTCCTATGTGGAGTCTCAATAAATGGGAAGTCCTCAACAGCATTGAGATGGAAATGAGACGTCGTGGAAGTGTTCAAGGATGCAAGGCTGTAAAACAGGAGTTTGAAAATGAAAAGACCACTTGAAATGGCACATGATTTTTTGGCTGAGGTAGTGACAAAAGAGGATATCGTAGTGGATGCGACCATGGGAAATGGCCATGACACGCTTTTTCTGGCCAAGCTAGCCAAGCAAGTCTATGCCTTTGATATTCAGGAACAAGCCTTGGAAAAGACCCAAGAGCGTTTGCATCAGGCTGGCCTGACAAATGCTCAGTTGATCTTGCAAGGTCATGAGACACTGGACCAGTTTGTGACAGAAGCCAAGGCAGGGATTTTTAATCTGGGCTATTTGCCATCAGCTGATAAGTCTGTCATTACCCGACCTCAGACAACGATTGAAGCATTAGAAAAGTTATGCCATTTGCTTGTCAAAGGGGGACGGATTGCTATTATGATCTACTATGGTCATGAAGGAGGCGACATCGAGAGGGATGCTGTCTTGGATTTTGTGAGCCAGTTGAATCAACAAGAGTATACTGCTGCCATTTACCGAACTTTAAACCAAATCAACAATCCACCATTTTTAGTGATGATTGAAAAATTAGAGAGATATAGACATGGATAAACAATACCTACGTGAAAAGCTGGATGCCATGCGCCAGAATTTTGTTGAATCAACCCACCACGAACGAGCAGTGGGTGTGCTAGATCAAGCGCATATGAGCAAAAAAATGCTTAAAATCAAGAAAAAATTAGTTGCTCTTGAAATGGAACGGTGCCAGAGAAAAATTGAGCACAAAGACTGTTCCAAGATTGACCAAAAAATCAAAGAGCAGAAGGAGATATTTGAATCCTGTTGTAAAAAAGATTAAGGAGGAAGTGCGTGGAATTACTAATTTACCTCATCCTATTTTTACTGGTTTTGATTGTCTCAAGTACAACCAATAAGCTCCTGCCCTTTTTGCCTCTCCCTTTGGTGCAGATTCTTTTGGGAATTGTGATTGGTCTCTTTTTACCCAATACCGACTTTCATCTCAATACAGAGTTGTTTTTGGCCTTGGTTATCGGGCCCTTGCTTTTCCGAGAGTCGGAGGAAGCAGATATTACGGCTATTTTAAAACACTGGCGAATCATTATCTATCTCATATTTCCAGTGATTTTTATCTCGACCCTAAGTTTGGGTGGCTTGGCCCACCTTCTTTGGCTCAGTCTTCCCTTGGCTGCTTGCTTGGCTGTTGGGGCAGCTCTTGGTCCTACGGACTTGGTGGCTTTTGCTTCTCTTTCGGAGCGCTTTAGCTTTCCAAAGCGCGTGTCCAATATTCTTAAGGGTGAGGGACTCTTGAATGATGCATCTGGTTTGGTGGCCTTTCAGGTAGCTTTGACAGCTTGGACAACTGGAGCTTTTTCCCTTGGGCAAGCTAGTAGTTCGCTCATCTTTTCAATTCTAGGCGGTTTTTTGATTGGCTTTTTAACAGCCATGACCAACCGTTTCCTCCATACCTTCTTGCTAAGTGTGCGCGCAACGGATATTGCCAGTGAGCTTTTATTAGAATTGAGTTTGCCTCTGGTGACCTTCTTTCTAGCAGAAGAAGTCCACGTTTCAGGAATTATTGCCGTTGTAGTTGCGGGAATTTTAAAGGCAAGCCGTTTTAAGAAAATTACGCTCCTCGAAGCCCAAGTGGATACGGTGACCGAGACGGTCTGGCATACAGTGAATTTTATGCTGAACGGTTCTGTCTTTGTGATTTTAGGGATGGAGTTGGAAATGATAGCAGAACCTATCTTGACCAATCCAATCTATAATCCCTTACTGTTATTGGTATCTCTTATAGCCCTTACCTTTGTCCTCTTTGCTATTCGTTTTGTCATGATTTATGGCTACTATGCCTATAGGACTAGACGCCTCAAGAAAAAGCTAAATAAGTATATGAAGGACATGCTTCTTTTGACCTTCTCAGGTGTCAAGGGAACGGTGTCGATTGCTACGATCCTTCTGATACCAAGTAATCTAGAACAGGAGTATCCTCTCTTGCTGTTCCTTGTCGCAGGTGTGACGCTAGTAAGCTTTTTAACGGGTCTATTGGTCCTTCCTCAGCTTTCTGATGAACAGGAAGAAAGCAAGGACTATCTCATGCATATCGCCATTTTGAATGAAGTAACGCTAGAGTTGGAAAAAGAGTTGGAAGATACCAGAAATAAGCTCCCTCTCTATGCAGCCATTGACAATTATCATGGACGTATTGAAAATCTCATCCTGAGTCAAGAAAATAAGGGGGCTCAAGAAGACTGGGAGGCCTTGAAACTTCTCATCCTCAGTATTGAAAGTGATGGTTTAGAACAGGCTTATGAAGAGGACAAGATGAGTGAGCGTGCTTATCGGGTTTACCAACGTTATTTGAAAAACATGGAACAAAGTATCAATCGCAAGTTTGCTTCACGATTGACCTATTATTTCCTTGTTTCCTTGCGGATTTTACGTTTTCTCCTACACGAAGTCTTTACCTTAGGCAAGACCTTCCGTAGTTGGAAAAATGAAGAATCACAGAAACTCAGAGCCCTTGACTATGACCAAATTGCAGAGCTTTATCTAGAAAATACAGAGATGATTATCGAAAGTTTGGAGAACCTAAAAGGGGTTTATAAGAGTTCTTTAATCAGCTTCATGCAGGATTCTCGTCTCCGAGAAACAGCTATTATCACCAGTGGTGCCTTTGTCGAACGGGTTATCAATCGTGTTAAACCCAACAATATCGATGAAATGCTGAGAGGCTATTATCTGGAGCGCAAGTTGATTTTCGAATATGAAGAAAAACGATTGATTACGACCAAGTATGCCAAGAAGTTACGACAAAATGTGAATAACTTAGAGAACTATTCCTTGAAGGAAGCTGCCAATACCCTGCCTTATGATATGATGGAATTGGTAAGAAGAAATTAATCAAGATTATAAGTGAAGGAGTGTGACATGAAGAAGTGGTGGAAAGAGCTGACAGACAAGCCTTTAGTAAAAGCTTTTTTGCATTATTATCAAGCATCAGATAGTGAGTTGACCAGTGTCGCCGTAGCCTACTATTGGTTGATTTCGATTTTTCCCCTTCTTTTGGTGGTGGTCAATATCCTCCCTTATTTTCAGATTCCAGTTTCTAATTTTTTAAAGGTTGTCAATGAATTCTTGCCGGATACCATGTATGATGTGGTCGCAAAGATTATTACAGAGGTACTGACCCAACCTTCAACGGGCTTATTGAGTTTTGCTATTTTATCAGCCCTCTGGACCTTTTCAAAATCCATGAATTTCCTACAGAAAGCCTTTAATAAAGCTTACGGAGTAGCAAAAAATCGTGGGATGATTTCTCATCAACTCATGAGTTTGTTTGTCAGTTTTGGTCTGCAGATTCTCTTTGCCTTAGCTCTTTTTCTGAGTGTCTTTGGCCGTATGCTCCTCAACCTTGTCAAAAGCTATTGGAATTCGGATAGTCCTCTCTTTGATTATCTGCAAGACCTAACAGGTCCCTTGATCTATGCCTTGATTTTTGCTATCTTGGTCATGCTTTATTATTTTCTGCCCAATGTCAAGGTGCGACGGATTCAACATGTATTACCAGGTAGTGCCTTTGTCTTGTTGACTCTGGCCTTACTGCTCAATATCTTTTCAGTCTATGTCAACAATTATGTCAATCACCTAGTGGACGTCCGTTTTTTCAGTTCCGTCGTCGTGGTGGTCATGATGTTCTGGTTTATTCTCATCGCTAAGATTTTGATTGTCGGCGCGGTGATCAATGCCAGTGTCCAGAGCTTGAAAGATCCGAGCTTTAGAATAAATTAATTCATTTTTTATCCATAACAAAACGCATACTATCAGGCTTTATAAACCTTGATAATATGCGCTTTTTGATTGTGAAAATTAGTAGATAAACATGGCATCACCGAAACTAAAGAAGCGGTAGTGTTCTTGGATGGCATGGTGATAAGCATCTAAGACTAATTCACGGCCTGCAAAGGCAGAAACCAACATGACCAGAGTTGATTTTGGCAGGTGGAAGTTGGTTGAGAAGGCATCCACGACCTTCCATTCGTAGCCAGGTTTGATAAAGATATTGGTCCAGCCAGAATCTGCTTGGATTTGCCCATTAAACTTGGAACCAATAGTCTCCAGTGTGCGAATAGAAGTGGTTCCGACAGCGATGACGCGACCACCATTTTCCTTAACAGAGCGAAGAGTGGCAGCCGCTTCCTCAGAAAGCTGGTAGAATTCTGAGTGCATTTCGTGTTCGTCTAGATTGTCAACAGAAACGGGTCTAAAGGTTCCGAGTCCGACATGAAGCGTCAGATAGACCAGATGAACACCCTTAGCTTGGATTTCTGCCAGCAGTTCTTTGGTGAAGTGAAGGCCAGCAGTTGGTGCTGCAGCAGAGCCACTTTCTTTAGCGTAGACCGTTTGATAGCGTTCACGGTCATCCAATTTTTCATGGATATAAGGTGGCAGAGGCATTTCTCCTAGACTTTCCAAGACTTCTAGGAAAATTCCTTGGTATTCAAAGCGGACAATGCGGCCTCCGTGAGTCAATTCTTCTGTAACGACAGCACTAAGACGACCATCTCCAAAGCTGACGCGAGTACCGACCTTGAGGCGTTTGGCAGGTTTAGCCAGAACTTCCCACTCATCTCCAGCAGTATTTTTGAGTAGGAGTAGTTCCGCATGACCTCCAGTTTCTTCCTTTTGACCATAGAGGCGGGCGGGGAGAACGCGGGTGTCGTTCATGACAAGGGCATCACCAGGTTCCAGCATATCAATAATAGAGTGGAAGTGTTTATCCTGCATTTCTCCCGTCTCACGGTTGACGATGAGGAGTTTAGAGGCATCTCGTTTTTCAAGGGGCGTTTGGGCAATCAATTCCTCAGGCAAGTGGAAATCAAAATCAGCTGTATTCATATATCTGTTCATTCTTTCTAAGTTCTAATCCTATCCATTATAACATGTTTCAAGTTTGGACGCTCTTTTTTTGAAAATTAAATCGTTTTCACTTGACAAAAATTGGTCTATACCATATAATAAATATAGATTGAAACGGAGGATGAAAAGATGAAAGTTATTAAAGTTGAAAACCAAATCGAAGGTGGAAAAGTAGCTTTTGAGATTTTGAAGGAAAAATTAGCCAATGGTGCTCAAACATTGGGACTTGCGACTGGAAGCAGTCCGCTTGAATTTTACAAGGAAATTGTTGAAAGTGACCTTGATTTTTCAAATCTAACCAGTGTCAACCTTGATGAGTATGTAGGCCTTGATGGCGACAATCCTCAGTCTTACCGTCACTTCATGCAAGAAAATTTGTTCAACCAAAAACCATTTAAAGAAAGTTTCTTGCCTCGTGGTGTTAAGGACAATGCTGAAGCTGAAGTTGAACGCTACAACCAAATTTTGGCTGATCATCCAGTTGACCTGCAAATCTTGGGAATCGGTCGCAATGGACATATCGGATTTAATGAGCCTGGTACTCCATTTGACAGTCAAACGCATCTAGTCGAACTGGATCAGTCTACTATCGAAGCCAATGCTCGCTTCTTTGACAAGATTGAAGATGTTCCAACTCAAGCCATTTCAATGGGAATTAAAAACATTTTGGATGCCAAGTCAATTATTCTCTTTGCTTACGGTGAGTCGAAAGCAGAAGCCATTGCTGGAACAGTGTCTGGCCCGGTGACTGAGAATCTACCTGCAAGTAGCCTCCAAAATCACCCTGATGTGACTATTATTGCAGATGCTGAAGCGCTTAGCTTGTTAGAAAAATAAAAAGTATAAAAACCACTTGCTCTTTGGAGTGAGTGGTTTTTTACTTCAAATGTTCACTATCCTGCTAAAAGAAATTTTTCTGTAAATCCCCGTAACAGTTGTCGATATTTCATATAAAAAGGTATCCAATAGAAAATTATTAAATGTCTGTAAACTTTGATATAATCGTATTGACTATTTTTTATGATACTATACGATTTTTATTAAGACAGTCGATAGTTGTTGATGCTGGAAACCATGATATAACTGGCAATTCCTGACATGTGAAGAAAGGTTGAAATCCAGCCTGTTATATTTGGTAGAAGCATGGTGAGAGATAGAACGATTAAAAGGATATAAAATAGTTTTAATCCTAAATTGAAATTTTTCCATATACTAAACATATTCATCACCCCACCTGTTACAAAAGCATAGCCAATAGCAGAGATACCCGATGCCTGAATTTCTTGATTCTGTGTTAATATATGGAATACAATTGAAGATATTACCATAGAAGTAATAAAAACTAAAAATACATATTTTGATCCCCTTTTATACTCCAATAGCCCACCAAAAGGAAGTAACATTAAAGTATTTAAAACTAAATGAAACCATATAAACCATACTGGTGCTTCTTTACTTCCATGCATAAATGTACCACTAAAGTATTGCCAACAATAAATTGGCTTTGAATGAAATGCAAATAAGTCATACATTACACTTCCCCAAAAGGTAGTAAGAATTCCTAGCAATAAACAAATTACAACTAAAATACTGACCACAGGGTAAATTTTTATGATTCTTTTCATGTTATAGATTCACTTCTAAATAATACTAATTTTTGCTAATCAATATGTGTCACTATTATATCATTTCCATCTATAAATGTTAATCAATTTTAACAAGATTAACAACAAGATTAAAATTGAAGATAATCAAAATTAACCTGCATTTTTTCTTGACAATTATTCCTTTTACGTGTAAAATAGAATAGATCTTGAACTTGAAGGGAGTGAAAAAAATGTCTAAAACAGTAGTACGTAAGAATGAATCTCTTGACGACGCACTTCGTCGTTTCAAACGTGCGGTTACTAAAGCTGGTACTCTTCAAGAAACACGCAAACGTGAATTCTATGAAAAACCTTCTGTAAAACGTAAACGTAAATCAGAAGCAGCTCGTAAACGTAAAAAATTCTAATTAGAAATGAAAGGCTGGAGAAATCTAGTCCTTTTTCTTTTAATACTCTTCGAAAATCTCTTCAAACCACGTCAACGTCGCCTTGCCGTAGATATGGTTACTGACTTCGTCAGTTTCATCTACAACCTCAAAGCAGTGCTTTGAGCTGACTTCGTCAGTCTTATCTGCTACCTCAAAACAGTGTTTTGAGCAACCTACGGCTAGTTTCCTAGTTTGCTCTTTGATTTTCATTGAGTATAAATAAATACTCCAAAGCCTGCAAAAATCTGAAACTTCCTCCCACAATTTGATATAATAGTAAAAAGAACTCGATTGAAGGAGGAAATGATGTCGGTTTTAGTAAAAGAAGTGATTGAAAAGCTTAGACTAGACATTGTCTATGGCGAACCAGAATTGCTTGAAAAGGAAATCAATACAGCGGACATAACACGACCTGGTCTTGAAATGACGGGGTATTTTGACTACTATACGCCAGAGCGGATCCAACTTTTGGGAATGAAGGAGTGGTCCTATTTGGTCAGTATGCCTTCTAACAGCCGTTATGAAGTTTTGAAAAAAATGTTTCTACCTGAGACACCAGCGGTCATTGTTGCCCGTGGTTTGGTGGTTCCAGAGGAGATGTTAAAAGCTGCTAGAGAATGTAAGATTGCCATTTTAACTAGCCGTACAGCTACTAGTCGTTTGTCTGGAGAATTATCTAGTTATCTGGATTCTCGTTTGGCAGAACGGACCAGTGTACACGGTGTCTTGATGGATATTTATGGTATGGGTGTCTTGATTCAGGGAGATAGTGGAATCGGTAAGAGTGAGACAGGTCTAGAGCTTGTCAAACGTGGTCACCGCTTAGTAGCTGATGACCGTGTCGATATCTTTGCCAAGGATGAAATTACTCTTTGGGGTGAACCGGCTGAAATCTTGAGACACCTGATTGAAATTCGTGGGGTTGGGATTATCGATGTCATGAGCCTCTACGGTGCCAGTGCTGTCAAGGACTCTTCACAAGTCCAGCTAGCTGTTTATTTGGAAAATTACGATACACATAAAACCTTTGATCGTCTGGGAAACAATGCAGAGGAAATAGAAATTTCTGGCGTAGCCATTCCTCGTATCCGCATCCCAGTTAAAACAGGTCGTAATATCTCTGTCGTGATTGAGGCTGCTGCCATGAATTATCGTGCTAAGGAAATGGGCTTTGATGCGACGCGTTTGTTCGAAGAACGTTTGACAAATCTTATTGCTCAAAACGAGGTGCCTAATGCTTGATCCAATTGCTATTCATCTAGGTCCTCTAGCCATTCGTTGGTATGCCTTGTGTATTGTGACAGGCTTAATTCTTGCGGTTTATTTGACCATGAAAGAAGCGCCTAGAAAGAAGATCATACCAGACGATATTTTAGATTTTATCTTGGTAGCCTTTCCTCTGGCTATTTTAGGAGCTCGTCTCTACTATGTCATTTTTCGTCTTGATTACTATAGTCAGAATTTAGGAGAGATTTTTGCCATTTGGAATGGTGGTTTGGCCATCTATGGTGGTTTAATAACTGGGGCTATTGTACTTTATATCTTTGCTGATCGTAAACTTATTAATACTTGGGATTTTCTAGATATTGCAGCGCCTAGTGTCATGATAGCCCAAAGTTTGGGACGCTGGGGCAATTTCTTTAACCAAGAAGCCTATGGTGCAGCAGTGGATAATCTGGATTATCTACCTGCCTTTATCCGTGACCAGATGTATATTGATGGGAGCTACCGTCAACCGACCTTCCTTTATGAGTCCCTATGGAATCTACTTGGATTTGCCTTGATTCTGATTTTTAGACGAAAATGGAAGAGTCTCAGACGAGGTCATATCACTGCTTTCTACTTGATTTGGTATGGTTTTGGTCGCATGGTCATCGAAGGCATGCGAACAGATAGCCTCATGTTCTTTGGCCTTCGAGTGTCTCAATGGCTATCAGTTGTCCTTATCGGTCTCGGTATTTTTATCATTCTTTATCAAAATCGAAAGAAGGCCCCTTACTATGTTACAGAGGAGGAAAACTAAATGTTAGAAGTTGCATATATTCTTGTAGCCCTTGCTTTGATTGTCTTTTTAGTCTATCTAATCATTACTGTACAAAAGCTTGGACGTGTTATCGATGAAACAGAGAAGACGATTAAAACCTTGACTTCAGATGTGGATGTGACCTTGCATCACACCAATGAATTGCTGGCTAAGGTCAATGTCTTGGCAGATGATATCAATGTCAAGGTAGCAACGATTGATCCACTCTTTAGTGCAGTTGCAGATTTATCTCTATCTGTTTCAGACCTCAATGACCATGCGCGTGTCTTGAGCAAGAAAGCTTCATCAGCAGGTTCAAAAACACTCAAGACTGGTGCAAGTCTGTCAGCTCTTCGTCTTGCAAGTAAATTTTTCAAAAAATAAAAAAGGAGAATCCTTATGGGTAAATTATCCTCAATCCTTTTAGGAACCGTTTCAGGTGCAGCTCTTGCCTTGTTTTTAACAAGCGACAAGGGCAAACAAGTTTGCAGTCAGGCTCAAGATTTTCTAGATGATTTGAGAGAAGATCCTGAGTATGTCAAGGAGCAGGTCTGTGAAAAACTGACAGAAGTTAAGGATCAGGCTACAGATTTTGTTCTGAAAACCAAAGAACAGGTTGAGGCAGGAGAAATCACTGTGGACAGTGTCCTTGCTCAAGCCAAATCATGTGCTCGCCAAGCGACAGAAGCATCAAAAAATCAATTCAATAATCTCAAGGAGCAATGGCAAGAAAAGGCCGAAACTCTTGACCAATCAGAAGAAATTGTGATTGATATCAAAGAAGAAAAAATCTAGATTTGATGAGACTGGGCAAAAACTCAATTCTCGGAGAAAATGAAGTAGATTTTCCCAGAATAAAACGCATAGTATTAAGGTTTTCATGTCCTGATATTATGCGTTTTTTGATTTTGAAAACTTTTTGACAAACCTTTTTTAAAACACATGAGTGTTATGATTTTTTATGGTATAATGGCAGTGTTGGAAGTGAAATATTTATACTCTTCGAAAATCTCTTCAAACCGCGTCAACGTCGCCTTGCCGTAGATATGGTTACTGATTTCATCAGTCTTATCTACAACCTCAAAACAGTGTTTTGAGCAGCCTGCGGCTAGTTTCCTAGTTTGATCTTTGATTTTCATTGAGTATTACATTTTTTATATTTTACTGATATTTTAGTAATATTAAGCGATCTATTTTTTTTATGATTAGAAATCAATGTAGTAGCTTATAATCAAGTAGAGGAAAAGCTCTAAAATTTTAGTCAAGAAATGATCTAGTTTTCTGTCAAGGCAAAATATTAGAACCCTCTATTTTGTAAAAAATAGTTAGAAAGAAAGTTGGTAAAATGAAAGATATTTTTAATAAACGTCAACGTTTTTCGATTCGAAAGTTTTCTATTGGAGTGGCTTCTGTATTAATAGGAATTGCCTTGTTTACACCATCTCAGGGAGTGCTTGCTTCTACGGAAAATAATTTGGCAACAGAGATAGGGGCTAACTCTGAAAGGGAGAATTCGACCCCTACTGTGGAGAAAAAACAAGAGGTTCAAAATTCACCAGAAAATCGAGGCGATCTTTCCAGAGCCCCAAAAGATACTCCAATAGGATCTACAAGGACTACAGAACCCGTGAGATCTGGGGATAAGGAAAATAATAGCTTGACCACAAGGGATTTCGTGGCGGGTGAAGACAGAT
The DNA here is from genome assembly GCF_002005545.1 of Streptococcus mitis. Classification (GTDB taxonomy): domain Bacteria; phylum Bacillota; class Bacilli; order Lactobacillales; family Streptococcaceae; genus Streptococcus; species Streptococcus mitis_I. The sequence continues at coordinate 1,097,241 of NZ_LBMT01000001.1, forward strand.
CAAGCACTCCAGCGGTGAGAGCAGCATCAAATCCTTCCGAGGTTAAAAAGTATGAATTAACTGATGAGTATGCTAAACAAATAAAAGCTGGAATCATTGCTTCAGAAGGCAATAAAATTGATAGCTTGTTAGTTAATGGTCCTACTTTAACTCCTGAAGGCTTTACAGATAATGATTACTTAAAAGATAAAGATGAAGTTTACATTTATGAAAAAAATGGGAAAAAGTATGTAGGATACAATAGTCATCCGATGTTAGAGGATACTGATGGGGATGGCATTATTGATAGTAAAGAAAAGCCAGATGAAAAATTAAAATGGAATGTAAGTGAGCGCGATATGATTATGTTCATGGAATTGTCCTACCGTGATGATAATTATATTGATAGAGTGCTGGATCATAAGAAACCCTTAACAGAATCAGAGTTATATAAAAAGAATGGTGACAGTAAACCACGTTACGAATATATGATGATGAATAAGGAATTGGGACCTTATTGGGAAAGGAAGAAAAGTTATCATACATCTAGCGGACTAGATGCTGTCTTGTATGAAACTAAGAGTGATTTCTCATATTTACCAAATGGGACTGCACAAGTGTTAGCCTTTCGTGGAACAAGTGATGTGAAAGATATTAAAGCAGATATCACTCTGGGAACAGGAAGAAATCCTCAACAGGGGATAGATGCAGAAAATATCATGCGCGAACTAGCTAAAGATAAGAGCATTACCAATCTTTATTTAACAGGTCATTCTTTAGGAGGATATTTAGTACAACGGGCAATGGTTGAAGCCTATGAGTTGGCATATTCTGACAGCAGAGTCATGTCTCCTAAAGAACAGTTGGCTTATAGAAACTTTTATAATAATGTATTAAAAAAAGGAACAACATTTAATGCCCCAAAAGTAGTGACGAGTTTGGTTTCTGGTCGTGAATTTTGGCAAAAAGGTTTAGATAGCAAAAAAATAGCTAAGTCTGGGAAAATGACTCATTATATTGTTGATAATGATTCGACGATAAGAAAAGGTGTCAGCAATGATAGTGATGTTGTTATAAATGTTGGACGAACCAGTGGAGGTCATAGTTCACGTTCTTATTTTGAAGCCGATATGATTAATAGACGATCAGAGTTTATATCTGGGAAACGAATTTCTTTAGATGGGACAGGTTATCAAGATAAAAAAATTACAACAGTTAAATCTGTAGAAAAAGTTGGAGAAACAGCTGTATATAGTAAACGCGGAGACGACATCATTAAGTCAACAACTGTGAGTATGAAAGATCCTGATACAGGACAGATTACTAAAAATACACTTGACGAAGTGTTCAAGAAAGATGGTGCTAAATCTAAGGTTGTGGTTACGCCAATAGATTCAAGTGTTCGTTATGAAAAAGACGCGACAAAAGCTAAAGGTGAAGCAAAAATCACAGTAGCTGGTACTCCAGGAACTAAAACAGTAACTACCACTTATACTGTTAATCCGACAGATGGTAGCCTCATTCCCTATGAAGAACCGGCAGTAGTAGTCCCATCAAAACCGACAGTGGTCAAAGTCCCAGCTAAAGATGCGGTTGAATATCTCAAAGAAGGCGATGATGTGGTTAAGAAGACTACAACTTACGCGGTCAATGCAAGTACCGGTGCCTTAACTCCAACAGAAAAAAAGGAAATCTTCAAACAAAATGGAGCTAAATCTAAGGTTGTGGTTACGCCAATACAGTCAAGTGTTCGTTATGAAAAAGACGCGACAAAAGCTAAAGGTGAAGCAAAAATCACAGTAGCTGGTACTCCAGGCACTAGAACAGTAACTACCACTTATACTGTGAATTCGACAGATGGTAGCCTCATTCCACATGAAGAACCGGCAGTAGTAGTCCCATCAAAACCTACAGTGGTCAAGGTCTCAGCTAAAGATGCGGTTGAATATCTCAAAGAAGGCGATGATGTTGTTAAGAAGACTACAACTTACGCGGTCAATGCAAGTACCGGTGCCTTAACTCCAACAGAAAAAAAGGAAATCTTCAAACAAAATGGAGCTAAATCTAAGGTTGTGGTTACGCCAATACAGTCAAGTGTTCGTTATGAAAAAGACGCGACAAAAGCTAAAGGTGAAGCAAAAATCACAGTAGCTGGTACTCCAGGCACTAGAACAGTAACTACCACTTATACTGTGAATTCGACAGATGGTAGCCTCATTCCACATGAAGAACCGGCAGTAGTAGTCCCATCAAAACCTACAGTGGTCAAGGTCTCAGCTAAAGATGAGGTTGAATACCTTAAAGAAGGCGATGATGTTGTTAAGAAGACTACAAGCTACGAAGTCAATGCAAGTACCGGTGCCTTAACTCCAACAGAGAAAAAGGAAATCTTCAAACAAAATGGAGCTAAATCTAAGGTTGTGGTTACGTCAATAGAGCCAAGTGTTCGTTATGAAAAAGACGCGACAAAAGCTAAAGGTGAAGCAAAAATCACAGTAGCTGGTACTCCAGGAACTAAAACAGTAACTACCACTTATGCTGTGAATTCGACAGATGGCAGCCTCATTCCACATGAAGAACCGGCAGTAGTAGTCCCATCAAAACCGACAGTGGTCAAGGTCCCAGCTAAAGATGAGGTTGAATACCTTAAAGAAGGCGATGATGTTGCTAAGAAGACTACAAGCTACGAAGTCAATGCAAGTACCGGTGCCTTAACTCCAACAGAGAAAAAGGAAATCTTCAAACAAAATGGAGCTAAATCTAAGGTTGTGGTTACGTCAATAGAGTCAAGTGTTCGTTATGAAAAAGACGCGACAAAAGCTAAAGGTGAAGCAAAAATCACAGTAGCTGGTACTCCAGGAACTAGAACAGTAACCACAACCTATACAGTTAAACCTATAGATGGCAACCTCATTCCACATGAAGGTCAACCAGTTATCAAACCTTCAACCCCTACAGTGGTCAAGGTCCCAGCTAAAGATGAGGTTGAATACCTCAAAGAAGGCGATGATGTTGTTAAGAAGACAACAAGCTACGAAGTCAATGCAAGTACCGGTGCCCTTACTCCAACAGTAAGGAAAGACATTGCCAGTCCAAATGGCGTTAAATCCAAAGTCGTAACCAAAATAATTCCTGTAACAACACGGTATGAAGCAGATAAAACCAAAGATGTAGGAACTAATACGGTTACTAATAATGGATCTGAAGGTAAGGTAGTAACAACAACCTCAACACTTGTTAATGAAACTAATGGTACGGTAACGGATGGAACACCGATCGTTAGTAGAACAGAAATGGTACCAAAAGTCGTTAAAGTTGGTGCCAAAGATAAAGTCGTAGAAACCCCGATTGAACCAGAAGTGGAATACGTTAAAGATGTTGAAAAAGACTTCGGTACACCAGCTCAGCGTACTGAGGGTGAAAAAGGTAAAACAGTTACTACAACCACTTACGATGTAGATCCAAACGACGGTCATATCACAGAACACGTTGGTAATCCAGTCGTCACCCCAGCAGGCAAGACAATTGTTAAAGTTGGTGCGAAAACTAAGGTTGAACAATCTAAAGATCCTGAAGGTCGTGATGTGATTGATACCACTACCTATGAAGTTGATCCAAAAACAGGTAAGGTAACTCCGACAACAGTTCGAACTTATGGAACAACGAAAGAACCAACGACTGAGATAAGACCTGTACCATCCCCTGTTGTCTATGAAAAAGACGATAGTCGTGACAAAGATTTAGAACCAGTTAGAAAAGAAGGAATTCCTGGAGAAGAAACCATCACCACAACGTACACAGTAGATCCTAATACTGGAAAGATTACAGCAAGTGAAGGTCAACCAGTTCGTACGAAAGAACCAACTAATACTATTGTCAAAGTCGCAGCGAAGGATAAAGTAGAAACAACTGAAATCCCATCACCTAAGAAGTATGTGAAAGATGATACACGCGACAAAGATCAACCGAATGTGGAAGAAGCAGGACAAGCAGGTTCAAGCACTACCACAACAACATATAGTGTTGATTCTACTACAGGCGCTACTACAGAAAGAGTAGGAAAACCAGTAGTAGTGAATCCAACAGAAACAATTGTCAAAGTTGCAGCGAAGGACAAAGTAGTAGAAACCCCGATTGAACCAGAAGTTGAGTACGTCAGAGATGGTGAACGAGAAGTTGACACACCTAATGAACGCGTTGAAGGAGCTAAAGGTAAAACAGTTACTACAACCACTTACGATGTAGATCCAAACGACGGTCATATCACAGGACACGTTGGCAACCCAGTAGTCAGCCCAGCAGGTAAGACAATCGTTAAAGTTGGTGCGAAAACTAAGGTTGAACAATCTAAAGATTCTGAAGGTCTCGATGTAATTGATACCACTACCTATGAAGTTGATCCAAAAACAGGTAAGGTAACTCCAACAACTGTTCGAACTTATGGGAAAACGAAAGAACCAACAGTTGAGAAGAGAGTAGTACCATCACCTGTTGTCTATGAAAAAGATGATACGAAAGAAAAAGGTACAGCCCCAACTACTGTTAAAGGTGAAGATGGTGAAGACACTATCACAACAACTTACACTGTGGATCCTAATACTGGAAAGATTACAGCAAGTGAAGGTCAACCAGTTCGTACGAAAGAACCAACTAATACTATTGTCAAAGTTGCAGCGAAGGACAAAGTAGTAGAAACCCCGATTGAACCAGAAGTTGAGTACGTCAGAGATGGTGAACGAGAAGTTGACACACCTAATGAACGCGTTGAAGGAGCTAAAGGTAAAACAGTTACTACAACCACTTACGATGTAGATCCAAACGACGGTCATATCACAGAACACGTTGGTAACCCAGTGGTAACCCCGGCTGGTAAGACAATCGTTAAAGTTGGTGCGAAAACTAAGGTTGAACAATCTAAAGATTCTGAAGGTCTCGATGTAATTGATACCACTACCTATGAAGTTGATCCAAAAACAGGTAAGGTAACTCCAACAACTGTTCGAACTTATGGGAAAACGAAAGAACCAACAGTTGAGAAGAGAGTAGTACCATCACCTGTTGTCTATGAAAAAGATGATACGAAAGAAAAAGGTACAGCCCCAACTACTGTTAAAGGTGAAGATGGTGAAGACACTATCACAACAACTTACACTGTGGATCCTAATACTGGAAAGATTACAGCAAGTGAAGGTCAACCAGTTCGTACGAAAGAACCAACTAATACTATTGTCAAAGTCGCAGCGAAGGATAAAGTAGAAACAACTGAACTCCCATCACCTAAGAAGTATGTGAAAGATGATACACGCGACAAAGATCAACCGAATGTGGAAGAAGCAGGACAAGCAGGTTCAAGCACTACCACAACAACATATAGTGTTGATTCTACTACAGGCGCTACTACAGAAAGAGTAGGAAAACCAGTAGTAGTGAATCCAACAGAAACAATTGTCAAAGTTGCAGCGAAGGACAAAGTAGTAGAAACCCCGATTGAACCAGAAGTTGAGTACGTCAGAGATGGTGAACGAGAAGTTGACACACCTAATGAACGCGTTGAAGGAGCTAAAGGTAAAACAGTTACTACAACCACTTACGATGTAGATCCAAACGACGGTCATATCACAGGACACGTTGGCAACCCAGTAGTCAGCCCAGCAGGTAAGACAATCGTTAAAGTTGGTGCGAAAACTAAGGTTGAACAATCTAAAGATTCTGAAGGTCTCGATGTAATTGATACCACTACCTATGAAGTTGATCCAAAAACAGGTAAGGTAACTCCAACAACTGTTCGAACTTATGGGAAAACGAAAGAACCAACAGTTGAGAAGAGAGTAGTACCATCACCTGTTGTCTATGAAAAAGATGATACGAAAGAAAAAGGTACAGCCCCAACTACTGTTAAAGGTGAAGATGGTGAAGACACTATCACAACAACTTACACTGTGGATCCTAATACTGGAAAGATTACAGCAAGTGAAGGTCAACCAGTTCGTACGAAAGAACCAACTAATACTATTGTCAAAGTTGCAGCGAAGGACAAAGTAGTAGAAACCCCGATTGAACCAGAAGTTGAGTACGTCAGAGATGGTGAACGAGAAGTTGACACACCTAATGAACGCGTTGAAGGAGCTAAAGGTAAAACAGTTACTACAACCACTTACGATGTAGATCCAAACGACGGTCATATCACAGAACACGTTGGTAACCCAGTGGTAACCCCGGCTGGTAAGACAATCGTTAAAGTTGGTGCGAAAACTAAGGTTGAACAATCTAAAGATTCTGAAGGTCTCGATGTAATTGATACCACTACCTATGAAGTTGATCCAAAAACAGGTAAGGGAACTCCAACAACTGTTCGAACTTATGGGAAAACGAAAGAACCAACGACTGAGACATGATCTGTACCATCCCCTGTTGTCTATGAAAAAGATGATACGAAAGAAAAAGGTACAGCCCCAACTACTGTTAAAGGTGAAGATGGTGAAGACACTATCACAACAACCTACACTGTGGATCCTAATACTGGAAAGATTACAGCAAGTGAAGGTCAACCAGTTCGTACGAAAGAACCAACTAATACTATTGTCAAAGTCGCAGCGAAGGATAAAGTAGAAACAACTGAACTCCCATCACCTAAGAAGTATGTGAAAGATGATACACGCGACAAAGATCAACCAAATGTGGAAGAAGCAGGACAAGCAGGTTCACGCACTACCACAACAACATATAGTGTTGATTCTACTACAGGTGCTATTACAGAAAGAGTAGGAGAACCAGTAGTAGTAAATCCAACAGAAACAATTGTTAAAGTCGCAGCGAAGGACAAAGTAGTAGAAACCCCGATTGAACCAGAAGTGGAATACGTTAAAGATGTTGAAAAAGACTTCGGTACACCAGTTCAGCGTACTGAGGGTGAAAAAGGTAAAACAGTTACAACAACCACTTACGATGTAGATCCAAAGGACGGTCATATCACAGAACACGTTGGTAATCCAGTCGTCACCCCAGCAGGCAAGACAATTATTAAAGTTGGTGCGAAAACTAAGGTTGAACAATCTAAAGATTCTGAAGGTCGTGATGTGATTGATACCACTACCTATGAAGTTGATCCAAAAACAGGTAAGGTAACTCCGACAACAGTTCGAACTTATGGAATAACGAAAGAACCAAAAGTAGAGTTAGAACAAAATCCTAAGACAGGTGATGTTACAGTGACACCGAAGAAACCAGATGGGTCAACATATCCACCAGGAACTAAGGTAGAAATCCCAGGTAAAGGTGACAAGCCAATCACAGTCACAATCGGTGAAGACGGTAAAGGTAAAGTACCAAACAGTGAATTACCAGAAGGTAAAGTTCCAGGTACAGGTAAGATTACTGAACCAGGTAAACCAGCTGTGGAAGTTCCAGTAGAAAATCCACCTAAGGTAACAATTTTTGAAAATGGTGTATTACCGGCTTCAATTGAATTGCCAGAGCTAATGATTGAGGTTCGCTGGATTGATGAAGATGGAAATGTATTGAAACAATCTGTTAAGACAGGTAATGAAAAGGATGCTGAACATAGATCAATTCCAGGATATGAATTTGTACGAACTGTGATAGCTGAAAATGAACCAGTAATGACTCACATTTTCAGAAAAGTAAGTTCAAACACAAATACAATTCCAGTAACACCTGATACTAATGGAAATTCTGGTCACGATACACCTGAGCTAACAACTCCAACTCCAATTCCAGTTGTGCCAGTAATGCCTGATGCTAATGGAAATTCTGGTCAAGATACAGCTGCACCAACAACTTCAGTTCCAGATGCAGTTGCTCCGAATGCAGATCAGGTAGATACTAAGACTACTAATGATAATGGAGCTAAGTCAAATGATTCTCAAAATGTATTGCCAAATACAGGAACAGAATCAAATGCTGCTCTTGCATCTCTAGGACTTCTTGGTATGCTAGGTGGTCTCGGACTTGCTCTTGCAAAGAAAAAAGAAGACTAAAAATGTAGTCAAAATATGAATGGTTCATTGTTAAGTGGACAATAAATAAAAAAATAACAACAGCCTTGTTCCTCATTTCAAGAGGTGCAAGGCTGTTCTTGTATTCTCGGAAAAGTAGATAGTATTCGTAATAAGATATAGTGGATTGAAATAAAATGTACGCAAATCGATTGGTCAATTTCTAAAAATGAATTAGGATTCGTGTTGGACTATTCCAACTTCAATCCGCTATACTCATTTGAAATCAAAGTTCCACTTTTGTTGATAGCCTATTCAAGAAATATCGTTGTATAAGGATATACTTTGAAATGATAGGCATAGTGAATCAATGATTGGATTTTTAATTAAAACTATCATCTATTTGTTTCTAAGACGTAAGTTTATGAATTTGATTTAAAATAATATAAATTTATATTCATGATAGTTATTTGAAGAATATCTTAAAATTAAGGGTCGGATATCTATTGTTATGTATATTTATTTTTAATTATTATAAATAACTTGATTTCGCTTTCTTGAAACTTACTGAAAATTCGTGAAATTAGGCATATTTACACTATTTTGTTTGATTGAATATGTTAAAAGTGTTATAATCTAGCTGTAATAGCTGTAATAGCTGTAATAGCTGTAATAGCTGTAATAGCTGTAATAGCTGTAATAGCTGTAATAGCTGTGATAGCTGTGATAGCTGTGATAGCTGTGATGTCAAATATCCATCATAGTAGTTTTTATTGTTTTATTCCCAGTGGGAATATTGCTTTTAAATTTGATTTTGTGTTTTAACATCAGGAGGGACAATGGAAAATAAATCAAATTCACTCAATAGAATAAAGCGTCATCAACGTGAAAAGGTGTTGCGCTTTTCTATTCGTAAATATAGTTTCGGTGCCGCTTCAGTTGCTGTTGCAGCACTGATGTTTTTAGGTGCGCGCGTTGTTAGCGCAGATACCGTAAGCGGAAGCAGTTCACAATCTACGGCGGGTGTAGTACAACCTAATGATAAGGGCAACTCGCCTGTGGGTATTAAGGAACCTACTGAAAATAAATCAGAAGTAGTCAATAATGCTTTAGAAAATAAAGAAACTGCACTTGTTGAAAATGGTAGTAATACGGTTGATAAAAGTCAGTTAAGAACAGTAGTTGAAGAATTAAATTCTCTTCTTTCAACTAAATTAAATCTTGACGACTCAGTGCTTTCTTCTGTAAAAGAAAGAGTTCAGAGAGCTCAGACGTTACTAGATAAAGCTGATGCAGTTCAAAAAGATATTAATGAGCTAAAAGAACTTTTGTCTGCTGATTTAGCTACTTTATCTAATGCGGTAAAAGAATCAAGTGAGGTTCGAGAAAGTAATACTGGAACTGAGGCTGAAAAACCAGCGAGCCAATCTTCTTCTGAAGTAAGAGCAAGCGAAGAGAATCAAACTGTATCAGCTAAAAAAGATTCTTTGAAAGTATCTGTTGATCAATTGAAAGTAGCAATTTCAGAAGTTCCTGAACATGATACTACGAAAGAAGTTCTTGAAAAAGCCAACGAACTATTGGGCTTGGCTCAAGGAGTTCTTGAAAACACAACAGTTTCTCTGAACGAAGTTGAAGAAATGAACAAACTTGTGAAGAGAATGTTTATTTCTGTTAAAAATGCTACAACACGTTTGAGTTCAGGTGCTCGTGACTCACGTAATGGTCAGAGAATGAGGCAAGGTACCGGTGAAAGGGCAGCAACGGTATCTTCAACTTGGACTAATCAAGATAATCTATTAAGTTACCAACGATTCCGTGCAACTGACGGAAATGGAACTGTTAGAAATGACGACAGACGATTTACAGAAAATAAAGTGGATATGACCGCTCGAATCGAGACGATTGGTGGCGTAAAATATGCAGTTTATGATATCTTCTTTAACAATGATGGAAAATCAATGGCTAATTTAAGTAGGTATCAGACATACAGATTCATATTGCAACCTAAAATCTTAGATTTAGCCAGTAGTGGTGCATATAATCCAGATACAATAAGAGATTTATCCTTTGAAATCTATCGTAGAAATAATCAAAATGAAGGTGGAACACTCTCTCAAAATCCGGAAAAATTTCATCGTGAAAGGACACTGAATTATCACTTTATAAATGATAATGAAAGAACTCAGAATGGATTCACCTATTCTTACAGCTTAGGTGTCCGTGCTTCAGGGGATCATTATAGGGATATGAAGGATATCTTTAAAGGAAATAACTATGATCCCTATTTAGAAAAGGCTGTAAAATTAGAAGGAAAATACAGAAATTTTAGTTATGGATTAGGGCTGAAAACTGAGGATAAAACAGCTGCTGTTCATATGCATTTAAAAACAAAATTAAGGTCAGGTGTAACTGAAGAAGAAGTTAGACAAGCATTTACTATAGCTGTTGCAGGCACTTTTGGTCAGACAACACACCAATCCTATGTTTTCGGATCCGGGAAAGAAGCTAGCGAGCATGTAGAACCGACTGTTAAACAAAGTACAAAATACCCTATTAGTGGTAAAGAGGTTACAAAGAAAGTCGATGAACCTCTTGGAAATCTAGATAGGCCAGTGGATGCTGGTTTTGTAACACGAAATAATAACTTCCCTGCAGATGTCCATTGGAGTTGGCCAAGTGGGAAACCAAGTACGACTACAGCTGGGGTATTCCGTTATAAAGTGAAAGCACAGTACTCTGATAATACTTCAAATACTACTGATGTAACATTGAAAGTGCGTCCAAAGCAACCTGTGATTGACCCAAATTCTGTAAATGAAAAAGCAGGGAAGACTGAGCAAACGGTTACTGTAGATGTAGGTAATGGAGTGCCTACTGGTTCAACAGTGACCTTATATAGTAATGGTACGGTTATTGGGACTGGGAAGACTACTGGAACAACTGCTACAATTAAGGTATCAAAAGCATTGCCGTCTACAGCCATTACAGCTAGAACAAGTGTACAAAACGTTGAATCAGATTCTAGTGCTCCTGTGACGCCAACGCCTGAACGTGATACACAGCCTCCAACTGTGAAAATGACAAACCCAACAAATAACAGAGACTTTGTACTAGGAAGTTCTGAAAATAATTCTCCAGAAGTTGAAGTGTTCAGAGGGGCTACTTTAGATATTCCGTTAAAAATGCACGACAACAATGCCAATGGGAAAATTAATATCAAACATATTAGTGGATTACCTAAAGGTGTTAACTTAAATAATGGAAATACTCTTACAACCAATAGTGGTTCAGAAACCAAACCTGCAACTGCAACTATTTCAGGAAGAGTGGCAACTGATGCTCATTTAGGAACTAATGTTGTTACCTTGAAAGCTTCAGATGATGCAACAGGAAATGTTGATAAAGGAAATCAATCTACACTGAAATTTAAAGTTAAAACATATGATTTAGCGTTTGAAGATCGTGGTACACCAATTAATGATAACACTCGTTCTGATGTATTAGGACTTAAGCAGAGAAGTGCGGATCCAAATCATTACTTAACAACAACAGATGGAACGAATAAAGGAGACGGATATTTTGGAGCAGATATGAAATTCCGTTACCTAAACGGGAATGAAATCAGCGAACATGTTTCCTTTGACAAGATTGGAAAATACGATGTTAAAGCCAGAGCTTATTTCCCAAATAGTAAAACTTCTACAAAAGGATTGCCAACAAATCCTACAACAGGATTAACAGGAGATACTGCTTCTGTAGCTGGTAGAGGATTTTTAGAAAAAACAATCGAGTTTAATGTTAAGCCAAATACTCCGACGCTAGCTCAAGAACAATTTTATGGTACGGCAAGTTCACGACCAAGTGTAACAGTAGGAAATCTGCCAACAAGTGATCAATTGCAAAATGGATCGAATGTAACGGTAGAACTTTATCAAGGTACAACTAAGGTCGCCAGCAAGACTGTGACAGATAGAAATGGTACAACCACTTTATCTGCAGGAGACTTTACTGCTAATTTGAGAGAAGGGCAACCAGTTCACGCAGTAGTAAAAGTTAGCGGGGGACAAAATGCTACAGCTTATTCTGTAACTTCGGATAATAGTGCAGATAGAAACGTTACAGGAAGAAGTGTATTTGCTCAACCGGCTAATAAAATTGTTCAAATAAAAAAAGGTAATTTATCCGAAGAAGAAAAAACAGCCATTAAGAATGCGATTTTTGAAGCTAACAAAACCGGCATCTTAAGAGGTAAAACAGTAAATGACATTACCATTACGGACGCTGGTGTTATTCGTGCGGTGGATAAAGATAATAAAGTAGCAGAGCTAGAAGTAAATCCTACAACTGGAGTAGTGACTCGTTATGCTCATATTCGTGATGATTATAATTTGACATTTAAGAATAATGGAATCCTAGCTAATCGTCCTACTGACAAAGGTTTTGAATGGAGCCAAGATGGCAAGAGTTTAATTTATAAATTCGATGCAACAAAAGGTACTCCATTACCAATTAATGACATTTTGAACACTATTACAGCAAATCCGAAAAATCCTGATGCTAGTAGGCAACCTTCGTTAACAGTTGTTAATGGTACTGATAAAGTTGCAGGTGAAAGAAAAGAAAACGGTTATAAACATGAAGGTGGTTTCTTCTATCACAACAATAAACCGGTGAACGTATTAGATATTGTTCGTGATAATTTTGCCGGTGGAGGAACTGTCGATAATTCAGCCAATAAACTAGTAGAGACAAATCGTAGTGATGTTAATGATAGAAACATCGTCGGAACTAACTTAGAAAAAGAAACTACAACAATTCCAGTATCCAACGGTGCAGGAACAGTTACCATTAACACTCCTGTTGTGAAAGCGAAAGATGGATCGTCGTTAATTGTAAAACGTAAATTGTATTTGATGCCGAAATGGACAGATGCAGCATTGTTAGCGGAACGCAATACAACGTTAGAAAATAATACTAATGTTATCAATTTGTATTTTGTACCTGTTGATCCAATTAAGCCAGAGGTAGCCCGTTCGAATTCAAATACTTTAGCAACTTCAAGTAATCAAGCAACACGTTTAGCTGAAAATACATCGTTTACTAGTCTTGTTAAAGTAACAGATAATTACGATAAAGATGATGCGACGAATGCTACTACTAATACTGTTCGTAGCAAATTAAATATGTGGGTTAAAACGGGTAACACTAAAACGCTCATTGTAGAAAATGGAGTTGAAAAAACAGATGTTATTACACGTCTGAAAAAAGAAGTTACCCCAGCGACTTATGAAGTCTTTGCCAAAACAACAGACGCTTCTGGTAACAAGAGTCATGAGGATACTAGCGATGGTGCAAGCCTTGGCTTCTTTAAAGTTGGATATAACTTGGTGGCACGTCAGACAATTAATGTTGTGCGTGGGGAAACTCTGACACAGGCTGAATTGAATAAACTGGTTCAAGTTCGAGAAGGGAATACACTTCAAGATTTACCACAAGGCGCAACTGTCACAGCAGCGCTTGAAACTGCTAGCATCAGAAGCGGAAAAGAAGAGACAAAAACGGTAGAAGCGACTGTTAATTTCGGAGAAAATAGAACTCAAAAAGTTACTTTAACTTATAAAGTTTTAAATACATTCCCAATTGCTCGTAAACTTTATGATTTTAAAAATCCAGATACAGCACGTAGTGGAGGTTCATCTGTATACTATCATAATGGAGGAACTATTCCTGATGGAATGACTTGGATTTATAAAGCAAGTGATAATGTGGCACAACCTGGAGATAAATTTACAGAAGCTCTTGCAAAAGATCCGGTAGGAACTACGAATTATAAATTTGGTGGTAAGTATGACTATAGTAGAAATACAAATCGTCCAACCACAACAGGTAATTTAGAATATACTGAAACTGTTGTTCATGAAGTGTTTGATGTAGAGGCAAATCGCACAAGAGTCACTGTTTCAAAAGGTGCTACTTTAACAGAACAAAATGCCAAAGATGCTGTAACTAAGGTAACTGGTTCTGATAATTTACCAGACGGAACAACTTATGAGTGGGTAAATGCTCAAGGAAATAAACAAACTCCTACAGCAAATACTCCAGGTGTACAGAACTATAGAGTAAAAGTTACATTACCAATGTCTCAAACAGGGGCGAATCAGCCAGACGCAACACAAAAAAGACCATCTAAGATAATTGATGTTAAAGTCAATGTAAAACCGGATGTGCCAACATACAATACAACAATAAAGGCAAATGGTAATATCAAAGTTCCAACAGTTGCATCAACAGATAGAGAATTAACAGGTACAGGTGCTCCAGGAGCTAAGATAAAAGTAACAGTACCAGGTGTAACAATTAATGAAGTTACAGTAGGAGATAATGGAAAATGGAGAGTAAGTCTTCCCAAAGGTCTAAATAGTAATCAATTAAATCAAAAACAGCTGGTTCCTCAAGATCAAGTGACTATTACTCAAAGTGTAGGTGGCGTAGAAAGTGATCCAGTGAATGTAGCTGTATCATTAGGAGAAACAACGATTCAACCATCTGAAGAGAGAGGAAATAGCCTATTTGCGGGAGCTAAAAATATAGTAGTAAAAGCCCCACACGATGCAGGTATGGTTTATGTATCTTATACAGATAAAGCAACAGGTAAGGCACATGAGATAGGCCTAAAACGTGAAAATATTAATAGTCCATGGGTTTCAAATAAACCAACTCTAGGGGAGGTTAAGAATACAACAAAAGATGCATTTACGAATACAATCACTATTGAGATGAAAGAATCTATTGCAGAAGGAACTGCTAAAGCAATAGCTAATATTTCAGAAGGTAAGTATTCAAGTGCAGTTGATTGGAAAACAATTCAAGTTACAAACCAAGCCCCAACCGTTACATCTGCAGTTTCAGGCAATGAAAAAATAGTAGAATTCGGAGAAAATATAGATCTTAAGACTTTAGTTACAAAAGCTGACTATGAAGATGATAAAGATGCAACACGTGGTACTAAAGTACGAACAGAGATTGTATCAGTAAATGGACAAAATAATGTGAAAGATATCAATTCTAGAAAACCGGGCACATATATTGTCAAATACAAAGCAATTGATAGTCAAGGTAAAGAATCAGGAGAAATACAATTAACGGTTAAAGTTAGGGAAGATAAACCAACACCACCAACAGCAACTGCACCAAGTGATGGAACAGTAACAGTAACACCAACAGGGGATGCTGATAAAGTAATTGTTAATTACACAGATGAGAAAAATGCTCAAAAAACAGTAACCGTAGTTAAGGCTAAGAATGGAACATGGTCATCATCAGATAAGCCAGCAGGTGTAACAGTAGATTCAAGTACAGGGCAACTCCTTATTCCAGCTGAAGGTGTAAAAGATAAAAGTCAGGTAACAGCAACAGCTACGAAAGGTGACAGTCATCCATCAGAACCAACTACTGTGACGGCACAAGCAAAAGACTTCACCCCAGTGAAACCAGATGAGAAGGTCGTTGTTCAAGACAAATCCCACTTAACTCCAGAAGAGAAAAAACAAGTGGAAGATAAGGTCAAAGCGAAGAACCCAGGTAAGACTGTCACTGTAGGGGACGATGGAACCGCAACGGTTACCGATCCAAGCACTAAGATCAGTCATCCAATCGCAGGAAAAGACCTAGTTAACGAAGGCTTCACTCCAGTGAAACCAGATGAGAAGGTCGTTGTTCAAGACAAATCCCACTTAACTCCAGAAGAGAAAAAACAAGTGGAAGATAAGGTCAAAGCGAAGAACCCAGGTAAGACTGTCACAGTAGGGGACGATGGAACCGCAACGGTTACCGATCCAAGCACTAAGATCAGTCACCCAATCGCAGGAAAAGACCTAGTGAACCAAGACTTCACTCCAGTGAAACCAGATGAGAAGGTTGTTGTTCAAGACAAATCCCACTTAACTCCAGAAGAGAAAAAACAAGTGGAAGATAAGGTCAAAGCGAAGAACCCAGGTAAGACTGTCACAGTAGGGGACGATGGAACCGCCACGGTTACCGATCCAAGCACTAAGATCAGTCACCCAATCGCAGGAAAAGACCTAGTTATCGAAGACTTCACTCCAGTGAAACCAGATGAGAAGGTTGTTGTTCAAGACAAATCCCACTTAACTCCAGAAGAGAAAAAACAAGTGGAAGATAAGGTCAAAGCGAAGAACCCAGGTAAGACTGTCACAGTAGGGGACGATGGAACCGCAACGGTTACCGATCCAAGCACTAAGATCAGTCACCCAATCGCAGGAAAAGACCTAGTGAACCAAGACTTCACACCAGTGAAACCAGATGAGAAGGTTGTTGTTCAAGACAAATCCCACTTAACTCCAGAAGAGAAAAAACAAGTGGAAGATAAGGTCAAAGCGAAGAACCCAGGTAAGACTGTCACAGTAGGGGACGATGGAACCGCAACGGTTACCGATCCAAGCACTAAGATCAGTCACCCAATCGCAGGAAAAGACCTAGTGAACCAAGACTTCACACCAGTGAAACCAGATGAGAAGGTTGTTGTTCAAGACAAATCCCACTTAACTCCAGAAGAGAAAAAACAAGTGGAAGATAAGGTCAAAGCGAAGAACCCAGGTAAGACTGTCACAGTAGGGGACGATGGAACCGCAACGGTTACCGATCCAAGCACTAAGATCAGTCACCCAATCGCAGGAAAAGACCTAGTTAACGAAGACTTCACCCCAGTGAAACCAGATGAGAAGGTTGTTGTTCAAGACAAATCCCACTTAACTCCAGAAGAGAAAAAACAAGTGGAAGATAAGGTCAAAGCGAAGAACCCAGGTAAGACTGTCACTGTAGGCGACGATGGAACCGCAACGGTTACCGATCCAAGCACTAAGATCAGTCACCCAATCGCAGGAAAAGACCTAGTGAACCAAGACTTCACCCCAGTGAAACCAGATGAGAAGGTTGTTGTTCAAGACAAATCCCACTTAACTCCAGAAGAGAAAAAACAAGTGGAAGATAAGGTCAAAGCGAAGAACCCAGGTAAGACTGTCACAGTAGGGGACGATGGAACCGCAACGGTTACCGATCCAAGCACTAAGATCAGTCACCCAATCGCAGGAAAAGACCTAGTGAACCAAGACTTCACACCAGTGAAACCAGATGAGAAGGTTGTTGTTCAAGACAAATCCCACTTAACTCCAGAAGAGAAAAAACAAGTGGAAGATAAGGTCAAAGCGAAGAACCCAGGTAAGACTGTCACAGTAGGCGACGATGGAACCGCAAC
Organism: Streptococcus mitis; assembly: GCF_002005545.1. Taxonomy (GTDB): domain Bacteria; phylum Bacillota; class Bacilli; order Lactobacillales; family Streptococcaceae; genus Streptococcus; species Streptococcus mitis_I. The sequence goes on from NZ_LBMT01000001.1 coordinate 1,114,452, forward strand.
GGTTACCGATCCAAGCACTAAGATCAGTCACCCAATCGCAGGAAAAGACCTAGTTAACGAAGACTTCACCCCAGTGAAACCAGATGAGAAGGTTGTTGTTCAAGACAAATCCCACTTAACTCCAGAAGAGAAAAAACAAGTGGAAGATAAGGTCAAAGCGAAGAACCCAGGTAAGACTGTCACAGTAGGGGACGATGGAACCGCAACGGTTACCGATCCAAGCACTAAGATCAGTCACCCAATCGCAGGAAAAGACCTAGTTAACGAAGGCTTCACCCCAGTGAAACCAGATGAGAAGGTTGTTGTTCAAGACAAATCCCACTTAACTCCAGAAGAGAAAAAACAAGTGGAAGATAAGGTCAAAGCGAAGAACCCAGGTAAGACTGTCACAGTAGGGGACGATGGAACCGCAACGGTTACCGATCCAAGCACTAAGATCAGTCACCCAATCGCAGGAAAAGACCTAGTGAACCAAGACTTCACACCAGTGAAACCAGATGAGAAGGTTGTTGTTCAAGACAAATCCCACTTAACTCCAGAAGAGAAAAAACAAGTGGAAGATAAGGTCAAAGCGAAGAACCCAGGTAAGACTGTCACAGTAGGGGACGATGGAACCGCAACGGTTACCGATCCAAGCACTAAGATCAGTCACCCAATCGCAGGAAAAGACCTAGTGAACCAAGACTTCACCCCAGTGAAACCAGATGAGAAGGTTGTTGTTCAAGACAAATCCCACTTAACTCCAGAAGAGAAAAAACAAGTGGAAGATAAGGTCAAAGCGAAGAACCCAGGTAAGACTGTCACAGTAGGGGACGATGGAACCGCAACGGTTACCGATCCAAGCACTAAGATCAGTCACCCAATCGCAGGAAAAGACCTAGTTAACGAAGACTTCACCCCAGTGAAACCAGATGAGAAGGTTGTTGTTCAAGACAAATCCCACTTAACTCCAGAAGAGAAAAAACAAGTGGAAGATAAGGTCAAAGCGAAGAACCCAGGTAAGACTGTCACAGTAGGGGACGATGGAACCGCAACGGTTACCGATCCAAGCACTAAGATCAGTCACCCAATCGCAGGAAAAGACCTAGTGAACCAAGACTTCACACCAGTGAAACCAGATGAGAAGGTTGTTGTTCAAGACAAATCCCACTTAACTCCAGAAGAGAAAAAACAAGTGGAAGATAAGGTCAAAGCGAAGAACCCAGGTAAGACTGTCACAGTAGGGGACGATGGAACCGCAACGGTTACCGATCCAAGCACTAAGATCAGTCACCCAATCGCAGGAAAAGACCTAGTGAACCAAGACTTCACACCAGTGAAACCAGATGAGAAGGTTGTTGTTCAAGACAAATCCCACTTAACTCCAGAAGAGAAAAAACAAGTGGAAGATAAGGTCAAAGCGAAGAACCCAGGTAAGACTGTCACAGTAGGCGACGATGGAACCGCAACGGTTACCGATCCAAGCACTAAGATCAGTCACCCAATCGCAGGAAAAGACCTAGTTAACGAAGGCTTCACCCCAGTGAAACCAGATGAGAAGGTTGTTGTTCAAGACAAATCCCACTTAACTCCAGAAGAGAAAAAACAAGTGGAAGATAAGGTCAAAGCGAAGAACCCAGGTAAGACTGTCACTGTAGGCGACGATGGAACTGCAACAGTTACAGATCCAAGCACTAAGATCAGTCATCCAATCGCAGGAAAAGACCTAGTTAACGAAGGCTTTGGTGTAAACGGTATTCCAGAAGTAACTCCAAGTCAACCAGAGTACACAGATCCAGTAGGCACAAGCAGTACAGATGGAAACGGGAACTTAATAGATCCGCCAACAGTTGAATTACCAGAATTCAACGGTGGAGTAAATGGAGAACTTCCAGATCCAGTAGAATTACCAAAAGTTAAGTTAATCATCACTAAATGGATTGATGAACAAGGTAATGAATTGAAGCCAGCAGATGCGAAAGCTCCAGCAGTATTAGGTGAAGCGAATGAAGCATTTGAACATGGTGAAATTGAAGGTTACGTATTTGTAAGAACAGATGTTAATGAAGAAGGTGATGTTGTAACTCATGTCTTCAGAAAAGTTACTCCAACTAAACCAGAAGGTAATGGGGAACAACAAGGTGGAGATAACACACCACAACCAACACCTGGAGTACCAACTGATAACACAGAACGTAAACCTGAAACAGAAAAACCTACTGTGCCAGATACCAAACAGGCTGAACAACCAACTCAAACAGTTGATGCTCAGGTAGCTCCTTCTCAAAATCAAGCAGTATTGCCAAATACTGGTACGAAAGCAGATCGTGCTACAGGTGCATTAGGTGCTCTCTCTCTTCTTGGAGCATTTGGTTTGCTATTTGCTAAAAAGAAGAAAGACGATGAAGAAGAAACACGAAACAATTAAGATGAGTCATTAAATTGAACTGAAAATGGGTTGTGTTAATTCTTAGAGGAAGTAACGGATAGAAAGAAGTTTAAAAGCTACTTTCTATCCGTCTTTCTTTAGAGTGAATGTAAACGCTTCAAATAATACAGAAAGATGAAATTTTGATATGGTTGGATATAGATTAAAAGATCTTTTGAGTGAAATAAACGGAACAAATTGGTATTGGATTTATAGGCTTGAACGTGATAATAGGAGGACTACAGGACATGTTAATGTGAGATATTATAATGGTGCCTTATTGATAAACTGGGATGTACATAGCCTTAGAGTGCGATTTGGAGATAATCCTCCATTAAGTTTTAGTGATACAATAGTTGTGGATTTCGAAAATGATATGATTATTATCAGGGATAGCGGTTGGGAAATTTATTTAGATACAACATCATAGGATTTATTAGTTAACATTTCCGAGCTAATACACTAAAAGTAAAAGAGATTTTGAAAGGGAGACACTGTAAGTATGAAAAATAATTATGATGATTATTTAAACTTAATGTTTGATAAATCCATAATTGCAGATTTAAAAGGAAAAAATCAAGAAGAGAATCCTAGTTTGGAAAATGTTGATGAATTAGCTGATTATCTTATAAATTATGTGAAAAGGCATTATACTATCTATGAATACTATGTTTCTCCAAATATCTCCAATTTTTATAGTAAGCATAGAAAGTTTACAAGATTCATTCTTATATGTCTTTCTTTGTTTGATTCTGAAAGTAATATCAATACTCTTTTAAAAAAATATAAATTTAATGAAGATTCGATATGGGAAATCGAACATATTATTCCTCAAAATCAGTACTTCAATAAATTTAATAAAAAAAATTCTAAGCTGAAAAATAGAATCGGTAATCTGACTTTGTTAACCAAAAAAACAAATCAAGAGATTAGTAATGGATCATTTGCTAAAAAGAAGGAAAGTTTAACTTGTGAGGAAAAATATTTAAAAATTAATGATATCTTTAAAATAGATAAGGTGCATATTTCAAAAAAAGATATATGTGAGCGAGAGAAGGAAATAAATAAATCTATATATGATATCTTTATAAAAGATAGAGGAAAATTATTGCAAGATAAATTACATGAATTTATAGATGCCCAAGGATAGAATCGGTGTTAATTGGCATTCAATTGCTTATAGATTTTAACTTTAACTTTTCTCATCTTTTATAAAATCCATATCTTTCATACAATTTGGTGAGGGTTTACCTTTGCAGATTGTATAGAGTCAATGAAGATGCTGGGGAAAAAGTCTTGGAAATCAGAAGAACGCATAGTATCAGGTGTTGAATAACCTTGATATTATGCGTTTTATTGTTGGAAGATTTACTTCATTTTCTCCTGAAATTGAGTTTTTTGCCTAATATACTATTTGCTATAAAATAAGTGCAATCAAGTCATAACAAGGAATCTATCAGAATTTCCAAACTACCGGTAAATTAGATAAAAATAATTATCGGAGGAAAGGTATTATACTATGATGATTCAACTAAGCGATTTAGGTCAAGTTTACCTTGTTTGTGGCGAGACATATAGGTGGCAGAGAATAGACTCCTTAGTCTATTTAGTTAAAAGCTAATTGGAATTAGATCTCTTTTCAGGGCAGGGCTTGCTCTTTTGTGGTGGACGCATACGTTTTACCTGATATTTACTCGATATTCTCGAGAAAAATTCCAGGAGCTACAATGAATATAAATCAACTGATGTGATAGGAGATGATGGATTTATTTTATAGGTAGGGGAGGAATCGCTTTTTTTGTCCTTGATTCACTAATATAATAACATATTATACATATTAAAAATTTTTAATTTTATTTGATGAGATAAACGGGTTTATAGTTGTTTAATTATGTCGAAAATGGTATAATTGAGATGTGATAGCTGTGATAGCTGTGATAGCTGTGATAGCTGTGATAGCTGTGATAGCTGTGATAGCTGTGATAGCTGTGATGTTATTTGCTGATAGCAATCATCATAGCGATTTTTATAGCTTAACTCTTTTTAAGGAGTTGAAGTTATAAAGATTGCTTTTTCTATATTATATTGCCCTTAGGAGGACAAATGGAACACAAATCGAATTCATACAAAGTAAATCGACAGCAACGTGAAAAAGTTTTGCGCTTTTCTATTCGTAAATACAGTTTCGGTGCCGCTTCAGTTGCTGTTGCAGCGCTGATGTTTTTGGGCGCGCGCGTTGCTAGTGCGGATAGTGTAGTTGAAAACACTCCAAAATCTACTGCGGGTGTAGTAAGTCCTAAAGATGAGGCCAAGTCGCCTCAAGGTATTGCGGAACCTACTGGAAACAAAGTAGATGAAGTAAATAAATCCTTGGAAACTCAAGCGCCTACAGTTGATAAAACTAAGTTGAGAAAAGTAGTTGAAGAACTAAATTCTCTTCTTTCAACTAAATTAAACCTTGACGAGTCAGTAGTCTCACCTATTAAAGATAGACTTCAAAAAGGAAAAGAAGCCCTAGAAAGTTCTGAGCTAGCTCAAAAGGATATTGATGAGCTTGTAGAACTCTTGTCTAAAGATGTGACAGTCTTATCAGCTGCTGCTAAGGAATCAAGTGAGGTTCAAGTAGATAAAACTGAAAAGCAGGCTGACAACCTAGCGAGTGCATCTTCTTCTGAAGTAAGAGCAAGCGAAGAGAGGCAAACTGTATCAGCTAAAAAAGAAGCCTTGAAAGTATCTGTAGATCAATTGCAGGCAGCTGTTTTGGAATTGCCTGAGCATGAGACAAGCAAAGAAGTTCTTGAAAAAGCCAATGAACTATTGGGATTGGCGCAAGAAGTTCTTGAAAACACAACAGTTTCTCTGAATGATGTTGAAGAAATGAACAAACTTGTGAAGAGAATGTTTAATTCTGTTAAAAATGCTACAACACGTTTGACTTCAGGTGCTCGTGACTCACGTAATGGTCAAAGTATGGGACAAGGTTCTAATCTAAGATCTGCACCTATTGATAAAACGACTAAACGTGGGAGTCTTGGGATAGTTGTAGCGGACTCTGGATTTATCACAGGATATGCAACGCCATCTTCAACAATTGAAATTAAGAGAAATGGCCAAAAGATACTTACGTCTAAACTAGATGATACTGGAGCTTTTAAATTAAATGCACCAGGTATTAAAGTGGGAGATAAAGTTGAATTAGTAGTCAATGGTCAAAGTGTTTATAATACTACAGTAAGTCAAGTAGACACAGTGGCATTCAATGATAGTTTAGCTGGTGTAGCTCAGGTTGATGGATATACAGCGTCAGAAGCTGATGTTGAAATATCAATTGGTGGGAAAAAATACACGACTAAATCTCAATCAAACGGATATTTTACAGTTAATGTAGACCCTAAGTTGATGGTGAAAGGTGCTACTATTACAGCCGTAGTCAAAAAGAACGGAAAAGAAGTAGGACGTGGAACAAGTAACGTTCGTGAAACAAGAAAAACAGACTTTGGTGTTGGTTGGAATAAAAACCCAATGCTTAACTATTCAGAGCGTGATGTATATTCACCAGATACCAAGCAATATGCCTTCGTAAGTGTAGGGACTGCTGATAAAGCCTACGATAATATTCGTGTGTATCGTGAAGAGCGTATCGAAAAAGATGGAAATAAATATTATTACTGGATCGTAGATTCAGGTCCAGCGGAAAATGCTCTTGCGGGTTCTTCTAAGAAAATATCACTTGCTATTCCACGTACTGTAGGAGATCCGTATGACTTCACTTATACAAAATATAAAGATGGAAGTCAAATATCTCATCAAGAGTATGCAAGTGCATCAAAATGGGAGTATGAAAACACGTTTTCTCGAGCTTATGTTAAAAATGGTGAACGCCGTTCAGGGTCAACTTATGGTGAAAATATAGGTTCTTGGATGGACTATGCTCATCCTGATAATAGTTGGAGAAAAAATATTTATCGTGATTCTAGAAAAGATGGTACCGATCGTAATCCAGATGCAGCTTCACGTGTGAAAGATATGTACGGTATTACAACAGGTGGTTTAATTTATAACCTTGCTAGAGGGGTAATCGAAGATAAACTGAACGTCGTTGCTGGTCAACGTACAATTATTACTTTCAAAACAAAAATTCTTGAAGGTGATGAGTTAGATCAAAGCATTATGTCGGATTGGGGTAATAAAAATAAAAATAATCCGATGCTTGCGGATATTAAAAAACGTTTAGCGAATGATCCGTATCTTGCCTATGGCGGATACTCAACAGATGGGCTAATTCGATATAGAAACGGTCAAAACGCCATTATCGGTACCTTACCACTAAAACCTGAAGAAGCCGCTAAATACGACTTAAAACCAAAAGCTAAACCGCAAAGTACTAAAGTAGGGGTCATTCCAGACGCTTACAACAGTATTGCGAATCCAAATGAATTACCTGCAGGTACAACATATCGTTGGTTTAAAGATCCAGATGTATCAAGACCTACAGCACCAAATGCACCTGTGTATGGTAAAGTGGAAGTCACTATTCCTGAACGTGGAAAATTTATTGTTGATGCACCAGTGCATGTTGTAGATGACAAAGCTCAAACACCAGTAGCAACAGCTAAGGATAATGGGGATGTAACTGCAAAACCACAAGATTCTAAAAAAGTAGACAAAATCAAAGTAAGCTTTACAGGTGAAGATAACAAGCAAAAAACAGCTGAAGGAACTAAAGGAACAAACGGTAAATGGACTGTAAATAATCCAGATGTTCGAATTGATGCCAATACTGGGGAAATTACAATTCCAGCTAATAAAGTTAAAGACTTGACAGAAGTAACTGCAGTTACGAAGAATGGAAATGGTGCGGATTCAGATCCAGCTAAAGCAACTGCGAAAGATGTCCAAAAACCACAAGCTACTTTAAATGGTATTACGCTAACAGAGACAGCCAATACACCAATCTTTACAGTCTATCGTGGTGCCGACTTTAACCCAGAGCTTAAAGTATGGGATAACTCAGGAAAAATCTCAAAAGTAACAGTTGGAAATCTTCCTGGCGGAGTAAGTGCTTCTAACTTTACAGCCCAAACTGGTAAAGATGGAAGTTCAGAAGATAAGAAGTATAAAACTCGCTTGTCTTCGGGTAGAGTATTAGATACTCAGACATTAGGAGAACATACTGCTACTCTTCACGTAGAAGGAAGTAGTGCTACTGACAGTCGTGACTTGAAATTCAAGTACCGTGTTGTGGATATTACAACAAAAAATCTTGAAAATGGTGTCGCGAAAGTACCAGTAGGTTCAACTTTAAATGTACCAAATAGCCGTACAAATGTTGATGCTCATAATTATCTTAAAGTTGTAGATAGCCAAGATCAAAGCGATCGTGGGAATAGCCACTTGCCTCAAGGTATGACTTGGACGTGGAAAGCTGGAGACAACTTAGATCCAGGTACTACATTAGACAATTCAGGGAAATATACAAGAAATGCTACAGCGCAATTCCCAAGTTCTGTAACAGATAACAATAGTACAACTAGAACAACATTTGCACCGACAGAAATCAAGCGTCCAGTAGTTCTTGCGGTAACACCGACAGCACCTAGTGTAGTAGCCAATGAAAATGGTAGTGTAACAGTTACCCCACCAACACGTCCTAATGGTACTACACCGCAAGATATTGATACAATTACACTTACTTATACACCAACAGGTAAGACTACACCAGAAACTGTAACAGTTGCAAAATCAGGAAATAACTGGACAGTCAATGGTAAGACAACCGATAAAGTATCAGTAACTCCAGCAGGTGTTGTAACAATTTCTGATCTTGAAGTTGCGGATGGTAAAGAAGTAACTGCAAAAGTTTCTAAGAGAATTGATAATAATGTAGTTCTTGAAAGTCCAGTAGCTAAAGTAACATCAAAATCTTCTAAACCAGCTAAACCAGTAGCAACAGCAAAAGACAATGGTGATGTTACAGGTAAACCACAAGATCCAGCAAAAGCAGATAAAATTACTGTAAGCTATACTGGAGAAGATAATCAACCAAAAACAGCTGTTGGAACTAAAGATCCGAAAGGAAAATGGACAGTAAATACTCCAGAAGTACAAATCAATCCAAATACTGGAGAAATCACGATTCCGGAAAATAAAGTAAAAGACGGAACAGAAGTAACAGTAGTTACGAAAAATGGAAATGGTACTGATTCAGATCCAGCAAAAGCAACAGCGAAATTTTCTAAGCCAGCTAAACCAGTAGCAACAGCAAAAGACAATGGTGATGTTACAGGTAAACCACAAAATCCAGCAAAAGCAGATAAGATTACTGTAAGCTATACAGGGGAAGATAATACTCCGAAAACAGCTGTTGGAACTAAAGATCCGAAAGGAAAATGGACAGTAAATACTCCAGAAGTACAAATCAATCCAAATACTGGAGAAATCACGATTCCGGCAGATAAGGTGAAAGATAACACAGAAGTAACAGTAGTTACTAAAAATGGAAATGGTGCTGATTCAGATCCAGCAAAAGTAACTGCAAAAGATGTGCAAAAACCACAAGCTACTTTAAATGGTGTTCCATTAACAGAAACAGCTAATTCACCAATCTTTACAGTCTATCGTGGTGCTGACTTTAACCCTGAATTGAAGGTATGGGATAACTCAGGTGTGATTTCCAAAGTAGAAGTTAAGGGAGGACTTCCAAAAGGAGTAACCACTTCTACATTTACATCTCAAACAGGAAAAACTGAAGCAAATCCATATGCAACTCGCTTGTCTTCAGGTACTGTATTGAATACTGAAACTTTAGGAGAACATGAAGCTACTCTACATGTTGAAGGAAGCAGTACTACTGATAGCCGTGATTTGAAATTCAAATATCGAGTGGTTGATATTGAGACTAGAAACCTTGAAAATGGTATCGCAAAAGTACCAGTAGCTTCAACGTTGAATGTAGCCAATAGTGGTAAAAATATTGATGCTCATAGATATCTTAAGGTTGTAGATAGTGAAGATAAAGCAGATCGTGGAAACAATTATTTACCAAGTGGTATGACGTGGACATGGAAAGCTGGAGATAAATTAGATTCAGGAACAACACTAGATAACTCAGGGAAATATACTCGAAACGCAACAGCAGTATTCCCGGATACTAGCAAAAATTCTATTACGGATGTAAATAGTACAACTAGAACAACATTTGCACCCGCAGAAATTAAGCGTCAAGTAGTGTTAGCAGTAACGCCAACAGTGCCTAGCGTAGTTGGACATGAGAATGGTAGTGTGACAATTACCCCACCAACACGCCCTAATAGTACTAATCCACAAGATATTGATACTATCACCCTTACTTATGTACCAACAGGTAAGACTACACCAGAAACTGTAACAGTTACAAAATCAGGAAATACTTGGACTGTAAATGGTAAGACAGCTGATAAAGTGTCAGTAACCCCTGCAGGCGTTGTGACAATTTCTGATGCTGAGGTTGCAGATAAAACAGAAATAACTGCAAAAGTTTCTAAGAGAATTGATAATGTAGTTCTTGAGAGTCCAGTAGCTAGAGGAACAGCAAATGGTAGTTTGGGAGCTGAAGTTACTCCACCAGCACCAGTTCTGGAAAAAGAAGAAACTACGCCAGTTACAGTAGTAACACCAAACAAACCAGGTTCAACAATCACCACAGAAACACCAGTCAATGGATTGACAGTAGATGGCGATGGTAACTTAACTGGTACACCAACTGTCACAGATTGGGGACCAAAAGAAGAAGAACGTAAAGTTACGATCCCAGTTAAAGTTAAACATGGTGACGAGGTAGTTCCTGTAAATGTTCCAGTTACTATCCAACGCGATACAGATGGAGACGGAATTCCAGATAAAGTAGACACAGATGATGACAACGATGGAATTCCAGACAAGGATGATGCAAATCCAAAAGTAGCTGATAAATTAACAGGAGAAACAACAGGAAAAACTGTAAAAGAAAAAACACCTGTCCCAGCAAATACTAAGGTAGTAACACCAAACAAACCAGGCACAACGATTTCAGTAGATGGTCCAGTAAATGGTTTAACAGTGGATAACGGCGGAAATCTAGTAGGAACACCAAGCGTCACAGATTGGGGACCAAAAGAAGAAGAACGTACAGTAGAGATTCCAGTTAAACTGAAACGTGGAACAGAAGAGACTGTTGTAAAAATCCCTGTAACTATCCAACGCGATACAGATGGCGATGGAATCCCAGATAAAGTAGACACAGATGATGACAACGATGGAATTCCAGACAAGGATGATGCAAATCCAAAAGTAGCAGATGGATTAACAGGAGAAACAACAGGAAAAACTGTAAAAGAAAAAACACCTGTCCCAGCAAATACTAAGGTAGTAACACCAAACAAACCAGGCACAACGATTTCAGTAGATGGTCCAGTAAATGGTTTAACAGTGGATAACGGCGGAAATCTAGTGGGAACACCAAGCATCACAGATTGGGGACCAAAAGAAGAAGAACGTACAGTAGAGATTCCAGTTAAACTGAAACGTGGAACAGAAGAGACTGTTGTAAAAATCCCTGTAACTATCCAACGCGATACAGATGGCGACGGCATTCCAGATGTGACTGATCCAGATGATGACAACGATGGAATTCCAGACAAGGATGATGCAAATCCAAAAGTAGCAGATGGATTAACAGGAGACACAACAGGAAAAACTGTAAAAGAAAAAACCCCTGTCCCAGCAAATACTAAGGTAGTAACACCAAACAAACCAGGCACAACGATTTCAGTAGATGGTCCAGTGAATGGTTTAACAGTGGATAACGATGGAAATCTAGTAGGTACACCAACTGTCACAGATTGGGGACCAAAAGAAGAAGAGCGTACAGTAGAGATTCCAGTTAAACTGAAACGTGGAACAGAAGAGACTGTTGTAAAAATCCCTGTAACTATCCAACGCGATACAGATGGCGACGGCATTCCAGATGTGACCGATCCAGATGATGACAACGATGGTATTCCAGACAAGGATGATGCAAATCCAAAAGTAGCTGATAAATTAACAGGTACAGTCACAGATCCAGGAAAAGTGAAAGAGAAAGCACCAGTACCGCCAACAAAAGTTGTGACACCAAATAAACCAGGTTCAACAATCACTACAGAAACACCAGTCAACGGTTTAACAGTAGATGGTGATGGTAACTTAACTGGAACACCAACCGTAACAGATTGGGGACCAAAAGAAGAAGAACGTAAAGTTACAATCCCAGTTAAAGTTAAGAATGGTGATGAAGAAGTCGTTGTGGATGTTCCAGTTACAATCCAACGTGATACAGATGGCGACGGTATTCCAGATGTGACCGATCCAGATGATGACAACGATGGTATTCCAGACAAGGATGAAGAGAAAAATGGAACAGATCCTAAGACACCAACAACTCAAACTCCTACAATCGATATCACACGCAAACCAAATGGTGATGCAGTAATAACACCGAAGAAACCAGATGGCTCAACCTACCCACCAGGAACAGTAGTAGAAATTCCAGGTAAGGATGGTAATCCAATTGTCGTTACAATCGGTGAAGATGGTTCAGGAATAGTTCCAAATGACAAGTTACCTAAAGGTGATTTACCAGGAAAAGGTACAGTAACAGAACCGAATAAAGAACCATCACAACCAGTGCCAGTAACAACACCAGCTCGTAAGAACCCGACAATCAAAATTGAACAAGATCCTAAGACGGGTGATGTTACAGTGACACCGAAGAAACCAGATGGCTCAATCTACCCACCAGGAACAGTAGTAGAAATTCCAGGTAAAGACGGAAACCCAATCACAGTAACAATCGGTGAAGATGGAAAAGGAACAGTACCAAACAGTGATCTGCCAGAAGGAGATATTCCGGGAACAGGTAAGATTATTGAAAAAGGGAAAACACCTGAAGAAGTTCAAGTGAAGACACCTAAAAAATTAGATCCAAATGAACCACAAACAGAGCAACCAGTCTCAATTGATATTACTAGAAAACCAAATGGAGATGCTATTGTAACACCGAAGAAACCTGGAGTGGGAGGAACATATCCACCAGGAACGAAGGTAGTTATTCCGGGTGATAATGATACTCCAATCGAGGTTATCATCGGAGAAGACGGTTCAGGAATAGTACCGAATGATAGTCTTCCAAAAGGAAAAATCGAAGGAGAAGGTACAGTAACAGAACCGAATAAGAGACCATCACAACCAGTGCCAGCAACAACTCCAGCACGTAAGACTCCAACCGTAGACTTGGAACAAGATCCTAAGACTGGTGATGTTACAGTGACACCGAAGCAACCAGATGGCTCAATCTACCCACCAGGAACAGTAGTAGAAATTCCAGGTAAAGGTGACAAGCCAATCACAGTAACAATCGGAGAAGATGGTAAAGGTAAAGTACCAAACAGTGAATTACCAGACGGTAAGGTTACAAAACCAGGTAAGATTACCGAACCAGGCAAACCATCAGTGGAAGTTCCTGAGGTCACAACCCCAGCTAAAGCAACTCCAACCGTAGACTTGGAACAAGATCCTAAGACTGGTGATGTTACAGTAACACCGAAGAGACCAGATGGGTCAACATACCCACCAGGAACAGTAGTAGAAATTCCAGGTAAAGGTGACAAGCCAATCACAGTAACAATCGGAGAAGATGGTAAAGGTAAAGTACCAAACAGTGAATTACCAGACGGTAAGGTTACAAAACCAGGTAAGATTACCGAACCAGGAAAACCATCTGTTGAAGTTCCTGAGGTCACAACCCCAGCTAAAGTAACTCCAACAGTAGAGTTGGAACAAGATCCTAAGACTGGTGATGTTACAGTAACACCGAAGAAACCAGATGGCTCAATCTACCCACCAGGAACAGTAGTAGAAATTCCAGGTAAAGGTGACAAGCCAATCACAGTAACAATTGGAGAAGATGGTAAAGGTAAAGTACCAAACAGTGAATTACCAGACGGTAAGGTTACAAAACCAGGTAAGATTACCGAACCAGGCAAACCATCAGTGGAAGTTCCTAATGTAACAACCCCAGCTAAAGTAACTCCAACCGTAGACTTGGAACAAGATCCTAAGACTGGTGATGTTACAGTGACACCGAAACAACCAGATGGCTCAATCTACCCACCAGGAACAGTAGTAGAAATTCCAGGTAAAGGTGACAAGCCAATCACAGTAACAATTGGAGAAGATGGTAAAGGTAAAGTACCAAACAGTGAATTACCAGACGGTAAGGTTACAAAACCAGGTAAGATTACCGAACCAGGCAAACCATCAGTGGAAGTTCCTGAGGTCACAACCCCAGCTAAAGTAACTCCAACCGTAGACTTGGAACAAGATCCTAAGACTGGTGATGTTACAGTGACACCGAAGCAACCAGATGGCTCAATCTACCCACCAGGAACAGTAGTAGAAATTCCAGGTAAAGGTGACAAGCCAATCACAGTTACAATTGGAGAAGATGGTAAAGGTAAAGTACCAAACAGTGAATTACCAGACGGTAAGGTTACAAAACCAGGTAAGATTACCGAACCAGGTAAACCAGCTGTTGAAGTTCCTGAGGTAACAACCCCAGCTAAAGTAACTCCAACCGTAGACTTGGAACAAGATCCTAAGACTGGTGATGTTACAGTAACACCTAAGAAACCAGATGGCTCAATCTACCCACCAGGAACAGTAGTAGAAATTCCAGGTAAAGGTGACAAGCCAATCACAGTAACAATCGGAGAAGATGGTAAAGGTAAAGTACCAAACAGTGAATTACCAGATGGTAAGGTTACAAAACCAGGTAAGATTACCGAACCAGGCAAACCATCAGTGGAAGTTCCTAATGTAACAACCCCAGCTAAAGTAACTCCAACCGTAGACTTGGAACAAGATCCTAAGACTGGTGATGTTACAGTGACACCGAAGAAACCAGATGGGTCAACATATCCACCAGGAACTAAGGTAGAAATTCCAGGTAAAGATAAGGATCACCCAATCACAGTTACAATCGGTGAAGACGGTAAAGGTAAAGTACCAAACAGTGATCTACCAGAAGGTAAAGCACCAGGAACAGGTAAGATTACCGAACCAGGTAAACCAGCTGTTGAAGTTCCTAATGTAACAACCCCAGCTCATAAGACACCAACACTAGATGTGAAACGAGATCCTGAGACAGGTGACGTTACATTAACACCGAAGAAACCAGATGGAACAACATATCCACCAGGAACTACGGTAGAAATCCCAGGTAAAGATGGCAAGCCAATCACAGTCACAATCGGTGAAGACGGTAAAGGTAAAGTACCAAACAGTGATCTACCAGATGTAGAAACACCAGGTACAGGTAAGATTACAGAACCAGGAAAACCAGCTGTTGAAGTTCCTAATGTAACAACACCAGCTAAATTCACACCAGAAACACCAGTAACTGAAAAACCAGGTAAGATTGAGATTACTCAACAACCAAATGGAAATGCGATTGTAACGCCTAAGAAACCAGATGGAACAACTTACCCATCAGGTAGCAGGGTAGAAATTCCAGGAGAAAATGGAACAACAATCACAGTAACAATTGGTGACAATGGTTCAGGTGAAGTACCAAATGACAACCTTCCTAAGACAAATGTCCCAGGTACAGGAACAGTAACAGAACCTAACAAGAAACCATCACAACCAGTGGATGTAACAACACCAGCTCGTAAGACACCAACACTAGATGTGAAACGAGATCCTGAAACAGGTGACGTTACAGTAACACCGAAGAAACCAGACGGCTCAATCTACCCACCAGGAACTACGGTAGAAATTCCAGGTAAAGGTGGCAAGCCAATCACAGTCACAATCGGTGAAGACGGTAAAGGTAAAGTACCAAACAGTGATCTACCAGATGTAGAAACACCAGGTACAGGTAAGATTACAGAACCAGGTAAACCAGCTGTTGAAGTTCCTAATGTAACAACACCAGCTAAATTCACACCAGAAACACCAGTAACTGAAAAACCAGGTAAGATTGAAATTACTCAACAACCAAATGGAAATGCGATTGTAACGCCTAAGAAACCAGATGGCTCAACATACCCATCAGGTAGCAAGGTAGAAATTCCAGGAGAAAATGGAACAACAATCACAGTTATAATTGGTGACAATGGTTCAGGTGAAGTACCAAATGACAAGCTTCCAAAAGGAGACTTGCCAGGAAAAGGAACAGTCACAGAACCGAATAAGAAACCATCACAACCAGTGGATGTAACAACACCAGCTCGTAAGACACCAACAATAGAGTTGGATCAAGATCCTAAGACAGGTGACGTTACAGTAACACCGAAGAAACCAGATGGCTCAACATATCCACCAGGAACTAAGGTAGAAATCCCAGGTAAAGATGGAAACCCAATTATCGTTACAATCGATAAAGAAGGTAAAGGTAAAGTACCAAACAGTGAATTACCAGACGGTAAAGTTCCAGGTACAGGTAAGATTACTGAACCAGGTAAACCAGCTGTAGAAGTTCCAGTAGAAACTCCAGCTAAGGTAACACCAGCAACACCAACAGATACAAATCCAGTTGCACCAGTGACACCTGATACGCCAGTCAAACCTGACACTAATGGAGGTTCTGGTCAAGATACACCTGCACCAGCTACTCCAACTCCAAATGCAGATCAGGTAGATACTAAGACTACTGTTGATAATGGAGCTAAGTCAAATGGTTCTCAAAATGTATTGCCAAATACAGGAACAGAATCAAATGCTGCTCTTGCCTCTCTAGGACTTCTTGGACTATTGAGTGGATTTGGACTTGTAGCTCGCAAGAAAAAAGAAGACTAAAAATTTAGTCAAATGAACATTCATTCTTTTGTATTTTAACAACGAACTAGATTGATTCCGATAGTTGTGTTATCCATAAAATACAAAGAATGATTAGATAAAGAAAGCGAACAATGCTAGGATTTTGTTAAACGGAATTCTAAGTATTGTTCGCTTTTTGTGGTATAATAAGTACTATGCAGAAAAAACCAACGTCAGCCTATGTGCACATCCCATTTTGTACCCAGATTTGTTATTATTGTGACTTTTCAAAAGTCTTCATCAAGAATCAGCCGGTAGATAGTTATTTAGAGCATCTGCTGGAAGAGTTTCGTTCTTATGACATTCAAAAGTTGTCAACCCTTTACATCGGTGGTGGGACACCGACAGCCCTGTCAGCGTCACAACTAGAGGTGTTATTGAAGGGCTTGACTGAAAACTTGGACTTGTCTGTCTTGGAGGAGTTGACCATTGAAGCCAATCCAGGTGACTTGGATGCGGATAAGATAGATGTGTTGAAGAACTCAGCTGTCAATCGTGTTTCGCTAGGTGTGCAGACCTTTGATGATAAGATGCTGAAAAAGATTGGGCGCAGTCATTTGGAGAAGGATATTTATGAAAATATCGACCGCCTGAAACTGGCTGGTTTTGACAATATCTCTATAGACTTGATTTATGCACTGCCAGGTCAGACCATGGAGCAGGTCAAGGAAAATGTGGCTAAGGCTATTGGACTGGATATTCCCCACATGAGTCTCTATAGCTTGATTTTAGAAAACCATACGGTCTTTATGAATCGTATGCGACGAGGGAAATTGCCTCTGCCTAAGGAGGAACTGGAAGCTGAGATGTTTGAGTACATCATTTCAGAGCTGGAGCGAGCAGGTTTTGAACATTATGAGATTTCCAATTTCTCAAAGCCTGGTTTTGAAAGTCGCCACAATCTCATGTACTGGGACAATGCTGAATACTATGGCATCGGTGCTGGGGCGTCTGGCTATGTCAATGGTGTTCGATATAAAAACCATGGTCCCATTCGTCATTATCTCAGTGCGGTTGAGGAAGGCAACGCTCGCATCACAGAAGAGCACCTGAGTCAAAAGGAGCAAATGGAAGAAGAAATGTTCCTAGGTCTCCGTAAGAAATCAGGGGTCTCTATGGCGCGATTTGAGGAAAAATTTGGACGGTCTTTCGATGGACTTTATGGAGAAATTGTCAGAGACTTGGTACAACAAGGTCTCATGCAAATAGAGGGTGACCGAGTTCGCATGACAAAAAGAGGTCTCTTTTTGGGAGACACCGTAGCAGAACGATTTATTTTGGAGTAGGATGATGGGCTTAACTTATCAAATGAAAATGAAAATTCCTTTTGATATGGCTGATATGAACGGTCATATCAAGCTTCCAGATGTGATTTTGCTATCCCTGCAAGTTTCAGGGATGCAGTCGATTGAGCTGGGAGTTAGTGATAAGGCCATTTTGGAAGACTATAATCTGGTCTGGATTATCACAGACTATGATATTGAGGTGGTTCGTTTGCCTCGTTTTGCAGAAGAAATTACTATTGAAACGGAAGCTTTGAGCTACAATCGACTCTTTTGCTACCGTCGCTTTACCATTTATGATGAAGCAGGTCAGGACCTTATCCACATGATGGCGACCTTTGTTCTCATGGATCGAGACAGTCGAAAAGTTCATGCAGTAGAACCTGAGATTGTGGCTCCTTACCAGTCTGATTTTGATAAAAAGCTTATCCGTGGGCCAAAGTATGAGTCATTGAACGAGCCAATCAGCAAGGATTACCATGTCCGTTTTTACGATTTAGATATGAATGGTCATGTTAATAACAGTAAGTATCTAGACTGGATTTTTGAGGTCATGGGAGCGGACTTTTTGACCCAATATATTCCCAAGAAAATCAATCTCAAGTATGTCAAGGAAGTTCGACCAGGTGGGGTGATCAAATCGGCTGTTGAACGGACTGGAATGGAAAGTAAGCATGAGATTACAAGTGATGGGGCTACTAATGCCCAAGCTATCATCACTTGGCAAGAAATAAAAAAAGGATTAGGGAGAAAGTATGAAATATAAAGGCTATTTAATTGATTTAGACGGAACGATTTATAAGGGGAAGGATCGAATCCCAGCAGGGGAGGCTTTTGTTCATGAATTGCAAAAGCGGGATATCCCCTATCTTTTTGTAACAAACAATACAACCCGCACTCCAGAGAGTGTTCAAGAGATGTTGGCTCAGAATTTTAATATCGATACGCCCCTATCGACTGTCTACACAGCGACTTTGGCAACGATCGACTATATGAACGACTTGGGGCTTGAAAAGACCGTCTATGTCATCGGAGAAGCAGGGCTCAAGGAAGCCATCAAGGCAGCTGGTTATGTGGAAGACAAGGATAATCCTGCCTATGTGGTAGTAGGTCTGGACTGGCAAGTTGACTATGAAAAATTTGCGACAGCAACTCTAGCTATCCAAAAGGGAGCTCATTTTATCGGAACCAACCCTGACCTCAACATCCCGACAGAGCGCGGTCTTTTGCCTGGTGCTGGTTCACTGATTACCCTTCTTGAAGTGGCAACACGAGTGAAACCTGTTTATATTGGGAAACCAAATGCCATCATTATGGACAAGGCGGTTGAGCACTTAGGTTTGCAACGTGAAGAGTTGATTATGGTTGGAGATAACTATTTGACGGATATTCGAGCAGGGATTGATAATGGCATTCCAACGCTCTTGGTGACGACAGGTTTTACCAAGGCAGAAGAAGTGGCAGGCCTGCCAATCGCCCCGACTCATGTGGTTTCTAGCCTTGCGGAGTGGAACTTTGATGAAAACTAAACTGACCTTTTGGGGCTCTATGCTCTTTCTCCTCTCTCTTTCTATCCTTCTGACCATTTATTTGGCTTGGATTTTTTATCCGCTGGAAATTCAGTGGCTGAACTTGACGGATCGAGTTTATCTAAAACCCGAAACCATTCAATATAACTTTCATATCTTGATGGATTACCTGACCAATCCTTTTAGTCAGGTCTTGCAGATGCCGGATTTTCGTTCGTCAGCAGCTGGTCTGCACCACTTTGCGGTGGTCAAGAATCTCTTCCACTTGGTTCAGATAGTAGCTCTAGTGACACTGCCAAGTTTCTCTTTCTTTGTCAAAGGGATTGTGAAAAAGGGCTTCTTGTCTCTATTTAGTAAAGGGCTTTTGGCTCTAGTGGTTTTGCCTTTACTGATTGGTCTTGGGGGAGTGTTGATTGGTTTTGACCAATTCTTTACTCTGTTCCATCAAATTCTCTTTGTGGGAGATGATACCTGGCTTTTTGATCCAGCTAAGGATCCAGTGATTCTGATTTTGCCAGAGACCTTCTTCCTTCATGCCTTCCTCCTCTTTTTTGCCCTCTATGAAAGCTTCTTTAGCTATCTTTATCTAAAAAGTCGTAGGAAGTGAAACGAAAGATGTTCTTATTTTGCATAAATCAATTAGGTATGTGATTCGAAACTATTGTTAATACTCAATGAAAATCAAAGAGCAAACTAGGAAGCTAGCCGCAAGCTGTACTTGAGTACGGTAAGGCGACGCTGACGTGGTTTGAAGAGATTTTCGAAGAGTATAAGAGTGAATTAACTAAATCAGAGATGTATCAATCGTTCGCAAACAGTCTATTTTTCTTGAAAAAATAGGCTTTTTTTCTAAAAATCTCTAGTCAAGCGCTTTATTTTTTTGTATAATAGAGGTAGCAAAGTATAGATAAGAAGAGAAAAGCATGATTACACTATTTCTATCACCGAGCTGTACTTCATGTCGTAAGGCAAAGGCCTGGCTAGAAAAACATAAGGTGCCCTTTGAGGAACACAATATTATGACCAGTCCCTTAACAAGAAAAGAATTGCAACACATCCTTTCCTTGACCGAAAATGGTACTGATGACATTATTTCAACTCGTTCAAAAATTTTTCAAAAATTAGATATTGATGTAGAAAGTATTTCGGTATCGGAATTACTTCATTTGATTGAGCAGTACCCTAGTCTTTTGCGTCGTCCCATTATTATCGATGCTAAACGTATGCAGATCGGTTTTAATGAAGATGAGATTCGTGCTTTTCTCCCTCGTAGTTACCGTAAGCAAGAACTAAAAGAAGCAAGAATGAGAGCTGGTATTAGTTAATGAACAAACAGTATAGTTACCCACTAGATTTGTCGTGGAGCACTGAAGAACTTGCTTCAGTGCTTTCTTTTTTTAATGATGTTGAAGCTGCCTATGAAGACAAGGTAGAGGCTAAAAAGCTACTGGATTCCTATAAGGGATTCAAAGCGATTGTGCCAAGCAAGAGTGAAGAGAAACGTTTGGGACGAGAATTTGAAACGGTCAGTGGCTATTCGCTTTACCGAGCGGTTCAGGCTGCCAAGGAAAAAGGGGAAGGAAAGATTTCTCTTGGAAAGTAAATTTGAATTTGCTAAAGAGCTTGTCAAGAAGGCGGGTCAGTACATTCTTGACCACATGCAGGAAGATTTGTGTGTTGAAACCAAGTCCTCTCCAACAGATTTGGTGACCAGACTGGACAAGGAAGTTCAGGAGCTATTGGTTGGTGAGATTTTGTCTCGTTATCCTGAGGATAAGATTTGTGCTGAAGAAGGTTGTCTGCGAGCCTCGGTTCAAGAGGGCAGGGTTTGGGTTATTGATCCCATTGATGGGACCAATAATTTTGTAGCCCAGCAGGAAGATTTTGCTGTTATGATGGCTTATTTTGAAAATGGTCAAGGACAGTTTGGTCTGATTTATGATGTGGTCAAAGGGGATTGTTATCACGGTGGTGGTAAGTTTTCGGTTTGTCGAAACGATAAGCCCCTAGCTCCTTTTAAAGCAAAACCACTTGGAGATTTTCTCATTGCAGGGAATAGTGGGATGTTGGAAACCAATGAATGGGGCTTGGCTGATTTGAGTCGAGCGGTCCTCGGTGTTCGTGTCTATGGAAGTGCGGCCATTAGTTTTGCCAAGATTTTGTCAGGGCGTTTGTTGACCTATGTCACTTATCTGCAACCATGGGATTATGCTGCCGCTAGTATTTTAGGGGGAAGTCTGGGCTATCGGGTTGTGACCCTATCTGGTGAAACTCCTAATTTTCAAACCAGACAGCCGGTCATGATGCTACCTCTTGAGATGCAGGAGGAAATTCAGTCTTATATTTACGAAAGGAAAAGAACTTAAATGCAATTTCCAGAAGGATTTGTTGAAAAATATGAAGAGATACTAGGAGATGAGGCAAGAGATTTTCTTGCCTCTTTTGAGGAGGAAGCGGTTTCGGCCTTTCGGGTTAATCCTTTAAAAGAAGCGCCAGTTTCCTTTCCTGATGCCATTCCTCAAACTCCTTGGGGCCACTACGGGAAGGTGTCTGGGAAATCTCCTGAGCATGCTACTGGTTTAGTTTATTCGCAAGAACCTGCTGCTCAAATGGTAGCTCAGGTAGCCCAGCCCAGTCCTGGTATGAAAGTCTTGGATTTGGCTGCTGCACCGGGTGGAAAATCAACTCAGCTGGCAGCCTATCTAGCAGGGGAGGGTCTCCTTGTTTCCAATGAAATTTCAAGCAAACGGGCTAAGATTTTAGTAGAAAACATGGAGCGCTTTGGAGCGACAAATGTCGTGGTGACCAATGAATCTGCTGACCGCTTGGCCAAGGTTTTTAAGGGCTATTTTGACCTCATTGTCCTTGATGCTCCTTGCTCTGGTGAAGGGATGTTTCGTAAGCAACCAGATGCTATGGACTATTGGAGCTTAGATTATCCGAGTCAATGTGCTAGTTTGCAAAGAGAAATTCTGGAAGATGCAGTAACCATGCTAGCTGAAGGTGGTCGCTTGGTTTATTCAACCTGTACCTGGGCACCTGAGGAAAACGAAGAGATTGTCAAGTGGTTGCTGGAAGAGTATGATTTTGACTTGTTGCCAGTTGAACATATCAATGGAATGGTAGCTGGTATTGATCTGCCAGCAACGGCTCGGATGTACCCTCATCATTTTAAGGGAGAGGGTCAGTTTGTCGCGCATTTACAATTTAAAGGTGACAATCCAGCTCCTAAATTTAAGACAAGTAAGAGCAATCTCAGCCGAGAACAAGTTGCCTTGTGGCAGGAATTTGCCCAAAATCACTTGATAGTTAATCTACCGGGTATCTTGCAGACTTTTGGGGACCAACTCTATCTCCTGCCAGAACTTTTGCCAGATTTAGGAAAACTCAAGATTGCTCGGAATGGACTGCATCTAGGGACCTTTAAGAAGAAACGCTTTGAGCCTAGTTTTGCTCTTGGTCTAGCCTTGAAACCAAGTCAGGTCAAGCAGTCGGTTGAAATTGACCAAGAAGAGTTTGTAAAGTATGCGGCTGGAGAAACCGTTCAGCTGGCGGAAAGTCTGCCAAATGGTTGGTACCAAGTTTTGGTTCAAGGCAACGGGTTGGGATTTGGAAAGGTGACTGGAAATGTTTTGAAAAATTATTTTCCAAAAGGCCTCAGATTCAAGTGAAAATGCTAGTCAAAGTAGCTTGTCTATGTTATAGTGGAAGTATGGATTTTTTTCAAATTGTCTTTCATTTTAAGTCAAAATTGGTGGCAAGGTAACTGAGCAAATTACTAGTAAAACCAAGCTAGCAACTTCAGTTGGCTCCCAATTTTCAAAAGAAAAACATAAATAAATAGTTGAAAAAATTCACAGTATTCACCATTATTTTCAAGGAGAAAAACAGTGAAAAAAAGGAAAAAACTCGCTCTATCCCTTGCGGCTCTTTTGCTAGCAGGTTCTTTGGCGGGATGTGCTAGCTGGATTGATCGTGGGGAATCCATGACAGCTGTTGGCTCAACGGCTCTTCAGCCCTTGGTCGAAGCAGCAGCAGATGAATTTGGCTCTCTGCACGTTGGAAAAACAGTCAACGTCCAAGGTGGAGGATCTGGTACAGGTCTGTCTCAGGTTCAGTCTGGAGCCGTTGATGTAGGAAATTCAGACGTATTTGCCGAGGAAAAAGACGGTATCAACGCATCCGCTCTAGTGGACCATAAGGTAGCCGTAGCGGGCTTGGCGGTGATTGTAAATAAGGAAGTTGATGTTGAAAATCTGACAACTGAACAACTCCGTAGCATCTTCACAGGTCAAGTAACCAACTGGAAAGAAATTGGTGGGAAAGACCTAGCCATTTCTATTATCAACCGCGCGGCAAGTTCTGGTTCGCGTGCAACCTTTGATAGTGTGATAATGGATGGTCAATCTGCCGTGCAGAGTCAAGAACAAGACTCAAACGGGATGGTCAAAAACATTGTTTCCCAGACACCCGGAGCTATTTCTTACCTAGCTTTTGCCTATGTGGATGACTCGGTGAAACGTATGAAGTTGAATGGCTATGAGCCGATTGCAGAAAATGTTACAAGCAATAACTGGCCTTTGTGGTCTTACGAACACATGTATACCCTAGGTCAGCCAAATGAATTGGTGGCAGAATTCCTCAACTTTGTCCTCTCTGATGAAGCGCAAAGTGGAATCGTTAAGGGAATGGGCTATATTTCTGTCAAGGAAATGAAGGTTGAAAAAGATGCTGTAGGAACGGTGACAGCACTAGAAGGGAGTCAATAATGAATCAAGAAGAATTAGCTAAAAAATTACTTTCTCCCTCAAAGAACTCTCGTTTAGAGAAACTTGGAAAAGGCTTGACCTTTGCCTGTCTGTCTTTGATTGTTATCATTGTGGCCATGATTTTGATTTTCGTGGCCCAAAAAGGTTTGTCGACCTTCTTTGTAAATGGGGTTAATATCTTTGATTTCCTATTTGGCCAAACTTGGAATCCTTCAGGTAAACAATTTGGTGCCCTTCCAATGATTTTGGGTTCCTTTATTGTCACAATCCTGTCAGCCCTTATCGCAACTCCTTTTGCCATTGGTGCGGCAGTTTTTATGACTGAAGTCTCACCAAAAGGTGCTAGAATCTTGCAACCAGCTATTGAATTGCTGGTCGGAATTCCTTCCGTCGTGTATGGATTTATCGGTTTGCAGGTCGTAGTTCCCTTTGTCCGTAGTATCTTTGGTGGAACTGGTTTTGGGATTTTGTCAGGGATTTTCGTTCTCTTTGTCATGATTTTACCGACGGTAACCTTTATGACAACCGATAGCTTGCGTGCAGTGCCTCGTCACTACCGCGAAGCTAGTTTGGCTATGGGGGCCACTCGCTGGCAAACCATCTGGCGCGTGACCTTGAAGGCAGCGCGTTCAGGGATTTTTACAGCAGTGGTCTTTGGGATGGCGCGTGCCTTTGGTGAGGCTTTGGCCATTCAGATGGTGGTCGGAAACTCAGCCGTAGTTCCAACTTCATTAACAACACCTGCTGCGACCTTGACCTCTGTGTTGACCATGGGTATCGGAAACACTGTTATGGGAACAGTTGATAATAACGTTCTCTGGTCACTGGCCTTAGTCTTGCTCTTGATGAGTTTGGCCTTCAACAGTGTCATTAAATTGATTACGAAAGAAAGAGGAAAGAAAAACTATGCACGCTAAGAAATTAGATAAAATTGCAACAGCTGTCCTCTACTCGATTGCAGGAATTATCGTTGCCATCTTGGCATCCTTGATTCTTTATATCTTGGTTCGTGGTTTGCCCCACATCTCTTGGTCTTTCTTGACTGGCAAATCATCTTCTTACCAAGCAGGCGGCGGGATTGGAATTCAGCTTTATAATTCCTTCTTCCTCTTGGTCATCACCTTGATTATCTCTGTTCCTTTGTCTATGGGAGCTGGGATTTTCCTAGCTGAATATGCTAAAAAAGGTCCTGTGACCAATTTTGTCAGAACCTGTATTGAAATCTTATCTTCACTGCCATCAGTGGTTGTGGGTCTCTTTGGTTACTTGATCTTTGTAGTTCAGTTTGAGTATGGATTTTCAATCATTTCAGGTGCCTTGGCCTTGACAGTCTTTAATCTTCCTCAGATGACTCGAAATGTTGAGGACAGCTTGAAACACGTTCACCATACGCAGCGTGAAGCTGGTCTGGCTCTTGGGATTTCTCGTTGGGAGACAGTGGTCCATGTGGTTATTCCGGAAGCTCTTCCAGGTATTGTGACGGGGGTTGTCTTGGCCTCTGGTCGTATCTTTGGTGAGGCGGCTGCACTTATCTATACAGCAGGACAATCTGCTCCAGCCCTTGACTGGTCTAACTGGAATATTCTCAGTGTGACCAGCCCAATCTCTATCTTCCGTCAAGCAGAAACCTTGGCTGTCCACATCTGGAAGGTCAATAGTGAAGGAACCATTCCAGATGGAACTATCGTATCAGCAGGTTCTGCAGCCGTGCTCCTTATCTTTATCCTCATCTTTAACTTTGGAGCCCGTAAACTCGGAAGCTATCTACATAAGAAATTAACCGCTGCCTAAAGGAGAAGCCATGTCAAAATATAATTGGGATGAAAAGCATATCATCACCTTTCCTGAAGAGAAAGTGGCCCTCTCTACTAAGGATTTACATGTTTACTACGGTAAAAATGAATCTATTAAGGGCATCGATATGCAATTTGAAAAAAATAAAATCACGGCCTTAATTGGCCCTTCTGGTTCAGGGAAATCAACCTACCTCCGCAGTCTCAATCGGATGAATGATACTATTGATATTGCCAAGGTGACAGGGCAAATACTCTACCAAGGAATTGATGTTAACCGTCAAGAAATCAATGTTTATGAGATGCGTAAGCACATTGGAATGGTCTTCCAACGCCCAAATCCCTTTGCCAAGTCTATCTACCGCAATATCACTTTTGCTCATGAACGTGCAGGAGTCAAGGACAAGCAAGTCTTGGATGAAATTGTAGAAACTTCTCTTCGTCAAGCTGCCCTTTGGGACCAGGTCAAAGATGATTTGCACAAGTCAGCCTTGACCCTATCAGGTGGTCAGCAGCAACGTCTCTGTATCGCTCGTGCTATCTCTGTTAAACCAGATATTCTCTTGATGGATGAGCCGGCGTCAGCCTTGGATCCGATTGCGACAGCTCAGCTGGAAGAAACCATGTTGGAATTGAAGAAGGACTTTACCATCATCATCGTGACCCACAGTATGCAGCAGGCTGCGCGTGCTAGTGACTACACAGGATTTTTCTACTTGGGTGATTTGATCGAGTATGATAAGACCTCTAATATTTTCCAAAATGCTAAACTACAGTCAACCAATGACTACGTAACAGGACACTTTGGATAGAAAGGAAACAGTATGACAGAAGCGATTTTACAGGTATCAGACCTGTCCGTTTACTACAATCAAAAGAAGGCCTTGAATAGTGTTTCCCTATCTTTCCAACCTAAGGAAATTACAGCCTTGATTGGCCCATCTGGATCAGGAAAGTCAACCCTCCTCAAGGCCATTAACCGCATGGGGGATCTCAATCCAGAGGTAACCACAACTGGTTCAGTGGTATACAACGGTCACAATATTTACAGCCCACGTACAGATACAGTTGAATTGCGGAAGGAAATCGGTATGGTTTTCCAACAACCAAACCCTTTCCCAATGTCTATCTACGAAAATGTTGTTTACGGGCTTCGTATCAATGGAGTGAAGGACAAGCAGGTTCTGGATGAAGCGGTAGAAAAAGCCTTGCAACGAGCTTCCATCTGGGATGAGGTCAAGGATCGCCTGCATGATTCAGCTATCGGGCTTTCAGGTGGACAACAGCAACGTGTTTGTGTTGCTCGTGTCTTGGCAACCAGTCCTAAAATCATTCTCTTGGATGAACCGACTTCAGCCTTGGACCCTATCTCGGCTGGTAAGATTGAGGAAACCTTGTATGGTCTAAAAGATAAATACACCATGCTCTTGGTTACGCGTTCTATGCAACAAGCCTCTCGTATCTCTGACAAGACAGGATTTTTCCTAGATGGAGATTTGATTGAGTTTAACGATACCAAGAAGATGTTCCTCAACCCACAACACAAGGAAACAGAAGATTATATTTCAGGAAAATTTGGATAAGGAGATAAATGATGTTACGTTCTCAATTTGAAGAAGATTTAGAGAAATTGCACAACCAGTTCTATGCTATGGGACAAGAAGTGCTATCTCAAATCAATCGGACAGTGCGTGCCTTTGTTACGCATGACCGTGATTTGGCCAAAGAAGTCATCGAAGACGATGCAGAAGTAAACGAATACGAAGTGAAATTGGAAAAGAAATCATTTGAAATGATTGCCCTTCAACAACCAGTTTCTCAGGACTTGCGTACAGTTCTAACAGTCTTGAAGGCTGTATCTGACTTGGAACGTATGGGTGACCATGCCGTTTCCATTGCCAAAGCGGCAATTCGTATGAAGGGTGAGCAACGTATCCCAGCTGTTGAAGAAGAAATCAAGAGAATGGGTCGCGATGTCAAGAATTTCGTCGAAGCAGCCCTTGAACTCTATCTGAATGGTTCAGTAGACAAGGCTTATGAAGTAGCAACCATGGATGAAAAAATCAACCATTACTTTGATAGCATTCGTGACTTGGCTACAGAAGAAATCAAGAAAAATCCTGATGCCATTGTTACAGGTCGTGATTATTTCCAAGTGATTGCCTTCTTGGAACGTATTGGGGACTATGCCAAAAATATCTGTGAATGGGTTGTTTACTTTGAAACAGGTAAGATTGTCGAACTATAAAATAGGTTCAATCTGTATAAAAAGGAGCTCGAAATCAACTGATAGCTCCTTTTCTTGAATGAAAAAAATATTTTTAAGATAAAAATTCAAAAAACACTTGACAAGCAACTTGGATAGCGTTATAATTATACAAAATTAACAGAGAGGTTGTTTATTTATGAAATCAAAAAAATGGATATTTGTTTTATGTAGTTTTCTTGCAAGTTTCTTCTTAGTAGCTTGCCAGTCGGGTTCTAATGGTTCTCAGTCAGCTGTTGAGGCCATTAAGCAAAAGGGGAAATTAGTTGTGGCGACTAGTCCTGACTATGCACCTTTTGAATTCCAATCCTTAGTTGACGGAAAAAACCAGGTAGTCGGTGCGGATATTGATATGGCCCAAGCTATCGCTGATGAACTTGGGGTGAAATTGGAAATCTCAAGCATGAGTTTTGATAATGTCTTGACCAGTCTTCAAACTGGGAAGGCTGACCTAGCAGTTGCAGGAATTAGCGCTACTGACGAGAGAAAAGAAGTCTTTGACTTTTCAATCCCTTACTATGAAAACAAGATTAGTTTCTTGGTTCGTAAGGCTGATGTAGAAAAATACAAGGATTTAACTAGCCTTGAGAGTGCTAATATTGCAGCCCAAAAAGGAACTGTTCCAGAGTCTATGGTCAAGGAACAATTGCCAAAAGCTCAATTGACTTCCCTAACTAATATGGGTGAAGCTGTCAATGAATTACAGGCTGGAAAAGTAGATGCTGTTCACATGGATGAGCCTGTTGCGCTTAGTTATGCTGCTAAAAATGCCGACCTAGCTGTCGCAACTGTCAGCTTGAAGATGAAGGACGGCGAAGCCAACGCAGTTGCCCTTAGAAAAAATAGTGCTGATTTGAAAGAAGTGGTGGACAAGGTCATCCAAAAACTCAAGGATGAAGGAACCTACCAAAGCTATCTTGAAAAGGCAGCAAGCCTAACAGAAGTTGAAGAATAAGAAAAAGCAGAGTTGGAAGTCAATCCAATTCTGCTTTTAAATAGTTTAAAACATTTTCCAGATTTTCTAGGGACACCTTAGCAAATTGATAAGGGCAGGCATCCAAGTAAGCCTCTTCAAAAAAATCCAAGTCCAGTTGACTGTGTTTGAGACTGGCGATTTTAGGGTACTGTCTGAGATCAAGCAATAAACCATCATGTAGAGGGAAATGAGGAAGGGGGCAAGGAGTGTTAGCTAGTCTTTCCTCGATTTGCTTCTGGTAAGCTTCCTGATTGGATAAGCGAGCTAGCCGATTTTTCTCAAATAATTGACTGTCAATATAGAGTGACAGTGCCTTTTGCATGATGAGGTTACTGTCGTAGTCTAGGATATTTTTGTAGGCCACAAAGGCTTCTTTGATAGCATTTGGAAGGATGAGTGCCGTAATCCGCAGGGCTGGAAAGAGGCTGGTTGAGAAGGACTTGATATAAATGACGCGTTCCTCTGTATCCAAATAGTGGAAGGTCTGGCCCTTCTTGGAGTCCAAATCCCCCAGATAGTCGTCCTCTACGATATAGACACCATACTTGGCAGCTAAGTCAAGAATAGCCCGTTTGTCCTGCTCTGAATAGGAATGCCCCAGAGGATAGTGAAAACGAGGAATGGTATAGAAAAACTTAATTTTTCCTGTTTTGAAGTGGCCTTCCAGCTCCTCTAAGTCAATCCCATCAATGCCTCGTTCAATCGTTTGATAGTCTAAGCTCTGAGCAATCAAGAGGCGATTCATCCGATGGTAGGTCGGCTGTTCTACCAAGATTTCCTTGGCTTGGCTAGGGAAGGAAATTTGAGAAAGGATAAACAAGGCTTGCTGGGTTCCAGAAGTCAATACCAACTGGTCTGCCTTGCAGTAGAGAGCTTGGTCAAAGAGGAGTTGGTGAATGGACTGTCTTAGGTCTTCTAATCCTTCTTGGTTATCATAGTAGTTGAAGAGGTAGTTTTCCCGGCCAATCAAGGTTTCATTGATACAGAGTCGGAAATCGTCATAGGCACTGGCATGTTCGTCGGTAACCTCGATTTCAAGGTCTTGGTGTTGCCCTTGTTCTAATACATAGTAGCCACTCTGGGGCTTGGCATAGAGGTATTGTTCGTGCCGTAATTCCAGCAAGGCTCGTTGAATGGTGTCCTTGCTACAGTGAAAGTCAAGGCTCAGTTGACGGATAGAAGGCAGGCGGCTACCCGTCGGAAAACGTCCAGACTCGATACCGTTTTTTAGATAGGAAACGACCTCTTGGTACTTGCTTTGTTTCTTCATTCCAAACCTCCCTTGATTTTGTTACATTGTACCTTTTTTTTTCCTTCTTGGCAATGTCTAGGGTGTTTCTCTCGTTCACATATAAAGCTAAATGTGGTATACTTAGGAGTAACATTTATAGAATAACAGACAAGAAAGTGAATGGATAAGAACGTGCAGGAACCAGTGAAATTATTTCAATATAATACCCTTGGAGCCTTGATGGCTGGCCTTTATGGTGGTACCATGACAGTAGGAGAATTGCTAGAGCATGGTGACCTTGGTTTGGGAACCTTGGATTCCATTGATGGGGAATTGATTGTCTTAGATGGCAAGGCTTATCAGGCCAAAGGCTCAGGAGAGCAACCGGAAATTGTAGAAGTGTCACCAGATGCCCTTATTCCTTACGCAGCAGTAGTACCGCATCAGGCAGAGGTCATTTTCCGCCAGCGCTTTGAGATGACAGACAAGGAATTGGAAGAGCGGATTGAGTCTTACTATGACGGAGAAAATCTTTTCCGCTCTATCAAGATTCGTGGGGAATTTTCACATATGCATGTGCGCATGATTCCCAAGTCGACACCAGATACCAAGTTTGCTGAGGTCGCAACCCATCAACCTGAATATAGTCGTGACAATGTGGCGGGAACCATCGTTGGTTTCTGGACGCCTGAGATTTTTCATGGGGTCAGTGTGGCAGGCTATCATCTACACTTCATTTCAGATGACTTGACCTTCGGTGGTCATGTCATGGACTTTGTCATCAAGGAAGGCATTATTGAGGTGGGAGCTGTTGACCAATTGGATCAACGTTTCCCAGTTCAAGATCGTCAATACTTGTTTGCTAAGTTCAATGTTGACGAGATGAAAAAAGATATTGAAAAGGCGGAATAGGAGAAGAAAATGACCATTCATATTATCATTACCATGGTGCTGTTGCTGGCTTTCTTGATAGGAAGCATTTGGTATGCCAAAAAGAAATATCAGATTAATTTAGCTGTCTTGGGCTTGGGGGCTGTAGCCTTCTTTGTTTCTTCACAGATTTTAGAAAAACTGGTGCATATCTTGGTTTTACATCCTCAAAAAGACGGTAGTATTGCCCTCTTGCAAGACCATCCGCTTGTCTATATCATCTATGGCCTAGCCATGGCAGCCTTTTTTGAGGAAACAGCTCGCCTTGTTTTCTTCAAATGGTTGGAGAAAAAGAGAAGTTTGGAAAAGGCAGATGCCTTGGCCTATGGCTTGGGGCATGGTGGCTTGGAGTTGATTTTCCTAGGTCTTACTAGTTTGATCAATCTCTACATTGTTCTTTCGGCAGTTCAAACGCAAAATCCACAGGTTATGCAATTACTGTCTGAAAATATGTTGAAAACTATTCAGTCGCTGTCTGTTTGGCAGATTTATTTGCTTGGTTTTGAACGAATCTTGGCACTTGGTTTCCAATTACTTTTGACAGTTTGGGTTTACCAAGCTGTTCGCCAGAAGAAATGGATTTATCTCCTAGCAGCCTATGGTCTACATGCCTTCTTTGACCTGGCACCATCTCTAGCCCAAGTTGGCTGGCTTACAAGTCCAGTCTTAGTTGAAGTCATTCTACTAGTTGAACTGATCCTAGTTGCCTATGGAACTAAAGCTATCTTTTGCAAAAAATCATAAGAAAAAGGGGGGAAACCTCTTTTTCTTATGCAAAAACCAAACAAGATTTTTTTAGGGTCGTCAAATGGTCTTAAAAATGGTATAATGGAATGAATTTTGTAAAAGGAAGAGTGTCATGTCTGTAAGAGAAAAAATGCTTGAAATCTTAGAAGGAATTGATATCCGTTATAAGGAACCCTTGCATAGCTATAGTTATACAAAAGTAGGTGGAGAGGCCGATTATTTGGTCTTTCCACGAAATCGTTTTGAGTTGGCTCGCGTTGTTAAATTTGCCAATCAAGAAAATATTCCTTGGATGGTTCTTGGAAATGCTAGCAACATCATCGTTCGTGATGGTGGGATTCGTGGATTTGTCATTTTGTGTGACAAGCTAAATAATATTTCTGTTGATGGCTATACTATTGAAGCAGAAGCTGGTGCTAACTTGATTGAAACGACACGCATTGCCCTTCGTCATAGTTTGACTGGCTTTGAGTTTGCTTGTGGCATTCCAGGGAGCGTCGGTGGTGCTGTCTTTATGAATGCGGGTGCCTATGGTGGCGAGATTGCCCACATCTTGCAGTCTTGTAAGATTTTGACTAAGGACGGAGAAATCGAGACCCTGTCTGTCAAGGACTTGGCTTTTGGTTACCGCCACTCAGCCATTCAAGAGTCTGGTGCAGTTGTCTTGTCAGCTAAATTTGCCCTTGCTCCAGGAACCCATCAGGCTATCAAGCAAGAAATGGACCGCTTGACGCATCTACGTGAACTCAAGCAACCTTTAGAATATCCATCTTGTGGTTCGGTCTTTAAGCGTCCAGTCGGGCATTTTGCAGGTCAATTGATTTCAGAAGCTGGCTTGAAAGGCTACCGTATCGGTGGCGTAGAAGTGTCAGAAAAGCACGCTGGATTTATGATCAACGTTGCAGACGGAACGGCCAAAGACTATGAGGACTTGATTGAGTCTGTGATTGAAAAAGTCAAGGAACACTCTGGCGTTACCCTTGAGAGGGAAGTCCGTATTTTAGGAGAAAGCAAGTAGGAAGCTGTTGTTGAAAAGCTGCTGCTATGTCATGGAAAGGGGGTGAAAGCCTATCGTTAGTGCAGAAGAATGTAGGCAGTTCAATCTCCTACACGAGGTAGTAGTGGCCTGACAGAGCCCTGATCTGTTAATCTATGAAAAAGAAGGAATAAATGACAATTGAAAAAACCAATTATTGAATTCAAAAACGTCTCTAAAGTTTTTGAAGACAGCAACACCAAGGTTCTCAAAGACATCAACTTTGAGTTGGAAGAAGGAAAGTTCTACACTCTTTTAGGCGCATCTGGTTCAGGGAAATCAACTATCCTTAACATCATTGCAGGTTTACTGGATGCGACGACAGGAGATATTTTACTGGACGGTGTCCGCATCAATGACATCCCAACCAACAAGCGAGATGTCCATACGGTCTTCCAATCCTATGCCTTGTTTCCACACATGAATGTGTTTGAAAATGTTGCCTTTCCACTCCGATTACGTAAGATTGACAAGAAAGAAATCGAGAAACGTGTGGCGGAAGTTCTCAAGATGGTTCAGTTGGAAGGTTATGAGAAGCGTTCCATCCGTAAACTCTCAGGAGGACAACGTCAGCGTGTGGCTATTGCCCGTGCCATCATCAATCAACCCCGTGTGGTTTTGTTGGACGAGCCTTTGTCAGCATTGGACTTGAAATTAAGAACAGACATGCAGTATGAATTGCGTGAACTGCAACAACGATTGGGCATTACCTTTGTCTTTGTTACCCACGATCAGGAAGAAGCACTGGCCATGAGTGACTGGATTTTCGTTATGAATGATGGCGAGATTGTCCAGTCAGGAACACCTGTGGACATCTACGATGAGCCGATTAACCACTTTGTTGCCACCTTTATCGGGGAGTCAAACATCTTGCCAGGTACCATGATTGAGGACTACTTGGTTGAGTTTAACGGCAAACGCTTTGAAGCGGTCGATGGTGGGATGAAGCCAAATGAACCTGTTGAGGTCGTGATTCGTCCAGAGGACTTGCGCATTACTCTTCCTGAAGAAGGCAAGCTCCAAGTAAAAGTTGATACCCAGCTCTTCCGTGGGGTGCACTATGAAATTATCGCCTATGACGAACTCGGAAATGAATGGATGATCCACTCGACTCGTAAGGCCATCGTGGGTGAGGAAATCGGTCTGGACTTTGAACCAGAAGATATCCACATCATGCGTCTCAACGAAACCGAAGAAGAGTTCGATGCTCGTATCGAAGAATACGTGGAAATCGAAGAGCAAGAAGCAGGTTTGATTAACGCGATCGAGGAGGAAAGAGATGAAGAAAACAAGCTCTAAACTCTTTGTAGTGCCCTACATGCTTTGGATTGCCCTCTTTGTCCTTGCACCCTTGGTATTGATTTTCGGTCAATCCTTTTTCAACATTGAAGGCCAGTTCAGTTTAGAAAATTATAAGTCCTACTTTGCGTCACAAAACTTGACTTATCTCAAAATGAGTTTTAACTCAGTGCTTTATGCAGGTATTGTGACCTTTGTGACCCTGCTTATTAGCTATCCGACAGCCCTCTTTTTGACCCGTCTCAAGCACCGTCAACTCTGGCTCATGCTGATTATCCTGCCGACTTGGATCAACCTTCTTCTTAAGGCTTATGCCTTTATCGGAATTTTTGGTCAAAATGGCTCTATTAACCAATTCTTGGAATTTATCGGAATCGGTTCACAGCAGTTGCTCTTTACCGATTTCTCCTTTATCTTTGTCGCAAGCTACATTGAGCTACCATTTATGATCTTGCCGATTTTCAATGTTTTGGACGATATGGATAACAACCTCATCAATGCCAGCTACGACCTCGGTGCGACCAAGTGGGAGACCTTTCGCCATGTCATCTTCCCTCTATCTATGAATGGGGTACGAAGTGGGGTCCAATCTGTCTTTATTCCAAGCTTGAGTCTCTTCATGCTGACCCGCTTGATTGGTGGGAACCGCGTTATCACCTTGGGGACAGCCATTGAGCAGAACTTCCTAACCAATGACAACTACGGTATGGGTTCAACCATCGGTGTAATTCTCATCCTGACCATGTTCATCACCATGTGGGTTACCAAGGAAAGGAGAGAACGATGAAAAAATTTGCCAACCTTTACCTAGGACTGGTCTTTCTTGTCCTCTACCTGCCGATTTTTTACCTGATTGGTTATGCTTTTAATGCAGGCAACGATATGAATAGCTTTACAGGCTTTAGCTTGAGCCATTTTAAAACCATGTTT
Organism: Streptococcus mitis; assembly: GCF_002005545.1. Classification (GTDB taxonomy): domain Bacteria; phylum Bacillota; class Bacilli; order Lactobacillales; family Streptococcaceae; genus Streptococcus; species Streptococcus mitis_I. The sequence continues at coordinate 1,149,523 of NZ_LBMT01000001.1, forward strand.
GGGGATGGTCGCCTCATGTTGATTGTGACTCAGACCTTTTTCTTGGCCTTTCTGTCAGCCTTGATAGCGACCATTATCGGGACTTTCGGTGCCATTTACATCTACCAGTCTCGTAAGAAATACCAAGAAGCCTTTCTATCACTCAATAATATCCTCATGGTTGCGCCTGATGTTATGATTGGTGCCAGCTTCTTGATTCTTTTTACTCAACTCAAGTTTTCACTTGGTTTTTTGACCGTTCTATCTAGTCACGTGGCCTTCTCCATTCCTATCGTGGTCTTGATGGTCTTGCCTCGTCTCAAGGAAATGAACGGTGACATGATTCATGCAGCCTATGACCTTGGTGCCAGTCAATTTCAGATGTTCAAGGAAATCATGCTTCCTTACCTGACACCGTCTATCATTGCAGGTTATTTCATGGCCTTCACCTATTCGCTAGATGACTTTGCCGTGACCTTCTTTGTAACGGGAAATGGCTTTTCAACCTTGTCAGTCGAGATTTACTCTCGTGCTCGCAAGGGGATTTCCCTAGAAATCAATGCCCTTTCTGCCCTTGTCTTTCTCTTTAGTATTATCCTAGTTGTTGGATATTACTTTATCTCACGTGAGAAGGAGGAGCAAGCATGAAAAAACTCTATTCATTTTTAGCAGGAATTGTAGCGATTATCCTGGTCTTGTGGGGAATTGCGACGCATTTAGATAGTAAAATCAATAGCCGAGATAGCCAAAAATTGGTTATCTACAACTGGGGTGACTATATCGATCCAGAACTCTTGGAGCAATTCACAGAAGAAACAGGAATCCAAGTTCAGTATGAAACCTTTGACTCCAACGAAGCCATGTACACCAAGATCAAGCAGGGTGGAACGACCTACGATATTGCCATCCCTAGTGAGTACATGATTAACAAGATGAAGGACGAAGACCTCTTGGTACCGCTTGACTATTCAAAACTTGAAGGTCTTGAAAATATCGGACCAGAGTTCCTCAACCAGTCCTTTGACCCAGGTAATAAATTCTCCATCCCTTACTTCTGGGGAACTTTGGGAATTGTTTACAATGAAACCATGGTAGATGAGGCGCCTGAGCATTGGGATGACCTTTGGAAGCCAGAGTATAAGAACTCTATCATGCTCTTTGATGGGGCGCGTGAGGTATTGGGACTAGGGCTTAACTCGCTTGGCTACAGCCTCAACTCCAAGGATTCCCAGCAGTTGGAAGAGACAGTGGACAAGCTCTATAAATTGACTCCAAATATCAAGGCTATCGTTGCGGACGAGATGAAGGGATACATGATTCAGAACAACGCTGCTATCGGCGTGACCTTCTCTGGTGAAGCCAGTCAAATGCTAGAAAAAAACGAAAATCTACGCTATGTGGTACCGACAGAGGCCAGCAACCTTTGGTTTGACAATATGGTCATTCCCAAAACAGTCAAAAACCAAGATGCCGCCTATGCCTTTATCAACTTTATGTTGAAACCTGAAAATGCTCTTAAAAATGCGGAGTATGTCGGCTATTCAACACCAAACCTACCAGCCAAGGAACTGCTCCCAGAGGAGAAAAAAGAAGACAAGGCCTTCTATCCAGATGCTGAAACCATGAAACACCTAGAAGTTTATGAAAAATTCGACCATAAATGGACAGGCAAATACAGCGACCTCTTCCTACAGTTTAAAATGTATCGGAAGTAGGAGTAGAGCGTAAGAAAACGAATCAGTCACGCTGGTTCGTTTTTTTGAAAAAATAGAAATCATGGTATAATAGTTTTAGGCTGAGAGTTATTAGAATTGTTTATAGCATCTCTGAAAATTTAATTCTAAAGGAGTTCAAAATGAGCCAGACTACGCAAATGCATATATATATATATATAACCTAATAAAAAAATGCAAAAAATATAGACTGAAACCTACTGAAAATCCAGTAGGCTTTTTGCGTTTCTTGGAGGTATCTAATGGCTAAAAAGTTATTAAATATCACTGAGATTGAGGATAGAACCAAGGTTTTAGTAGAAAATCTGAATCAATCGACATTTATTGTTGATTTTGTTTCATTGTTTGATATTACTAAAACGACCATAACCAGAGCAAGTAAAGCGGCATCTGATGATTTTATAATAAAAAATAAATTGTATTTTCGTACAGTTGAAAATCTGCCATTACTTGCTCTGACTGAGATTGATAAGGAGTTGGAGGGGCAAGCTCGTAAATCTAGATTTATTATTACAACAGATTTTCAAGAATTATATGCAAAGGATACTCAGACAGGGCTGACCTTGGCAATTTCTTTTAATGATTTGCCAGCTCATTGTGATTTCTTCTTACCTTGGAATGGTATTGAAAAGATTGATTATGATAAGGAAAACCCTGCTGATGTAAAAGCAGCAGAGCGTTTCACCAAACTTTATGATGAACTAATTTCTATTAATCCTGAACTAGCCATCACTGAAACTGATGGTAAATCATTTAATCTATTTTTGATTCGTGTTCTTTTTCTACTATTTGCAGAAGATACAAATATCATCTCCAAGGGAGCTTTCACAAATGTTATTAAGACGAGGACATCCGAAGATGGTTCTGACTTAAATGAGTGTGTTAGAAAGTTATTTACTGTTTTAGATATACCTGAATTTAGTCGTCAGGATTTAGAGTCGTGGTTATTAGATTTTCCCTATGTAAATGGTAAGCTTTTTTCAGAGCCACATCATGACCTTGTTTTCAATAAAAGAACTCGCCAATTACTCATTGAAGCAGGGGAATTGCTAAACTGGAATGAAATCAATCCAGATATTTTGGGCTCTATGATCCAAACGGTGGCAAATGCAGAAGCAAGATCAACATCGGGTATGCACTATACTAGCGTGCCCAATATTATGAAGATCATCAAACCACTGTTTTTAGATAATTTACGAGCAGGATTTATGGAATTAGAAGAACGAGCTGATTACTATGTAGGAGGAGGTGACTTTAGCGAGGACCATCGTCGCAAGGAATTGCGACAACTTTTACCTAAGTTAGAGGATTTGCTCATTCGTATGTCATCTATCAAGTTTTTAGATCCTGCCTGTGGTTCTGGAAATTTCCTCATCATTACCTATAAAGAACTGCGTCGTTTAGAGATTAATATCTTAGTCAAACAACGAGAAATTCGTGAAGCCTTAAATGAAAAAGCTGTTTATCAAGGGGAATTGATTGCTGATGCCTCTAAGATTTCTCTATCTCAGTTTTCAGGAATTGAATTGGATGATTTCGCTCATGAAGTAGCAAGGTTATCCTTGTATATAGCGGAACATCAGATGAATGTGGAGATGGAAGAAGCACTTGCTGATGTCCATCCAAGACTACTCCCCTTAAGAGAAGCTGGAAATATCGTTTGTGGGAATGCCCTAAGAATTGACTGGGAAACTGTTTTGAATGCTGAGGCGGATGACGAAGTTTATATATTTGGAAATCCGCCGTATATAGGTACTAAAGGAAGAAATCACCAAAATGATGAACAAAAAGGTGATTTAGCTTATTCAATTTATCCTGTAGAATCTAGAATTCTTGATTATATATTCGGTTGGTTCTACAAAGCGAGTAAATTCATTAAAGGTAAAAATTCAAAGTATGCATTTGTATCTACTAATTCGTTGTTTCAAGGTGAGCAAGCTCCTCTATTTCAAAATCATATTTTAGATAATTTAGAAATTAGTTTTGCATATCCTTCGTTTAAATGGAGTAATAGTGCTAAAAAGAATGCAGGTGTAATAGTTTCTATTGTCGGAATTCAAAATATAAGTTCTGAAAAGAAATTATTGTTTGAAAAAGACAATACGATGATAGTGGAGAATATTAGTGCATTCTTAAAAATTGGAGAAACTGTTGTTGTTTCAAAAAGACGAAATCCTAGTGAAACATTACCATATGAAATGACTATTGGAAGTGCAGAGTATGGAGAAAATAATTTAATACTGACACAAAATGAGAAGGATGAAATTTTAAATATATTCCCTAACTCAAGAAAGTTTATTAGAAGATGTTTGAATGCAACTTCATATATGAATGATAAGAAAATATATGCTTTATGGATAGAGAATAAGCAGAGCTCCGAGGCATTATCAATTCCACCAATAAAAAATCGTATTGAAAAAGTTAGAGAATTTAGAGAGGTTAGTAAAAGAAAAGGGACTCGAAAGGCTCGAGAATTTCCGTGGGCATTTGCTGAAAAACGCTTTGTCCAAGCTGAAAGTATTATATTACCAGTTGTTAATTCTCAGGATAGGCAATATTTACCTGTAAGTTTTTTAGAGGAAGGAATAGTTGTTACTAATGCATTGTGTATTGTATATAATGCACCGATATGGCTAATAGGGATTATTTCATCAAAGATGCATATAGAATGGCTCAAAGAAGTTGGTGGTAGGTTAAAAAATGATTACAGATACGCTCCTGGACTGGTCTATAATACATTCCCAATTCCAGAACTTTCGGAAGCTCGGAAAAATATGCTTGAAGAAGCTGTTTTTGAAATGCTGGATGTTCGAGAAGAAGAGGGTGGAACCTTGGCTGATTTGTACGGTGGTGCCAATAAACCGATGAATGAACGTCTTCGTCAAGCGCATGAAAAAATTGATGGTATCGTAGAACGTGCCTACCAGCAAAAGCCTTTTGAATCAGATGAAGAACGACTCAGTGTCTTATTGAATCTGTACAAAGAAATGACAGAAAAGGAAGCGAAATGACCTCAAATATATTTGAAATCAATTACAATGGTACAGGTGCTAGTCAATCAAATAATGCACTTGGTATGCGTGAAATGCAGGCGCGCGTATATGCTAAGAGAACTTCTCAACACTTATTGATTAAGGCGCCTCCTGCCTCTGGTAAGTCGAGAGCTCTGATGTTTATTGCTCTTGATAAACTACATGCTCAGGGGTTGAAAAAAGCTATTATAGCTGTTCCAGAAAGGTCTATTGGAAAATCGTTTCGTTCAACAAAATTGACAGAATATGGTTTTTACTGGGATTGGGAAGTTCTTCCCAAAAATAATTTGACTGAACAAGGGACCAGCAAAAGTAAGGTAAAACAGTTTGTAGACTTTATGCATTCAGAGTCACCTGACGATAGAGTTCTAATCTGTACGCATGCTACCTTGCGTTTTGCCTTTGAACAGCTAGCTGATAGTGATTTTAATGACGTTCTTTTAGCTATCGATGAATTTCATCATGTATCTCAAGATGATAATTCAGTTTTAGGAAATGCCTTGAGAAACATATTAGCCAATTCAACAGCCCATGTAGTGGCTATGACAGGGTCTTATTTCCGTGGAGATTCTGTACCCATTTTGGCACCCGAAGATGAGCAAAAATTTGACAAGGTATCCTATACTTATTATGAACAGTTGGAGGGATACCAATATCTGAAAAGTTTTGCTATGGGTTATAACTTTTATCGTGGTCGTTACACGGATGCTTTGCACGAAGTATTGGACACAAGCAAGAAAACCATTATTCATATTCCCAATGTAAACTCAGGTGAGTCAACCAAGGATAAGTATGATGAAGTTGACCGAATTTTAGACGAACTGGGGCAAGCTGTTCCAGATTCTAAGACTGGATTATGGTTGGTTACTGAGGAGACAGGTCGTGTATTGAAGGTCGCTGACCTTGTCACAGAAGAAGGGCGTGAAAAAGTACAGGATTACCTAAACAAGATGACCAGTTTAGACGATCTCGATATCATTATCGCACTTGGTATGGCTAAAGAAGGTTTTGATTGGCCTTATGCTGAGTATGCTTTAACGATTGGATATCGTCAGTCGCTAACAGAAATTGTTCAGATTATAGGTCGAGTAACACGCGATAGTTCCAATAAATCACATGCTCAATTCACCAATCTCATTTCCCAACCTGATGCTCAAGATGATGAAGTTTTCTTTGCTGTGAATAATGTTATGAAGGCTATTACAGCTAGTCTCTTGATGGAGTCTGTTTTAGCACCAAATTTCAAGTTCAAACGCAAAGACCGAGATGACCAGAAATCTTCTGGTGCCGAAATGTTTGTGAAAGGCTTAAAAGAGCCAAGCACTCAAAGAACAAAAGATATCATAGAAAATGATATGAATGATTTACGTGCTAGTATCTTGCAAGAACCGCGTATCCAAACTGCGATTGCTGCAGGAACAGATGCAGAAGTCATTAATAAGCAGATGATTCCAGCTATCATTAAGCAAATCTATCCTGACTTAAGTGGTGCTGAAGTTGAAGAAGTTCGCCAACAGTTTATTAGTCAATCGGTCATTCAATCAGCTGAACGGAAAGAGGGAGTAGGACAAACAGATTTCCTAAAAATGGCAGATAAATTTGTGAATATTGATGACTTATCTATTGATTTGATTGATCAGATCAATCCTTTCCAGAGAGCTTACGAAGTTATATCACGTGAAATTGATGCTCCGACTTTGCGTCTAATACAAGATTATATGGATGGTCAGAAGATGGAGTTTTCGGAAGAAGAACTTTTGATTCTTTATCCTCAAATTAAGCAATTTTTGAAAGAAAATGGTCGTCATCCAGATAAATCAAGTAATGATAAGTATGAACAGAGATTGGCTTATGCTTTGTTACAATTGTCTCAGATCAAGCTGAAGATGGAGAATGGTAATGATTGATTTTAAAAATTTAAATGATATTTTTAATGATTCTGATTTCGAACATTTAATAGCTCCTTTAAAACCTAAGAAAAAAATAGTTACAGACCATGAAGTAGAGAAATTTTTAGAAATTATAGACTGGGTGAGAGAAAATAATGGACAAGAGCCACAAAAGTCTAGAAATATTAAAGAACGCAGTTTATTTTCTCGGTTGAATGGTATTAGAAAATCTCCTGATAGCATCCGAAAATTAGAACCTTATGATGAATTTGGGCTACTAAAAATAGATGTAGTTGAGTCTGAGACTCCTATTTCAAGTCCTGCTAGTTTAACAGATATTTTATCAGATGAATTGTTTGAGTCAGTGAATAGTGCTGAAAAATCTTTATTTGATGTCTCACGTTATAAACGAACGATTCAAGCACGTGATAAAACACGAACACGTAAACAGATGGGCAATTTTGAAGATTATCAAGGATTATTTACTCGTGTTCATGATGAAATTAGTGAAGGTCGTCGTCAAGTCAGAAAGTCTGATGTGATAAAAGAAAAAGAAATTAAACCTGGTATGTTCTATGTGGATAATGGAGTAATGGTTTATGTTGTTTCTAAAGGAGAAGACTTCACTGATAAGAATGGCTATACTAATGCTGAACTTCATCTTGTATATGAAAATGGTACAGAAAATAAGAAGGCCTTACTCCGCTCTTTTGTATCTAATCTGCACGATAGAACGCGCCATGGACGAATGGTAACAGAATTGATAGAAGATGTGATGACTGGTATCAGTCCAAGCGAACGAATTACAACTGGATATATCTATGTAGTAAAATCCTTGAGTAGCCATCCTCAAATTGCTAACATCCGTAATCTCTATAAAATCGGTTTTACACAGGAACAAATTGAAAAACGGTTAGCAAATGCTGAAAGAGAAGGAACCTATCTTTATGCTCCTGTCCGTTTAGTAGCTAGCTTTGAGGTTCAAAATTTCAGCGCTCGAAAATTAGAAACTACTCTTCATCATTATTTTGCAGACAAGCAGTTAGATATGGAATTAATAGCATCAAATGGAGAGAGCTTTGTTCCTAAAGAATGGTTTCTAGTATCGCTAGATGAGATCCAAGAAGTGATTGAAAAAATTGGCTTAATGATTTAGTGGGATAAGGGGGTAAAATTCCCCCTTGGGATTTAAGGAAACACAAAATAGAAAAAAAGGAATATACAAACATGGAAAACAATAATACAAACTATAAAATCTTTAAATTCTTGGGGATTGCTGTGGTGCTATTTTATGCTTTTATCTTTATTGGTAGCAGTTTTTCTACTGCTGGGGTTAAAGATGCACCACAAATTGAGTATAAAAGCGACTACATGAACCAAAAAGTAGAACTAGAAGACGCTAAGGTATTGGGCAAGTTTTGGAATGATGAAGGGCACTATCTCGTAGTATATGACGAAGACACAAAAGCCCCAGAATTGTTCAAGATAAGCTACTCTGAGTGGAATCTTATTAGTATAGGGGATACATACTAAACAGCGCTGGAGGGCTTTATATAGCCTTCTAGGGCTATGCTAGATAGAAAGGTATTAGAAATAAATTAAATATTACTACTTACATTTCGAAACTAGTAGTTAAATTTTAAAAAGGTCTTCCCTCCTACCTCACTACTATTAGTTAAGATGATTTCCAGTTGACGCAAACTTAAAAAAACGATATAATAAGAAAGTTGAGAATTGATTTTCAGTTGTCTTAGTCCAGAGAAATGGCGGTGCTGCGAGCCATCTAAGCTAGGAAGTCATGCTACTCAATCATACAATTGCATAAGAATAAGAGAATGACAAGTTCATTGAATGAAGGTGGTACCGCGGTTTTTCGCCCTTCGTGATATGAGCTTGTCTTTTGATTTTTGGAGGTGTTGATGAAAACATTTCTTGTCAAACAAAAGTTTCGTCTTGGAGGCGAGCGCTTTGCTATCAAGGATGACAGGGGAGAAATCGCCTATCAGGTAGAGGGATCATTTTTTAAAATTCCCAAAACCTTTACTATCTATGATGCATTTGGTAACCAAGTCAGTGAGATTAGTAAAGAGATTTGGGCTCTACTTCCTCGTTTTGAGATTCAGCTTCAGGACGGATCGAGTTTTGTCATTCGTAAGAAGTTGACCTTCTGGCGAGATAAGTATGAGTTTGACAATCTGGGGCTTCGTATCGAGGGCAATATCTGGGATTTGAATTTCAAACTACTGGATGATCGCGATCAGTTGATTGCGGAAATCAGGAAAGAACTCTTCCATTTGACCTCTACCTATACCGTAACGGTTCTTGAGGACGCTTATGCAGACCTAGTCATTTCCCTCTGTGTCGCGATTGACTATGTGGAAATGCTGGAAAGCCAATCACATTAAACAAGTAAATAAGGAGACAATATGAAACAACTATCTAGTGCACAAGTACGCCAAATGTGGCTTGATTTCTGGGCGACCAAAGGTCACTCAGTAGAACCATCAGTAAGTTTGGTTCCTGTAAATGACCCAACTCTTTTGTGGATCAACTCTGGGGTAGCAACCCTTAAGAAATACTTTGACGGGACCATCATCCCTGAAAATCCACGTATTACCAATGCCCAAAAGGCTATCCGTACCAACGATATTGAAAACGTAGGGAAGACTGCACGTCACCATACCATGTTTGAAATGTTGGGGAACTTCTCTATCGGAGATTACTTCCGTGATGAAGCCATTACTTGGGCTTATGAGCTTTTGACAAGCCCTGAGTGGTTTGACTTCCCAGCTGAAAAACTTTACATGACCTACTATCCAGATGATAAAGATTCTTACAACCGCTGGATTGAAGTGGGAGTGGATCCAAGTCACTTGATTCCTATTGAGGACAACTTCTGGGAAATCGGTGCAGGACCTTCTGGACCAGATACAGAAATCTTCTTTGACCGTGGAGAAGCCTTTGACCCAGAAAATATTGGTCTTCGTCTGCTTGCAGAAGATATCGAAAACGACCGTTATATCGAAATTTGGAACATCGTTTTGTCACAATTTAACGCAGACCCTGCTGTTCCTCGTAGCGAGTACAAGGAATTGCCACATAAGAACATTGATACGGGCGCTGGTTTGGAGCGTTTGGTAGCCGTTATCCAAGGGGCTAAGACCAACTTTGAAACAGACCTCTTTATGCCGATCATCCGTGAAGTGGAGAAATTGTCTGGTAAGGTTTATGACCAAGATGGCGATAACATGAGCTTTAAGGTTATCGCTGACCACATCCGTTCACTTTCATTTGCCATCGGTGATGGTGCCCTTCCTGGAAATGAAGGTCGTGGTTATGTCCTTCGTCGTTTGCTCCGTCGTGCTTCTATGCATGGTCAAAAATTGGGTATCAACGAGCCTTTCCTTTACAAACTCGTTCCAACCGTTGGAAAAATCATGGAAAGCTACTACCCAGAAGTGCTTGAAAAACGTGACTTTATCGAAAAAATCGTTAAGAGCGAAGAAGAGTCATTTGCCCGTACTCTTCACTCAGGTCAACACTTTGCTCAAGGCATCGTAGCAGACTTGAAAGAAAAAGGTCAATCTGTTATCGCTGGTTCAGATGTTTTCAAACTCTATGATACATATGGATTCCCAGTTGAACTGACTGAAGAAATCGCTGAAGAAGCTGGGATGACTGTAGACCGTGAAGGATTTGAAGCAGCCATGAAAGAACAGCAAGAACGTGCGCGTGCGTCAGCTGTCAAGGGTGGCTCAATGGGTATGCAAAATGAAACCCTTCAAAACATTACTGTAGAAAGTGTCTTCAACTACAATGCTAGCCAATTGTCTTCTAAATTGGTGGCTATCGTGGCTGACAATGCAGAAGTAGAAGCTGTATCAGAAGGAACTGCCTCACTTATCTTTGCGGAAACGCCATTCTATGCTGAAATGGGTGGACAGGTAGCTGACCATGGACAAATCTTGGATGAGTCAGGTAAGGTCGTGGCTACTGTGACCAATGTTCAAAAAGCTCCAAATGGACAAGCTCTTCACACGGTTGACGTTCTTGCACCGCTTGCCTTGAACCAAGAATATACCTTGGCAATTGATACAAATCGTCGTCACCGTGTCATGAAAAACCACACTGCGACTCACTTGCTTCACGCTGCCCTTCACAATATCCTTGGAAACCACGCAACACAAGCGGGTTCTCTTAACGAAGTTGAATTCCTACGCTTTGACTTTACGCATTTCCAAGCAGTAACTGCTGAAGAATTGCGTGCGATTGAACAGCAAGTCAACGAGAAAATCTGGGAAGCACTTGAAGTTAAGACAGTTGAAACGGACATTGACACTGCCAAAGAAATGGGAGCTATGGCCCTCTTTGGTGAAAAATACGGCAAGGAAGTCCGTGTTGTTACTATCGGTGACTACTCTATCGAGCTTTGTGGTGGTACCCATGTTGGTAACACTTCTGAGATTGGTCTCTTCAAGATTGTCAAAGAAGAAGGTATCGGTTCAGGAACTCGCCGTATCTTGGCAGTGACTGGTAAGGAAGCCTTTGAAGCCTACCGTGAACAGGAAGATGCCCTTAAAGCTGTAGCAGCGACCTTGAAAGCACCTCAACTCAAGGAAGTGCCTCACAAAGTCGAAGGCCTTCAAGAGCAACTTCGTCAACTCCAAAAAGAAAATGCTGAATTGAAAGAAAAAGCCGCAGCTGCAGCCGCAGGCGATATCTTCAAGGATGTTAAGGAAGTCAATGGTCATCGTTACATTGCTAGCCAAGTGTCTGTATCTGACGCTGGTGCCCTTCGTACTTTTGCAGATAACTGGAAACAAAAAGACTACTCTGATCTTCTTGTCCTTGTTGCAGCTATTGGTGACAAAGTCAATGTCCTTGTAGCAAGCAAGACAAAAGACCTTCATGCAGGAAACCTTGTCAAAGAATTGGCACCAATCGTCGATGGACGTGGTGGTGGTAAACCAGACATGGCCATGGCAGGAGGAAGCAACCAAGCTAAAATTCAAGAATTGTTGGATGCAGTAGCAGGTAAATTGTAATCAAGTAATACTCTTCGAAAATCTCTTCAAACAACGTCAGCTTCGCCTTGGATTTTATATGAGACTGACTTCGTCAGTCTTATCTACAACCTCAAAGCAGTGCTTTGAGCAACCTGCGGCTAGCTTCCTAGTTTGCTCTTTGATTTTCATTGAGTATAAAGATCTATCCATTTGGGTAGGTCTTTTTGTGAATACAAAAAAGCCAAATCCGCTTGGATCTGGCTTGCTTATTATGAGCTATTAGATTGTATTGGCTGCCCAGGCACTTACCGAAGAAGCTGAGACTGGGAATTGTCCATAACCTTCCTCATCGATTGTAACTTGACCTTGGTGGTTTCCAAGTAAATCTACAAAGGTTTGGTTAGACCATTCTTGGCCGACAAACATTGATTTGCTGTTTTCTTGGTCATTGGAAATCAAGACTGCGATTGGGGATTGATTTTCAGCACCCGAACGCACCCAACCGATACAGTTAGGGTCATCAAAGTAGTCTGTTTGCTCTCCATAGGCCAAATCTTTTCGGATGGCTAGGAGGCGGTCAAGGACTTCTTTGAAATCTTGTTGAGCATATTGCCCTGAAATCCCATAGTAGTCGCCGTAAAAGACACATGGAAGGCCATTTTGGCGTAACAGAATGAGGGCATAAGCTGCTGGTTTGAACCATTCTTCAACAGTAGACTCAAGAGCCTGACCTCGTTGGGTATCGTGGTTGTCGACAAAAGTCACAGCCTTGTCAGGCTTGAGTTCAACCAAGCTATCTGTGAAAATACCACGAAGGTCATAGCTGGAACCTGCTCGGCTAGCATCAAAGAGATTCTGGTGGAGACGAACATCAACAAGGTCAAAGCGTTCTTCCGTTTTTTCAAGATAGTCCAGATTGGCTTCCTTGTCAGGATTCCAAAATTCACCAAAAACATAGAAATCCTCACCGTATTTTTCCTTCATATCGCGGATAAAATTGCTCATGAAGAAGGAGTCAATGTGCTTAACGGCATCCAAGCGGAAACCAGCTACACCAGTAGTTTCCATGAACCAGTTAGCCCAGTCATAGATATTTTGGATGACTTCAGGATGTTTAAAGTCTAGGTCAGCATACATGAGGTAGTCATAGTTACCGTTTTCATTATCGACCAATTCCTCGTTAGCCCATCCCTTGTTGTCCCCTTGGATGAGATAAATCCCAGACTTACGGCGTTTGGCATCGTAGTCTGTACCTGTGAAGTGGTACCAGTGCCAGTGGAAGTCATTGTAGGTATCTTGGCGACCATCGAAGGTAAAACTAGTCCAGCCATTGATGGTGAAGGGTTCTCCAAGTTCAACTGTACGGTCTACAGGATCCACTTCAATAACCTGAAAGGCTTCCCTGTGATCGGCAGCAGCCTTGTGATTGAGTACTACATCGGCCATAGGTTGAATTCCCTGCACTTTAAGTGCTTGAATGGCTTGAAGATAGTCTTCTTTGAAACCATACTTGGTGCGGACAGTCCCTTTTTGGTTAAACTCGCCTAGGTCGAATAAGTCATAGACCCCATAGCCGACATCTTTTTCATTGGTCGCCTTGAAAGCTGGTGGCATCCAGACATGGCTGATACCGAGATCAGCTAGGTGTGGAGCAGCTTCAGCCAGACGCGTCCAGTGCTGGCCGTCGTGGGGCAGATACCATTCAAAGTATTGCATGAGTGTTTGATTTTGCATGATGTTTCCTCTTACTTGTCAATCTTGTTCTTTATTCTATCATAAAGTATCTCTGAGCGCAAACGTTTGCGTAAGATAGAAAAAATATATTTTGACTACTTAAAATAAAGTGTTGATTTTTTTGTATCAAAGTGCTAGTATAATAGTATGTAATATAGATAAAGATAGGAGTCATCCCATGATTGAATTTCAAAATGTTAGTAAGTTGTATGGTGATAAAGAGGCTTTGAGCAACCTCAATCTGCAGATTGAAAATGGGGAGATTATGGGCTTGATTGGCCATAATGGGGCTGGAAAATCGACCACCATAAAATCCTTAGTCAGTATCATTTCGCCTAGCAGTGGTCGTATTTTGGTAGACGGTCAGGATTTATCGGAAAATCGCTTGGCGATCAAACGAAAGATTGGCTACGTTGCAGACTCGCCTGACTTATTTTTACGCTTAACAGCCAATGAATTTTGGGAATTGATCGCCTCATCCTATGATCTGACTAGCTCTGACTTGGAGACTAGTCTAGCTAGGCTATTGAGTGTTTTTGATTTTGCTGAAAACCGCTATCAGGTTATTGAAACCCTTTCTCACGGAATGCGTCAGAAAGTCTTTGTCATCGGGGCACTCTTGTCTGATCCTGATATTTGGGTTTTGGACGAACCCTTGACTGGTTTGGATCCCCAGGCCGCCTTTGATTTGAAGCAAATGATGAAGGAACATGCACAAAAAGGCAAGACAGTTTTGTTTTCAACTCATGTGCTAGAGGTAGCTGAGCAAGTCTGTGATCGGATTGCTATTTTGAAAAAGGGACATTTGATTTATTGTGGTAGTGTAGAGGACTTGAGAAAAGACCACCCAGACCAGTCTTTGGAAATTATCTACCTTAGCCTTGCTGGTAGAAAAGAGGAGGTTTCAGATGCGTCTCAAGGTCATTAAAAAATTAGTTGATATCAATATCCTCTATTCATCTCAAGAAGCTAATCTGGCTAACCTACGAAAGAAGCAGGCTAAGAATCCTGGGAAAAAAGTAAATGTTTCCGCTAGAGTCCTAAGTTCTTACATTTTTTCTAGTCTCTTGATGCTTTTCATGTTTATAAATATAGCCTTTCGTTTTCCTTTTGAGGAAATGCCAAGTTTTTTTAGTAGCATGGTTGCTATTTTACTGGTGCTTGCCTTTTCAACTTCTTTCACTGCATTTTACAATGTCTTTTATGAGAGTAAGGATTTGGTATCGTATAGACCCTATGCCTTTAAAGAATCAGAGATTATAATCGCTAAAGGACTGTCTGTCCTCTTGCCAGCTCTGCCTGGAATTGTACCAATCCTAGCTTATTTTCTAGTCCTCTATATTAGGCTAGCTCCTTCTTTTTGGCTGGGTTTGCCTTTGATGCTACTGTCCTTGACCTTATTATTTGTCTCTGTTACTTTAGTGATGGTAGTGGCAGTACATTTCTTGGCTCAGACTACGGTCTTCAGAAAGTATCAGTCTATTTTTTCGAATGTGATGATTGGGATAGGGGTTCTCATACCTTTAATATTTGTCCTCTTTCTACAGTCGACTTTTGGAAGTATTGTTGACAAAGTTAGAGACATTCCATTTCTCCTTTATCCTCTTCATATCTTTTACAAAATAGCAGTGGCTCCTTTTTCGACAGAAGCCATCCTGGGTCTACTCGCTTGGATAGGACTAACTCTCTTCCTACTTTACTTGACTAAAAAGAAGGTTCTTCCTCATTTTTATGACGTGATTCTGCTTAACAGTGAGGAGAAGGTCAAGAAAGAACGTCGCAATAAGGAGAGAATTTCAACTACTAATAAAAAGGGCTTTTTCCGTATGGTTTTACGCTACCACCTCACCCTCTTGGGACAGGGAACTGGCGTGATTACAGTGCTTTTTACAAGTGCTTTTCTTCCTTATCTCATGATGATCGGTCTGATTTCCAAAATTCGAGATTCTCAGATAGTTCCAGACATTCATCCTCCATACTGGTTACCCTTGTTTTTTATAGCTCTCTTTATAGCAGTTGTCAATAACAATATCACCAGCCTGCATTCAATTGCCTTGTCCTTGGAGAGGGAAAATGTTGATTTTCTGAAGAGTTTACCCTTTGACTTTGCTCGTTATGTGAAAGTGAAATTTTGGATTATATTTGCTGTCCAGTCCTTTTTACCAGTTCTGACTTTACTTGGCCTTTCTCTATATCTAGGCTTGCCCATCCTTTCGATGATTTATCTTCTTGTAGTCTGGATCCTTGCCAGTGTCATCCTTTCTTGCCACCATTACCTTAAGGACGTGAAAAATTTGTCAACAAATTGGAGTAACATTACGGACCTGGTGAACCGTTCAAATCGTATAGTAGCAATTGTTTTGATTTTGGTTTATAGTGCAATCTTAATGGCCCTTGTAATAGGGAGCTTATTCTTGGTTCGGTCTCTCTCCCCTGTCCTTGCTATCAGCTTGGGAGTAGGAGCTCTTATCCTCTTGCTTGCTCTTGCTATTTTTGGCTATCATTACTACCTGTCACGCATATTGACAGAAATAGAAAAAAGATGAGATAGTTGGTCGCTTGCTTGATACATTTTATAAAAAGAAATGAAGCTGAGCAAAAAAACACTTCTAACTATCAAAAAACGAGCATTTCCGTAGTTGGATATACTCGTTTTTCTATGCCATTTTTCTTATCATAAGAACAAAACGACTAGAAATTTTTAACAATGTATAAATCCTATAGCATCAATTGCTTAAATTTGGTACTAGATTTTATCTATGATGTTTTGAAGATTAATGGAGCTTGAGATGTTTGCTATTTATGGATAGTGTACAAAGTAAATTGTTACTGGCGAACTCTCTTATACTTCCGGGTCTACCTTTATCTAGTTATTCTTATAAAAATCTGTTTTATACTCAATGCAAAACAAAGAGCAAACTAGGAAGCTAGCCTCAGGTTGCTCAAAGCACCGCTTTGGGGTTGCAGATAAAGCTGACGTGGTTTGAAGAGTATTAGACTAATTTCCACCTTGGTGAGTCAAGTGGAAGTTACTGAAATAATTCCTATTTGTAAAACTCTGATAAGTCTTGGCTGATTTTGGAGAAATGTGGTATAATTTTTCTTATGGAAAAGATTATCGTTACAGCAACTGCTGAAAGTATTGAACAAGTTGAACAACTACTCGAAGCTGGCGTAGACCGTATCTATGTCGGTGAGAAAGATTTTGGCCTTCGTCTGCCAACGACCTTTAGTTATGACCAATTGCGTGAAATCGCTAAGCTGGTTCATGATGCTGATAAGGAATTGATTGTTGCAGTCAATGCCCTCATGCACCAAGACATGATGGACCGTATCAAGCCTTTCCTGGACTTCTTGGAAGAAATTAAGACCGATTACATTACAATTGGGGATGCAGGTGTCTTTTATGTGGTCAATCGCGATGGTTATTCATTTAAGACCATCTATGATGCTTCAACTATGGTGACAAGTAGTCGTCAGATTAACTTCTGGGGACAAAAGGCTGGCGCATCTGAGGCTGTTTTGGCGCGTGAAATTCCATCAGCTGAACTCTTCAAAATGCCAGAGATTTTGGAAATTCCTGCTGAAGTTTTGGTTTACGGTGCTAGTGTTATTCACCATTCTAAACGTCCACTTTTGCAAAACTACTATAACTTTACGCATATCGATGATGAAAAGACGCGCAAGCGTGACCTCTTCTTGGCTGAGCCAAGTGACCCAGAGAGTCACTATTCCATTTTTGAAGACAATCATGGAACCCACATCTTTGCCAACAATGACCTTGATTTGATGACCAAATTGATAGAATTGGTAGAGCATGGTTTTACTCACTGGAAATTAGAAGGTCTCTATACACCTGGTCAGAACTTTGTTGAGATTGCAAAACTCTTTATCCAAGCGCGTAGCTTGATCCAAGATGGTAACTTTAGCCATGACCAAGCCTTCTTGCTGGATGAAGAAGTTCGTAAACTTCACCCTAAAAACCGTTTCCTTGATACAGGATTCTATGACTACGATCCTGATATGGTTAAATAAAGTAAATGATTCGTTGAGAGAAGGAAGACTTAAAATTTCTTCTCTCAATTTTTCTTATTCTTCAATATTTTCAAAAAATTAGCAGGCTATAATGCTCTGTTTGCTGGGATTTTTAAGAAAAGTAACCTTCTTGAGTTTGAAAATTATCCCATGTTTGCAGGTGCCAAATGGCTCTTTTTTTGGTATAATTTTTTATAATGAAAACGATTGGTAATCGCTATGTTGTGGTGGATTTAGAGGCAACTAGCACAGGTAGTAAGGCTAAAATTATTCAAGTGGGAATTGTTGTGATTGAGGATGGAAAAATCGTCGATCACTATACGACGGATGTCAATCCACATGAACCCTTAGATGCTCATATCAAAGAACTGACAGGATTGACAGACCAACGTCTGGCGCAAGCACCTGATTTTTCGCAAGTTGCTAGAAAAATCTTTGACTTGGTGAAGGATGGGATTTTTGTAGCCCATAATGTTCAGTTTGATGCCAATCTCTTGGCGGAAAATTTATTTTTTGAAGGCTATGAACTAAGAAATCCTCGTGTTGACACGGTCGAATTGGCTCAAGTCTTTTTCCCTGAACTGGAAAAATATAGCTTGCCTATTTTGTGCTGGGAATTAGGAATTTCTCTAAAACACGCTCATACAGCCCTTTCAGATGCCCAAGCTACTGCTGAATTACTCTTATTTCTACGGGAAAAGATGGCCCAACTTCCTAAAGGTCTCTTGGAACGCTTGCTGGAAATGGCTGACGCTCTCTTATATGAGTCCTATCTGGTTATTGAAGAAATTTATCGCAACCAATCTATCCTGAGTTCTCCAGACTTGGTCCAAGTTCAAGGACTGTATTTCAAGAAAACTACGGCTCCCCTGGAGCCACGAAAACTATCCCAAGATTTTTCTAAAAATATTTCTCTGTTGAATCTTGAAGTGAGGGAACGACAAGAAAGTTTTGCAAAAGAGGTTGGCTTGCTATTGAAAGATGAGCCTGTCTCTCTGATTCAAGCTCCTACTGGGATTGGGAAAACTTATGGCTATCTCTTACCAGCATTGTCCCAAGTGGAAAATCGTCAGATTGTCCTTAGCATTCCGACAAAGATTCTTCAAAATCAGATCATGGAAGAAGAAGGTAAACGTCTCAAGGAAGTGTTCCATATAGATATTCATAGTTTAAAGGGACCACACAATTATCTGAAGCTGGATTCCTTTTATCGTTCCTTGCAGGAAAATGATGAAAATCGCTTATTTAGACGCTTTAAAATGCAACTCTTGGTCTGGCTGACTGAGACAGAGACAGGAGATTTGGATGAAATTGGGCAACTCTACCGTTACCAACATTTTCTAACAGATCTTCGTCATGATGGGAATTTATCATCCAAGAGTTTATTTGTGACGGAAGATTTTTGGAAACGTAGTCAAGAAAGGGCACAAGCTTGCAAGCTTTTAGTGACCAATCATGCCTATCTTGTAACCAGACTGGAAGATAATCCTGAATTTGTTAGTAACCGTTTATTGATTATTGATGAAGTCCAAAAAGTTTTGTTGGCTCTAGAAAATCTACTTCAGCAGACTTGCGATATCCAGTCTATTATTGATTTAGTTGATAAGGCTTTAGTAGGAGAAGAAAACAGGATTCAGCAACGAATACTAGAAAGTATTCGCTTTGAGTGTCTCTACTTGATAGAACAATTTCAGTCTGGCAAATCTAGGAAAAATATCTTAGACTCTCTGGCCAATCTCCACCAGTATTTTTCAGAATTAGAGGTAGAAGGCTTTGAGGAACTGGTTCGCTATTTTACTGCTGAAGGTGATTACTGGCTTGAAGCAACTGAAACGAGTCAAAAGAAAATTCAGATTTCTTCTACGAAATCAGGCCGTATTCTTCTATCTTCTTTAGTGCCTGATTCATGTCAAGTCTTGGGAGTGTCGGCTACTCTTGAGATTAGTCAGAGAGTTTCTTTGGCAGACCTTTTAGGTTACCCTGAAGCCAGATTTGTCAAGATTGAATCTAATAAAAAACAGGATCAAGAAGTGGTCTTGGTCAAAGATTTTCCCCTGGTAACAGAAACCTCCTTAGAAGTTTATGCCCAAGAGGTGGCTGATTTGCTGATGGATGTTCAAGTTTTCCAACAACCGATTTTGGTTCTCTTTACTGCTAAAGACATGCTTCTAGCAGTATCGGATTTACTTCCAGTTAGCCATCTGGCCCAGTATAAAAATGGTGATGTTCATCAACTGAAGAAACGCTTTGAAAAAGGTGAACAACAAATCCTGCTTGGTGCAGCAAGTTTCTGGGAAGGAGTTGATTTTTCAAGCCATCCTTTTGTGATTCAAGTTGTACCAAGACTTCCTTTCCAAAATCCTCAAGAGCCCTTGACGAAAAAGATTAATCAGGAACTGAATCAAGAAGGAAAAAATGCCTTTTATGATTATCAATTGCCAATGGCCATTATTCGTTTAAAGCAAGCTTTGGGAAGAAGTATGCGACGCGAACACCAACGTACCTTAACTCTTATTTTGGATAGGAGGATTGTCGGAAAGCGATATGGCAAACAAATTGTGACTTCTCTAGCAAAAGAAGCGACTGTTAAAACCGTCTCTCAATCCGAAGTTGATGAGGCTATTGATAAATTTTTAAATGAACTTTGATAAATAGTATTGTATGAAAGTATAAGGTTAGTATATATGAAACGTTCTCTCGACTCTAGAGTCGATTATAGTTTGCTCTTGCCAGTGTTTTTTCTACTGGTTATTGGCGTGGTGGCTATTTATATAGCCGTTAGTCATGATTATCCAAATAATATTTTGCCCATTTTAGGGCAGCAGATCGCCTGGATCGCCTTGGGGCTTGTGATTGGTTTTATCGTCATGCTCTTTAATACAGAATTTCTTTGGAAAGTGACCCCCTTTCTGTATATTTTAGGCTTGGGACTCATGGTCTTGCCGATCGTCTTTTATAATCCAAGCCTAGTTGCATCAACGGGTGCCAAAAACTGGGTATCAATAAATGGAATTACCCTATTCCAACCGTCAGAATTTATGAAGATATCCTATATCCTTATGTTGGCTCGTGTGATTGTCCAATTTACAAAGAAACATAAGGAATGGCAACGTACAGTACCTTTGGACCTTTTATTAATTTTTTGGATGATTGTCTTTACCATTCCAGTCCTAGTTCTTTTGGCACTTCAAAGTGACTTGGGGACGGCTTTGGTTTTTGTAGCCATTTTCTCAGGAATCGTCTTGCTATCAGGAGTTTCTTGGAAAATTATTATCCCAGTATTTGTGACTGCTGTAACAGGAGTTGCTGGATTCCTAGCCATTTTTATCAGTAAGGGTGGCCGGGCTTTTCTTCATCAATTAGGAATGCCGACCTACCAAATCAATCGTATCTTGGCTTGGCTCAATCCATTTGACTTTGCCCAAACAACCACTTACCAGCAGGCTCAAGGACAAATCGCCATTGGCAGCGGTGGCTTATTTGGTCAGGGATTTAATGCTTCGAATCTGCTTATTCCAGTTCGTGAGTCGGATATGATTTTCACGGTGATCGCAGAAGATTTTGGCTTTATTGGCTCTGTCCTTGTTATTGCCCTTTACCTCATGCTGATTTACCGTATGTTGAAGATTACTCTTAAATCAAATAACCAGTTCTACACCTATATTTCTACTGGCTTGATTATGATGTTGCTCTTCCACATCTTTGAAAATATCGGCGCTGTGACGGGTTTGCTTCCTTTGACTGGGATTCCCTTGCCTTTTATTTCGCAAGGAGGATCGGCTATTATCAGTAACTTGATTGGTGTTGGCTTGCTTTTATCGATGAGTTATCAAACCAATCTAGCTGAAGAAAAGAGTGGAAAAGTCCGATTCAAGCGGAAAAAGGTTGTATTAAAACGAATCAAATAAGGAGAAAATCATGGTTAAAGTAGCTGTTATGTTAGCTCAGGGCTTTGAAGAAATTGAAGCTTTGACAGTTGTAGATGTCTTGCGTCGTGCAAATATTACTTGTGATATGGTTGGTTTTGAGGAGCAAGTGACGGGTTCGCATGCAATCCAAGTAAGTGCAGATCGTGTCTTTGATGGTGATTTATCAGACTATGACATGATTGTTCTTCCTGGAGGAATGCCTGGTTCTGCACATTTGCGCGATAATCAGGCCTTGATTCAAGAATTGCAAAATTTCGAACAAGAAGGGAAGAAACTGGCGGCCATTTGTGCGGCGCCAATTGCCCTCAACCAAGCAGGGCTATTGAAAAATAAGCAGTACACTTGCTATGATGGCGTTCAAGAGCAAATCCTTGATGGTCAATATGTCAAGGAAACAGTAGTGGTAGATGGTCATTTGACAACCAGTCGAGGTCCCTCGACAGCTCTTGCCTTTGCCTATGAGTTGGTGGAGCAACTAGGCGGAGATGCAGAGGGTTTACGAACAGGAATGCTCTATCGAGATGTCTTTTGTAAAAATCAGTAAAACGGGAGTCAAACTCTCGTTTTTTATGTGGAAAACTCAGGGAAATCATCGCTTTTTTCATAAAAAAATGCTATAATGAAGGGTATGAAATATCACGATTATATCTGGGATTTAGGTGGAACTTTACTGGATAATTACGAAACTTCAACAGCTGCATTTGTTGAAACATTGGCACTGTATGGCATCACACAAGATCATGACAGTGTCTATCAGGCTTTAAAGGTTTCTACTGATTTTGCGATTGAGACATTCGCTCCCAACTTAGAGAATTTTTTAGAAAAATACAAGGAAAATGAAGCCAGAGAACTTGAACATCCGATTTTGTTTGATGGAGTTTCTGACTTATTAGCAGACATTTCAAATCAAGGTGGGCGTCATTTCTTAGTTTCTCACAGAAATGATCAGGTCTTGGAAATTTTAGAAAAAACCTCTATAGCAGCCTATTTTACAGAAGTAGTGACTTCTAGCTCAGGTTTTAAGAGAAAGCCAAATCCTGAGTCCATGATTTATTTAAGAGAAAAATATCAAATTAGTTCAGGCCTTGTCATTGGTGATCGGCTGATTGATATCGAAGCAGGTCAAGCTGCTGGACTAGCTACCCACTTGTTTACTAGTATCGTGAATTTAAGACAAGTATTAGACATGTAAGAAAAAGGAATAAGATGACAGAAGAAATCAAAAATCTGCAGGCACAGGATTATGATGCCAGTCAAATTCAAGTTTTAGAGGGCTTAGAGGCTGTTCGTATGCGTCCAGGGATGTATATCGGATCAACCTCAAAAGAAGGTCTTCACCATCTAGTCTGGGAAATCGTTGATAACTCAATTGATGAGGCCTTGGCAGGATTTGCCAGCCATATTCAAGTCTTTATTGAGCCCGATGATTCGATTACAGTTGTTGATGATGGGCGTGGTATCCCAGTCGATATTCAGGAAAAAACAGGCCGACCTGCTGTTGAGACAGTCTTTACGGTTCTTCATGCTGGAGGAAAGTTTGGCGGTGGTGGATACAAGGTTTCAGGTGGTCTTCACGGAGTGGGGTCATCAGTAGTTAATGCCCTTTCCACTCAATTAGACGTTCATGTCCACAAAAACGGTAAAATTCATTACCAAGAATACCGTCGTGGTCATGTTGTTGCAGACCTTGAGGTGGTTGGGGATACAGATAGAACTGGAACAACGGTTCACTTCACACCGGATCCAGAAATCTTTACGGAAACAACAACCTTTGATTTCGATAAATTAAATAAACGGATTCAAGAGTTGGCCTTTCTAAATCGCGGTCTTCAAATCTCCATCACAGATAAGCGTGAAGGTTTGGAACAAACTAAGCATTATCACTATGAGGGTGGGATTGCTAGTTACGTTGAATATATCAATGAGAATAAGGATGTAATCTTTGATACACCAATCTATACAGACGGTGAGATGGATGATATCACAGTTGAAGTAGCCATGCAGTACACAACGGGTTACCATGAAAATGTCATGAGTTTCGCCAACAATATTCATACCCATGAAGGTGGAACGCATGAACAAGGTTTCCGTACAGCCTTGACACGTGTCATCAACGATTATGCTCGTAAGAATAAGTTACTAAAAGACAATGAAGACAACCTGACAGGGGAAGATGTTCGCGAAGGATTAACTGCAGTTATCTCAGTTAAACACCCAAATCCACAGTTTGAAGGACAAACTAAGACCAAACTGGGGAATAGCGAAGTGGTCAAGATTACCAATCGCCTCTTCAGTGATGCCTTCTCCGATTTCCTCATGGAAAATCCACAGATTGCCAAACGTATCGTGGAAAAAGGGATTTTAGCTGCTAAGGCTCGTGTAGCTGCCAAGCGTGCGCGTGAAGTCACTCGTAAAAAATCTGGTTTGGAAATTTCCAACCTTCCAGGGAAACTAGCAGACTGTTCTTCTAATAATCCTGCTGAAACAGAACTCTTCATCGTCGAAGGAGACTCAGCTGGTGGATCAGCCAAATCTGGTCGTAACCGTGAATTTCAGGCAATTCTTCCAATCCGCGGTAAGATTTTGAACGTTGAAAAGGCAAGTATGGATAAGATTCTAGCTAACGAAGAAATTCGTAGTCTTTTCACAGCCATGGGAACAGGATTTGGGGCAGAATTTGATGTTTCGAAAGCCCGTTACCAAAAACTCGTTTTAATGACCGATGCCGATGTCGATGGAGCCCACATTCGTACCCTTCTTTTGACCTTGATTTATCGTTATATGAAACCAATCCTAGAAGCTGGTTATGTTTATATCGCCCAACCACCAATCTATGGTGTCAAGGTTGGAAGCGAGATTAAAGAATATATCCAGCCAGGTGCAGATCAAGAAATCAAACTCCAAGAAGCTTTAGCCCGCTATAGTGAAGGTCGTACCAAACCGACTATTCAGCGTTATAAGGGTCTAGGTGAAATGGATGATCATCAGTTATGGGAAACAACAATGGATCCCGAGCATCGCTTGATGGCCAGAGTTTCTGTGGATGATGCTGCAGAAGCAGATAAAATCTTTGATATGTTGATGGGGGATAGAGTAGAGCCTCGTCGTGAGTTTATCGAAGAAAATGCCGTCTATAGTACACTTGATGTCTAAAAAATCGGGAGAAGTAGTTCCCTTGGTCTAAAAAATATGATATAATCATTACGATTGTTTCAAGTAAAAAAGGAGTTTAATATGTCTGCTAGCCTAGTATTTTATTTGATAATTGCAGTTGCAGTTTTATTGGTCATTGCTTATGCTATCGCAATCTATGTAAGGAAACGCAATGAAAGTAAACTAGCAATTTTAGAAGAGAAAAAAGAAGAACTGTACAATCTTCCAGTTAATGATGAAGTTGAAGCTGTAAAAAATATGCACTTGATTGGACAAAGTCAGGTGACTTTCCGTGAATGGAATCAAAAATGGGTTGATTTATCTCTTAATTCTTTTGCCGATATCGAAAATAATCTTTTCGAGGCAGAAGGTTACAATAACTCATTCCGTTTTTTCAAAGCGAGTCATCAAATTGATCAAATCGAGAGTCAAATTACCTTGATTGAAGAAGATATTGCGGCAATTCGCAATGCCTTGGCAGATTTGGAGAAACAAGAGTCTAAAAATAGTGGACGTGTTCTTCATACCTTGGACTTGTTTGAAGAGTTGCAACACCGAGTTGCTGATCATTCTGAAGAATATGGACAAGGTTTATCTGAAATTGAAAAACAATTGGAAAATATCCAATCCGAGTTTTCTCAGTTTGTAACTTTAAATTCGTCAGGTGACCCAGTAGAAGCTGCTGTGATTTTGGATAATGCTGAAAATCATATCTTGGCTTTAACGCATATTGTTGATCGTATACCAGCAATTGTAGCAACATTATCTAAAGACCTACCTGATCAACTGGAAGATTTAGAAGATGGCTACCGTAAGCTTTTAGATGCTAATTATCATTTTGCTGAAACGGATATTGAAGCGCGTTTCCAACTGCTTTATGAAGCTCTCAAGAAAAATCATGAGAATATTGCGAAACTAGAATTGGATAATGCAGAGTACGAAAATACTCAAATCCAAGAAGAGATTAATGCACTTTATGATATCTTTACAAGAGAAATTGCGGCACAGAAAGTAGTAGAAGGTTTAGTAGCAACACTTCCTACTTATCTTCAACACATGAAGGAAAATAATGCTTTATTGATAGAAGACATTGAGCGTTTGAGTAAAAACTATTTACTTTCTGAGTCAGATGCAAGTCATGTTCTTCGTTTACAGGGTGAATTAGAAAACTTTGAGACTGCTATTATTGAGGCAACATCAAATCAAGATGAACCAACTCAAGCATATTCAATTCTTGAAGAAAATCTTGAATCTTTACAGGAAAATCTTAAAGAGATTGAAGATGAACAGATTTCAGTTAGTGAGCGTCTTGCACGAATTGAGAAAGATGATATCAATGCACGTCAAAAGGCAAATGTATATGTTAATCGTCTCCATACAATCAAGAGATATATGGAAAAACGGAACCTACCTGGTATTCCACAAACTTTCTTGAAGTTATTCTTTACAGCAAGTAATAATACGGAAGATCTAATGGCTGAATTAGAACAAAAATTGGTCAATATAGAGTCAGTTAACCGTGTTCTGGAAATTGCAACGAATGATATGGAAGCTTTAGAAACGGAAACTTATAATATTGTACAGTATGCAACCTTGACAGAGCAACTCTTGCAATATTCTAACCGCTATCGCTCATTTGATGAACGCATCCAAGAAGCATTTAACGAAGCTTTAGATATTTTTGAAAAAGAATTTGATTATCGCGCTTCATTTGACAAGATTTCTCAAGCATTGGAAGTGGCAGAACCTGGTGTAACTAACCGCTTTGTTACCTCATATGAGAAAACACGTGAAACGATTCGTTTTTAATAAAAGAAAAAGATTTGATTGTGTGAGAAGCAGAATCAAATCTTTTTTATTATTTGTCTATAAAATCTTGTATGATAAGATCTCAAGATAAAAAATTGGAGACGATTTAAAAAGCAAGTCAGAACCTATGTTTGGTCTATAAGGTTCAATAGCTTTCTAATCTCTCCAAAATTTTATTTGATTGGAATTGAAATCCCAATTAATTTTTCTGAGTAGAGGGTTTTGATATTGGCCTCATCAATAGAGTCCTTATCAATTTTACGTTTCAAGAAAAATTCTTGGATGGCTTCGATTTCAGTTTCTCGAATAGCACGGTGTTTATTTGAGATGAGGATTTCATAGTGAAGCGGAGCTTGGGTAAAAATAACATCTGTATTTCCAGCAGAATAGACCTCAACAAGAGTTGCATCTGTACTCTCTAGCTGGCTTTTTACAAGTTGCGAGTGTGAGTTTGTCGTATTGATAAGCTTCATAACATTTCCTCCGATTTTCTAATACTATTATAGCACTTTTTGAATAAAGTAGCTTGATTTAGTCAATCTTATGCTGTTTTTTCCAAGATTGAATGGCCCATTTATGACTACCACGTTTGAGATTTTCAATAGCCTCGTCAATAGGGAACCAGGCAATATGATTAAAGTCTTCTAGTGGTTTTTGAACTTCCTTGAAAGATGTCGCTTCATAGAGGTAGGCAGGATTGTAGTAGTAGGTATCACGGTGACGAGAGTAGAAATATTCGTCAGCTTGTCCGTAATAGGTACCAATTTCAGCTGTGAAACCAAGCTCTTCAATCAATTCACGCTTTAGGGCTTCCTGATGATTTTCACCTGATTCAATTTCGCCACCTGGTAAGAACCAAGCACCATTAGGTGCTTGAACAAGAACAATTTGTTTTTGTTCAGCGTCAGGGATAACTGCATACACTCCATAGCGTGCAACATAGTCTGTATTCGCTTTTTTTTCTCCAAAAGTTGGGTTTGCCATTGAATTTTCCTCATTATCTAGTATCGTTATTATTATCATAATGGACAAAGGGCAAGCTGTCAAGAAGAAACCAACGAACTTGTGAAGAAAATCTACTTTAACTTTATCAATATTTGTTGGGGTAAATTCTCTAAATGGACTTCTTTAACTGGTATAATAAAAGGGAGGTGATTTTATGGCAGAATCAAGATTATTTCGTATTCTATATCTACTTTTA
Source organism: Streptococcus mitis (assembly GCF_002005545.1). Lineage (GTDB taxonomy): Bacteria > Bacillota > Bacilli > Lactobacillales > Streptococcaceae > Streptococcus > Streptococcus mitis_I. The sequence continues at coordinate 1,177,023 of NZ_LBMT01000001.1, forward strand.
GAAAAAGGTAGTACAACAGCTCCTGAATTAGCCCGATTATTTGAAGTGTCTGTACGAACAATTTATCGTGATATTGAGCGCTTGAGTATGGCGGGGATTCCCCTTTATTCGATTCCTGGAAACTCAGGTGGAATTTTTTTAATGAAGGACTTTGTCCTGGATCGCGCTCTTGTGTCGGAGAATGAAAAAATAGAACTGTTGTCTGCTTTGCAAGGGATTCAAGCTCTGACGGATGACAGACAAGATCTGTTACTTGAAAAATTAGAATCTATTTTTCAAGTTTCTACCAGCCCTTGGATAGAAGTAGATTTGACTGACTGGAGAAAGCGGGAAGGTCAAAAAGAATTATTTGATAATATCAAACATGCTATTCTAGAGAAGAGGCGACTGGTCATCACTTATCTAGGTGGGAGTGGTCAGAAAACGATTCGTACAGTTGAACCTTTTAAACTCGTATTTAAAAAGAGAGATTGGTACCTTCATGCTTACTGTTGTTTGAAGGAAGACTGGCGTTTTTTCAAGTTATCTAGAATTAGGAATTGTCACCTAACAAATGAAATAGTGAAGCAGAAAAACCTGATGGATTCCGTTGATAGTTCAGATCAAGTGGCAAATCAAATCGAAGTTTCCTTGAAGTTTAGTCCCAAGCTTGCTTTCCGGGTTTATGAAGATTTTTTAGAAGATGAGATTAGCTTGGGCAAAGATGGATGTTATTATGTCAAGACAGTCCTACCAGAGCATGAAAGTATGTATACTTACCTCCTGTCTTATTTAGATGGAGTGGAAATACTCGACCCTGACTATCTGAAGAAGGAACTGCTTTCTAGAGTAGAAAAAATCCAAAAATTTTATAAACCTTGACAAAAGATGTCAGGGTTTTAGTACTATACTAGAGATAGAAAGGAGAAGAATTAAATGAAATACGAATGGAGAAAAGAAGCGAAAGCTCTTTATCAAATTAAGGCTAGGCCCACCATCTTGGAAGTACCAGGTCAATCCTATATCGTGATAGATGGTAAAGGCGATCCAAATCAAGAAGATTTTTCAGAACGCGTAGGAATTTTGTATGCCTTAGCTTATGCGATAAAGATGAAGTATAAAAAAGCTCCTCTGGATGAGGTTTACCATGATTTTACAGTCTTTCCTTTAGAAGGTTTATGGAAAAAGGAGAAGGAAGGAGAACTGGTAAAAAGTGAGCTTTCTTATAGCATTATGATTGGGCAACCCGATTTTATTACGCGAGAACTATTTGAGGAAGCTCTGAACGAGGTGATGATCAAGAAGCCAAATCTTCTCTATGAGGCTATTCGTTTTGAAAAAATAGAAGAAGGCCTAAGTCTTGCTATGCTTCATGTAGGACCCTTTGATACAGAAAATGAGACTTTTGCAGATATGGAAGATTTTTGTCAACTTCATAAACTCAAAAGAATTACGGAGTACCACCGAGAAATCTATCTCAATAACCTTCATCGAACGGAGCCAAGCAAATTGAAAACAATTCTTCGCTATCAAGTTCAAGAAGAGAATTAAAAAGAACAGGAGATCTTGTTTCCTGTTCTTTTTATGAGTTCTAATCTTCTATTTCAGAAGTATTCTCTTTGATTTTTTCAGCTTTTTTGGCAGATTTGATTTGAATCTTGCCCTTGCTGGTCATAACTGCCTTGAGGTCTTTTTCGCTTGGATTTTCAAGGTAGTAGTCAGTGATTGCGTCTTCAATATAGTCTTGAATAGTACGACGAAGTGGGCGTGCCCCCATTTTTGGATCATAGCCGAGGTCAACCAATTTTTCCTTGACCTTGTCAGTTACATCCAAATGAATGTTGTTGCTAGAAAGGCGCTTGTTAACGTCTGCAAGCATAAGCTCGACAATCTGAAGGAGGTTGTCCTTGCTGAGAGCCTTAAATTCGATAATACCATCAAAACGGTTCATAAACTCTGGGCTAAAGAAGTTACCGAGTTCACCGAGAACAGAGTTGGTACGTCCTTCGCGAGCAGCCCCAAAACCAACGCTGGCTTCAGCCTTACCTGTCCCTGCATTTGAAGTCATGATAATAATGGCATCCTTGAAGCTGACGGTACGTCCTTGCCCATCTGTCAAACGACCATCGTCCAAGACCTGGAGGAACATGTGCATAACATCTGGATGGGCTTTCTCTACTTCATCCAAGAGAATAAGAGAATATGGATTGCGGCGAACTTTTTCAGTTAATTGCCCAGCCTCATCGTAGCCAACATAACCTGGAGGGGCGCCGACCAACTTAGCCACGCTGTGTTTTTCCATGTATTCACTCATGTCAAAGCGAATCATGCTGTCAGCAGAACCAAAGAGTTCGATAGCTAGTTGTTTGGAAAGTTCTGTCTTACCGACACCAGTTGGTCCGACGAAGAGGAAGCTTCCGATTGGGCGGTTAGGCGTACCGAGACCGACACGATTACGGCGAATAGCCTTGGCTATCTTATCAACTGCATCGTCCTGTCCAATAACATGAGACTTGAGGTCTTCAGCTAGATGGATGAGTTGAGATTGTTCTTTCTCTTTCAAATCGCCAACAGGAATGTTGGTTTTCTGCTCGATAATGTGCTCAATGGTTTTCTCACTGATGATAGGAGTATCTTGGTCTGTGACCTTTTTCTTTTGCATTTCCTTATACTTGGCAATCTGGTCGCGGAAGTAGGCGGCCTTCTCAAAATCTTCTTCTCGTGTAGCTTGAGATTTGAGATTTTCAGCCTCAATCAAGCGCTGATCAATTACTTTAGGATCCACAAAATTTAAGGTCAAGTTCATCTTAGAACCCGCTTCATCTAAGAGATCAATGGCCTTGTCAGGCAAGAAGCGATCTTGGATGTAGCGATTGGAAAGAGTTGCAGCTGCTTCAATTGCAGCATCTGTATACTGAACGTGGTGGTAGTCTTCGTATTTCTTTTGAATACCTTTGAGGATAGTGATTGTTTCTTCAACCGTTGGTTCATCGACCTTAACAGGTTGCATACGACGCTCTAGGGCAGCATCTTTTTCAATGATACGGTATTCATTGAGGGTAGTAGCACCGACCAGTTGCAGTTCCCCACGGGCAAGGGCTGGCTTGAGGATATTTCCTGCATCCATATTGCCATCGCCCGCAGACCCCGCACCAACAATTTCATGGATTTCATCGATAAAGAGGATGATATCCTCACGTTTGCGAATTTCTTCCATGAGTTTTTGCATGCGTTCTTCAAATTGTCCACGGATACCCGTTCCTTGAACCAAGCTAACCACATCTAGACGGATGACTTGTTTGCCTTGGAGTTTATGTGGAACATCGCCATCAACGATTTTCTGAGCTAGACCTTCGACAACAGCTGTTTTTCCGACACCTGGTTCACCGATAAGAACAGGATTATTCTTAGTTCTACGATTGAGAATTTCGATGACACGGATAATCTCATCGTCGCGCCCAATAACAGGGTCTATATCTCCACGACGGGCAATTTCAGTTACGTTGATACCAAATTCTTCTAGCAGGCCTTTTTCTTGGCTTGGTGGTGGAGTTTGAGCAGATCCACGATTTTGGGAACCATAACCGCCGTTTCCGCCGTAACCTCCACCTGATTGGGTTGGGGGAGTCGGAGGAGTGTTGTTAGAAGGTCTGAAATTGTTTAGGTCATTGAAGAAATCACCAAAGGGATCAAAGTCACGATTGTTCAGATCCGTCATACCTTTAAAGAGGGTATTGTTAGGATCTGTCTTGATAATCTTATAGCAGTTTTGACAGAGGTCAATTTGTTTTTGCTTTCCATTAAGATTGGTATAAAGATGAATTGTTGAGTCATTGATTTTACAGTTTTGACAAAGCATACATCTACCTCATTTCTTTCTTTAGCTTGACCTGTCCAAAGGTCAAAAATAGTCAAATTTCTATACTCTCATTATAACAGGATTGGGGTGTAAAGCAAGTAAAAAGATTGCAGCTTTGAGAAGTTGTTACAATGAAAATTTTTGTGAATTTGGACTATAAAAAAATCCTATTTGTGAGACAAAAAGGATTTTGGTTAGACATGCAGGGTGTAATCCCAGCTTGTTTTGTATTAGTAAAGGAGTTCGTAAATCTCCATTGCAATCAAGTCAATGCTATCAAACGTATAAGTTTCGCGAGCTTCGACATCACGAAGGGTAAAGATTGAGCCGTTTTCTTCGTCGTGGCTGTATGCAACTTCTGCAACAACAACTCCTTCGCGTTCAAAATTACGTTTTAAATTTCCGCCGTCTTTTGCCATTGCTTCAAGGCGGTTGATGATTCTAACCAAATGTGATTCCATTTTGATTCTCCTTCATTTCTTATCGTTACTATTTTACCATAAAGGAGGCCAACTTGACTAGAAAAAACTAAGATTTCTCGCTAATTCTACCAGCTTAAAGTTTTTTTGAATAAATCGGATAAAAAGTTTGAATTTTAATTCAATACATGTTATAATCATACAGTATTCTATTTTAGAAAGCAGTGTGACTATGAATTTTTCTTTTTTACCTAAGTATTTGCCTTATTTTAACTATGGGGCTATTGTGACGGTTCTCATTTCTATCTGTGTTGTCTTTTTGGGAACTATTTTGGGTGTTGTCTTGGCTTTTGGGCAACGGTCAAAGTTTAAACCGCTTGTTTGGCTCGCCAACTTGTACGTTTGGATTTTCCGCGGGACACCGATGATGGTTCAGATTATGATTGCTTTTGCTCTTATGCACATCAATGCTCCGACTATTCAGGTTGGAATTTTGGGTGTTGATCTTTCTCGTCTGATTCCAGGGATTTTGATTATCTCTATGAACAGTGGTGCTTATGTTTCTGAGACTGTCCGTGCTGGGATTAATGCGGTTCCAAAAGGTCAGCTAGAAGCGGCTTATTCGTTAGGGATTCGTCCTAAAAATGCTATGAGATATGTGATTTTGCCACAAGCAATCAAAAATATTTTGCCAGCATTGGGGAACGAATTTATTACCATTATCAAGGACAGCTCCCTCTTATCAGCTATCGGTGTTATGGAGTTGTGGAACGGGGCTACAACAGTTTCTACAACAACCTATCTACCTTTAACACCACTTTTATTTGCAGCCTTTTACTACTTGATTATGACCTCTATTTTGACAGTAGCCTTGAAAGCTTTTGAAAAACGTATGGGACAAGGAGATAAGAAATAATGACAGAAACCTTGATAAAAATTGAAAATTTACATAAATCATTTGGAAAGAATGAAGTATTGAAGGGCATCAACCTCGAGATTAAAAGAGGAGAAGTTGTCGTTATCATCGGTCCTTCGGGGAGCGGGAAATCTACCTTGCTTCGCTCTATGAATTTGTTGGAAGAAGCAACCAAGGGGAAGGTTATCTTTGAGGGAGTCGATATTACGGACAAGAAGAATGACCTGTTTGCCATGCGTGAGAAGATGGGCATGGTTTTCCAACAATTTAATCTCTTTCCTAATATGACTGTGATGGAAAATATTACCTTGTCTCCTATCAAGACCAAAGGTGAAAGTAAGGCAATTGCAGAGAAGAGAGCTCAGGAACTTTTGGGAAAAGTTGGTTTACCAGATAAGGCAACTGTTTATCCACAGAGTTTGTCAGGTGGTCAGCAACAGCGGATTGCCATCGCGCGTGGGTTGGCTATGGAACCAGATGTTTTGCTTTTTGACGAGCCAACTTCAGCCTTGGACCCTGAGATGGTTGGAGAAGTTCTAGCTGTTATGCAAGACCTTGCCAAGTCAGGAATGACTATGGTTATCGTAACACATGAGATGGGCTTTGCGCGTGAGGTGGCAGATCGTGTCATCTTTATGGCAGACGGTGTGGTTGTTGAAGACGGAACACCAGAACAGATTTTTGAACAAACCCAAGAACAACGGACTAAAGACTTCTTGAGTAAGGTTTTATAATCTATTTTAAAATTTCAAGACAAGATTAATGGAAAGCTCGACCCGAGCTTTTTCTTATAGTTTGAAACTATAGGATTGCCTAGGAAAGAAGTGTTAGAGGGGACTAGCAGTTTTTGGTATAATGGAAGATATTTGAAAGAAAAGAGAAGTGATATGACACAGATTATTGATGGGAAAGCTTTAGCGGCCAAATTGCAGGGGCAGTTGGCTGAAAAGACTGCAAAATTAAAGGAAGAAACAGGTCTAGTGCCTGGTTTGGTAGTGATTTTGGTTGGGGACAATCCAGCCAGCCAAGTCTACGTTCGTAACAAGGAGAGGTCAGCTCTTGCGGCTGGTTTCCGTAGCGAAGTAGTGCGAGTTCCAGAGACCATTACTCAAGAGGAATTGTTAGACCTGATTGCTAAATATAATCAGGATCCAGCTTGGCATGGGATTTTGGTCCAGTTGCCATTACCAAAACACATTGATGAAGAGGCGGTTCTATTGGCTATTGACCCAGAAAAGGATGTGGATGGTTTCCATCCTCTAAATATGGGACGCCTTTGGTCTGGTCATCCAGTCATGATTCCATCAACACCTGCAGGAATTATGGAAATGTTTCATGAATATGGGATTGAATTAGAAGGTAAAAATGCGGTGGTCATCGGTCGTTCAAATATTGTTGGAAAACCTATGGCCCAGCTTCTTTTGGCCAAGAATGCAACAGTGACCTTGACTCACTCACGCACCCATAATCTCGCTAAGGTGGCCGCTAAAGCGGATATTCTTGTGGTCGCAATTGGTCGTGCTAAATTTGTGACTCCTGACTTTGTCAAACCAGGTGCGGTAGTCATTGACGTTGGGATGAATCGTGATGAAAATGGTAAGCTCTGTGGGGATGTGGATTATGAGGCAGTTGCCCCACTTGCTAGCCATATTACGCCAGTTCCTGGAGGTGTAGGTCCTATGACCATTACCATGCTGATGGAGCAAACCTATCAGGCAGCACTTCGAACATTGGATAGAAAATAAGAGAAAATTCGCTGAAGAAATTCTATTTTCTATAGCTATATCTAAAATGGTAGAAATGAGTATTAAATTTTAGATATAAGATTACAAAAGGAGGTCTGCGCCTCCTTTTTGTTGTATAATAAAAGCGAGAGGAAAAAACAATGAAAGTGATTAATCAAGCCTTACTAGAAAAAGTCATTATTGAACGTTCTCGTACCAGTCATAAAGGAGACTATGGCCGTCTGCTGTTGCTTGGTGGGACTTATCCTTATGGTGGTGCTGTCGTCATGGCTGCTTTGGCAGCTGTTAAAAGTGGAGCTGGTTTGGTGACTGTTGGAACAGATAGGGAAAATATCCCAGCTTTGCACAGCAATTTACCAGAGGCTATGGCCTTTTCTCTGCAAGACCAGCAATTGTTAAAAGAGCAACTGGAGAAGGCAGAAGTTGTCTTGCTGGGTCCTGGTTTACGAGACGATGTTTTTGGAGAAAATCTAGTAGAACAAGTCTTTGTTAATTTAAGTCAAAATCAGATTTTGATTGTAGACGGAGGTGCCCTGACCATTCTAGCTCGAACAAGTTTGTCATTTCCATCTAACCAGCTTATCCTAACTCCCCACCAAAAGGAGTGGGAAAAGCTGTCTGGTATTGCTATTGAAAAGCAAAACGAAGATGCAACGGCTAGTGCCCTAACTTCCTTCCCTCAAGGAACAATTTTGGTAGAGAAAGGTGCGGCTACTCGTATTTGGCAGGCTGGCCAATCTGATTATTACCAGTTACAGGTTGGCGGTCCCTATCAGGCGACTGGGGGAATGGGAGATACTCTGGCTGGGATGATTGCAGGATTTGCAGGCCAGTTTAAACAAGCCAGTCTCTACGAGCGTGTGGCAGTAGCGACTCATCTTCATTCAGCTATTGCTCAAGAACTAGCTCAAGAACATTATGTGGTCTTGCCAACGGAAATTAGTAATTGTCTTCCTAAAGTAATGAATAAAATATCTCAAAAAAGAATGGGATAAAATTCAATTTTAGGAGAAAACGAAGTAAATATTACCACAATAAAACGCATAATATCAAGTTTTTTAATACTTGATATTATGCGTTTTTGACTTTAAAGCCTTTTTGGTCTGTTTCTATTTTGGAGCAATCTTTTGCTCAGTATGTTTTATAATTTTTCGTTGATGAAGCGGATAAACTGATTCCACCAAACTTTTAAGAAGAAGGCTTTTTCAACTTTCTTTTCTGCTAGCATTTCGAAACTAGGACGTTCAGCGGTAATGTAACCTTGACCAATCAAATCCTTGTCTTCGTAAGTCAAATGGCCAACCACTGTTCCGGCTTCAAGTGGTGCTGGGATTGCTTTAGAATCAGGTGTGAATTGAATAGATTGGGAAGATTGACCCCCAACACGTTCAATTAGATAGATATCCTCTGGGGCCACTGCAGTGACCGTATCTTCTTTTCCATCTTGTACGGGGACTTTACTATCTTGATAGGCATCGCCTTGTTGAACGATTTTGCGAAGTGTGAATGTAGAAGAGATATAATCCATTAGTGAAGATGTAGCTGTGAAGCGAGCGTAAGGATTATTGTCTTGATGATCTGCATTCAAAACAACAGTGATAACCCTCATGCCTTTTTCGACAGTAGTACCAACAAAAGATTCTCCGGCTTTGTCTGTTGTTCCTGTTTTAAGGCCATCAAAACCACCTCGATAAGCAGGCATGCCTTCTAACATGTAGTTGGTCGAAGTGATTGTCATTCCAGCAAAAGTAGAAGAAGGTTTTTTCGTGATTTCCAAGACTTGTGGGTATTTTTTGATGAGGTTGCGAGCAACGATAGCAACATCATAAGCACTGAGCTTATTTTCGTCATCTTTATTAGATCCTGGGTAAATGTTATCTCCGAGAGTTTCGTTGTTCAGACCAGTTGTATTGACAACAGTAGCATCTTTGATTCCCCATTCCAAGAGTTTTGCTCGCATCATATCAACGAAGTTTTTTTCAGAGCCAGCAATTTTCTCAGCTAGGGCAATAGCGGCGCTGTTGGCACTAGATACCAGAGTTGCTTCAAGTAACTCTTCGACAGTATAATTACGGGCCTCCATAGGAACATTACTGGCTTCAGAATTTGTCGTCAATTGATAAGGATAATCAGAAATATCTACTGGGGTGGATAGTGTGATACTTCCATTTTCGAGTGCTTCATAGACCAGGTAAACGGTAAGTAGTTTTGTTATAGAAGCAATTTCGACAGGTTGCGTTGCATCTTTTTCATATAGAATTTTACCAGTATTGGCCTCAACAGCAATCGCATGTTTAGCAGCAATATTAAAATCTTGGGCAGCAACAGTAGATGCTGACCCAATTACGGATAGACTTAAGAGAGTTAAAATGATTTTTTTCATAGTAAGTTTATTCTAACATAAAGAAAAAAATATTCCCAGTTTCATGATAGAAGAAAGAAGCTTTTTTGAAAGTATGGTAAAATAGATGAATGGAGGTAGCTCATGTTTCGTAAGAATAAATTATTTTTTTGGACCAGTGAGATTTTATTATTAACAGTCATTTTTTATTTATGGAGAGAGATGGGGGCTATTATCACGCCTTTTGTGAGCGTCGCAAACACCATCATGATTCCTTTTCTTCTAGGTGGTTTTTTATATTATTTGACCAATCCTATTGTAAATTTTTTACAAAAGTATTTCAAAATTAATCGTATCATTGGTATTCTATTAACCTTGTGTGCTTTGGTTTGGGGGCTTGTCATTGGGGTAGTCTATCTCTTACCGATTTTGGTTAATCAGTTGACCAGCTTGATTGCGACTAGCCAGACTATCTACAGTCGTCTGCAAGATTTGATTATCGATTTATCCACTTATCCAGCCTTTCAAAATTTGGATATTCAAGCGACTATTCAACAGTTAAATTTATCCTATGTAGATATTTTACAAAATATCCTAAATAGCGTTACCAATAGTGTCGGAAGTGTCCTATCAGCTCTCTTTAGTACCGTTTTGATTATTATCATGACCCCTGTGTTTTTGGTTTATTTTTTGTTAGATGGTAACAAATTTTTACCGATGCTTGAACGTACTGTTTTAAAGAGAGATAAGTTGCATATTGCAGGTCTTTTAAAGAATTTGAATGCGACAATTGCTCGCTATATTAGTGGAGTCGCAATTGATGCCATTATTATCGGTTGTTTGGCTTTTATCGGATATACCGTGATTGGTTTGAAATACGCTTTGGTCTTTGCCATCTTTTCAGGATTGGCCAATCTCATTCCTTATGTGGGACCAAGTATTGGCTTGATTCCGATGATTATTGCTAATGTCTTTACCGATCCTCATAGAATGCTAATTGCAGTTGTTTACATGCTAATCATTCAACAAGTGGATGGAAATATCCTCTACCCTCGAATCGTTGGTGGCGTGATGAAAGTCCATCCAATAACAATTTTAGTATTACTTTTGTTATCAAGCAATATCTATGGGGTCATTGGCATGATTGTCGCAGTACCAACATATTCTATCTTAAAAGAAATTTCTAAGTTCTTATCACGTTTGTATGAAAATCATAAAACAATGAAAGAACGAGAAAGAGAATTAGCTAAGTAAAAGTCAGGAAACTCCTGATTTTTCTTTAGGTAAATTATAGGAGTAGAATTGCCGTTTAGATTAGCCTATTAAGAATAATTCACAAAAACTTTGTAAAACACTTGCAATTTAGCTGAAATTTGATAAAATAGTAAGGAAAGTTAGACTGTATTGCCTACTGTCTATCTATAAAATATATTTTATTGGAGGCTTTTACTCAAATGGCAAAAGAAAAATACGATCGTAGTAAACCACACGTTAACATTGGTACTATCGGACACGTTGACCACGGTAAAACTACCCTAACTGCAGCTATCACAACTGTTTTGGCACGTCGCTTGCCTTCATCAGTTAACCAACCTAAAGACTATGCGTCTATCGATGCTGCTCCAGAAGAACGCGAACGCGGTATCACAATCAACACTGCGCACGTTGAGTACGAAACTGAAAAACGTCACTACGCTCACATCGACGCTCCAGGACACGCGGACTACGTTAAAAACATGATCACTGGTGCCGCTCAAATGGACGGAGCTATCCTTGTAGTAGCTTCAACTGACGGACCAATGCCACAAACTCGTGAGCACATCCTTCTTTCACGTCAGGTTGGTGTTAAACACCTTATCGTCTTCATGAACAAAGTTGACTTGGTTGACGACGAAGAATTGCTTGAATTGGTTGAAATGGAAATCCGTGACCTATTGTCAGAATACGACTTCCCAGGTGACGATCTTCCAGTTATCCAAGGTTCAGCTCTTAAAGCTCTTGAAGGTGACACTAAATACGAAGACATCGTTATGGAATTGATGAACACAGTTGATGAGTACATCCCAGAACCAGAACGTGACACTGACAAACCATTGCTTCTTCCAGTCGAAGACGTATTCTCAATCACTGGACGTGGTACAGTTGCTTCAGGACGTATCGACCGTGGTATCGTTAAAGTCAACGACGAAATCGAAATCGTTGGTATCAAAGAAGAAACTCAAAAAGCAGTTGTTACTGGTGTTGAAATGTTCCGTAAACAACTTGACGAAGGTCTTGCCGGAGATAACGTAGGTGTCCTTCTTCGTGGTGTTCAACGTGATGAAATCGAACGTGGACAAGTTATCGCTAAACCAGGTTCAATCAACCCACACACTAAATTCAAAGGTGAAGTCTACATCCTTACTAAAGAAGAAGGTGGACGTCACACTCCATTCTTCAACAACTACCGTCCACAATTCTACTTCCGTACTACTGACGTTACAGGTTCAATCGAACTTCCAGCAGGTACTGAAATGGTAATGCCTGGTGATAACGTGACAATCGACGTTGAGTTGATCCACCCAATCGCCGTAGAACAAGGTACTACATTCTCTATCCGTGAGGGTGGACGTACTGTTGGTTCAGGTATGGTTACAGAAATCGAAGCTTAATTCGATTTAGTTCCCAGAAGAACAATTATTTAAGTCAGACACTAAAAGAATCTTGCATTGCAAGGTTCTTTTTTTCGGATATTGAACTAATATTGAAGAATTGTTTACATAAAAAAGCTCTATACACTCGATGTGCATAGAGCAAAGGGGGCTTTATTTGAAATAGAGTTCTTGGTTTTTCAAGACAATTTCACGTACGCTTGCAAACTTTTTGAGTTTTTTGATTTCTTCTGGATGAGTGACGAGAGTGATAACATAGCCTTCTTTACCCATGCGACCTGTACGGCCAGCACGGTGAGTGTAGGTTTCAATATCTCTAGGAACATCAAAGTTTACGACACATTCTAGGCTATCGATATCAATTCCACGTGCCAGAAGGTCAGTTGCAAGAAGCAGGGTTAGTTGCTTGTCTTTAAACTTTTCTAAGATGACTTTTCTAAATTTGACATTGACATCACTAGCGAGGGAAACAGCCAGGATATCCCGATATTGTAGTTTTTCTTCTGCACTTCCAAGGTCTGATAGGCTGTTAAAGAAGACTAGACCACGGAAATCCTCTACATGAGCCAGTTTTCGTAGCATATCCACTCGGTGACGTTGCTCTACCTGCATGTAGAAGTGCTGGATGTTGTCCAGTTTTTGATCAGAGAGATTAATGGTACGTGTGTTAGGCGTAATCTTTTCTTGGTCAAACTTGGTTGTCGCACTCATATAGACAAGTTGGTGGTCACGAGGTGCGTAGTGAGTAATTTTCTCGACAAAGTGTATCTGAGAATCATCTAGCAATTGGTCAAATTCATCTAGAATGATGGTTTCCACATTCATCATCTTGATTTTTTTCAATTTAATCAGTTCAAAGATACGGCCAGGGGTTCCAATCAGAATTTCTGGTCCTTTTTTGAGTCGTTCAATTTGACGTTTTTGACTCGAACCTGATAAGAAGAGTTGGGTAGTTAAGCAGATAGCTTCAGCCCACGTTTTACATACATCAAAAATCTGTCCAGCAAGCTCAGTATTTGGTGCTAGAATCAAGAGTTGTTGGGCTTTTTTCTTTTGTAGTCTGAGAAGACTTGGTAGAAGGTAAGCTAGGGTCTTACCAGTTCCTGTTGGGCTCACTCCTAGGAGGTTTTCTCCAGCAAGAAGGGGCTCAAATAGTTGAGTTTGAATGGGGGTGAATTCTTGGAAACCGAGTTGGTCACTCAGTTCTTGCCATTCAGTCGGTAGTTTGTTTTTCATTTTTCTGCCTCAAATCTAATGCCAGCAGTCTGGCGCATGGTAAATAGTAGTTTATGAACTGAACTTGCATCTTCCAGCCAAGTTTGGTAGAGATTCAGATCTGGTTGCTGGATCATGTGTGCAAATGCAGCGACTTCCTCAGTCATCGTATGAGGAGCCTGTTGGATAGGGAGTTGGATTTGATTGCCTTGATGGTCGGTAAAAATAGCCGAGTGAATATGCTCAATGGTGTTGAGGGTCAAGGTTCCATCTGTTGTGTAAATTTCGCAAGGAAGATTGGAAGTGATGTTTTTCCCAGCCTTGATGTGAACTTGAAAGTCTGGGTAGAAGAGAATTCCGTCACCATTTAGGTCAATGCTATTGTCAAGCTGTTGAGCCTGATAGGTAGCGTCTTGAGCTTTTCCAAAGAGACGAACGGCAGCGTAGAGAGGATAAATCCCCAAATCCATGAGGGCACCGCCAGCAAAACGCTCTGAAAAGACATTGGGCGTATGCCCAGCCAACAAGTTATGCATTTTGGAAGAATACTTGGCATAGTTGAAATCTGCTCCCAAAATTTGTTTGTCTGCTAAAAAGTTTTTGATAGTAGTAAAAGCTTTCTCATGGTAATTACGAGCTGCTTCAAAGATAAAACAGTAATTTTTTTCAGCTGTTTGAATCAAATCTAGCCATTCATGTGGCTGAGTGACAGCTGGCTTTTCAAGAATGACATGTTTACCTGCAGACAATGCAGCTTTTGCCTGAGCAAAATGCAAGGAGTTTGGGCTAGCAATATAGACCACATCAAAGGAGCTCTTGAAGAAGTCCTCTACTTGATCAAAGAGTTGGATATTCTGATAGCGAGAAGCAAAGGTTGCCGCAGTTTCTAGTTTTCTAGAATAGACTGCGACCAGCTTGTATTCTCCACTGGAATGGGCCGCTTCTATGAAGTGGTGACTGATAGCCCCTGTTCCGATGACACCTAATTTAAGCATAGTTACTCCTTTTCTGATTTCAAATCCTTCTTTCATTATAACATAGATAGACGGGACTATCCAACAGAGGGTAAAAAAATTCAAATAAGCTACTAGGACTTTCCCAAAGAAAGTGGTACAATAATGAGATGAGTAAATGAAATGGGAGGAAAAATGAGGCTATTACCTATAAGAAAAATATCACGTCAGTCTAAGAGGCTAGCGCTTTTTTTGACTTTTTGTGCAGGATATGTAGATGCCTATACTTTTATTGTGCGAGGGAATACTCTTGTTGCTGGACAAACTGGAAATGTCGTATTTCTATCAGTGGGGCTCATTCAACACAATGTTTCAGATGCTAGTGCCAAAGTAATGACCTTGCTAGCTTTTATGATGGGGGTCTTTTTATTAACTGTTTATAAGGAAAAATTGAGAATTGTGAAAAAGCCCATTCTGTCATTGATTCCTTTGGCAATCTTATCAATCATTATTGGTTTTGTGCCGCAAACTGTAGATAATATCTATCTAGTACCGCCCTTAGCCTTTTGTATGGGCTTGGTGACAACTGCTTTTGGTGAGGTTTCGGGTATTGCCTACAATAATGCCTTTATGACAGGGAATATCAAACGAACAATGCTAGCTTTTGGAGATTATTTCCGAACCAAGCACACTCCTTTTTTACGTGAAGGGTTAATATTTGTTAGCCTGCTTAGTAGTTTTGTCCTTGGCGTTGTCTTTTCAGCTTATTTGACGATTTTCTATCATGAAAAGACCATTCTTGGTGTTCCTATTATGATGAGCATTTTTTACCTCAGCATGCTTTTTGCCTCTTGGCAGAAAAAAGTAAAAGAAAAAGCTTCATTTTAGGTGTTATTACTTGTAAGAAAATAGGAGATATGCTATACTTGAAGAGTTGACTATGCACGATCCTGTGCAACCGCACGAACATCGTTGCTTGATTATTCAAGTTTAAGTGGTTTGTCCCACGATGCTAGGCGAGTCTTCACAAAAAATTCGGGGAAACCCATAAAAATCATAGGAGGTGCATAATGAGCACATACGCAATTATCAAAACTGGCGGAAAACAAGTTAAAGTTGAAGTTGGTCAAGCAGTTTACGTTGAAAAATTGAACGTTGAAGCTGGTCAAGAAGTTACTTTTAACGAAGTTGTTCTTGTTGGTGGTGAAAACACTGTTGTCGGAACTCCACTTGTTGCTGGAGCTACTGTAGTTGGAACTGTTGAAAAACAAGGAAAACAAAAGAAAGTTGTTACTTACAAGTACAAACCTAAAAAAGGTAGCCACCGTAAACAAGGTCACCGTCAACCATATACTAAAGTTGTCATCAACGCAATCAACGCTTAATTTTAAGGAGAACACATGATACAAGCAGTCTTTGAGAGAGCCGAAGATGGCGAGCTGAGGAGTGCGGAAATTACTGGACACGCCGAGAGTGGCGAATACGGCTTAGATGTCGTGTGTGCATCGGTTTCTACGCTTGCCATTAACTTTATCAATTCTATTGAGAAATTTGCAGGCTATGAACCAATCCTAGAATTAAACGAAGATGAAGGTGGCTATCTGATGGTTGAAATTCCAAAAGATCTTCCTTCACACCAGAGAGAAATGACCCAGTTATTCTTTGAATCATTTTTCTTAGGTATGGCAAACTTATCGGAGAACTCTTCAGAGTTCGTCCAAACCAGAGTTATCACAGAAAACTAACACGGAGGAAAACATTATGTTAAAAATGACTCTTAACAACTTGCAACTTTTCGCCCACAAAAAAGGTGGAGGTTCTACATCAAACGGACGCGATTCACAAGCGAAACGTCTTGGAGCTAAAGCAGCTGACGGACAAACTGTAACAGGTGGATCAATCCTTTACCGTCAACGTGGTACACACATCTACCCAGGTGTGAACGTTGGACGTGGTGGAGACGATACTTTGTTCGCTAAAGTTGAAGGCGTAGTACGCTTTGAACGTAAAGGACGCGATAAAAAACAGGTTTCTGTTTACCCAATCGCAAAATAAAAAGGTCCAGTGAACCTTTTTATCCCGAGCCTTGAAATATAAAGGCGAGGAAGCTAGAAGTAGCATTAAATAAGGCTTTCCGAGTTTTCGGAGAGCCTATTTTTTATTATGTGACTATTAGTCCGTCTCGCTCCGTTAGGTGCGAGACAAAAAAACCACCCGCTATGCGGGTGCGCGTCGAAGGTTATACCAAAAAAACTCCGAACGCGATACAATAAAGGTGTTCAAGCCAATTGTAAAGCGAAAGGAGAAAAATATGGCACAAAAGGCTCATAGTTTATCGCACACAAAGTGGCACTGTAAGTATCACATTGTGTTCACCCCTAAGTATAGACGAAAAGTCATCTATAATCAATATCGAAGTAGTTTAGGCGAAATATTTCATCGCTTGTGTAGTTATAAAGGAGTTGAAATTATCGAGGGTCACTTAATGCCAGACCATGTACACATGTTAGTAAGTATTCCACCGAGGATAAGTGTTTCGAGTTTCATGGGTTATTTAAAAGGAAAAAGTGCACTCATGATGTTTGACAAACACGCCAATCTCAAGTATAAGTTTGGGAATCGGCATTTCTGGGCGGAAGGTTATTATGTGAGTACAGTAGGACTTAATGAAGCCACAATTAAGAAATATATTCAAGAACAGGAAAAGCATGATATAGCACTAGATAAATTAAGTGTAAAAGAATATGAGGATCCCTTTAGGGATAGTGGTAAGTAATACTAAAGCCTCTTTGAGAGGCAAGTGACGAGTCAAGAGCAATAAGGCTTGAACAAAGTGAAAGCCAGCGTCTTTAGGCGCTGGCTGGTAATTTGGGCTTATAGCCCTGGAACAAACCACCCGTTTGACGGGTGGTCATGATTTTGATATCCACGCTGATACCCATATTTAAAATCCTATGTACGAGGCGAACTTAGTTGTAAAATTATAAATGTGAAACTTTTACATTAATGAATGTTATAAGGGAATAAGATATTGTAAAAATTTCTATGGTATGATATTATAATTATATCTAAGAGAAGAAGTAAGAAGAATGAAAGGATGTGATCCTGTATGAAAAAAATTATCACCATAATAGTCTGTTCAATCTCTTTTCTTGTTCTATCTGCTTGCGTTAGTAACAAAAAACTTATTCTTCCTGAACCTGAAAGTATTTCTGTAATTTCTCTGCAGAAAAAAACCTCTGAAGATGTTAAAACTATCGACAAGAGAGAAGAAATTTCAAAATTGATTGAGGAGATACAGAAACAGTCCAAATCTACCTCTTTGGAGAGTGTAAATGATCAACCGACAAATGTTAAAGATTACATCATTATCAAGTTTTATCATCAGAATGAAGAAAAGGATAGTGTAGTCTATCTATATACTAAGAAGAAAAGACAGTATATTGAGCAACCTTATGCTGGTATCTGGGAAGTAAATCCAGATATAGCTAATAGGATTGAAGAGACTTTTTCTAGTTGATTTATAGAATTCAAGAAATTTTTAGAGAGTTTTCTTGTATTATGTTTTAAACGGTAAATCAAAAGGATTTGCTGTTTTTATTTGCTTGAAATCAGATAAGGACTGAAAAAAGACATTATACTAATTCTTGTCTTGGAATGTTAGAGTATTTATTGAGACTTGAAAATTTCCATACTTTTTTCCTTTTTGGAAAACTTCTAAAATATGGTATAATGAAAAGATAAAGAAGTTGGGGGTAGAAGATGAACATTCAACAATTACGCTATGTTGTTGCCATTGCCAATAGTGGTACTTTCCGTGAAGCTGCTGAAAAGATGTATGTTAGTCAGCCGAGTTTGTCCATTTCTGTTCGTGATTTGGAAAAAGAGTTGGGTTTTAAGATTTTCCGTCGGACCAGCTCAGGGACTTTCTTGACCCGTCGTGGTATGGAATTTTACGAAAAAGCGCAAGAATTGGTTAAAGGATTTGATATTTTTCAAAATCAGTATGCCAATCCTGAGGAAGAAAAAGATGAATTTTCCATTGCTAGTCAGCACTATGATTTCTTGCCACCAACCATTACGGCTTTTTCAGAGCGCTATCCCGACTATAAGAACTTCCGTATTTTTGAATCAACTACTGTTCAAATCTTAGATGAAGTAGCGCAAGGGCATAGTGAGATTGGGATTATCTACCTCAACAATCAAAATAAAAAGGGCATTATGCAACGGGTTGAAAAGCTGGGTCTTGAGGTCATTGAATTGATTCCCTTCCATACCCACATTTATCTCCGTGAGGGGCATCCTTTAGCCCAGAAAGAGGAATTGGTCATGGAGGATCTAGCGGATCTACCAACGGTTCGTTTCACTCAAGAGAAAGACGAGTACCTTTATTATTCAGAGAACTTTGTTGATACCAGTGCAAGCTCACAGATGTTCAATGTGACAGACCGTGCTACTTTGAATGGTATTTTGGAGCGGACGGACGCTTATGCAACAGGTTCTGGATTTTTAGATAGTGACAGTGTTAATGGCATCACAGTTATTCGTCTCAAGGATAACCTAGATAATCGCATGGTCTATGTTAAACGTGAAGAAGTGGATCTGAGTCAAGCTGGGGCTCTCTTTGTAGAAGTCATGCAAGAATATTTTGATCAGAAGAGGAAATCATGAAAAAAAGAGGAATAGTGGCAGTTATTGTACTGCTTTTGATTGCGCTGGATCAGTTGGTTAAATCCTATATCGTCCAGCAGATTCCCCTAGGTGAAGTGCGCTCTTGGATTCCCAATTTCGTTAGCTTGACCTACCTGCAAAATAGAGGGGCTGCCTTTTCGATGCTACAAGACCAGCAGTGGTTCTTTGCTATCATTACATTGGTAGTCATGGTGGGTGCCATTTGGTATCTACATAAACACATGGAGGACTCATTCTGGATGGTCTTGGGTTTGACCTTGATTATCGCAGGTGGTCTTGGAAACTTTATTGACAGAGTCAGTCAGGGCTTTGTTGTGGATATGTTCCACCTTGACTTTATCAATTTTGCAATTTTCAATGTGGCAGATAGCTATCTGACGGTTGGAGTGATTATTTTATTGATTGCAATGCTAAAAGAGGAAATAAATGGAAATTAAAATTGAAACTGGTGGCCTGCGTCTAGATAAGGCTTTGTCGGATTTGACAGAATTATCACGCAGTCTCGCGAATGAACAAATCAAATCAGGTCAGATCTTGGTCAATGGTCAAGTCAAGAAAGCTAAATACACAGTCCAAGAAGGTGACATCGTCACCTATCATGTACCAGAGCCAGAGGTATTAGAGTATGTGGCTGAGAATATTCCGCTAGAAATCATCTATCAAGATGAGGATGTGGCTGTCGTTAACAAGCCTCAGGGGATGGTTGTGCATCCGAGTGCTGGTCATACCAGTGGAACTCTGGTAAATGCCCTTATGTATCATATTAAGGACTTGTCGGGTATCAATGGGGTTTTACGCCCAGGAATTGTTCACCGTATTGATAAGGATACGTCAGGTCTTCTTATGATTGCTAAAAATGATGAGGCGCATTTGGCCCTTGCCCAAGAACTGAAGGATAAAAAGTCTCTCCGCAAATATTGGGCTATTGTTCATGGAAATCTACCTAATGATCGCGGTGTGATTGAAGCACCGATTGGTCGAAGTGAAAAAGACCGTAAGAAACAGGCTGTGACTGCTAAAGGGAAGCCTGCAGTGACCCGTTTCCATGTCTTGGAACGCTTTGGTAATTATAGCTTAGTGGAGTTGCAGCTGGAGACAGGGCGTACTCATCAAATCCGTGTTCACATGGCTTATATCGGCCATCCAGTCGCTGGTGATGAAGTCTATGGTCCTCGCAAGACTTTAAAAGGACATGGACAATTTCTTCATGCTAAGACTTTAGGTTTTACTCATCCGAGAACAGGTGAGATTTTGGAATTTACAGCAGATATCCCAGAGATATTTAAGGAAACATTAGAGAGACTGAGGAAGTAAGAATGAAAAAGAAATTGACTAGTTTAGCACTTGCAGGCGCTTTTTTAGGCTTGTCATGGTATGGAAATGTTCAAGCTCAAGAAAGTTCAGGAAATAAAATTCACTTTATAAATGTTCATGAAGGTGGAAGTGATGCGATTATTCTTGAAAGCAATGGACATTTTGCCATGGTGGATACAGGAGAAGATTATGATTTCCCAGATGGAAGTGATTCTCGTTATCCATGGAGACAGGGTATCAATACAACTTATAAGCATGTTCTAACAGACCGTGTCTTTCGTCGTTTGAAGGAATTGGGTGTCCAAAAACTTGATTTTATTTTGGTGACCCATACTCACAGTGATCATATTGGAAATGCTGATGAATTACTGTCTACCTATCCAGTTGACCGAGTCTATCTTAAGAAATATAGTGATAATCGTATTACTAAGCCTAAACGTCTTTGGGATAATCTGTATGGCTATGATAAGGTTTTACAGACTGCCGCAGAAAAAGGTGTTTCAGTGATTCAAAACATCACACAAGGAGATGCTCATTTTCAGTTTGGGGACATGGATATTCAGCTCTATAATTATGAAAATGAATATGATGAGAATGGAAATCTTAAACCTGTTTGGGATGATAATTCCAATTCCTTGATTAGTGTAGTAAAAGTCAATGGCAAGAAAATTTATCTTGGGGGCGACTTAGATAATGTTCATGGAGCAGAAGACAAGTACGGTTCTCTCATTGGAAAAGTTGATTTGATGAAGTTTAATCATCATTTAGATACAAAAAATTTTATAAGAAATTTGTCTCCTGAGATAATTGTTCAAACTTCTTCCTCACCAATTGGTTCGTATGATAGCGGTGAAGAAATAAATAGGGAATATATTAGCTGGCTTGAATCAATGGGAATTCAACATATAAACGCAGCCAGCAAAGACTATGATGCGACAGTTTTTGATATTCGAAAAGACGGTTTTGTCAATATTTCAACATCCTACAAGCCGATTCCAAGTTTTCAAGCTGGTTGGCATAAAAGTGCTTATGGAAACTGGTGGTATCAAGCGCCTGATTCTACAGGAGAGTATGCTGTCGGTTGGAATGAAATTGAAGGTGAATGGTACTATTTTAATCAGAGGGGAATCCTGCTATATAATCAATGGAAAAAATGGAACAATCGTTGGTTCTATTTGACAGACTCTGGTGCTGCTGCTAAAAATTGGAAGAAAATCGCTGGAATCTGGTATTATTTTAACAAAGAAAACCAGATGGAAATTGGTTGGATTCAAGATAAAGAACAGTGGTATTATTTGGATGTTGATGGCTCTATGAAGACAGGTTGGCTTCAATATAAGGGGCAATGGTATTACTTTGCTCCATCAGGGGAAATGAAAACGGGCTGGGTAAAAGATAAAGAAACCTGGTACTATATGGATTCTACTGGTATCATGAAGACAGGTGAGATAGAAGTTTCTGGTCATCATTACTATCTAGAAGAATCAGGAGCTATGAAGCAAGGCTGGCTTAAAAAGGCAAATGATTGGTATTTCTACAAGACAGACGGTTCACAAGCTGTGGGTTGGATTAAAGACAAGGATAAATGGTACTTCTTGAAAGAAAATGGTCAATTACTTGTGAATGGTAAGACACCAGAAGGCTATACTGTTGATTCAAGTGGAGCCTGGTTAGTGGATGTTCCGGTCGAGAAATCTGTTACAACTAGAGAGACAAGTAACTCAGAAATAAAAGAATCCAAAGAAGTAGTGAAAAAAGATCTTGAAAATAAAGAAACGAGTCAACACGAAAGTATTACAAGTTCTTCAACTAGTCAGGATTTGACTTCCTCAACTTCACAAAGCTCTGAAACGAGTGCAAACAAATCGGAATCAGAACAGTAGTAAAAAAGAAGGTTTTAGGGCCTTCTTTTTCCTATCAACTCTTTTCTATTTCCTGCCATTCATGTTATAATGGATAAATATGAAGAATCGGAGTGAGACTATGAAATACAAACGGATTGTCTTTAAGGTGGGGACTTCTTCTCTGACGAATGAAGATGGAAGTTTATCACGTAGTAAAGTAAAGGCTATTACCCAGCAGTTGGCTATGTTACACGAGGCGGGTCATGAGTTGATTTTGGTGTCGTCGGGTGCCATTGCTGCAGGTTTTGGAGCCTTAGGATTTAAAAAGCGTCCGACTAAGATTGCTGATAAGCAGGCTTCAGCAGCGGTAGGGCAAGGCCTTTTGTTGGAAGAATACACGACCAATCTTCTCTTGCGCCAAATCGTTTCTGCACAGATCCTGCTAACACAGGATGACTTTGTAGATAAGCGTCGTTATAAAAATGCCCATCAGGCTTTGTCAGTTCTACTTAGCCGTGGCGCGATTCCTATCATCAATGAGAATGACAGTGTCGTTATTGATGAGCTCAAGGTTGGGGACAATGACACTCTGAGTGCGCAGGTGGCGGCCATGGTCCAAGCAGACCTTTTGGTCCTCTTGACAGATGTGGACGGCCTTTATACTGGAAATCCTAATTCAGATCCAAGAGCCAAACGCTTGGAGAAAATCGAGACTATCAATCGTGAGATTATTGATATGGCTGGTGGAGCTGGCTCGTCAAATGGAACTGGAGGCATGCTAACAAAAATCAAAGCTGCAACTATCGCGACAGAATCGGGCGTTCCTGTTTATATCTGCTCATCCTTGAAAGTAGATGCCATGATTGAGGCATCTGAGGAGACCAAGGATGGTTCCTACTTTGTTGCTCAAGAGAAGGGACTTCGTACCCAGAAACAATGGCTGGCCTTTTATGCTCAGAGTCAAGGTTCTATTTGGGTTGATAAAGGGGCTGCAGAAGCTCTCTCTCAACATGGCAAGAGTCTCCTTTTATCTGGTGTTGTTGAAGCAGAAGGCGCCTTTTCTTACGGTGATATCGTGACAGTATTTGACAAGGAAAGTGGAAAATCACTTGGAAAAGGGCGCGTGCAATTTGGTGCATCTGCTTTGGAGGATATGTTGCGTTCTCAAAAAGCCAAGGGTGTCTTGATTCACCGTGATGACTGGATTTCCATTACTCCTGAAATCCAATTACTCTTTACAGAATTTTAGAGGTAAACTATGGTAAGTACACAAGAACAATTTGAACAGGTACAGGCTGTTAAAAAATCAATCAACACAGCTAGTGAAGCAGTGAAAAATCAAGCCTTGTTAGCCATGGCTGATCACTTATTAGCAGCTACTGAGGAGATTTTAGTGGCCAATACCCTTGATATGGCAGCGGCTAAGGGGAAAATCTCAGATGTGATGTTGGATCGTCTTTATTTGGATGCAGGTCGTATAGAAGCGATGGCAACTGGGATTCGTGAAGTGGTTGCTTTACCAGATCCAATCGGTGAAGTTTTAGAAACCAATCAGCTTGAAAATGGTTTGGTTATCACCAAAAAACGTGTGGCTATGGGTGTTATCGGTATTATCTATGAAAGTCGTCCAAATGTGACGTCTGATGCGGCTGCTTTGGCTCTCAAGAGTGGAAATGCGGTTGTTCTTCGTAGTGGTAAGGACGCCTATCAAACTGCCCATGCTATTGTTAAAGCTTTGAAAAAGGGCTTGGAGACAACGACCATTCATCCAGATGTGATTCAACTAGTGGAAGATACTAGCCGAGAAAGTAGCTATGCTATGATGAAGGCCAAGGGCTATCTAGACCTCCTTATTCCTCGTGGGGGAGCTGGTTTGATCAATGCAGTGGTTGAGAATGCTATCGTACCTGTTATCGAGACCGGGACAGGGATTGTCCATGTTTATGTCGATAAGGATGCAGACGAAGACAAGGCTCTGTCTATCATCAACAATGCCAAAACCAGTCGTCCTTCTGTCTGCAATGCCATGGAGGTTCTACTTGTTCATGAAGACAAGGCGGCGGATTTCCTTCCTCGTTTGGAGAAGGTGCTGGTTGCAGATCGAAAAGAAGCTGGACTGGAACCAATTCAATTCCGACTTGATAGCAAAGCAAGTCAGTTTGTTTCAGGCCAAGCAGCTGAGGCTCAAGACTTTGATACCGAGTTTTTAGACTATGTCCTAGCTGTTAAAGTTGTTAGCAGTTTAGAAGAAGCGGTTGCCCATATTGAAGCCCACAGTACCCATCATTCGGATGCCATTGTGACTGAAAATGTTGAAGCTGCAGCTTACTTTACAGATCAAGTGGACTCTGCAGCGGTGTATGTTAATGCCTCAACTCGTTTCACCGATGGAGGTCAATTTGGTCTGGGTTGTGAAATGGGAATTTCTACTCAGAAACTGCACGCGCGTGGTCCCATGGGCTTAAAAGAATTGACTAGCTATAAGTATGTGGTTACTGGTGACGGACAGATAAGGGAGTAAGAGATGAAGATTGGATTTATCGGCTTAGGAAATATGGGAGCTAGTTTGGCCAAGTCTGTTTTGCAGACCAAGACGGGTGACCAGATTCTTCTTGCCAATCGCAGTCAAGCCAAGGTGGATGCTTTCATTGCAGACTTTGGTGGTCAGGCTTCCAGCAACGAAGAAATTTTCGCAGAAGCAGATGTGATTTTTCTAGGAGTAAAGCCTGCACAGTTCTCAGACTTGCTTTCTCAATACCAGACTATCCTTGAAAAACGAGAAAGTCTTCTTTTGATTTCTATGGCAGCTGGATTGACCTTGGAAAAACTGGCCAGTCTTCTTCCAAATCAACACAGAATTATTCGTATGATGCCAAATACCCCTGCTTCTATCGGGCAAGGAGTGATTAGCTATGCCTTGTCTCCTAATTGCAGGGCTGAGGACAGTGATATCTTTTGTCAGCTTTTAGCCAAGGCTGGTCTCTTGGTTGAACTTGGGGAAAGCTTAATTGATGCAGCGACAGGTCTTGCAGGTTGTGGACCAGCTTTTGTCTATCTCTTTATTGAGGCCTTGGCAGATGCAGGTGTTCAGACAGGATTACCACGAGAAACAGCATTGAAAATGGCGGCTCAAACTGTGGTAGGAGCTGGGAAATTGCTCCTAGAAAGCCAAGAGCATCCTGGGGTCTTAAAAGATCAAGTTTGTAGCCCAGGCGGTTCGACTATCGCTGGTGTAGCAAGCCTAGAAGCGCATGCTTTTCGAGGAACAGTCATGGAGGCAGTTGGTCAAGCCTATAAACGAACACAAGAACTAGGTAAATAAGAGGTGGATGTGTCTGCCTCTTTTATGGTGCTTGAAATGAGAAGACAAAAAGATTGTCACAAACCCCTATTTTTTTGATAGAATAGAAGTAGTAAAAAAGAAATGAGTTAGACATGTCAAAAGGATTTTTAGTCTCTCTTGAGGGACCAGAGGGAGCAGGAAAGACCAGTGTTTTAGAGGCTCTGCTCCCAATTTTAGAGGAAAAAGGAGTAGAGGTGCTGACGACTCGTGAACCTGGTGGAGTCTTGATTGGGGAGAAGATTCGGGAAGTGATTTTGGACCCAAGTCATACTCAGATGGATGCTAAGACAGAGCTCCTTCTCTATATTGCTAGTCGCAGACAGCACTTGGTGGAAAAAGTTCTTCCAGCTCTTGAAGCTGGTAAGTTGGTCATTATGGATCGTTTTATTGATAGTTCTGTTGCCTATCAGGGATTTGGTCGTGGCTTGGATATTGACGCCATTGATTGGCTCAATCAGTTTGCGACAGATGGCCTTAAACCCGATTTGACACTCTATTTTGATATCGAGGTGGAAGAAGGACTGGCTCGCATTGCTGCTAATAGCAATCGTGAGGTCAATCGTTTGGACTTGGAAGGGTTGGACTTGCATAAAAAAGTTCGTCAAGGCTACCTTTCTCTTCTGGATAAAGAAGGAAATCGCATTGTCAAGATTGATGCTAGCCTCCCTTTGGAGCAGGTTGTGGAAACTACCAAGGCTGTCTTGTTTGACAGAATGGGTTTGACAAGATGAAACAAGATCAACTAAAGGCCTGGCAGCCAGATCAGTTTGACCGCTTTGTCCGTATCCTAGAACAAGACCAGCTCAATCATGCCTATCTCTTTTCAGGTTTCTTTGGAAGCTTGGAAATGGCGCAGTTTTTGGCTAAGAGCCTTTTTTGTACAGATAAAGTAGGTGTGTTGCCATGTGAGAAATGCCGAAATTGTAAGCTGATTGAACAGGGAGAATTTCCCGATGTTACCTTGATTAAGCCAGTCAATCAGGTCATCAAGACAGAACGCATTCGGGAATTGGTGGGGCAGTTTTCTCAAGCAGGGATTGAAAGTCAGCAACAGGTCTTTATTATCGAGCAAGCTGAGAAAATGCATCCTAACGCGGCCAATTCTCTGCTCAAGGTCATCGAAGAACCCCAGAGTGAGGTTTATATTTTCTTCTTGACAAGCGATGAAGAAAAGATTTTACCGACCATCCGAAGTCGGACCCAGATTTTCCACTTTAAAAAGCAAGAAGAACAGCTCATCTTGCTCTTAGAACAAATGGGACTGGTTAAGAAAAAGGCGATCCTTCTAGCTCAGTTTAGTCAATCGCGGGCTGAAGCAGAAAAGTTGGCAAATCAGGCAAATTTTTGGATCTTAGTCGATGAAAGTGAACGCCTGCTGACTTGGTTAGTGGCTAAGAAAAAAGAAAGTTATTTGCAAGTTGCCAAACTAGCTAGCTTGGCAGATGACAAGGAAAAACAAGATCAGGTTTTACGGATTCTTGAAGTTCTCTGTGGACAAGATATCCTACAAGCAAGAGTAAGGGTGATTCTACAAGATTTGCTAGAAGCTAGAAAAATGTGGCAGGCTAATGTCAGCTTTCAAAATGCCATGGAATATCTAGTCTTGAAAGAAATATAAACTCAAAAATGATCGATAAAGAAAGGAAAGGGCTGTTTTATGGACAAAAAAGAATTATTTGACGCGCTGGATGATTTTTCCCAACAGTTATTGGTAACCTTGGCCGATGTGGAAGCCATCAAGAAAAATCTCAAGAGCCTGGTAGAGGAAAATACAGCTCTTCGCTTGGAAAATAGTAAGTTGCGCGAACGCTTGGGTGAGGTGGAAGCAGACGCTCCTGTCAAGGCCAAACATGTTCGCGAAAGTGTCCGTCGAATTTATAAAGATGGTTTTCACGTATGTAATGATTTTTATGGACAACGTCGAGAGCAGGACGAGGAATGTATGTTCTGTGACGAGTTACTATACAGGGAGTAGGCATGCAGATTCAAAAAAGTTTTAAGGGGCAGTCTCCCTACGGCAAGCTGTATTTAGTGGCAACGCCGATTGGCAATCTAGATGATATGACATTTCGAGCCATCCAGACCTTGAAAGAAGTGGACTGGATTGCGGCTGAGGACACGCGCAATACAGGGCTTCTGCTCAAGCATTTTGACATTTCTACAAAGCAGATCAGTTTTCATGAGCACAATGCCAAGGAAAAGATTCCTGATTTGATTGATTTCCTGAAAGCAGGGCAAAGTATTGCTCAGGTATCCGACGCGGGTCTGCCTAGTATTTCAGACCCTGGTCATGATTTGGTTAAGGCTGCTATTGAGGAAGAAATTGCGGTTGTGACTGTTCCAGGTGCCTCTGCAGGAATTTCTGCCTTGATTGCCAGTGGTTTAGCGCCACAGCCACATATCTTTTACGGTTTTTTACCGAGAAAATCAGGCCAGCAAAAGCAATTTTTCGACTTGAAAAAAGACTATCCTGAAACACAGATTTTTTACGAATCGCCTCATCGTGTAGCAGATACGTTGGAAAATATGCTAGAAGTCTACGGTGACCGCTCGGTCGTCTTGGTCAGAGAATTGACCAAAATCTATGAAGAATACCAACGCGGAATCATTTCTGAGTTATTAGAAAGCATCTCTGAAACGCCACTCAAGGGCGAATGCCTTCTCATTGTTGAAGGTGCCAGTCGGGATATGGAAGAAAAAGACGAGGAGGACTTGTTTTCAGAAATCCAAGCCCGCATCCAACATGGCATGAAGAAAAATCAAGCCATCAAGGAAGTAGCTAAGATTTACCAGTGGAATAAAAGTCAACTCTACGCTGCCTACCACGATTGGGAAGAAAATCAAGAAAATGACTAAACAGGGAAGTTTGCCTTCTTCCCTTTTTTTGTTATACTAGTAGAAGAAAAAAATAGAAAGATTTGTGGGAGTGAAAAAGTCCTGTGGACTTTTTCAGCCTGAGCCAAGAAATTCGAGAGCGAGGAAAGTCCTGTGGACTTTTTCAACCTGAGCCAAGAAATTCGAGAGCGAAGTGAGTCCGATTGGCTTTTTCAATGTGAAACTTGTCTTCACACTCCCAAAGAGGTATTAGTGTCGTGTCTCAATCTTATATCAATGTTATCGGTGCTGGTTTGGCAGGTTCTGAAGCAGCCTACCAAATCGCAGAGCGTGGTATTCCAGTTAAACTTTATGAAATGCGTGGTGTCAAGTCAACACCCCAGCACAAAACAGACAATTTTGCAGAGTTAGTTTGTTCCAATTCTCTTCGTGGAGATGCTCTGACAAATGCAGTTGGTCTTCTCAAGGAAGAAATGCGTCGCTTGGGTTCTGTTATCTTAGAATCTGCTGAAGCAACCCGTGTTCCTGCAGGAGGAGCTCTTGCGGTGGACCGTGATGGTTTCTCCCAAATGGTGACTGAGAAAGTTGCTAACCACCCCTTGATTGAAGTGGTTCGTGATGAAATTACAGAATTGCCGACAGATGTTATTACGGTTGTCGCTACTGGTCCTTTGACCAGCGATGCTCTGGCTGAGAAGATTCATACCCTTAATGATGGCGATGGTTTCTATTTCTACGATGCGGCAGCGCCTATTATTGATGTCAACACCATCGATATGAGCAAGGTCTATCTCAAGTCTCGTTATGATAAGGGGGAAGCCGCTTATCTCAACGCGCCCATGACCAAGCAAGAGTTTATGGATTTCCATGAAGCCTTGGTCAATGCGGAAGAAGCTCCGCTTAATTCCTTTGAAAAAGAAAAGTATTTTGAAGGATGCATGCCGATTGAAGTCATGGCCAAACGTGGCATTAAAACCATGCTTTATGGACCTATGAAACCAGTGGGTCTTGAGTATCCAGACGACTACACAGGACCTCGTGATGGAGAATTTAAAACACCTTATGCGGTGGTTCAACTTCGTCAGGACAATGCGGCTGGTAGCCTCTACAATATCGTCGGTTTCCAGACCCACCTAAAATGGGGAGAACAAAAACGTGTTTTCCAAATGATTCCAGGTCTTGAAAATGCTGAGTTTGTTCGTTATGGTGTCATGCACCGCAATTCTTATATGGATTCACCAAATCTTCTTGAGCAGACTTACCGTTCTAAGAAACAACCAAATCTCTTCTTTGCTGGTCAGATGACGGGTGTAGAGGGTTATGTTGAATCAGCGGCGTCAGGCTTAGTTGCGGGAATTAACGCGGCTCGTCTTTTCAAGGGAGAAAGCCAGGCTATTTTCCCAGAAACAACAGCGATTGGAAGTCTGGCTCATTACATCACCCATGCCGACAGCAAACATTTCCAACCGATGAATGTCAATTTCGGAATTATCAAGGAGTTGGAAGGAGAACGTATCCGTGATAAGAAGGCTCGTTATGAAAAAATTGCAGAGCGTGCCCTTGATGACTTAGAGGAATTTTTAACGGTCTAATTTTTTTCAAAGAATTGCTCATGATACTATAAAAATCTTAGAAATTGTGATAAAATAGGTAGGATAAAAAAAGGAGAGTGAAAATGGCGAATCCCAAGTATAAACGTATTTTAATCAAGTTATCAGGTGAAGCCCTTGCCGGTGAACGTGGCGTAGGGATTGATATCCAAACAGTTCAAACAATCGCAAAAGAGATTCAAGAAGTTCATAGCTTAGGTATCGAAATTGCCCTTGTTATTGGTGGAGGAAATCTCTGGCGTGGAGAACCTGCTGCTGAAGCAGGAATGGATCGCGTTCAGGCAGATTACACAGGAATGCTTGGGACTGTTATGAATGCTCTTGTGATGGCAGATTCACTGCAACAAGTTGGGGTTGATACTCGTGTACAAACAGCTATTGCTATGCAACAAGTGGCAGAGCCTTACGTACGTGGACGTGCCCTTCGTCATCTTGAAAAAGGCCGTATCGTTATCTTTGGTGCCGGAATTGGTTCACCATACTTCTCAACAGATACAACAGCGGCTCTTCGTGCAGCTGAAATCGAAGCAGATGCCATCCTTATGGCTAAAAATGGTGTCGACGGTGTTTACAATGCCGATCCTAAGAAAGACAAGACAGCCGTTAAGTTTGAAGAATTGACCCACCGTGACGTTATCAATAAAGGTCTTCGTATTATGGACTCAACAGCTTCAACCCTCTCAATGGACAACGACATTGACTTGGTTGTCTTTAACATGAACCAACCAGGCAACATCAAACGTGTCGTATTTGGTGAAAATATCGGAACAACAGTTTCAAATAATATCGAAGAAAAGGAATAAGAAAGAATATGGCTAACGCAATTATTGAAAAAGCTAAAGAGAGAATGACCCAGTCTCACCAATCACTTGCTCGTGAATTTGGTGGTATCCGTGCTGGCCGTGCCAATGCAAGCTTGCTTGACCGTGTACATGTAGAATACTATGGAGTAGAAACTCCTCTTAACCAAATCGCTTCAATTACGATTCCAGAAGCGCGTGTTTTGTTGGTGACACCATTTGACAAGTCTTCATTGAAAGACATCGAACGTGCCTTGAATGCCTCTGATCTTGGTATCACACCAGCGAACGATGGTTCTGTTATTCGTTTGGTTATCCCTGCTCTGACAGAAGAAACTCGTCGTGACCTTGCTAAAGAAGTGAAGAAGGTCGGCGAAAATGCTAAAGTGGCTGTCCGCAATATTCGTCGTGATGCTATGGACGAAGCTAAGAAACAAGAAAAAGCAAAAGAAATCACTGAAGACGAATTGAAGACTCTTGAAAAAGACATTCAAAAAGTAACAGACGATGCTGTTAAACACATCGACGACATGACTGCTAACAAAGAAAAAGAACTTTTGGAAGTCTAAAAATAAACAGAAAAACTCAGTTGGCATTGCTGGCTGAGTTTTATTCGAAAGAAGGAAATATGAATACAAATCTTGCAAGTTTTATCGTTGGACTAGTCATCGATGAAAATGACCGATTTTACTTTGTGCAAAAGGATGGTCAAACCTATGCACTTGCCAAGGAAGAAGGTCAGCATACAGTAGGGGATACGGTCAAAGGTTTTGCTTACACGGATATGAAGCAAAAACTCCGTTTGACAACACTTGAGGTCACTGCCACTCAGGATCAATTTGGTTGGGGAACTGTAACGGAGGTTCGTAAGGACTTGGGTGTCTTTGTGGATACAGGCCTTCCTGACAAGGAAATCGTTGTGTCACTCGATATTCTCCCTGAGCTCAAGGAACTCTGGCCTAAGAAGGGTGACCAACTCTACATCCGTCTTGAAGTGGATAAGAAAGACCGTATCTGGGGACTCTTGGCTTATCAGGAAGACTTCCAACGTCTAGCTCGTCCTGCCTACAACAACATGCAGAATCAAAACTGGCCAGCCGTTGTATACCGTCTCAAGCTGTCAGGAACTTTTGTTTACCTGCCAGAAAATAACATGCTTGGCTTTATCCATCCTAGCGAGCGTTACGCAGAGCCACGTTTGGGACAAGTTCTAGATGCGCGTGTCATTGGTTTCCGTGAAGTGGACCGTACCTTGAACCTCTCCCTCAAACCACGTTCTTTTGAAATGTTGGAAAATGATGCTCAGATGATTTTGACCTACTTGGAAAGCAATGGCGGTTTCATGACCTTAAATGATAAGTCATCTCCAGACGACATCAAGGCAATCTTTGGCATTTCTAAAGGTCAGTTTAAAAAAGCTCTAGGTGGTCTTATGAAGGCTGGTAAAATCAAGCAAGACCAGTTTGGGACAGAGTTGATTTAGGTCTTATAGACATGATAAAGAAATTTGAAGAAATGAGTTTAGAGGAACTCTGGCAACTTTTTCCTATTTTTCTAGTAGAGCACAAGTCAGAGTGGAAAGACTGGTATGAATTGGAGAAAACAAGTCTGAAAAAAATATTGGGTGCAAATGTTATTAAAAGAATAGAACATATCGGTAGCACTGCTATCCCTAATATTTGGGCCAAAAATATCGTTGATATTCTGTTAGAAGTAGGTAGAATAGAGGATTTAGCAAGAGTTAGGGATTTATTGGTGAAGAATGGGTGGCTAGTGATGTCGGAGAGTCCTAACAGGATTTCGCTAAATAAAGGATATACAGAGCAGGGATTTGCTGAGAAAGTTTTTCATTTACATTTGCGAATGACGGGAGATCATAACGAGATTTATTTTAGAGATTATCTCTGCCAGCATCCAGATATCGCCCAAGCGTATCAGGAATTAAAACTCAGTTTGTGGAAACACTTTGAACACAATCGAGACGCCTATACAGATGCGAAAACGGATTTTATAAACCACTATGTGTCAGAGGCTAAGTCCAGTAATTTTTAAAAATCAGAAAAGTTTCATCAAAAAAAGTCTTGATAGGAGAAAGAATTGAGAAAATCATTTTACACTTGGCTCATGACCGAGCGCAACCCTAAAAGTAATAGTCCCAAAGCTATCTTGGCAGACCTCGCTTTTGAAGAGTCAGCCTTTCCAAAACACACAGATGATTTTGATGAGGTGAGTCGCTTTTTGGAGGAGCACGCTAGTTTCTCTTTCAATCTAGGAGACTTTGACGCTATCTGGCAAGAATACTTAGAACACTAGCATGATTCATTGGGTTTGGGCTAGTAATTTCTCCACCCCTTTGCTATAATAAAAAGAAATAAAAGGATTAGAGAGGTTCTTTATTTGAAGGAACATTCAATTGACATTCAACTAAGTCATCCAGATGATCTGTTTCATCTTTTTGGTTCCAATGAACGCCATCTTCGTTTGATGGAAGAAGAGCTTGATGTGGTGATTCATGCTCGTACGGAGATTGTGCAGGTTTTGGGAGAAGAGACTGCCTGTGAGGAAGCCCGTCAAGTTATTCAGGCTTTGATGGTCTTGGTAAATCGTGGGATGACCGTTGGTACGCCAGATGTGGTGACTGCGATTAGTATGGTCAAAAACGATGAAATCGACAAGTTTGTCGCCCTTTACGAAGAAGAAATCATCAAGGATAATACTGGTAAACCTATTCGTGTCAAAACACTGGGTCAAAAACTTTATGTGGATAGTGTTAAACAGCACGATGTGACCTTTGGAATTGGGCCAGCAGGGACAGGGAAGACCTTTCTTGCAGTGACCTTGGCAGTGACTGCTCTTAAACGTGGGCAGGTCAAGCGGATTATCTTGACTCGTCCAGCAGTGGAAGCAGGAGAGAGTCTAGGTTTTCTTCCGGGTGATCTTAAGGAGAAGGTAGATCCTTACCTTAGACCGGTTTATGATGCCTTGTATCAGATTCTGGGGAAAGACCAAACGACTCGTCTCATGGAGCGTGAAATTATCGAGATTGCGCCCCTTGCCTACATGCGTGGACGGACCTTGGATGATGCCTTTGTCATTCTCGATGAGGCACAAAATACGACCATCATGCAGATGAAGATGTTCTTGACTCGTTTAGGCTTTAATTCTAAGATGATCGTCAATGGAGATATCAGTCAGATTGACCTGCCACGCAATGTCAAGTCCGGTTTGATTGATGCCCAAGAAAAGCTCAAGAATATTCACCAAATTGACTTTGTTCATTTTTCAGCCAAGGATGTTGTTCGCCATCCAGTTGTCGCTCAGATTATCCGAGCTTATGAACCAGCTCCAATTAAAAATGAAGAGCGTGAAGAATTAGATCCTCAACCTCTATCTGAAGGATAGTTCTTTTGTACTTAAAGTTATCTCAATACTAAGTATAAATTTGCTTTTTAAATGTTTCATTCAATATCCTTATATTAGATTAGAAAGGTTTCAAGTGGAGAAAACGTATGGAATCAATTTTTGTAAAACTTGCCCAGTATCCGTCTATAGAAACGGAGCGTTTATTGCTTAGACCTGTAACCTTGGATGATGCGGAAGCAATGTTTGACTATGCCTCGGACAGAGAAAATACTCGTTACACTTTTCCAACCAATCAAAGCTTGGAAGAAACTAAGAATAACATTGGTCAGTTTTACTTGGCCAATCCCTTGGGGCGTTGGGGAATAGAACTAAAAAGCAATGGCAAATTTATTGGAACCATTGACTTGCACAAGATTGATCCTGTTCTTAAGAAGGCAGCTATTGGCTACATTATTAATAAAAAGTATTGGAATCAAGGATTGACGACAGAAGCCAATCGTGCCGTAATTAAGCTAGTTTTTGAGAAAATAGGAATGAACAAGTTAGTTGCTCTTCACGATAAGGATAATCCTGCATCTGGAAAGGTCATGGAGAAATCAGGAATGCGTTTTTCCCACGAAGAAGCTTATGCTTGTATGGACCAGCATGAAGAAGACCGAATCGTGACAAGAGTTCATTATGTCTTGACCAAGGAAGACTATTTTGCAAATAAATAAGCAGTTGAGAAGAAATTTTCAACTGTTTTTTCTTCCTCTTACGAATAATTTAAGAGAGGAGAAAATATGGAAGTAATTATCGAGAAAATCAAAGAGTATAAAATTATTGTCATCTGTACTGGTCTGGGCTTGCTTGTAGGAGGATTTTTCCTACTAAAACCAGCTCCAGAAACACCTGTCAAGGAAACGAATTTGCAGGCAGAAGTTGCAGCTGTTTCCAAGGATTCATCGACCGAAAAGGATGTGAAGGAAGAACCCCTTGAACAAGATCTAATTACAGTAGATGTGAAAGGTGCTGTAAAATCACCAGGGATTTATGATTTGCCGGTAGGTAGTCGAGTCAATGACGCTGTTCAGAAGGCAGGTGGTTTGACAGAGCAAGCAGACAGTAAGTTGCTCAATCTAGCACAGAAAGTTAGTGATGAGGCTCTGGTTTACGTCCCAACTAAGGGAGAAGAGACAGCTAGTCAGCAGGCAGGTTCTGGGACAGCTTCTTCGACGAGCAAGGAAAAGAAGGTCAATCTCAACAAGGCCAGTCTGGAAGAACTCAAGCAGGTCAAAGGACTGGGTGGCAAACGAGCTCAGGATATTATCGATCATCGTGAGGCAAATGGGAAATTTAAGTCGGTTGATGAACTCAAGAAAGTCTCTGGTATTGGTGCCAAGACCATAGAAAAGCTAAAAGACTATGTTACAGTGGATTAAAAACATTCCCACTCCCCTAATTTATCTGAGTTTTCTATTGCTTTGGCTTTACTACGCTATTTTCTCAGCATCCTATCTTGCTTTATTGGGCTTCGTTTTTCTGCTAGTCTGTCTCTTTTTCCAATTTCCTTGGAAATCAGCAGGCAGAGTTCTAGTGATTTGTGGAATCTTTGGCTTCTGGTTTCTGTTTCAAACTTGGCAACAGAGTCAAGCGAGTCAAAATTTGGCGGATTCTGTTGAAAGGGTACGGATTTTACCAGACACTATTAAGGTCAATGGTGACAGTCTATCCTTTCGTGGCAAGTCTGATGGACGCATTTTTCAAGTTTATTATAAACTCCAGTCCGAGGAGGAGAAAGAACAATTTCAAGCTTTAACAGACCTTCATGAGATAGGACTAGAAGGGAAGCTTTCTGAGCCAGAAGGGCAGAGAAATTTTGGTGGCTTTGACTACCAAGCCTATCTGAAAACTCAAGGAATTTACCAGATACTGACTATCAAGAGTATCCAGTCACTTCAAAAGGTTGGCAGTTGGGATATAGGAGAAAATCTATCCAGTTTACGCCGAAAGGCTGTGGTTTGGATTAAGATGCACTTTCCAGATCCTATGCGCAATTACATGACGGGGCTCTTGCTAGGACATCTGGATACAGACTTTGAGGAGATGAATGAACTTTATTCCAGTCTAGGAATTATTCACCTATTTGCCTTATCGGGGATGCAGGTAGGATTTTTCATGGATGGCTTTAAGAAACTACTCTTGCGATTAGGCTTGACCCAAGAAAAGTTGAAGTGGTTGACTTATCCCTTTTCCCTTATTTATGCAGGTCTGACAGGATTTTCAGCCTCGGTCATTCGCAGTCTCTTACAAAAGTTACTGGCTCAACATGGTGTTAAGGGCTTGGATAATTTTGCCTTGACTGTGCTTGTACTCTTTATTATCATGCCCAACTTTTTCCTGACTGCAGGAGGAGTTTTGTCATGTGCTTATGCTTTTATCTTGACTATGACTAGCAAAGAAGGGGAGGGGCTCAAGACTATTGCCAGAGAAAGTCTAGTCATTTCCTTGGGAATATTGCCCATTTTATCCTTCTATTTTGCAGAATTTCAGCCTTGGTCTATCCTTTTGACCTTTGTCTTTTCCTTTCTATTTGACTTAATCTTCTTACCGCTCCTGTCTATCTTATTTGCTCTTTCCTTTCTCTATCCAGTCATTCAGCTGAATTTTATTTTTGAATGGTTGGAGGGGATGATTCGCTTGGTATCACAGGTGGCAAGTAGACCTCTGGTCTTTGGACAACCCAATGCATGGCTGTTGATACTACTATTAATTTCTTTGGCTTTAGTCTATGATTTGAGGAAAAACATTAAAAGGCTAATAGTATTGAGTTTATTGATTACAGGGCTCTTTCTCCTGACCAAGTATCCACTAGAAAATGAAATCACCATGCTGGATGTGGGGCAAGGCGAAAGTATTTTCCTACGGGATGTAACTGGGAAAACCATTCTCCTAGACGTAGGTGGCAAGGCAGAATCTGATAAGAAAATCGAAAAATGGCAAGAAAAGGCGACGACCAGCAATGCTCAGCGAAGCTTGATACCCTATCTTAAAAGTCGAGGAGTGAGCAAGATTGACCAGCTGATTTTGACAAATACGGACAAGGAACATGTTGGAGATTTGTTGGAGGTGACCAAGGCTTTCCATGTAGGCGAAATTTTAGTGTCCAAAGGCAGTTTGAAACAGAAGGAATTTGTGGCAGAACTACAAGAGACACAAACCAAGGTGCGTAGTGTGACAGTAGGGGAGAACTTATCCATTTTTGAAAGTCAGTTAGAAGTTCTATCTCCAAGGAAAATCGGAGATGGTGGTCATGAAGATTCTCTGGTTCTTTATGGGAAACTTTTGGATAAGCACTTTCTCTTCACTGGAAATTTGGAGGAGAAAGGAGAGAAGGACTTGCTGAAGCATTATCCTGACCTAGAGGTGGATGTTTTGAAAGCTAGCCAACACGGCTCTAAAAAATCATCAAGTTCAGACTTTTTAGAACAGCTCAAACCAGAGTTTACTCTCATCTCAGTTGGAAAGAACAATCGAACGAAATTACCCCATCAGGAAACCTTGACCCGACTGGAAGATATCAATAGCAAAGTTTACCGAACTGACCAGCAAGGAGCTATACGCTTTAAAGGTTGGAAAAATTGGAAAATCGAAAGTGTTCGATAGGAAGGACAAATATTATATATTAGTAAAATAAACTAAAAATCTGTTGCATAATAATGATAAAAACGATATAATGAAAGCGTATTTAACATTAATGATATAAAACCATTAAAAATTAGTAAAAATCGTTTAATTAGTTTATGATTATTGGTCTTTTTCAGTCCAGTATATCTGCTGTGAGCGTCCTTAAAACTTATCGGTATGCTTGAAATACCTACTATAGGTCTAGTATGAATTACCACAGATATAGCTATATTAATGTTCTGTTATGATCTCGTTATTATAGCTATTCTGAGTATAAAGTTGGTTCTGGTTTGAATTACAATCGTTATGAGGTAATAAACTACTACAGCGGAGGCTATTAATCCTTAAAGAGTGATAAAAAGGAGGGCTAGATATGTTGCAACTTACTCATGTGACCTTAAAAACGCGACAAGTCATCTTACAAGATGTTGATTTTACATTTGAAAAAGGTAGGATTTATGGTATTCTTGCTATCAATGGCTCTGGAAAGACGACCCTATTCCGAGCCATTAGCAATTTAATTCCTATAAGTAGCGGAAATATTGCAGCCTCTCCTTCTTTATTTTATTATGAGAGTATTGAATGGCTGGATGGAAACTTAAGTGGGATGGACTATCTTCGCCTTATCAAAAACATCTGGAAGTCAGGGCTGAACTTGGGGGATGAAATTGATTACTGGGAAATGTCTGACTATATCAGTCTTCCCATTCGCAAGTATTCCTTAGGCATGAAGCAACGCTTGGTGATTGCCATGTATTTCCTCAGTCAGGCGAAATGCTGGCTCATGGATGAGATTACAAATGGCTTAGATGAGTATTATCGACAGAAGTTTTTTGATAGGCTAGCACAAATCGATAGACAAGAACAGCTGGTTCTTTTAAGTTCCCACTATAAGGAAGAGTTGCTTGATGTCTGCGATAGAGTAGTAACCATTCATCGGGGAAAGATAGAAGAGGTTTAGTTTATGAAAGATGTTGGTCTATTTTTATTAAAAAAAGTTTTCAAAAGTCGCTTAAATTGGATTATCTTAGCTTTATTTGTATCTGGACTCGGTGTTACCTTTTATTTAAATAGTCGGACTGCAAACTCTCACAGCTTGGAGAGCGAGTTGGAAACCTATCTTGTAAAAAATGAGAGAGTCATCAATGAATATGAAGAGGAACTCTCCCAAATATCTGATACCAACTCGGAGGAATACCAGATTGCTAAAATTAATTTAGAATCGCAAAAAAATCATTCGACTCAAAAGACAGAAATTCTGACTTTATTAAAAGAAGGGCGATGGAAAGAAGCCTACTATTTGCAGTGGCAAGATGAAGAGAAGAATTATGAAATGATATCAAATAACCCGACTATTAGCTCTGACTTTAAAATGGCGGTTGACCGCCAACGAAAGATTTACCAAGCCCTGTATCCCTTGAACATAAAAGCACATACTTTGGAGTTTCCGACCCACGGGATTGATCAGATTGTCTGGATTTTAGAGGCTATCATCCCAACCTTGTTTGTGATTGCGATTATTTTTATGCTAACGCAACTATTTGCAGAAAGATATCAAAATCATCTGGACACTGCTCAATTATATCCTTTTTCAAAAGTGACATTTGCCATGTCCTCTCTTGGAGTTGGAGTGGGCTATGTAAGTGTGCTGTTTATCGGAATCAGCGGATTTTCTTTTCTAGTGGGAAGTCTGATAAGTGGTTTTGGACAGTTAGATTATCCCTACCCGATTTATAGCTTAGTGAATCAAGAGGTAACTATTGGAAAAATACAAGATGTGTTATTTCCTGGCTTGTTATTAGCTTTCTTAGCCTTTATCGTCATTGTGGAAGTAGTGTACTTGATTGCTTACTTTTTCAAGCAAAAAATGCCTGTCCTCTTTCTTTCACTCATTGGAATTGTTGGCTTATTGTTTGGCATCCAAACAATTCAGCCTCTTCAAAAGATTGCACATCTGATTCCCTTTACTTACTTGCGTTCAGTGGAGATTTTATCTGGAAGATTACCTAAGCAAATTGATAA
Source organism: Streptococcus mitis (assembly GCF_002005545.1). Taxonomy (GTDB): domain Bacteria; phylum Bacillota; class Bacilli; order Lactobacillales; family Streptococcaceae; genus Streptococcus; species Streptococcus mitis_I. The sequence goes on from NZ_LBMT01000001.1 coordinate 1,216,590, forward strand.
TGTCAATCTGAATTGGAGCATGGGAATGGTCTTACTTCCTTGCCTGATTATCCTTTTGTTAGTGGGGATTCTATTTATCGAAAGATGGGGCAGTTCACGTAAAAGGGAAGTTTTTAATAGATTCTAGCTTTCCTATAGGGAAGCTAAGGAAAAACTAACATAGAGAGGGAATCAACTTGATTCTCTCTTTTTGATTCGAAAACCAAGCCAAAATACAAAGCCAAAATATAAACAGAAACTTTTCAAAAAAATAACTTTTTATCTTGACAAGAGCTCGAAAACTTGGTATCATATAAAAGTTGAGAAAAGCAGAAGTGAGAGCTTCTCGCCTTGTGACATTAAGTTGCCTGGCCCTACGGATGAAAAGTTTCTAAGAAACGCTATCATAACGTGCGGGCTTGTATATTTACGAGTCCGCTATTGTTTTTCTCTAATAAAACAAAAGAGGTGAAAACCATAGCAAAGCAAGACTTATTCATCAATGATGAGATTCGTGTACGTGAAGTTCGCTTGATTGGTCTTGAAGGAGAACAGCTAGGCATCAAGCCACTCAGTGAAGCGCAAGCTTTGGCTGATAACGCTAATGTTGACCTAGTATTGATTCAACCCCAAGCCAAACCGCCTGTTGCAAAAATTATGGACTACGGTAAGTTCAAATTTGAGTACCAGAAGAAGCAAAAAGAACAACGTAAAAAACAAAGTGTTGTTACTGTGAAAGAAGTTCGTCTAAGTCCAACGATTGACAAGGGTGACTTTGATACAAAACTTCGCAATGCACGCAAATTCCTTGAAAAAGGAAATAAAGTTAAGGTATCTATTCGCTTTAAGGGTCGTATGATTACCCATAAAGAGATTGGTGCAAAAGTTTTAGCCGAGTTTGCTGAAGCAACTCAAGATATTGCCATCATCGAACAACGTGCTAAAATGGATGGACGTCAAATGTTCATGCAATTGGCGCCAGCAACTGACAAAAAATAATTGTCAGAAAGTTAAATAAAGGAGAAAAAATCATGCCAAAACAAAAAACACACCGCGCATCAGCTAAACGTTTCAAACGTACAGGTTCTGGTGGACTTAAACGTTTCCGTGCTTACACTTCTCACCGTTTCCACGGAAAAACTAAGAAACAACGTCGTCATCTTCGTAAAGCATCTATGGTGCATTCAGGAGACTACAAACGTATCAAAGCAATGCTTACTCGCTTGAAATAATAGCTTGACTGTAAGTAAACAATTCTAGGAAATATTTGGAGGAAATAAAACATGGCACGTGTTAAAGGTGGCGTTGTATCACGCAAACGTCGTAAACGTATTCTTAAATTAGCAAAAGGTTACTATGGAGCTAAACACATCTTGTTCCGTACTGCAAAAGAACAAGTAATGAACTCTTACTACTATGCATACCGTGACCGTCGTCAGAAAAAACGTGACTTCCGCAAATTGTGGATCACTCGTATCAACGCGGCAGCTCGTATGAACGGACTTTCATACTCACAATTGATGCATGGTTTGAAATTGGCTGAGATCGAAGTTAACCGTAAAATGCTTGCTGACTTGGCTGTTAACGATGCAGCAGCTTTCACAGCTCTTGCAGATGCAGCTAAAGCAAAACTTGGTAAATAATAACAGATAAGACTGGAACAGGATTGTCCCAGTCTTTTTAAAAATAAAGGAGAAAAATATGGCTTCAAAAATGCTACACACTTGCTTGCGAGTAGAAAACCTTGAAAAATCAATCGCATTTTATCAAGATGCTTTTGGTTTTAAAGAATTGCGTCGCAGAGATTTTCCAGATCATGCCTTCACGATTGTCTATCTAGGTCTTGAGGGTGACGACTATGAGTTGGAATTGACTTATAACTACGATCACGGGCCTTATGTGGTTGGAGATGGCTTTGCTCATATCGCCCTCAGTACACCTGATCTTGAGGCACTTCATCAAGAGCATAGTGCAAAAGGATATGAAGTGACTGAGCCAAATGGTCTACCAGGAACTGCACCTAACTATTACTTTGTCAAAGACCCTGATGGCTACAAGGTCGAAGTCATTCGTGAAAAATAATCTCGTGAAGTCAAGTAGAATGTTCGTTTTCTACTTGACTTTTTTTAGATGAAAGAGTATACTAATAAAAATTTAACCTTTAAGGGGAGTCCAGAGAGACTCACAAGGTGTCAGATAAAAGAATAGTACAATTTTCTAGAGGAGACTTTTTGAGTGTGCTCTCTTGTGTTGTACGATTTTAACTGAGGCCTTGCACTAGCAAGGTCTTTTCTTTGTCTGATCCCCTTAAAATTTAAGGAGGAAAAGTCATGAATCCCACATGTAAGAAACGTTTGGGTGCCATTCGTTTGGAAACCATGAAGGTGGTAGCACAGGAGGAAATCGCACCAGCAATCTTTGAATTAGTCCTAGAAGGAGAAATGGTTGAAGCTATGCGAGCAGGCCAATTTCTACATCTGCGTGTGCCTGATGACGCCCATCTTTTGCGTCGTCCTATCTCAATTTCGTCTATTGATAAGGTAAACAAACAGTGTCATCTCATTTATCGGATTGAAGGGGCTGGGACTGCTATTTTTTCAACCTTAAGTCAGGGAGATACTCTTGATGTGATGGGGCCACAGGGAAATGGTTTTGACTTGTCTGACCTAGATGAGCAGAGCCAGGTACTCCTCGTTGGTGGTGGAATTGGTGTTCCTCCCTTGCTTGAGGTTGCTAAGGAATTGCATGCGCGTGGTGTGAAAGTAGTGACAGTTCTCGGTTTTGCTAATAAGGATGCTGTTATTTTAGAGACGGAATTAGCTCAATATGGGCAGGTATTTGTAACGACAGATGATGGTTCTTATGGCATTAAGGGAAATGTCTCTGTAGTCATCAAGGATTTAGACAGTCAGTTTGACGCTGTTTACTCATGTGGGGCGCCTGGAATGATGAAGTATATTAATCAAACCTTTTATAATCACCCAAGAGCCTATCTATCTTTGGAATCTCGTATGGCTTGTGGGATGGGGGCTTGCTATGCCTGCGTCCTAAAAGTACCAGAAAGCGAGACGGTCAGCCAACGCGTCTGTGAAGATGGTCCTGTTTTCCGCACAGGAACAGTTGTATTATAAGGAGAAAATCATGACTACAAATCGTTTACAAGTTTCTCTCCCAGGCTTGGATTTGAAAAATCCCATTATTCCAGCATCAGGCTGTTTTGGTTTTGGTCAAGAGTATGCCAAGTACTATGATTTAGACCTTTTGGGTTCTATTATGATCAAGGCGACAACCCTTGAACCACGCTTTGGCAATCCAACTCCAAGGGTGGCAGAAACACCTGCTGGCATGCTAAATGCAATTGGCTTGCAAAATCCTGGTTTAGAGGTTGTTTTGGCTGAAAAGCTACCGTGGCTGGAAAGAGAATATCCAAATCTTCCTATTATTGCCAATGTGGCTGGTTTTTCAAAACAAGAGTATGCAGCTGTTTCTCATGGTATTTCTAAGGCAACTAATGTAAAGGCCATAGAGCTCAATATTTCTTGCCCTAACGTAGATCACTGTAATCATGGACTTTTGATTGGTCAAGATCCTGATCTGGCTTATGATGTGGTGAAAGCAGCTGTGGAAGCCTCTGATGTGCCAGTTTATGTCAAACTAACCCCTAGTGTGACCAATATCGTTACTGTCGCTAAAGCTGCAGAAGATGCGGGGGCAAGTGGCTTAACCATGATCAATACTTTAGTTGGAATGCGCTTTGACCTCAAAACCAGAAAACCAATTTTGGCAAATGGAACAGGTGGGATGTCTGGTCCCGCAGTCTTTCCAGTAGCCCTCAAACTCATCCGTCAAGTAGCTCAAACAACAGACCTGCCCATCATTGGAATGGGGGGAGTGGATTCGGCTGACGCTGCTCTAGAAATGTATCTGGCTGGAGCATCGGCTATTGGAGTTGGAACAGCCAACTTTACCAATCCTTATGCCTGCCCTGATATCATCGAAAATCTGCCAAAAGCCATGGACAAATACGGCATTAGCAGTCTAGAAGATCTACGCAAGAAAGTAAAAGAGTCTCTGAGATAAACTGCAATCTATCTGTTCTTGATTTTTTATTAGTTTGTAATGTTGATTATAGAGAATTTTGATATAATGAAATGAGTAAGAACAGAGGAAGAAAGTTAATGAAGAAATTGAGATTTGTTTTTTTAGCTCTGCTATTTTTCTTAGCCAGACCAGAGAGTGCAATGGCTAGCGATGGTACTTGGCAAGGAAAACAATACCTAAAAGCAGATGGTAGTCAAGCAGCCAATGAGTGGGTTTTTGATGCTCACTATCAATCTTGGTTTTATATAAAAGAAGATGCCAACTATGCTGAAAATGAATGGCTGAAACAAGGTGACGACTATTTTTACCTAAAATCTGGTGGCTATATGGCCAAGTCAGAATGGGTAGAAGACAAGGGAGTCCTCTATTATCTTGACCAAAATGGAAAGATGAAAAGAAATGCTTGGGTAGGAACTTCCTATATTGGTGCAACAGGTGCCAAAGTAATCGAAGACTGGGTCTATGATTCTCAATACGACGCTTGGTTTTATATCAAAGCAGATGGACAACACGCAGAGAAAGAATGGCTCCAAATTAAGGGCAAGGACTATTATTTTAAATCTGGCGGTTATTTGCTAACAAGTCAGTGGATTGATCAGGCTTATGTGAATGCTAGTGGTGCCAAAGTACAGCAAGGTTGGCTTTATGACAAACAATACCAATCTTGGTTTTACATCAAAGAAAATGGAAATCATGCTGAGAAAGAATGGATTTTCGAAAATGGCCACTATTATTATCTAAAATCCGGTGGCTATATGGCAGTGAATGAATGGATTTGGGATAAGGAGTCATGGTTTTACCTCAAATCTGATGGGAAAATGACTGAGAAAGAATGGCTATACGATGCTAAAAGTCAAGCCTGGTACTACTTCAAATCTGGTGGCTACATGGCGAAAAATGAGACTGTAGATGGTTATCAGCTTGGAAGCGACGGTAAATGGCTTGGAGAAAAAGCTACAAATGAAAATGCTGCTTATTATCAAGTAGTACCTGTCACAGCAAATGTTTATAATGCAGATGGTGAAAAGCTCTCCTATATATCGCAAGGTAGTGTCGTCTGGCTAGATAAGGATAGAAAAAGTGATGACAAGCGCTTGGCTATTACTATTTCTGGTTTGTCAGGCTATATGAAAACAGAAGATTTACAAGCACTAGATGCTAGTAAGGACTTTATCCCTTATTATGAGAGTGATGGCCACCGTTTTTATCACTATGTGGCTCAGAATGCTAGTATTCCAGTAGCTTCTCATCTTTCTGATATGGAAGTAGGCAAGAAATATTATTCGGCAGATGGGCTGCATTTTGATGGTTTTAAGCTTGAAAATCCCTTCCTTTTCAAAGACTTAACAGAGGCTACAAACTATAGTGCTGAAGACTTGGATAAGGTATTTAGTCTGTTAAATATTGACAATAGTCTCTTGGAAAATAAGGGGGCTACCTTTAAGGAAGCCGAAGAACATTACCATATCAATGCCCTTTACCTCCTTGCCCATAGTGCCTTAGAAAGTGACTGGGGACGAAGTAAGATTGCCAAAGATAAGAATAATTTCTTTGGAATTACAGCCTATGATACGACTCCTTACCTTTCTGCCAAGACATTTGATGATGTGGATAAGGGAATTTTAGGTGCAACCAAGTGGATTAAGGAAAATTATATCGATAGGGGTAGAACTTTCCTTGGAAACAAGGCGTCTGGTATGAATGTAGAATATGCATCAGACCCTTATTGGGGCGAAAAAATTGCTAGTGTGATGATGAAAATCAATGAGAAACTAGGTGGCAAAGATTAGTCCTATAATTGGATATGATTTGAGTGAGTAGTAATACTCTTCGAAAATCTCTTCAAACCACGTCAGCTTCGCCTTGGATTATATATGGTTACTGACTTTGTCAGTTCTATCTGCAACCTCAAAACAGTGTTTTGAGCTGACTTCGTCAGTCTTATCTCCAACCTCAAAGCAGTGCTTTGAGCAACCTGCGGCTAGCTTCCTAGTTTGCTCTTTGATTTTCATTGAGTATAAGTTAAAAATCCTGATTTCAAGTAAAATCAGGATTTTTTCATAGATGCAATTTTTTCTGGGTCTGGTGTGACACGGAGGGTCTTTTGCCCTGTATAAGTGACAAAGCCTGTTTTTCCACCAGTTGGTTTATTGAGTTTTTTGACTTCAATCATATCTACCTGAACCAGATTTGACAGGCGACCTTGAGAGAAGTAGGCTGCAAGTTCTGCAGCGTCTGTCTTGACTTCATCAGATGGGTCAAGATTTCCTGAGATGACAACGTGGCTTCCAGGGATATCCTTAGCATGGAACCAAAGTTCCTCCTTGCGTGCCATTTTAAAGGTTAGCTCCTCATTTTGCAAGTTATTGCGGCCGACATAGATGATGGTTTTGCCATCGCTTGCTAGATATTGTTCTGGTTTTTTGCGCTTCTGGATTTTCTCCCGTTGTCTTCTGCGGATAAAGCCAGTTTGAATCAATTCTTCACGGATTTCAGCGATTTCTTCTAGTCCAGCTTGGTTGAGGACGGTCTCCACACTTTCCAGATAGAGAATGGTTGCCTTGGTTTCTTCAATCAGATCAGTCAAGTATTTGACAGCTTCTTTTAATTTCTGATAGCGTTTGAAATAGCGTTGGGCATTCTGGTTGGGAGTCAGAGCCTTATCAAGCGCAATCGTGATAGGTTGGTTGGTGTAGTAGTTGTCTAGGATAACCTGATCTTGGTCGTTAGGCACTTGGTGGAGGAAGGTTGTCAGCAATTCTCCTTTTTGACGAAATTCTTCAGCATTGTCTGTCGCTAGTAACTCTTTTTCCTGTTTTTTGAGTTTGTGGCGGTTTTTCTGAAGTTCATTTTCAACACGACGAATGAGTTCACTGGCTTGCTGTTTGACACGGTCTCGCTCAGCCTTATCCTTATAGTAGGTGTCCAACAAATCAGAAAGACTGGTAAAAGGCTCTCCCACCTGATTTGCAAAAGGAACTGGGCTGAAGGAAGTCTCAGTCAAGCATGGCTTGGTTTCTTGATTGAAAAAGTTACGGAAAGTAGATAGTTTATCACTAACCAGTATCCTTTCCAATTCATTTGCCGTATCGCGTCCCAGACCTTGGAAGAGGCTTTGAAGATTTTTAGCTCTCGTTTCCTGAGTTTGTAGGATTTCAAAGAGCTTTTCATCCTTGATCGTGAAAGGATTGAGAGATTCCGTACTTGGCGGAGCGATGTAGGTAGATCCAGGAAGCAAGGTACGGTAGCTATTTTGTGAAAAGCCAACATGTTTGATGACTTCGAGGATTTTGTGGCTACTTTTATCAACCAGTAGAATATTACTGTGTTTCCCCATGATTTCGATAATCAAGGTAGCCTGAATATGGTCCCCAATCTCGTTTTTATTGGAAACTGTCATTTCCACAATGCGGTCATTTTCCACTTGCTCAATCGATTCAATCAGGGCACCCTGCAAATATTTTCTTAAAACCATGATAAAGGTGGAAGGTTGGGCTGGATTTTCAAAAGTCGTTTGGGTCAGCTGAATGCGTCCAAAAACTGGATGGGCAGAGAGGAGTAGGCGATGACTTTGGCGATTGCTACGGATTTGCAAGACCAACTCTTGTTCAAAAGGCTGATTGATTTTCTGAATGCGACCATTCACTAACTCTCTTCGCAATTCCTCAACCATGTGGTGTAAAAAAAATCCGTCAAATGACATCGTTCTCTCCTTGTGATTGTATTCCATAGTATTATATCAAAAAGGTAGAATAAAATCATGGAAATGTGGTATAATAAAGCCAAGTAAAGAGAAACGAGAAGCACATGTATATTGAAATGGTAGATGAAACTGGTCAAGTTTCAAAAGAAATGTTGCAACAAACCCAAGAAATTTTGGAGTTTGCAGCCCAAAAATTAGGAAAAGAAGACAAGGAAATGGCAGTCACTTTTGTGACTAATGAGCGTAGTCATGAACTCAATCTGGAGTACCGTGACACAGACCGTCCGACAGATGTTATCAGCCTTGAGTATAAACCAGAATTGGAAATTGCCTTTGACGAAGAGGATTTACTTGAAAATCCAGAATTGGCAGAGATGATGTCTGAGTTTGATGCCTATATTGGGGAATTGTTCATCTCTATCGATAAGGCACATGAGCAGGCCGAGGAATACGGTCACAGCTTTGAACGTGAGATGGGCTTCTTGGCAGTACACGGCTTTTTACATATCAACGGCTATGATCACTATACTCCGGAAGAAGAAGCGGAGATGTTCGGTTTACAAGAAGAAATTTTGACAGCCTATGGACTCACAAGACAATAAACGAAAATGGAAAAATCGTGACCTGATATCCAGTTTAGAATTTGCTCTCACAGGAATTTTTACTGCTATCAAGGAAGAACGCAATATGCGAAAACATGCAGTAACGGCTCTTGTAGTCATTCTTGCAGGTTTTGTTTTTCAGGTGTCACGAATCGAATGGCTCTTTCTCCTATTGAGCATTTTCTTGGTAGTAGCTTTTGAAATTATCAATTCTGCTATTGAAAATGTGGTGGATTTGGCCAGTCACTATCACTTTTCCATGCTGGCTAAAAATGCCAAGGATATGGCGGCTGGCGCGGTATTAGTGGTCTCTCTTTTCGCAGCCTTAACAGGCGCATTGATTTTTCTCCCACGAATCTGGGATTTATTATTTTAAACAGTAAGAGGAAATTATGACTTTTAAATCAGGCTTTGTAGCCATTTTAGGACGTCCCAATGTTGGGAAGTCAACTTTTTTAAATCATGTCATGGGGCAAAAGATTGCTATCATGAGTGACAAGGCGCAGACAACGCGCAACAAAATCATGGGAATTTACACGACTGATAAGGAACAAATCGTCTTTATCGACACACCAGGGATTCACAAACCTAAAACAGCTCTCGGAGATTTCATGGTTGAATCTGCCTATAGCACCCTTCGTGAAGTGGATACTGTTCTTTTCATGGTACCTGCGGATGAAGCGCGTGGTAAGGGGGACGATATGATTATCGAGCGTCTTAAGGCTGCCAAGGTTCCTGTGATTTTGGTGGTGAATAAGATCGATAAGGTTCACCCAGACCAGCTTTTGTCTCAGATTGATGATTTCCGAAATCAGATGGACTTTAAGGAAATTGTACCAATCTCAGCTCTTCAAGGAAATAACGTCTCTCGTCTAGTGGATATTTTGAGTGAAAATCTAGATGAAGGTTTCCAATATTTCCCGTCTGATCAAATCACAGACCATCCAGAGCGTTTCTTGGTTTCAGAAATGGTTCGCGAGAAAGTCTTACACCTAACTCGTGAAGAGATTCCGCACTCTGTCGCAGTAGTTGTGGATTCTATGAAGCGAGACGAAGAAACAGACAAGGTTCACATCCGTGCAACCATCATGGTCGAGCGCGATAGCCAAAAAGGGATTATCCTCGGTAAAGGTGGTGCTATGCTTAAGAAAATCGGTAGCATGGCCCGTCGTGATATTGAACTTATGCTAGGAGACAAGGTCTTCCTAGAAACCTGGGTAAAGGTCAAGAAAAACTGGCGTGATAAAAAGCTAGATTTGGCTGACTTTGGCTATAATGAAAAAGAATACTAAGTAGAGGTGGGCTCATGCCTGCTTCTTGTTTTTACAGAAGGAGGACTTATGCCTGAATTACCTGAGGTTGAAACGGTTCGTCGTGGCCTAGAAAAATTGATTTTGGGTAAGAAGATTTCGAGTGTAGAAATTCGTTATCCCAAGATGATTAAGACGGATTTGGACGAGTTTAGAAAGGAAGTGCCTGGTCAAGTTGTTGAGTCAATGGGACGTCGTGGTAAATATTTGCTTTTCTACCTGACAGACAAGGTCTTGATTTCCCATTTGCGCATGGAGGGCAAGTATTTTTACTATCCGGACCAGGTTCCTGAACGCAAGCATGCTCATGTTCTCTTTAAGTTTGAGGATGGTGGAACCCTTGTTTATGAGGATGTTCGCAAGTTTGGTACTATGGAACTCTTGGCTCCAGACCTTTTAGACGCCTACTTTATTTCTAAAAAATTAGGTCCTGAACCAAGCGAACAAGACTTTGATGTGCAGGTCTTTCAAACTGCTCTAGTTAAGTCTAAAAAGCCTATCAAATCCCATCTTTTAGACCAGACTTTGGTAGCTGGACTTGGCAATATCTATGTGGATGAGGTTCTCTGGCGTGCTCAGGTTCATCCAGCTAGACCTTCCCAGACTTTGACAGCAGAAGAAGCGACTGCCATTCATGACCAGACCATTGCTGTATTGGGACAGGCTGTTGAAAAAGGTGGTTCCACCATTCGGACCTATACCAATGCCTTTGGGGAAGATGGAACCATGCAGGATTTTCATCAGGTCTATGACAAGGCTGGTCAAGAATGTGTACGCTGTGGTACCATCATTGAGAAAATCCAACTAGGTGGACGTGGAACCCACTTTTGTCCAAACTGTCAAAGGAGGGACTGATGGGAAAAATCATTGGAATCACAGGAGGAATTGCCTCTGGTAAGTCAACCGTGACAAATTTTCTAAGAAAGCAAGGCTTTCAAGTGGTGGATGCCGACGCGGTTGTCCACCAACTACAGAGACCTGGTGGTCGTCTGTTTGAGGCTCTAGTCCAGCACTTTGGCCAAGAAATAATTCTAAAAAACGGAGAACTCAATCGCCCTCTCCTAGCTAGTCTTATCTTTTCAAATCCTGAGGAACGGGAATGGTCTAGGATAACTCAAGGAGAGATTATCCGTGAGGAACTAGCTACATTAAGAGACCAATTGGCTCAGACAGAAGAGATTTTCTTCATGGATATTCCCCTACTTTTTGAGCAGGACTACGTCTCTTGGTTTGATGAGACTTGGTTGGTATACGTGGACCGAGATGTCCAAGTAGAACGCTTAATGAAAAGGGACCAGTTGTCCAAAGATGAAGCTGAGTTTCGTCTGGCAGCCCAGTGGCCTTTAGAGAAAAAGAAAGATTTGGCCAGCCATGTTTTAAACAACAATGGAAATCAGGACCAGCTTCTTACTCAGGTGTTCTCCCTGCTTGAGGGAGGTAGTGAAGATGACAGAGATTAACTGGAAGGATAATCTGCGTATTGCCTGGTTTGGTAATTTTCTGACAGGAGCCAGTATTTCCTTAGTTGTGCCTTTTATGCCCATCTTTGTGGAAAATCTAGGTGTAGGGAGTGAGCAAGTCGCTTTTTATGCAGGTTTAGCTATTTCTGTCTCTGCCATTTCTGCAGCACTTTTCTCTCCTATCTGGGGTATCCTTGCTGATAAATACGGTCGAAAACCCATGATGATTCGTGCTGGTCTGGCCATGACTATCACTATGGGGGGATTGGCTTTTGTGCCAAATATTTATTGGCTAATCTTTCTTCGTTTACTGAATGGTGTATTTGCGGGTTTTGTTCCCAATTCAACGGCCTTGATAGCCAGTCAGGTTCCCAAGGAGAAATCAGGAACTGCCTTAGGTACTTTGTCTACTGGCGTAGTTGCAGGTACTCTAACTGGTCCCTTTATTGGTGGCTTTATCGCAGAATTATTTGGTATTCGTACTGTTTTCTTACTGGTTGGTAGTTTTCTGTTTTTAGCTGCTGTTTTGACTATTTGCTTTATCAAGGAAGATTTTCAACCAGTAGCCAAGGAAAAGGCCATCCCAACAAAGGAATTATTTACATCAGTTAAATATCCCTATCTCTTGGTCAACCTCTTTCTGACTAGTTTTGTCATCCAATTTTCAGCCCAATCAATCGGCCCTATCTTAGCTTTGTATGTGCGCGACTTAGGCCAGACAGAGAATCTTCTCTTTGTATCTGGTTTGATTGTGTCCAGTATGGGCTTTTCCAGCATGATGAGTGCAGGAGTCATGGGAAAGCTAGGTGACAAGGTGGGCAACCATCGTCTCTTGGTTGTAGCCCAGTTTTATTCAGTCATCATCTATCTTCTCTGTGCCAATGCTTCTAGCCCCTTTCAACTAGGCCTCTATCGTTTCCTCTTTGGATTGGGAACCGGTGCCTTGATTCCCGGAGTTAATGCCCTTCTCAGCAAGATGACGACCAAAGCTGGTATTTCGAGGGTCTTTGCCTTTAATCAGGTATTCTTTTATCTGGGCGGTGTCGTTGGTCCCATGGCAGGTTCTGCAGTAGCAGGTCAATTTGGCTACCATGCAGTCTTTTATGCGACAAGCCTTTGTGTTGCCTTTAGTTGTCTCTTTAACCTTCTTCAATTTCGAACATTATTAAAAGTAAAGGAAATCTAGTGCGAGTAAAAATTAATCTCAAATGCTCCTCTTGTGGCAGTATCAATTACCTAACTAGTAAAAATTCAAAAACCCATCCAGACAAGATTGAGGTTTTAAAGTATTGTCCCAAGGAAAGAAAAGTAACCCTACATCTTGAATCTAAGTAGATTTTATGGTAAAATAATAGGGATTTTAAGGAGTTTGATATGTATAACCTATTATTAACCATTTTATTAGTATTATCTGTTGTGATTGTGATTGCGATTTTCATGCAACCAACCAAAAACCAATCCAGCAATGTATTTGATGCCAGCTCAGGTGATTTGTTTGAACGCAGTAAAGCACGCGGTTTTGAAGCTGTAATGCAGCGTTTGACAGGGATTTTAGTCTTTTTCTGGCTAGCCATTGCCTTAGCATTGACGGTATTATCAAGTAGATAAGAAAATAATGGGCAGGACTAGGTCTTTGCCTCTTTTTATTTTTAAAGGATGTGTAAGAAGGTTTTACAGTAAAAGAAAATAAAAAATCTAGAAAGAAAATATGAAAGATAGAATAAAAGAATATTTACAAGACAAGGGAAAGGTAACTGTCAATGACTTAGCTCAGGCTTTGGGAAAAGACGGTTCCAAGGATTTTCGTGAGTTGATTAAAACCTTGTCCTTAATGGAAAGAAAGCACCAGATTCGCTTTGAAGAAGATGGCAGTCTGACCTTGGAAGCCAAGAAAAAACATGAGATTACCCTCAAGGGGATTTTTCATGCCCATAAAAATGGCTTTGGCTTTGTCAGTCTGGAAGGTGAGGAGGACGACCTTTTTGTAGGAAAAAACGATGTCAACTATGCTATTGATGGTGATACCGTCGAGGTAGTGATTAAGAAAGTCGCTGACCGCAATAAGGGAACAGCAGCAGAAGCAAAAATTATTGATGTCTTAGAACACAGTTTGACAACCGTTGTTGGTCAAATCGTTCTAGATCAAGAAAAACCTAAGTATGCGGGTTACATCCGTTCAAAAAATCAGAAAATCAGTCAACCGATTTATGTAAAAAAACCAGCCCTTAAACTTGAGGGAACCGAAGTTCTCAAGGTCTTTATCGATAAATACCCAAGCAAGAAACATGATTTCTTTGTCGCTAGTGTCCTCGATGTGGTGGGGTATTCAACGGATGTCGGAATTGATGTTCTTGAGGTTTTGGAGTCTATGGATATTGTATCCGAGTTTCCAGAAGCTGTTGTCAAGGAAGCAGAAAGTGTGCCTGATGCTCCATCTCAAAAGGATATGGAAGGTCGTCTGGACTTGAGAGATGAGATTACTTTTACCATTGACGGTGCGGACGCCAAGGACTTGGACGATGCGGTGCATATCAAAGCCTTGAAAAATGGAAATCTGGAGCTTGGAGTTCACATCGCAGATGTTTCCTACTATGTGACCGAGGGTTCTGCCCTTGATAAGGAAGCCCTTAACCGCGCGACTTCAGTCTATGTAACAGACCGAGTGGTTCCAATGCTTCCAGAACGACTGTCTAATGGAATTTGCTCTCTCAATCCTCAAGTTGACCGCCTGACCCAGTCTGCCATTATGGAGATTGATAAACATGGTCGTGTGGTTAATTACACTATTACCCAAACGGTTATCAAGACAAGTTTCCGTATGACCTATAGTGATGTCAATGATATCCTAGCTGGAGACAAGGAAAAGAGACAAGAATATCAGAAAATTGTTCCAAGTATTGAACTTATGGCTAAGCTCCATGAAACTCTAGAAAATATGCGTGTGAAGCGTGGTGCCCTCAATTTCGATACCAATGAAGCTAAGATTTTAGTGGATAAACAGGGTAAGCCTGTTGATATCGTTCTTCGTCAGCGTGGTGTTGCCGAGCGCATGATTGAGTCCTTTATGTTGATGGCTAATGAAACAGTTGCCGAGCATTTTAGCAAGCTGGATTTGCCTTTTATCTATCGAATTCACGAGGAGCCTAAGGCTGAAAAGGTTCAGAAGTTTATTGATTATGCTTCGAGTTTTGGCTTGCGCATTTATGGGACTGCCAGTGAGATTAGCCAGGAGGCCCTCCAAGACATCATGCGTGCTGTTGAGGGAGAACCTTATGCAGATGTATTGTCCATGATGCTTCTGCGCTCTATGCAGCAGGCTCGCTATTCGGAACACAATCACGGCCACTATGGATTAGCAGCAGATTACTATACTCACTTTACCAGTCCGATTCGTCGTTATCCTGACCTTCTTGTTCACCGTATGATTCGTGATTACGGCTCTTCTAAGGAAATAGCAGAGCATTTTGAGCAAGTGATTCCAGAGATTGCGACCCAGTCTTCCAATCGTGAGCGTCGTGCTATCGAGGCCGAGCGTGAAGTCGAAGCCATGAAAAAGGCTGAGTATATGGAAGAATACGTGGGTGACGAGTACGATGCTGTTGTATCAAGTATTGTCAAGTTTGGTCTCTTTGTCGAATTGCCAAACACAGTTGAAGGCTTGATTCACATCACTAATCTACCTGAATTTTATCATTTCAATGAGCGTGATTTGACCCTGCGTGGGGAGAAATCAGGTATAACATTCCGTGTAGGACAACAGATTCGCATTCGAGTTGAAAGAGCGGATAAGATGACTGGTGAAATCGACTTCTCTTATATTCCAAGTGAGTTTGATGTGATTGAAAAAGGCTTGAAACAGTCTAATCGTAGTGACAGAGGGCGTGGTTCCAGTCGTCGTTCAGATAAGAAGGAAGACAAGAGAAAATCAGGACGCTCAAATGATAAGCGCAAGCATTCACAGAAAGATAAGAAGAAAAAAGGAAAGAAACCTTTTTATAAAGAAGTAGCTAAGAAAGGAGCCAAGCATGGCAAAGGGCGAGGGAAAGGTCGTCGCACAAAATAAAAAGGCGCGTCACGACTATACAATCGTAGATACGCTAGAGGCAGGGATGGTCCTGACTGGAACTGAAATCAAGAGTGTACGAGCAGCTCGAATCAATCTCAAGGATGGCTTTGCCCAAGTAAAAAATGGAGAAGTCTGGTTGAGCAATGTTCATATCGCCCCTTACGAAGAGGGCAATATCTGGAACCAAGAACCAGAACGTCGTCGTAAACTCCTGCTCCATAAGAAGCAAATTCAAAAATTGGAACATGAGACTAAAGGACCAGGAATGACACTGGTTCCCCTTAAAGTCTATATCAAAGATGGCTATGCCAAGCTTCTTTTAGGACTTGCCAAAGGAAAGCATGACTATGATAAACGTGAGTCTATCAAACGACGTGAGCAGAATCGCGATATTGCGCGTGTGATGAAAGCAGTCAACCAACGATAAAAAGAGGAATGAAAATGGAAAAACTAGTTGCCTATAAACGCATGCCTTTGTGGACTAAAGAAACCATGCCAGAGGCTGTTCAGCAGAAACACAATACCAAGGTTGGGACTTGGGGCAAGATTACTGTTCTAAAAGGAACTCTCAAGTTTATTGAGTTGACCGAAGAAGGGGAAGTTCTAGCTGAACACCTCTTTGAAGCGGGAGCAGACAATCCAATGGCGCAACCTCAAGCCTGGCACCGAGTGGAGGCTGTGACAGACGATGTAGAATGGTATTTAGAATTTTATTGTAAACCTGAGGATTATTTCCCTAAAAAATACAATACCAATCCGGTTCATTCAGAGGTTCTAGAGGCTATGCAGACAGTAAAACCAGGGAAAGCCTTGGATTTGGGCTGTGGTCAAGGCCGTAATGCACTCTTTCTAGCCCAGCAAGGTTTTGATGTGACAGCTGTGGATCAAAATGAATTGGCCCTTGAAATCTTGCAAAGCATTGTGGAGCAGGAAGACCTGGATATGCATGTTGGTCTCTACGATATCAATTCTGCCAGCATTGGACAAGAATATGATTTTATCGTTTCAACAGTTGTTTTGATGTTTTTGCAAGCAGACCGCATTCCTGCAATTATCAAAAATATGCAGGAGAAAACCGCGGTCGGTGGCTACAACCTTATCGTCTGTGCCATGGACACGAAGGATTATCCTTGCTCGGTTAACTTCCCATTCACCTTTAAAGAAGGGGAATTGGCAGACTATTACAAGGACTGGGAATTGGTTAAGTACAATGAAAATCCAGGCCATTTGCACCGTCGTGACGAAAATGGCAATCGTATTCAACTACGCTTTGCGACCATGCTAGCTAAGAAAATCAAGTAAACACACATGAAGATTAGGAATTTTCCTGATCTTTTTTTCGAATAATATAGAAAAGGAGGGAAATCATGTTTGTTGCGAGAGATGCTAGGGGAGAATTGGTAAATGTGTTAGAGGATAAACTTGAGAAGCAGGCATACACCTGCCCAGCTTGTGGAGGTCAGCTCCGTTTGCGTCAAGGACCAAGTGTCCGGACCCATTTTGCCCACAAAACCTTAAAAGACTGTGATTTTTCCTCTGAAAATGAAAGTCCAGAACACCTAGAAAATAAAAAATCACTTTATCACTGGTTGAAAAGAGATGCAGAGGTGCAATTAGAATACCCGCTTCCAGAGCTTAAACAGATTGCGGATGTATTTGTAAATGGCAATCTAGCTTTAGAGGTTCAGTGTAGCCCCTTACCACAAAAACTTCTTAAAGAGCGCAGTGAGGGCTATCGTAGTCAGGGTTACCAAGTACTATGGTTGCTGGGGGAAAAACTTTGGCTCAAGGAGCGTTTGACCCGTCTGCAAGAAGGTTTTCTTTATTTCAGTCAAAATATGGGTTTTTATGTTTGGGAATTAGACAGTGAAAAACAAGTTTTAAGACTCAAATACCTGATTCACCAAGATCTTCGAGGTAAACTCCATTATCAGATTAAGGAATTTCCCTATGGTCACGGTAGTCTACTGGAGATAGTACGTTTTCCCTATAAGAAACAAAAAATATCGCATTTTACAGTTTCTCAAGATAAGGACATCTGTCGCTATATCCGGCAACAACTGTTTTATCAAAATCCCATTTGGATGAAAGCACAAGCAGAAGCCTATCAGAAGGGAGAAAATCTCCTGACTTATGAACTAAAAGAATGGTATCCACAAATTCGACCACTAGTAGGTGATTTTTGCCAAATTGAGCAAGATTTGACTCGCTATTATCAGTATTTTCAAACCTATTACCAAAAAAATCCTCAAAATGATTGGCAAAAGCTCTATCCACCAGCCTTTTATCAGCAATATTTCTTGAAAAATATGGTAGAATAGAAAGGATGGAGGAATCTAATGGTATTACAAAGACATGAAATAAATGAAAAAGATACATGGGATCTATCAACGATCTACCCAACTGACCAGGCTTGGGAAGAAGCCTTAAAAGAGTTAACAGAACAATTGGAGACAGTAGCCCAGTATGAAGGCCATCTCCTGGATAGTGCGGATAGCCTACTCGAAATTACTGAATTTTCTCTTGAGATGGAACGCCAAATTGAGAAGCTTTACGTTTATGCTCATATGAAGAATGACCAAGACACTCGTGAAGCCAAGTATCAAGAGTACTATGCCAAGGCCATGACTCTCTATAGCCAGCTAGACCAAGCCTTTTCATTCTATGAACCTGAATTTATGGAAATTAGTGAAAAGCAGTATGCTAACTTTTTAGAAGTTCAACCAAAGTTGCAGGTTTATCAACACTATTTTGACAAGCTTTTACAAGACAAGGATCACGTTCTTTCACAACGTGAAGAAGAATTATTAGCTGGAGCTGGAGAAATTTTTGGTTCTGCAAGTGAAACCTTTGCTATCTTGGACAATGCGGATATTGTGTTCCCTTATGTCCTCGACGATGATGGTAAGGAAGTTCAGCTATCTCATGGGACTTACACACGCTTGATGGAGTCTAAAAATCGTGAGGTACGCCGTGGTGCCTATCAAGCCCTTTATGCGACTTACGAACAATTCCAACATACCTATGCCAAAACCTTGCAAACCAATGTTAAGGTGCAAAACTACCGTGCTAAGGTTCGTCACTACAAGAGTGCTCGTCATGCAGCCCTAGCAGCGAATTTTGTTCCAGAGAGTGTTTATGACAATTTGGTAGCAGCAGTTCGCAAGCACTTGCCACTCTTGCATCGTTACCTTGAGCTTCGTTCAAAAATCTTGGGGATTTCAGACCTCAAGATGTACGATGTCTACACACCACTTTCATCTGTTGAATACAGTTTTACTTACCAAGAAGCCTTGAAAAAGGCAGAAGATGCCTTGGCAGTCTTGGGTGAGGATTACTTGAGCCGTGTTAAACGTGCCTTCAGTGAGCGTTGGATTGATGTTTACGAAAATCAAGGCAAGCGTTCAGGGGCTTACTCTGGTGGTTCTTACGATACAAATGCCTTTATGCTTCTTAACTGGCAGGACAATCTAGACAATCTCTTTACTCTTGTTCATGAAACAGGTCATAGTATGCATTCAAGCTATACTCGTGAAACGCAGCCTTATGTTTACGGAGATTATTCTATCTTCTTGGCTGAGATTGCATCAACTACCAATGAAAATATCTTGACGGAGAAATTATTGGAAGAAGTGGAAGATGATGCAACGCGCTTTGCTATTCTCAATAACTTCCTAGATGGTTTCCGTGGGACAGTTTTCCGTCAAACTCAATTTGCTGAGTTTGAACACGCTATCCACCAAGCGGACCAAAATGGAGAAGTCTTGACAAGTGATTTCCTAAATAAACTCTACGCAGACTTGAACCAAGAGTATTATGGTTTGAGTAAGGAAGACAATCCTGAAATCCAATACGAGTGGGCTCGCATTCCACACTTCTACTATAACTACTATGTATACCAATATTCAACTGGCTTTGCAGCAGCCTCAGCCTTGGCTGAAAAGATTGTCCATGGTAATCAAGAAGACCGTGACCGCTATATCGACTATCTCAAGGCAGGTAAGTCTGACTATCCACTTAATGTCATGAGAAAAGCTGGAGTTGATATGGAGAAGGAAGACTACCTCAACGATGCCTTTGCAGTCTTTGAACGTCGTTTAAATGAGTTTGAAGCACTTGTTGAAAAATTGGGAATGGCATAAGATGGTTGAATCATATAGTAAAAATGCCAACCATAACATGCGTCGCCCTGTCGTCAAGGAAGAAATTGTAGACTTGATGCGTCAGCGCCAAAAGCAGGTCACAGGATCTTTGAAAGAATTGGAAGACTTTGCCCGCAAGGAAAATATTCCCATTATTCCCCATGAAACGGTTGCTTATTTCCGTTTTCTCATGGAAACCATACAACCTAAAAACATTCTGGAAATTGGGACGGCTATCGGTTTTTCAGCCCTCTTGATGGCGGAACATGCTCCAAAGGCCAAGATTACAACCATTGACCGCAATCCAGAAATGATTGGTTTTGCCAAGGAAAATTTTACCCAGTTTGACAGTCGTAAGCAAATCACACTCCTAGAAGGAGATGCGGTAGATGTCTTATCAACCTTGACAGAGTCCTATGATTTCGTCTTTATGGATTCTGCTAAGTCTAAATACATCGTCTTTCTGCCAGAAATCTTCAAACATTTGGACGTTGGAGGTGTGGTTGTCTTGGATGATATTTTCCAAGGTGGTGATGTTGCCAAGGATATTATGGAAGTCCGTCGTGGCCAGCGAACTATTTACAGAGGACTTCAAAGACTATTTGATGCAACCTTAGACAATCCAGGCCTCACCGCAACATTAGTACCTCTGGGTGACGGCATCCTCATGCTTCGTAAAAATGTAGCAGATGTTCAATTGACTGACAGCGAATGATTTTCAGAAAAATTTAAGAAAATATAGTAAAATAGATAGGGTAACACTTATCTCAAAGGAGTAGACATGAAGAAAAAACTATTGGCAGGTGCCATTACACTATTATCAGTAGCAACTTTAGCAGCTTGTTCGAAAGGTTCAGAAGGGGCAGACCTTATCAGCATGAAAGGGGATGTCATCACAGAACATCAATTTTATGAGCAAGTGAAAAGCAATCCTTCAGCCCAACAAGTGTTGTTGAACTTGACCATCCAAAAAGTATTTGAGAAACAATACGGTTCAGAAGTAGATGACAAAGAAGTCAACGATACTATTGCCGAAGAAGAGAAACAATATGGTGAGAACTACCAACGTGTCTTGTCACAAGCAGGAATGACTCTTGAAACACGTAAAGCTCAAATTCGTACAAGTAAATTGGTTGAGTTGGCAGTTAAGAAAGCAGCAGAAGCTGAATTGACAGATGATGCTTACAAGAAGGCTTTTGACGAATACACTCCTGATGTGACTGCTCAAATTATCCGTTTGGACAATGAAGACAAAGCTAAAGAAATTCTTGAAAAAGCTAAAGCTAGTGATGCAGACTTTGCTCAATTAGCCAAAGATAATTCAACAGATGAGAAAACTAAAGCGAATGGTGGAGAAATCACTTTTGATTCTGCTTCAACAGAAGTACCAGATCAAGTTAAGAAAGCAGCTTTTGCTTTAGATGTAAACGGTGTTTCTGATGTGATTAGCGTTACTGGAACACAAGCCTACAGCAGTCAATATTACATTGTTAAACTGATTAAGAAAACAGAAAAATCATCTAATATTGACGATTACAAAGAAAAATTAAAAACTGTTATCTTGACTCAAAAACAAAATGACGCATCATTTGTTCAAAGCATTATCGGAAAAGAATTGCAGGCAGCCAACATCAAGGTTAAAGACCAAGCCTTCCAAAATATCTTTACTCAATACATCGGTGGTGGAGATTCAAGCTCAAGCAGTTCTTCAAAAGAATAAAACAGAAAAGAGCCAAGTGCTCTTTTTCTTATGAGAAAATCTTCTATCTTAAGGGTAAGAGTTTTTTTCTTTCGGAAAAAATGGTATAATAGCAATCAAAACTAGAAAATAAACGGAATTTGGGAATAATTTCTTTTGTTCTCATTAGATTGGTGATACTATGAAGATTAGTAAGAGGCACCTATTAAACTATTCTATTCTAGTTCCTTACTTACTTTTATCAATTTTGGGCTTGATTGTAGTTTATTCTACAACCAGTGCCATTCTTATCGAAGAAGGTAAAAGTGCCCTCCAATTGGTTCGAAGTCAGGGAATGTTTTGGATATTTAGTTTAATATTGATTGCCTTGATATATAAGCTGAAACTGAATTTTTTAAGAAAAGAACGTCTCTTATTTATTGTTATGTTTGTTGAGCTGATTCTCTTAGCTCTAGCTCGCTTAATTGGTACGCCAGTCAATGGAGCCTATGGTTGGATTTCAGTAGGACCTTTGACCATTCAACCAGCGGAGTATTTGAAGATTATCATCGTCTGGTACTTGGCCCAACGTTTTTCAAAACAACAGGATGAAATTGGTATTTACGATTTTCAAGTTTTAACTCAAAATCAATGGATTCCTCGAGCTTTTAATGATTGGCGTTTTGTCCTCTTGGTAATGATAGGAAGTTTGGCTATTTTCCCAGATTTGGGGAATGCGACTATCCTAGCTCTGGTCGCCTTGATTATGTATACAGTTAGTGGGATTGCTCATCGTTGGTTTATAGCCTTTATCGGTGTATTGGTAGGAGTTTCAGCCCTATCCTTATCAGCTATTTCTATGATTGGGGTTGATAAGTTTTCAAAAATTCCAGTATTTGGTTACGTTGCTAAGCGTTTCAGTGCCTACTTTAATCCCTTTGCTGATTTGGCAGGAGCAGGCCACCAACTTGCAAATTCCTACTTTGCCATGGTAAATGGTGGTTGGTTTGGTCTAGGATTAGGAAATTCAATCGAAAAACGTGGTTATTTACCAGAGGCTCATACAGACTTTGTATTTTCAATTGTCATTGAAGAGTTTGGATTTGTGGGAGCCAGCTTGATTTTAGCCCTTGTCTTTTTCCTGATTTTACGAATCATCCTAGTAGGAATTCGTGCTAAGAATCCCTTTAATTCCATGATGGCGATTGGGGTTGGGGGGATGATGTTGATCCAGGTGTTTGTCAATATCGGTGGAATTTCTGGTATTATTCCTTCGACAGGAGTAACCTTTCCTTTCTTATCGCAAGGAGGGAATAGTCTTCTGGTCTTGTCTGTAGCCATCGCCTTTGTCTTAAATATTGATGCAAGTGAAAAGCGTGCTCAATTGTATGAGGAGTTAGAAGCTCACTCCTCAAACTATATGTAGAGCTGATAGTGGAAAGGATTAACTATGTCACTTCAAAAATTAGAAAACTATAGTAATAAAGCTGTCGTGCAAGAAGAAGTATTGATTTTAACAGAATTGTTAGAAGATATCACTAAAAATATGCTTGCCCCAGAGACTTTTGAAAAAATCATGCAGTTGAAAGAATTGTCAACTCAAGAAGATTATCAAGGCTTGAACCAATTGGTTACTAGTCTGTCGAATGATGAAATGGCTTATATTTCACGCTATTTCTCAATTTTGCCTCTCTTGATTAATATTTCAGAAGACGTGGATTTGGCTTATGAAATCAACCACCAAAATAATATTGATCAAGATTATCTTGGAAAATTATCAGCAACGATCAAAATGGTTGCTGAAAAAGAAAATGCGGTTGAAATTCTTGAACACTTGAATGTTGTCCCTGTTTTGACAGCCCATCCAACACAAGTGCAACGTAAGAGTATGTTGGATTTGACAAACCATATCCATACCCTCTTGCGTAAGTATCGTGATGTGAAATTAGGCTTGATTAATAAGGAAAAATGGCATAATGATCTCCGTCGTTACATTGAGATTATCATGCAGACAGATATGATTCGTGAAAAGAAATTGAAAGTAACCAATGAAATTACGAATGTTATGGAATACTACAATAGTTCATTCCTGAAAGCTGTTCCTCATTTGACTGCTGAGTACAAGCGTCTGGCTAAAAAACACGGCTTGGAGTTGAAACATCCTAAACCAATTACCATGGGAATGTGGATTGGTGGAGACCGTGATGGGAATCCTTTTGTTACAGCAGATACCTTGAAACAATCTGCTATGACTCAGTGTGAAGTCATCATGAACTACTATGATGAAAAGATTTACCAACTTTATCGTGAATTCTCTCTCTCAACTAGTATTGTCAATGTCAGCAAGCAAGTCAGAGAAATGGCTCGTCAATCTAAGGATAACTCTATTTACCGTGAAAAAGAGCTTTACCGCCGTGCCTTGTTTGATATTCAATCAAAAATCCAAGCAACAAAAACCTATCTGATTGAGGATAAGGAAGTTGGGGCTCGCTATGAAACGGCCAATGATTTTTATAAGGATTTAATTACTATTCGTGATTCCCTCTTGGAAAATAAGGGTGAAGCACTGATTTCTGGTGATTTTGTTGAGTTAATTCAGGCAGTTGAAATTTTTGGTTTCTATTTGGCATCTATTGACATGCGTCAAGATTCTAGTGTTCATGAAGCCTGTGTAGCTGAACTCTTGAAATCAGCAGGAATTCATTCTCATTATAGCGAACTCAGTGAAGAAGAAAAATGCCAACTTCTTTTGAAAGAATTAGAAGAAGATCCACGTATTCTTTCTGCCACTCATGTTGAAAAATCAGAGTTACTTGAAAAAGAATTAGCAATCTTTAAGGCTGCTCGTAAGTTGAAAGATAAGTTGGGTGATGATGTTATTCGTCAAACCATTATTTCACATGCAACTAGCGTATCAGACATGCTGGAATTGGCTATCTTACTAAAAGAAGTAGGGTTAGTTGATAAAGAAAGAGCCCGTGTTCAAATCGTTCCTCTCTTTGAAACAATAGAGGACTTGGATCACTCAGAAGAAATTATGAGAGAATACCTTTCTCTTCCTCTTGCTAAGAAATGGATTGCTTCTCGCAATAACTACCAAGAAATCATGCTTGGTTACTCTGATAGTAATAAAGATGGTGGCTACCTATCATCATGTTGGACCCTCTACAAGGCTCAACAACAATTGACTGCTATTGGAGATGAATTTGGTGTTAAGGTTACCTTCTTCCATGGCCGTGGTGGGACTGTTGGTCGTGGTGGTGGACCAACTTATGAAGCCATCACCTCCCAACCGCTCAAGTCTATCAAGGATCGTATCCGCTTGACGGAGCAGGGTGAAGTAATTGGCAATAAATACGGTAACAAAGATGCTGCCTACTATAACCTTGAAATGCTAGTA
Source organism: Streptococcus mitis (assembly GCF_002005545.1). Taxonomy (GTDB): domain Bacteria; phylum Bacillota; class Bacilli; order Lactobacillales; family Streptococcaceae; genus Streptococcus; species Streptococcus mitis_I. Next base: position 1,241,031 of record NZ_LBMT01000001.1, read on the forward strand.
TCTGCAGCCATTAACCGTATGATTACGCAGAAGAAGAGCGATACCAATACCTCAAATCGATATGAAGCCATTATGGACCAAGTAGTGGACCGTAGTTACGATATCTACCGTGATTTGGTCTTTGGTAATGATCATTTCTATGATTATTTCTTCGAGTCAAGTCCAATCAAGGCTATTTCAAGCTTTAACATTGGTTCTCGTCCAGCTGCTCGTAAAACGATTACTGAAATCGGTGGTTTGCGGGCTATTCCTTGGGTATTCTCATGGTCGCAAAGTCGCGTCATGTTCCCTGGCTGGTATGGGGTTGGTTCAAGCTTCAAAGAATTTATCGATAAAAATCCAGAAAATATCGCTATTCTACGAGATATGTATCAAAATTGGCCTTTCTTCCAGTCGCTTCTTTCAAATGTTGATATGGTCTTGTCAAAATCAAATATGAATATTGCTTTTGAATATGCTAAACTTTGTGAAGATGATCAAGTAAAAGCAATCTATGAGACTATTCTAAATGAATGGCAAGTTACCAAGGAAGTCATCTTGGCTATCGAAGGTTATGATGAACTTTTGGCTGAAAATCCATATCTAAAAGCAAGTTTGGATTATCGTATGCCTTACTTTAATATCCTTAACTATATCCAGTTGGAGTTGATTAAACGTCAACGCCGAGGAGAATTATCAAGCGATCAAGAAAAATTAATCCATACAACCATCAACGGAATTGCGACAGGATTGCGTAATTCAGGCTGATACCTATCAAACTTCCTCTTTTCTATAGGGGAAGTTTTTGAATAGTTCAAAAAAATGCTAAAAGAGTCTTGACAAGTAGTTGAAAAATGATATAATTTAACCATTCAGAAAAGTAATCATTCAAACTTTTTAGAGAGTCTGTGGTAGCTGAAAACAGATAAGTGGTGATGATGAAAATTGGGCTGAATGTTATTTAGAATTTGAAATCATAAAAATTCGGTGAGCACACCTTACAGTGCATCTCGTTATTGCGAGACAGAGCGATAGGGAAATTCCCTATAATTGAGGTGGTACCGCGCATTGACGTCCTCACACAAGTTTTTTGTGTGAGGACTTTTTTTGATGGAGGTTAGTATGGAAAGAAAACGATGGCGTCGCTTGTTTATACTCAATGAAAATCAAAGTACAAACTAGGAAGCTAGCCGCAGGTTGCTCAAAGCACTGCTTTGAGGTTGTGGATAGAACTGACGAAGTCAGTAACCATAGCTACGGCAAGGTGAAGCTGACGTGGTTTGAAGAGATTTTCGAAGAGTATTAGATAAGTGAAGTATTTTGAAGGAAATAAAAAGGAGAAATAGAATGAAAAATAAACGTTTAATTGGAATTATCGCTGCCTTAGCAGTCTTAGTAGCAGGAAGCTTGATTTACTCTTCAATGAATAAACCAGAAACTAAGAATGAGAAGAAAGTTGCCAAAGTTGGTGTCCTTCAGTTTGTGAGCCATCCATCTCTTGACTTGATTTATAAAGGGATTCAAGATGGACTTGCAGAAGAAGGTTATAAAGATGACCAGTTGAAGATTGACTTTATGAACTCAGAAGGTGACCAAAGTAAGGTTGCGACAATGAGTAAACAATTGGTTGCAAATGGGAATGACCTTGTGGTTGGTATTGCAACACCAGCTGCTCAAGGTTTGGCTAGTGCAACAAAAGACCTACCGGTTATCATGGCTGCTATTACAGACCCAATTGGTGCTAACTTGGTCAAAGATTTGAAAAAACCAGGTGGCAACATTACAGGGGTGTCTGACCACAATCCAGCTCAACAACAAGTTGAACTCATTAAGGCTCTTACACCAAATGTAAAAACAATCGGAGCCCTTTACTCAAGTAGCGAAGACAATTCAAAAACTCAAGTCGAAGAATTTAAGGCTTATGCTGAAAAAGCAGGTTTGACAGTCGAAACATTTGCTGTTCCTTCAACAAATGAAATTGCTTCAACAGTCAATGTTATGACTAGCAAGGTTGATGCTATCTGGGTTCCAATCGACAACACCATTGCATCTGCATTTTCAACAGTTGTATCAAGCAATCAATCAGCTAAAAAGCCAATCTATCCAAGCGCGACTGCCATGGTAGAAGCAGGTGGCTTGGCATCAGTTGTAGTTGACCAACACGACCTTGGTGTGGCAACTGGTAAAATGATTGCGCAAGTCTTGAAAGGTGCAAAACCAGCTGATACTCCAGTCAATGTATTTTCAACTGGTAAGTCAGTAATTAACAAAAAATTAGCACAAGAGCTAGGTATTACGATTCCTGAATCTGTTCTAAAAGAAGCAGGACAAGTGATTGAATAATCTGTAATGGAGGAGTTGGGGACATCTCCTCCAATTTTTTACAATAAAAATCATATAGAAAAGGTTAAGAAACAGATGATATTATCTATTATTTCTCAAGGATTTGTCTGGGCTATTTTAGGTCTGGGAATCTTTATGACATTTAGGATTTTAAACTTTCCAGATATGACGACAGAAGGTTCCTTCCCTCTTGGGGGAGCTGTTGCTGTCACTCTGATAACCAAAGGCGTGAACCCATTTCTAGCGACACTTGTTGCTGTAGGAGCAGGTTGTTTGGCTGGTATGGCAGCAGGCCTTCTTTATACAAAAGGGAAGATTCCAACCTTGTTATCAGGGATTTTGGTGATGACTTCTTGTCACTCAATCATGCTCTTGATTATGGGACGTGCGAATTTAGGCCTGCTTGGAACCAAGCAAATTCAGGATGTTTTGCCTTTTGATTCAGACTTGAATCAACTCTTGACAGGTCTTATCTTTGTCAGTCTTGTCATTGCTCTTATGCTCTTTTTCTTGGATACCAAACTCGGACAGGCCTATATTGCTACAGGTGACAATCCTGATATGGCTAGAAGTTTCGGGATTCATACTGGACGTATGGAGCTCATGGGATTGGTCTTATCAAATGGTGTGATTGCCCTTGCAGGAGCTCTTATTGCCCAGCAAGAAGGCTATGCCGATGTATCTCGAGGAATCGGTGTTATCGTTGTGGGGCTTGCAAGTTTGATTATTGGAGAAGTTATCTTCAAGAGTTTGAGCTTGGCAGAACGTCTGGTTACCATTGTTGTAGGTTCTATCGCCTATCAATTCTTAGTGTGGGCAGTTATTGCGCTTGGCTTTAATACTAGTTACCTTCGTTTGTACAGCGCCGTGATTTTAGCAGTCTGCCTCATGATTCCAACATTTAAGCAAACAATCTTGAAAGGAGCCAAATTAAGCAAATGACAGCAATTGTAGAATTAAAAAATGCAACCAAAGTCGTTAAAAATGGCTTTGATGAAGAAAAGATTATTTTAAATGATGTTTCCTTAGAAATTTTTGAACAGGATTTCATCACGATTTTAGGTGGAAATGGTGCTGGCAAATCAACTCTCTTTAACACTATTGCAGGAACTTTATCACTAACCAGTGGGACCATCCGTATTTTAGGTGAGGATGTTACCAAGTTTTCACCAGAGAAGCGCGCTAAGTATCTGTCTCGTGTCTTCCAAGATCCCAAGATGGGGACAGCTCCCCGTATGACGGTGGCTGAAAATCTTTTGATTGCCAAGTTTCGTGGTGAAAAGCGTGGACTGTTTCCGAGACGTCTGGCTAGCTATAAGGATGAGTTTCAGGCAACTATTGAAAAAGTGGGAAACGGTCTTGAGAAACACTTGAATACACCGATTGAGTTCTTATCAGGTGGGCAAAGACAGGCCTTGAGTCTCTTGATGGCAACCTTGAAACGACCTGAATTACTCTTGTTAGACGAGCATACTGCAGCCCTTGATCCAAAGACCAGTGTGTCCTTGATGGAATTGACGGATGAATTTGTCAAGAAAGACCAGCTGACAGCGCTTATGATTACCCACCATATGGAAGATGCTCTCAAATATGGTAATCGCTTGATTGTTATGAAAGAAGGACGGATTATCCAAGATTTGAAACAAGAAGAAAAAGCAAAAATGAAAATCTCTGATTATTATCAGCTCTTTGAATAAAGTAGGGAAAATGAGTGAAATGGTTTACTTTTTTTCTGAAATAAAGTATACTATATAAAGTAAACTATGATAACATGGAGGTATTGTGTATGGTTGACAAAAAAGTCATTGAAGAAATCAAAAACAATGCCAACATTGTGGAAGTCATAGGAGATGTGATTTCTTTACAAAAGGCAGGACGGAACTATCTAGGGCTCTGTCCTTTTCATGGTGAAAAAACACCTTCTTTTAACGTTGTAGAGGATAAGCAGTTTTATCACTGTTTTGGTTGTGGCCGCTCAGGTGATGTCTTTAAATTCATTGAGGAGTACCAAGGGGTTCCCTTTATGGAGGCTGTCCAAATCTTAGGTCAGCGTGTTGGGATAGAGGTGGAAAAACCGCTTTATAGTGAGCAGAAGCCAGCCTCTCCACATCAAGCTCTTTATGATATGCACGAAGATGCTGCCAAATTTTATCATGCTATTCTCATGACAACGACCATGGGGGAGGCGGCCAGAAACTACCTTTATCAGCGTGGTTTGACAGATGAAGTGCTTAAGCATTTTCGGATTGGTTTAGCACCTCCAGAACGAAACTATCTCTATCAACGTTTGTCTGGTCAGTATCATGAAGAGGATTTCCTAGATTCAGGACTGTTTTATCTCTCGGATGCTAATCAATTTGTAGACACCTTTCACAATCGGATTATGTTTCCCCTGACAAATGATCAGGGAAAGGTCATTGCCTTCTCAGGTCGTATCTGGCAGAAAACGGATTCACAAACTTCTAAGTATAAAAATAGCCGATCGACTGCAATTTTTAACAAAAGTTACGAATTATATCATATGGATAGGGCAAAAAAATCTTCTGGCAAAGCCAGTGAGATTTATCTGATGGAAGGGTTCATGGATGTTATTGCAGCCTATAGGGCTGGAATCGAAAACGCTGTCGCATCTATGGGAACAGCCTTGAGTCGAGAGCATGTTGAGCATCTGAAAAGGTTAACCAAGAAGTTAGTCCTTGTTTACGATGGCGATAAGGCTGGGCAAGCCGCAACATTGAAAGCCTTGGATGAAATTGGTGATATGCCTGTGCAAATCGTCAGTATGCCTGATAACTTGGATCCAGATGAGTATCTACAAAAAAATGGTCCAGAAGACTTGGCCTATCTATTAACGAAAACTCGTATTAGTCCGATTGAGTTTTACATTCACCAGTACAAACCTGAAAACAGTGAAAATCTGCAAGCTCAGATTGAGTTTATTGAAAAAATAGCTCCCTTGATTGTTCAAGAAAAGTCCATCACTGCTCAAAACAGCTATATTCATATTTTAGCTGACAGTCTGGCATCCTTTGATTATGCCCAGATTGAGCAGATTGTGAATGAGAGTCGTCAGGTACAAAGGCAGAATCGTATGGAAGGAATTTCCAGACCGACGCCAATCACCATGACTGTCACCAAGCAGTTATCGGCTGTTATGAGGGCAGAAGCTCACCTACTTTATCGAATGATGGAATCTCCCCTTATTTTGAACGATTACCGTTTGCGAGAAGATTTTGCATTTGACACTCCTGAATTTCAGGTCTTATATGACTTGCTTGGCCAGTATGGTAATCTTCCTCCAGAAGTTTTAGCAGAGCAGACAGAGGAAGTTGAAAGAGCTTGGTATCAAGTCTTAGCTCAGGATTTACCTGCCGAGATGTCACCACAGGAGCTTAGTGAAGTAGAAATGACTCGAAACAAGGCTCTCTTGAATCAGGACAATATGAGAATCAAAAAGAAGGTGCAGGAAGCTAGCCATGTAGGAGATACAGACACAGCCCTAGAAGAATTGGAACGTTTAATTTCCCAAAAGAGAAGAATGGAGTAATAATGGCAACAAAACAAAAAGAAGTAACAACATTTGATGTACAAGTAGCAGAATTTATCCGTAATCATAAGCAAAAAGGGACAGCAACAGATGATGAAATCAATGCTAGTCTTGTCGTTCCTTTTACCTTGGACGCTGATGGGATTGAAGATCTCTTGCAACGGATTCAGGACGCAGGAATTTCTATCACAGATAATGAAGGAAATCCAAGTGCGCGTGTTCTTAGTGCTGAAGAAGAACCAGAACTCAGCGATGAGGACTTGATTGGTTCAACTTCTGCTAAGGTTAATGACCCTGTCCGTATGTACTTGAAAGAAATCGGGGTCGTTCCTCTCTTGACCAATGAAGAGGAAAAAGAATTGGCACTAGCAGTTGAAGCTGGTGATATCGAAGCCAAACAACGTCTTGCGGAAGCCAACCTTCGTTTGGTTGTTTCTATTGCCAAACGCTATGTTGGCCGTGGTATGCAGTTCCTTGACTTGATTCAAGAAGGGAATATGGGCTTGATGAAGGCGGTTGACAAGTTTGACTATTCTAAAGGGTTCAAGTTCTCAACTTATGCAACTTGGTGGATTCGTCAGGCTATCACTCGTGCTATTGCGGACCAAGCTCGTACCATCCGTATCCCAGTTCACATGGTTGAAACCATCAATAAATTGGTTCGTGAACAGCGTAACCTCCTTCAAGAATTGGGTCAAGACCCAACACCAGAGCAAATCGCTGAACGTATGGATATGACACCTGATAAGGTTCGTGAAATCTTGAAGATTGCCCAAGAACCAGTATCTCTTGAAACTCCTATTGGTGAAGAGGATGATAGCCACCTTGGGGACTTTATCGAAGATGAAGTGATTGAAAATCCAGTGGACTATACAACTCGTATCGTCTTGCGTGAGCAGTTGGATGAGGTCTTGGATACTCTTACAGACCGTGAAGAAAATGTTCTGCGTCTACGTTTTGGGCTTGATGATGGGAAAATGCGTACCCTTGAAGATGTGGGTAAAGTATTTAACGTAACCCGTGAGCGTATCCGTCAGATTGAAGCAAAGGCTTTGAGAAAACTACGCCAACCAAGTCGTAGTAAACCGCTTCGTGATTTTATTGAAGACTAAGAGTGAGGATGAATATGGCTTATACAGAAGAGCAAATTGATAACATCAAAACACGCATTTTAACAGCCTTGGAAGAAGTCATCGACCCTGAGTTGGGAATCGATATTGTCAACCTTGGTTTGATTTATGAGATTCGTTTTGACGGCGACACTGGGCAAACAGAGATTGATATGACTTTGACAACTATGGGTTGTCCCCTAGCCGACCTTTTGACGGATCAGATTTATGATGCCATGACCGAGGTTCCAGAAGTAACGGATACTGAGGTCAAATTGGTTTGGTATCCAGCCTGGACTGTTGAAAAAATGAGTCGCTATGCACGCATTGCCCTAGGAATTAAATAAACATATAAAAGCATGTGAGAGACCGTTGGAAAAGTGAGGAAATTTCCCCCTCTTTTCCTCCAGTCTCTCCTTTCTTTTGCTGATTTTATTCCAAGAAAATGATATAATGGTAGTTATGGAAAAAAAGAAATTACGCATCAATATGTTGAGTTCAAGTGAGAAAGTAGCAGGACAAGGAGTTTCAGGTGCCTACCGTGAATTAGTTCGTCTTCTTCACCGTGATGCCAAGGACCAATTGATTGTTACAGAAAATCTTCCAATCGAGGCAGATGTGACTCACTTTCATACCATTGATTTCCCCTATTATTTATCAACCTTCCAAAAGAAACGCTCAGGGAGAAAAATTGGCTATGTGCATTTCTTACCTGATACACTTGAGGGGAGTTTGAAAATTCCATTTTTCTTAAAGGGAATTGTGAAACGCTATGTATTTTCTTTTTACAACCGGATGGAGCATTTGGTGGTGGTCAATCCTATGTTTATCGAGGATTTGGTCGCAGCTGGTATTCCACGTGAAAAAGTGACCTACATCCCTAACTTTGTCAACAAGGAAAAATGGCATCCTCTTCCGCAAGAAGAGGTAGCGAGACTGCGTACAGAGCTAGGTCTTAGTGACAATCAGTTTATCGTAGTAGGTGCTGGTCAAGTTCAGAAACGCAAAGGGATTGACGATTTTATCCGTCTGGCTGAGGAATTGCCTCATATTACCTTTATCTGGGCCGGTGGTTTCTCTTTTGGTGGTATGACAGATGGTTATGAACGCTACAAGAAAATGATGGAAAATCCTCCTAAAAATTTGATTTTTCCAGGTATTGTCTCACCAGAGCGGATGCGCGAGTTGTATGCCCTAGCGGATCTTTTCTTGCTTCCTAGTTACAATGAGCTCTTTCCGATGACGATTTTAGAGGCTGCCAGTTGTGAAGCTCCTATTATGTTGCGTGATTTAGATCTTTATAAGGTAATTTTGGAGGGAAATTATCGGGCGACAGCAGATAGAGAAGAGATGAAAGAAGCTATTCTGGAATATCAAGCAAATCCTGCTGCCTTAAAAGACCTTAAAGAAAAGGCTAAGAATATTTCTAGAGAGTATTCTGAAGAGCATCTGTTACAAATCTGGTTGGACTTTTATGAAAAACAAGCCGCTTTAGGGAGAAAGTAAAAAGTGAGGTAATCTATGCGAATTGGTTTATTTACAGATACCTATTTTCCTCAGGTCTCAGGTGTTGCGACCAGTATTCGAACCTTGAAAACAGAACTTGAAAAGCAGGGGCATGCTGTTTTTATCTTTACTACGACAGATAAGGATGTCAATCGTTATGAAGATTGGCAAATTATCCGCATTCCAAGTGTTCCCTTCTTTGCTTTTAAGGATCGCCGCTTTGCCTATCGAGGTTTCAGCAAGGCGCTTGAAATTGCTAAACAATATCAGCTAGATATTATCCACACTCAGACAGAATTTTCTCTTGGCTTGTTGGGAATTTGGATTGCGCGTGAATTGAAGATTCCAGTCATCCATACTTATCACACCCAGTACGAAGACTATGTGCATTATATTGCCAAGGGGATGTTGATTCGTCCGAGTATGGTCAAGTACTTGGTTAGAGGTTTCTTGCATGATGTAGATGGGGTTATTTGCCCGAGTGAGATTGTCCGTGACTTGTTATCTGACTATAAGGTCAAGGTGGAAAAACGGGTCATTCCAACTGGTATTGAATTAGCCAAGTTTGAGCGTCCAGAAATCAAGAAAGAAAATCTGAAAGAACTGCGTAGTAAATTAGGGATTCAAGATGATGAACAGATGTTGCTGAGTCTTTCCAGAATTTCCTATGAAAAAAATATTCAAGCAGTACTAGCAGCCTTTGCAGAAGTTCTGAAAGAAGAAGACAATGTCAAACTGGTGGTAGCTGGGGATGGTCCTTATCTGGATGACCTCAAAGAGCAAGCCAAGAAACTAGAGATTCAAGACTCCGTCATCTTTACTGGCATGATTGCTCCTAGTGAGACGGCTCTTTATTACAAGGCGGCGGATTTCTTCATCTCGGCATCGACAAGTGAAACCCAAGGTTTGACCTACTTGGAAAGCTTAGCTAGTGGGACGCCTGTCATTGCTCATGGAAATCCTTATCTGGACAATCTTATCAGTGATAAAATGTTTGGAACCTTGTACTATGGAGAACATGATTTGGCTGGTGCTATTTTGGAAGCCCTGATTGCAACGCCAGATATGAATGAGCATACCTTATCAGAGAAATTGTATGAGATTTCAGCTGAGAACTTTGGGAAACGAGTGCATGAGTTTTATCTGGATGCCATTATTTCAAATAACTTCCAGAAAGATTTAGCAAAAGATGACACGGTCAGCCAGCGTATCTTTAAGACAGTTTTGTATTTACCACAACAGGTGGTTGCTGTACCGGTAAAAGGCTCTAGACGCATGCTGAAGGCTTCAAAAACACAGTTGATCAGCATAAGAGATTATTGGAAAGACCATGAAGAATAGAAAGAGGAACAGTATGAAAAAACAATTAATGAGAAGCGGTCGTGATAAAAAGATTGCTGGTGTTTGTGCTGGGGTAGCCCATTATTTTGATATGGATCCTACTATTGTTCGCGTAATATGGGGTGTTCTTGCTTTTGGTTATGGAGCAGGAGTTGTAGCTTATATCATTTTATGGATTATCGCACCGGTATCAACTGACTATTGAAAACTAGCTAAATTCATGCTAAGATAATAGAAAATAGAATGTAACGAAGGAGATAAAAATGGCATTTGGAGATAATGGAAATCGTAAAAAAACTATGTTTGAGAAAATAACCTTGTTTATCGTGATTATCATGCTAGTAGCAAGTTTATTGGGAATTTTTGCAACTGCTATTGGTGCCCTCAGTAATCTATAAAATAGATTCAAGAAAATTTAGTGACTGGGATTTCCCAGCCCTTTTTTAAAGTGAGAAGAAAAAATGAGTATGTTTTTAGATACAGCCAAGATCAAGGTCAAGGCTGGTAATGGTGGTGATGGCATGGTTGCCTTTCGCCGTGAAAAATATGTCCCTAATGGCGGTCCTTGGGGCGGTGATGGTGGTCGTGGAGGCAATGTCATCTTCGTTGTAGATGAAGGTCTACGTACCCTCATGGATTTCCGCTATAATCGCCATTTCAAGGCTGATTCTGGTGAGAAAGGAATGACCAAAGGGATGCATGGTCGTGGTGCTGAGGACCTTAGAGTTCGAGTACCACAAGGTACGACTGTTCGTGATGCAGAGACTGGCAAGGTTTTGACAGATTTGATTGAACATGGTCAAGAATTTATCGTTGCCCACGGTGGACGTGGTGGACGTGGAAATATCCGCTTTGCGACTCCAAAAAATCCTGCACCGGAAATCTCTGAAAATGGAGAACCAGGTCAGGAACGTGAGTTACAATTGGAACTAAAAATCTTGGCAGATGTCGGTTTAGTAGGTTTCCCATCTGTAGGGAAATCAACACTTTTAAGTGTTATCACATCTGCTAAACCTAAAATTGGTGCCTACCACTTTACGACCATTGTGCCAAATCTAGGTATGGTTCGCACCCAATCAGGTGAATCCTTTGCAGTAGCCGATCTACCAGGTTTGATTGAAGGCGCTAGTCAAGGTGTTGGTTTGGGAACTCAGTTCCTCCGTCACATCGAGCGTACACGTGTCATCCTTCACATCATTGATATGTCAGCTAGCGAAGGCCGTGATCCTTATGAGGATTATCTTGCCATTAACAAGGAGTTGGAGTCATACAATCTTCGTCTCATGGAGCGTCCACAGATTATCGTAGCCAACAAAATGGACATGCCTGAGAGTCAAGAAAATCTTAAAGAATTTAAGAAAAAATTGGCTGAAAACTACGATGAATTTGAAGAGTTACCAGTTATCTTCCCAATTTCTGGTTTGACTAAGCAAGGTTTGGCTACGCTTTTGGATGCTACAGCTGAATTGTTAGACAAGACACCAGAATTCTTGCTCTATGACGAGTCAGATATGGAAGAAGAAGCATACTACGGCTTTGACGAGGAAGAAAAAGCCTTTGAAATTAGTCGTGATGACGATGCAACATGGGTGCTTTCTGGTGAAAAACTCATGAAACTCTTTAACATGACCAACTTTGATCGTGACGAATCTGTCATGAAATTTGCCCGCCAGCTTCGTGGCATGGGAGTTGATGAATCTCTTCGCGCGCGTGGTGCTAAGGATGGGGATTTGGTCCGCATTGGTAAATTTGAGTTTGAATTTGTAGACTAGGAGACTGGTATGGGAGATAAACCGATATCTTTCCGAGATGCGGATGGAAATTTCGTTTCCGCTGCAGATGTTTGGAATGAAAAGAAATTGGAAGAACTATTTAATCGTCTCAATCCAAATCGTGCCTTGAGATTGGCACGAGCTAAAAAAGAAAATCCATCACAGTAAAGAAGATAAAACTCCAATTATCAGTCAAGTTAACGGTAACGAATAGAAGCTAAGGTCGAGAAAGGGCAAAATTTGTCCTTTCTTTTTACTTATAAATTATAATATATTGAAATAGAATGTAAACAAATAGACTAGGGAATTCAAATCAAATTTCTAACAAGGCTTTATAAGTAGTGTTGTCCTATTCTAGCTTCAAGATACTGTATTTTTTCTATTGAAAAAGAATTTTTTTACAAAAATAGTTGGTTATTTGGTTTATTTATGCTATAATAGGAGCAATTATTTTTAGGAGGTGTCAGTATGTCTTATTTGTTTGAGATATTACCGAGTTTATTGAGCGGTGCAAGCATGACTTTACAGGTTTTTGTGCTGGTCTTGATTTTTTCTATTCCCTTGGGCGTTTTGATTGCCTTTGCCTTGCAAGTCCATTGGAAGCTCCTCCATCATCTGATTAATATTTATATTTGGATTATGCGAGGTACACCCTTGCTCTTGCAATTAATCTTTATCTATTACGTGCTACCAAGTATTGGGATCCGTTTAGATCGCCTTCCTGCGGCCATTATTGCCTTTGTTTTGAATTATGCGGCTTACTTTGCTGAAATTTTCCGTGGGGGAATTGATACCATTCCTAAAGGTCAATATGAGGCCGCCAAGGTCTTGAAGTTTAGTCCCTTTGCCACAGTTCGCTACATTATTTTGCCTCAGGTAACCAAGATTGTTCTTCCTAGTGTCTTTAATGAAGTCATGAGTTTGGTCAAGGATACTTCTCTGGTCTATGCTCTAGGAATTTCAGATCTTATCTTGGCTAGTCGAACAGCTGCAAACCGTGATGCTAGTCTGGTTCCAATGTTCTTGGCAGGAGCCATTTACTTGATTTTGATTGGTATTGTGACTATCCTTGCCAAAAAAGTTGAGAAGAAGTACAGTTACTATAGATAGGAGGCTACCATGTTAGAATTACGAAATATCAATAAGGGATTTGGTGAAAAGCAAATTTTGTCCAATTTCAGTCTAAGCATTCTTGAAAAGCAAATCCTAGCCATCGTTGGGCCTTCTGGTGGAGGTAAGACAACCCTCTTACGTATGCTTGCGGGTCTTGAAACCATTGATTCAGGGCAAATCTTTTATAATGGAGAACCTTTAGAACTGGATGAATTGGAGAAGCGCAATTTACTGGGATTTGTATTCCAAGATTTTCAACTTTTCCCTCATTTATCAGTTCTAGATAATTTGACCTTATCGCCCGTAAAAACGATGGGAATGAAGCAGGAAGAGGCTGAGAAGAAGGCGCGTGATCTCTTGGAACAGTTAGGACTGGCAGGGCACGCAGACGCCTATCCATTCTCACTATCTGGTGGGCAAAAGCAACGGGTGGCCTTGGCGCGTGCTATGATGATTGACCCAGAAATCATTGGTTACGATGAACCAACTTCTGCTCTGGATCCAGAATTACGCTTGGAAGTGGAAAAATTGATCTTGCAAAATAGGGAACTCGGTATGACTCAGATTGTCGTTACCCACGATTTACAATTCGCTGAAAATATCGCAGATCAGATTCTCAAGGTTGAGCCCAAGTAGGAGGTGCCAATGACTAATAAGAAAATTGCTTTGGTATTGGTTTCGTTCCTGACTCTCTTTTTAACAGCTTGTACTCAGAAGGCTAGTGATCCAAAGCAAGATAACTGGAATAAGTATCAAGAGCAAGGCAGTATAACCATTGGTTTTGACAATACCTTTGTACCCATGGGATTTGAAGAAAAGAATGGCCAATATACAGGCTTTGATATTGACTTAGCACAAGCTGTCTCTGAAAAATTAGGTTTTAAAGTTCAATTTCAGCCAATTGACTGGGATATGAAGGAGACAGAACTGCAAAATGGAACTATTGATGCCATCTGGAATGGCTATTCTGCTACTGATGAACGCCGAGAAAAGGTTGCCTTTAGCATTCAATATATGGAAAATCAGCAAGTTTTGGTTACGAAAAAAAGCCAGCAAATTCATTCAGTAGAGGATATGAAGGATAAGACCTTGGGAGCACAAGCCGGTTCCTCTGGTTATTTAGACTTTGAAGCCCAGCCAGACTTACTGAAAAATCGTGTTAAAGATCAGAAGGCCAATCAATATCAGAGTTTCAATGAAGCCTTGATTGATTTGAAAAATGATCGAATTGATGCCTTGTTGATTGACCGAGTGTATGCTAATTACTATCTTCAGTCTGAGGGGATATTAAATGACTATAATGTCTTTTCAGCTGGATTTGAGAGTGAATCTTTTGCGGTCGGAGTTAGACCAGCAGACAAGAGATTACTGCAAGCTTTAAACCAAGCCTTTATTGAACTATACCAAGAAGGGAAGTTCAAGGAAATCAGCCAAAAATGGTTTGGAGAAGATGTAGCAACCAAAGAAGTGAAAAGTAGAGATTGAGTTTTTACTCAGTCTTTTTTGCATCAAAAAATCCTCTGGCAAATACCAGAGGATAAGAGTTTATTTCATTGTTGGGAAGAGCAATACGTCACGGATAGTAGTTGTATCAGTGAGGAGCATGCAGAGACGGTCGATACCGATTCCCAAACCACCTGTTGGTGGCATACCGTATTCAAGAGCTTCAATGTAGTCGTAGTCGATACCTGTAGCTTCATCATCACCAAGTTCTTTAGCTTTAGCTTGGGCTTCAAAACGGCTAAGTTGATCGATTGGATCGTTGAGCTCAGTAAAGGCATTACCGTACTCCTTAGTCATGATGAAGAGCTCGAAACGGTCAGTAAAGCGTTCATCTTCAGGATTTTTCTTAGCCAGTGGAGATACAGCTACTGGATGTCCATAGACAAAAGTTGGTTGGATTAAGGTTTCTTCAACAAACTCTTCAAAGAAGGCATTGATAATGTGACCAACTTCAGTGTAGTGTTTCTCAACAGGAACCTTCTTCTCAGCAGCGATAGCTTTGGCTTCCTCGAAAGTCATGTCTTGCCAGAAATCTACACCAGTAATTTCCTTGATAGCATCCACCATGTGAACACGCTTAAATGGTTCATTGATTTTGATTTCAGTTCCTTGGTAGTTAACTGGGCCTTCGCCTTTGACAGCTTTAGCAGCATGTTGGATAATGCCTTCCGTCAAGTCCATGATGTCTTGGAAGTCTGCATAAGCTTGGTAGACTTCGATAGAAGTAAATTCAGGGTTATGAGTAGCATCCATTCCTTCGTTACGGAAGATACGGCCAATTTCATAAACGCGTTCCATACCACCTACGATTAGGCGTTTCAAGTGAAGCTCAGTCGCGATACGAAGCACCATGTCAATGTTTTGGGCATTGTGGTGAGTGATAAATGGACGGGCAGAAGCACCACCAGCTTCGTTATGAAGAACAGGTGTTTCCACTTCAAGGAAACCTTTTTGATCAAGGTAACGACGGATTTCAGAAATGATTTTTGAACGAGTGACAAAGCGCTCAAAGCTTTCACGGTTAGAAATCAAGTCAAGGTAACGTTTACGGTAAATTGTTTCAACGTCTGTCAAACCATGGAATTTCTCTGGTAGAGGACGAAGAGCCTTAGACAAGTGTGTGATGTGAGTAGCCTTGATAGAGAGTTCTCCCATATCTGTACGCATCACTTCGCCTTCGACACCAAGGAAGTCACCAAGGTCTGCTTTCTTGAAGATTTCATAGTTTTCTTCACCGACAGCATCCTTACGAACGTAGATCTGGATTTGACCTTCGCGGTCTTGAAGGTGGGCAAAACCTACTTTACCTTTACCACG
The DNA here is from genome assembly GCF_002005545.1 of Streptococcus mitis. Lineage (GTDB taxonomy): Bacteria > Bacillota > Bacilli > Lactobacillales > Streptococcaceae > Streptococcus > Streptococcus mitis_I. The sequence goes on from NZ_LBMT01000001.1 coordinate 1,256,561, forward strand.
TTTGGTTACCAAGCGTCCTGCGATAGTAGCTGTTTCGTTTTTATCGTGTAATTGTTCTTTATCGAGATCAGCAAATTTATCTTTTAATTCTTGTGAATTTGCAGTGCGTTCAAAGCGTTTTCCGAAAGGATCAATTCCTTGTTCACGGAGCGCAGCCATTTTTTCACGGCGAACGATCTGCTGGTCATTTAGTTCTTCCATATGTTCTGTTGACATGGGATCCTCCTAGTTTTACTCAAAATTGAATACGATGAGTCATTTTTTGCGATACTCCCATTTTATCATAAATAAGCAAGAAATTCACGGATAATCTTTCAAAACTAAAAAGAACTTGACGCTATAATCAAGTCCTGTTATTGATAGGAAGTATCATTCCAAGTATCGAGAGTAAATGTTTCAAAATCATGGGTTTCTAGAATGGTCAGGCTGGCATTTGCTAGACCACCATCTTTACGAAGAAGTGGTTCTTTATAGCCTAAAAGAGTACGAAGACTGGCAGTAAGATTGGCACCGTGACCGACAATTAGAATACGCTCAGCCGGACTATCTTTTAATGATTTGATAAATTGGATGGTCCGTTGCGTGGTGCTATAGAGGGATTCGGCTCCAAACATTTGAGTGTCAAATTGAGCAAGATTAGATCGAAAAGCTTTGATTTGTTGTGGGTAAATAGCTTCCAAGGTTGCAATTTTCAAACCTTCCAACTTCCCCAACTGCCATTCACGGAGATTAGGAACACTTTCTAAAGGACAGGGCGTTTTGAGTTGACTTTGGATAATCTCGGCAGATCTGACCGCTCGAGGTAAATCACTTGAATAAATCTGATCAAAAGGAATTTCCTTGAGATATTGGCCAAGTTGTTTTAGGGTTTTAATGGATTCAGGAAGAAGGGGAGAATCACCACTAGCACCTTGAAAACGGCCTTCTTGGTTCCAGACTGTACGACCGTGGCGAACAAAATAGAGTTTCATTACTTGATGTCCTCCAAGATATCTACAAAGTCAGCCTTTACAAAGCTAGCCAAGTCTTGGGGAGCAACGATAATGCTGTGTCCGACCTCGCCCGCAGAGACAATCATTTGATCCAAGTTTAGGGCGATTTTATCGATAAAAATGGGATAATTGTGTTTCTGACGAATTCCGACAGGATTATTAGCTCCATGAATGTAACCAGTTGTTTTTTCCAAGTCCTTTTGGGGAATCATGCTCACTTTTTTATTGCCAGAAATTTTGGCTAGTTTCTTTTCCGACAAGTGTTGAGTGATAGGGACAATTCCGATAATCGGTCCTGTCTTGTCTCCCAAAAGAGCCAAGGTTTTGAAAATCTGATCTCGTTCATAACCTTGAGGAAGCTCTCCTTCCAGGGCATTGATTTGAATCCCCTGATGTGGGATGCCTGCTTTAGACAGGATTTGTTCCACTAATGTTTTTTTGATTTTAACTTTTTTTGCCATTATTTATACTTATCCTCCAATTGGCTCATCCAAATACCAAGCCAGATTCCCAGCGCAAAGAAGAAGGCGATGATGACATAACCGACAAGTGAAAGGCCTGTGTATTGGATACTTTCAGCGTTTCCTGCATTTGGAATTAAGATCAAAAGGGTACTTGATAGGACGATACCGATGATGAAATGATAGACGCGTGAGTGATAGTTGTTTAAGGCATAATCCATCAATTTTGAAAAAATGATGAGAGTTGCACCTGCCCCGATTCCAATCGGGAAGAAGGTTCCCAAGAGGTCAAAGGTTTTAAAACCTGTCAGCATAGGAGCATAGAGTCCCAAAATCAAAAGTAGGTTTGATGGGCTGAGGCCAGGAACTAATACGCCAAGAGCCAGCAGTGCACCTGCTAGGACTAAGTTAAGAAAGCTGGCATTTAAGGTTCCAACGACAAAATTTAAGGCATAGAGTCCTAATCCAGAAATGATAAAGGTTGTCCAGAACCAAGCTAAATCAATCTTGTCTCGGTCAGATTCTCGAGTTGATTCTTTGAGGAGGCTAGGAACTGTACCAATGATGGCGCCCGCAAAGCTCCATAAGACAAAGACCTGATAATTTTCAAGCAGGTACTCAATCGGGTAGGAAAATAAGCCGATTCCCAGAAGCATACCGATGGCAACTGGAATAAAGTACAAAACATTTTCTTTAAAGTCTTTAAAGGGATGGGCCAGAAAACCAATCATTCGTTCATAAATTCCTAAGATTGCTGCTAGAACCCCTCCGGAAATTCCCGGTAGGATAAATCCAAGAGCAATTACAATCCCTTTAATAAGGCGTGCTAACCATGAGAGCATATTTTTCCTCCAACTATTTCTATTTCAAAAAATCCTTACTATATTGTATCACAATCAAACACAAAAAGAAAAAGCAAATGCTAAACAAATGCTTTTAAGGTTTTAAAAAGAGTTTTCTAAAGGTTTCTTCTTTGTTTTTTAAGGAAGAAATGACGTTGATATCTAAATCGTGGTCAAAGCCAGCAATTTTTCCTTTAGAAGTGTACTGGTGGATGTCGTAATCTAAGTCCGTATTAGGTTTGCTTTCGAAAAATCCAGTATTTGAACCGTATGAAGGAATCCAAACAGAGGTAAACTTGTCTGTATCAATACTGTGTTCTTCCATGAAGTAGACCCCAACGTAGATTCCGATGTTTTTAGCACCAAGTGATTCTAGCTTTGCTCGAAAGGCTTCAACACCCTCGTTCATATTGGACATGGTTTTTTCTTCCACGTCTAGCCAATAGTAACTAGGGCTGTATGGTGAAGAGGCGTTATAAAAAACTCCAGCGGCTTTTTCCATTTCTTGGACACTTTTTCCAGCTAAATAAGCATAGACCCCAACTGGGACATTTCGTTTTTGAAACTCCGTGATATGGGTTTTAAAGGCCTTATCTACCCCATTAACAAAGGCAGCATCGTTCTCTTTGGACGTTTGAGCGCCACTATGGACGCGAACAATAGCTCCAGAAATGTTTTGGGACAGAGTATCGTAATTAATTTCCTCAGGACGCTGCCAACCAGAAACATCAATTACCGGTTTATCTATATTGTGTAGCGCTTGTGTTTCTACTTGCGCGATATTTGACTTTGTTTTTACAGGATGGTCCTCAAAACGAGGGCGATTCAGGATTAAAATGAAAATCATAATCCCAAAAAAACCGAATAAAATAAGCGGATTAATTTTCTTTCTCATATCTCATAATTTTACCTTAAAAATGAAAAAAAATCAAAAAAAATACTCAAAAAATAGGTTAAGGAAAGGACTTTGGAGCATTTTCTCATTCAAGGGCGCGGAATGATTTGAAATATGGTATAATAAAAGGGAATTTCTAGAGAAAAGAGAAGATTATGTCAAATTATGCCATTATTTTAGCAGCGGGTAAAGGAACTCGCATGAAATCTGATTTGCCAAAAGTTTTGCACAGGGTTGCAGGTATTTCTATGTTGGAACATGTTTTCCGTAGTGTGGGAGCTATCCAACCTGAAAAGACAGTAACAGTTGTAGGACACAAGGCGGAATTGGTTGAGCAGGTCTTGGCTGGACAGACAGAATTTGTGACTCAATCTGAACAGTTAGGGACTGGCCATGCAGTTATGATGACAGAGCCAATTTTGGAAGGTTTGTCAGGTCACACCTTGGTCATTGCAGGGGATACTCCTTTAATCACAGGTGAAAGCTTGAAAAACTTGATTGATTTCCACATCAATCATAAGAATGTAGCGACTATCTTGACTGCTGAAACAGATAATCCTTTCGGCTATGGACGAATTGTTCGTAATGAGAATGCTGAGGTTCTTCGCATTGTGGAGCAGAAGGATGCTACAGATTTTGAAAAGCAAATCAAGGAAATCAACACTGGAACATATGTTTTTGACAACGAGCGTTTGTTTGAGGCTTTGAAAAATATCAATACCAACAACGCTCAAGGTGAATACTATATTACAGATGTCATTGGCATTTTCCGTGAAGCTGGTGAAAAAGTTGGCGCTTATACTTTGAAAGATTTTGATGAAAGTCTTGGGGTAAATGACCGTGTGGCTCTTGCGACTGCTGAGTCGGTTATGCGTCGTCGCATCAATCATTATCACATGGTCAACGGGGTCAGCTTTGTCAATCCAGAAGCAACTTATATTGATATTGACGTTGAGATTGCGCCTGAAGTTCAAATCGAAGCCAATGTTACCTTGAAGGGGCAAACGAAAATTGGTGCTGAGACTGTTTTGACAAATGGTACTTATGTAGTGGATAGCACTATCGGAGCAGGAGCTGTCATTACCAATTCTATGATTGAGGAAAGTAGTGTTGCAGACGGTGTGACAGTTGGTCCTTATGCCCACATTCGTCCAGGTTCAAGCCTAGCTACCCAAGTCCACATTGGGAACTTTGTTGAGGTGAAAGGCTCTTCAATCGGTGAGAATACTAAGGCTGGTCATTTGACTTATATCGGAAATTGTGAAGTGGGTAGCAAGGTTAATTTTGGTGCTGGAACCATTACAGTCAACTATGACGGCAAAAACAAATACAAAACAGTCATTGGTAACAATGTCTTTGTTGGTTCAAATTCAACCATTATTGCGCCAGTTGAGTTAGGTGACAATTCCCTCGTTGGTGCTGGTTCAACGATTACTAAAGACGTGCCAGCGGATGCTATTGCTATTGGTCGTGGTCGTCAGGTCAACAAAGACGAATATGCAACACGCCTTCCTCATCATCCTAAGAATCAGTAGGAGCCTATCATGGAATTTGAAGAAAAAACGCTTAGCCGAAAAGAAATCTATCAAGGACCAATATTTAAACTAGTCCAAGATCAGGTTGAATTACCAGAAGGTAAAGGAACTGCCCAACGGGATTTGATTTTCCACAATGGGGCTGTCTGTGTTTTAGCCGTAACGGATAAACAAAAACTCATCTTGGTCAAGCAGTATCGCAAAGCTATCGAGGCTGTCTCTTACGAAATTCCAGCCGGAAAGTTGGAAGTAGGAGAAAATGCAGATCCTGTCGCAGCAGCCCTTCGTGAATTAGAGGAAGAAACAACCTATACAGGAAAGTTAGAACTCTTGTACGATTTTTACTCAGCAATTGGCTTTTGTAATGAAAAATTAAAACTATACCGAGCAAGTGATTTGAAAAAGGTGGAAAATCCGCGTCCGCAGGATGAGGATGAAACCTTGGAAGTTCTTGAAGTAAGCTTAGAGGAAGCCAAGGAATTGATCCAATCAGGTCATATCTGTGATGCCAAGACAATTATGGCTGTTCAGTATTGGGAATTGCACAAAAAATAGAGGAGGTCAGTATGGGTAAACCTTTATTAACGGATGAAATGATTGAAAGAGCTAATAGAGGCGAAAAAATTTCGGGTCCCCCTTTGCTAGATGATGAGGAGACTAAGATTTTACCAACCTCTTCTTCCCGTTTTGGTTATGCCAATCCTAAGGATCATGGTTTTAGCCAGGAAACCTTGAAGATTCAGGTCGAACCGTCTATTCATAAAAGCCGTCGCATTGAAAATACCAAGAGAAATGTCTTCAATTCTAAGTTGAATAAAATCTTATTTGCTGTCATCTTTCTCTTGATTTTGCTTGTCTTAGCAATGAAACTTTTGTAATAGAAAAGGAATTGAAATGAAAATAGGAATTATTGCGGCTATGCCAGAAGAACTAGCGTATCTGGTCCAGCATCTAGAAAATGCCCAGAAGCAAGTTGTTTTAGACAATACCTATCACACAGGAACCATTGCCTCTCATGAAGTCGTTCTTGTAGAAAGTGGAATTGGTAAGGTCATGTCTGCTATGAGTGTGGCGGTTTTGGCTGATCATTTCCAAGTGGATGCTCTAATTAATACGGGATCAGCTGGGGCAGTAGCAGAAGGTATTGCTGTTGGAGATGTCGTGATTGCTGACAAATTAGCCTATCATGATGTGGATGTTACAGCTTTTGGCTATGCTTATGGACAAATGGCGCAACAACCACTTTATTTCGAATCGGATAAAACCTTTGTTGCCAAAATCCAAGAGAGTTTATCTCAATTGGACCAAAAATGGCATCTTGGATTGATTGCTACAGGAGATAGTTTTGTTGCAGGAAATGATAAGATAGAAGCGATTAAGTCTCATTTCCCAGATGTTTTGGCTGTTGAGATGGAGGGGGCAGCTATTGCTCAGGCAGCGCATGCCCTTAATCTTCCAGTCTTAGTCATCCGAGCTATGAGTGACAATGCCAACCATGAAGCAAACATCTCTTTTGATGAGTTTATTATCGAAGCTGGACGACGCTCTGCCCAAGTCCTATTAGCCTTTTTGAAGGCCTTAGATTAAGCGGAAATTTGACAGTTTTTCTAGCTTATGATAAGATTTAAGTAAAGAAAAGCTAGAAAACGTTTCAGAGGATATTATGAGTATTGAAATGACCGTCAGTGAGATTGCAGAGGTCTTAGGATTGTCTCGCCAAGCAATCAATAACCGTGTCAAAGAATTACCAGAAGAAGACACAGATAAAAATGACAAAGGGGTAACAGTCGTTACCAGAAGTGGCTTGATTAAGCTAGAAGAAATCTATAAAAAAACGATTTTTGAAGATGAGCCTGTCAGTGAAGATGTCAAGCAGCGTGAACTGATGGAGATTCTGGTTGATGAGAAGAATGCAGAAATTCTTCGTCTCTATGAACAATTAAAAGCCAAGGATCGTCAGTTATCAGAAAAAGACGAGCAGATGCGCATCAAAGACCGTCAGATTGCTGAGAAAGACAAACAACTCGATCAGCAGCAACAATTGACACTTCAAGCCATGAAGGATCAAGAAAATCTTAAGCTAGAGCTGGACCAAGCAAAAGAAGAAGTCCAATCCACTAAGAAAGGCTTTTTTGCTCGTTTATTTGGAGGATAATCAAGGAGCTGTTTAGGTTAAATGCTAACCTGATGGCTTCTTTTATTTCTAAATAGTATAGTTGCTCAAGTAATACTCAATGAAAATCAAAGAGCAAACTAGGAAGCTAGCCGCAGGCTGCTCAAAGCACTGCTTTGAGGTTGTAGATAAGACTGACGAAGTCAGCTCAAAACACTGATTTGAGGTTGTAGATAAGACTGACGAAGTCAGTAACATATACCTACGGCAAGGCGACGTTGACGTGGTTTGAAGAGATTTTCGAAGAGTATAAAATAACAGTATAGGAGAGGTAGAAAATGGAACGATTAGAAGATTACATTGCTTTTGACTTAGAATTTAATCAGCATGAAGGACAAACACACTTGATTCAAGTATCGGCAGTGCGTTTTAGAGATGGTCGGGAAATCGACGCCTATGATTCCTATGTCCATACTAGTGTGCCTCTAAAGAGTTTTATCAATGGATTGACAGGGATTACAGCTGAGACCTTAAAAGATGCTCCTCCAGTGGAGAAAGTTATCAAAGATTTCCAAGAGTTTGTGGGTTCTTTACCCATGGTTGGATACAATGCCGCTAAAAGTGATTTGCCTATTCTAGCAGAGCATGGTTTAGACTATAGCCAGCAGTACAAGGTAGATTTGTATGATGAAGCTTTTGAACGTCGCAGTTCGGATTTACATGGTATTGCCAATCTCAAATTGCAAACTGTTGCCTCATTTCTCGGATTTCAAGGACAGTCCCATAATAGTTTAGAGGATGCTCGGATGACGGCGCGTGTTTACGAGTTCTTCTTAGAGTCAGATCAAGCTAGAGAATTATTAGGGACAGAAAGAAGTCTTTCAAACAATCCTTTTGGAGGCTTGGACTTGTCTCAATTATTTGACTAGGAGTGCCTATGAAACCTGAAAAACCTAAAAATCTAGGTTTTAGGAAAATCTACTTTAATCTAGATAAAATTCTCTTTCTCTTTTTCTTGATATTCATGATGATTGAGTTTGTCTGGTTACCACTTAATTCTTGGATTGCTGGACTTTTACTCCGTCAGACAGGTTATCTCTTTCTTTCATACAACAATATTTTTGCCATTATAAAAGGGTCGCCATTTGTTAGTCTTGCTTTATTTGTTCTGGTAATTGTTAATTTACTGATCGCCTATTACCAGATAGGACTTCTCTTTATCGGAGCTCGACACCTCCTCTATCACGAAAGGAGGACCTTGCTGGAGTACAGTCGCAAGGTCTTTCGTCAAAGTTTCTTGTTTATGAGGCAAGTGACGATTTCCAAAATGGCCTTTATCTTCTTTTATGTCATGATGCTCTTTCCATTGATTCGAAAGATTTTAAAGATTTATTACCTCAATAAAATTGTCATTCCGGACTTTATCGTTGATTATGTGGAAGACAAGTATTGGCTAGTAGGTATAGTGGTTACTATTCTGGCTTTACTGCTATTTTACATTTCAGTGCGTTTCATGTTTGCCCTCCCTCAGCTTTTATTTGAGAAAAAAACAGTCAAAGAAGCGGTCAGATACAGTCTAGAGAAGACAAGAAAGCAATCCTGGTTTTATATCTGGAACTTGCTTTGGATTGTCGTCAAAACCTACCTATTTTTCATTCTTCTGTTGATTCCAATCCTAGCAAGTCAAGTGCTGATGGATGGTTTGACCCATAAGGAATCTCTTGTGCTGGGAATTATCAACTTTGTCTTGATTAAGAATTTCCACTACATAGCCTTGACTTATTTTCTCATTAAGTTTGTTTCCTTCCTAACAGGAGAAGAACTAGAGATCACACCAAGGAGAAAGAAAGATCACTGGATGAGATGGGGAGTGATGGGCTGTGCTTGTATCTTTTTCGCTCTTGAGGGTTATGTTTATTTGGAAGCTCCAGTTGCCAATAAACCTTTAATTATCTCTCACAGGGGAGTATCCAATAAGAATGGTGTGCAGAATACAGTTCAATCTTTAGAAAAGACAGCCCAACTAAGTCCAGACTTTGTTGAGACAGATGTTCAGGAAACGAAAGATGGCCAGTTTGTCATGATGCATGATGCCAATATCAAGAATCTGACAGGTGTTAATGCCAATCCACAGGATCTAACTTTGAAAGAATTAACCAAACTCGATATTTCTGAAAATGGCTATCATAGCAAGGTATCTAGTTTTGATGCTTATCTAAACAAAGCTAATGAATTGCATCAGAAACTTCTCATTGAAATTAAAACCAGTCGAAAAGATAGCCCAGATATGATGAAACGCTTTATGGAAAAATATGGAACAGTTCTTAAGCAGAATGGTCACCAAATGCAATCCTTAGACTATCATGTGATTGACCAGGTTCTAGCCTACGATTCTCAAATTCCAGTTTATTTCATTCTACCTTACAATAGTATCTTTCCAAGAACCAAGGCTACAGGTTATACTATGGAGTATTCAACTTTAGATGAAAATTTTGTCAACAAGCTTTGGAATACGGATCAGAAATTGTATGTTTGGACAATTAATAGTTCAGAGTCCTTTGATAAATCAGTTCATTTGGGAGCAGACGGCATGATAACAGATGACTTGGAAATGATTCAAGAGCAGGTTACCATTGCCCAAGAAGACCCAGAGTATACTGAATTGCTTTTCAAACAGGCAATGGAATTCTTTAATTTTTAGTAAGCAAAAAGAGGTTGAGCAAAAACTCACCTCTAAAATAGCAAAAAAACGAGCGATGTATCAGTTGGATATGCTCGTTTTATTATGCCATGGTTTATAATTGATACCCAATGAAAATCAAAGAGCAAACTAGGAAGCTAGCCGCAGGTTGCTCAAAGTACAACTTTGAGGTTGCAGATAAAACTGACGAAGTCAGTAACATACGTACGGTAAGGCGATGCTGACGTGGTTTGAAGAGATTTTCGAAGAGTACGAAATAAGAATAAAACAGGAAGTAATGCCTATGAAGTGGTTGAACTAGGTTATTTATGTCAGATGTAAAAGGGTTACTAACTTCTGCGTGAAGAAGGTTTTCGAATTTATGTCAAACAGAAAATGGATGTTTCCCTTTTTGGGGCAGATGAGAGAGTATTGTTGGCATGTGCAGAGTTTATGTTAGAAATAAATAAGCTGTCATAACATCGCTAGGATTCATCTTTATGAGTATGAATCTCACAAAATTGATCAAGAATCTAGCATCTAAAACATCAATTATACAAAAACACAGTCTCTCTTTGGCTTGATTGTGGTCAAGACAGAAGTTACTGCGCAGTTTTATTTTTGAGTTGATTTTTTCTTAGACCATGTGCTTACTGAGGATTGCTTTTATTTTCTGAAGTTGGCGTATTGGCCTGTTTTTCATTTTCAGTAGCAGGTTTACTTGGAGTAGGAGCAGGAGTAGAAGAATCCTGAGTTGATTTTTTCTGCTCTTCTTTTTTCTCTTCCTTGACGCTGGATTTTGGCGTTTCTTCTTGTTGTGTTTTTTCTTGAGTGGTGTGATTTTCCTTATTGGGACTAGTATTTTCCTTAGGGGATTCTTTTTGAATTTCTTTGACAATGGTTGTCGTCTGGCTTGTCGTAGGTTCTTTTTTAGTATTTTTGTTATTATCCAAGGCGTTCATGATAGTGATACTTGCGGTAATCAAGCCAAGGATACTAGCGATTGTAGCAACGGTTTTTTGAAAGACTGTAAAGCCTTTTTTGATGTGTTCTGTTTTTGGTTTTGAAGTTCTACGATAATTAGACATGCATTCTCTCCTTTGATTAAAACTTATTATACCGCATTTCTTTAAAAAAATCTTAAAAAAAGAGGAATTGCCCTTTCTTGTCGCAGACTCCGTTTCATGATACAATAGAAGAAGTGATTTTAGAAAGCGTGAGAAAACATGATTTACTTTGATAATTCGGCGACGACCAAGCCCTATCCAGAAGCCCTTGAAACCTATATGCAGGTGGCTTCAAAAATTTTAGGAAACCCATCTAGTCTCCATCGTTTGGGAGATCAGGCAACACGAATTTTAGATGCTTCCCGTCAGCAAATTGCAGATTTAATTGGCAAGAAAAGTGATGAAATCTTCTTTACTTCTGGTGGAACAGAAGGGGATAACTGGATTATCAAGGGTGTGGCCTTTGAAAAAGTCCAGTTTGGTAAGCACATCATCGTATCAGCCATTGAACATCCAGCAGTTAAGGAATCAGCCCTTTGGTTGAAAAATCAAGGGTTTGAGGTAGATTTTGCTCCAGTTGATGAGAAAGGATTTGTGGATGTTGAAGCGCTAGCAGATTTGATTCGACCAGATACAACCCTCGTTTCCATCATGGCAGTTAACAATGAAATTGGCTCTGTTCAGCCCATTGAGGCTATTTCAGAACTATTGGCAGACAAGCCAACTATTTCCTTCCATGTTGATGCGGTTCAGGCTCTTGCCAAGATTCCGACTGAAAAGTATCTGACAGAACGAGTGGATTTTGCGACTTTCTCTGGTCACAAGTTCCACGGAGTTCGTGGTGTTGGTTTTGTCTATATCAAGTCTGGTAAGAAAATTACGCCACTGTTGACTGGTGGTGGTCAGGAGCGCGATTATCGTTCGACAACTGAAAATGTGGCAGGGATTGCTGCGACAGCCAAGGCTCTCCGCTTGTCTATGGAAAAGCTAGATATCTTTACTAGCAAGACTGGGCAGATGAAGGCAGTGATTCGTCAAGCACTTCTGGACTATCCAGATATTTTTGTCTTTTCAGATGAGGAAGACTTTGCCCCTCATATCCTGACTTTTGGAATCAAGGGTGTTCGTGGTGAAGTCATTGTTCACGCCTTTGAAGACTATGATATTTTTATTTCTACGACCTCTGCTTGTTCGTCCAAGGCTGGGAAACCTGCAGGAACTCTTATTGCTATGGGAGTGGATAAAGATAAGGCCCAGTCAGCTGTGCGTCTAAGCCTAGACCTTGAAAATGATATGAGTCAGGTCGAGCAGTTTTTGACCAAGTTAAAATTAATTTACAACCAAACTAGAAAAGTAAGATAGGAGCATTCATGCAGTATTCAGAAATTATGATTCGCTATGGAGAACTGTCAACTAAGGGTAAAAACCGTATGCGTTTCATCAATAAACTTCGCAATAATATTTCAGACGTTTTGTCTATCTATCCCCAAGTTAAGGTAACGGCAGATCGTGACCGTGCCCACGCTTACCTCAATGGAGCAGATTACACAGCAGTAGCAGAATCGCTCAAACAAGTTTTTGGAATTCAAAACTTTTCCCCTGTTTATAAGGTTGAAAAATCTGTAGAAGTTCTGAAGTCTGCTGTCCAAGAGATTATGCAGGACATCTACAAGGAAGGCATGACCTTTAAGATTTCTAGCAAGCGTAGCGACCACAACTTTGAGTTGGATAGTCGTGAACTCAACCAAACACTTGGAGGGGCTGTATTTGAAGCTATTCCAAATGTGCAAGCTCAAATGAAAAGTCCTGATATCAATCTCCAAGTGGAGATTCGAGAAGAGGCAGCATACCTTTCTTATGAAACTATTCGTGGGGCTGGTGGTTTGCCAGTTGGAACTTCAGGTAAAGGGATGCTTATGTTGTCAGGAGGGATTGACTCACCTGTAGCAGGTTATCTTGCTTTGAAACGTGGAGTGGATATTGAGGCTGTTCACTTTGCTAGTCCACCTTACACCAGTCCTGGTGCTCTTAAAAAAGCCCAAGATTTGACCCGTAAATTAACCAAGTTTGGTGGAAATATCCAGTTTATCGAAGTTCCTTTTACAGAGATTCAAGAGGAAATCAAGGCCAAAGCGCCAGAAGCCTATCTCATGACCTTGACGCGTCGTTTTATGATGCGGATTACCGACCGTATTCGTGAGGTACGAAATGGTTTGGTTATTATCAATGGGGAAAGTCTTGGTCAAGTAGCCAGTCAAACTCTTGAAAGTATGCAGGCTATTAACGCTGTGACCAACACTCCCATCATCCGTCCAGTTGTGACAATGGATAAGTTGGAAATCATTGACATTGCTCAGGCAATAGATACCTTTGACATTTCAATCCAGCCGTTTGAAGACTGTTGTACGATTTTTGCACCTGACCGTCCTAAGACTAATCCTAAGATTAAGAATGCAGAGCAGTATGAAGCACGTATGGATGTTGAAGGTTTAGTTGAGCGAGCAGTGGCTGGAATCATGATTACTGAGATCACACCGCAGGTTGAAAAAGATGAAGTGGATGACTTGATTGACAATCTGCTCTAATCAGAAAATCCAGAAGAATTTAGAAAAATAAATGAAAAAGTTAGTTTTTAATCCAAAAATGGAAGAAAAACTGACTTTTTTTCTTAAACTGTGATATAATAAGAATAAATTTTGAATATAGAGAGTTTTCTGACAATGAATCAATCCTACTTTTATTTAAAAATGAAAGAACACAAACTCAAGGTTCCTTATACAGGTAAGGAACGCCGTGTGCGTGTTCTTCTTCCTAAAGATTATGAGAAAGACACGGATCGTTCCTATCCTGTTGTATACTTTCATGACGGGCAAAATGTTTTTTATAGCAAGGAGTCTTTCATTGGTCATTCATGGAAGATTATTCCAGCTATTAAGCGTAATCCTGATATCAGTCGCATGATTGTCGTTGCTATTGATAATGATGGTATGGGGCGGATGAATGAGTATGCGGCTTGGAAGTTCCAAGAATCTCCTATTCCAGGGCAGCAATTTGGCGGCAAGGGTGTGGAGTATGCCGAGTTTGTCATGGAGGTGGTCAAGCCTTTTATCGATGAAACTTATCGTACAAAAGCAGACCGCCAGCATACAGCCATGATTGGTTCCTCATTAGGAGGGAATATTACCCAGTTTATCGGTTTGGAATACCAAGACCAAATTGGTTGCTTGGGCGTCTTTTCATCTGCCAACTGGCTCCACCAAGAAGCCTTTAATCGCCATATTGAACGCAAGAAACTATCGCCTGACCAGCATATCTTTATCTATGTTGGAACAGAAGAAGCAGATGATACGGACAAGACCCTGATGGCTGGTAATATCAAACAAGCCTATATCGATTCGTCTCTTCGCTATTACCATGATTTGATAGCAGGTGGGGTACACTTAGATAATCTTTTCTTGAAAGTTCAGTCTGGTGCCATCCATAGTGAAATCCCTTGGTCAGAAAATTTACCAGACTGTCTGAGATTTTTTGCAGAGAAATGGTAAGTTAAGAAAGGAGACAGCCAATGCATATTGAAAACCTTAGCCACTGGAGTGGCAATCTTAACCGTGAAATGTACCTTAACCGTTATGGGCATGCTGGGATTCCAGTTGTGGTCTTTGCTTCATCAGGTGGCAGTCACAATGAATACTATGATTTTGGCATGATTGAGGCATGTGCTTCTTTTATCGAGGAAGGCCGTGCTCAGTTCTTTACCCTATCCAGTGTAGACAGTGAGAGCTGGTTGGCCACTTGGAAAAATGGGCACGACCAAGCAGAGATGCATCGTGCCTACGAGCGCTATGTGATTGAGGAGGCCATTCCTTTTATCAAGCATAAGACAGGTTGGTTTGATGGAATGATGACGACAGGTTGCTCGATGGGCGCCTACCATGCAGTCAACTTTTTTCTCCAACATCCAGATGTCTTTACCAAGGTGATAGCTCTCAGTGGCGTTTACGACGCACGTTTCTTTGTCGGCGATTACTACAATGACGATGCTATTTACCAAAACTCGCCAGTAGATTATATCTGGAACCAGAACGACGGCTGGTTTATTGACCGTTATCGTCAGGCAGAGATTGTGCTTTGTACGGGTCTCGGTGCCTGGGAACAAGATGGCTTGCCATCTTTCTACAAGCTCAAAGAAGCCTTTGACCAGAAACAAATTCCAGCCTGGTTTGCTGAATGGGGACACGATGTCGCCCATGACTGGGAATGGTGGCGCAAACAAATGCCTTATTTCCTTGGAAATCTCTATTTATAAAAGGAGTTATCTATGAATTACCTTGTTATTTCTCCCTACTATCCACAAAACTTTCAACAGTTTACCATAGAACTAGCCAATAAAGGCATCACGGTCTTGGGAATTGGTCAAGAACCATACGAGCAATTGGATGAGCCATTGCGTAATAGTCTAACCGAATATTTTCGTGTGGACAATCTTGAAAATATATATGAAGTCAAGAGAGCAGTTGCTTTCCTTTTCTATAAACATGGTCCAATTGATCGCATCGAATCCCACAATGAATATTGGCTAGAGTTGGACGCAAGTCTTCGTGAGCAATTCAATGTTTTTGGTGCCAAACCAGAGGATCTCAAAAAGACGAAATTTAAGTCTGAAATGAAGAAGCTTTTCAAAAAAGCAGGTGTCCCTGTGGTCCCTGGAGCTATTATCAAGACGGAAGCAGATGTTGATCAAGCAGTGAACGAAATCGGTCTTCCAATGATTGCCAAACCTGATAATGGAGTGGGAGCAGCCGCAACCTTTAAGCTTGAGACAGAAGACGATATCAATCACTTCAAGACTGAGTGGGACCATTCGACTGTTTATTTCTTTGAGAAATTTGTCACCTCTAGCGAAATTTGTACCTTTGATGGTCTTGTGGACAAGGATGGTAAAATTGTCTTCTCAACAACCTTTGATTACGCCTATACACCGCTGGATCTCATGATTTACAAGATGGACAATTCCTACTATGTTCTTAAGGATATGGAACCCAAATTACGTAAATATGGTGAGGCAATTGTCAAAGAATTTGGTATGAAAGAACGTTTCTTCCATATCGAATTCTTCCGCGAAGGAGACGATTATATTGCCATTGAGTACAACAACCGCCCTGCAGGTGGTTTCACCATTGATGTTTATAACTTTGCCCATTCCTTGGACCTCTATCGTGGCTATGCTGCTATTGTAGCAGGAGAAGAGTTCCCAGTGTCAGAGTTTGAACCGCAGTATTGTTTGGCTACTTCTCGCCGTGCAAATGCTCACTATGTTTATTCAGAAGAGGATTTGCTTGACAAATATAGCCAGCAGTTCAAGGTTAAAAAAATCATGCCAGCGGCCTTTGCGGAACTTCAAGGAGATTACCTGTATATGTTGACAACTCCGAGTCGACAAGAAATGGATCAGATGATTAAGGACTTTGGTCAGCGTCAGGCTTGAGAGACTATCGGATTAAGGAAATTCACTCCCTTAGTCCTTTTGTTTTTTATAAGAAACACAGCGGATTGAAACAAGAGTAGGACAATTTTTGAGGTGCTTTTTGATATGAGCCCAGGTTTTCTCAATAAGATTTTACTCAGGTGAGTGGGGAGAAATAAGAAATAAAGCTACTTTTCTGGGGCTTATTCATAGTAGGTGTGATTCTTTTTTTCGAGTGTAGCCCATAGCTTTGAGAGCATAGTGGATAGTATAGTAGATTGAAATAAGATGTGAACAAAGTGATTGAGAAAGTCAATTTTTTCTAGAAATGTTTTAGCAACCGTAATGTACTACTCTAGATTCAATACGCTATAGTTGGATGACAGTCAAATTCAGAAGCTATTTCAGTCAAATAAGCGTCTGGATTGTCGGTAAGATAGTTTTTAAGTCTGTCTCTATCAACTTTTCTTGGTTTTGTTCCTTTTACTTGATGGTTTAGATCACCTATTTTCTCTTTTAGATAATGGTATTACGTGAGATTTGGAAAACGTGTGATGCTTCCGTTATACTACCTGTTCGCTTACAATAGGCAAGAACTTTTTTTACGTAAATCTATTGAATATGGCATAAGATGACTGCACCACATTGTGTACTATCTTTAGTTCATTTTATTATATCTCTGTCGAAACAGGTTACTAATATTAATGTACGGGCTCTATGTATGTCAAAAATAAGTTCAGTTATTGAATAGATTTTACTAAACGAGATAGAAGAATAATTTGAGTTCTTTATGAATCTCTATATAGAATTCATTACGACAGATACATTAGATTCTTTTTATTGAAGAAATTTTCTGAAAATTACAAAATATACTTGCTATTTTAGAAAAAAAGTGTAGAATATAAGAAATAGGTTTTTAGAATAAGGAGTGGAATATGACAGTAACGATTGATTGGGAGAACCTTGGTTTCTCCTATATGAAATTACCTTATCGCTATATTGCTCATTTTAAAAATGGACAATGGGATCAAGGAGAGCTCACAGAGGATGCAACTTTGCATATTTCAGAGTCTTCTCCAAGTCTTCACTATGGTCAACAAGCCTTTGAAGGTTTGAAAGCTTACCGTACTAAGGATGGTAGTGTTCAACTTTTCCGTCCTGATGAAAATGCTAAACGTCTGCAACGGACATGTGACCGTCTCTTGATGCCACAAGTTCCGACAGACATGTTTGTAGAAGCTTGTAAGGCAGTTGTCCGCGCAAATGAAGAATACGTACCACCATATGGAACAGGTGGAACCCTTTATCTTCGTCCACTTTTGATTGGTGTTGGAGATATTATCGGGGTTAAACCAGCAGAAGAATACATTTTCACCATCTTTGCTATGCCAGTTGGAAATTACTTTAAGGGTGGATTGGTTCCAACCAACTTCTTGATTCAGGATGAATACGACCGTGCCGCTCCAAATGGTACAGGTGCGGCTAAGGTTGGTGGGAACTATGCTGCCAGTCTCTTGCCAGGGAAATTGGCGAAATCACGTCATTTCTCAGATGTTATCTATCTAGACCCATCAACTCATACAAAGATTGAAGAAGTCGGTTCAGCTAACTTCTTTGGAATTACAGCTGATAATGAATTTGTAACACCATTGAGTCCTTCTATCTTGCCATCTATTACTAAGTATTCTTTGCTTTATTTGGCAGAACACCGCTTGGGCTTGACTCCTATTGAGGGAGATGTCCCAATTGATAACCTTGACCATTTTGTAGAGGCAGGTGCCTGTGGTACAGCAGCAGTTATTTCACCAATTGGTGGAATTCAGCACGGAGATGATTTCCATGTATTCTATAGTGAAACAGAAGTTGGTCCTGTGACTCGTAAACTCTATGATGAATTGACAGGTATTCAGTTTGGTGATATTGAAGCGCCAGAAGGTTGGATTGTAAAAGTAGATTAAAACAAACAAAAGGAGATTTTTGATGAAATCGAAAAAGTGGCTCTTAACAGCAGGAGTGGTCCTGAGCACAACAGCTCTTTTAGTGGCTTGTGGAAAAGCTGATAAAGAAGCAGATGCACCGACAACATTTTCATATGTCTATGCAGTAGATCCAGCATCTTTGGACTATAGTATAGCGACTCGTACATCTACAACAGATGTCATCGGGAACGTGGTTGATGGCTTGATGGAAAACGACCAGTACGGAAATGTTATTCCTTCCTTGGCTGAAGATTGGTCTGTGTCAAAAGATGGGTTGACTTATACTTACAAACTTCGTAAAGGAGTTAAATGGTACACTTCTGAAGGTGAAGAATATGCAGAAGTAACGGCCCATGACTTTGTAACAGGACTAAAACACGTAGCTGACGGTAAGTCAGACGGTGTCTCTCTCATCCAAAATTCAATCAAGGGTTTGGATGCCTACATGACTGGTGAGACCAATGATTTCTCTACAGTTGGTGTTAAGGCCTTGGATGATTATACAGTTGAATATACCCTAAACAAACCAGAAAGTTTCTGGAATTCTAAAGTTACAACAGCGACGATGTTGCCTGTAAATGAAGAGTTTTTGAAGGCATCAGGTAAAGATTATGGAGCAGTTACTCCAGCAGGAATTCTTTACAATGGTCCTTATATCTTGAAGACCTTGACTTCTAAATCGTTAATCGAATACGAGAAAAATCCAAACTACTGGGATAAAGAAAAGGTAAAAATAGAGAAAATCAAATTGACCTACTACGATGGTTCTGATCAGGAATCCTTGATTCGTAGCTTCTCTTCAGGTGCATATACGACAGCCCGTCTCTTCCCAAGTAGCTCAAACTTTGCTTCAACTTTGGAACAATACGGAGATAAAATCACTTATAGCCCACAGGACTCAAGTAGCTATTACTTCACCTTTAACGTAAATCGTCAGTCATATAATAAAACTGCGAAAACAAGTGAAGAACAAAAGACTTCTACAAAAGAAGCTATGCTTAATAAGGACTTCCGTCAGGCTATCAACTTTGCCTTCAACCGCCATTCTTATGCTGCCCAGCTAAATGGTGAAGACGGTGCGGATAAGATTATTCGTAACAGCCTTGTTCCTGACAACTTTGTGCAAGCAGGTGGTAAAAACTTTGGTCAAATCGCTCAAGCAGAGTTGGTGAACTATGGTGACCAATGGAAAGGCGTTGAGTTAGTGGATGGTAAGGATTCTATCTACAACCCTGACAAGGCTAAAGCAGCCTTTGAAAAAGCTAAGAAAGACCTGGAATCTAAAGGGGTAAGCTTCCCAATTCACTTGGATGTTCCAGTTGAACAAACTGATACCATCGCCGTTCAACAAAGCAACTCTTTCAAACAGTCAATCGAATCAACTCTTGGTGCTGAAAATGTTGTCATCGACGTTCTTCAAATGACAGATAATGAAAAGGAAACAATCACTTCACAAGCGCGTGTTCCTTCTCAAAAAGATTATGATTTGAACAGTACAGGATGGGCTCCAAGCTATCAAGACCCAGCCTCTTACTTGAATATCATGGATCCTAAATCAGGTTCTGCTATGAAACACCTTGGTATTACTAAGGGGAAAGATAAGGATGTTGTAGCTAAACTTGGTTTGGATCAGTATAAGAAATTATTGGATGATGCCGATTCAGAAACTACGAATCTTGAAGAGCGCTATGAAAAATATGCCAAGGCTCAAGCTTGGTTGACAGATAGTTCATTATTGATGCCAACAGCTTCATCTGGTGGTTCTCCAGTTGTAAGTAATGTAGTGCCATTCTCAAAACCGTACTCACAAGTTGGTATTAAGGGCGACCCATATATCTTTAAAGGAATGAAATTGCAAAAAGATATTGTTACAACAAAAGAATATGAAGAAGCACTGAAAAAATGGCAAAAAGAAAAATTGGAATCAAATGGTAAGTACCAAAAAGAACTAGAAAAACATATTAAATAAAGCAGAAAACTCTATATCAGACAAGCCTGGTATAGAGTTTTTTCTTGCTAGTTTTAGGATTTTCTTGTAAAATAGAAAAAGTGAAGAGAGGTATGAAATGAGCAAGAAAGATAAAAAAATTGAAATTCAAGTAGCAGATGCTAAAGTTAATGTTGGTAAAGACAGTTTTGAAGGTTATACATTGACTATCGGCAAAAAAGTTATCGGAGAAATTGCCGAATTAGACGGACAATTTGCCATCATAAAGAATGGGAATGTCGATAGTTTTTATAAAAAATTGGAAAAAGCTGTGGAAATTTTGATTGAAAATTATAATTTAGCAAAATAAGTCTTGTTTTTTTGAAATTTTCATGATATAATAGTCCATGTTGATTGTAGGAGAGATAGCGAAGAGGCTAAACGCGGCGGACTGTAAATCCGCTCCTTCGGGTTCGGGGGTTCGAATCCCTCTCTCTCCATTTCATCAATGGGGTATAGCCAAGCGGTAAGGCAAGGGACTTTGACTCCCTCATGCGTTGGTTCGAATCCAGCTACCCCAGTTCTTAGGTAATAATCAAGATAAAAAGCAAAATATCTTAGGGTATTTTATTTTTATAATTGAAAGACGTGAACGATATGAACATGTCCTTGCGGGTGCTTAGGAAAAAAATTATAAGTATGTCAAGTTTAAGAAAAACTTGATTGTTGGAGGATTTTTTAGATGAACGAATTTGAAGATTTGCTAAATAGCGTTAGCCAAGTTGAGACTGGTGATGTTGTTAGTGCTGAAGTATTGACAGTTGATGCGACTCAAGCTAACGTTGCAATCTCTGGAACTGGTGTTGAAGGTGTCTTGACTCTTCGCGAATTGACAAACGATCGCGATGCAGATATCAATGACTTTGTTAAAGTAGGAGAAGTATTGGATGTTCTTGTACTTCGTCAAGTAGTTGGTAAAGATACTGATACAGTTACATACCTTGTATCTAAAAAACGCCTTGAAGCTCGCAAAGCATGGGACAAACTTGTTGGTCGTGAAGAAGAAGTTGTTACTGTTAAAGGAACTCGTGCCGTTAAAGGTGGACTTTCAGTAGAATTTGAAGGTGTTCGTGGATTTATCCCAGCTTCAATGTTGGATACTCGTTTCGTACGTAACACTGAGCGTTTTGTAGGTCAAGAATTTGATGCTAAAATCAAAGAAGTTGATGCTAAAGAAAACCGCTTCATCCTTTCACGTCGTGAAGTTGTTGAAGCAGCTACAGCAGCAGCTCGCGCTGAAGTATTCGGTAAATTGGCTGTTGGTGATGTTGTAACTGGTAAAGTTGCCCGTATCACAAGTTTTGGTGCTTTCATCGACCTTGGTGGTGTTGACGGATTGGTTCACTTGACTGAATTATCACATGAACGTAACGTTTCACCAAAATCAGTTGTAACTGTTGGTGAAGAAATTGAAGTGAAAATCCTTGATCTTAACGAAGAAGAAGGACGTGTATCACTTTCACTTAAAGCAACAACACCTGGACCATGGGATGGCGTTGAGCAAAAATTGGCTAAAGGTGATGTAGTAGAAGGAACAGTTAAACGTTTGACTGACTTCGGTGCATTTGTTGAAGTATTGCCAGGTATCGATGGACTTGTTCACGTATCACAAATTTCACACAAACGTATTGAAAATCCAAAAGAAGCTCTTAAAGTTGGTCAAGAAGTTAAAGTTAAAGTTCTTGAAGTTAACGCAGATGCAGAGCGCGTATCACTTTCTATCAAAGCTCTTGAAGAGCGTCCAGCTCAAGAAGAAGGACAAAAAGAAGAAAAACGTGCTGCTCGTCCACGTCGTCCAAAACGTCAAGAAAAACGTGATTTCGAACTTCCAGAAACACAAACAGGATTCTCAATGGCTGACTTGTTCGGTGATATCGAACTTTAATCAAATTGAAAATTCATAAAATCCTTTGTTTTCTAAACAAGGGATTTTTCTTTTGTCTGTAAGCCTTTTTTGATATAATAGTTTTATGTTAGAATCAGAAAAACAATCACATTATCAAATGTTAAATGAAGAGCTCTCTTTTTTATTGGAAGGTGAAAGTAATGTTTTGGCTAATCTTTCCAACGCCAGCGCTCTTCTAAAATCACGCTTCCCTAATACCGTATTTGCAGGCTTTTATCTGTTCGATGGAAAGGAATTGATTTTAGGTCCTTTCCAAGGAGGTGTTTCCTGCATCCGTATTGCACTGGGAAAAGGTGTTTGTGGGGAGGCAGCTCATTTTCAGGAAACTGTTCTGGTTGGTAATGTAACAACTTATCCCAACTATATTTCTTGTGATAGTCGAGCTAAAAGTGAAATTGTTGTGCCGATGGTAAAGAATGGTCAATTACTTGGAGTTCTGGATTTGGATTCTTCAGAGATTGATGATTATGATGCTATGGATCGAGATTATTTGGAACAATTTGTCGCTATTTTGCTTGAAAAGACAGAATGGGACTTTACAATGTTTGAGGAGAAAGCTTAATGTATCAAGCACTTTATCGAAAATATAGAAGTCAAAATTTCTCCCAGTTGGTTGGTCAAGAAGTTGTTGCTAAGACTCTTAAACAAGCTGTAGAGCAAGAGAAAATAAGTCATGCCTATCTTTTTTCTGGTCCTCGTGGAACGGGAAAAACCAGTGTGGCTAAGATCTTTGCCAAGGCTATGAACTGTCCAAATCAAGTGGGTGGTGAACCATGTAATAACTGCTATATTTGTCAAGCAGTGACAGATGGTAGTTTAGAAGATGTCATTGAAATGGATGCGGCTTCTAATAATGGGGTGGATGAAATTCGCGAAATTCGTGATAAATCTACCTACGCTCCTAGTCTTGCTCGTTATAAGGTTTATATCATAGATGAGGTTCACATGCTGTCTACAGGAGCTTTTAATGCCCTCCTAAAGACGCTGGAAGAGCCAACACAGAATGTGGTCTTTATTTTGGCTACTACTGAATTGCACAAGATACCTGCGACTATTCTATCCCGTGTGCAACGTTTTGAATTTAAATCGATTAAGACACAGGATATTAAGGAACATATTTACTATATCTTAGACAAAGAAAATATCAGTTCTGAACCAGAGGCTGTGGAAATCATTGCTAGACGGGCTGAAGGTGGAATGCGAGACGCCTTGTCTATTTTGGATCAAGCCCTAAGTTTAACACAGGGAAATGAATTGACGACTGCCATTTCTGAAGAAATTACTGGCACTATTAGCCTATCAGCCTTGGATGATTATGTGGCTGCCTTGTCTCAACAGGATGTTACCAAGGCCTTGTATTGCTTAAATCTTCTCTTTGACAATGGTAAGAGCATGACTCGTTTTGTGACCGACCTTTTGCACTATTTAAGAGACTTGTTAATTGTCCAAACAGGTGGAGAAAATACTCATCATAGTCCAGTCTTTGTAGAAAATTTGGCACTTCCTCAAGAAAATCTGTTTGAAATGATTCGCTTGGCGACAGTCAGTTTAGCAGATATTAAGTCTAGTTTGCAGCCTAAGATTTATGCTGAGATGATGACTATCCGTTTGGCAGAGATTAAGCTTGAACCAGCTCTTTCTGGGGCAGTTGAACATGAAATTTCTGCATTGAGACAGGAAGTTGCCCGTCTCAAACAAGAACTCGCAAATGTGGGCACTGTACCAAAACCAACTAGTCCAGTACCTACCCGTCCAGCAGCGAGCAAGACCGTCTATCGTGTGGATCGCAATAAAGTTCAATCGATCCTACAAGAGGCTGTCGAAAATCCTGATTTAGCACGTCAAAATCTGATTCGTTTGCAGAATGCCTGGGGAGAGGTGATTGAAAGTCTAGGTGGGCCGGACAAGGCTCTGCTAGTTGGGTCTCAACCGGTTGCGGCCAATGAACACCATGCTATTCTTGCTTTTGAGTCTAACTTTAATGCTGGTCAAACCATGAAACGAGATAATCTCAACACTATGTTTGGCAACATTCTCAGTCAGGCAGCAGGTTTTTCACCTGAGATTTTAGCCATTTCCATGGAGGAATGGAAAGAAGTTCGCGCAGCCTTTTCAGTCAAAGCAAAATCTTCTCAAACTGAAAAAGAAGCAGAAGAAAGTCTGATTCCAGAAGGATTTGAATTTTTGGCTGATAAAGTGAAGGTAGAGGAAGACTAAAGAAAGATTTCATGATACAATAAGTTTATGAATAGACAACAATTTATTATCATCGCGCTGTTTACAGCTGCTGAGACCTATTTTTTCAATGAAGCTTGGATGACTGGTCGTTATATTATGGCAGCCTTTTGGGCCATTTTGCTTTTTAGAAATTTCCGAGTTAGTTACTTGATGGGCAAGATTGTAGACGTCATTGACCAGCATTTAAAAGGAAAAGACTAGTCCTCAGCTTCTAGACAAAATCAAAGCCTTTTAGGCTTTTTTTTGTTATACTATAAAAGTATATTTATTGACCTTTTACCGTATTTTCTAGGGAAATCAAGTATGTTTCCAGTAAGAACTGTAAAGGTCTTGAAAAAGAAAGGAACTATCATGTCAGTATTAGAGATCAAAGATCTTCACGTTGAGATTGAAGGAAAAGAAATTTTAAAAGGGGTTAACCTGACCCTGAAAACAGGAGAAATCGCTGCTATCATGGGACCAAATGGTACTGGTAAGTCGACTCTTTCTGCCGCTATCATGGGAAATCCAAACTATGAAGTTACCAAAGGTGAGGTCTTGTTTGATGGCGTAAACATCCTTGAGTTGGAAGTTGACGAGCGTGCGCGTATGGGACTTTTCCTTGCTATGCAATACCCATCAGAAATTCCTGGTATTACTAACGCTGAGTTTCTTCGTGCAGCTATGAATGCTGGTAAAGAAGATGATGAAAAGATTTCAGTTCGTGAGTTTATCACTAAATTGGATGAGAAGATGGAATTGCTCAACATGAAAGAAGAAATGGCTGAGCGTTACCTCAACGAAGGTTTCTCTGGTGGTGAGAAAAAACGTAATGAGATTCTTCAACTTTTGATGTTGGAACCAACTTTTGCCCTTTTGGATGAGATTGACTCTGGTCTTGATATTGATGCCCTTAAAGTTGTTTCTAAAGGTGTTAATGCCATGCGTGGTGAAGGCTTTGGTGCTATGATTATCACTCACTACCAACGTCTTTTGAACTACATCACACCTGATGTGGTACATGTGATGATGGAAGGTCGTGTTGTCCTTTCTGGTGGTCCAGAATTGGCTGCGCGTTTGGAGCGTGAAGGATACGCAAAACTAGCTGAAGAACTTGGCTACGACTACAAGGAAGAATTGTAATTCCCTCGTATCTTTTAGGAGAAGTAAATGACTAAAGAAAATATTAAACTTTTTTCAGAAATGCACGCTGAACCAAGCTGGTTGGCTGATCTCCGTCAAAAAGCTTTTGACAAGATTGAGACTTTGGAATTACCAGTTATTGAGCGTGTCAAATTCCACCGTTGGAATCTGGGTGATGGAACGATTACAGAAAGTGAGCCATCAGCAAATGTTCCAGATTTCACAGCTCTAGATAATCACTTGAAATTGGTGCAAGTAGGAACTCAAACTGTTTTTGAGCAAATTCCAGTTGAGTTGGCTGAACAGGGTGTCGTCTTTACAGACTTCCACTCAGCTTTAGAAGAAATTCCAGAGCTTATTGAGGAATTCTTCATGTCATCTGTTAAGTATGACGATGATAAGTTGGCAGCCTACCATACAGCCTATTTCAATAGTGGTGCCGTTCTCTACATTCCTGATAACGTGGAAATTGCTGAACCAATCGAAGGAATTTTCTATCAAGATAGCGATAGCGATGTGCCATTTAACAAGCATATTATGATTATTGCTGGTAAAAACTCTAAGATTAGTTATCTGGAACGTTTAGAGTCACGCGGTGAAGGAAGCGCCAAAGCAACTGCTAATATCACAGTAGAAGTAATTGCACGTTCTGGTGCGCAAGTCAAGTTTGCTGCTATCGACCGCCTAGGTGAAAACGTTACTGCCTACATTAGCCGTCGTGGTAAATTGGGCAACGATGCAAGTATTGACTGGGCAATCGGTGTCATGAACGAAGGAAACGTCGTTGCTGACTTTGATAGCGACTTGATTGGTAACGGTAGTCATGCTGACCTGAAAGTTGTAGCTCTTTCAAGTGGTCGTCAGGTTCAAGGGATTGATACCCGCGTAACTAACTATGGTTGCAACTCAATCGGAAATATCCTACAACATGGGGTTATTCTTGAAAAAGCAACTTTAACTTTCAACGGTATCGGTCACATTATCAAGGGTGCTAAGGGAGCGGATGCGCAACAAGAGAGTCGTGTTCTTATGCTTTCAGACCAAGCACGTTCAGATGCCAACCCAATTCTTTTGATTGATGAAAATGACGTAACTGCTGGTCACGCTGCTTCTATCGGACAAGTAGATCCAGAAGATATGTACTACCTCATGAGCCGTGGCTTGGATAAGGCAACTGCAGAACGCTTGGTTGTTCGTGGTTTCCTTGGATCTGTTATCGTTGAGATTCCAGTCAAAGAAGTTCGCGATGAAATGATTGCGACTATCGAAGAAAAATTGTCAAAACGCTAAGGGGTAGCCTATGTTAGATGTAGAAGCGATTCGCAAGGATTTTCCAATTTTAGACCAGATTGTTAACGATGAACCTCTGGTTTATCTGGATAATGCCGCGACGACACAAAAACCACTAGCAGTTCTGGAAACGATTAACCGCTATTATGAGCAGGACAATGCCAATGTTCATCGTGGGGTTCATACCTTGGCAGAAAGGGCGACAGCTTCTTATGAGGCGGCTCGTGAAACCATTCGTAAGTTTATCAATGCAGGCTCTACAAAGGAAGTTCTCTTTACAAGAGGAACGACAACCAGTCTTAATTGGATAGCACGTTACGCTGAGGAAGTATTGACTGAGGGAGACCAGGTCTTGATTTCCGTCATGGAACACCATTCCAATATCATTCCATGGCAGGAAGCCTGCCGTAAGACTGGGGCAGAGCTTGTCTATGTCTATCTCAAGAATGGAGCTCTGGATATGGATGATTTGCGAGCTAAATTGACTGATAAAGTTAAGTTTGTCTCCCTTGCTCACGCCTCAAATGTCCTGGGTGTGGTCAATCCAATCAAAGAAATTACTCAATTGGCCCACCAAGTTGGTGCCATTATGGTGGTGGATGGTGCTCAATCTACGCCTCATATGAAGATCGATGTACGGGACTTGGATGTGGACTTCTTTGCCTTTTCAGGTCACAAGATGGCGGGTCCAACTGGTATCGGTGTTCTTTACGGTAAAGAAAAGTATCTGGAACAAATGTCCCCAGTAGAATTTGGCGGCGAGATGATTGATTTCGTCTACGAGCAATCTGCTAGTTGGAAGGAATTGCCTTGGAAATTCGAGGCAGGAACTCCCAATATGGCAGGTGCAATTGGACTTGCTGCGGCAGTGGATTATCTGGAAAAGATTGGTATGGATGCCATTGAAGCCCATGAACAAGAATTGATTGCATACGTCTATCCAAAACTGCAGGCGATTGAAGGATTGACTATTTACGGTTCTCAGGACTTGGCTCAACGTTCAGGTGTCATTGCCTTTAACCTAGGTGAACTTCATCCGCACGACCTTGCGACTGCTTTGGATTATGAAGGAGTGGCTGTTCGAGCGGGTCACCACTGTGCCCAACCCTTGCTCCAGTATTTGGATGTTCCAGCAACAGCTCGTGCAAGTTTTTATATCTACAATACCAAGGCAGATTGCGACAAGCTAGTCGATGCCTTACAAAAGACAAAGGAGTTTTTCAATGGCACTTTCTAAACTAGATAGCCTTTATATGGCAGTGGTAGCGGACCATTCGAAAAATCCACATCACCAAGGGAAGTTAGAAGATGCTGAGCAAATCAGTCTCAACAATCCGACCTGTGGAGATGTTATCAATCTCTCCGTCAAGTTTGATGTAGATGACCGCTTGGAAGATATCGCTTTTCTAAACTCAGGTTGTACCATCTCGACTGCCTCTGCAAGCATGATGACAGATGCCGTTTTAGGAAAAACCAAACAAGAAATCTTAGAACTGGCGACTATTTTTTCTGAAATGGTGCAAGGGCAAAAAGATGACAGACAAGATAGTCTTGGCGATGCAGCTTTCTTGTCAGGTGTTGCCAAATTCCCTCAACGAATCAAGTGTGCAACCCTAGCTTGGAACGGCCTCAAGAAAACAATTGAAAATCAAGAAAACAAGTAAGGCAAGTTTCTTTTGTCTTATGAATCAGTAGAAATGAAGAATGAAAGAAAGGATATTATGGCTGAAGAAAGAGTAGAACCAAAACCAATTGACCTTGGTGAATATAAATTTGGTTTCCATGATGATGTAGAGCCTGTCCTATCGACAGGAAAAGGATTGAATGAAGATGTCATTCGTGAACTATCAGCTGCTAAGGGAGAACCTGAGTGGATGTTAGAATTCCGTTTGAAGTCTTATGAAACCTTCAAAAAAATGCCTATGCAAACTTGGGGAGCAGACTTGTCAGAGATTGATTTTGATGACTTGATCTACTACCAAAAACCATCTGATAAACCAGCTCGTTCATGGGATGAGGTTCCTGAAAAGATTAAAGAAACCTTTGAACGTATCGGGATTCCGGAAGCTGAGCGTGCTTATCTAGCTGGTGCCTCTGCTCAGTACGAGTCAGAAGTGGTTTACCACAATATGAAGGAAGAGTTCCAGAAATTGGGGATTATCTTTACAGATACGGATTCTGCCCTCAAGGAATACCCAGACTTGTTTAAACAATACTTTGCGAAGTTGGTACCGCCGACTGATAACAAGTTGGCTGCCCTCAACTCAGCAGTATGGTCAGGTGGAACCTTTATCTACGTACCAAAAGGGGTCAAGGTAGATATTCCTCTTCAAACTTACTTCCGTATCAACAACGAAAATACTGGTCAGTTTGAACGTACCTTGATTATCGTTGATGAAGGAGCAAGTGTCCATTATGTAGAAGGATGTACAGCACCAACTTATTCAAGTAACAGCTTACATGCTGCTATTGTAGAAATCTTTGCCTTGGACGGAGCTTACATGCGTTATACAACCATCCAAAACTGGTCTGATAACGTCTATAACTTGGTAACAAAACGTGCTAAAGCCTTGAAAGATGCGACTGTTGAGTGGATTGATGGAAACTTGGGTGCCAAAACAACTATGAAATACCCATCTGTTTACCTTGATGGAGAAGGGGCGCGTGGAACCATGCTTTCGATTGCCTTTGCTAATGCAGGGCAACACCAAGATACTGGTGCTAAGATGATCCATAATGCTCCACATACTAGCTCGTCTATTGTGTCTAAATCTATCGCTAAAGGAGGAGGGAAGGTTGACTACCGTGGACAAGTAACCTTTAATAAGAACTCTAAGAAATCTGTTTCTCACATTGAGTGTGACACCATTATCATGGATGACTTATCAGCATCAGATACTATTCCATTTAATGAAATTCACAACTCGCAAGTAGCTTTGGAACACGAAGCTAAGGTATCTAAGATTTCTGAAGAACAACTCTATTATCTCATGAGCCGTGGATTGTCAGAATCTGAGGCAACTGAGATGATTGTTATGGGATTTGTGGAGCCCTTCACAAAAGAACTTCCAATGGAATATGCAGTTGAGCTTAACCGCTTGATTAGCTATGAAATGGAAGGGTCAGTTGGATAAAATTTGATTTTAGATTTGCTAAAAATCAAGGACTTTGAAGATGAACTTGTAATAAAAAGAGACTGAGAAAAAATATTTTAAGAACAGAAAACGCATAATATCAGGCATTACAAAAAAACTTGATATTATGCGTTTTATTGTGGGAAGATTTATTGCATTCTCTCATGAAATGGAGTTTTTTCCTAAGCGCTTTTGATTTTTGATATATTTTTGTGAGGACGAAGTAAGACAATATATAAAATAGTCAGTTCAAGCCAGGGTATAGTTACTTAGTTTAAAATAAGCATCTTATAATAAATCTATGGTATATAGTACAGATTTTAAACAAGGAGTATTAGATTACATTAAAGAGGGACACAGCCATGTCGAGGCAGCTAAAGTTTTTGATGTTGGCGTCAAAACTCTCTTCACGTGGGAAAAGAAAGACGTGAACAAGGACACTTATAGCGGAAAAAGCGAGTCGTCAAAAAGCAGAAGATCCCTTTAGAGGAATTGAAAGCCTTTGTAGAGGCTCATCCAGACGCTTTTTTACGGGAAATTGCGGCACATTTTGATTGTGTTGTTCCTTCAGTATGGGCAGCTTTAAAGCAGATTAAGGACACTAGAAAGTCGCTGAGTTTCTTGATATTTTGGATAACCTAAAAGATTTACCAGTCGTATATATTGACGAAACGGGAATCGACCGCTACCTCTATCGTCCTTATGCACGGGCTCCTAGAGGGGAGAAAGTCTATGAAGAGATTAGCGGACGGCGTTTTGAGCGGACTTCAATTGTTGCAGGACAAGTAGACGGAGAGTTTATAGCTCCCATGATTTACAAGGAAAGTATGACGAGTGATTTCTTTGTGGAGTGGTTCAAAACGCGGCTCTTGCCTGCTTTGAAGACACCTCATGTCATTGTCATGGACAATGCTAGTTTTCATCCCAAGAACATCTTGGATAAACTGTGCATCCAAGATAGACACTTTTTCTTACCTCTACCACCTCATTCACCAGATTTGAATCCTATTGAGCAAGCTTGGGCTATCTTGAAAAAGAAAGTGACGGATTTATTAAGGGAAGTTTCAAATATTTTCAAATATTTAGAGCGCTTTTTTAAAACTAAATGACTATAATTATAAAATGCTTATTGATTTTGATTTAAAATGAGTCAAAAAGCCGTTGCACAACGGTTTTTTGTTATAATTAAATGAAGAATGTAGAATAAAAGGAGAGTAACATGACATTTGAAGAGATCCTGCCTGGATTAAAGGATAAGAAAAAATATGTACGAACTGGTTGGGGAGGTGCTGAAAACTATGTCCAACTTTTTGACACTATCGAGCAAAATGGGGTTGCACTTGAAGTGACACCTTATTTCCTAATCAACGTTTCTGGGGAGGGAGAAGGTTTTTCCATGTGGAGTCCGACACCTTGTGATGTTTTGGCGACGGATTGGGTAGAAGTGCATGACTAGACGTGTATTGATTACGGGAGTGAGTTCAGGAATCGGCCTAGCACAAGCTCGCCTCTTTTTAGAGAATGGCTTTCAAGTTTATGGAGTTGACCAAGGTGAAAATCCACTCTTAGAGGGTGATTTCCACTTTTTTCAGAGAGATTTGACCTTGGACTTGGAGCCTATTTTTGACTGGTGTCCTCAGGTAGATATTTTGTGCAATACTGCTGGAGTTTTGGATGATTACAAACCACTGTTGGAACAATCAGCGCAGGAAATTCAAGAGATTTTTGAAATCAACTACGTTACTCCAGTAGAGTTGACTCGCTATTATTTGACCAAAATGTTGGAGAATAAAAAAGGATCCATTATCAATATGTGTTCCATTGCTTCAAATCTAGCAGGAGGTGGTGGTCACGCCTATACTTCATCTAAGCATGCTTTGGCTGGCTTCACCAAGCAGCTAGCTTTAGACTATGCAGAAGCTGGGATTCAGGTCTTTGGGATTGCTCCAGGAGCAGTCAAGACAGCTATGACCGCTGCGGACTTTGAGCCAGGTGGTTTAGCGGACTGGGTGGCTAGTGAAACACCAATCAAGCGCTGGATTGATCCAGAGGAAGTAGCAGAGATTAGCCTTTTCTTAGCAAGTGGGAAAGCGAGTGCCATGCAAGGACAAATCCTTACAGTAGACGGTGGCTGGTCTTTGAAGTAGGAGTAGTTGGATGGAAATCAAAAGACACTTTGGAGTCTACGCTGTTTGCTTTGAAAATGGGAAGTTACTCTGCATTGAAAAAACGAGAGGCCCTTATCAAGATAGGTATGATCTACCTGGAGGCAGTCAGCAACTTGGTGAAGGACTGACGGAAACGCTGACTAGGAAAGTTTTGGAAGAGACAGGATTTACTGTTAGAAGCTATTCCAAAGAAAATGCATCGCCACTAGTCTTGAAGGTCAAAGCAGAATTATTAGGATTTCCAGAACTGGACAAGACTTCTTACATGAATTGGAAGGTGAATGATGAGAAACCAACTTGCCCTTAGTGGCGAAAAACTTGATGAAAAAGTTTACCCACAACTATTTCATCATGTTGGCATGATTCGTGGGGAATATTTGTTGAGAGAGCTTAATCAAAACATCATATTAGCAAGTTGTCAGCAATTTGTAAAAGATTTTCTAGAGAATATCTGCTCCCTGTACTCAGATGAAGAAGTTTGGTATCGTTTTTCTGAATTAACGAATACAGAAGCTAATTGTCTAAAGGGGACTAAAGAGTATTTTGATGAAAATCATCCCTTGTTTGGCTATAGAGGAACTAGGCGTTTGTTGGCGTGTCCGGATGAATTTCAGGCTGAAGCACATGTCGTTACAGAAGTTTATCAAAACAATCCCAATCTGTCTCTTATCTTTCCTTTTGTCAATGATGCTGAGCAGTTAAAGCAAGCTATTAGAGTATTGCGTCAGCAGGGTTTTACTGGGAAAGTTGGCACGATGATTGAATTACCGTCAGCTTATTTTGATTTGGACAGAATAATGGAAACGGGCATTTCAAAGATTGTAGTTGGAATGAATGATTTGGCTTCCTTTGTTTTTGCGACTGTGAGAAACAGTCAATGGCATGATATGGAAAGTCTAATAATGTTAGATATGTTGAGACAGATGCAGGATAAAGCAAGGAAGAACAAGATTGATTTTGCTGTAGCAGGCTATCTGAATCCTTCTTTCATACAAAAAATGAATCAGATGGGTATCGAATGCATTCTCCATTACAGCTCTATTCCGGAGATTTTTGATTTGGAAATTGACCATCCAGACCACCTCAAACGTGTAAAAGAAGAAAGTAAAAAATTACAAAGGAGATACCTATGACACCGCAAGAAATGTGGAATGCCTACAAGAAAATCAATCCTTCGATTGGATATGAAATCGATGCTTGGGCTTTTGGAGTGGAAGCCGATCTCTTGGCAGATTTGGTTTTAAAAGGAGAAAAGACGGCAACAGCTTCAGCCTACGACCTCTATGCACTAGAAGATGACCCCCTTCCGCAAGAAGGGACCTTCGATGTCATTTTAGATAGCCAAGATCAAGCTGTCTGCATTGTTGAAATTACAAAGGTTTCTGTTGAACCCTTCAATCAAGTTTCTGCTCAACATGCCTTTAAGGAAGGTTAGGGAGACAAATCTTTAGCCTATTGGCGTCAGGTTCATGAAGACTTTTTTACGGAGTGTATGAGGGAAGCAGGAATGACTTTTACACCTGACAGCAAAGTTGTTTTAGAAGAATTTCGCAAGGTCTACCCCCTGTAGACTGCTAGACGGAAGAAAGTTTTGGAAATCGCCGTCCAATCCTTTTTTCTTAGGCAAAACATGTTATAATAAGTTTGTTTGAAGAAGAGATCTAGCTCTTAAACTTAGAATAGGAGAAAACTATGCAAGCAGTTGAACATTTTATTAAGCAATTTGTTCCTGAACATTATGATTTATTTTTAGACTTGAGTCGTGAGACCAAGACGTTTTCTGGTAAGGTGACCATCACTGGTCAAGCACAGAGTGACCGTATTTCCCTCCACCAAAAAGACCTGGAAATCGCTTCTGTAGAAGTTGCAGGGGAAGCTCGCCCATTCACAGTTGATCATGACAATGAAGCTATTCATATTGAATTAGCTGAGGCTGGTCAAGTTGAAGTGGTTATCGCTTTCACAGGAAAAATTACAGACAACATGACAGGGATTTACCCTTCTTATTACACAGTTGATGGAGTCAAGAAGGAAGTCTTGTCTACTCAGTTCGAGAGTCATTTTGCGCGCGAAGCCTTCCCATGTGTGGATGAACCAGAAGCTAAAGCAACTTTTGACCTCTCTCTACGTTTTGACCAAGCAGAAGATGAATTGGCCTTGTCTAACATGCCAGAAATCGATGTTGAAAAACGTAAGGAAACAGGTATCTGGAAGTTTGAGACAACACCTCGCATGTCTTCTTACTTGTTAGCCTTTGTAGCAGGTGATTTGCAAGGTGTGACGGCTAAAACTAAAAACGGTACCCTCGTAGGTGTTTATTCAACCAAAGCCCACCCACTATCTAACCTTGATTTCTCACTGGATATCGCTGTTCGCTCTATCGAGTTTTACGAAGATTACTATGGAGTTAAGTACCCAATCCCTCAATCTCTCCACATCGCCCTTCCTGACTTCTCAGCTGGTGCTATGGAAAACTGGGGTCTTGTAACCTACCGTGAAGTTTACTTGGTTGTGGATGAGAACTCAACATTTGCTAGCCGTCAACAAGTTGCCCTAGTTGTGGCCCATGAGTTGGCTCACCAATGGTTTGGGAACCTCGTTACTATGAAATGGTGGGA
Source organism: Streptococcus mitis (assembly GCF_002005545.1). GTDB lineage: Bacteria > Bacillota > Bacilli > Lactobacillales > Streptococcaceae > Streptococcus > Streptococcus mitis_I. Next base: position 1,290,992 of record NZ_LBMT01000001.1, read on the forward strand.
TGACCTTTGGCTCAATGAAAGCTTCGCTAACATGATGGAGTACGTCTGTGTGGATGCCATTGAGCCAAGCTGGAATATCTTTGAAGACTTCCAAACAGGTGGAGTACCTCACGCTCTTGAACGTGACGCGACTGATGGTGTTCAGTCTGTCCACGTCGAAGTTAAACATCCAGATGAAATCAATACGCTCTTTGACGGAGCTATCGTCTATGCCAAAGGAAGTCGCCTCATGCACATGCTTCGTCGTTGGCTAGGTGATGCCGATTTTGCTAAAGGTTTGCATGCCTACTTTGAAAAACATCAATACAGCAATACAATTGGTCGTGACCTTTGGGATGCTCTTGGTCAAGCGTCTGGACGTGATGTTGCAGCCTTCATGGATTCTTGGTTGGAACAACCTGGTTATCCAGTTCTCACTGTCAAAGTTGAAAATGATGTCTTGAAGATTTCACAAAAACAATTCTTTATCGGTGAGCACGAAGATAAGAACCGTCTCTGGGTTGTGCCACTCAATAGCAACTGGAAAGGCTTGCCTGATACACTTGAAACTGAAAGCATCGAAATTCCAGGCTACGCAGCCCTTCTTGCTGAAAATGAAGGAGCTCTTCGTTTCAATACTGAAAATACAGCCCATTACATTACCGATTATCAAGGAGACTTGTTAGATGCTGTTCTTGCTGACCTAGTTGATCTTGATAACACAAGCAAATTGCAAATCGTCCAAGAACGTCGTTTGCTTGCTGAGGCAGGGCACATTTCTTATGCTGACTTGCTCCCAGTTCTTGATAAACTTGCTAAGGAAGAATCTTACCTTGTCGTTTCAGCTGTTTCTGAAGTCATTTCTGCCCTTGAGCGCTTTATCGATGAAGGAACAGAAGCTGAAAGAGCCTTCAAAGCCTTGGTTGCTAAATTGGCTCGTCACAACTATAACCGTCTTGGTTTTGAAGCTAAAGACGGAGAATCAGATGAGGATGAGTTGGTTCGTCAGCTGGCTGTTTCGATGATGATTCGCTCAAATGATGCAGAAGCTAGTCAAGTCGCTAGCCAAATCTTCGAAGCTCACAAGGATCAGCTTGCAGGCCTTCCAGCAGCCATCCGCTCACAAGTTCTCATCAATGAGATGAAACATCATGAGACCAAAGACTTGTTAGCACTTTATCTTGATACTTATACGCACGCAACAGATGCTGTCTTTAAACGTCAGTTGGCAGCCGCTCTTGCCTATAGTAAAGATGCGGACAATATCCAAACCTTGATTGCTTCTTGGAAGGACAAATTTGTGGTGAAACCGCAGGACTTGTCTGCTTGGTATTACCAATTCCTAGCTCACCAAGCAACTCAGGAAACAGCTTGGTCTTGGGCTCGTGAAAACTGGGCTTGGATTAAGGCAGCCCTTGGAGGAGATATGAGCTTTGATAGCTTTGTTATCCTTCCAGCTCATGTATTTAAGACTCAGCAACGCTTGGCAGAGTACAAGGAATTCTTTGAACCGCAACTTTCTGACCTTGCTCTTAGCCGTAACATCGGTATGGGAGTCAAGGAAATTGCAGCGCGTGTTGACTTGATTAACCGTGAAAAAGCTGCAGTGGAAGCAGTTGTTCTTCAATACGGAACTGAATAATTAAGACTAAATAAAAGAAAACTCAGCTATCTCATATAAAATGCAGGGAGTTGAGTTTTTTTTAAGGCAAATTTGGTATAATGGTTTTAATAAGGAGGAGTTTCTCATGATAAAAATCTTATTGGTTGAGGATGACCTAGGCCTGTCAAATTCAGTATTTGACTTTTTAGACGATTTTGCGGATGTCATGCAGGTATTTGATGGGGAAGAAGGTCTCTACGAAGCTGAAAGTGGCGTCTATGATTTGATTTTGCTCGATTTGATGTTACCTGAAAAAAATGGCTTCCAAGTCTTGAAAGAGTTGCGTGAAAAGGGAATTACGACACCAGTTCTGATTATGACAGCCAAGGAAAGTTTGGATGATAAGGGACATGGTTTTGAACTAGGAGCAGATGATTATCTAACCAAACCTTTCTACCTAGAAGAACTCAAAATGCGGATTCAAGCCCTTCTCAAACGTTCAGGTAAGTTTAATGAAAACACCTTGACCTATGGAAATATTGTAGTTAATTTGTCAACAAATACCGTTAAAGTTGAAGATACTCCTGTCGAATTGCTGGGGAAAGAGTTCGATTTACTAGTTTATTTCCTTCAAAATCAAAATGTTATTTTGCCGAAGACTCAGATTTTTGATCGTCTATGGGGATTTGATAGTGATACCACGATTTCGGTTGTCGAAGTCTATGTTTCAAAAGTCCGTAAGAAATTAAAAGGAACCACTTTTGCAGAGAATTTGCAAACCTTACGCAGTGTTGGGTATATTTTAAAAGATGTTCAGTAAACTAAAAAAAACATGGTATGCGGATGATTTTAGTTACTTTATCCGCAACTTCGGTGTCTTCACTCTGATTTTCTCCACTATGACCTTGATTATTTTACAGGTTATGCATTCAAGTCTCTATACTTCGGTGGATGATAAGCTTCATGGACTAAGTGAAAATCCTCAGACAGTTATTCAGCTTGCTGTAAATAGGGCAACAGAAGAGATTAAAGATTTAGAGAATGCCGCTACAGATACTAGCAAGACTGAGATAAAGCCCAATGTCAGTTCCAATACGGAGGTCATTCTTTTTGATAAGAATTTTACCCAGCTTCTTTCTGGAAACCGATTTTTGGGATTGGATAAGATTAAGTTAGAGAAAAAAGAACTAGGCCATATCTACCAGATTCAGGTTTTTAATAGCTATGGACAAGAAGAAATCTATCGCATGATTTTGATGGAAACCAATATCAGTTCGGTTTCAACCAATATCAAGTATGCAGCTGTCTTGATTAATACAAGTCAGTTGGAGCAGGCCAGTCAAAAGCATGAGCAATTGATTGTGATTGTGATGGCAAGTTTCTGGATTTTGTCTTTACTTGCCAGTCTCTATCTAGCTAGAGTCAGTGTTAGGCCCCTGCTTGAGAGCATGCAGAAGCAGCAGTCTTTTGTGGAAAATGCTAGTCATGAGTTACGGACTCCACTTGCAGTTTTGCAAAATCGCTTAGAGACCCTTTTTCGTAAGCCGGAAGCTACCATTATGGATGTGAGTGAAAGCATTGCCTCTAGTTTGGAAGAAGTCCGAAATATGCGTTTTTTGACAACAAACTTGTTGAATTTAGCACGTAGAGATGATGGGATTAAGCCAGAACTTGGAGAAGTTCCAACTAGCTTTTTTAATACAACTTTCACAAACTATGAGATGATTGCTTCGGAAAATGACCGTGTCTTTCGTTTTGAAAATCGGATTCATCGAACGATTGTCACAGATCAGCTTCTTTTGAAGCAGTTGATGACTATCCTATTTGATAATGCTGTCAAGTATACTGAAGAGGACGGTGAAATTGATTTTCTTATCTCGGCGACTGATCGCAATCTGTATTTACTGGTTTCTGATAATGGAGTCGGTATTTCAGCAGAAGATAAGAAGAAAATTTTTGACCGTTTTTATCGAGTGGATAAGGCTAGAACCCGCCAAAAAGGTGGTTTTGGTTTAGGATTATCTCTGGCCAAGCAAATTGTAGATGCGCTTAAAGGAACCATTACTGTTAAAGATAATAAACCCAAGGGAACAATCTTTGAAGTGAAGATTGCTATCCACACACCATCGAAAAAGAAAAAATAAAAATATCGCTCCAGACGGGGCGATATTTTGGATTACGTGACTTTCAGTCCGTTTCGCTAAGTCAGGTGTGATACAGGCAAACCACCCGTTTTAGGGGTGGTCATGATTAAAATAACATAAAAATCTTGACAGATGAACTTAAAAAATGTAAACTATTTACTGGTTAATTAATTGGTTAAATAACCAATTTAGAAAACTATTTAATCAAGTAAAGGAAGTTAAGAAAAAGCTTCATCATTTATTGAAATGAGGGATTTATGAAATTCAGTAAAAAGTATATAGCAGCTGGATCAGCTGTTATCGTATCCTTGAGTCTTTGTGCCTATGCACTGAACCAGCATCGCTCGCAGGAAAATAAGGACGATAATCGTGTCTCTTATGTGGATGGCAGCCAGTCAAGTCAGAAAACTGAAAACCTGACACCAGATCAGGTTAGCCAGAAAGAAGGAATTCAGGCTGAGCAAATTGTCATCAAAATTACAGATCAGGGCTATGTGACGTCACACGGTGATCACTATCATTACTATAACGGGAAAGTTCCTTATGATGCCCTCTTTAGTGAAGAACTCTTGATGAAGGATCCAAACTACAAACTTAAGGATGGAGATATTGTCAATGAGGTTAAGGGTGGCTACATTATCAAGGTCAATGGAAAATATTATGTCTACCTGAAAGATGTAACTCATGCTGATAATGTTCGAACTAAGGATGAAATCAATCGTCAAAAACAAGAACACGTCAAAGATAATGAGAAGGTCAGCTCTGATGTTGCTGTAGCAAGATCTCAGGGACGCTATACGACAGATGATGGTTATGTCTTTAATCCAGCTGATATTATCGAAGATACGGGTGATGCTTATATCGTTCCTCATGGAGGTCACTATCACTATATTCCAAAAAGTGATTTATCTGCCAGTGAGTTAGCAGCAGCGAAAGCTCATCTAGCGGGCAAAAATACGCAACCGAGTCAGTTAAGCTATTCTTCAACAGCTAGTGACAATACTACGCAAGCAATAGAGCAAGGATCAACTAGCACGTCAGAAAGTAAGACTGAAAATCTCCAAAGTCTTTTGAAAGAACTCTATGATTCACCTAGCGACCAACGTTACAGTGAATCAGATGGTCTGGTCTTTGACCCTGCTAAGATTATCAGTCGTACACCAAATGGAGTTGCGATTCCGCACGGCGACCATTACCATTTTATTCCTTACAGCAAGCTCTCTCCTTTAGAAGAAAAGATTGCTAGAATGGTGCCTATCGGTGGAACTGGTTATACGTTCTCTACAAATGAAAAACATCATGAAGTAGCGTCTAGTCTAGGAAGTCTTCCAAGTAATCCATCTATATTGAATAATGCTTCTTCAACGTTAAATAAGGAAATTTCTTCAACATCTGATGGTTATATCTTTAATCCAAAAGATATCGTTGAAGAAACAGCCACAGCTTATATTGTAAGACATGGTGATCATTTCCATTACATTCCTAAGTCGAATCAAATTGGACAACCGACTATTCCAAACAATGGTCTAGCAAAACCTTCTCCATCTCTTCCAATCAATCCAGGAATTTCACATGAGGAACATGAAGAAGATGGACACGGCTTTGATGCTAATCGTATTATTGCGGAAGATGAAGCAGGATTTATCATGAGTCACGGCGACCACAATCATTACTTCTTCAAGAAGGACTTGACTGCTGATCAAATCAAGGCAGCGCAAGACCACTTGAAAGGGGCAAATACAGCAACACCAAATCCAGCTCATGATGACGATCACGATGAAGATCATCATGGACACCATCATGGGGAAGACCATGATCACGGTTTTGATGCCAATCGTGTCATCAGTGAGGATGAACAAGGCTTTGTCATGTCACACGGAGATCACAATCATTTCTTCTTTAAGAAAGATTTGACAGCAGAGCAAATTAAGGCCGCACAGGATCATCTGAAAACACATCATGGTGTAGAACCTGTAAAACCTCTTGCTAAAACAGTAGAGTCTTTCTCAAGAGATGCTAGTGATGAAGAAAAGATTGCTTATATCTCTAAAACTTATGGCGTTCCACTTGAAGCGATTAGAATTTCAAACGGATTCTTTGTTTTTGGAAATCCAGACCAAGCCTACGATCCAACTCATATCCATCCCTATGCTGTTCGTAAAGAACACGTTCGACTTCCACTCCAAACTGGAAATCCAGAACTTGATTTCCTAAATGAACTCTATACCACTGCTTTGCGAGATGGTGTGTCTCCTTATAGTTTACAGGTAGAAAATGGTAGTTTTGTGATTCCTCATGGCGATCACAATCACTACATCAAGGTTCAAACTAAGGGCTATGAAGTAGCTTTGAAAAACAAGATTCCAGCCCTACAATCCAATTATCAACCTGGAGCTTTTGATGAGAAGGTGGTTTTGGCAAAAGTAGACCAACTTCTAGCTGAAAGCAGAAACATCTACAAAGACAAGCCTATCGAACAAAGGCAGATTGAGTTAGCCTTAGGTCAGTTTACTGAAAACATGAAGAAACTGGCAACTAACTCTACAGCAGGTTATCTTGCAACACTGGATCTCTTTGATAAGCAATATATCCATATTGATGAAAGTGTCAAGCCTACTGAAACAAGTGCTTTAGATAAGAAATATCAAGCCTTGATTGATAAAATCAATACACTGGATACAGACTCTTATGGACTTCCTAAGAAAGACCTTCTCGTTCGACTCCAGGAAGCTAAGTTGGCTAAAGATGAGGCTGGTTTAGCAGCGGTTGAATCACAACTTCAAGCCTTGCAAGACTTTAATGATCGAACAGGCGTTACAACTGTAGAATACATCAAGTACTTCTACGAACACGTAAATGACGGTCGTTTGAGTGATGAACTTCGAAACAAAGTAGCTCAGTTGACTTGGACTTTGTATCAATCTCAATCCTTCCTTAAGGCAGCAGAATTGAACAAACTATTCCCAAGTATCTATCAGGCAAAACAAGAAGTGGAAGAAGCTTTGAAAGCTCAGCCAACTACTGCGAAATCAAGTCAGACAGTTCTAGATACTGAAAAAGTTGATAATCAAAGTGCCAAGACAGCTATTTATGGCTTCTTGAAAGAATTGTATGGAGACTTTATGCCTGAAGAGCATGTGAATCATGTCAGCAAGGAACAAGTAGAAAATCTCTTGAGCAAGGCAACTCAACTCTTAGAGCAAATCCAAGAAGAAGGAATCAGACAATCCTTAGCAGAAGAAGTAGAAAATCTCAAAGTTGCTACAAACAAGGCTGATGCAGACTTGGATGAAGTAAACAGTCAGGTAAAAGATGTCTTGACTCGTATCGCTAGCGCTCTTCAACAAGAAAAGGAAAATGCTGATCAAGATCCTCAGACACTTGTACTCTATCAAAAACTTTACGATATCCTCATGTCACTTCACGCTTACTTAGAAAACAATAAGGGTTCTGATGAGGACTTTGATAAGGTAGATGCTTTACTAGATCAACTTTCTGCTAAGAGTAAAGATAAGGCTGCTTTACTTGAATTGACAAAAGCTATTCTGATCTTGAATCAAGAAATCAAGTCAAAATCAAGCGCAAGTGAAGAAACAACTCCAGCAACAAATGCCGAGGCAAATGGTGATAAGACAAGTGCTGAGAACCAACCAAACGCAGCTGCAGAATCTAACAGTGAAACTGCCAGCGACGAAAACAAACCGAGCAACTCAACAGATTCTAAAACTGCTGAATCAACTTCAGAAAAGGAAACAGCAGAATCTACAACAAGTACTGGAAATTAAGAAAAACCAGTAGAATAAAAAAGTTGGTAGATAAAAAGTTTGTGGTCGTAGATCTAGGAGATTTTCTCATTCAAGTCTGTTTCCTATTTCTCATTGTAATTATAAACCATGGCAACATAAGAAAACGAGCATTTCCAACTGAGGAGGTGCTCGTTTTTTGATAGTTAGAAGTAGTTTTTATCCGTCTATTTAGAGTTGATTACAAGAAATTATTGACTTGAATGTGGATATAAGATTTATTCACTGATTATAATGTTTAAATAGTGCTCCAAAGCAAAGAATTATCCTCATGAGTATGAATCTTATAAATTAACTACCTCCAAACCATGTTCTGTCAAGCGATAGATGCTTGAACAGACCTCTTTTAAGAAACGACGGTCATGCGAAACAGTGATGATACCGCCTGGATAGGTTGCAAAGAGTTTTCTTATTTCAGGTTGAGAAGTTGGAGAAAAGTTTCGTGTAGGTTCATCCAGCAGGAGAAAGTTTGGTTTGCGCAGCACTAAATCCAAAAGCAGGAGTTTACCCTGTTGCCCGCCAGATAAGGAGCGAATTTGATGCTGCATTTCTGGATAACTGAAATTGAGACTAGCTAAGTGAGATTGGATTTTTTGTAGTTCCTCTTTTTCTCCAGTTTTGCTGAGGTAGGCTATTGGTGATAAATCCAATTGCAGTTTCTTGTGGTAATCTTGTGGCATAAAACCAAGTGAAATCTCTCTTTTATCATTCAGAAGTTGCTGTAATTTGGCTAACAGAGTTGATTTCCCAACACCATTTGGCCCGATAATACCGATTTTTTCTTGCCCACGGACAGTTAGTTGTAGTTTTTGAACCAAAACTCGGTCGCCAATTGCCAAATTTTCCTTTTCCAGTTGGATTAAGACTTTAGATGCCGGTAATGGCTGTATATCTGAGAAAAAAAGTCTAATTTCTTCCTCTTCAAGTGGTTTTTGGGTTATAGACTGAGCTGTCTTTTCAAAGCGTTTTTCTTGAGAGAGGACAGTTTTCATCTTTTTTGCCAATAGGCGACCGGCAGTACTGTCTTTAGTAGCTCGAAGCGCAGTTTCTACATTTTGCTTGACTCGCCGATGTTTTTCCATGGTTTTATCGTAGGCTCTTTGGTCGTTAGCTGCTTGCTGGCTTTGTTTGGCAAAATTAGCCTTTCTCTGTTCACTATAGCGATCATAGTCTAAGTGCTCTACTAGCGTTTCTGCTTCTTTACGGTGCTTGACCAGTCGCAAGTGAACAATAGTGTCTGCCGTTTGAGAAAGAAAGTCTTCATCATGGGAAATGAAAATAACGGTTTGCCTCATCTTCTGTATCTGTCTTTTTAGCCAATCAACCGTCTCAAGGTCTAGGTCATTTGAAGGTTCATCTAAAAATAGAATCTCAAAGGGTTTGGCTAACTCATGGATGAGCTGAATTTTCAAAGCTTCGCCCCCTGATAGACTGCCAATCTCTTGGTTGCTAGCGAAGCGATCGCCATCAAAATGCAATTCCTCAGCCAAACGATAGAGAATACTGTAGTCTAAATCAATAGAATCTAAAAAGAAGTAGTCGTGTAGAGATTGTTTTTTCAGCTCCTCGGGGAGTTTTTGAGGAATGTAGGCTATTGATTGATAATCAGAATGAATGTCTCCCCTGATAGTGAAATCAGGCAAAGCTTCCCCCATTAAAGTTTTAAGCAAGGTTGATTTGCCATTTCCTTCTTCGCCAATAATAGCGATCTTCTCTCCGTCTTGAATGCTCATGTTTAAGTCAGAGACAAGGTCTCGTAAATTTTTGTTTTGAGTGATGGTCAGATGATTGATTTTTATCATATTGTTGCCCTTTCTAGAATGTCCAATAGTGCATAACAAAAAGCTCTACTTTACCTAGTAGAGCCAAAGTCTATGTCAAAAAACTCTATTAATACTCTTCGAAAATCTCTTCAAACCACGTCAGCGTCGCCTTACCGTAGATATGGTTACTGACTTCGTCAGTTCTATCCACAACCTCAAAACAGTGTTTTGAGCTGACTTCGTCAGTCTTATCTACAACCTCAAAGCAGTGCTTTGAGCAACCTGCGGCTAGCTTCCTAGTTTGCTTTTTGATTTTCATTGAGTATAAAATGCCAGAAAAAGAGCATAAAAGAGCATATAAAAAGAGACAAAAACAAGATCTACTAAATAAAGGTTCTTTATTTGATAGACTTAGTTGTTCATGTCTTCCTTACCTCCTAGTATTGGTACCTCTATCCTATACCTTTCAGGATATTTTGTCAATAGAAAACAGACAATTCTAATCTCTAAAATCCGAAAACAGGTCCATAAAGAGTTAGTACGTGTTTGACATGCTCGTAATGGAATTTGTCGTAGTTTCGCCAAGCAATGCGTGCTTGGTCGTTCAGTTTTAGGCTACCTAATCCAATCAGAAGACTGGTGCGTTGGTAAAATTTCTCAAGGTCGATTAAGATACTGTTGTTCAACTTTTCCGCTTTTTTGAGCTCTTGCAGAGTAGTATTTAGCAGCTCTTGCAGTCGAATATCATCTGCCGTACCTTGTTTACAGTTTTGGTAGCTTTTATTTAACTCGGATAGGAGTTGGGTTGCATTTGTAATGAGTTCTTTGTCTTCCATAGGGGCATCATCCTTGCTATCATGTATTCTTGCCTATAGTATAGCACCAAAAAATATAGTGATAAATATATTAAAAAATCGAATGTTAATTACAAAGTTTGGTGGGCTGATTTGTAGCCTTTTCATGGTATAATCAAGAGAGTAAATCTTTATGGAGGAAGTATGAAATTAAATATTCAAGAAATTCGTAAGCAGTCTGAAGGCTTGCATTTTGAACAAACCTTAGACTTAGCCGCAGACCTGCGTGTACGAAATCAAGAAATTTTAGATGTAAAAGATATCCTTGCAGTTGGGAAAGTACAATATGAAGACCGTATGTATTTCTTAGATTATCAACTATCTTACACCATTGTTCTTGCTTCAAGTCGCAGTATGGAGCCAGTTGAGTTAGTTGAATCTTATCCAGTCACGGAAGTTTTCATGGAAGGCGCAACTAACCAGCTAGATCAGGAAGTTTTAGACGATGATTTGGTCTTGCCAATTGAAAATGGAGAACTTGACCTTGCTGAGAGCGTGTCAGACAATATCCTACTAAACATTCCTATCAAGGTCTTGACGGCTGAAGAAGAGGCTGGTCAAGGATTTGTTTCAGGAAATGACTGGCAAATCATGACAGAAGAAGAATACCAAGCTCAACAAGCAGTTAAGAAAGAAGAAAACAGTCCTTTTGCTGGCTTGCAAGGACTATTTGATGGAGACGAATAATGGTCTTGTCAAAAAAACGAGCACGAAAGGTGCTAGAAGAAATCATTGCTCTTTTTCCAGATGCCAAGCCCAGTCTTGATTTTACCAATCATTTTGAACTCTTGGTTGCGGTCATGTTGTCAGCCCAGACGACGGATGCAGCGGTAAATAAGGCCACACCAGGTCTCTTTGCTGCCTTTCCAACGCCACAAGCCATGTCTGTTGCGACAGAGGGTGAGATTGCCTCACACATTTCTCGCCTAGGACTGTATAGAAATAAGGCTAAATTCCTAAAAAAATGTGCCCAACAGTTACTAGATGATTTCGATGGTCAAGTCCCTCAAACACGTCAGGAATTAGAGAGTTTGGCAGGTGTCGGTCGCAAGACGGCCAATGTTGTCATGAGTGTGGGATTTGGGATTCCAGCTTTTGCAGTGGATACTCATGTGGAGCGTATTTGTAAGCACCACGATATCGTTAAAAAGTCAGCGACACCACTTGAGGTGGAAAAGCGGGTCATGGATATCTTACCACCTGAGCAGTGGTTAGCAGCCCATCAGGCCATGATTTATTTTGGAAGAGCCATTTGTCATCCTAAAAATCCAGAGTGTGACCAGTACCCACAGTTATATGATTTTAGCAATTTATAAGATGGTGTACCAAAAGTTTTTGCTTGATTTTAAGCATGCTTTGTGCTATAGTAATTGATAACTAAATATTCCTTTAAACCTGTCCCGTGAGGCAGGCAAGGAGCGCGATAAAGTAGAAGGGTGAAGTCTATACTGTTTGCAGTAGGGCTCGCTTAGCTATACATTTCAAGTCTCCTTGTTTAAGGAGACTTTTCTTTTTGGAGGTTTGTCATGAAGACAAAAGAAGTTGTAGACGAATTGACCGTCAAACGAGCGATTACGCGTATTACTTATGAGATTATCGAACGCAACAAAGATTTGAATAAGATCGTCTTGGCTGGTATTAAAACTCGTGGTGTCTTTATCGCCCACCGAATCCAAGAACGTTTGGAGCAGCTAGAAAATCTTTCAGTTCCTGTTGTGGAATTGGATACGAAACCTTTCCGTGATGATGTTAAAAGTGGAGAAGATACTTCTTTAGTTTCTGTTGATGTGACAGACCGTGAAGTTATCTTGGTGGACGATGTGCTTTATACAGGTCGTACCATCCGTGCTGCTATTGATAATATTGTCGGTCATGGTCGTCCTGCGCGCGTGAGTTTAGCAGTTCTAGTCGATCGTGGACATAGAGAATTGCCAATCCGTCCAGATTATGTTGGAAAAAATATCCCAACCAGTCGTTCTGAAGAAATCATCGTAGAGATGGCAGAACTTGATGGCCAAGACAGAGTTCTGATTACTGAAGAAGCTTAGAAAGCTAAAGGAGTAGCCATGTCAGAAAATCAACAAGCATTGAACCATGTGGTGTCCATGGAAGACCTCACTGTTGATCAAGTCATGAAATTGATCAAGCGAGGAATTGAGTTTAAAAACGGAGCTCAGCTTCCCTATGAGGACCATCCGATTGTTTCCAATCTTTTCTTTGAAGATTCTACACGGACGCATAAGTCCTTTGAAGTGGCAGAGATTAAACTGGGGCTGGAACGACTTGACTTTGATGTGAAGACCAGCTCGGTAAATAAGGGTGAGACACTTTATGATACTATCCTGACTCTGTCTGCCTTAGGAGTGGATGTCTGTGTGATTCGCCACCCAGAGGTTGACTACTACAGAGAGTTGATTACTAGTCCCACGATTACGACTTCCATCATCAATGGTGGAGATGGTTCGGGCCAACACCCTAGCCAGAGCTTGCTTGATTTGATGACTATTTATGAGGAATTTGGTTACTTTGAGGGTCTCAAGGTTGCGATTGCAGGTGACTTGGACCACTCACGCGTTGCCAAATCTAATATGCAGATTTTGAAACGCTTGGGAGCTGAACTTTACTTTGCTGGACCTGAGGAATGGAGAAGTCAAGAGTTTGCAGACTATGGACAGTTTGTAACCATTGATGAAATCATTGATCAGGTGGATGTCATGATGTTTCTTCGTGTGCAACATGAACGTCATGATAGTGGAGCGGTCTTTTCAAAAGAAGACTACCATGCGCAACATGGTTTGACACAGGAACGATACGATCGCTTAAAAGAAACAGCAATCCTTATGCACCCAGCTCCAGTCAATCGTGATGTAGAAATCGCAGATCACTTGGTTGAAGCACCAAAATCACGGATTGTCCAACAAATGACCAATGGTGTCTTTGTTCGAATGGCAATCTTAGAATCCGTACTGGCGAGTAGAAACGCCAACTAAAACACAAGACGTTAAAAGACGCCAGTGAGCGTCCACGAGAGGTGAAAATATGACAAAAAGACTTCTAGTATTAGAAGATGGAACAATTTTTGAAGGCAAGGCCTTCGGAGCAGATATCGATGTAACAGGTGAAATTGTCTTTAATACAGGTATGACCGGCTACCAAGAATCCATTACAGACCAGTCTTATAATGGACAAATCTTGACCTTTACCTATCCTTTGGTAGGAAATTATGGAATTAACCGTGATGATTACGAATCCATTATTCCAACTTGTAAGGGAGTCGTTGTTTTCGAAGAAGCGCGTCGAGCAAGCAACTGGCGAAATCAAATGACGCTGGATGAATTTTTGAAAGCCAAGAAAATTCCTGGTATTTCAGGAATTGATACGCGTGCACTTACCAAGATTATCCGTAAGCATGGTACCATGCGTGCAACCTTGACCCATGTTGGGGACAGCATGGACCATGTGACTGACCAGCTCCAAGCAACAGTTTTACCGACAGACAATATCAAGCAGGTTTCTACTAAAACATCCTATCCAGCTCCAGGAGTTGGTTTGAGTGTTGTCTTAGTGGACTTTGGTCTCAAGCACTCAATTCTACGTGAACTTTCTAAGCGTAACTGTAACGTGACGGTTGTTCCTTATTCGACAACGGCTGAAGAAATTCTCCATCTCAATCCTGACGGAGTTATGTTGTCAAATGGTCCAGGTAACCCAGAAGATGTTCCACAGGCACTGGATATGATTCGCGGTGTACAAGGAAAAATTCCAATCTTTGGTATTTGTATGGGGCATCAACTCTTCGCCATGGCAAATGGTGCTAAGACCTACAAGATGAAATTTGGTCACCGTGGATTCAACCATGCGGTACGTGAAATTGCAACAGGACGAGTAGACTTCACCAGTCAGAACCATGGTTATGCAGTTAGCCGTGAGGATTTGCCAGAGCATTTGATTATTACCCACGAAGAAATCAATGACAAGTCAGTTGAAGGTGTGCGCCACAGATACCAACCTGCTTTCTCTGTTCAATATCACCCAGATGCAGCCCCTGGTCCACACGACGCTAGCTACCTATTTGACGAGTTTATCGAGATGATGGAAGCTTTTAAACAATCAAACTAAGAACGAGTAAAAGCTCGTCGGAGAATTTATTTAATGGCAACCTGAGAGTTGCCGAATAGAAAGGCAGGTCGTTTCTTTTAGTCGCTATCAGGCGAACTAAAAACTCCCTGCACTAGATTTTTTACCGAAAAGTATCGTTTCGCTAAAAAATCGTCGGAGAATTTATTTAATGTCGCTCTGTGAGGCGACGAATAGAAAGGAGAAGATACATTGTTCGCGGAAGTGAACACGCCCTAAGAACTGTGTGAAAAAGATAAACATCGTCTTGACGCTGAAGGCGTCTGCACCGAGTTTCCTATTTTCGCTGTGTTCTTTACGGGCTTTGTATCATAAACTATGCCTAAACGTACTGATATTCAAAAAATTATGGTGATTGGTTCTGGTCCGATTATTATTGGTCAGGCTGCTGAGTTTGACTACGCTGGGACCCAGGCTTGCTTGTCGTTGAAAGAGGAAGGTTATGAGGTTGTTTTGGTTAACTCAAACCCTGCAACCATCATGACAGACAAGGAAATTGCTGATAAGGTTTATATTGAACCGATTACACTTGAGTTTGTGACACGTATTCTTCGTAAGGAGCGTCCAGATGCCTTGCTACCAACACTCGGTGGTCAGACAGGTCTCAACATGGCCATGGAATTATCTAAAAATGGTATCCTGGATGAGCTTGGTGTTGAACTTCTAGGTACCAAATTATCTGCCATTGACCAAGCGGAGGACCGTGATCTCTTTAAACAATTGATGGAAGAGCTCAATCAACCCATTCCAGAATCTGAAATTGTCAACACAGTCGAAGAAGCAGTTGCCTTTGCAGCAACAATTGGCTACCCAGTCATCGTCCGTCCAGCCTTTACTCTTGGTGGTACTGGTGGTGGTATGTGTGCCAACGAGGAAGAATTGCGTGAAATCGCTGAAAATGGTTTGAAATTGTCACCTGTTACCCAATGTTTGATTGAGCGTTCAATCGCAGGTTTCAAGGAAATTGAGTACGAAGTGATGCGTGACTCAGCTGACAATGCTTTGGTTGTTTGTAACATGGAAAACTTTGACCCAGTTGGGATTCACACAGGAGATTCCATTGTATTTGCTCCTGCGCAAACCATGTCAGACTATGAAAACCAAATGCTTCGTGACGCAAGCTTGAGCATTATTCGTGCACTTAAGATTGAAGGGGGATGTAATGTTCAGCTGGCCCTTGATCCACACAGCTTCAAGTACTATGTCATCGAAGTAAACCCTCGTGTATCGCGTTCGTCAGCCCTTGCTTCTAAGGCGACAGGGTATCCAATCGCTAAGTTGGCAGCCAAGATTGCAGTAGGTTTGACTTTGGATGAGGTCATCAACCCAGTTACAGGTTCAACCTATGCCATGTTTGAACCAGCCCTTGACTATGTGGTTGCCAAGATTCCACGTTTCCCATTTGACAAGTTTGAAAAGGGTGAGCGCCGTCTTGGGACACAGATGAAGGCAACTGGAGAAGTCATGGCAATCGGTCGAAACATCGAAGAATCTCTCCTTAAAGCTTGTCGTTCCCTTGAAATTGGTGTGCACCACAATGAAATGCCTGAACTTGCAGCAGTTTCTGATGATTCCTTGATTGAAAAAGTAGTCAAAGCCCAAGATGACCGTCTCTTCTACGTATCAGAAGCAATTCGTCGTGGCTACACACCAGAAGAAATTGCAGAGCTTACAAAAATCGATATCTTTTATCTCGATAAACTCCTACATATCTTTGAAATTGAGCAGGAGTTGGGTGCCCATCCACAAAATCTAGAAGTTTTGAAAACAGCCAAACTCAATGGCTTCTCAGATCGTAAAGTTGCTGAACTATGGGAAACTACAGCTGACCAAGTTCGCCAACTTCGTTTGGAAAACAAGATTGTTCCTGTTTACAAGATGGTCGATACTTGTGCGGCAGAATTTGACTCTGAAACACCATACTTCTATTCAACCTATGGTTGGGAAAACGAGTCTATCAAGTCTGATAAGGAATCTGTCCTAGTCCTAGGTTCAGGTCCAATCCGTATCGGTCAAGGGGTTGAGTTTGACTACGCAACTGTTCACTCGGTTAAGGCTATCCAGGCGGCTGGCTATGAAGCCATCATCATGAACTCAAACCCAGAGACCGTTTCTACAGACTTCTCTGTATCAGACAAGCTTTACTTTGAGCCATTGACATTCGAAGATGTTATGAATGTCATCGACTTGGAGCAACCAAAGGGAGTTATCGTTCAGTTCGGTGGTCAAACAGCTATCAACCTTGCGGAGCCATTGGCAAAAGCAGGTGTGACTATTCTTGGTACGCAAGTAGCTGACCTAGACCGTGCGGAAGACCGTGACCTCTTTGAGCAAGCCCTTAAAGACCTGGATATTCCACAGCCACCAGGACAAACGGCTACCAATGAAGAAGAAGCAGTTCTTGCAGCTCGCAAGATTGGCTTCCCAGTTCTTGTCCGCCCATCTTATGTACTTGGTGGACGTGCCATGGAAATCGTTGAAAACGAAGAAGATCTTCGTTCTTACATGCGAACTGCTGTTAAGGCTAGTCCAGACCACCCAGTTCTTGTTGATTCTTATATCGTTGGACAAGAGTGTGAAGTTGATGCCATTTCAGACGGAGAAAATGTTCTCATCCCTGGTATCATGGAGCACATCGAACGAGCTGGTGTTCACTCAGGTGACTCAATGGCCGTTTACCCACCACAAACCTTGTCGCAAAAGGTGCAAGAAACAATCGCAGACTATACTAAACGCCTAGCAATCGGTCTTAACTGCCTTGGAATGATGAACATCCAGTTTGTTATTAAGGATGAAAAAGTCTATGTTATTGAGGTCAATCCACGTGCCAGCCGTACGGTTCCATTTCTTTCTAAAGTGACCAATATCCCTATGGCTCAAGTAGCGACCAAGCTCATTCTTGGTCAAAAACTTGAAGAACTTGGCTACCAAGATGGACTTTACCCTGAAAGCACCCGAGTTCATATCAAGGCACCTGTCTTCTCCTTTACCAAACTAGCGAAGGTAGACAGCTTGCTTGGTCCTGAAATGAAGTCAACAGGAGAAGTTATGGGTTCTGATACGACTTTGGAAAAAGCTCTCTATAAAGCCTTTGAAGCTTCTTACCTACACTTGCCAACTTTTGGTAACGTTGTATTTACCATTGCTGATGATGCCAAAGAAGAAGCCTTGGACTTAGCTCGTCGTTTCCAAAATATTGGCTATGGAATCCTTGCGACAGAAGGGACAGCAGCCTTCTTTGCCAGTCATGGATTGCAAGCCCAACCTGTTGGTAAGATTGGTGATGACGATAAGGACATTCCAAGTTTTGTTCGCAAAGGAAGAATTCAAGCTATCATTAATACAGTAGGAACCAAACGAACTGCTGACGAAGATGGAGAGCAGATTCGCCGTTCAGCTATTGAACACGGAGTACCCCTCTTCACAGCCCTAGATACAGCTAATGCCATGCTTAAGGTGCTTGAAAGCCGTAGTTTTGTCACAGAAGCGATCTAGTTGAGAAATATTTTTCACAGTTTTAAAGCCAGCGTCAAAAAACGCTGGCTTTTGCGATATTAGTGCAGGCTATTCAACTATCAGTTCTTCACTCAAGGATGATTATGAATTGTGATACGATAAGAATAAATTGGGAATGGCTTATGATGTTAATCGTTCATCTTTTTTGTAATTCTAGTATATCAGAGTCAATATATATTTGCATGCTACTCCCTTTTGAAAAAATGGCTATTTCAGGTGAAAAAAACGACATTTCAGATTTTCTGTTCCAGAAAAAGCTATCGCTATGATATAATTATTTTATGATTATTACTATTCCTATAAAAAACCAAAAAGATATTGGCACACCATCTGATTCAGTCGTTGTTCTCGGCTATTTTGATGGTATACACAAGGGGCATCAAGAATTATTTCGCGTTGCCAATAAGGCTGCAAGAAAGGACTTATTGCCTATCGTCGTTATGACCTTTAATGAATCTCCAAAGATCGCTTTAGAGCCTTATCATCCTGATCTGTTTTTACATATTTTGAACCCTGCTGAACGTGAGAGGAAATTAAAGCGTGAAGGCGTAGAAGAATTATATCTCCTTGATTTTAGTAGTCAATTCGCTAGTCTCACGGCAGAAGAATTTTTTGCAACTTATATCAAGGCTATGAATGCCAAAATTATTGTTGCAGGTTTTGATTATACATTTGGTTCTGACCAAAAAACTGCAGAAGACTTAAAAGATTACTTTGATGGAGAAGTCATTATCGTTCCACCTGTAGAAGATGAGAAAGGAAAGATTAGTTCAACTCGTATCCGTCAAGCTATTTTAGATGGAAATGTGAAAGAAGCAGGAGAACTTTTGGGGGCACCGCTTCCATCAAGAGGTATGGTGGTTCATGGCAATGCTCGTGGTCGTACGATTGGTTATCCAACAGCTAATTTGGTGCTTTTAGATCGTACTTATATGCCAGCAGATGGCGTTTATGTCGTTGATGTTGAGATTCAAAGACAGAAGTATCGTGCTATGGCTAGTGTTGGAAAAAATGTGACCTTTGATGGAGAAGAAGCACGTTTTGAAGTCAACATTTTTGATTTTAATCAAGATATTTATGGTGAAACCGTTATGGTTTATTGGCTTGATCGCATTCGAGATATGACCAAATTTGACTCAGTCGACCAATTAGTGGATCAGTTAAAGGCTGATGAAGAAGTAGCTTGGAATTGGTCTTGAGCGTTTTAGAAAACCAAAAAGAGGTTGTTTGTAACCCAAAAGATAGATGAATAAGTCTAACTTTTGAGGTCACTACACTACCTCTTTTTATTCTTTTTCAAAGGTGAATCCTTCTCCAAGGATTTCATGGGCTTCTGTAATGGTTATAAAGGCTTGAGGATCGATTCGATGAATCATTTCCTTCATTTTCACAATCTCATTTCTACCGACAATACAGTAAATGATTTTCAAATTTTCTTTACTATAGTAGCCTTGACCAGAAATAAAAGTAACGCCTCTTCCTAGGTCATCATTAATCGCTTTAGCAAGTTGGTCAGGACGTTTTGTAATAATCATAAATCCTTTACCAGCATAGCCACCTTCTCCAATCAAATCAATGACACGCGAAACGATAAAATCAAATAAGAGCGTGTAGGAAACCAATCTCAAGTCCTTGAAGATTAGGAGAATGAGCATGAGAATACAAAAATCTAAGATAAAGAGCAGTTTTCCCATGGATATATGAGTGTATTTGTTGAGAATACGAGCTAGAATATCAGTACCACCAGTTGTACCTCCAGCATTAAAGATAATTCCAAGACCAATTCCCAATAGAATTCCCGCTATAAGTGCAGTAATCAGTAAATCACCTTGAAGATCAATATGAATGGGAATACGCTCAAAAAAAGCCAACCAAGCTGACAAAGCTAAGGTTCCAAGCAAACTAGAATAGAGAGATTTTGCTCCAAATATTTTCCAAGCTAGGATGAAAAGGGGAATGTTAATCAGCAAGTTCATGAGCGAAACAGGGATTTTAAAAAGATAAAAGGTGATAAGGGTAATACCTGTCGCCCCTCCTTCAAAGAGATGATGAGGAACTACAAAATAAGTCAGTCCAAAAGCATAAATAGCAGCACCTAGTAAAATGGTAAAAATGGGGTAAATTTTTTTAATCATAGGACACCTCTTTTCTTATAAGTTGATTATATCAAATTTTTACGGAAAATTTGAGTGACTCCATTAGGATTTTTAATCTTTTTTTGATATAATTAGAAGTAATAAAACCAATCTGAATCCTAAAATAGAAAGATTGATACTATGACAAAAATTAAGATTGTAACCGATTCATCTGTTACTATTGAACCAGAACTAGTAAAGCAATTAGATATTACGGTAGTTCCACTATCTGTAATGATTGATAATGTTGTTTATTCTGATGCTGATTTGAAAGAAGAAGGTAAATTTCTTCACTTGATGCAAGCAAGTAAGAATCTTCCTAAGACAAGTCAACCGCCTGTAGGTGTCTTCGCTGAAGTTTTTGAGGACCTATGCAAAGATGGTAGCCAGATTCTTGCTATTCATATGTCCCATGCTCTTTCGGGGACTGTAGAAGCAGCACGCCAAGGTGCCAGCCTATCTACTGCCGACGTGACAGTTATCGATAGTTCCTTTACTGACCAAGCCTTGAAATTCCAAGTTGTTGAGGCTGCGAAATTAGCACAAGAAGGCAAAGATATGGCGGAAATTTTATCTCACGTTGAAGAGGTAAAAAAACATACGGAGCTCTATATTGGTGTTTCTACTCTAGAAAATCTAGTAAAAGGTGGACGAATTGGCCGTGTAACTGGATTGTTGAGCTCACTTCTCAATATCCGTGTTGTCATGCAAATGAAAGACCATGAATTGCAGCCAATTGTTAAAGGTCGTGGAGCTAAAACCTTTAAAAAATGGTTAGATGAGTTGACAACATCTCTCTCTGAACGTTCTGTAGCAGAGATTGGAATTTCATATTCTGGTAATGCTGACTGGGCAAAAGAGATGAAAGAAAGTTTACAAGCCTATGTTGAAAAACCAATTTCTGTTTTAGAAACCGGTTCTATTATTCAGACTCATACAGGTGAGAATGCGTGGGCTATTTTGGTACGTTACCATTCCTAAAAAAATAAAGAAAATGCGAATAAACAGCGTTTTTAACTTGACCTATAAAGGATTTTAGGATATGATTATATTTGTTAATTAGAAATTAATTTGGAGGAATCATTAACATGGCAAACAAACAAGATTTGATCGCTAAAGTAGCAGAAGCTACAGAATTGACTAAGAAAGACTCAGCAGCAGCAGTTGAAGCTGTATTCGCAGCAGTAGCTGACTACCTTGCAGCTGGTGAAAAAGTTCAATTGATCGGTTTTGGTAACTTTGAAGTTCGTGAGCGTGCTGCACGTAAAGGTCGCAACCCACAAACTGGTAAAGAAATCACAATTGCAGCTTCTAAAGTTCCAGCATTCAAAGCTGGTAAAGCTCTTAAAGACGCTGTTAAATAATCAGCCTTTAAAAAGCCTATCATATCAAGCATTTGAGCTTGTGTGACAGGCTTTTTTTTTGCTTTTGGGGCAAAACACTATTTTTTTCACTTGTTTTAGGATGGTATCAATCTGAGTTTTTATTGTTTTATAAGAGAGATGAGTCTTTATTGTTTATCCGTAGGATGATCGACTATTTTAAATAATACTGTATTTCTAGCTTATGCTCTTCTAAAATCTCTTCAAACCACGTCAGCTTCACCTTGGATTATATATGTGACTGACTTTGTCAGTCTTATCTACAACCTCAAAGCAGTGCTTTGAGCAACCTGTGGCTAGCTTCCTAGTTTTCTCTTTGATTTTCATTGAGTATTATTTGTCTCAAGATCAAACCATGAAGGTGGATAATCACCTTCTCCGATATTTTATTGATTTTCAGTTGAAGTCATATCAAATATTTAAGTAGATAGAAAAGTTATATACTGTCTATTGAAAATATTATAAATCAGATACAAAGACAGGTGAAATCTTCTGTGTTATACTAGAGATATGTTAGATTTGAAAGAATACGGTATCGTCATGTGGCCGGAGGAGAAGATCATTTCTTTCCGTAAGAAACTTCTCGCTTGGTATGATGAAAATAAACGAGATTTACCTTGGCGTAGAAGTAAAAATCCTTATCATATCTGGGTATCTGAAATCATGCTTCAGCAGACCAGGGTGGATACAGTTATTCCATACTACGAACGATTCTTGGACTGGTTTACAACAGTTGAAAGTCTGGCGAATGCCCCTGAAGAGCGTTTGTTGAAGGCTTGGGAAGGTTTGGGTTATTATTCTCGAGTTCGTAATATGCAGGCTGCAGCCCAGCAGATTATGACTGACTTTGGTGGCCAATTTCCAAACACCTATGAAGGAATTTCCAGCTTGAAAGGAATTGGTCCTTACACTGCAGGAGCCATTTCTAGTATTGCTTTTAACTTGCCTGAGCCAGCTGTAGATGGTAATGTTATGCGGGTTTTAGCACGCTTGTTTGAGGTTAATCATGATATCGGAGTTCCCAGCAATCGCAAAATTTTTCAGGCAATGATAGAAATTTTGATTGATCCAGATCGTCCGGGTGACTTTAATCAAGCTTTGATGGACTTGGGGTCTGATATTGAGGCTCCTGTAAATCCTAGGCCGGAAGAGAGTCCAGTGAAGGACTTCAGTGCGGCATATCAGAATGGCACAATGGACCGTTATCCAATTAAGGCTCCCAAGAAAAAGCCAGTTCCTATTTATCTAAAAGCACTAGTTGTGAAAAATGCTCAGGGACAATTTCTACTTGAAAAAAATGAGAGTGAGAAGTTGTTGGCAGGTTTTTGGCATTTCCCCTTGATAGAAGTAGATGAGTTTCCGCAAGACGAGCAGTTTGACCTATTTCATCAGGTTGCAGAAGAAATTGTCAATTTTGGCCCCAGTCCAGAGGAGAGTTTCCAGCAGGACTATGACCTAGAAGTTGATTGGCTTGATGGTTGTTTTGAGACTGTTAATCATGTCTTTAGTCATCGTAAATGGCATGTTCAAATTGTAGCAGGTCAGGTGAGTGATTTCCATGATTTTTCAGATAGGGAAGTTCGCTGGCTTTCACCAGAAGAGTTTAAGGACTACCCACTTGCCAAACCCCAACAAAAAATCTGGCAGGCTTATGCAAAAGTCAACTTAGACAGGAGCAAAGACTAGCTATTGTGTCTTCTTGTTATTTTTTTGGTATAATAGTAGAGAAAAAGGTGAACAAATGAAAAAAATATTAATTGTAGATGATGAAAAACCAATCTCGGATATTATCAAGTTTAATATGACCAAGGAAGGTTACGAAGTTGTAACTGCTTTTAATGGTCGTGAAGCACTAGAACAATTTGAAGCAGAGCAGCCAGATATTATTATTCTGGATTTGATGCTTCCCGAAATTGATGGTTTAGAAGTTGCTAAGACTATTCGCAAGACCAGTAGTGTACCTATTATCATGCTTTCAGCGAAAGACAGTGAATTTGATAAGGTTATCGGTTTGGAGCTTGGTGCGGATGACTATGTGACCAAACCCTTCTCAAATCGTGAGTTGCAGGCGCGTGTTAAAGCTCTCCTTCGTCGCACGGACTTGGCTTCTGTAGATAATCAAGAATCAGATGAAAATAAAACTCAACCCTTGCAAATTGGGGACTTGGAGATTGTTCCAGATGCCTATGTTGCGAAGAAATACGGTGAAGAACTAGACTTAACCCACCGTGAATTTGAACTCTTGTATCACTTGGCATCTCATATTGGTCAAGTAATTACGCGTGAACACTTGCTTGAAACGGTCTGGGGTTATGATTATTTCGGAGATGTTCGAACAGTTGACGTAACCATCAGACGTTTGCGTGAGAAGATTGAAGACACACCAAGTCGTCCTGAATATATCCTAACACGTCGTGGTGTTGGTTATTATATGAGAAATAATGATTAAACTAATTAAAGATACAGTTTTAACCAGTGATTTTATCTTTATCCTCATTCTACTTGGCTTTATTTTAGTAGTGACCTTACTTTTGCTAGAAAATCGGCGGGATAATATTCGGTTGAAGCAAATCAATCAAAAGGTAAAAGACCTGATTGCAGGAGATTATTCTCAGGTATTGGATATGCAGGGAAGCTCTGAAATTACCAATATTACTAATAATCTCAATGATTTATCAGAAGTAATTCGTTTAACCCAAGAAAATCTGGAACAAGAGAGTAAACGATTACATAGTATCCTCTCTTATATGACAGACGGCGTCCTTGCGACCAATCGTCGTGGCAAGATTACCATGATTAATGACATGGCTAAGAAACAGTTAGGTGTTCAGAAAGAAGACGTTCTCAACAAGAGTATCCTAGAGTTGCTTAAGATTGAAGATGAGTATGAACTTCGTGATTTAATTACCCAAATTCCTGAACTCATCATTGATTCTCAGGATGCTAATGGTGAGTATCTGAGCCTTCGTGTTCGCTTTGCCTTGATTCGTCGAGAGTCTGGCTTTATTTCGGGTCTGGTTGCTGTTTTGCATGATACGACGGAGCAGGAGAAGGAAGAACGCGAACGAAGACTCTTTGTTTCCAATGTTAGCCATGAGTTACGGACGCCCTTAACCAGTGTTAAATCTTATCTTGAAGCCTTGGATGAGGGGGCTTTGTGTGAAACTGTAGCACCAGACTTTATCAAGGTATCTCTAGATGAAACCAACCGTATGATGCGGATGGTGACTGATCTCCTCCATCTCTCACGGATTGATAATGAGACCAGTCATCTGGATGTGGAACTGATTAACTTTACTGCCTTTATTACTTTTATCCTCAACCGTTTTGATCAGATAAGAGGGCAGGATGAAGAGAAGAAATACGAACTGGTGCGAGATTACCCAATTACTTCAGTTTGGATTGAGATTGATACAGATAAGATGACACAGGTGATTGATAATATTCTCAACAATGCTATTAAGTATTCGCCAGATGGTGGAAAAATCACAGTGACCATGAAGACGACTGATGATCAGATGATTTTATCCATCTCAGACCAAGGTTTGGGTATTCCTAAGCAGGATTTACCACGTATCTTTGACCGTTTTTATCGTGTGGATCGCGCTAGAAGTCGTGCCCAAGGTGGAACAGGTCTGGGACTGTCTATTGCCAAGGAAATTATCAAACAACATAAGGGCTTTATTTGGGCCAAGAGTGAATACGGTAAGGGATCAACTTTCACAATTGTGCTCCCTTATGATAAGGATGCAGTGAAAGAAGAAGTATGGGAGGACGAAGTAGAAGACTAGAATGAGTGAAACAGGCTTTAAATACAGTATTTTAGCGTCGGGTTCCAGTGGAAATTCCTTTTATCTGGAAACTCCAAAAAAGAAGCTTTTAGTGGATGCAGGCTTATCTGGTAAGAAAATTACCAGCCTACTTGCTGAAATTAATCGCAAGCCAGAAGACTTGGATGCCATCTTGATTACCCATGAGCATTCAGATCATATCCATGGAGTAGGCGTTTTGGCTCGCAAGTATGGTATGGATTTGTATGCCAATGAAAAGACCTGGCAGGCTATGGAAAATAGCAAGTATCTCGGCAAGGTGGATTCTTCGCAAAAGCATATCTTTGAAATGGGCAAAACCAAAACATTTGGAGATATTGACATCGAGAGTTTTGGTGTAAGCCATGATGCAGTCGCACCGCAGTTCTATCGCTTTATGAAAGATGATAAAAGTTTTGTCCTTTTGACAGATACAGGTTATGTCAGTGACCGTATGGCAGGGATTGTCGAAAATGCGGACGGCTATCTTATCGAGTCCAACCATGATGTAGAGATTTTGCGAGCAGGTTCTTACGCTTGGCGGCTCAAACAACGAATCTTATCGGATCTGGGTCACCTTTCTAATGAAGATGGTGCTGAAGCTATGATTCGGACGCTAGGAAATCGCACTAAGAAAATCTACCTTGGTCACTTGTCCAAGGAGAACAATATCAAGGAACTAGCTCACATGACCATGGTCAATCAGCTAGCGCAAGCTGATCTAGGAGTTGGAGTAGACTTTAAGGTTTATGATACCTCACCAGACACCGCAACACCATTGACAGATATATAAAAGAGGCTGGAAAAAGTCTTTAAAATTAAAGGCTCTTTGTCAACTGTAGTGGGTTGAAGAAAAGCTAAGATCTAGAAAGGGCAAATTTTGTCCTTTCTTTTTTGATATTGCGAATCGTGGAAATCTGTTTTTTGAAGTTTTCAAAGTTCCGAAAATCAAAGGTATTGTATTGGATAAGATTATTAGTCTCTCCTAATTTTATGTTGGAATAAGGTAATTGCAGGGCGGTGATGCTTTCTTTAGAAAGATTCTAAAAAAGCCTGAAAGCAAGAATGAGCTAGCTCTAAATTCTTCTCAATGAGTACGCAAAACCTTACTCTAGAAGTAAAAATGTAAGAGATTATAGTGGCGCTTTCATTCTTCTTAGCAACTCAAGAGTGCCTCCACAATCTCTTTAGTAGTTAAGCACACACGAAAAGTATCTTTACTACTATGCTGTTAGTAGGGTTTGATGACCATGTACTCATGAAATCTTTGATTAAATTGCTTCATGGTTTGCCATGACTTACAACTTGCCTTAAGTATTGAAATAGAACAGTCTGGTGGACTATTTTAGCCGGAATTTAGGAATATAATAACAAATGGTAAAAAAGATTAAGAATGATTTTAGCGTTTAGGACTTAGTATGAGAAAAAAGTTTTCAATATCAAGCAGTTGTAATAAAATGTAATTGTTCCATAGGATTCTTTCTAATGATTGTTTGATCGCTTTTCATTATAGATTTTATGGGACTTTTTCTACATCAAAATAGGCTCCATAATATCTATATGGGATTTACCCACTATAAATATTACAGAGCCTTTTTTTAGAATGGCAATTTCCCGGCGAAAGCACCTAATTTTTTCTTGGTCGTTTCATCGATTTGTTCAAGAGCAGAGTTGATGGCTTGAACAGTCATATCAGAAAGGGTTTCGAGGTCTTCTGGGTCAACGACAGCTGGATTGAAGTCAATGCTGACAACTTTCTTATCGCCAGTTAAGGTCGCTTGGACAAGATCTTGAGCAGATTTGCCAACAAATTGCATAGCTGCAAGTTCAGCTTGACTTTGTTCCATTTGTTTTTGAAGTTTTTGTGCTTGGCGCATCATGTTTTGCATGTTCATCATGGTAATTTATAGTTTCCTTTTATCTTATTTTTCTTCTTATTTTATCAATTTTGAGGTTAAAAGTCTAATCTTTTTTGAGTGAATTCATCTAGTAGCGAAAGGAATGTAGAGGAAATAAAAATATAGGATAGATATTCTAAGAGAATAAGAATATTTATCCTATATAGATACTAGATATTCTATGGCAACTTTAAGGGGTTACCGTCATTATTCTACCTTGTAGAAAAATCCCTCAGTACTACCATTGATAAGTTGGTGTCCAAACCATAAGCGGTCTTGTGTGATATCAGATGAGTCGGTATAGCTATCATCTGTAGAAGAGGTGACAGACATGGTTATAGGGATTCCTGCTGGTAAAAAGGCAATAGCTGCACCAGCACCTCCATCTTTAGAAACAGAATTTGCCTTAAGATAGTGGTCAATTTCTTTAGCATGTTCAATTGAAATTTTGGACTTATCACTTACTAAACCATTTTTGTCGAAAGTAAATTCAATACCTGAACGATTCCTCCAAGTGCCTGCGACACTAGAAAAATCTCCATTTTGAATTGCAGAAATATCCATTCCTTTACTTTCTGACGGAAGGGTTATTTCTCCATTTATGAGACTTGTCACAGATTTCCAAGAGAAATATCTTATGTCAAGGGAAGGTGGTTTTGTCCCCAGTCCCTCTTCTGTATCTGATTCGATAACTAAGTCTAATCGTGTTCCATTCTGATTTAACTTGTATAGTTTAAGTTGGATTTGATTAATAGATACTCGGGTAGATAATTGAAAATAACCATTTTCTAAAGGATTAAAATGTACTCGCTCTCCAATAAAATCCAGATTGTTTTCTGCATTGGTCAGTCGAATAACTTCACCATTTTTAAGAGTTCGAATATCTAATAAATCGTAATAGTTAGAATACGTTTTTAGGGCAATCAAAAGTTCGTCCGTACCGTCTTGGTCTAAATCATACAAGCTATACTGTAATCCAGAATATTCGTTAGGATAACCATTTTTTAAGTTTGCTTTTGAATTGACCTCTGTATGTGAAGTTGATGAACCATCTAGTACTTTGGCATATTCTTTAAGGACAGGATTATATAGGGTGTAATCAGGTTTCTTCTCTTCCGATGTAGAAGAAGTTGAACTAGTACTTGAAGCAATTGCTTCAGAACTTGTTGCAGAAGTGTTTTCACTCTGATGTTGGCAAGCCGTTAAAATAGAGATAGCTAAAATACTAATACTGAATAGAAATAATTTTTTCATATATTTAATCTTGTAATTCTAAGCCTTGGGCATCTTGGTGCCATTTACTACCAGTTTTAGACGTTAAAACTTGAATAGTAATCATAATATTCCAAATAGCATTTGCCAGTAAAACAAATGGCATTAAAATAGGAATGATAACTAGCAGAGTTAGAACGATACGCTTGTATCCTTGTTTAGTATTTCCAATGTAAAAATCGTAGGCACCAAACGCCCCTAAAAATAGGGCAAATAAGGCTGCGGCCAGTTTAGATTTATCACTTACTCCATTTGAATGTTGACTAGAGGCGGCTGGAGATGTGTTATCTATTTTTGAAACAATATAGTCGTCACCATTTTGATAAAATTCTACATAATCACCTACTTGTGGTTCAAAACCAAAACTTTTTCTTGAAATTGCAGTAAATTGACCATTATTACCTTTTCCAACATAAACTGTTTCATCTTCAATTTTTATAACTTTGTTCATATAATTGTCTCCTTAATTTATTCCTATTGTATGTTAAACCCACTCACCGTTGTAATTGACACGATAGCCATCAGGTGTAGTCGTATTGATTGCGAGTGCACCAGAGCTATAGGCATAGTACCATTTACCAGATACTTTCATCCAACCAGTTTTCATTTCCCCTGAGTCTTGAAGGTAGTACCAGCTACCGTTATCTTTGAGCCAACCAGTCTTCATTGCGCCTGAGCCGTCGAGGTAGTACCAACTACCGTCTTTTACCCAACCTGTTTGCATCCAGCCAGAGTTGTCAAAATGATACCAAACACCATTGATTTTTTCCCAGCCGTTAGTTGTATAGGAACCGTCGGCGTGTTTATACCACCAACGAGAACCAGATTGTACCCAACTACCTGAGATATTAGAATTCGAACCTGATTGAGTTGAGGTGTTAGTATTTGAATTTGTTGAAGGATTTCCGATAGTCACCTCTTTTCTAACTTTAAAGACACGTTTTCTGTTATCAACTGAGTGATCGTGTGGAGAGCCAGCCTCTCCAGACATCTCCAAGATATATGTTCCATCAGGGAACTGTTTTGAAACAAAAATATCACCTTTAAATTGGTTGCTATAAATTAAAGGTAGAAGAAATTGGTCACTGACCTCTTTGCTTAAACCACTAAAAACGACAGCATTATGACTTTGATAAACAACTTTTCCACTAGCTTTATCAATTAGAGTAACATTTCCTCTAGCTGCATTATCTCCTCCGTGTTGTAGTGGCTCTGAAAGTCTGCCTTCGAAGCTAAGTCCAAAATAATCAATTTCAACCTTTGTAATTGTTGCTTCTATTTGTTTTTCAGTACTCGTATTCGAGATAGCATTTGCTTGATTAGTTGATAAGACTTCTAGTTTGGTTACATAAGTGTAAAAAGGTGCTCCTTTCCCTACGTTTTCTCTAACATCGACTGTTAGTTTGTAACGAACTCCGTCTAATTCAAACTTCATGGTATAGATACCATAATCTGTTGCTTTAAAGACAATTGTTTTACCTTTAAATGTAGCAATGCCGTTGGATTCAAAACTTGCAAATTGCTTAGAAAATTCTTGTCTATAAGCATTATCTACCCAATCAACCTCTGTAAATTTAGCATCACCATCAGAAAATGCTCCAAGTTGTGCTTTTCTTTTTTCTACAAGCGTCACATCTGTTGCGACTAAATCTGTATCACGATAACCAGGAGCAGGTTCTTCAACATAAGCATTAGCTGCAGGAGACCAGAACTTGACCATCGGGACGCCACTTGCTGCATTGACACTTGAAATTGTAGCTCCTGTTGCTAGGAGTGATAAAACTGCTGTAGTCGTTAAAACGATTTTTTTCATAATTTTTGTATTCCTTTTCTTTTTATCTATTTTTTATAATCTTATCCTATACCCATTCTCCATTGTAATTGACGCGATATCCGTCTGGTGTAGTCGTATTGATTGCTAGGGCACCAGAGCTATAGGCATAGTACCATTTCCCAGATACCTTCATCCAACCAGTTTTCATAGCGCCTGAGCTATCAAGATAGTACCAGCTACCGTTATCTTTTAGCCAACCAGTCTTCATAGCACCTGAGCCGTCGAGGTAGTACCAGCTACCGTCTTTCACCCAGCCAGTTTGCATCCATCCTAAACTATCGAAGTGATACCAGACTCCGTCGATTTTTTCCCAGCCGTCACTCGTGTATGAGCCGTCATTATGTTTAAACCACCAACGTCCGTTTGATTGAATCCAACTTCCGAAGTATTGGGAATGCTCGAACCAACTTCTTAGTTGATTAAGAAATTCGGCAGGGTCATTGGTCTCATCGTCTAGTCTCTGACTTGAATTTGTATTTGCAGTTTTGGTTTTATGAGTTCCGATGGCCTTCAAGTCTTTGTCAAAAAGATTCGCCTTAGTCGCAAATGTTTGAATCTGAGAAGAGTTTACTTCTGTGTATTGAATGGCTTTTCCATAACCACCAGCTAATTCTTCAGAGCCACCAGATGATGTTCCAAAACTTTGAGCAACGGTAACCCACCCATTTTGAGTGACAGGATTTTCAAAAGCTGCCAACCCCATATAGGTCAATTCTGGATTAATTAAGGATTCGTAGTGTCCGGTTTGACCAGAGACACTTGCCCCACTACGAGATTTGACGTAATTTGCTTTTTCCTCATACCATTGATCAATAGCGGCCATAAACCCATCATAGTTCCAAGCTAAGTTTTCGGCTAGTGAAAAATTTCCTGAAGGCCAGGCACTCCAAATATCTTTATTAGATAAACGTTTATGGTTCATAGTTACAGAAGCTTCTGCTGCACGAGAAAAGGCTGTTTTCTCTAGTGCAGTTGACCATTTGATGGGAACGTAGCTACTGACTATTCCTTCCGTAACAGCTTCTTTTCTGATAGCATTTATACGGTCTAAAATAGCTTGTTTGTCTGGCGTCAAGAAATTTCCTTCAATTCCAACGAAGCTATTACCAGCAGAATTGATATTTACTTCAGAGTTCATGATATGATAAGATTGACCATTGATTTCTTGAGTGGAAACCAGTCTATCATTAGCGGCTACTGATTGTGGTGCAAGCGTTCCAGCTCCTAATAATGAAAGTGCTAGTACTGTAGTAAGTGTGAATTTTTTGGTTTGTTTGTTCATTTTGTCTCCTCTTGATTTTTCTTATAAATGTTTTTATGATAAGCGAGTTCTACCATCTCCTTTATAATAATTTACATCTAGTATACTAAGAAACTTTATTAAATTTAAAAAAACTACGAAAAAATACGTTTTTCTATATCAACACCCCAAAATCAAGGTGAAATAGAACGTTTTCGTAGTTTTTCTCCTATTTGCTTATGATTAGTGTATAATGTAAAAGTGAAGTTAAAATAAAATAAGGGAGAAAGTTATGTCTACAAATTTCGGCCCCGCGCTTAAAAAGATGAGAGAAGAGAGAGGATTTACTCTAAAACAAGTAGCTGGTACAGCGATTAGCCCTAATAATTTAAGTAAGTTTGAAAAGGGCGAAGCTATGATTAAAGCAGATACTTTCTTTAAAATCTTTGAAAATCTGAATATTGTTTCTAATGAAGACATCATCCTTGTGGTTTCCATGCAAAATGAAGAGACAACCAAATTAGTCGAACATAGAAATGATCGAACTTTGGAGTCTGATGATGCCAAAGATACAGTCAAAGATGATGAAAATCCTTATGTTAGAAATTTCCTTCATCTACTAACTCTCATATCTACTGAAAAAATGCTAACTGAAGAGGATTGGGAAATTCTTGAACAACTAAAAGAGCAGTTGTTTTCTATGGATTACTGGTTACCTTTTGATTTTCATGTATTTCAACGCTTAGGCACTTTATTTGATTTTCCTCTTGTAATGTATCAACAAAAAGAAAAAGAAGTTTTTGAAATTCTTACAAGTAGCCTTCCTTTAGCTACAAATCAAACCCATATGTTGGTGGATGTACTTCGAACAATTGTTAAATACTATTCTGAAAATGCTTATTATGATTTGGCACAACAATTGATAGATAAAATTGAATTGTATCGTATAAAGTATTGCAGGATTTTTGTCCATACTGGTTACTATTTACCTCTATATCCTTTTATGACTATCAAGATGTATGAGGTGTATAATCTTCTTAGACAAAATAAAATAGAGGGGATAAAACTAGGACATCAGATTATCCAACATCTTGATACCATGAAAGTCTTATTTCCAGAAAATGAAATTTTATCCTTAAAAAACTCCTTCATCAAGGAAGTTAAAGAACTCAATAACACAGGGATTCCATTCCCCTAGAAAGGTTATAAATGAAATCATATAAGAAATTTACGATTCTTGCTCTGGCTCTTCTTGGATTTACTAGCCAAACAGTTCTAGCTAATGATGCTAGTCATTCTACGAATAACTCTACCGGTAGTTCAGCTACTAGCTCTGCAAATGCTTCTCAAGCAACTACAGAAATCCAGCCAACGACTCCTAGTTCGAGTGAACAGGAGACAAAGCCAACTCTTCCTACTGAGTCTAAGCTACAAACTGGTTGGGTAAAAGAAGATGGGAAGTGGACTTATTATAGTCAAACAGGTATCAAATTTACAGATACTCTTTATGAGGGCTACCTATTTGATAAGAATGGTTACTTACTTGAAAATAGCTGGTATCAGATGGCTAACAAGTGGTACTACGTCAATGGTTCAGGAAAATATCTGTCTAACCAATGGAGTCAAATCAATGGTAAGTGGTATGCATTTGATCAAAATGGTACCATGATGGCTAATACCTGGAAGGGAAATTATTACCTGAAGTCTAGTGGGGCTATGGCAGATAAAGAATGGGTGTACGATCCTAACTACTCTAGCTGGTTTTATCTCAAGTCAGGCGGACACTATGCCGAACAGCAATGGGTTGGCTCTTACTATCTAAAATCTGGTGGTTACATGGCTCACAAAGAGTGGGTTTATGATCCAGATTATCAAGCTTGGTATTATCTTAAAGAAGATGGCGTTTATGTTACTGGAACTTATACTATTAATGGAAGCAGCCATTTTTTCAAAGATAATGGTAAATGGGTGCAAGAACTTCCAAAAGGATTTGAAAAGGGGCACTATAGTAAAACTATTTTCCTAGATCCAGGGCATGGTGGACGTGATTCGGGTGCTTACTATTATGGAATAGCTGAAAAAGATTTGAATCTACAGGTCTCTCGTAAATTACGGAAACGTTTAGAAGAACTTGGCTATACAGTTCTAACATCTCGTGATAGTGATGTGGATGTTGACTTTGTGACAGAGCGATCTCGTATGGTAAATAAAACGAATGCAGACTTCTTTATTAGCATTCATTTTAACGCTACTGGAAATGACACAACACTGAATCTGGGAATACAGACTTATTCTTATAAGGAAGAAGCGGGTTACCCGAGCAAGATTAATCAATACTGGCATAATAATCCAGACCGTATAAGTGAAAGTAATCGTTTGGCTGCTGACCTTCACTCCTCTCTCTTGACCGAGACAGGTGCTAGAGATGCTGGGCTTCTGCAAGCCACCTTTGCTGTTCTTCGTGAGACTGCGAAACCTGCTGTGTTATTGGAGTTGGGTTATATGGATAATCCAGAAGAAAACCAACGAATCCGTAGTGATCAATACCAAGATAAGTTAATTGAAGGCATTATTAAAGGAATTCAAAAATATTACGCTGGAAATTAAGAAACTAGATCAAACTAAGCTTTGGAGATTTTCCTAGGCTTAGTTTTTTTCATTTGTAATGCTATTCATAACATTAAATTTTCTGAAAATTTATTAAAAAATGAGTGAAAACGTGGTATAATGAGACGTAAAATTAATTCAGGTTTCCTGAACCGATAGGAGTAAACAATGAAAAAACTAGGTTTTGTCCTTTTATCTTCAGTCTTGCTATTGACAGCTTGTGCTGTTAGGTTTGAAAAATCAGCAGATACAACCGATTCGTCTAAGGTGACAGCCTTGTCTGAAGACAAGCAGAAAATGCTTGATAAGGCCACTGCGGAATATAAGACTTTTGTGCAAGAGCAAATCGATAAACTTTTGACAGATACGGAAGGCTTTGTCAAACTTTTGAAAGAAGGTAAGTTAGAAGAAGCTAAGAAGGTTTATCCACTGATTCGTATGTCCTATGAGCGTTCAGAACCAATCGCTGAGAGTTTTGGTGAGTCAGATGTCAAGATTTACTTCCGTTTGGCAGACTATATGGACGAAAACAAGGCAGAGGAAGGTTGGTCAGGTTTCCATCGTATCGAGCGTATCCTTTGGGAAGACAATACCACTAAAGGAACTGAAAATCTAGATAAGGAAGAGTAAATCTGCTCTAATAAAAAAACTTTGTTCTCTAGAAACCATCGTGTGGCTAGCTAGAGTGCAAAGTTTTTTTGAGTTTGGAACATGAAAACAGCAGTTCATTTCAAGAAACAAAAAAAAGAACAGCCGAAGCTGTCTTTTTATCATTATTTGAGACCGTATTTTTTGTTGAAACGATCCACGCGTCCATCTGCTTGAGTGAACTTTTGACGTCCAGTGTAGAATGGGTGTGAGTCTGATGAAATTTCCACACGGATCAATGGGTAAGTTTCGCCTTCGAACTCAACAGTTTCGTTAGAGCGTTTTGTTGAACCGCTAAGGAATTGGTAACCAGTAGTTGTGTCCATGAAGACAACTGGGCGATATTCTGGATGGATATCTTTTTTCATTTTGCAATATTTCCTTTCTGCCATGGTCTCTTTGCGAGCCATAGATTGTTACCATACTAGTCTATCAGATTCTGAAAAGTTTGGCAAGTATTTTATCAGTTTTTAAGCAAGTTTTTTAACTTTTGGTAGATGATTTCGTTTTCTTCTAGGCTATAGGAATTGGCACCACTTGCTAGAGGGTGGCCTCCACCATCATGTTCCTTGGCAATTTCATTGATAGGATGGATTTTACTGCGTAAGCGAACACGGTAGTGACCATCAGCCTGTTCGACAAAAATTCCCCAAAGACTAACACTGTCAATGCGTCCAGGTGCACCCACAATAGCTGCAGTTTCAGCATCGCTAACATTGAATTGTTTCAAGATTTCTTGACTCAGGATAACGCGAGCGGCACCATTCTCATCCACTTCCAGATGGTCGTAGATGTAGCCTTGAAGTTTAGCAATTTTGTAGCTCATAGTGTCCATTTTGCGAGTAAGAGCCGAAAAATCAAAGTTCTGTTCTCTCAGAGAGGCAGCCAGGCGGAGGGTGCGTGCAGTGGTAGAAGGGTAGAGGAAACGACCTGTATCACCAACAATTCCTGCAAAAAGTAGCTCAGCAGCTCGATCTGACAAGGCCAGTTGGGTTGTTTGGGCAAATAGGGTAATCATCTCGCTAGCACTACTTGAACTAGTATCGACCCAAGACATGTCACCGTATACATCATCATTTGGATGGTGGTCAATCTTAATGAGAAAATCACCTTGACTATAGCGCTTATCATCGATTCGAGCAGTATTCGCCGTATCACAGACGATGACAAGGGCTCCTTGGTAGACACTATCTTCAACGAGATCCATTTCCGCCATCCAGGTCAAAGTTGGTTCATTAAAACCAACGGCTTTGATGGTTTTTTCTGGGAAATGATGTTTGAGAAGAGTTTTCAATCCCACCTGACTGCCCAAGGCATCAGGGTCTGGTTTCATATGACGGTGAATGATAATCGTATCGTATTCTTTGATTTTTTTTAAAATTTGATGGCAAATGTCCATAAATAACCTCAATTCTTTCTCATTTCATTGTAGCACAAGAATTTTTATTTTTAAAATGAAAAAGATGTGATATAATGGAGAAAGATAAATTGAGGAGGACGATATGGCATTAGCAAAAATTGTATTTGCCAGTATGACCGGTAATACCGAAGAAATTGCAGATATTGTAGCAGATAAATTACGTGACTTGGGCTTGGATGTCGATGTTGATGAATGTACAACTGTTGACGCTTCAGACTTCTTGGAAGCAGACATCGCTATCGTTGCGACCTATACTTATGGTGATGGTGAATTGCCAGATGAGATGATGGACTTCTACGAAGACCTAGCTGACCTCAACTTGAATGGCAAAATCTACGGAGTGGTTGGCTCAGGAGATACCTTCTACGATGAGTTCTGTAAGGCTGTTGATGACTTTGACCGTGTTTTTGTGTCAACAGGAGCAGAAAAAGGTTCAGAATGTGTCAAAGTTGACCTTTCTGCCGAGGAAGAAGATATTGAACGCTTAGAACAATTCGCAGAAGAATTGGCTGCTAAAGTAGGATAAGTATAAAACTGCGCTGATGTAATCAATCAGTGCATTTTTTCTTATCGTGAGTTGGGATTTTACTAGCCTATTTGGTGGCTTTTTGATACAATAATTCAAATAAAGGAGGAGACTGTATGGATTTAGATATTATTCGTCAAGAAATTGATCAAATCGACGACCAAATTGTTAAACTGTTAGAAGAGCGAATGCACTTAGTTGAAGGGGTTGTGGCTTATAAGAAAGCTTCGGGTAAACCGATTTTAGATACTAAGAGAGAAGCGGTTATTTTTGAAAAGGTTAGAAGTCGTGTAGGAGATAAGCGCTATCAGGAAACTATTGTCGCGACTTTTTCGGACATACTCAAACGTTCGCGTGATTATCAGGATCAAAATATCAAATGAAAAAAGAACAATTTTATCCGCTAGGGATTTTTCTAGCTGCTATGTTGGGTGGATTGGTTCGCTACCTAGTTTCCACTTGCTTACCAGCCAGTCCTGACTTTCCTTGGGGCACTCTCTTTGTCAACTATCTGGGAATTTTCTGCCTGGTTTATCTTGTTAAGGGATATCTGGTCTATAAAGGAACCAGTAAAGGCGTTATTTTAGCACTGGGGACGGGGTTTTGCGGAGGTTTAACAACCTTTTCTAGTCTCATGCTTGATGCTGTGAAACTGCTTGATACAGGGCGTTATCTTAGTTTAGTCCTGTATTTGCTTTTGAGCAACGGTGGAGGACTGCTTTTAGCTTACTATTTAGGGAGGAAGAAATGGTAATCGTCTATCTTGCAATTGCTTGTGGTTTCGGAGCTTTAGTGCGCTATTTCTTTTCCCGCTATAATCAAGCATTTAAATTGCCCCTTGGAACGCTCATAGCCAATCTTTTGGGTTGTTTTTTGATTGGATTATTCTACAATCATGTGGAGTCTAAGGAAGTCTATGCTATTTTGGCAACTGGATTTTGTGGAGGTTTGACAACTTTTTCGACCTTGAATGACGAACTCCAAAGATTGCTAAGTGATAAGAAGGTCTTTTATTCTTACCTGACTTTGACCTACTTAGGTGGTTTAGTTGCAATTTTTTTAGGAATTCTGTTATAAATTTCTTTACTTTTTTATGGAA
This sequence comes from Streptococcus mitis, assembly GCF_002005545.1. GTDB lineage: Bacteria > Bacillota > Bacilli > Lactobacillales > Streptococcaceae > Streptococcus > Streptococcus mitis_I. Next base: position 1,328,661 of record NZ_LBMT01000001.1, read on the forward strand.
ATTTGGTAAACTGTATCTTGTGTGTAATGGACGCACAAAAATACAGTTTATCCGCTGAGGAAGATTCCTCAAGATTGACAAAGATAGGAGAATAAAATGAATCCATTAATCCAAAGCTTGACTGAAGGTCAACTTCGTACAGATATCCCATCATTCCGTCCTGGTGACACTGTTCGTGTACACGCGAAAGTTGTCGAAGGTAACCGTGAACGTATCCAGATTTTTGAAGGTGTTGTTATCGCACGTAAAGGTGCTGGCATCTCAGAAAACTACACAGTTCGTAAAATCTCTAACGGTGTAGGTGTTGAGCGTATCTTCCCAATCCACACTCCACGTGTTGAAAAAATCGAAGTTGTTCGTTACGGTAAAGTACGTCGTGCGAAATTGTACTACTTGCGTGCTCTTCAAGGTAAGGCAGCTCGTATCAAAGAAATCCGTCGTTAATTCGACTAAAAAACTCTGCTTTTCAGCAGAGTTTTTATCTAGCTCCCTTAGTTCAATGGATATAACAACTCCCTCCTAAGGAGTAGTTGCAGGTTCGATTCCTGCAGGGGGCATTAATTAGATATCAAAAACCGCTCAGCTGAGCGGTTTTCGTCTATTTCTTCCTTTTACAGTACCCATGTACGGATAGCATGGGCAACGCCAGATTCATCATTAGATTTAGTGATGTATTTGGCGATTTTTTTGATTTCTGGATTTCCGTTTTCCATGACTACAGGGTAGCCAACGACTTCCAGCATGGCGCGGTCATTTTCTTCGTCACCGATAGCCATTGTTTCATCTTTGGTCAATCCGAGTTTTTCAGCTAGGTGAGTGATGGCTGAACCTTTGTCCACATTCTTTTTAAGGAGTTCGAGGTAGAAAGGAGCAGATTTGTTGATGGAGTAGCGCTCATAAAATTCGGCTGGTATCTTTTCAATCGCAGCATCGAGAATCTCAGGTTCATCGATAAACATACATTTGACGATTTCCTTGTCAGCCATTTCTTCAGGAGTACGATAGAAGATGGGCATGCTGACGAGGGTTGATTCGTGCACAGTGTATTTTCCGATATTGCGATTGGCTGTGTAGATGCCGTCCTTAGTAATAGCGTGCATGTGGACACCGAGCTTACGACTGAGAAATTCCATATCCAGATAATCCTCATAGGTCAAGGATTCGCTGATAATCTCATGTCCTGTAGCAGTTTCTTGGACAAGGGCACCATTGAAGGTCACAACATAGTCACCCTCGTCTCTCAACTGCAAGTCGTCCAGAAGTTTGGCAACACCTGCGATAGGGCGGCCAGTTGCAATGACGACTTTGACACCAGCTTCTTTTGCATCTTGAATGGCAGAAAAGACTTCAGGAGTAATCTCCTTTTGGCTATTGACTAGGGTTCCGTCAATATCGACGGCGATTAGTTTAATACTCATAAATTTCCTCTTCTAGTTTTTATTTGGGGTAAAATGGTCGTTCTCAATCAAGTGTAAAAATTGCTGGGTGATACTTGCGAAGATGCTGTTTTGGTCCAACATTTCTTTTGGAAAATAGAAACGATTATCTCCGTGGCGACTGCCAGCAAGGGATTGGACGATAGGAGAAAGGCTAGAGAGTTCCGCCAGTTGACCATTTTTTTGTAGAATCTCAATCTGTGTTCGTGGATTCTCAGATTCGGGACGATAGATATCATAAGGGAGGTCAAAATTCTTATGAATGGCAGTGTAGTAGTCGGGATCAAAGCCGATATCCTCAACCAATTTTCTCATGCTAGCGAGTTGGTCTTGGTCTTCTTGTGAAAAGGTAATGGATTTAAAGACCTTGCGGTTGACAAAGCGTTGCGATAAGTCAGCAAGAATCTTGTCAGGACTGGTCATCCAGAGTTGGAAATAGGTATTCATCACACCATCATCCAGAGCCAGATAGTCAGACAAGGTCACATTTTTTTCAAAGAAAGGCAGGAGATGTGGGGAAGTTCGTGCAAAGAAGTCTTTATCCTCAGGGTAGAGTTCCTTGGCGCGCTTGAGGAGATTCTGTAGGAGAACTTCCATGGCGCGTGTTGCAGGATGAAAATAAACCTGCATGTACATCTGGTAGCGACTGAGGACATAGTCTTCGATGGCATGCATGCCATTGCGCTGAAAGGCGATACCATTTGCGACAGGGCGAATGACTCGGAGGATGCGAGTCAGGTCAAATTCTCCATAAGATGCTCCTGTAAAATAGGAGTCGCGCAAGAGATAGTCCATGCGGTCTGCATCAATCTGACTAGAAATGAGTTGCACGACCTGCTTGTTAGGATAGGTATGGTCGATGACACTGGCTACCTTTTCTGGAAAATCTGGCGCCACTTGTAGAAGAACTTGGTGAATCTCCGTTTCAGGACTTTGGATAATCTCCTGAGTAATGGCTTCGTGGTCTGTATCAAAGAGATGTTCAAAAGTATGGGAGTAGGCACCATGTCCAAGATCATGTAGGAGAGCAGCGGTCATGGTCAAGAGAGACTCGGCAGGATTCCATTCTTCAGGATATTTTTCTTCAAAAATCTCTGTGATGCGTCGTGCAATTTCATAGACTCCTAGACAGTGGGAGAAGCGGCTGTGCTCCCCGCCGTGGAAGGTATAACTGGAAGTTCCCAGTTGCTTGATCCGGCGCAAACGCTGAAATTCTTTTGTATTAATCAAGTCATAGATGATTTGATTATCGACATGGATGTAGTTGTGAACTGGGTCACGGAATACTTTTTCGTTCATATGACCATTATAGCAAAAAGCTAGAGTTTTTGGTAAAATAGTAGGACAAGAGACAAGAAAGAGGACTTGATGTGAAGATTCGGATGCGAAATACGATTCAGTTTGATGAGCAGTTGGAAGTGATTGACCAGCTTTATGACGTGGAAGTGCATGAAAAAGGAGATTATAGCTACCTGCTTTTCTATAATGAGGAAAAGGAAAAAGTAGTGATTAAATTTCATAGTCAAGAACTGGTGATGAGCCGTTTTTCCACTCCGAAGACCATTATGCGCTTTTTAAAGGATAGTGATAGTTTAGCCTATATTCCCACACCTATGGGCATGCAGGAGTTTATCATCCAAACGAACCGTTATGAAGTTGATGGACAAAAGATTCATTTAGATTATCAACTACAAAATCAAGAGGGGCAACCCTTTGCCCGCTATCAATTGGAAATTACTTGGGGTTAGTCACTTGTCTTTTTCAAATTTTGCTAGCTATCTTCTCGGATTGGCTTCCTAGTGTGGTAGATTAGGCTAATTTTTGGTATAATAAAAGTTATGGAAATCGAAAAAACCAATCGTATGAATGCGCTCTTTGAATTTTATGCAGCGCTTTTGACAGATAAGCAAATGAATTATATCGAGCTATACTATGCAGATGACTATAGTCTTGCTGAAATTGCAGAGGAGTTTGGTGTCAGTCGTCAGGCTGTTTATGACAATATCAAGCGGACAGAAAAGATTCTGGAAGATTATGAGATGAAATTGCACATGTACTCGGACTACATTGTCCGCAGTCAAATTTTTGACCAGATTTTGGAGCACTATCCCAAGGATAACTTTCTGCAGGAGCAGATAGAAGTTTTAACAAGCATTGATAATAGAGAATAAGAGGAAGAAAAATGGCATTTGAAAGTTTAACAGAACGTTTGCAGAACGTCTTTAAAAATTTACGTAAAAAAGGAAAAATTTCAGAGGCTGATGTCCAAGAGGCAACCAAAGAAATTCGCTTGGCCTTGCTTGAGGCCGACGTTGCCTTGCCTGTTGTAAAGGACTTTATCAAGAAAGTTCGTGAGCGTGCAGTCGGGCATGAGGTCATTGATACCCTAAATCCTGCGCAACAAATTATTAAAATCGTTGATGAGGAATTGACGGCTGTTTTGGGTTCTGATACGGCTGAGATTATCAAGTCACCTAAGATTCCTACAATCATCATGATGGTTGGTTTGCAGGGGGCTGGTAAAACAACCTTTGCTGGTAAATTGGCCAACAAACTCAAGAAGGAAGAAAATGCCCGTCCTTTGATGATTGCGGCGGATATTTACCGTCCTGCGGCTATTGACCAGCTGAAGACCTTGGGACAACAGATTGATGTGCCGGTTTTCGCACTTGGGACAGAGGTTCCAGCTGTGGAGATTGTTCGTCAAGGTTTGGAACAAGCCCAAGCCAATCATAACGACTATGTCTTGATTGATACGGCAGGTCGTTTGCAGATTGATGAGCTTCTGATGAATGAGCTTCGTGATGTAAAAGCATTGGCTCAACCAAATGAAATTTTGCTCGTGGTTGATGCCATGATTGGTCAAGAAGCGGCCAATGTTGCGCGTGAGTTTAATGCTCAGTTGGAAGTGACTGGGGTTATCCTTACTAAGATTGATGGGGATACTCGTGGTGGTGCGGCCCTATCTGTTCGTCACATTACTGGAAAACCAATCAAGTTCACTGGTACAGGTGAAAAGATTACGGATATTGAAACCTTCCACCCAGATCGCATGTCTAGCCGTATCCTTGGTATGGGGGATATGCTCACTTTGATTGAGAAAGCTTCTCAAGAATACGATGAGCAAAAAGCCCTTGAAATGGCTGAGAAGATGCGTGAAAACACTTTTGATTTTAATGATTTCATCGATCAGTTGGATCAGGTGCAAAACATGGGGCCAATGGAAGACTTGCTCAAGATGATTCCAGGTATGGCCAACAATCCAGCCCTTCAAAACATGAAGGTAGATGAGCGCCAGATTGCTCGCAAACGTGCTATTGTTTCTTCTATGACGCCTGAAGAGCGTGAAAATCCAGATTTGTTAAATCCAAGCCGTCGTCGTCGTATTGCCGCAGGTTCTGGAAATACATTTGTCGAAGTCAATAAATTCATTAAAGACTTTAACCAGGCTAAACAACTCATGCAAGGTGTTATGTCTGGCGACATGAACAAGATGATGAAGCAGATGGGAATCAATCCAAACAACCTTCCTAAAAATATGCCAAATATGGGAGGAATGGATATGTCTGCCCTTGAAGGAATGATGGGACAAGGTGGTATGCCTGACCTGTCAGCTCTCGGAGGAGCAGGAATGCCAGATATGAGTCAGATGTTTGGTGGTGGACTCAAAGGTAAAATTGGTGAATTTGCTATGAAACAGTCCATGAAACGCATGGCTAACAAAATGAAAAAAGCGAAGAAGAAACGTAAGTAAGACAAGGGAAGGCCGCAGGGCTTTCCTTTTTTAGAAAGAAGAAAAATGAGCACTTCCGTAATTGGAAATGCTCGTTTTTGATGTGTTTAGATTCTTAATCTTTATTTTCGTATGCCAAGATCAAGTTCAAGATGATTCCTGTCATGGCTGATATGATAGGGTAGTACCTGAAAGTGTTACTGGACCAAGTTTAAGGATAGCTCCTCCAAGTCCAAGGACCAACATAGCACTTGCGATGATGAGGTTACGCATTTGAGAGAAATCAACACGTTCTTTAATCAAGACCTTCAAACCGTTGCTGGCGATAACCCCATAGAGAAGGATTGACATACCACCAAATACAGTTGATAAAGAGTCACTAAAAAAGGAACCATAACGGTTCCTAAAATTATTAATTACTTGCTCCAGATGTAGCGTCTGCGCCACCACCGTGGCCTCCAGCATCACCTGAATCAGAAGCTCCAGATGTGGCATCTGCGCCACCGTGTCCTCCAGCAGGAGCTGCAGCATTTCCACCAACTAGACGTTGACCAGTTGTATTAAGGTACCAGTCAAGCCATGGTTGGAAATTAAAGATGATTTCATTGATTCCAGCATATGAACCATCTGGATAGTACATTGCTTGGTAATTATGGGTATTAATAACGCCTTCTGGTGTTCCTGGCACAATTGTACGGACATATTCTTGGTCCCCATTACGCAATACGCCGACAACCCATTCAACATTTTTCATTCTAGAATCTGGCAATGTACCGTGTACTGTTCCTAATCTATTTCCTGATTGAGCACGTACACGTTTACCAAACATTGTATCTGGGTCTTGGTGTGCGTTATTAAAGTACAAGAATTGGTTATTATCATCTGCAAATGTCAATTCAAATGGCATTGCCTTCAAGAACATGTCAATTTGGTTAACTGTCAAGATACCGTGGTCTAATTTGACGTAAGTATCTCCAGAAACAGCTCCAACAAGTTCAGCAGCTTTTTCTACCCATTCAGGATCATCTGGATCAACACCTTGGATGGTAGTTGCAATTGAATTTGTACAATATAAATCTTCTGGTTCAATTGGTTTTGGTTTTTTCAATTTTGAAACGACTCCCACATATTTTACAAAGTTGTCCAAGCATGTTTCAAGGAAATTAATAGTTCCTTCATTTGTGATATTGCCCTCTGCGTCAAATGCTTCTTTGGCTTTACCAAGAAGGAATTCGTTACCTGGAAGCGTATAGGCATTAACACCTGGAGCGTCAAGAATCTTACGAAGGTGAACTTGGGCACGAGAAGTACCTTGGTCGTAGTAAGAAGCTCCCACAATCATGACTGGTTTGTTTTCAAATGGATGAACTTCGTATGAAAGCCATTCAAGAACAGATTTAAGAGAAGCTGAGATTGTGTGGTTGTGCTCAGGAGTAGCAATAATGACACCATCAGCACGAGTAATTCTGTTATACAAGAGACGCAATTGGAAACTTTCATCCCATTTTTCGTCTTGGTTAAACATTGGAACTTCGTCAATTTCGAGAACTTCTAATTCAAATTTGAGTTTGAAGTGACGACGGATGAATTCCAAGAGTTTACGGTTATATGATTGATCGTAGTTTGATCCTACAAGTCCAACAAATTTCATTCTTTTTGGTCTCCTATCTTACAAATTTTCCCAGTCAAATTCTTCAGCATCTTTGCGAAGTAGGGCTTGTGCGTTGCGCAATTTTTCTGTAATTTTTACAAAGATACGGAAGTCGTCAAAAGTGGCATCCAGTTTTTTAATAACATCAAGATCTACTAAATCTCCACTTGGGTTGAAGGCTTGAAGAGAATGTGAAAGCAAGAATTCATCTGGAAGGACACTTGCTTTAATTTCTGGAGCATTCAAGATTTGGCGAAGTTGCATTTGAGCACGTGATGAACCAAGCGTACCGTAAGAAGCACCAGTAATCATGATTGGTTTGTTCAAAAGTGGGTAAATACCGTATGACAACCAAGCAAGAGCGCTCATCAAAACAGCTGGGATAGAGTGGTCATACTCAGGAGTACCGATAATAACGCCATCTGCCTCTTCGATTTTAGCAGCAATTTCCAGAATTTCAGCAGGTACTTGCTTGTCAGCTGGCTTGTTAAAGACAGGGATATCCTTGATTTCAACAAGTTCAATTTCAGCTTTGTCAGCAAAGTGTTTTTGCATGTATTGAAGCAATTGACGGTTTGTAGAACGTTTTGAATTTGTTCCAACAATAGCAATAAGTTTTAACATGAGATTTCCTTTCTCTTTTTACATAATACGATTTTAAAACTCCATTGAAACAGTTGTCTCTATAGAGTAGGAATTCCTGAAGAACAGCTTAGGTGACCTTCCTTATCAATGAGGATGACCTCGATGCCCTCCAAACTTTCGACTTGCCAAAGGATAGAAGCAGGTCTTTCTCCAAAGAGTCGAGTTGTCCAGATTTCACCATCAACTGATTTATCAGATATGATTGTTAGACTCGCTAGCTCCGTTTCAACAGGATATCCTGTCTGACTGTCAAAAATGTGATGGTAATCTTTTCCATCGACTGTCAGGTGACGTTCATAAATGCCTGAAGTCACGACAGATTGATTGACAACAGGGATGGTCATTAAGTGATTTCCCCTAGGATTGGCTGGGTCTTGAATCCCGATTTGCCAAGGTTGATTCCCTCTTGCCTGATTTTTTCCAATGGTCAGGATATTCCCTCCCAGATTGATTAAGGCAGATGTCACTCCCTCTTCTCTAAGAAATTGGGCAACCTTATCTGCACTATAACCCTTGGCTAAACAACCTAGATCGATCTTCATTCCTTTCTGTTTTAAAAACACAGTAGAAGTAGAAGAATCTAATTCGATATAATGAGGATTGATTAAAGGGAGCACCGATTCAATTTCTTGAGGTTGGGCAACTTTGGCATCTGAAAAACCGATGCGCCAGGTTTGAATTAAGGGACCAATACTGATGTTGAGATGGCTAGAGGGCGCTAAGCTATGCTCTAACCCAAGTGAAATCAGTTCAAACAGGTCTGGATGAACCTTGACGGGGGCTATTCCAGCTTGATGATTGATTTCCATCAACTCAGATTCTTGGCTATTGGCATTGAAGCGGTATTCGAGATCTCTGAGTAAATCAAAGGATTTCTGGAGCAAGATATCTGCTCGCTCATACACTAATGAAATAGTGATAGTGGTTCCCATTAGGCGTTCAGAATGTGAACTAAGAGGCAAGCTACCAACTCCTTTCTCTTATGAAAAGAAGGTTGAAATATAGTAAATTTATGAAAAATGAACCCCTTACATTTTCTTTCCATGGTACTAGCATACCATAAAGTCAGCGTTTTCACAAATAAAATTTGTAAAGATGTCAAGAAATATGCTCAAGAAATGAAGAAAAATTGCAAGAATCCGTGTTAAGATACAGATTATTTACAATTTTTTACAAAAAAATAGGAAAAATCAGCCAAACTCTTGTAAACGCTAACAGTAAATGTTATACTAGTAGGGTAAATTTAGAATGAAGGTAGGAAATTTTTTATGAGTAAGATCGTTGTAGTCGGTGCTAACCACGCTGGTACAGCATGTATTAATACTATGTTGGATAATTTTGGGAATGAGAACGAAATCGTTGTATTTGACCAAAACTCTAACATCTCTTTCCTAGGATGTGGAATGGCCCTCTGGATTGGTGAACAAATTGACGGTGCTGAAGGCTTGTTCTATTCTGATAAAGAAAAATTGGAAGCTAAAGGTGCTAAAGTTTACATGAACTCACCAGTTCTTTCAATCGACTATGATAACAAAGTAGTTACAGCAGAAGTTGAAGGGAAAGAGCACAAAGAATCATACGAAAAATTGATTTTCGCTACAGGTTCTACACCAATCTTGCCACCAATCGAAGGTGTTGAAATTGTTAAAGGGAACCGCGAATTTAAAGCAACTCTTGAAAATGTACAATTCGTTAAATTGTACCAAAACGCTGAAGAAGTGATTCACAAATTGTCTGATAAGAGTCAACACCTTGACCGTATCGCCGTTGTTGGTGGTGGTTATATCGGTGTTGAACTTGCTGAAGCCTTTGAACGTCTTGGAAAAGAAGTTGTCCTTGTTGATATCGTTGATACTGTTTTGAACGGTTACTATGACAAAGACTTCACACAAATGATGGCGAAGAACTTGGAAGACCACAACATCCGCTTGGCGCTTGGTCAAACTGTTAAAGCAATCGAGGGTGACGGTAAAGTTGAGCGTTTGATTACTGATAAAGAAACTTTCGATGTGGATATGGTTATCCTTGCGGTTGGTTTCCGTCCAAACACAGCCCTTGCTGATGGAAAAATTGAACTCTTCCGTAACGGTGCCTTCCTTGTAGACAAGAAACAAGAAACATCTATCCCAGGCGTTTACGCAGTAGGTGACTGTGCGACTGTTTATGACAACGCTCGTAAAGACACAAGCTACATCGCCCTTGCTTCAAACGCAGTTCGTACTGGTATCGTTGGTGCCTACAACGCTTGTGGCCATGAATTGGAAGGAATCGGTGTGCAAGGTTCAAACGGTATTTCAATCTACGGTCTTCACATGGTTTCAACTGGTTTGACTCTTGAAAAAGCGAAAGCTGCTGGTTACAACGCAACTGAAACAGGCTTTAACGATCTTCAAAAACCAGAATTCATGAAACATGACAACCATGAAGTAGCAATTAAGATTGTCTTTGACAAAGATAGCCGTGAGATTCTTGGTGCCCAAATGGTTTCACACGATTCTGCAATCAGCATGGGAATCCACATGTTCTCACTTGCTATCCAAGAGCATGTGACAATTGATAAATTGGCATTGACAGACCTCTTCTTCTTGCCACACTTCAACAAACCATACAACTACATCACAATGGCTGCACTTACAGCTGAAAAATAAAATTTGATGAACTATCTGGCCTTAAGTTAAGGTCAGATAGTTTTTTAATTAATCTGTACCCACACAATTACGTTTTTTTTATCTTGTGATTCCTTCTGTTCTGAATTAAAATGAAATGGTAGCTACCAATATAAATGATGAGGAAAAAGAAATGACTGAAAATCGTTATGAATTAAATAAAAACTTGGCACAGATGCTCAAGGGTGGGGTTATCATGGACGTTCAGAACCCTGAACAGGCACGTATTGCAGAAGCTGCTGGTGCGGCAGCTGTGATGGCCTTGGAGCGGATTCCGGCTGATATCCGTGCAGCTGGTGGTGTTTCCCGCATGAGTGATCCAAAGATGATTAAGGAAATCCAAGAAGCAGTTAGTATTCCAGTGATGGCCAAGGTCAGAATCGGGCACTTTGTTGAAGCCCAGATTTTAGAGGCTATTGAAATTGACTATATCGATGAGAGTGAAGTTTTATCTCCAGCAGACGACCGTTTCCATGTGGACAAGAAAGAATTCCAAGTTCCTTTTGTTTGTGGTGCTAAGGATTTGGGTGAAGCCTTGCGTCGTATCGCTGAGGGTGCTTCTATGATTCGTACTAAAGGAGAACCGGGTACAGGAGATATCGTTCAAGCTGTACGTCATATGCGTATGATGAATCAGGAAATTCGCCGCATTCAAAACCTACGTAAGGATGAGCTCTATGTTGCTGCCAAGGACTTGCAAGTCCCTGTAGAATTGGTTCAATACGTCCATGAGCATGGGAAATTGCCAGTTGTAAACTTCGCTGCTGGGGGAGTTGCAACGCCAGCAGATGCAGCGCTAATGATGCAATTAGGGGCAGAGGGGGTCTTTGTCGGTTCAGGTATTTTCAAGTCAGGAGATCCTGTTAAACGAGCGAGCGCCATTGTCAAAGCGGTAACTAACTTCCGTAATCCTCAAATCCTAGCTCAAATCTCTGAAGATTTAGGAGAAGCCATGGTTGGTATCAATGAAAATGAAATCCAAATCCTCATGGCTGAGCGAGGAAAATAGATGAAAATTGGAATATTGGCCTTGCAAGGTGCCTTTGCAGAACATGCAAAAGTGCTAGATCAATTAGGTGTCGAGAGTGTTGAAATCAGAAATCTAGATGATTTTCAGCAGCATCAGAATGGCTTGTCGGGTTTGATTTTGCCTGGTGGTGAATCTACAACCATGGGCAAGCTCTTACGAGACCAGGATATGTTGCTTCCTATCCGAGAAGCCATTCTATCTGGTTTACCAGCCTTTGGAACCTGTGCGGGCTTGATTTTGCTGGCTAAGGAAATCATTTCTCAGAAAGAAAGTCATCTTGGAACTATGGATATGGTGGTCGAGCGCAATGCCTATGGGCGCCAATTAGGAAGTTTCTACACGGAAGCAGAATGTAAGGGAGTCGGTCAGATTCCAATGACCTTTATTCGAGGTCCGATTATCAGTAGTGTTGGAGAAGATGTAGAAATTCTAGCAACAGTGGACAATCAAATCGTTGCAGCCCAAGAAAAAAATATGCTGGTAACTTCTTTTCATCCAGAATTGACTGATGATGTGCGCTTGCACCAGTACTTTATAAATATGTGTGACAAAAAGATAGTGGAATAAAAATTGATAAATCAAGCTTCGATTCGCTTTTTCCAAAGAATCATTTTTTAAGTCATCTGACAGTATTCTGTGATGTTAGATTTATTTACGATAAATTAGAAAAGAATGATTGTTTTGACTTAGCGCATACAGCTTATATGCTGAATATGGTGTTCAAGTATCTTTTATTTATTGAAAGCACTTTAGAGGATGGAGTTAAAATACTATTCTATACTGCTTAATACTCTTAGAAAATCTCTTCAAACCACGTCAGTTTCACCTTGCCGTAGGTATGGTTACTGACTTCGTCAGTTCTATCCACAACCTCAAAACAGTGTTTTGAGCTGACTTCGTCAGTTTTATCTGCAACCTCAAAGCTGTATTTTGAGCAACCTGCGGTTAGCTTCCTATTTTGCTCTTTGATTTTCGTTGAGTATAAAAATGATGTATAGGACTGGTCAAAAAGATCACTTCGAAAATAGCAAAAAACGAGTATCTCTACAGATGGAGATACTCGTTCTATTATGTGACTATTAGTCCGTCTCGCTCCGTTAGGTGCGAGACAAAAAAACCACCCGCTATGCGGGTGCGCGTCGAAGGTTATACCAAAAAAACTCCGAACGCGATACAATAAAGGTGTTCAAGCCAATTGTAAAGCGAAAGGAGAAAAATATGGCACAAAAGGCTCATAGTTTATCGCACACAAAGTGGCACTGTAAGTATCACATTGTGTTCACCCCTAAGTATAGACGAAAAGTCATCTATAATCAATATCGAAGTAGTTTAGGCGAAATATTTCATCGCTTGTGTAGTTATAAAGGAGTTGAAATTATCGAGGGTCACTTAATGCCAGACCATGTACACATGTTAGTAAGTATTCCACCGAGGATAAGTGTTTCGAGTTTCATGGGTTATTTAAAAGGAAAAAGTGCACTCATGATGTTTGACAAACACGCCAATCTCAAGTATAAGTTTGGGAATCGGCATTTCTGGGCGGAAGGTTATTATGTGAGTACAGTAGGACTTAATGAAGCCACAATTAAGAAATATATTCAAGAACAGGAAAAGCATGATATAGCACTAGATAAATTAAGTGTAAAAGAATATGAGGATCCCTTTAGGGATAGTGGTAAGTAATACTAAAGCCTCTTTGAGAGGCAAGTGACGAGTCAAGAGCAATAAGGCTTGAACAAAGTGAAAGCCAGCGTCTTTAGGCGCTGGCTGGTAATTTGGGCTTATAGCCCTGGAACAAACCACCCGTTTGACGGGTGGTCATGATTATGTGTGAAGCTATGAGTCTGTCTTGCTCCATAGGATGCGCGTAGAAGTTTATACCAAAAAAATTCCAAAAGCGACACAATAAAGGAGATTAAGACAATTTTAAATTTTTTTTGAGATGTAGGTAATGAGTTAAAATCAATGGCGGTTAAACAGGGTGAAAAGGATCAAGCAAAAAGTCTTTAAAATCAAAAAAACGCATAATATCAGGTGTTTTACAACGTTTTTTATTTTATTCTTTGGTATTCTTTTGCAAAAAAAGAATACAACATTTTGTTGTATCCTAAATATTAAATCAAGTCCTGAATTTTCTTAAGTTTTTATCATATTTTCTGTTATAATTAAGGTGCCTTAAGAAAAATAATGAAAAAACTAAATGTTTTTCATATAGTTTTCATTTTTGTGTTATAATTAAGGTGCCTTAAGAAAAATATTAAGGTGCCTTAAGAAAAATAATGAAAAAACTAAATGTTTTTCATATAGTTTTCATTGTTTTAATAGTTTAAAGTCAATCTTATTTTTCTCTAATAGAAAATAATGAAAAAGTAGGTTTAGAAAGAGGTAAGTATCTATGTCTTCTCATAAAAAAGTGTCACTCTCTGAGATTAATCAATCTATCGATACTCCAAATAACAATCATTTCTGGCAAAATTTAAATGCCTTTTTAGGTCCGGGTGCTCTTGTCGCAGTTGGTTATATGGATCCAGGAAACTGGATTACCAGTGTAGTCGGTGGTGCTTCCTATAAGTATAGTCTCTTGTTTGTTATCTTGATTTCATCTCTCATTGCCATGCAACTTCAGCAGATGGCAGGAAAGCTTGGTATTGTAACCCAGATGGACCTGGCTCAAGCAACGGCTCATCATTCACCTAAATGGCTTCGTTATAGTCTATGGGTGATTTTAGAATTAGCCTTGATGGCGACAGATCTGGCAGAAGTTCTAGGTTCAGCGATTGCTCTCAATCTTCTCTTTAAGATTCCGATTATGATAGCAATTCTCTTGACCGTGTTGGATGTTTTTCTCTTATTGCTTCTGATGAAATTTGGCTTTAAGAAGATTGAAGCTATTGTGACAACACTGATTTTAACGATTTTAGCAATCTTTACTTATCTGGTAGCTTTATCAAATCCAAGTTTCCAAGGAATCGCTGAGGGTTATTTACCCAATTCGACCTTATTTGAGAGTCCTTTGCCAGGTCATGAAAGTCAATTAACTTTAGCTCTGGGGATTGTAGGTGCGACGGTTATGCCTCATAACCTCTATTTGCATTCTTCCTTGTCTCAAACTCGGAAAATCAATCACAAGGACAAGGATGATGTTCGAAAAGCGGTGCGCTTTATGACCTGGGATTCAAATCTCCAATTATCCTTGGCCTTTGTGGTTAACTCCCTTCTATTAATTCTCGGGGCGGCTCTCTTTTTCGGCCATGCATCTGAGATTTCTGCCTTCTCTCAAATGTATAATGCCTTGCAGGATTCTACTATTGCAGGAGCTATAGCTAGCTCGACCTTATCAACCTTGTTTGCCTTGGCTTTATTAGCCAGTGGTCAAAATTCGACAATTACGGGTACCTTGACTGGACAAATCGTTATGGAAGGTTTCTTGCATATGAGATTACCTCAATGGTTCATTCGTTTGGCAACTCGTCTCTTTGCCTTGTTGCCTGTCATGATTGTAGCGGTTCTGTTTGGTCATCAGGAAAAAACATTGGATCAGTTATTGGTTTATTCACAAGTCTTTCTTTCGATTGCTCTTCCATTTTCAATCTTCCCACTGATTTATCTAACTTCTAAGAAATCACTGATGGGAGAATTTACCAATGCCAAATGGAATACCATCCTTGGCTATATCGTTTCCATTATCTTAACAATTCTCAATGTGAAATTGTTATTTGATATTTTCTAAGAAATTCACCCGAGTTATAAAACAAGCATATAAGAAAAAAGATACCCAAGATTTCTTGGGTATCTTTTTTAAAATAAACGGAAGACATGGGATTCGAACCCACGCACGCTGTTACACGCCTACCGCGTTTCCAACACGGCCTCTTAAGCCTCTTGAGTAATCTTCCAATACTTACTCAAATAGTCTACCATAAAGGTTCTTATCTTGCAATTAAAAATTTTTGAAATGAGAAAAATGATAGAATTTGAAAGAAAATGATAAAAAATGTTTGACTTTAAAAGAAAGTGTGATAGAATGAATAGTGTAAACGATAACAGGAGGTGATTCAGTGTTAAAAACAGAGCGGAAGCAACTGATTTTAGAGGAGTTAAATCAACATCATGTAGTTTCTCTAGAGAAATTAGTTAGTTTGCTAGAAACGTCAGAATCAACGGTTCGAAGAGATTTGGATGAATTGGAAGCTGAAAACAAGCTTCGTCGCGTGCATGGTGGAGCAGAATTGCCCCATTCCTTGCAGGAAGAAGAAACCATTCAAGAAAAATCTGTCAAAAACCTTCAAGAGAAGAAGTTGCTGGCTCAGAAAGCAGCCTCTCTCATCAAGGAACAAGATGTCATCTTTATCGATGCTGGAACAACTACAGCCTTTTTGATTCATGAATTGGTCAATAAGAATGTTACAGTCGTGACCAACTCGATTCACCATGCAGCTCAGTTGGTTGAAAAGCAGATTCCGACTGTCATGGTTGGAGGAAGTGTCAAGATGGCGACAGATGCGAGCATCGGGGGAGTTGCTCTTAACCAGATTAACCAATTGCACTTTGACCGTGCCTTTATCGGGATGAATGGTGTAGATGATGGCTATTATACGACTCCTGATATGGAGGAGGGAGCTGTGAAGCGAGCTATTTTAGAGAATGCCAAACAGACCTATGTCTTGGTGGATTCGTCAAAAATTGGACAAACTTGCTTTGCTAAGGTAGCACCACTCAAACGAGCTATTGTTATCACAAGTCAAGGGCATGAGCTCTTGCAGGCTATTAAGGAGAAAACGGAGGTAATAGAAGTATGATTTATACAGTCACACTTAATCCATCCATTGACTATATTGTCCGTTTGGACCAAGTCCAAGTCGGTAGTGTCAATCGAATGGATAGTGATGATAAGTTTGCTGGTGGGAAAGGAATCAATGTCAGTCGTGTTTTGAAACGCTTGGATATTCCAAATACAGCGACGGGATTTATCGGTGGCTTTACTGGTAAATTTATTACAGATACTTTGGCAGAGGAAGAAATCGAGACACGTTTTGTCCAAGTGGCAGAAGATACTCGTATCAATGTTAAAATCAAAGCAGACCAAGAGACAGAAATCAACGGAACGGGTCCAAATGTCGAACCAGCCCAGTTAGAAGAGTTGAAAGCTATTTTGTCTAGTTTGACTGCAGAAGACACGGTTGTATTTGCGGGTTCAAGTGCTAAAAATCTAGGCAATGTTATCTATAAGGATTTGATTGCCTTGACGCGTCAGACGGGTGCGCAAGTGGTTTGTGACTTTGAAGGCCAGACCTTGATTGATAGTTTGGAATACCAACCGCTCTTGGTCAAACCAAACAATCATGAACTTGGAGCTATCTTTGGAGTGAAACTCGAAAGTTTAGATGAAATTGAGAAATACGCTCGTGAGTTACTGGCTAAAGGTGCTCAAAATGTTATTATCTCTATGGCTGGTGATGGTGCTCTTCTTGTCACATCTGAGGGAGCTTACTTTGCTAAACCAATCAAAGGGACAGTCAAAAATTCAGTTGGGGCTGGTGATTCTATGGTTGCTGGATTCACAGGTGAATTTGTCAAATCAAAAGACGCAGTAGAAGCCTTCAAATGGGGAGTGGCTTGCGGAACGGCAACCACCTTCTCAGATGACTTGGCAACAGCAGAATTTATTAAAGAAACATATGAAAAAGTTGAGGTAGAAAAAAGATGAAAATTCAAGACCTATTGAGAAAAGATGTCATGTTGCTGGATTTGCAGGCGACTGAAAAAACAGATGTCATCGACGAGATGATTAAAAGTTTGACAGACCACGGTTATGTGACAGATTTTGAAACTTTTAAAGAAGGAATTTTGGCGCGTGAAGCTTTGACTTCTACAGGTTTGGGTGACGGTATAGCAATGCCTCACAGCAAAAACGCTGCTGTCAAAGAAGCGACTGTTCTCTTTGCTAAGTCAAACAAGGGTGTTGATTATGAGAGCTTGGATGGACAAGCAACTGACCTCTTCTTCATGATTGCGGCTCCAGAAGGTGCCAATGATACTCACTTGGCAGCCTTGGCAGAATTGTCTCAATACTTGATGAAAGACGGTTTTGCAGACAAACTTCGTCAAGCAACATCAGCTGACCAAGTCATTGAACTTTTTGACAAAGCTTCTGAAAAAACTGAGGAACCTGCTCAAGCACCTACCAATGACTCTGGTGACTTTATCGTAGCTGTTACAGCTTGTACAACAGGTATTGCCCATACTTACATGGCCCAAGAAGCTCTTCAAAAAGTAGCTGCTGAAATGGGGGTTGGTATCAAGGTCGAAACCAACGGTGCTAGCGGTGTTGGTAACCAACTAACTGCGGAAGACATTCGTAAGGCTAAAGCTGTTATCATCGCAGCAGACAAGGCTGTTGAAATGGATCGATTTGATGGAAAACCATTGATCAATCGTCCAGTTGCTGACGGTATCCGTAAGACAGAAGAGTTAATTAATTTGGCTCTTTCAGGAGATGCTGAAGTCTACCGTGCCGCTAATGGTGCAAAAGCTGCAACAGCCTCTAACGAAAAACAAAGCCTTGGTGGTGCCTTCTATAAACACTTGATGAGTGGTGTATCCCAAATGTTGCCATTCGTTATCGGTGGTGGTATCATGATTGCCCTTGCCTTCTTGATTGACGGTGCTTTGGGTGTTCCGAATGAAAACCTTGGCAATCTTGGTTCTTACCATGAGTTGGCTTCTATGTTCATGAAAATTGGTGGTGCAGCCTTTGGATTGATGCTCCCAGTCTTTGCAGGTTATGTTGCCTACTCTATCGCTGAAAAACCAGGTTTGGTAGCAGGTTTCGTGGCTGGTGCTATTGCTAAAGAAGGTTTTGCCTTTGGTAAAATTCCTTATGCTGCAGGTGGTGAAGCAACTTCAACTCTTGCAGGTGTCTCATCTGGTTTCCTAGGTGCCCTTGTTGGTGGATTTATCGCAGGTGCTTTGGTTCTTGCTATCAAGAAATATGTCAAAGTTCCTCGTTCACTTGAAGGTGCTAAATCAATCCTTCTCTTACCACTTCTTGGAACAATCTTGACAGGGTTTGTTATGCTAGCTGTTAATATCCCAATGGCAGCAATCAACACTGCCATGAATGATTTCCTAGGCGGTCTTGGTGGAGGCTCAGCTGTCCTTCTTGGTATCGTCCTTGGAGGAATGATGGCTGTTGATATGGGTGGACCAGTTAATAAAGCAGCCTATGTCTTTGGTACAGGTACGCTTGCAGCAACTGTTTCTTCAGGTGGTTCTGTGGCTATGGCAGCAGTTATGGCTGGAGGAATGGTGCCACCACTTGCAATCTTTGTCGCAACTCTTCTTTTCAAAGATAAATTTACTAAGGAAGAACGCAACTCTGGTTTGACAAACATCATCATGGGCTTGTCATTTATCACTGAGGGAGCGATTCCATTTGGTGCCGCTGATCCAGCTCGTGCGATCCCAAGCTTCATCCTTGGTTCAGCAGTAGCAGGTGGCCTCGTTGGTCTTACTGGTATCAAACTCATGGCGCCACACGGAGGAATCTTCGTTATCGCCCTTACTTCAAATGCTCTCCTTTACCTCGTTGCTGTCTTGGTAGGAGCAATCGTAAGTGGTGTGGTCTATGGTTACCTACGCAAACCCCAAGCATAAAAAGGATTAGAATAGAAAGATTGTTACCATTTGGTGCAATCTTTTTCTCTATTCGAAATGGCTGTGAAATATGGTATAATAGAAGAATGGCAAACAAGAATACTACAAAAACAAGACGGAGACCGTCTAAAGCAGAACTCGAAAGAAAACAGGCTATACAGAGGATGTTGATTTCCTTAGGAATTGCCTTATTGTTGATCATTGCAGCCCTCAAGCTTGGTGCGGCGGGTATCACCCTTTATAATCTCATTCGACTGGTGGTCGGAAGTTTGGCCTATGTGGCCATTGGTGCCCTCCTCATTTATCTCTTTCTATTTAAATGGATCCGTAAGCAAGAAGGACTCCTATCAGGCTTTTTCACCATATTTGCAGGTTTGCTCTTGGTTTTTGAGGCCTACTTGGTTTGGAAATATGGTTTGGACAAGTCCGTTCTAAAAGGAACCATGGCTCAGGTTGTGACGGATTTGACTGGTTTTCGAACGACCAGTTTTGCTGGAGGGGGCTTGATTGGGGTCGCTCTTTATATTCCAACTGCCTTTCTCTTCTCAAATATCGGTACTTACTTTATTGGTTCTATCTTGATTTTAGTGGGTGCTCTCCTCGTCAGCTCTTGGTCTGTTTACGATATTGCTGAATTTTGCAGTAAAGGCTTTGCCAAATGGCGAGAAGGGCATGAGCGTCGAAAAGAGGAACGCTTTGTTAAACAAGAAGAAAAAGCTCGTCAAAAAGCTGAGGAAGAAGCTAAATTAAAAAAAGAAGCAGCTGAAAAGGCCTTACTTGATTTGCCTCCTGTTGATATGGAAACGGGTGAAATTCTGACTGATGATGTTGTGCTTGACGTTCCTCCTGTTCCAGAAGAAGAGTGGGTGGAACCAGAAATCATCTTGCCTCAAGCTGAACTTGAATTCGCTGAACAGGAAGATGGCTCTGATGATGAAGATGTTCAGGTCGATTTTTCAGCCAAGGAGGCTCTTGAGTACAAACTTCCAAGCTTACAACTCTTTGCACCTGATAAACCCAAAGACCAGTCTAAAGAGAAGAAAATTGTTCGAGAAAATATCAAAATTCTAGAAGAAACCTTTGCTAGCTTTGGTATTAAGGTAACGGTTGAACGGGCCGAAATTGGACCATCCGTGACTAAGTATGAAGTCAAGCCAGCAGTGGGTGTAAGGGTTAACCGCATTTCCAATCTAGCAGATGACCTCGCTCTAGCCTTGGCAGCCAAGGATGTCCGAATCGAAGCACCTATCCCAGGGAAATCTTTAGTGGGAATCGAAGTACCTAACTCCGAGATTGCGACAGTTTCTTTCCGCGAACTATGGGAACAATCTCAAACGAAAGCAGAAAATCTCTTGGAAATTCCTTTAGGGAAGGCTGTTAATGGAACCGCAAGAGCTTTTGACCTTTCTAAAATGCCTCACTTGCTCGTCGCAGGTTCAACGGGATCAGGGAAGTCGGTAGCAGTTAACGGCATTATTGCTAGCATCCTCATGAAGGCGAGACCTGACCAAGTTAAATTTATGATGGTTGACCCTAAGATGGTTGAGTTGTCTGTTTACAATGACATTCCTCATCTCTTGATTCCAGTTGTGACCAATCCACGCAAAGCCAGCAAGGCCCTGCAAAAGGTTGTGGATGAGATGGAAAATCGTTATGAACTCTTTGCCAAGGTGGGAGTTCGGAATATTGCAGGCTTTAATGCCAAGGTAGAAGAGTTCAATGCCCAGTCTGAATACAAGCAGGTTCCGCTACCGCTCATTGTCGTGATTGTGGATGAGTTGGCTGACCTCATGATGGTTGCCAGTAAGGAAGTGGAAGATGCCATCATTCGTCTTGGGCAGAAGGCGCGTGCTGCAGGTATCCACATGATTCTTGCAACACAGCGTCCATCGGTTGATGTCATCTCTGGTCTGATTAAGGCAAATGTCCCATCTCGAGTGGCTTTTGCGGTTTCATCAGGGACAGACTCCCGTACTATCTTGGATGAAAATGGAGCTGAGAAACTACTTGGTCGAGGTGACATGCTCTTTAAACCGATTGATGAAAATCATCCAGTTCGTCTCCAAGGCTCCTTTATCTCGGATGATGATGTCGAGCGCATCGTAAACTTCATCAAGGCTCAGGCAGATGCTGACTACGATGAGAGTTTTGATCCAGGTGAGGTTTCTGAAAATGAAGGAGAATTTTCAGATGGTGATTCTGGTGGTGATCCGCTTTTTGAAGAAGCCAAAGCTCTAGTCATTGAGACCCAGAAAGCCAGCGCATCCATGATTCAGCGTCGTTTGTCAGTTGGATTTAACCGTGCGACCCGCCTTATGGAAGAACTCGAAATGGCAGGTGTCATTGGTCCAGCTGAAGGTACCAAACCAAGAAAAGTATTGCAACAATAAATTTCTCTCTTATACGGAAATGTGAACCTGACGTGATTTGAAGAGATTTTTGAAGCGGATTATCTATGATGTATAATTAATTGAATCTAAAATAGTACGAAACGAATTTTAAAGTATGAAATTGATTTGAATTCCCTAATAAATTTGTTCACATTTTATTCAAACACTATATCAAGCTGAAACAGGTTTAGAATTTCTTTTAGATATATGAAGACTCCCCTTATAGTTTCTAGTGAATATTTGTTTTTCACTAGAAACTATAAGGGGAGCTTTTGTACTCATGTATGAGATAGATTTCTTTTTTTGTTTTATTAAGCTGCATAGCTCACTTTTCAGTAGGAATCAGCTATTGTATTCGCTAGCTGTTAGCTGACATCAATTCACTACTGTTTAAAATTTTGAGAGTTCTGCAGTTTTTGAGTTCAGTTTCTGTTTATTCACCAAAGAAAAATGGTGGGGCGAACCGTTTCAGCTCTTCAAAGCAATGTTGGGCTGCCTCTGCATCTTCACAGATGACAAGGCAGACATCATCACCACAGAGGGTAGCGATAGCGTCAGGGAAACTCAAAGCATCAATGATAGAACCAAATGATTGAGCCAGTCCAGGAAGGGTTTTTAGTAGGACTTGGTGTTGAACTGGGCGCATCAAGACAAGGGCATCTTCCATGTAGAGTTCGAGGCGTTTTTCCCATTTTGAGATAGAGCCTGTATTTAGCACATAGTAAGAGTTATCTTCTTCTCGTACTTTTGAGAGGTTCATACTTTTAATATCTCTCGAAAGTGTCGCTTGTGTAACTTGAATATCATTATCAGCAAGAAGAGCTTGTAGCTCAGCTTGAGTATGAATCTTGTTTTTCGTTACAAGAGCTCGTATGAGTTGGTGTCGGTGTTCAGATTTATTCATAATAATTTAACTCCTTTTTTAGTGAGGTAGGATAAGAGTAGACTGTTCAAGATCAACAGTCAGCTGGTAAGCGGTATTATCACGGATTGTGATTTCAAAGTCAGTAGTATAGAGGACTAAACGAAGAGTATCTCCTTCTTTTAACTTGTAAATAGTAGGTTGTAGTTCAAATTGCACATCCATCCATTCATCTGCAGTAATATCCTCTACTAACAGTAAATCATTTCTATTTTGTAAATTGAGGTAACCTTTTGTCACGACTCGTTGTGCATTTGGTCTAAATGGTAATTCACAGAGATTTTCCAACATGTAGTAGCGTCCATTATCAATGGTTTTAGCACCTAAAATAGCTGGATAAGGTTGTAGGTATTTCTTTTGTCCAAGTTCCAGTAGTTGAGCAGATAAAAGCCCCTTGTTTGTGCTGGATTTGATGCGAAGATTGAGTTGAGCTCGACCGTTCAAGTGGAGATCCTTAGTCACAGGAAGGTCAAGGGTAATCTGATTGACTTTCCCTTGATAGAGTTCCGTATTGAAGGTCTGGTAAGTCTTACCATAGCGCTCAAAATCTTTATCTGAATACTGGTTTTGAATAACTTGCTCTTTTCGACCAAGTGAGAAAATTTCAAAGTTATCTTGCCCACCGAAGTTATCAAGTGATAACCAAGTCTGAGGGGCTGTATTGTCCTGCCAAATGACAGTAGGAAGTTGGAAATCTGTATCTTGTCCCAGTAATTTCTTTGTTAACAAAGCATTCATGGACTCACGGAAGTCAATGGACTGCCAGTTGTTCATGTAAACATGTGCGCCATTATGGAAAAAGAGGTGCTTGTTTATATGGGCAGGAAGAGCATGGAACATCTGGTAAACATGAAGTGGTTTGACATTCCAATCCTGAGACCCGTGGGTAAAGACAACCTCTGCTTTTACCTTATGGGCGTTGAGCAGGTAGTTGCGATCATGCCAAAACTGGTTATAGTCGCCGGTCTTGCGATCCAGTTGTTCTTTTACTTTTTCTAAGTCAGCTTGGTGAGCTTCATTGCCACGGATATAGTCGCCAGCCAAGAGATTACGAGAATAGGTTAACTCAGCAAGGGAGTCAAAGTCCTCACCTGGATAACCGCCTGGGCTAGTCACCAGACCGTTTTCACGATAATAGTTGTACCATGAAGAAATGCCAGCTTCAGCAATGATAACCTCTAAACCATCGACACCTGTAGTCGCCAGACCATTGGAGATGGTTCCAAGATAGGAAAGTCCAGTTGTGGCTACTTTTCCATTTGACCAGTCAGCCTTGACTTGACGCTGGCGCGTATGGTCGGTAAAGGCACGGCAACGGCCATTAAGCCAATCGATGACATTTTTATAAGCCTCAATTTGTTGGTAGTCGCCATTAGTCATGAAACCAGTAGAGTCTTTGGTACCAACACCTGACACATAGAGATTGGCAAAACCTCGTGGGAGGAAGTAGTCGTTGAGTGTATAGCTAGAGTTGATGTGACTTAGCTTTTCCTCGGCTTCTGACACAAGCTCAGCTTGACCTTGAGGTTGGACGAGATTGAGTTGAGGTTTCTCTAGTTCAATCTTATGAGCAGGTTTAACCTCAAGCTCGCCCTCCATCTTGTAGAGAGCCTTATCGCTTGCCTTGTCATTTGTTCCCTGATGATAAGGACTGGCTGTCATGATGGCAGGGATTTGCCCCTCATAACGTGGACGAATAATGCTGACCTTGACTAGGTCTGGTAGTCCTTTTTGGTCAGTATCGACACGAGACTCAACGTAGACCACTTCTCGAATAACATCATGGCTGGAAAAAGTTGCTAAACTCTTGCCGTTAAAGTAGTGGTAGTCATTATCCTCCGGAATAAGACCATCACTAACAAGTTGGTCGATAAGAGTATTTCCCTTTTTGGTGCGAGTATTGAGTAACTGATAAAGATTTTCAATCAAGTCACCATATACAATGGGAAAACCAGTCTCTTTACGAAAAACGTCACTGTCTTCGAAGTCAACCAAATAAGAAAAGCCTAAAAGTTGAAAAGCAACAGTATAAAAAATATCTGCTGTCAGTTCATCTTCTGATTGAAAAAATGTCAGCAGGTCTGTTTTTTTATCAGCTGCTAGGATGGAAAGTGGGTAGTTGGTGTCTTGATAAGTGAAAAAGAAACAACTTAGAAAAGATTCCAACATCTTTTTATTTGTTGACTCAGATGGAAAATCAAATCCATACTTTTTTAATTCATATAAAATAGTATCTCTTGGAAGTGATAAATAGCTGAATTGATTAAAGCGCATAAAACCTCCTTGTAAAATAATAATTAAGGTTATTATATCAAAAAAATAGGAGAAAGGGAATTATTAAGTGAGAAAGAAATTAATTAAAGAATAATGAATACAATTTATATGAAATAATATGTGATATTCTATAGCATTCATAAATTAAACGATATCTAACAAGAATTTTGAGTGGATTTATCTCACTTCTTTAAAAGAGATATCCATTTATTGGGATAAAAAGTTATTGGGATAAAAAGTTCAAAATAGTTTACAGAAACATTTTTACTGCAAATATATTTGTTATTTTTTCATCCAAAATGCCTTATTTAAAATATAAAATAGAGATAGGAGTCATTGCTTTTGTCTTTCTCTTTTTGAAAATGGTATAATATAGTGAGAAGGATAGAGGAGAAGTGTAAATTGATCGCACAACTAGATACAAAAACAGTCTATAGTTTTATGGAGAGTGTCATTTCAATCACCAAGTATGTGAGAGCAGCTAAAGAATACGGCTACACTCATCTGGCTATGATGGATATTGATAATCTTTATGGTGCTTTTGACTTTCTAGAGGTTACAAAAAAATATGGCATTCATCCTTTATTAGGGCTTGAAATGACTGTGCTTGTAGATGACAAAGATGTAAATTTGCGCTTTTTAGCTCTATCTAGTGTAGGCTATCAGCAGTTGATGAAGCTTTCAACAGCCAAGATGCAGGGGGAGAAAAATTGGTCAGTTTTATCTCAGTATCTGGAGGATATTGCGGTAATTGTGCCTTATTTTGATGGACTGGAGTTGTTAAATCTAGACTGTGATTACTATATAGGGGTTTATCCGGAAACACTAGCCAGCGAATTTCATCATCCAATCTTGCCCCTCTATCGGGTCAATGCTTTTGAAAGCAGGGATAGAGAAGTTCTGCAAGTCTTAACAGCGATTAAAGAAAATCTACCACTTAGAGAAGTTCCCTTGCGCTCACGACAAGATGTCCTAATATCAGCAAGTTCTTTAGAGAAACTATTCCAAGAACGTTTTCCTCAAGCCTTGGAAAACTTAGAAAAGCTTATTTCAGGTATTTCTTATGACTTGGATACTAGTCTAAAATTACCTCGTTTTAATCCAGCAAGACCAGCAGTAGAAGAATTGAGAGAACGTGCTGAACTGGGGCTTGCTCAGAAGGGATTGTCTAGCAAAGAATATCAAGACCGACTAGACCAAGAATTGGCTGTTATTCATGATATGGGCTTTGATGATTATTTCTTGGTTGTTTGGGATTTGCTGCGTTTTGGACGTTCGAATGGCTATTATATGGGTATGGGACGGGGTTCTGCAGTTGGTAGCTTGGTTTCCTATGCCTTAGATATCACAGGGATTGACCCAGTAGAGAAAAATCTGATTTTTGAACGCTTTCTCAATCGTGAACGCTATACCATGCCTGATATTGATATTGATATCCCAGATATTTATCGTCCAGATTTTATCAGATATGTTGGCAATAAATATGGTAGTAAACATGCTGCACAAATCGTTACTTTTTCTACTTTTGGTGCTAAGCAAGCTCTTCGAGATGTCTTGAAACGTTTTGGTGTGCCAGAGTATGAATTATCTGCAATTACCAAGAAAATCAGTTTTCGTGACAATCTCAAGTCGGCTTATGAGGGTAACCTCCAGTTTCGTCAGCAAATCAATAGTAAGTTAGAATACAAAAAAGCCTTTGAGATTGCTTGCAAGATTGAGGGTTATCCAAGACAAACCTCTGTCCATGCAGCTGGTGTTGTAATCAGTGACCAAGATTTGACCAACTACATCCCTCTGAAGCATGGTGATGAAATTCCACTAACTCAGTATGATGCTCATGGAGTCGAAGCAAGTGGACTTTTGAAGATGGACTTTCTGGGACTACGAAATTTGACCTTTGTCCAGAAAATGCAAGAGTTGCTTGCTGAAACAGAAGGTATTCACCTTAAAGTCGAAGAAATAGATTTGGAAGACAAAGAAACGTTGGCTTTATTTGCTTCTGGTAATACAAAAGGTATCTTTCAATTTGAGCAACCTGGTGCCATTCGCTTGCTCAAACGTGTGCAACCAGTCTGTTTTGAAGATGTCGTAGCAACTACTTCCCTAAATCGACCAGGTGCTAGTGATTATATCAATAATTTTGTAGCTAGGAAACATGGGCAGGAAGAAGTGACTGTTCTGGATCCAGTACTGGAGGATATTTTGGCTCCAACTTACGGAATTATGCTCTATCAGGAGCAGGTTATGCAGGTTGCTCAGCGTTTTGCTGGATTTAGTCTTGGGAAAGCCGATATTTTGCGCCGAGCTATGGGGAAAAAGGATGCCTCTGCCATGCATGAGATGAGGGCTTCTTTTATTCAAGGTTCATTAGAAGCTGGACATACTGTGGAAAAGGCAGAGCAGGTCTTTGATGTCATGGAGAAGTTTGCAGGTTATGGTTTTAACAGGTCACATGCCTATGCCTACTCAGCCTTGGCCTTCCAGTTGGCTTATTTCAAAACGCATTATCCAGCCATTTTTTATCAGGTCATGTTAAATTCTGCCAACAGTGATTACTTAATAGATGCACTTGAAGCAGGCTTTGAAGTGGCGCCTCTGTCCATCAACACCATTCCCTATCACGATAAAATTGCCAACAAGGCCATCTATCTAGGTTTGAAATCGATTAAAGGAGTCAGCAATGATCTGGCTCTATGGATTCTTGAAAACAGACCCTATTCTAACATTGAAGATTTTATAGCTAAATTACCTGAGAATTATTTGAAACTTCCTCTGCTAGAACCTTTGGTAAAAGTTGGTCTTTTTGATTCATTTGAAAGAAATCGTCAAAAAGTATTCAATAATTTAGTTAATCTATTTGAATTTGTGAAAGAGTTAGGAAGCTTGTTTGGTGATACCATTTATAGTTGGCAGGAATCGGAAGATTGGACGGAACAAGAAAAATTCTATATGGAACAAGAGTTTTTAGGGATAGGTGTCAGCAAACATCCTCTACAAGCTATTGCAAGTAAAGCTATTTACCCGATTACCCCAATTGGGAATTTGTCAGAAAATAGCTACGCTATTATTTTGGTTGAAATTCAGAAAATAAAAGTGATTCGTACCAAAAAGGGTGAAAACATGGCTTTCTTACAGGTGGATGATAGTAAGAAAAAAATGGATGTCACTCTCTTTTCAGACTTATATCGTCAGGTTGGGCAGGAAATAAAAGAGGGAGCCTTCTACTATATAAAAGGAAAAATCCAGTCACGTGATGGCCGTCTGCAAATGATTGCACAAGAAATAAGAGAAGCAGTTGCTGAACGCTTTTGGATACAGGTAAAAAATCATGAATCGGATCAAGAAATTTCGAGAATTTTAGACCAGTATAAAGGCCCAATCCCAGTCATCCTTAGGTATGAAGAGGAACAGAAAACAATCGTTTCCCCTCATCATTTTGTAGCTAAATCCAATGAATTAGAAGCGAAGTTGAATGAAATCGTTATGAAAACGATTTATCGCTAAAAATACGGAAAATAGAAGAATTTTAAAATCAAATGTGGTATAATCAATAAGAATGTTAAAAGAAAAAGGAGCATAACCAATATGAAACGTATTGCTGTTTTGACTAGTGGTGGAGACGCCCCTGGTATGAACGCTGCTATCCGCGCAGTTGTTCGTCAAGCAATTTCAGAAGGAATGGAAGTGTTTGGTATCTATGACGGATATGCTGGTATGGTTGCCGGTGAAATTCATCCCCTAGATGCAGCTTCAGTAGGAGACATCATTTCTCGTGGTGGTACTTTCCTTCACTCAGCTCGTTACCCAGAGTTCGCTCAACTTGAAGGGCAACTTAAAGGGATTGAGCAATTGAAAAAACACGGAATTGAAGGTGTAGTTGTTATCGGTGGTGACGGATCTTACCACGGCGCTATGCGTTTGACTGAACATGGCTTCCCAGCTATCGGTCTTCCAGGTACAATTGATAACGATATCGTTGGTACTGACTTCACAATCGGTTTTGACACAGCGGTTACAACTGCTATGGATGCTATCGATAAGATTCGTGATACATCATCAAGTCACCGTCGTACTTTTGTTATTGAAGTTATGGGACGTAACGCTGGTGATATCGCTCTTTGGGCTGGTATTGCAACTGGTGCTGATGAAATCATCATTCCTGAAGAAGGATTCAAGATTGAAGATATCGTAGAAAGCATTAAATGTGGTTATGAGTGTGGTAAAAAACACAATATCATCGTCTTGGCAGAAGGTGTGATGTCAGCAGCTGAATTTGGTAAAAAACTAAAAGAAGCTGGGGATACAAGCGACCTTCGTGTGACAGAACTTGGACATATTCAACGTGGTGGTTCTCCAACTGCGCGTGACCGTGTATTGGCGTCACGTATGGGTGCGCATGCTGTTAAACTTCTTAAAGAAGGTATCGGTGGTGTTGCGGTTGGTATCCGTAACGAGAAAATGGTTGAAAACCCAATTCTTGGAACTGCAGAAGAAGGAGCATTGTTTAGCCTTACTGCAGAAGGTAAGATTGTGGTTAACAACCCACACAAAGCTGACATTGAGCTATCTAGCTTGAATAAGAGCTTGTCATAATTTACAATTTAGTTAATAAGACCAAAAAGGTCATATATATAAAGGAGTCACAAAAATCATGAACAAACGTGTAAAAATCGTTGCAACTTTGGGTCCTGCGGTAGAAATCCGTGGTGGTAAAAAATTCGGTGAGGACGGATACTGGGGTGAAAAACTTGATGTTGAAGCTTCAGCTAAAAACATTGCTAAATTGATTGAAGCTGGTGCTAACACATTCCGTTTCAACTTCTCACACGGTGACCACCAAGAACAAGGTGAGCGTATGGCAACTGTTAAACTTGCTGAAAAACTTGCAGGTAAAAAAGTTGGTTTCCTTCTTGATACAAAAGGACCAGAAATCCGTACAGAATTGTTCGAAGGTGAAGCTAAAGAGTATTCATACAAAACTGGTGAGAAAATCCGTGTTGCAACTAAACAAGGAATCAAATCAACTCGTGAAGTGATTGCATTGAACGTTGCTGGTGCTCTTGATATCTATGATGATGTTGAAGTTGGTCGTCAAGTTTTGGTTGACGATGGTAAACTTGGTCTTCGTGTGGTTGCTAAAGATGACGCAACTCGTGAATTTGAAGTTGAAGTTGAAAACGATGGTATCATCGCTAAACAAAAAGGTGTGAACATTCCTAACACTAAAATTCCTTTCCCAGCTCTTGCTGAACGCGATAACGACGATATCCGCTTTGGTCTTGAACAAGGTATCAACTTCATCGCTATTTCGTTTGTACGTACTGCAAAAGATGTAAACGAAGTTCGTGCAATCTGTGAAGAAACTGGAAACGGACATGTTCAATTGTTCGCTAAAATCGAAAACCAACAAGGTATCGATAACTTGGATGAAATCATCGAAGCTGCTGATGGTATCATGATCGCTCGTGGTGACATGGGTATCGAAGTACCATTCGAAATGGTTCCAGTTTACCAAAAAATGATCATCACTAAAGTGAACGCTGCAGGTAAAGTTGTTATCACTGCAACAAACATGCTTGAAACAATGACTGAAAAACCACGTGCAACTCGTTCAGAAGTATCAGACGTATTTAACGCTGTTATCGATGGAACTGACGCAACAATGCTTTCAGGTGAGTCTGCAAACGGTAAATACCCACTTGAGTCAGTAACTACAATGGCTACAATCGATAAGAACGCTCAAACTCTTCTTAACGAATACGGACGTTTGAACTCAGATTCATTCGAACGTAACTCTAAGACAGAAGTAATGGCTTCAGCTGTTAAAGATGCTACTAACTCAATGGACATTAAATTGGTTGTAACTCTTACTAAGACAGGTCACACTGCACGTTTGATCTCTAAATACCGTCCAAATGCTGACATCTTGGCATTGACATTCGACGAATTGACAGAACGTGGGTTGATGTTGAACTGGGGTGTTATCCCAATGTTGACAGATGCTCCATCTTCAACTGACGATATGTTCGAAATCGCTGAACGTAAAGCAGTTGAAGCAGGTCTAGTAGAATCTGGTGACGATATCGTTATTGTTGCTGGTGTACCAGTTGGAGAAGCTGTTCGTACAAACACAATGCGTATCCGTACAGTACGTTAATTAATAGAAAAATAGCCTATCGTATCAAGCTGTATAGCCTGTATGATGGGCTTTTTTTGTATATGAGCAAAGTTTTTACTTTTGATTTAATGCAACTGTAGCTAAAGAGTAAATCGTTGCTTGTTCCATACTTTTTGTGATGTGAGTATAAATCTGATTGGTAGTCTTTTTGTCTTCATGCCCAAGACATGACATGATAGCTTTTAAAGGGATATTGTTTTTTGAACGAAAATTTCATAAAATGTTTAGTTCTTATAGTGGATTACAACTAGAATAGTACGCCGTGGCTGCTAAAATATTTCTAGAAATTAATTTGTTCTATCTTATTTCAATTTACTATAATATAGATAAAAAACAACTCCCTGATGATTCAAGGAGTTGTCTATAGTTAAATTAGTTTTTTGAAGCTGCTTGGAATTCTGGGTTTTTCCATGCTTCGTCAATGATAGCTTGCAATTCTTTAGCAGATGCTTGCATTTTTTGGGTTTCTGCGTCGTTCAATGGAATGTTTACTGGACGAACGATACCATGTGCACCAACAACAGCTGGTTGACCGATAAAGACATTCTTAACTCCGTATTGACCTTCTTGGAATACTGAAAGTGGAAGTACTGCGTTTTCATCGTCAAGGATTGCTTTAGTGATACGAGCAAGGGCTACTGCGATACCGTAGTATGTTGCACCTTTTTTGTTGATGATTGTGTAGGCTGCATCACGAACACCTTCGAACAATTCAATCAATTCAGCTTCTTGAACATTTTGAGTGTCTTTAAGGAATTCTTCAAGGTTTACACCAGCGATGTTAGCATGTGACCAAACAGCGAACTCAGAGTCACCGTGTTCACCCATGATGTAAGCGTGAACTGAACGAGCATCTACATCCAATTTTTCAGCAAGTGCTTGACGGAAACGAGCTGAGTCAAGTGAAGTACCTGAACCGATAACGCGTTCTTTAGGGAATCCAGAGAATTTCCAAGTTGAGTAAGTCAAAACGTCAACTGGATTAGCAGCAACAAGGAAGATACCTTTGAAACCTGATTCAACAACTTGAGTTACGATTGATTTGTTGATAGCAAGGTTTTTACCTACAAGGTCAAGACGAGTTTCACCTGGTTTTTGAGGAGCACCTGCAGTGATTACAACAAGGTCAGCGTCTGCACAGTCAGAATATTGAGCTGCATAGATTTTTTTAGGTGAAGTGAAGGCAAGGGCGTGACTAAGGTCAAGCGCGTCACCAACAGCTTTTTCATGCAATTGTGGAATTTCGATAATTCCAAGCTCTTGTGCAATTCCTTGGTTAACAAGTGCAAAAGCGTAAGATGAACCTACAGCACCATCTCCGACAAGGATAACTTTTTTGTGTTGTTTAGTTGAAGTCATTGTTCTAAACATCTCCTTAATTTTATTCAGGGATTTCCCCAGTTATTTTAATTCTATCACTTTTAAAAAGCTTTGTCACGGATATGCCTTTCAGTTCTTGATGTAAACGTTTTAGCTAATTTGGATACCTGAAATATGGCGGACATTATGGTATAATATTATTAATTACTAATAGTGAAATGAGGCATTTATTAATGCAGGATAGAAATTTAGTGAATGTCAATCTGACAAAGGAGATGAAGACGAGTTTTATCGACTACGCCATGAGCGTTATCGTAGCGCGGGCTCTTCCTGATGTTCGAGATGGCTTGAAACCGGTTCACCGTCGGATTCTCTATGGAATGAATGAATTGGGTGTTACTCCAGACAAACCTCATAAAAAATCTGCTCGTATTACAGGGGATGTCATGGGTAAATATCACCCACACGGGGATTCCTCTATCTATGAAGCCATGGTCCGCATGGCTCAATGGTGGAGCTACCGTTACATGCTTGTAGATGGGCATGGAAACTTTGGTTCCATGGATGGAGATGGAGCTGCCGCCCAGCGTTATACTGAGGCACGTATGAGCAAGATTGCTCTAGAAATGCTTCGAGATATCAATAAGAATACGGTTGATTTCGTTGATAACTATGATGCCAATGAACGCGAACCCTTGGTCTTGCCAGCTCGTTTTCCAAATCTTTTAGTTAATGGAGCAACTGGTATTGCCGTTGGGATGGCGACCAATATTCCGCCTCACAACTTGGGTGAAACCATTGATGCAGTGAAGTTGGTCATGGACAATCCTGAAGTGACTACCAAGGACTTAATGGAAGTCTTGCCTGGGCCAGATTTTCCAACAGGTGCCCTTGTCATGGGGAAATCAGGCATTCATAAGGCTTACGAAACAGGTAAAGGTTCTATTGTTCTTCGTTCTCGTACTGAAATTGAAGAAACTAAGACTGGCCGTGAACGCATCGTTGTGACAGAATTTCCATACATGGTCAATAAAACCAAGGTACATGAGCACATTGTTCGCTTGGTTCAGGAAAAACGGATTGAGGGCATCACAGCAGTACGTGATGAGTCAAATCGTGAAGGGGTTCGTTTCGTGATCGAGGTCAAGCGCGATGCCTCAGCCAATGTTATCCTCAACAATCTCTTCAAGATGACCCAGATGCAAACCAACTTTGGTTTTAATATGTTGGCGATTCAAAATGGTGTACCCAAGATTTTGTCTCTTCGCCAGATTTTGGATGCTTATATCGAACACCAAAAAGAAGTGGTTGTTCGTCGTACTCGTTTTGATAAGGAAAAAGCAGAAGCACGTGCTCATATCTTAGAAGGTCTCTTGATTGCACTGGACCATATCGACGAAGTGATTCGTATCATCCGTGCTAGTGAAACAGATGCGGAAGCACAAGCTGAGTTGATGAGTAAGTTTAAGCTTTCTGAACGTCAAAGTCAGGCTATCCTAGACATGCGTCTTCGCCGTTTGACAGGTTTGGAACGCGATAAGATTCAGTCTGAGTATGATGACCTCTTGGCTCTGATTGCGGATTTAGCAGATATTCTTGCTAAACCAGAACGTGTTTCTCAAATCATCAAAGAAGAATTGGATGAAGTTAAGCGTAAGTTTGGCGACCAGCGTCGTACAGAGTTGATGGTCGGTGAAGTCTTGAGTCTTGAAGATGAGGACTTGATTGAAGAATCGGATGTCTTGATTACGCTTTCTAACAAGGGATACATCAAACGTTTGGACCAAGCTGAGTTTACTGCTCAAAAACGTGGGGGTCGTGGTGTTCAAGGAACAGGCGTTAAGGATGACGATTTTGTTCGTGAGTTAGTGTCAACTAGCACCCATGATCACCTGCTCTTCTTTACAAATAAAGGACGTGTCTATCGCCTGAAAGGTTATGAAATTCCTGAGTATGGTCGGACGGCCAAAGGTCTACCAGTAGTCAATCTCTTGAAATTGGATGAAGGTGAAAGTATTCAGACTATTATCAATGTTGAGTCTGAACGCAGTGATGATGCTTATCTCTTCTTTACAACCCGTCATGGTATTGTGAAGAGAACGAGTGTTAAGGAATTTGCTAACATTCGTCAAAATGGACTTAAGGCTTTAAACCTCAAGGATGAAGATGAGTTGATTAATGTCTTGTTGACGGAAGAAGATACGGATATTATTATTGGTACCAAGTTTGGTTATGCAGTTCGCTTTAATCAATCAGCCGTTCGTGGCATGAGTCGTATCGCCACAGGTGTGAAAGGTGTGAATCTCCGTGAGGGAGACACAGTTGTTGGTGCTAGTGTGATTACAGACCAGGACGAGGTTCTTATCATCACAGAAAAGGGGTATGGTAAGCGCACAGTTGCGACCGAATATCCAACAAAAGGTCGTGGTGGTAAAGGAATGAAGACGGCTAATGTGGCTGAAAAAAATGGTCCTCTATCAGGTCTCTTGACTGTGAAAGGTGATGAAGACTTGATGATTATCACTGATACAGGTGTCATGATTCGAACCAATGTTGCCAATATTTCACAAACAGGACGCTCAACTATGGGAGTTAAAGTAATGCGTCTGGATCAAGATGCTAAAATTGTGACCTTTACAACGGTTGCAGCGGCAGAAAAAGAAGAAGTTGGGACAGAAAACGAAACAGAAGGTGAAGCATAATGTCTCAAAAAAATAATAAAAAGAAAAACAAACGAAAAAATCTGCTGACAAATATCCTAGCAGGATTTCTGATACTACTATCAATTGCTTTGATTTTTAATGCTAAAATTCGTGATATTTTCATAGTTTGGAATACCAATAAGTACCAAGTTAGTCAGGTATCAAAAGAAAAAATAGAAGAAAATCAGGATACAGAAGGAAATTTTGATTTTGATTCTGTCAATGCGATCTCTTCTGAAGCGGTTCTAGCTTCTCAATGGGATGCTCAAAAATTACCAGTTATCGGTGGAATTGCAGTTCCTGAATTAGAAATGAATCTGCCAATTTTTAAAGGACTTGATAATGTCAATCTCTTCTATGGTGCTGGTACCATGAAACGCGATCAAGTGATGGGGAAAGGAAATTATAGTCTAGCTAGTCATCATATTTTTGGTGTCAATAATGCTAATAAAATGTTATTTTCTCCTTTGGATAACGCTAAAAATGGTATGAAGATTTATCTAACCGATAAGGATAAAGTTTATACTTATGAAATACGTGAAGTCAAACGTGTTACACCGGATCGTGTTGATGAAGTTGATGATAGAGATGGGGTCAATGAGATTACATTAGTAACCTGTGAAGACCTTGCTGCTACAGAACGTATTATTGTAAAAGGCGATTTGAAAGAAACAAAAGATTATTCACAAACATCTGATGAAATCCTAACAGCTTTCAATCAACCATATAAACAATTTTATTAATACAAATCAGTGAAATCCTGGATTTCACTGATTTTTTAAGCTTTTCATAAGAATAAACTTTTATGAAATACAGAAAACGCTTCCTTAATTTTAACGTTTGTGATATAATTATCAGGTAAAAAATTTTTAGGAGTTTATTATGGTTTCTTCAGAATTTATCTCAAAGATTGAATTTGCTTGCAAGAAGAAAGAAAGTCTTTATAGCCAAAGCAAATTTAAGTATGCGATTCGTTCTATGTTTGCAGGTGCATTTTTAACCTTCAGTACAGCTGCTGGTGCAGTTGGGGCTGACTTGATTAATAAAATTGCGCCAGGTAGTGGACGATTCCTCTTCCCATTTGTCTTTGCTTGGGGATTGGCCTACATTGTTTTCTTGAATGCCGAGTTGGTAACATCAAACATGATGTTCTTGACTGCTGGTAGTTTCTTGAAAAAAATCTCTTGGAGAAAAACAGCTGAGATTTTACTTTACTGTACCTTGTTTAACCTTATCGGGGCTTTGATAGCAGGTTGGGGCTTTGCTCATTCGGCAGCCTATGCAAATCTGACTCATGATAGTTTTATCTCTGGGGTTGTAGAGATGAAGTTAGGCCGTTCAAATGAATTAATCTTGCTTGAGGCGATTTTGGCAAATATTTTCGTAAATATTGCTATTCTTTCATTTGTTTTGGTCAAAGATGGTGGTGCCAAACTTTGGCTTGTGTTGTCAGCGATTTACATGTTTGTATTCTTAACAAACGAGCACATTGCGGCGAACTTTGCTTCTTTCGCGATTGTGAAATTCAGTGTTGCTGCTGACTCAATTGCTAACTTCGGTGTTGGAAATATGCTTCGCCACTGGGGTGTAACCTTCATCGGAAACTTTATCGGAGGAGGCCTCTTGATGGGTCTTCCATATGCCTTCCTCAATAAAAATGAAGATACTTATGTAGATTAAGAAAATGAGCACGATTGATTCGTGCTTTTTTCGATTTTGTAAGAAGTAATAGCCGCTTCTTATATCAAAATATAGAAAAGAGGTATTAGTCAAGATAGGTAGATAGTGCTACAATATCCTTAATGAAACTATATGGAGGTAGCCTTATGACTCGTGATTTTAAATTTGAAACCTTACAATTGCATGCTGGTCAAGTTGTGGATCCAGCAACTAAGTCTCGTGCAGTGCCGATTTATCAAACAACATCCTTTGTTTTTGATGACACGCAGGAAGGTGCCGATCTGTTTGCCTTGAGGAAACCAGGGAACATTTATACTCGTATCACCAATCCTACAACAGCTGCCTTTGAAGAAAGAATTGCTGCCCTTGAAGGTGGTGTTGGAGCTCTTGCAACAGCATCAGGTATGGCCGCAGTGACTTATACGATTTTGGCACTTGCCCACGCTGGTGATCATGTAGTAGCAGCCTCAACTATTTACGGTGGAACCTTCAATCTCTTGAAGGAAACCCTTCCTCGTTATGGTATCACAACAACCTTTGTCGATGTGGATAATTTGGAAGAAGTGGAAGCAGCTATCAATGACAATACCAAGCTTGTCTTGATTGAAACTTTGGGGAATCCCTTGATAAACATTCCTGACTTGGAAAAATTGGCTGAGATTGCGCATAAACACCAGATTCCACTAGTTTCGGATAATACCTTTGCAACACCTTATTTGATTAACGTTTTTTCTCACGGTGTAGATATTGCTATTCACTCTGCGACTAAGTTTATTGGTGGGCATGGTACGACTATTGGTGGAGTGATTGTGGATAGTGGTCGTTTTGACTGGGCAGCTTCAGGGAAATTCCCTCAATTTGTTGAGGAAGACCCAAGCTACCACAATTTGAGCTATACTCGTGATGTGGGTGCAGCAGCCTTTATTATCGCTGTCCGTGTTCAATTGCTTCGTGATACAGGTGCAGCCTTGTCACCATTTAATGCCTTCCTCTTGCTACAAGGACTTGAAACCCTTTCACTTCGTGTGGAACGCCATGTACAAAATGCAGAGAAAATTGTTGATTTCCTTGTCAACCATCCTAAGGTAGAAAAAGTTAATTATCCAAAACTTGCTGATAGTCCTTACCATGTCTTGGCTGAGAAATATTTGCCAAAAGGTGTGGGCTCAATCTTTACCTTCCATGTCAAAGGTGGGGAAGCAGAAGCCCGCAAGGTAATTGATCATTTAGAAATCTTTTCTGACCTAGCAAATGTAGCAGATGCTAAATCTCTGGTTGTCCATCCAGCTACAACCACTCACGGTCAATTGTCAGAAAAAGACCTAGAAGCAGCAGGAGTCACACCAAATCAAATCCGCTTGTCAATCGGACTTGAAAATGTAGAGGATTTGATTGAAGACTTGCGCTTGGCCTTGGAAAAAATTTAAAGAAAAAGAAGATAAACAGTGGGTTTCGACTCGCTGTTTTTGATTTTCCCTTAGGCATGATATAATGGTTACAGAAGTCTAGAAAGAGGAACGATATGAACGAAATCAAATGCCCCAACTGTGGGGAAGTCTTTACAGTAAATGAAAGTCAGTATGCTGAACTTTTGTCCCAAGTGAGAACAGCAGAGTTTGATAAGGAACTACACGATCGCATGATGCAGGAACTGGCTTTGGCAGAGCAAAAGGCCATGAATGAGCAACAGTCTAAACTAGCTCAAAAAGACCAAGAAATTGCTAAATTACAGAGTCAAATCCAAAATTTTGATACAGAAAAAGAATTGGCCAAGAAAGAGGTTGAACAGACAAGCCATCAGGCTCTCTTGGCTAAGGACAAGGAAGTACAGGTCTTAGAAAATCAGTTGGCTACCTTGCGTTTGGAGCATGAAAATCAACTGCAAAAGACTCTTTCTGACTTAGAAAAAGAACGGGATCAGGTCAAAAATCAGCTCCTATTACAAGAAAAAGAAAACGAGCTTTCTCTTGCTTCAGTTAAGCAAAACTACGAAGCTCAACTCAAGGCAGCTAGTGAACAAGTCGAATTTTATAAGAATTTCAAAGCCCAACAATCTACAAAAGCAATTGGGGAAAGTCTGGAACAGTATGCGGAAAGTGAGTTTAACAAGGTCCGTAGTTTCGCCTTTCCAAATGCTTACTTTGAGAAGGATAACAAGGTCTCTGCGCGTGGGTCTAAGGGGGACTTTATCTTTCGTGAGAGTGATGAAAATGGCGTAGAGATTATCTCCATCATGTTTGAGATGAAAAATGAAGCTGACGGAACAGAGAAGAAGCATAAGAATGCAGATTTTTATAAGGAATTGGATAAGGACCGTCGGGAGAAGAACTGTGAGTATGCAGTTTTGGTGACCATGCTTGAGGCTGATAATGACTACTTTAACACAGGGATTGTTGACGTCAGCCATGAGTACGAAAAGATGTATGTGGTTCGTCCTCAGTTCTTTATCCAGTTGATTGGTCTCTTACGTAATGCGGCGCTTAATTCCCTAAAATATAAGCAGGAGTTGGCCTTGGTTCGGGAGCAAAATATTGACATTACGCATTTTGAAGAAGATTTGGATGCCTTTAAACAGGCCTTTGCTAAGAATTATAATTCAGCTTCGACCAACTTTGGCAAAGCTATTGATGAAATTGATAAGGCTATCAAACGCATGGAAGAGGTTAAGAAATTCCTAACCACATCTGAAAACCAACTCCGTCTCGCAAACAACAAATTGGAAGATGTCTCTGTTAAAAAATTGACCCGTAAAAATCCAACCATGAAAGCTAAGTTTGAAGCGCTGAAGGGGGAGTAGAAAGCAAAAATGAACGGTATTATCAACTTAAAAAAAGAAGCGGGCATGACCTCGCATGATGCGGTTTTTAAACTGCGTAAGATTTTGGGAACCAAGAAGATTGGTCATGGTGGGACTCTGGATCCGGATGTAGTGGGTGTTTTGCCCATTGCAGTTGGCAAGGCGACACGCATGGTCGAGTTTATGCAGGACGAGGGCAAGGTCTATGAGGGGGAAATCACTCTTGGCTATTCAACGACGACAGAGGATGCTAGTGGGGAAGTGGTCGTTGAGACACCCGTTCTGTCGCCCTTGGATGAAAAGCTTGTCGATGAAGCGATTGCGAGCTTGACTGGGCCTATTACCCAGATTCCACCTATGTATTCAGCTGTTAAGGTTAATGGTCGTAAGCTCTATGAGTATGCGCGTACTGGTCAGGAAGTGGAGCGTCCAGAACGTCAGGTAACTATTTATACTTTTGATCGAACAAGTCCGATTTCTTATGAGGGCCATTTGGCACGTTTTACTTTTCGAGTAAAATGCAGTAAAGGGACTTATATCCGTACCTTGTCAGTTGATTTGGGAGAGAAGCTGGGCTATGCGGCTCATATGTCACATCTAACACGGACTAGTGCAGCTGGTTTACAACTAGAAGATGCTCTTACCTTGGGAGAAATTGCTGAAAAAGTGGAGGCTGGTCAACTGGACTTTCTCCATCCTCTAGAGATTGGAACAGGTGACCTTGTCAAAGTTTTCCTAAGTCCAGATGAGGCTACAGAAGTGCGCTTTGGTCGTTTTATCGAACTCGAACAAACAGAACAAGAATTGGCTGCTTT
The DNA here is from genome assembly GCF_002005545.1 of Streptococcus mitis. Taxonomy (GTDB): domain Bacteria; phylum Bacillota; class Bacilli; order Lactobacillales; family Streptococcaceae; genus Streptococcus; species Streptococcus mitis_I. The sequence goes on from NZ_LBMT01000001.1 coordinate 1,368,556, forward strand.
TGAAGATGATAAATTGCTAGCCATTCTAGAGAAGCGAGACCATCTCTACAAGCCAAGGAAGGTTTTTAGCTAGTCTAACTGAGGTGTAGGTAGTGTTATTTCCCCTAGACTATCCAAATCAGACTATAAATTTTGCAAAAAATGTGATAGAATAGACGACGGATAAAAAAACGGAGGATAGCATGCAAAATAGACCAATCATTATCGGAGTGACAGGTGGTTCTGGTGGTGGTAAGACCAGTGTTTCAAGAGCCATTTTATCGCATTTCCCTGATGAAAAGATTTCCATGATTGAGCATGATTCATACTACAAGGATCAGTCTCATTTGACCTTTGAAGAGCGTGTCAAAACCAACTACGACCATCCTTTTGCCTTTGATACAGACTTGATGATTGAGCAGATTAAGGAATTGTTGGCAGGGCGTCCGGTGGACATCCCGACTTATGACTATACAGAGCATACACGCAGTAGCAAGACTTATCGTCAGGAGCCTCAAGATGTCTTTATCGTTGAGGGCATTTTGGTCTTGGAGGACAAGCGCCTGCGCGATTTGATGGATATCAAGATTTTTGTGGATACGGATGATGATGTGCGCATTATTCGTCGTATCAAGCGTGATATGGAGGAGCGTGGACGTAGCCTTGATAGCGTTATTGACCAGTACTTAGGTGTGGTTAAACCAATGTACCACCAGTTTATCGAGCCAACTAAGCGTTATGCTGATATCGTCATTCCTGAGGGAGTCAGCAATACAGTTGCTATCGACCTGTTGACGACCAAGATTGCAAAGATTTTGGAAGAAGCCCGAAATAGCAAATAATCAGATGTGGAGGCCTTGCCTCCTTTTTTATTTTTCACTCATAATGGTACATAAATGGAGATTTTTAGGCATATTTTTGGTATAATAATACCCATGGAAAAGCAAGAAAATGAATAGTAGGTGGAGATGGAAAAGTATTTATCGGTAACAACTTTGACCAAGTATCTGAAAATGAAATTCGATAAAGACCCTTATTTGGAACGGGTCTATTTAACTGGTCAAGTTTCCAACTTTCGTAAACGACCTACTCACCAATATTTCTCCCTAAAAGATGATCACGCAGTCATTCAAGCGACCATATGGTCTGGAATTTATCAGAAATTAGGTTTTGACCTGGAAGAAGGAATGAAAATCAATGTGATTGGGCGCGTACAGGTCTACGAACCAAGTGGTAGCTACTCCATCATCATAGAAAAGGCTGAGCCTGATGGAGTTGGGGCGCTTGCGATTCAGTTTGAACAACTCAAGAAAAAATTGACAGAAGAAGGTCTGTTTCAAGAACGTTTCAAGCAACCTCTGCCCCAATTTTCTAAGAGAATTGGTGTAGTGACCAGTCGCAGTGGAGCCGTTATTCGAGATATTATCACGACCGTCAGCAGGCGCTTTCCAGGTGTGGACATTCTTCTCTATCCGACCAAGGTTCAAGGAGATGGAGCAGCAGAGGAAATTGCTCGAAATATTGCGCGTGCTAATGAACGGGACGATTTGGATTTGCTCATTATTGGTCGTGGTGGTGGTTCCATCGAGGATCTCTGGGCTTTTAACGAAGAAATTGTGGTACGAGCTATTTTTGAATCTCGTTTGCCAATCATTTCTAGTGTGGGGCATGAGACGGATGTGACCTTGGCAGATTTTGTGGCAGATCGACGAGCTGCAACGCCAACAGCAGCTGCTGAACTAGCAACACCTGTGACCAAGTTGGATCTATTAGCTCATTTGCAAAATCAGGAAAAACGGATGGCAACAACAGTCCGAAATGTCTTATCGAAGAAACAAGAAGCTTTGAAAAAATGCAGTCAGTCTGTTATCTTTAGACAGCCAGAGCGTTTGTATGATGGCTATATGCAACGCTTGGATCAACTGCAACTGCGCTTAAAACAAAGTTTGCAAACACGGATTTCTGATAACAAACAGATAGTCCAAGCAAGGACGCATCGACTGGTACAATTATCACCTGTTACCAAAATCCAACGCTATCAGGACAGACTAGCTCAGTTGGACAAGCTCTTACGTAGCCAAATGGCGCTGGTTTATGATGCCAAGGTTGCTGAGGTCAAGAGACTTTCAGAAGCACTTCTGATGTTGGATACGAGCCGAATTGTGGCGCGTGGTTATGCAATTGTCAAAAAAGAAGATTCAGTAGTTGATTCGGTTGAGAATTTAAAGAAAACAGACCAAGTGACGCTTTTGATGCGAGATGGTCAAGTAGAATTAGAGGTTAAAGATGTCAAAACAAAAGAAATTTGAGGAAAATCTAGCAGAACTGGAAACCATTGTCCAAAGTTTGGAAAATGGTGAAATTGCTCTGGAAGATGCGATTGCTGCCTTTCAAAAGGGCATGGTCTTGTCAAAAGAGCTCCAAGCGACGTTGGACAAGGCTGAAAAGACCTTGGTCAAGGTCATGCAAGAAGACGGAACAGAAAGTGATTTTGAATGAAAAAGCAAGAAAAATTAGCTCTTGTCGAGTCAGCCTTGGAAGATTTTTATGGAGACCAGCAGTTTGCCTCTAGTTTGCGAGAGTCCGTTCTCTATTCCATTCATGCGGGTGGCAAACGTATTCGGCCTTTTCTCTTGTTAGAAGTTTTGGAAGCCTTGCATATTGCCATCAAACCTGCTCACGCGCAGGTGGCCGCGGCCTTGGAAATGATTCATACAGGGAGCTTGATTCACGATGATCTTCCTGCCATGGATGATGATGATTATCGCAGGGGGCGTTTGACCAATCATAAGAAATTTGGCGAAGCAATGGCCATTTTGGCTGGAGATGCCTTGTTCCTAGATCCTTACGCCTTGATAGCGCAGGCAGATTTGCCAAGTCAGATTAAGGTGGACTTGATTGCCAACTTATCTCTTGCATCAGGTAGTCTGGGCATGGTGGCAGGGCAAGTTTTGGACATGGAGGGTGAACACCAACACTTGGCTTTGGAAGAGCTACAGACCATTCATGCCAATAAAACTGGAAAATTACTAGCCTTTCCCTTCCAAGCAGCTGCTATCATAGCTGAATTGGCTCCTGAAATACAGGCAAAACTGAAAACTGTAGGTGAATTGATTGGGCTCGCTTTTCAGGTCAGGGACGACGTACTGGATGTGACAGCTAGTTTTGAGGAAATCGGCAAGACTCCTCAAAAGGATTTGCAGGCTGAAAAGTCAACCTATCCAGCCTTGTTGGGCTTGGAAGAGGCCATTGCCTTTTGTAACCAAACTCTGGATCAAGCTAATGCCAAATTAGAAGAAATTGCCCAGCAGATTCCCTTCGATATAGAATCGATTGTAAATGTAGTAGAAAGTTTGAGAATCAATGGCTAAGGAAAGAGTGGATGTACTAGCTTATAAACAGGGTTTGTTTGAAACGCGAGAACAGGCCAAGCGTGGTGTCATGGCTGGTCTAGTCGTAGCAGTCCTGAATGGAGAGCGTTTTGACAAACCAGGAGAGAAAATCCCAGACGACACCGAGTTAAAACTCAAGGGGGAGAAACTCAAGTATGTTAGCCGTGGTGGCTTGAAACTGGAGAAAGCTTTGCAGGTCTTTGATTTGTCAGTGGATGGCGCGACCACAATTGATATCGGTGCTTCTACTGGGGGCTTTACAGATGTTATGATACAGAATGGTGCTGAGTTGGTCTTTGCAGTCGATGTCGGTACCAATCAGTTGGCTTGGAAATTACGCCGAGACCCACGAGTTGTCAGCATGGAGCAGTTTAATTTCCGCTATGCTGAAAAGACTGATTTCGAGCAGGAGCCGAGCTTTGCCAGTATTGATGTGAGTTTCATTTCCCTCAGTCTGATTTTGCCGGCCTTGCACCGTGTCTTGGTTGATCAAGGTCAGGTTGTGGCTCTGGTTAAGCCTCAGTTTGAGGCAGGACGTGAGCAGATTGGGAAAAATGGAATTATTCGCGATGCCAAGGTCCATCAACATGTCCTTGAATCTGTCACAGCTATGGCAGTAGAGGAAGGCTTTTCAGTCCTTGGTTTGGACTTTTCTCCCATCCAAGGCGGACATGGAAATATTGAGTTTTTAGCGTATTTGAAAAAAGAAGAGTCAGCAAGCAATCAGGTTCTTGCTGAGATTGAAGAAGTAGTAGAGAGGGCGCATAGTCAATTTAAAAATGAATAAAAAAGAGAGACTTGAAAAAATTAGACGATTTGTGACAGATTATCAAATCGGCACGCAAGAAGAAATTGTAGAACATTTGAAAGAGGCAGGCATCACTGCCACTCAAGCGACAGTATCCCGAGATATCAAAGAGCTAGGTATTGTCAAAATTCCTTTGAGAGACAACACCTATGTCTATGAATTGCCAAAATCAATCGTAAAAAGTTTGCAACTGGCTGAAGACAATATCGAATCGGCAGACTTGATGGACAAGATGATCAATCTTCAAGTTATTCCAGGAAATACGGCTTTTGTAAAAGCTCAGTTAACCGAGACGTTTGCGGACAAGATTTTTAGCTGTTTAGCTGATGATAGCTCGATTTTAGTCATTGCCAGAACTGAAAGTCTAGCTGAGGAAATCTTTGAACAAGTAAAAAATTGGTAGGTCTATATGTTACTTGAAATTTCGATAAAAAACTTTGCCATTATTGAGGCTATTTCCCTCAATTTTGAAAAGGGAATGACTGTCTTGACTGGTGAAACGGGTGCAGGGAAGTCGATTATCATTGATGCCATGAATATGATGTTGGGAGCTCGTGCGACGACAGATGTTATTCGTCATGGTGCGCCAAAGGCAGAGATTGAGGGGCTATTCTCCGTTGAAAATAGTCGCCTTTTGCAGGAAATTTTTGATGAGCAAGGTTTGGAAATGGGTGATGAGATTATCATCCGTCGAGAGATCTTGCAAAATGGTCGTAGTATCAGCCGTGTGAATGGCCAGATGGTCAATCTATCTGTTTTGCGTGCTATTGGACAACATCTAGTAGATATTCATGGTCAGCATGACCAAGAGGAGTTAATGCGTCCTCAACTTCATATTCAAATGTTGGATGAATTCGGCGATGCAGCCTTTTGGGACTTGAAAGAAACCTATCAAACGAGTTTTGATGCCTACCGTAAAATGCGCAAGCAGGTTCTGGAAGTCAAGAAAAACCAACAGGAACACAAGGCTCGTATTGAAATGTTGGAATTTCAAATGGCAGAGATTGAGGCAGCAAACTTGCGAGCTGGAGAAGACCTGGCTCTCAATCAAGAGCGTGATAAACTTCTCAATCATAAAAATATTGCGGATACGCTGACCAATGCCTATAGTATGTTGGACAATGAAGAGTTCTCGAGTCTGGCCAATGTTCGTTCGGCCATGAATGACATGGAAAGTGTTGAAGAGTACGACCCTGAATACCGTGAAATTTCAAGCTCTTTGTCTGAGACTTACTATGTCTTAGAAGACATTAGCAAACGTCTGGAAGCTATTATTGAGGACCTTGATTTTAACGGCAATCGGCTTATGCAGGTTGAGAATCGTTTGGACCTCCTTCATACCATTACGCGTAAATATGGTGGGACTGTAGACGATGTCTTGCTTTACTTTGCAAAGATTACGGAAGAATACAATCTCTTGACAGGTAATAACCTTTCGTCTGAGGACATGGAAGCAGAGCTTAAGAAGTTGGAAGTCAATCTTGTCGATTTGGCAGGTCAACTTGCATCTGCTCGTCATGACTTGGCCCAGCAGCTAGAAGCAGAGATTAAACAAGAACTGCAAGACCTGTATATGGAAAAAGCCCAGTTTCAGGTTCGTTTTAGCAAGGGCAAATTCAGTCGTGAGGGCAATGAAATGGTTGAGTTTTACATTTCAACCAACCCTGGCGAAGACTTTAAACCCTTGGTTAAGGTTGCATCTGGCGGAGAATTGTCTCGCCTCATGCTAGCCATTAAGTCTGCCTTTTCACGTAAAGAAGGTAAGACAAGTATTGTCTTTGATGAAGTGGATACAGGAGTTTCAGGTCGTGTAGCTCAGGCCATTGCGCAGAAGATTCACAAGATTGGCCAACATGGTCAGGTTCTAGCTATCTCCCACTTGCCACAAGTGATTGCGATTGCAGATTATCAATTTTTTATTGAGAAGATTAGCAATGACCATTCAACAGTTTCGACTGTTCGTCTCTTGACGGTTGAAGAGCGAGTGGAAGAAGTTGCTAAGATGTTGGCAGGTGATGATGTCACAGAAGCCGCCCTGACGCAAGCCAGAGAATTGTTGAGAAACAGGGAGAAATAAGATGACAGACTATTATGTAATTGGAGATGTTCATGGAAAAGCAGGGATGCTGAAAGACCTTCTCAAAACATGGGATGGTCAGACCCAGTTGCTCTTTCTAGGGGACTTGATTGACCGTGGTGAAGATAGTCGCCGTGTCCTAGAGACGGTTAAGGACTTGGTCGATAATCAAGGGGCTATCTGTTTGTCAGGAAATCACGAGTATATGTTTTTGACTTGGCTTGATGACCCAGAAGAAAGTTATGACCACTATCGTCGCAATGGTGGAGATACAACCATTAACTCTATCCTAGGTCGTCCTTTGGATGCCCCAGTTGATGGAGTAGAAGATGCCAAACGTGTTGTTACTGAAGCGGCAGATTTGGTCGAATTTATTCGTCAAATGCCATTTGTAGTAGAGACAGACAAGTATATCTTTGTTCACGCAGGTATTGATTTGACCTTGGATGACTGGCGTGAAACCACAGATTATAAAAAAGTCTGGCTTAGAAAACCATTCCACGAAGCAGAAAATCATACTGGGAAAACTATTGTCTTTGGCCATACACCGGTCTATGGTTTGTTAAAGCAAGAGCGTGGTACAGCTGAGCTTTGGACTACAGAAGATGGCAAGGTTGGAATGGATGGAGGAGCTGTCTATGGTGGTGTCCTTCACGGGATTGTCTTTACAGACCAAGGAATGACAGAACACCACTTTATCGAAAATGACGGCTTTGTTGCTGAAGATTAGTACTCCTAGCAGGGTATGGTCTTGTCAAAATGTCAAAAACAATTTATAATAAATAGATACCCTGAAAGGAAGAGAATCATGAACTTAGAAGAATTGAAAAAACGACAGGAGAAGATCCGTAACTTCTCTATTATCGCCCATATTGACCACGGAAAGTCGACTCTAGCAGACCGCATTTTGGAAAAAACAGAGACGGTTTCAAGTCGTGAAATGCAGGCCCAACTTTTGGATAGCATGGATCTAGAACGAGAACGTGGGATTACCATTAAACTCAATGCTATCGAGCTGAATTATACTGCAAAAGATGGGGAAACTTATATTTTCCACTTGATTGACACGCCGGGGCACGTAGACTTTACCTATGAAGTTTCGCGTTCGCTAGCTGCCTGTGAGGGAGCGATTTTGGTGGTTGATGCTGCTCAAGGGATTGAGGCTCAAACCCTTGCCAACGTTTATCTGGCCTTGGACAATGATTTGGAAATCATGCCAGTCATTAACAAAATTGACCTGCCGGCTGCAGATCCAGAGCGCGTGCGTACAGAGATTGAAGATGTCATTGGTTTGGATGCCAGTGAAGCAGTTTTGGCTTCTGCCAAGGCTGGAATTGGTATCGAGGAAATCCTTGAGCAAATCGTAGAAAAAGTGCCAGCACCAACGGGTGATGTGACGGCGCCACTTAAGGCCTTGATTTTCGACTCTGTTTACGATGCCTACCGTGGGGTGATCCTCCAAGTGCGTGTCATGGACGGAGTGGTCAAACCTGGCGATAAGATTCAGCTTATGAGCAATGGCAAGACCTTTGATGTGACCGAAGTCGGTATTTTTACACCCAAAGCAGTTGGTCGTGATTTCCTTGCGACTGGTGACGTTGGTTATATTGCGGCTTCTATCAAGACGGTTCAAGACACTCGTGTGGGTGATACTGTTACCTTGGCAACCAATCCTGCGGCAGAGCCATTACATGGCTACAAGCAGATGAATCCTATGGTCTTTGCGGGTCTCTATCCAATTGAGTCAAACAAGTACAATGACCTACGTGAAGCGCTTGAAAAATTGCAACTGAATGATGCTAGTCTTCAGTTTGAACCAGAAACATCTCAGGCACTTGGATTTGGTTTCCGTTGTGGTTTCCTTGGACTACTCCATATGGATGTTATCCAAGAGCGTTTGGAACGTGAGTTCAACATTGACCTCATCATGACAGCTCCATCCGTTATCTATAAGGTTAATTTGACCGACGGGGAGTCTATGGATGTGTCTAACCCATCTGAGTTCCCAGACCCAACCAAGATTGCGACCATTGAAGAGCCATATGTTAAAGCGCAAATCATGGTACCGCAAGAGTTCGTCGGAGCAGTGATGGAATTAGCTCAACGTAAGCGTGGGGACTTTGTGACTATGGATTATATTGACGACAATCGTGTCAATGTTATCTATCAAATTCCACTTGCTGAAATCGTCTTTGACTTCTTTGATAAACTCAAGTCTTCAACTCGTGGTTATGCAAGCTTTGACTACGAATTGTCAGAGTACCGCCCATCTAAGCTAGTGAAAATGGATATCCTTCTCAATGGAGACAAGGTGGATGCCCTCAGCTTTATCGTTCACAAGGATTTTGCTTACGAACGTGGGAAACTCATTGTTGATAAGCTCAAGAAAATCATCCCTCGTCAACAATTTGAAGTTCCGATTCAAGCAGCAATTGGACACAAAATCGTGGCTCGTACGGATATCAAGGCCCTTCGTAAGAACGTACTTGCTAAATGTTATGGTGGTGACGTTTCTCGTAAGCGTAAACTCCTTGAAAAACAAAAAGCTGGTAAGAAGCGCATGAAAGCTATCGGATCAGTAGAAGTTCCACAAGAAGCCTTCCTTAGCGTCTTGAGCATGGATGAAGAATAAGTTATCATAATTGCTTTTCCTTCTTCATAGGAAATTTATATAATAATCAATCGTAAAGTAGGCTTAAATGGTCTGCTTTTTTAATTTTTAGAACAGAAAAAATGTTTGAAGTGTTTGTTTATGTGTTTGTTTTTATGTAACAAACCATAAAAACAACAAAAATATAAAAAAAGAGACAAAAAACAACAGAAAATCGTTGACAACGGTTTCATATAGTGTTATACTTATATCGTAAAGTTAATGGAAAGAAGGGAAAACCTTATGGGATTAGATCATTTCTTTGACAAAAACCTTGTGTTTTGCTTAGAAGCGGATAATCAAGAACATCTCTTTGATCAGGTTGCAACTTTATTGGAAGAACGAGAAATCGTAACTCCAACTTATCGTGAAGCCTTGATTACGCGTGAAAAGTCATTTCCAACTGGCTTAGATATGGAATTTTTGGGTAAGGATTTGCCGAATGTGGCTATTCCTCATACAGATATTGTTCATAATCTAGCCGAAAAAGTTGTGGTCGTTCGATTAGATAAACCAGTGACTTTCCACAACATGATTGCGCCAGATAAGGAAGTAGAAGTATCTTTACTCTTCTTTATCATTAATAACTCAAGTTCAAGTCAAACAAACATTCTTGCTCAGTTGATGGACTTCTTTACTGGAAATGGTCATCTTGAAGACCTATCAAAAATTTCTGAACCAGAAGCCCTCTATGCTTATATTGCTGAAGCAATCGCTTAATCTTGTCTATTAAAAATATTAAATCGGAGGAAATCCATATGATTAAAATTCTTGCTGCCTGCGGTGCAGGTGTTAACTCAAGCCACCAAATTAAAAGTGCTCTTGAAGAAGAACTTTCAAACCGCGGTTTTGATGTTCACTGTGATGCGGTCATGGTCAAAGATGTTAACGAAGATCTTATAAAAGGTTATGACATCTTTACACCAATTGCTGCGACAGACCTTGGTTTTGACCCAGGTATTCCAGTTATCGAAGCTGGACCAATCTTATTCCGTATCCCAGCTATGAGTGCTCCAGTATTTGACAATATTGAAGCAGCTATCAAAGAACACGGGTTAAGCTAATTTTAATTTGTTAACATTCATATAACATAAAAAAGGGAGGAACTGTTATGGATGCAATCTTTGACCTAATCAAAGAGGTTTTCACACCCGTCTTAGATATGGGTGGTCCTGTCATCATGTTGATCATTTTGACAATATTGGCTCTACTTTTTGGAGTGAAATTCTCCAAAGCGCTTGAAGGTGGTATCAAACTTGCCATTGCTCTTACAGGTATCGGTGCCATCATCGGTATGCTAAACACTGCTTTCTCAGCGTCGCTAGCAAAATTTGTTGAAAACACTGGTATCCAATTGAGTATCACTGACGTTGGTTGGGCACCACTTGCAACAATTACTTGGGGTTCTGCTTGGACACTATACTTCTTGCTCATCATGTTGATTGTCAACATAGTGATGCTAGCCATGAAGAAAACAGATACACTTGACGTTGATATCTTCGATATCTGGCACTTGTCTATCACAGGTCTTTTGATTAAATGGTATGCTGACAACAACGGTGTGAGCCAAGGGGTTTCACTCTTGATTGCTACAGCAGCTATCGTACTTGTTGGTGTGTTGAAAATTATCAACTCTGACTTGATGAAACCTACATTTGATGACCTTCTTAACGCACCAAGTTCATCACCAATGACATCAACTCACATGAACTACATGATGAACCCAGTTATCATGGTTTTGGATAAGATTTTTGAAAAATTCTTCCCAGGCCTTGATAAATATGACTTTGATGCTGCTAAATTGAACAAGAAAATCGGTTTCTGGGGTTCTAAATTCTTTATCGGTTTCATTCTTGGTATCGTTATCGGTATTATGGGAACTCCACATCCAATTGCAGGGGTTGCAGATGCAGATAAATGGCGTCTTGTTATCAGAGGATGGTTGTCTCTTGGTTTGACTGCCGGTGTATCTTTGGAACTCTTCTCACTTATCGGTTCATGGTTCATCGCAGCCGTAGAACCACTATCACAAGGTATTACAAACGTTGCTACTAAACGTCTTCAAGGACGTAAATTCAACATCGGTCTTGACTGGCCATTCATCGCTGGTCGTGCTGAAATCTGGGCTTGTGCTAACGTACTTGCACCAATCATGTTGATTGAAGCAGTACTTCTTTCAAAAGTCGGAAATGGTATCTTGCCACTTGCAGGTATCATCGCTATGGGTGTTACTCCAGCTCTCTTGGTTGTAACTCGTGGTAAATTGCTCCGTATGATCATCTTCGGAACACTCTTGTTGCCACTCTTCCTTCTTTCAGGTACACTTATTGCACCATTTGCAACAGAACTTGCTAAAGGTGTAGGTGCCTTCCCAGCAGGTGTGAGCGAAACTCAATTGATCACTCACTCAACTCTTGAAGGACCAATCGAAAAACTTCTTGGTTGGACAATTGGTAACACTACAACAGGTGATATCAAAGCAATCCTTGGTGCTGTAGTCTTCCTTGTATTCTATATCGGTATCTTTGCATGGTACAGAAAACAAATGATCAAACGTAACGAAGAGTACGCAGCGAAAGCAAAATAATGCGCTCCTATAAAATGTAAATTGTTAAAGCTAGGTTGTCGACATCCATTAGGAGTGACAGCCTAGTTTTTTATAAACTATCAAGAAATCGGAGAAAATAATGGTAATTGAATTAAAATCAGAACAATTAAGAGTTCAATTTAACAGTTTTGGTGGGGCTCTTTCTTCTATAAAAGATGCTGAGGGACTTGAATATTTGTGGCAAGGAGATGCCACTTATTGGAGTGGACAAGCTCCTGTTCTCTTTCCTATTTGTGGTTCTTTGAGAGAGGATGCAGCCCTCTATATAGATGATAAGGGAGAAGAAAGTCAAGGAAAGATTCCTCGTCATGGTTTGGTTCGTAAGAAAGAATTTGAATTAGTTGAACAGACGGATCAGAGTGTAACTTTTGCAATTGAAGACGATGAGAATAGCTATCAGAACTATCCTTATCATTTCCGCCTAGAAATCACTTATAGCCTTACTGGAAAGACAGTACGAACTCAATACAAGATTTTCAATAAAGAAACTAGCAAGGTCATGCCTTACTTTATTGGTGGACATCCAGGATTTAATTGTCCTTTACTGGATGATGAAGTCTATGAAGATTACTATTTAGAGTTTGAGAAAGAAGAGACTTGCTCTGTTCCACGTCCTTTCCCAGAAACAGGTATGTTGGATTTCCAAGATAGAAGACCATGGCTAGAAGGTCAAAAAGAATTAGACCTCAGCTATGATCTTTTCAGCACAGATGCAGTGACTTTGGATGAATTGCAATCTCGAACAATTGCCCTTCGTTCTCGCAAACATGATAAGGGATTAAAAGTGCACTTTGCAGAGTTTCCAAACCTCATCATCTGGTCAACTTTGAACAAAGGACCGTTCATTGCTTTTGAACCATGGTCTGGCTTGTCAACATCCCTTGAAGAAGGAGATCATCTAGAAGATAAGAAAAACGTTCGCCTACTAGAGCCTGGTCAAGTGGATCAAATTGGTTTTGATATCGAAATCTTTTAGACAAAAAAGAACAAAAACAAACATTAACTGTTGACTTTTTCTGGAAATAGGAGTATATTATGTTTGTAAGTAACAAATGATGTTTGTAACAAACAAACAATCACTTGTTATATTCTCTTTCGTAGAGAAAGATTATTTCTAGGAAACTGATTTCCTAAACTTGAATAAGGTGTCATTCATCTCATTCAATCCAATTTGTCAATAAACTGCTAGAAAGCTTTTGTAGGTAAACTGCTAACCATAAAAGTCTTTACTAGCCTAGAAAAATAAAAGGAGTATCCAATATGTCTATTGTTATCGGTGCAGATGCTGCAGGTTTGAGATTGAAAGAAGTTGTGAAAGACTTCTTGGAAAAAGAAAACTTCCACGTTGTGGATGTTACAGCTGAAGGTCAAGACTTTGTTGATGTGACTCTTGCTGTTGCTGCAGAAGTAAACAAAGAAGAACAAAACCTTGGTATCGTGATTGATGCTTATGGTGCTGGTCCTTTCATGGTTGCAACAAAAATCAAAGGAATGGTTGCTGCAGAAGTTTCTGACGAACGTTCAGCTTATATGACTCGTGGCCACAACAACTCACGTATGATCACTATGGGTGCACAACTTGTTGGTGATGAATTGGCTAAAAACATTGCTAAAGGATTTGTTAACGGTAAATACGACGGTGGACGTCACCAGATTCGTGTTGATATGTTGAACAAAATGTGCTAATTAGATTACAGTAAGAAAGGTAAGTTAAAAATGAGAATTGCAATTGGATGTGATCACATCGTAACAGATGAAAAAATGGCGGTTTCAGAATTTTTGAAATCAAAAGGATATGAAGTCATTGACTTTGGTACATATGACCATACACGTACTCACTACCCAATCTTTGGTAAAAAAGTTGGTGAAGCTGTAACTAGCGGTCAAGCTGATCTTGGAGTATGTATCTGTGGTACTGGTGTTGGTATCAACAACGCTGTAAATAAAGTTCCAGGTGTCCGTTCTGCCTTGGTTCGTGATATGACAACAGCCCTTTATGCTAAAGAACAATTGAATGCCAATGTTATCGGTTTTGGTGGTAAGATTACTGGTGAATTGCTCATGTGTGACATCATCGAAGCTTTCATCCATGCTGAATATAAACCATCTGAAGAAAACAAGAAATTGATTGCGAAAATTGAACACGTTGAAAGTCACAATGCTCAACAAACAGACGCAAACTTCTTCACTGAATTCCTTGAAAAATGGGATCGAGGAGAATACCACGACTAAGAGGTGACCTATGATTTTAACAGTCACAATGAACCCATCCATTGATATTTCCTATCCCTTGGATGAGTTAAAGATTGATACTGTCAATCGTGTGGTGGATGTAACCAAAACGGCTGGTGGTAAGGGCCTCAATGTTACCCGAGTGCTTTCAGAATTTGGAGATTCTGTTCTTGCTACTGGTTTAGTTGGTGGTAAACTTGGTGAGTTTTTGGTTGAACATATCGATGATCAAGTAAAGAAAGATTTCTTCTCAATTCAGGGAGAAACTCGTAACTGTATCGCTATTCTTCACGGAGATAACCAAACAGAAGTTCTTGAAAAAGGTCCTGAAGTATTGGAACAGGAAGGTCAAGACTTTTTGGAACATTTCAAAAAACTCTTGGAGTCAGTTGAAGTAGTAGCTATCTCAGGTAGTCTGCCAGCTGGACTTCCAGTTGATTACTATGCGAGCTTGGTAGAACTTGCTAACCAAGCTGGCAAGCCTGTTGTTTTGGACTGCTCTGGTAGAGCACTTCAGGCGGTTCTTGAATCACCACATAAACCAACAGTCATCAAACCAAATAATGAGGAATTGTCTCAGCTTCTTGGAAGAGAAGTTTCTGAGGATTTGGATGAATTAAAAGAAGTCCTTCAAGAACCTTTGTTTGCAGGTATTGAATGGATTATCGTTTCACTTGGTGCCAACGGTGCTTTTGCCAAACATGGTGACACTTTCTACAAGGTAGATATTCCTAGCATTCAGGTAGTCAACCCTGTTGGATCTGGAGATTCTACAGTTGCTGGAATTTCTTCAGGTTTACTTCATAAAGAATCGGATGCAGAATTACTCATCAAGGCAAATGTCCTTGGTATGCTCAATGCTCAAGAAAAAATGACCGGTCATGTCAACATGGCCAACTATCAAGCTCTATATGATCAATTAATAGTAAAAGAGGTATAAAATGGCTTTAACAGAACAAAAACGTGCACGCTTAGAAAAACTTTCTGATGAAAATGGTATCATCTCAGCTCTTGCTTTTGACCAACGTGGTGCTTTGAAACGCCTCATGGCTCAACACCAAACAGAAGAACCAACTGTTGCTCAAATGGAAGAACTGAAAGTCTTGGTTGCAGATGAATTGACCAAATACGCTTCATCTATGCTTCTTGACCCTGAATATGGACTTCCAGCGACTAAAGCTCTTGATGAAAAAGCTGGTCTTCTCCTTGCTTATGAAAAAACAGGTTATGACACAACAAGCACAAAACGCTTGCCAGACTGCTTGGATGTTTGGTCTGCAAAACGTATTAAAGAAGAAGGTGCAGATGCAGTTAAATTCTTGCTTTACTATGATGTAGATAGCTCAGACGAACTCAACCAAGAAAAACAAGCTTACATCGAACGTATCGGTTCTGAATGTGTGGCTGAAGATATCCCATTCTTCCTTGAAATCCTTGCTTACGATGAAAAAATTGCGGACGCCGGTTCAGTAGAATACGCGAAAGTAAAACCACACAAAGTTATCGGTGCTATGAAAGTCTTCTCAGACCCACGCTTTAACATTGATGTCTTGAAAGTAGAAGTTCCTGTTAACATTAAATATGTTGAAGGCTTTGCTGAGGGTGAAGTGGTTTACACACGTGAAGAAGCAGCAGCCTTCTTCAAAGCACAAGATGAAGCAACTAACTTGCCATACATCTACTTGAGTGCTGGTGTATCAGCTAAACTCTTCCAAGATACTCTTGTATTTGCTCATGAATCAGGTGCAAACTTCAATGGAGTTCTTTGTGGCCGTGCTACATGGGCTGGATCAGTTGAAGCTTACATCAAAGATGGTGAAGCAGCAGCTCGCGAATGGCTTCGTACAACTGGTTTTGAAAACATTGACGAACTCAACAAAGTTCTTCAAACAACAGCAACTTCATGGAAAGAACGCGTGTAAGCAAGTCCTCCTAGGTTAGGAACATGAATCTAAAAAAATTTTAAAAAAGTTGTATGTAAAGGTTTACAAAACGACTTACTTGTGCTATACTTAAATCACAAGTTAATACAAGGTGAGTGTTACTAAGTAATATTAGGCATGATCACAGGTGAATTAGAAATCGGATGATTTTCTAGTTCATTTGTGGTCATTTTTTGTACTCATATACCTTTAAGATTTAAAAGGAGGTTGACATGTATCGAATTCTAAATCCAATAAATCACAATGTTTCGCTTGTCAGAAATGATAAAGGAGAAGAGGTGATTGTGATTGGTAAGGGGATTGCATTTGGAAAGAAGAAGGGAGACTTGATTGCTGAACATCAGGTTGAGAAAATCTTTCGGATGAAGACTGAAGAGTCAAGAGAAAACTTTATGGCTCTTCTCAAAGATGTTCCGCTTGATTTTATAACAGTGACTTATGAAATCATTGATAAGCTATCAAAGAAATATCATTATCCGATTCAAGAGTATCTCTACGTAACCTTGACAGATCATATTTATTGTTCTTACCAAGCTCTAGCACAAGGAAGGTACAAGGATAGTAATCTGCCAGATATTTCCACTAAGTATCCTGTCGCTTTTCAAATCGCAAATGAAGCATTTGAAATTTACCGTCAGAAGCTAGCAGATCATTTTCCTGAGGACGAAATTATTCGGATTGCTTATCACTTCATTAACGCCGAAGGCGAGAATGAAGTGGAAGTGGTTGAGTCGATTGATAAGAGGAAAGAAATTCTCAGGAATGTTGAAGAAGTTTTAACGGACTATGCAATTCAACGAACTAAAGAGAATAACCATTTCTATGATCGTTTTATGATTCATTTGAATTATTTCTTGGATTATTTAGACAGATCTAGAGATGATAACCAATCACTTCTGGATATGGAAGAACATATTAAACTATCCTATCCAAAAGCCTTCGAGATTGGTTCCAAGATCTATGATGTGATTACGCAACATACGGGTCTTGATTTGTATAAAAGTGAACGAGTTTATCTAGTTCTACATATCCAACGTTTATTGTCATAAAAATGTAATTAAAAATACATAAGGAGAATTCTATCATGAATAGAGAAGAAGTAACATTGTTAGGTTTTGAAATCGTAGCCTATGCTGGCGACGCTCGTTCAAAACTCTTGGAAGCCTTGAAGGCTGCTGAAGCTGGTGATTTTGAAAAAGCGGACGATCTGGTAGAGGAAGCTGGTAGCTGTATTGCAGAGGCTCACCACGCGCAAACAAGTCTATTGACTAAGGAAGCTTCTGGTGAGGACTTAGCGTATAGTGTGACCATGATGCATGGCCAAGACCACTTGATGACAACTGTCTTGTTAAAAGATTTGATGCACCATTTAATTGAACTGTACAAGAGAGGAGTTAAATAATGAATAAACTAATTGCATTTATCGAGAAAGGAAAACCTTTCTTTGAGAAATTATCTCGTAATATCTATCTTCGTGCTATTCGGGATGGATTTATCGCAGGTATGCCTGTTATTCTCTTCTCAAGTATCTTTATCTTAATCGCCTTTGTACCAAACTCATGGGGCTTCCAATGGTCTGATGAAGTAGTGGCTCTATTGATGAAACCTTATAGCTATTCAATGGGTATTCTCGCACTTTTGCTAGCTGGTACGACTGCTAAATCATTAACAGACTCTGTTAACCGTAGCATGGAAAAAACCAACCAAATCAACTATATGTCAACTCTATTAGCTGCTATTGTTGGATTATTGATGTTGGCAGCTGATCCAATTGAAGGTGGCTTTGCAACAGGATTCCTAGGAACAAAAGGTTTGCTTTCAGCCTTCCTTGCTGCCTTTGTTACTGTAGCAATCTATAAGGTTTGTGTTAAGAACAACGTCACTATTCGTATGCCTGACGAAGTTCCACCAAATATCTCACAAGTCTTTAAAGATGTGATTCCATTCACTCTATCAGTGGTTTCTCTTTATGCTCTTGATTTACTAGCTCGTCATTTTGTTGGTGCAAGCGTAGCTGAATCAATCGGTAAATTCTTTGCTCCATTATTCTCTGCAGCTGATGGTTACCTAGGTATTACCATTATCTTTGGTGCCTTTGCCTTCTTCTGGTTTGTTGGTATCCATGGTCCATCTATCGTTGAACCAGCTATCGCAGCTATTACCTATGCCAATGCCGAAGTCAACTTGAACCTTCTCCAACAAGGTATGCACGCTGACAAGATTCTTACTTCTGGTACACAAATGTTTATCGTTACCATGGGTGGTACTGGTGCGACACTGGTTGTTCCATTCATGTTCATGTGGTTAACAAAATCAAAACGTAACCGTGCAATCGGACGTGCTTCAGTAGTTCCAACTTTCTTTGGTGTAAATGAACCAATCTTGTTTGGTGCACCGCTTGTATTGAACCCAATCTTCTTTATCCCATTCATCTTTGCACCAATTGCAAACGTTTGGATCTTTAAGTTCTTTATCGAAACACTTGGCATGAACTCATTTACCGCCAACCTTCCATGGGTTACTCCTGGACCTTTGGGGATTGTCCTTGGTACAAACTTCCAGTTCTTATCATTCGCTCTTGCTGCTCTTCTAATCGTGGTTGACGTAGTCATTTACTATCCATTCCTTAAGGTCTATGATGAACAAATTCTTGAAGAAGAACGTTCAGGTAAATCTAATGATGAATTGAAAGAAAAAGTTGCTGCAAACTTCAAC
This sequence comes from Streptococcus mitis, assembly GCF_002005545.1. Taxonomy (GTDB): domain Bacteria; phylum Bacillota; class Bacilli; order Lactobacillales; family Streptococcaceae; genus Streptococcus; species Streptococcus mitis_I. The sequence goes on from NZ_LBMT01000001.1 coordinate 1,386,960, forward strand.
ACTGCAAAAGCAGATGCTATTCTTGAAAAAGCGGGTGTCGATGCAGCTCAAAATACAATCACTGAAGAAACAAATGTCCTCGTTCTCTGTGCTGGTGGAGGTACAAGTGGTCTCCTTGCAAATGCTTTGAATAAGGCAGCTGCAGAGTACAATGTTCCTGTGAAAGCAGCAGCAGGTGGTTATGGTGCTCACCGTGAAATGTTGCCAGAGTTTGATCTAGTTATCCTTGCACCTCAAGTTGCTTCAAACTTTGAAGACATGAAAGCAGAAACTGATAAACTTGGTATTAAACTTGCGAAAACAGAAGGCGCTCAATACATCAAATTAACTCGTGATGGAAAAGGTGCTCTTGCATTCGTACAAGCTCAATTCGATTAACGATAGGGACTGTGAAACAGTCTCCTCTCGTTACGGAAATCGCTATGGCGAATTTCCTAATCGCCTTGTTAATTCGTCGGTAAAAAGATATCGTTTTTACCTCCTCATGTCACAATTCGATTAATAATAGGGACTCTGAAATAGTCTCCTATCGTTACGGAAATCGCTATGGCGAATTTCCTAATCGCCTTGTTAATTCGTCGGTAAAAAGATATCGTTTTTACCTCCTCATGTCACAATTCGATTAATAATAGGGACTGTGAAACAGTCTCCTCTCGTTACGGAAATCGCTATGGCGAATTTCATAATCGCTTTGTTAATTCGTCGGTAAAAAGATATTGTTTTTACCCCCTCATGTCACAATTTGGTGACTTGGTACAAGAAGTGAGATGGAGAAGGATGGCTCACTGACTCCTCTCCTCTCACTTTTACTTTATTTAAATCAAGAAATAGGTGAAAAAAATGACAAAAACACTTCCAAAAGACTTTATTTTTGGTGGCGCAACAGCTGCCTATCAAGCAGAAGGCGCTACGCATACCGATGGAAAAGGACCAGTAGCGTGGGATAAATATCTTGAAGATAACTACTGGTACACTGCAGAACCAGCCAGTGATTTTTACAATCGATATCCAGTTGACCTCAAGCTAGCAGAAGAGTATGGTGTCAATGGTATTCGAATTTCTATTGCTTGGTCACGTATTTTCCCAACCGGTTACGGTCAAGTAAATCAGAAAGGTGTTGAGTTTTATCATAATTTATTTGCAGAGTGTCACAAACGTCATGTTGAGCCCTTTGTAACTCTTCATCACTTTGATACGCCAGAAGCTCTACATTCAAATGGAGACTTCTTAAACCGTGAAAATATCGAACACTTTGTAGACTACGCGGCTTTCTGTTTTGAAGAATTCCCAGAAGTCAACTATTGGACAACTTTCAATGAAATTGGACCAATCGGTGATGGTCAATACTTGGTTGGGAAATTCCCTCCAGGTATTCAGTACGACCTTGCCAAAGTTTTCCAATCGCACCACAATATGATGGTTTCTCATGCGCGTGCAGTCAAGCTATTTAAAGATAAAGGTTATAAAGGTGAAATTGGTGTTGTTCACGCACTGCCAACCAAGTATCCTTTAGATCCTAAAAATCCAGCAGATGTTATTGCGGCAGAGTTGGAGGACATTATCCATAACAAATTTATCTTGGATGCAACTTATCTGGGTCACTACTCTGAAAAGACTCTGGCAGGGGTAGAGGCTATCTTGGCTGCCAATGGTGGTAGCTTGGATCTTCGTGAAGAAGATTTTACAGCATTAGAAGCTGCGAAAGACTTGAACGACTTCCTTGGAATCAATTACTATATGAGTGACTGGATGGAAGCCTTTGATGGCGAAACAGAAATCATCCATAATGGTAAGGGTGAGAAAGGAAGCTCTAAATACCAAATCAAAGGTGTTGGTCGTCGTGTAGCTCCTGACTATGTACCACGTACGGATTGGGATTGGATTATCTATCCTCAAGGTTTGTATGATCAAATCATGCGAGTGAAGAAAGATTATCCGAACTATAAGAAAATCTACATCACTGAAAATGGACTTGGTTATAAAGATGAGTTCGTCGATAACACTGTTTACGATGATGGCCGTATTGATTATGTGAAACAACACTTGGAAGTCTTGTCTGATGCTATTGCAGATGGAGCGAATGTAAAAGGTTACTTCATTTGGTCATTAATGGATGTCTTCTCATGGTCAAACGGTTATGAAAAACGTTACGGTCTCTTCTATGTAGACTTTGAAACCCAAGAACGTTATCCTAAGAAATCAGCTCACTGGTACAAGAAAGTAGCGGAAAGTCAGATTATAGACTAGTAGAATTAGTAATTAGATATAGAATTATAGTGAGGCAAAAGATGTTCAAAGATTTTATCCAATCTATTTATGAAAAAGTTTATATTATCAATTTTGATAAATGTTCTCAAATACCTTGTTTGACTAATGAGGAGCTGAAAAAACTTGGGAAATGGTATGTCTCTACCGGTAAAGAATGGATTTGCCATTCAGACTATGAGCTGGAAGAATTTAAAAATATCTTTTTAAATTTTATCAATCCTGAAGAATGGGATAATATCTCCTTTGATTCAGATTTTATGCCGTTTCAACAATCATAAAGAATCTAGGAAACTCCTAGTAAAAATCTTCATCAAAAAATGCGTCATATCAAGATTCTTATTTTCTTGATATGACGCATTTTATTTTTTATCAATCCTCAGTTTTATGGTTTAGAAAGAATAATTTTTGTTTGTTTTGAAAGCTGGTCGTACGTTTCTTTGCTCAGTTTAGAATCTGAAACGATGGTATCAATATCAGAGATATTGTAGAAGGTGTAAAAATCAAACTTATTGAACTTACTATTGTCAGCTAGTAAGTATTTTTTATTGGAATTATTGAGGGCGATGCGTTGAGATTCGCCTTCCTCTTCACTAAAGGTCGCAATCGCATTGTCCTTAATACCATTACAGCTAACGAAAGCTTTAGAAAATTGGAGATTGGCTAAGTTTTGCAAGGTTAGTGTTCCCACAAAGGCTCCAGTGATGGAGCGGTAATTCCCACCAATTAAAATCAAATCTGTTAGTTTTCGTTCGTTTAGGATGAGAAAAACTGGTAAACTGTTTGTCACAACACGAATATTATCGATTGGAAGTTCACGGGCAAAAGATTCCAAGGTTGTCCCTGGTCCGATAAAAATGGTTTCCCCTTCATCGATTAAATGGCCTGCAAAACGGCTGATTTCTTGTTTTTCTGCAATCTGTAAGCTTTGTTTTTCAATATTGGAACGTTCATTGTTTAAAATGGAGCCTGTACGAATTTTTTCAGCTCCTCCATGCACACGAACAAGTAAATCCTTGTCAGCCAACTCTTGTAAGTAGCGTCTAGCAGTCATATCTGATACATCTAAGCGAGCCATGATTTCTTTTACAGTAATAGTTCCCTTTGTATTTACCGTTTCTAGAATATTATCTAGTTTTTCCTGCTTTAGCATCGTTATCACCTCTATTTCTATTACTATTTTATCATAAAGTATTCAATCAATCAATTTAAAAAACAAAAGAAAACAAAAACAAAAATATCATGGTTGTTTTAAACAAACCATGATATTGATATCACTTCTGAAATTGTTGACTTAGTCTAAACCGTAGTTGTAGTCATCGTCTTGCATAGCTTCAACTTCACCAAGAAGGTAACCGTTTCCGACTTGAGAGAAGAAGTCGTGGTTGGAAGTTCCTGTTGAAATACCGTTCATGACGATTGGGTTGACATCATCTGCTGAGTCTGGGAAGAGTGGATCTTGTCCCAGGTTCATGAGTGCCTTGTTGGCATTGTAGCGAAGGAAGGTTTTAACTTCTTCCGTCCAACCAACACCGTCATAGAGGCTTTCTGTGTAGCCTTCCTCATTCTCGTAAAGTGTATAGAGCAGGTCGTACATCCATTCTTTGAGTTTTTCTTGCTCTTCTTCAGGTAATTCATTAAAACCAAGTTGGAATTTGTAACCAATGTAGGTTCCGTGAACAGACTCATCACGAATGATCAATTTGATAATTTCCGCAACGTTGGCTAGTTTGTTGTTACCAAGATAGTAGAGGGGAGTGAAGAAACCAGAGTAGAAAAGGAAGGTTTCGAGGAAGACACTGGCAACTTTCTTTTCAAGTGGGCTACCGTTTAGGTAAATTTCGTTGACGATTTCCGCCTTCTTTTGTAGGTAAGGATTGGTATTGGTCCATTCGAAAATTTCTTCAATCTCAGCCTTGGTGTTCAGGGTAGAGAAGATAGAAGAGTAAGATTTTGCGTGGACAGATTCCATAAATTGGATGTTATTGAAAACAGCTTCCTCGTGCGGTGTACGGATGTCTGCGCGAAGGGCTTGAACCCCAGTTTCAGATTGCATGGTATCCAAAAGTGTCAAACCACCAAAGACTTTTCCTACCAAGTCTTTTTCTATATTTGATAGCTTTCTCCAGTCATCCAAGTCATTTGACAAAGGAATACGTGTATCAAGCCAGAATTGCTCCGTCAGTTTTTCCCAAGTTGATTTGTCGATGACATCTTCGATGGCATTCCAGTTAATGGCTTTGTAGTAAGTTTCCATTTGAAATCTCTTTCTGTGTTTAGTATTGCGAACTCACAATTACTTCTATTTTATCATAATTCTAGAGGAGTATCGCACAAAAAGTCGGAAGCCCGACTTTCTTGTTTTTCCATAGTATAGCTGCTTATTCCTGTTTAGTTTAGCAGGGTGAATGAATCACTTATCTGAGAAAATGTAGTTTCCTCAAGCAAAGATTAAATCACACAGCTTTCACATTGGTTAGCACCGACTTCTCCACCATCATCTGTAAAGGTACGGACGTAGTAGATAGACTTGATACCCTTGTTAAAGGCATAGTTACGAAGGATAGACAAGTCACGTGTCGTTTGTTTGTTTTCTTTCTTCCATTCGTAAAGACCTTTTGGAATGTCACTACGCATGAAGAGGGTGAGTGAAAGTCCTTGATCCACGTGCTCTGTCGCAGCAGCATAGACATCAATCACTTTACGCATATCCATGTCGTAAGCAGAAGTGTAGTAAGGAATGGTTTCTGTTGACAAGCCAGCAGCAGGGTAGTAGATTTTCCCGATTTTCTTTTCTTGACGTTCTTCGATACGTTGTGTAATCGGGTGGATAGAAGCAGAAACGTCATTGATGTAACTGATCGAACCATTTGGTGCTACAGCAAGGCGGTTTTGGTGGTAAAGTCCATCTGCTTGAACCTTGTCGCGAAGTTCAGCCCAGTCAGCAGCACTTGGGATAAAGACATCTTTGAAGAGTTCTTTAACACGGTCTGATTTTGGAACAAATTCGCCAGTTACATACTTGTTGAAGTAGCTTCCGTTAGCATAGTCTGATTTTTCAAAGTTGTGGAAGGTGATACCACGTTCACGCGCGATATTGTTTGACTCAACCAAAGTCCAGTAGTTCATAAGCATAAAGTAGATGCTTGTAAACTCAACAGACTCAGGTGATCCATATTCAATCAATTGTTGGGCAAGGTAGCTGTGAAGTCCCATGGCACCAAGACCAAAGGTATGAGCTTGGCTATTTCCATGGTCAATAGTAGGTACAGCTACGATGTGTGAACTATCTGTAACGAAAGTAAGGGCACGAACCATGGCACGGATAGAACGACCAAAGTCAGGTGAAGTCATCATGTTGACCACGTTGGTTGAACCAAGGTTACATGAAACGTCTGTTCCCATTTGAAGAAATTCTTGAGCATCGTTGATCAAGCTTGGTTCTTGAACTTGAAGAATCTCAGAACACAAGTTACTCATGATAATCTTACCATCAACAGGATTTGCACGGTTAGCCGTGTCGATGTTGACTACATAAGGGTAGCCAGACTCTTGTTGCAATTTAGAGATTTCAGTTTCCAAATCACGCGCCTTGATTTTTGTCTTGCGGATGTTTGGATTTGCGACCAATTCATCGTATTTTTCAGTGATGTCGATATAGTTGAATGGCACACCGTATTCAAGCTCTACTGAGTAAGGGCTGAAGAGGTACATTTCTTCATTTTTACGAGCTAATTCGTAGAATTTATCTGGTACTACAACACCAAGTGAAAGGGTCTTAACACGAACTTTTTCATCGGCGTTTTCTTTCTTAGTTGAAAGGAAGGCGATAATATCTGGGTGAAAGACATTGAGGTAGACAACACCCGCACCTTGACGTTGCCCCAATTGGTTTGAATAAGAGAAGCTGTCTTCGAAGAGTTTCATAACAGGTACGACTCCAGAAGCGGCTCCTTCGTAGCCTTTGATAGGTGCACCAGCTTCACGAAGGTTGCTGAGGGAAATTCCCACGCCACCACCGATACGTGAAAGTTGGAGAGCAGAGTTGATAGAACGTCCGATAGAGTTCATGTCATCAGTTACTTGGATCAAGAAACAAGATACTAACTCCCCACGGCGAGCACGTCCAGCATTCAAGAAGGAAGGAGTAGCAGGTTGGTAGCGTTGGTGGATGATTTCATTGGCAATATCAATTGCGATTGCTTCATCACCGTCAGCAAAATAAAGGGCGTTGAAGAAGACACGGTCTTCCATACTTTCAAGATAATATTCACCGTCGTTGGTTTTCAAAGCATATTGATTGTAAAATTTATAAGCAGCCATGAAAGACTTGAATTGGAAGTTTTGGTCTTTGATAAATTGCGACAATTCTTCCAAAAATTCTGGACGGTATTTCTTGATAAAGGCTGTTTCGATGTAGTTGTGTTCAATGAGGTAGTTGATTTTATCTTTGATTGAATCAAAAACCATAGTGTTTGGAACTACATTTTCTTTAAAGAAGGCATCCAAGGCTTCTTTATCTTTATGAAGCATGATTTGTCCATTAACAGGACGGTTGATTTCGTTATTGAGACGGAAGTAAGTCACGTCCTCAAGATGTTTTAATCCCATAAAATTTCCCTTATCTAATTACAAAAGAAAGGCTTCTAAGTTAGCCCTAGAAGCAGTATCTTCTGGATGATGTACTAAGATTATGCTAATTGTTTCAGTTTTCCTGGTTGGAAACCTGAAAAGACTTCAGTTGGTGTTTGGATAACAGGAGCTGCGCTGAAACCGAGCTCTTTAACTTGATCGATGTACTCAGGTTGCTCATCAAGATTGATTTCACGATAAGCGACATTATTACTGTCCAAGAAACGTTTGGTCATCTTACATTGGACACAGTTGTTTTTAGAATAAACGGTTACCATTGTGTAACTCCTCTTTCAAAATAGATTACTTTCTTAGTATATCAGAAAATAAATTTTTGTCAATGATTTAAAACTAAATATAGTGGTCTATTTTTCTACTAAAGGTCACAAAACACAATATGTAGTGTTTGTTTTATGGAATAGTGATAATTATCCTATAAGTAGTTTTTTGGAAAACTATATCCTGTGTTTTGTCATCTAGGATAGAAGATTTTCAGCAAGTTATCTGAAAGGAAATTGAATAAATCCCATAAAATGCTTGAAAAAAATCCTAGAAGATGATATAATACCAAATTGTAAGGGTTATCACATATAACTCAAAAAAGAAAGAACAAAAGGAGAGTCAAACTATGGCTTCTAAAGATTTCCACGTAGTGGCAGAAACAGGTATTCACGCACGTCCAGCAACATTGTTGGTACAAACTGCTAGCAAATTTGCTTCAGATATCACTCTTGAGTACAAAGGTAAATCAGTTAACCTTAAATCAATCATGGGTGTTATGAGTCTTGGTGTTGGCCAAGGTGCTGACGTAACTATCTCAGCTGAAGGTGCAGATGCAGATGACGCTATCGCTGCAATCTCAGAAACAATGGAAAAAGAAGGATTGGCATAAGGAAAATGACAGAAATGCTTAAAGGAATCGCGGCATCTGACGGTGTTGCAGTTGCAAAAGCATATCTACTCGTTCAACCGGATTTGTCATTCGAGACTGTTTCAGTCGAAGATACAAACGCAGAAGAGGCTCGTTTGGATGTAGCTCTTGAAGCTTCTCAAAACGAGCTTTCTCTTATCCGCGAGAAAGCTGTAGGTACGCTAGGTGAAGAAGCGGCTCAAGTTTTTGATGCTCATTTGATGGTTCTTTCTGACCCAGAATTGATTGGTCAGATTAAAGAAACAATTCGTGCTAAGAAAGTCAATGCAGAAGCAGGTCTTAAAGAAGTGACTGACATGTTCATCACTATCTTTGAAGGCATGGAAGATAACCCATACATGCAAGAACGTGCAGCGGATATCCGCGACGTTACAAAACGTGTATTGGCAAACCTTCTTGGTAAGAAATTGCCAAACCCAGCTTCTATCAATGAAGAAGTAATCGTGATTGCACATGACTTGACACCATCTGATACAGCTCAATTGGACAAAAACTTTGTAAAAGCTTTTGTAACCAACATCGGTGGACGTACAAGCCACTCAGCTATCATGGCACGTACACTTGAAATTGCAGCTGTATTGGGAACAAATAACATCACTGAAGTAGTGAAAGACGGTGATATCCTTGCCGTTAACGGAATTACTGGTGAAGTGATTATCAACCCAACAGATGAACAAGCGGCAGAATTTAAAGCAGCTGGTGAAGCTTATGCTAAACAAAAAGCTGAATGGGCACTTTTGAAAGATGCTCAAACAGTGACTGCTGACGGTAAACACTTCGAGTTGGCTGCTAACATCGGTACTCCAAAAGACGTTGAAGGTGTTAACAACAACGGTGCAGAAGCTGTTGGACTTTACCGTACAGAGTTCTTGTACATGGATTCTCAAGACTTCCCAACTGAAGATGAACAGTATGAAGCATATAAGGCTGTTCTTGAGGGAATGAATGGTAAACCAGTAGTTGTTCGTACAATGGATATTGGTGGAGATAAGGAACTTCCTTACTTCGATATGCCACATGAAATGAACCCATTCCTTGGATTCCGTGCTCTTCGTATCTCTATTTCTGAAACTGGAGATGCAATGTTCCGTACACAAATTCGCGCTCTTCTTCGTGCTTCTGTTCATGGTCAATTGCGTATCATGTTCCCAATGGTTGCTCTTTTGAAAGAATTCCGTGCAGCTAAAGCAGTTTATGAAGAAGAAAAAGCAAACCTTCTTGCTGAAGGTGTTGCAGTTGCGGATGATATCCAAGTTGGTATCATGATTGAAATCCCTGCAGCAGCTATGCTTGCAGACCAATTTGCAAAAGAAGTAGATTTCATGTCAATTGGTACAAACGACTTGATCCAATACTCAATGGCGGCAGACCGTATGAACGAACAAGTTTCATACCTTTACCAACCATATAACCCATCAATCCTTCGCTTGATTAACAACGTTATCAAGGCAGCTCACGCTGAAGGTAAATGGGCTGGTATGTGTGGTGAGATGGCTGGTGACCAAAAAGCTGTTCCACTTCTTGTCGGAATGGGCTTGGATGAGTTCTCTATGTCAGCAACATCTGTACTCCGTACACGTAGCTTGATGAAGAAATTGGATACTGCTAAGATGGAAGAGTACGCTAACCGTGCCCTTACAGAGTGTTCAACAATGGAAGAAGTTCTTGAACTTCAAAAAGAATACGTTAACTTCGATTAATGTCATTAACCTTGCAACCTAGTTGCAAGGTTTTTTGGCTCTTTGTCAACTGTAGTGGATTGAAGAAATTATGCGTTTTGTTGTGGGGATATTTGCTTCATTTTCTCCTGAAATTAAGTTTTTACCTAACTTGTTTTTACAGTTTTTTGTTAATTATCATTGAGATGATTTTCTAGAAATAATTACTTTTAGAAAACAAATATATAGCGAACGCTTTGTTGTGAAACAGCCTAATTATTCGCTGTTTTCATATATCTGGAGATGCTAGTCTAGTTTGTTTTTTGATTTTTAATCGGTTTAATTTTATGAAAGTGGATGTTTTTGTAAGTTGTAGATAATCTTTGATGCCGTATAGCTATGCTTTAAAAAGCAACGTGCTTCTAGTTAATGATAATCAAATAGAAAATTTGTAACTAGTTACAGATATCTAAAAGTACTTATTTGCGGACTGTTGCAAGTCGATCATGAATGGGGTGAAAGAGATGTACATATGTCGCTAATTTTTATAAAAATAGATGAAACAAATCAACTGTTGTGAATATATAAAATATAAAGATTTTTAATGTTTTAATAGTAAAATCGGGGGGGGGTATGGTATACTTATAGTAGACTGCATAAAGTGTGTAGTCGTTTAGATGAGGTATATAGTCCTCTATCTAAATGTGAAAAAATGTATCTGTAAAGACATCGAGATGGATTCTTAAGAATTTGATGTTTTTAGGATCCATCATCATAATAAAAAAGGAGAACATCTCATGAAATTCGGAAAACATCCCGGAGAGAAATTAACACGCTTTTCCATTAGAAAGTACCATTTTGGCGCAGCTAGTGTTGCGGTAGCATCCTTGCTGTTTTTTGGTGCTAATAGCGTTAAAGCAGAGGAAGCTTTAGCTGCACGCCAAGCTGGAGTGGCAGCATCAAGCAACCATAATTCAGGGGAAGGTGACCCTGATAAAGCCACTCTTGCAAAGCCAGAGGCCTCTGTATATCAAGCACCAGAAACAGGAACTAACGCCACAATTGGCTCAACTACTACACCTGTAGGTGGGGCGACAAAAACCAATGATGAGGGGACAACTAAACCTCAACTTGATAAAAAATCATTGCCAACAGAAATTGCCAAGCCTCAAGTTGATAAATCAGAACTGTCATCAGTGGTGAATCAAGTTTCAGCTACTATCAGCTCACTTCAGTCATCTACTCTTGCAGAAAATGTCAAAACAGCTCTCGCGCAAGTAGAGACTGCTGTAGCAAATGCTAAGCAAGTTTTGGCTAATCCTGATGCCAGCAAGGCAGATGTAGAACAAGCGCTTAGTTCTCTTCAACAAGCAGTGTCTAGCCTGGAAGCTGCTAAACGACCAGAAGTAGCACCGCAACCAGCACAGCCTGAACAACCGGCTGAAGGCAATAGCGGAGAGGAAGCTTCTCTTCCTAAAAAACGTGGTAAAAAATCAGCGCCAGTAGCAAATCCTATCGCTGATGGAAAAGAAGAAACAGCGAAATTGGAAGTTGCCAATCCAGCGCCAGCAACTCTAGAACCAGTAACTCCAGCTAAAAGAAGAAGAGGGGGAACTACAGAAGTTCAACCAGAATCTGCTGGTGGTTCAAATCCAGAAGCAGAAGTTGCACCCAAAGCATTACCAACCTACACAAACGGTGCGGGAGATACAGGTACTTACGCATTAGCAGATGAAATGCGTAAAATTGTTAAGTACTTAAAAGACAATGGAGCAGACGCTGAGAAAGTAGCTGCTATCAAAGCTAACTATGACAGTTTAAACGAGAAACTAGGACTTGCAGATGAAAACGCGGTTCTATCTGAAGCAGACTTTGCGGCTGCTACAGCAAACTTAAAAGCAGCTCGTGACTTTACTGAAGCGTTCTTGCGTAAACAAGATGAGAATGGACAACCTTCGAATGAACAACCTACAGTTCCAGGAACTGAACGTTCGGTAGGGGATGGGGCTATACGTCGTTCACGTGCGATTGGGCAAGATCGTGATGGTACAAATCATTATAACATTGCTAAAGAGTACTACTATGAAGATGGTACAAAAGGTTCTTCTCCATACGATAAATACACGTATTTATTCCACACATTTACAGAAAGCTTAGTAGCTAATAACGCAAACCACTCTCCTGTAAGAGATGTTAAACGTTTAGTATACGAAGAGGTAAACGAAGTTAATGGTGGGTATTTATGGACGATTACCTTCAATGCTGGACATGAACAACAACAAGACGGGTATGCTTTCTTCTCAATTCCAAAAGGACAAAGAGTAGAAAACAACAGTATTAGTATTATTAAAACAGCTCCAAATGGTAACGAAGATGAACTAAGCGGATCTGGAGATTTGCTAAATAGACTTAAGAGTATTAATCCAAACTCTAGCCTTACAGGAAAAGAAATTGGAATTAGAAATAACGGTGGACCTCAGGAAGAAAGCTTAGAAGGATTAGCTAGAAGTTCAGCTTATGCAGGGTATTATACTCGTCGTTTAGAGAGTGCTAATGGCGAAACAAATAAATCTGATGATATGTTTAATAGGATTGCTGATAATACTCAATCTGTTTATCGTTTCCAACTTCACGGGCGTGATTCGTATTCTATCTCGTTCAAAACGACTAACACGAACAATACGAGAATGGATAAATTGTACTATGCATCTGGGTACCGTGTTCAACAATGGGGACGTCGTATCTTAGCACAACAATGGCACGGACGTCATGCCTATGATAAAGATGATACAGACAGATTCCCACTACACGTAGTAGGAAATGGTACATTCCAGATTAAACAAGGAAAACACTATAATACATCATATCCTCAAGGAGCATATGGATTTGGTGGACGTGATTTTGACTATCGCCCATTTGCAGCTGACGGTATCTTAGGTTATGATGCTTCGGGTGCTTATAACAGTAACTTTGACATGCACCAATATACTGCTCCAGTAGGAAGTAATACACCTTCATCAAATACTAAGGCGACAACTGCTGGGCAACAATTCGAATTCTACGATAAAGAAGGGAATAAATTATCTGCTTCTCAAATCGGGATGCACGGGGCGGATAAACCAGGTTTAGTAGAATATAAAGTAAAACGTACATTTGCCGATAAATCTTCAGACTTCTTGAATATTAAGTTTGCGATTCAACCGAAAACTCCTACATTTACTGAAAACTTATCGAAAGCTCGTGGTCAGGTTAAAACATTAACTGTTTCAAATGGTACTGATGGTTATCCAATTACTTTATTCCGTGAATATCAAGAAAATGGAGTTACAAAAACAGAACGAGTACAAACAGCTAACGCAGGTCGAAACGGAAATGCAGTCTTTAATGATGTTTTAATTAAAAGTGGTAAATATTACGCACAGTCTATTATTCCAACTTCAGCGTACTTAGATTATAACAATAATAAACATACAGATGTAAGATCAGATAAATCAGCTCTTGTAACTGTAGGTGGCGACGGTATGGCTCCGACTATTAAAGTTGGAGAAACAGGAAAAGCTTTAGCAACAACTCCAACTAATAATCAAGTAACATTATTCGTAACACCAAATAATAAAGGTGAAGTTTCTCTAGATGTTCAAATCAAAGATGATGATTTAGGGGATGGAATGGCTGCATTTTCTTCAGCAACTAATGGAAATGCAAAATATAGTATTACAGGAGCTCATAATTCTGGAGCTACAACATTTACGGCTAATGGTGGAGTAACAGGTACAGGTGGTAAACAAGATACTGTAAATGCTCGATTAAAAGTAAAATTAAACGGAACTACAATTCCTAATGGTGGATTAACAGTCACATTAAATGCAAAAGATAAAGCTGATAACTGGACAAACACAGCAACACCATCTAAAACACTAACAGTAAAACTTCTATCAGCAGTTCCAAATGAACCTGCAGTACGTGAGATTACAGGTGCTGACGTTCAAAACGGTGCAATAAAACCAGAAGTAAAAAATCAAGTATTACAAAATGTTAAAAATGCCAACCCAGACTTAGTAGCCGCTGGAGTGAAGTTTGAGTACGATACAACAGCAGGAAATACGGATAAAATCAAAGTAACTTATCCAGATGGACAAACTCGTCTATTAACACCTATGAAAGGGAGAAAACCTACAGCACCTTCAGTAGTTGGACCTCAAGATGGTACAGTTAGCATTACTCCACAAGGAGATACAGATAAAGTAACATTCTCATATGTTCCGACAGGGCAAACAGCTGCGCAACAAGTTATCGCTAAAAAAGACGGAAACTCATGGGCAATCCAAGGAACTCGTCCAAACGGAATTACAGTAGACAGTAGAAGTGGTAAAATTACGATTACAGAACCAACTGTTAAAGACCAATCGGAGGTAACTGCGACAGCTACATTCTTAAACAGTGATACAAGTGACACTGCTCGAGATACAGCGAAAAACCCTGATAGAGAAGCGCCGACTGTATCGATAAAAACAGGTGATGGAACAGTACGTAAATTAACAGCGAATGCCGCAGATAATAAATTCTTAGTTTATCGTGGTGCTACATTTAACCCAACATTCATCGTTAATGATAACTCAGGAACGACTGATAACTTTATGATTAAAAACGTTCCAAATGGTGTTTGGTTTAATAAACAAGGAAATAGAGATGTTGCTCATACATTGATTGCTAATGGTAGGGAAATTACTTTCTCTGACCAAGTAGTGGATCCTAACACACCACTAGGAACTCGTGAAGCAATCGTATCTGTTCGAGATAAAAACGGAAACGCAGCTGAATATAAATTCCAATATATTATTGCTGATGTAATGTTACAAAACTCACCTAAATCAGTGGCGACAGGAAGCAAGCTTGGAGATGCACACCAGTTCGTTTCATCAACGCTTAATGGAACTGCATCGAATGGTGATGTATATTTCCCAGGGAATATGAAGTTCTTATGGGCAAATAATGAAACTGAGAACACGACATTACCAAATTCAGCTCAAACAGTAACGAAGGAAGCTGTTGTAGAATTCCCGGATACAGCATTAAATGGTAGAACATCAGCGAATGGTATTACAATCTATGCACCAAAACAAATTAAAAAGAATGTTACATTTAACTTAGCAGACAATCAAAAACCTCAGGCAACGTTAAATGGCATTTCAATTGGACAAACATCTGGAGATCCAATCTTTACAGTGTTTAGAGGTGCTAACTTCAACCCGCAATTAGAAGCATGGGATAACTCAGGAAAAATCACTAATGTAATAATTTCAGGATTACCAACGAATGTAACAGCTACAGCTTTCCCAGGTGGTGAACAAAGAGGAAGCGAAAATAGTAAATATACTGCAAGGTTATCTAATGGGGTAGTTCCTGCTGATCAGCCTTTAGGTGAATATGAAGCAACATTGACAGTTCAAGGTGATGGACCAAAAGATACGAGTGTATTGAAATTCAAATACCGTGTTGCAGACTTAGAGTTTAAAAATGGATATGAGACAGCTGATGCTGGACAAGCAACAGGTAAGAGTTATGTTATCGGACTTAAAAATGGTCAATCAGTAAATCTAGCTAACGGTGACAATAATATCAATCCTAAAGATTACTGGAAAGTTATTGATGATGTTAATAAAACTGACAGAGGATATGCTTATCTTCCTGAAGGTGTGAGTTATAGTATCAGTGGTGGACCTATTTCATCTAATCCAGCAGACAAGTCTAAAGGGGCTTCTGTTGCGATGGGGCACTATGGACGAAGTGTTTCTGTAGATTTCACTAGTGCTGGAGAGGGCAATAAAGTTGGAGATATTGCAAATGATGATAGTACTTCAAGAACAGTCTTCACTCCAAGAACTATCGGTCGAAGACTATTAGTTGCCGTAGATCCATCTGCACCAAAAATTGACGGTGGCGAAGACCTTCTTTATGGTAAAGCAGGAGAAAGACCTGATATTAAAGTTAAGGAAATTGTTAATATCGGTGAAAGTGATGCAGAAGTTGGAACTGTAAATAAATATGCAATCCGTACTATTCAACTTTATAGTGATCGTGATCCAAACACTCCAATCGCTGAACATGCATTTGCACAAGGAAGTAGAGAAACAGAATATACTTTCCGTGGAAGCGATTATGCTACGTCTCGACCTAATGGTCTTTTAGCAGATGAAACAATTTACTCTAGAGTAAAAGTTACACACCGTGGTGTATCTACCTTATCTGGAAATAGTAATGAAAAAGAAGTTACAGCAAAACTACCTGTAGTTGAAAATTCATCAAATCGTATTATTCAAGCCAATGATCAAAAATTAAACGATGCTGAGAAAACTGGTATCCGTATTGCATTGCGAAATGCTAATCAACGTCTAAATCTAAATGATGAAGATATTGAAATCTCTGATAGTGGAGAAATTGTAATTACCAAAGATAAAAAACGTGCTTGGCTTCAAACAGCGCCGAATAAGGATAACGGTGCAGGATATGTAACTCGTTTTGCGAATATTAGAAAAGACTACAAATTTGAAAATATCGAAGGATTAAAAGTTCCAGGACGTGATACAGATAAAGGATTCGCATGGTCAAATAGTACATCAGATAATCGTGTGAACGGGGACCGTAGTTTAATTTATTATTATGATGCAACAAAAGGTCAGTCGTTTAACTTTAACGAAGTATTGAATTTATTAAATCTTAAAGAAGGTTGGACGGTTAACCATACTGAAAATCCATCATTTATTGCAACTCAAGGTGTGAATAAAGTAAAAGGAGAACAAGGTAGAGATGGCTTTAGCCAAGAAAAACCATCAACAGCTTTCCTTAAAGATGGAAATTACATTAATGTTATTGATTTAGTAGAAAAAGCAAGTTTAGGTGGAGGCTTAAATGTAAGTAACTCTGCAAACAAACTAGTTCAACAAGGTAAAGGCGGCGGAACTGATACAAATCTTCAAAATGTAACAATTGCGGCAGCAAATGGATTACCAGGATTTACATTAAATAACGTAGTAAATGGTGAACGAGCTATTCATAAAGCTCAAGTTTACTTACGTCCAAAATGGGTGACATCAGGAACATTAGCAGAACGTAATGGTGAAACAAAAGATACAACTACAAACGTTGTAAACTTATACTTCGTACCGATTGATCCAGTGAAACCTGTAGTAGAACGTTCAGATTCTAACAGCTTAGGAACATCAGCAGACGATGCTCCAAGATTAACAGATACTTCTATCACAGCATCTTCACTTGTAAAAGTAACAGATAATTATGACCGTGATGATTTAGGAACAGGGGCAACTACCGCAACAACTGGAAACACAACGACTCCAACAACAGGAACAACATTAGCAAACGAAGTTCGTAAACGTCTAAATGTTTGGGTGAAAAAAGATGGAGTTAAAACTCAAGTAGTTGAAAATGGAGTAGAAAAAACAACTGCTAATGGAGAAACAGTACTAGGCAGCCTAATTAAGACAGTTGATCCAGCAACTTATGAGTTAGTAGCTCAAGCGTCTGATACTTCAGGGAATAGAAGTGAAGAGGAAAGCCTAGGATTCTTCAAAGTTGGTTACAACTTAGTGGCACGTCCATTAATCAACTTCTTACAAGATGAGCAATTATCAGATGATGATAAACGAACTTTAGTACAAGTAAGTGAAGGTGGACAAACAGAAGAATTACCAGCGGGTGCAACATTGGATGTTACATTTGATACAAGTGTTCCAACAAAAACTGGTTCAACTAACACGCCAAAAACAGCAACAGCAAGAGTTACACTACCTAACGGTGCAACTAAAGAAATTCCGATTGTCTATAATGTAAGTAAAACTTTCCCAATGGTAAGCAAAGTTTATGACTTTTCAGGTGTATCACGTACTTCTGGGGATAGCTTAACAAGATATATTGAATCTACTAATTTACCATGGGGAATGAACTGGACTTTAGAAAAAGAAACAGAAAATGAAAACCACGTTAAATCATGGGAAAGACAGTCAGATGCAATTAACGTAGCTATTAATAATGATATCCATAAACGTCAAACGAGTGCATCAACAAGTAATTACGCTCCTGGCGAATACAAATATCGTCTATCAGCACGTTATCCGGATGGACGTTATCTAAATTCAGGTAATGGTGTTACAGTTCCAGAGTTAACGAAACTATTACGTGAAGGAGAGATTGTTCATACTGTATTCGATGTAGGTGAAAATGCCACTAAAGTTGAAACAAATTACGGAAGTGCATTAACAACTGACCAAGCAAAAGCTGCAGTAACAACGATTAATGGTTCGAAAGATTTACCAGATGGTACAACTTATGAATGGGTTGAACAAAATGGTTCAGCTCTAGCGAATAAGACTGTATCAGAATACGGAGATGCTGACGGTTATGTAACTCGTTATGTAAAAGTAACATTACCGAAAACACAAGAGGCAGGACCTAACGTGCCAGCTGCGTCACAAGAACAACCATTTAAGATTGTTCCAGTAAAAGTTAAGGTAAACGAAACAGTTAAACCAACGGTAAAAATTAAATTAGGAAACAACACTCCAGTAGATTTAACAGAAACTGCTGAAGATAACCGTTTTGTTATCTTTAAAGGTGCAACGTTTAATCCAACATTCATCGTGGATGATAATTCTGGAAAAACAGCTTCTATTAATATCACTAACCTTCCAAATGGTCGAAGTGTAAATAAAACAGAAGCAATGCCTAATGGAACGAATGTTAGCCTAGAAGGTGATGATGCAGCTACAAGTGCAGCTACTACAGGAACACGTGAAGCAAGCGTAGCTGTAACGGATGCTGCTGGAAATGCTAAAACTTATAAATTTAAGTACACTGTAGTGGATGTAAATCTAGTTAATAGTCCAAAAGAAGTTTCTTTAGATACTAAATTAGGTGATTCTCACGCATTCGTGGCAGTAGATAAAGCGGATCTTACAGTTAGCAATCCAGATTCTCTATATCCAGGTGGAATGATCTTCGAATGGAAAAAGAATGATCAGGTTGTTTCAAATGAAACAAAATTAAGTGAACCTGGTAGAATAACTGGTTATAAAGCAGTTGTTAGATTCAAAGATGGTGCAGGATTCTATACTGTGAATGGTGTTAAAACATTTACGCCTGCTACGATTGAAAAAGATGTTATATTCCTTGTTAAACCAACAGCTCCAGTAGTGACTCCAAAAGATAATGGTGATGTAGAAATTACACCAACAAATCAAACAAATGTAGATAAAGTTAGTGTAACATTTACGCCACAAGAAGGAACAAATCCGTCAGAAGTAACATACACGGCTAAGAAAAATAGTAGCGGAGTATGGGAATTTGGTTCAGGTGCGCCACTGACAGTTGATCCAACAACAGGTGTATTTAAACTAAAAGACCGTAAGGTTAAAGACGGCACAACTGTTACAGCTAAAGCACTTACGACAGATGCTACAGGTGGTGTTGAGAGTACCCCTGCAACAGCAATTGCAGGTAATGGAGATGCAATTTTACCAACAGTTACTTTCAAAAATGTAGAAATAGATGCACAAGGAGACCGTGTAGTATATATCACACCAACTGAAGAAACAAATCTTGATATTGCAACAATAACAGATAATTCTAATAAATTATTAGAAGCAGTAATTTTCGATCAAAGTACGAAAGATATAACACTAGGAAATTATGGACTTACTTATAATAAACTTGTACGAAATGGAGATACTATTACGCCTGCACCTTATACACTAACTGTTACAGGTACACTAAGTAGAGAAAAATCTGCTAATACATTATGGGATAATGGTGACGTAATTGTAAGTCGATACGTTTCAGCAATGGATGCTGCCGAAAATAATATTAAGGATAAAAATGGAAGTAGAGATAATGTCACTACAAATCCTTACCGTGTAATTTTCAAAGTTAAAACACAAGCAGCTAAATATGAGCCGACTGCAACGACATTAACACGTAATGACCAACAGGCGAAACATACAGAAACACAAGTTAAAGATGCGGTAGCTGGAACGAATATTGCATCAAAAGAAATTGTAGGAACAATTCCAAATGGGGCAGGAGTTGCAATAGTTAAAGTAACATATAACGATGGAAGTACAGAAAATGTAAATGTACCGATTAATGTAACAGCAACAGATGCGACATTAGTAGATCCAGTCATCACGCCTGTAAGTAAAGATGATCAACACAAACCAACAGCCGCTGACGTAACAAATGCGATTGAGGCACCAGCAGGTAAGACGATTACGAATAAAGAAGTTAAAGGTACAGTTCCAACAGAAGTTGGCGGACCAACCAATGTAGAAGTTGAAGTAACCTACGGAGACGGAAGCAAAGAGACAGTCAACGTACCAGTCACAATTACAACAAGTGACGCGACAGCTGTAGATCCAGTCATCACGCCTGTAAGTAAAGATGATCAACACAAACCAACAGCCGCTGACGTAACAAATGCGATTGAGGCACCAGCAGGTAAGACGATTACGAATAAAGAAGTTAAAGGTACAGTTCCAACAGAAGTTGGCGGACCAACCAATGTAGAAGTTGAAGTAACCTACGGAGACGGAAGCAAAGAGACAGTCAACGTACCAGTCACAATTACAACAAGTGACGCGACAGCTGTAGATCCAGTCATCACGCCTGTAAGTAAAGATGATCAACACAAACCAACAGCCGCTGACGTAACAAATGCGATTGAGGCACCAGCAGGTAAGACGATTACGAATAAAGAAGTTAAAGGTACAGTTCCAACAGAAGTTGGCGGACCAACCAATGTAGAAGTTGAAGTAACCTACGGAGACGGAAGCAAAGAGACAGTCAACGTACCAGTCACAATTACAACAAGTGACGCGACAGCTGTAGATCCAGTCATCACGCCTGTAAGTAAAGATGATCAACACAAACCAACAGCCGCTGACGTAACAAATGCGATTGAGGCACCAGCAGGTAAGACGATTACGAATAAAGAAGTTAAAGGTACAGTTCCAACAGAAGTTGGCGGACCAACCAATGTAGAAGTTGAAGTAACCTACGGAGACGGAAGCAAAGAGACAGTCAACGTACCAGTCACAATTACAACAAGTGACGCGACAGCTGTAGATCCAGTCATCACGCCTGTAAGTAAAGATGATCAACACAAACCAACAGCCGCTGACGTAACAAATGCGATTGAGGCACCAGCAGGTAAGACGATTACGAATAAAGAAGTTAAAGGTACAGTTCCAACAGAAGTTGGCGGACCAACCAATGTAGAAGTTGAAGTAACCTACGGAGACGGAAGCAAAGAGACAGTCAACGTACCAGTCACAATTACAACAAGTGACGCGACAGCTGTAGATCCAGTCATCACGCCTGTAAGTAAAGATGATCAACACAAACCAACAGCCGCTGACGTAACAAATGCGATTGAGGCACCAGCAGGTAAGACGATTACGAATAAAGAAGTTAAAGGTACAGTTCCAACAGAAGTTGGCGGACCAACCAATGTAGAAGTTGAAGTAACCTACGGAGACGGAAGCAAAGAGACAGTCAACGTACCAGTCACAATTACAACAAGTGACGCGACAGCTGTAGATCCAGTCATCACGCCTGTAAGTAAAGATGATCAACACAAACCAACAGCCGCTGACGTAACAAATGCGATTGAGGCACCAGCAGGTAAGACGATTACGAATAAAGAAGTTAAAGGTACAGTTCCAACAGAAGTTGGCGGACCAACCAATGTAGAAGTTGAAGTAACCTACGGAGACGGAAGCAAAGAGACAGTCAACGTACCAGTCACAATTACAACAAGTGACGCGACAGCTGTAGATCCAGTCATCACGCCTGTAAGTAAAGATGATCAACACAAACCAACAGCCGCTGACGTAACAAATGCGATTGAGGCACCAGCAGGTAAGACGATTACGAATAAAGAAGTTAAAGGTACAGTTCCAACAGAAGTTGGCGGACCAACCAATGTAGAAGTTGAAGTAACCTACGGAGACGGAAGCAAAGAGACAGTCAACGTACCAATTACAGTTGTAGGATTACCAAAAGTAAAAGTACCTGTAGAATCATTTGGTAACTTAACTAAAGAGGAGCAAGATAAAGTTAAAGAGTCAGTGGAAAAAGCTAATCCTGGTAAGACAGTAGTTGTTGAAGCATCAGGAAAAGTAATAATCACAGATCCTAAGACAAATGTAAGTCATGAAATTTCAGAAGAATTAGTGACAACAATTACACCTCCAGTAGTTGAAATTCCAAAATATACAGGACCAATTGCAACATCTGATGTAGATGAAAATGGTAACCCAATTGCATCTCCAGTAGTAGAAATCCCAGAATTCAACGGCGGAGTAAATGGAGAACTTCCAGATCCATTACAATTACCTAAAGTTCAGTTAATCATTACTAAATGGGTTGATGAACAAGGTAATGAATTAAAACCAGCAGATGCAAAAGCTCCAGCCGTATTAGGTGAAGCGAATGAAGCATTCGAAGCCGGTGAAATTGAAGGTTATGTATTTGTAAGAACAGAAACTAAAGGTGATGTTGTAACTCATATCTTCAGAAAAGTTACTCCAACTAAACTAGAAGGTAATGGAGAACAACAAGGTGGAGATAACAAACCACAACCAACACCTGAAGTACCAACTGATAACACAGAACGTAAACCTGAAGCAGAAAAACCTACTGTTCCAGACACCAAACCTACTGAACAACCAAGTCAAACAGTTGATGGTCAGGTGGCGCCTTCTCAAAATCAAGCAGTATTGCCAAATACTGGTACGAAAGCAGATCGTGCTACAGGTGCATTAGGAGGTCTCTCTCTTCTTGGAGCATTTGGCTTACTATTTGCTAAAAAGAAGAAAGATGATGAAGAAGAAACACGAAACAATTAAGATGAGTCATTAAATTGAACTGAAAATAGTTAGTGTCAATTCTTGAAGGAAGTAACGGATAGAATGAAGTTGAAAAGCTACGTTCTATCCGGCTTTCTTTAAATTACAATGTAAACGATTACTTATAAAAGACGGGCATCTCGTTCTTTCCAATAATCTAGCTGAACGCGCCATTAAATCATTGGTTATGGGACGGAGTAAAGGAGTCCAGTGGACTCTTTTAGCCTGAGCTCAGTTTTAAAAAGCGAGGGTGGTTGTTTTCTCAAAGTTTTGAAGGAGCTAAAGCAACGGTTATTATTATGAGTTTGTTGGAAACAGCTAAACGTCATCAATTAAATAGCGAGAAATATCTATCCTATCTTCTAGAATATCTTCCAAACGAGGAGACTCTCGTTAACAAAGAGGTTTTAGAGACTTATTTACCATGGAATAAAGTTGTACAAGAAAAGTGCAAATAAGAAATCTCCAGATTAGGAACTATCCGTGAGTTCTCTAGTCTGGAGATTTTTCAATATACTTAGTTATTGGGCGGTTACGTTACAACATTTCTAGAAATTAATTTGATTGGTTAGCATCTTATTTTAACCTGCTATAATAATGCTTGATTTTTTGACGTATTTTGGAAAAGTATGGTCTAATAAAGTCCACTTTTCAATGCTCCAGAGGCATGGTATAATAGGGGAAAGTAATTAGAATAAGAGAGAAACCATGTCTAAAGAAATTGATATTGAGTACTACCACCAGCTAGCCTTACAAAAGCAGAAGGAGCATCGTAAAGTGTTAGCCAATTTAAAGAAAAAACCACCAAAAAATCTAGATAAGATAACCCAGCAGATTCACCAAGAAGTCTTTGCGGAGATTGATTGTACGGCCTGTGCCAACTGTTGCAAGACATTGGGACCTGACTTCAAGGAAGCAGACATCACTCGTATTGCTAAGTATTTTAAGATGAAATTGCCGGCCTTTGAAGCAGAGTTTTTACAGGTGGATGAAGATGGGGACAAGGTTTTCAAATCCATGCCTTGCCCATTTTTAGGAGGAGATAACCTCTGTTCCATCTATGATGTTCGTCCCAAGGCCTGCCGAGAGTTCCCTCATACCGATCGTAAAAAGATCCATCAAATCAACCATTTGACGATTAAGAATACCTTGACCTGTCCAGCAGCCTATCTCTTTGTTGAGAAATTAAAGGATAAGTTATAGAGATTTAAAGGATAAAAAATCTCTAATAATAACTAGAGATATGAAGGGAGTACTCCTATGCCTAGACCGAAAACAAAAGAGGAGCTAATGCTGGCCTCTAAGGAAAACTATGAAAAGCTCAATCGTTTCATCTCCCAACTAAGTGAAGATGAGCTACAGACTCCATTTGATTTTTCAAGAGACCTAAAGAAAAAAGAAGCTCACTGGAAAAGGGATAAAAATCTGCGGGATGTCTTGATCCATCTTTATGAATGGCATCAGTTACTTTTGACTTGGGTACATTCTAATCAAAAAGGTCACGAAAGACCTTTTCTCCCTGAACCTTATAATTGGAAAACTTATGGAGAAATGAATGTCGCTTTTTGGAAGAAGCACCAGAAAACGTCCTTAGAAGAAGCGACTAGACTCCTAGAACAATCACATAGAGAGGTTTTAGAGTTGATAGAAGTTTTTAGCAATGACGAACTCTTTAACAAAGGTGTCTATAAGTGGACAGGTGAGACAAGTCTAGGTTCCTACTTTGTCAGCAGCACCTCCAGTCACTATGATTGGGCTAGTAAAAAACTCAAAGCTCACCAGAAGAATTTTAAGGTATAGATGGACTGTTTGAAATCGAAAGAATAATTTTTTTTATATATAAGATAAGATTAAAAGGGCTATCAAGTGAGGTAGCCCTTTTGAGTTATACAAGCAAATTACCATGCAAAAGCTGTCGTTGGAGCATTGAGCGCTTCTAACCATTGTTTATTTTTCGCAGGGCAAAGAGTTACGGATATACCTGCCATATCTAGACTGGTCATAAATGTTCCTGATTTTATAAAGGTAATAGTGACTCCTTCAATTTCTAAGAGTTGAAGGAGATCATTGATAAATATACCCATTTCTAGGTTGCTGGTAGTGCCTAGATTATTTACAAGCAATATAAATTGATCACCTTTTTTCCAATGATAGTGCAATCTTAACTTACTTATAATTTCATTTGCCAGGATTTCCGATGATTGGAATGGGACGATACGATAGCCTTCTTCGCCATGTATACCAATACCATAAGAAATATTTCCTTCTTCCAAGTTAAATAGTGGAAGGGTGGCTTGAGGGAGACTAGCCGATTTCGTTGCAAAGCCAATTGTTGCGATTTCGGGAGCAAGTTGATGACCTAAATCAGTTAGTTGCTCGATGTCGGCACCATTTTGAGCTGCATATCCTAGAATTTTATGAAGTAAAATAGTCCCTGCAAGCCCTCTTCCTCTAATTTGAAATCTATTGCGAGGTTCAATAGAAATATCGTCGTGTGCTAGACTATAGCCGACTTTAATTCCTTCTTGTCTAGCAGTATTAATTGCCCAGCTAAATTCTTTGATGTCTGCTTCGAAATTTTTTACAATGATGAAGACACCGTGACCATTGTTTAAAAAACGAATGGACTCTAAGATTTCAGTTCTTGTAGGAGGAGTAAATAATTGGCCATAGATAGCAGCGGTAAGCATTCCTTCTCCCACATATCCAATATGCGCAGGTTCGTGACCGGAACCTCCACCCGCCAATATTGGAACCTGATGAGGATTGCGATTTTTTTGATAGACTAAAGGTAAGGTAGGATGTTTTTCTAATTCAGGATGACTGCTGACAGTTGCCGAAATGTAACTTGAAATAATTTTCTGTTTATGATTTGAAATAAATGTCATTGTGGTCTCTTTCCAATAATTGTCATGATTAGAAAGTCTGGTTGTGGAACTGGACTTTTTTTATTGACGTAAGCCTTCACGATTTCTGCTAGAGCATGTGAATGATAGTCTAACAAAAAACAAGTATAAGCAGATGAATCGATATCAATCTGACCGTATTCTCTTAAAATTTTTGATACAAGCAAGCGACAGTAGCTGATAAATTGGTCATAGAAGTTATTTTGTCCTTGAATATCAAAAAGTTGAATATAAAAGTCACGCTCTTGTTCGAAATAAAAAAATAATTCTTGTAATAATTTTTGGCCTGAAATGAAGTCCAAGTTATTGGTGATATACTCGGTTAGGTCATTTTCAAATATCCAGTCGAGCAGTTCATATTTGTCAAGAAAGTGATTATAAAAGGTCTGTCTACGAATGCCAGCTGATTCCATGATATCTACAATAGAGATTTTATCAAATTCTCTAGTAGCTAATAGGTCTCTAAATGCTTTGGCAATCCGTTTTTTTGTAATAAGTGATGATGCCATAGGAAACCTTTCTTTTACTTCCTTCATTTTACCAAAAAAATGTTTGAAACGGGTTTAAAAGGGGACAAATAATAGAATCTGTCCCTTATCAGCCAGCAATAAAAAATATATAATGAAAGCGAAAACAAAGGTAGATGCCGAAAGGAGTTTCTCATGAAAAAAATTATAAATGAACCGACACAAGTTGTTGATGAAATGTTGCAGGGATTGTCATTCATGCATGATGACTTGGTTCAACGCTTAGATGGTTTTGATGTCATCGTTAGAAAGGCAGAAAAGACAGGAAAAGTTGGACTCATTTCAGGTGGAGGTTCAGGACATGAACCAAGTCATGCTGGATTTGTAGGAGATGGAATGTTGTCTGCTGCCATTTGTGGAGCAGTCTTCACTTCACCTACTCCGGACCAAATTTTAGAAGCCATTAAGTCGGCTGATGAAGGTGCTGGGGTCTTTATGGTCATCAAGAACTATTCTGGGGACATCATGAACTTTGAAATTGCACAAGAACTTGCTGAAATGGAAGGTATTGATGTAGCAAGTGTTGTAGTCGATGATGATATTGCTGTTGAAAATAGTCTCTATACCCAAGGGCGTCGTGGTGTTGCAGGTACTATATTAGTCCATAAAATTTTGGGTGATGCGGCTCGTTCTGGTAAATCATTACCTGAAATGAAGGACTTAGCTGATAAACTTGTCTTAGAAATAAAAACAATTGGGCTGGCCTTGTCTGGAGCAACCGTTCCTGAAGTTGGGAAACCAGGTTTTGTTCTAGAAGATGATGAATTTGAATATGGAGTTGGTATTCACGGTGAGCCAGGATATAAAAAAGAGAAAATGCAAGCTTCAGCACAATTGGCCTCAGAATTGGTTGAAAAATTATCTGAAGGTTTCCAACTTAAGGCTGGTGAACGCTATGGCCTTCTCATCAATGGTTTAGGAAGCACTCCTCTTATGGAACAATACGTATTTGCAAATGATGTGGCTAAATTACTCCATGAAAAAGGTGTTGACTTGGCATTTAAGAAAATTGGAAACTATATGACCTCAATCGATATGGCTGGTTTGTCATTAACATTGATTCGATTGGCAGATGATGAGTGGTTGGATGCTCTAAATGCACCCGTTACTACCCCAGCTTGGTAAGACTCAAGGAGGAAATGTTGCATGAATGCTGAACAAGCTCTTGAATGGATGAAGCTTTTTAATGAAAAGATTCAAGAACAGAAAGATTACCTTAGTGAGTTAGACACTCCTATAGGAGATGGAGACCACGGTGGAAATATGGCGCGTGGCATGGCTGCAGTTATGGAAAACGTAGAAGGAAAGCAATTTGAGACCAGCAGTGATGTTTTTAAACTTGTCTCAATGCAACTACTGAGTAAGGTAGGCGGTGCTTCTGGTCCTCTGTACGGCTCTGCTTTTATGGGCATGGCCAAGGCTGATTCTCATTCAAAATTAGAAGAAATCTTACAAAGTGGTCTGGATATGATTGTCAAACGTGGTAAAGCAGAAGTTGGAGAAAAGACAATGGTTGACGTTTGGACTCCTGTTATTGCTGCTTTGTCTGCTGGTCAATTGACTCAAGAGGTCATTGATAAGCTAGTGAATGCTACCAAAGATTTACTTGCAACTAAAGGAAGGGCATCTTATGTAGGAGAACGTTCTCTTGGACATATTGATCCTGGATCATTCTCATCAGGATTACTCTTTACTGCTCTTTTAGAAACTGGGGTGGTTTAATGGGAAGTATTGGTCTTGTTATCGTTTCACATTCCAAACACATTGCAGAAGGTGTTGTTGAACTGATTAGTGAAGTAGCTAAAGATGTCCCGATTACTTATGTAGGAGGAACTGAAGATGGAGGAATTGGAACAAGTTTTGATCAAGTAGATAGGGTTGTTTCCGAAAATCCAGCAGATACTTTATTAGCTTTTTTTGACCTAGGTTCTGCTAAAATGAACTTAGAAATGGTGGCTGATTTCAGTGATAAGAGTATCAGGATCAATAGGGTTCCAATTGTAGAAGGTGCCTATACTGCAGCTGCTCTTCTTCAAGCTGGTGCAGAACTGTCAGTTATTCAAACACAGTTGTCGGAGCTTGAAATCAATAAATAAGGAATTTTACTATAACTCTTTTTATAGGCGGGCTATTGATTATCTCAACTATCAAATTTTAAGTAAATAATTTCAAAATCAGAAAGGGATTGCTTTGGGCAGTTCCTTTTTAATGTAAAAGGAGTGGAATCATAGCGTTTCTAAATTGTGAATCATTCAAAACAGATTGTGATGGAACTATTCTAGCTTTAGAATCCTTCAAAAATTAAAATTTAAGGCAATCAATAGCTTAGAATAGTGCGAAAACATTTAGTTTATAGGAATTCTAGGTCTAAAATTACATATATATTTATGAAATTAGGGTATTAGATAGTTAGGATTGTTCTATTCTGAAAGATTTGAGCTGTCAATTGTATAGGATCGTGTTTTACCAATGAATTTTGTTGAAAGATTTCTTGTTTTATGGTAGTCTAAATTAAAAGAAAGCCCTACCATTATATTTGTATCTTTAATCTGACTTGGTTTAGGTCTAGAAGAAGGATAGATCTTTTTGGGATTTTAAATAACAATTATATTTTCACTTGCAAAAAATGTATTTCAACTTTATCTAATGTAGAAGAAGGAAATATCATGAAATGCTTATGACTTGTTTGAAAGAGAATGTAAACTAAAAATGGATTCCCTTTACATATTAGGAGTAACTAGATGAGTAATATAGAATCAATTCGTAAAGCGCATATCATCGTGTGGGGTGCCTATCTATTTTTATCATTAAGGGCGCCGCTAATTAGCAGCACTGAGTATTTCTTGCTTATTTTTTTAGCGTTTCTCTATTCAATAGTATCGCTACCTATATACTCTGTGAAGAATAAAATAGTATCCATTTGTTTGGCTATAAACTCGATTCTGTTAATTAGTTTTCCAATTTTAATCAATAAATATTTCCCAGGAAACGTTTCTACTTATATCGTATTAATAAGTATTTTTATCCTGGAGTTCTTAATCTTTAATAAAATTGGTAGAGATTTTGATACTAGATTAGCTAGCGAGTATAGGAAAATCAGTCAGTTTAAAAGTAAGATGTCTCAATCTCCTTGGATAAAATATTTAGAGATTTCTAGTTTTATATTAACTATATTTCCATTTATTCTTCATGGTACAGTTGATAATCGTGTATTGACTCTTATCTTTTTGATAAAAATTTGTGTAGATACGACGATAAAGGTTCTATTAAACAGAATTTTTAAGACAAGTAAGGTAATGAAAAGGAGGATATTTTCTCTTTTTGTACTAGATTTGATTGTCTATATATTTTTAGGTTATGTTTTAGTGATACAAAAAGACGAATATCTGTTTTCAATTCTACTAATTTTTTCTAATTTTTCACTTCCCTTTATTAGAGAAAAAGAGTATGAGTTATTTAAAAATAAGAAATGAGATAAATATGGTTAAATCTTACTTCTCTTTAAAATCAAATAGTGAAAGAATATCTTATCTAGCTGACGAAGAGAAAAAAACGAAGTTGTCTATCGTTAGGACACTATCCTATCCATGCCACGTTAAAGAGGAGAAATCTTATGAAATTCGTATCACCAAATAATTATGCTGCTATTGAGTAAGAAGAGATGAGGTGTCTTGATGGGGGATTATCTCTACATAAAGAAGGGGGAATGTTACAGTAAACGTAGCCACTGCTTATTTTATGGGGAATTAAATATGTTTAAACTAAGTGATAAAGTCAAAGTGGTTTTTGCTTTTTTAGGAGTAAGTTCCATATTGGTTAGTATGTATCTTATACCTTTTATTAAAACTGAGAATAAATTTTGGGAAATACTTTTATTTATATTAGGTGTATTGCTAATTGGAATTGAGTTACTAAATTCCCCCAAAAATTAAATTTTAGAATAGTATTAGTGAGTAGGTAATCATTTATTGATTGGATTTTTTAATGCTATTGATGAATGGGATAGAAAAAGTGACAATAAATTAAGAGTAGGATGATAGTATTATGATGGTTATTTTAATTTTGATGGCTGTGGTGTTTCTGTATTATGTAATTACAGAGTATTTTCAGAATAGTTATATTGACTGTATACTATTTCTAACATTGCTGATTTCTCATTTGATATGGGATTACTATTTTTTACCTATTGAAGTCTTAGTAGCATTAAGTGGAGTAAATTTGTTGTCAAGATTATTCAAAAAAATGAGAAGTCAATAGATTTGTTAGTGGATTATAAAGATGAAAGGTAAAATTGAGATATTTAAAATGAAACATTTTTTTGCAGGAATTGGTGAGATAAGATTTAGTCATTATCTATTGTCTCTATGTGTAGGACTAGCCCCTCTTTTTCATATCTATATAATAGGCTCTGAAATGAGTTTTGTGAAAATAGTATTATCTATTTTGGGGGTCATATTTGTATGTATTTTAACTATTACTCGAATTTATAGGAGATTTTTCTATAATTCACTAGAATAGTATGGATTAGTTAATCAATTGGAACGATTATTCTTTGTGATACTATACCACTTTTAAGTTTTTACATTAAACAGCTGACTGAAGTGAAAGTTGTTTATCCTAGAAAGGAAAACCTCAAATTGCCCTACAAATTTCTACTTTTCGACCTTGACCACACTTTGCTTGATTTTGATGCTGCTGAGGATGTGGCTTTGACGCAACTTCTAAAAGAAGAAGGGGTTACAGATATTCAGGCTTATAAAGACTATTACGTTCCTATGAACAAGGCTCTCTGGAAGGACTTGGAGCAAAAGAAAATCAGTAAACAAGAGCTGGTTAACACGCGCTTTTCTCGTTTATTTGCTCATTTTGGACAGGAAAAAGACGGTAGTTTTCTAGCCCAGCGTTACCAATTTTACCTTGCCCAACAGGGGCAAACTTTTTCAGGTGCTCATGAACTTTTGGATAGCCTTATCGAGCGAGATTATGAGCTGTATGCTGCGACAAATGGCATTACTGCCATTCAGACGGGGCGTTTGGCTCAATCGGGTCTAGCACCTTATTTCAATCAAGTCTTTATCTCAGAACAGCTACAAACACAAAAGCCTGATGCCCTCTTTTATGAAAAAATCGGTCAACAGATTGCTGGATTTAGTAAAGAAAATACTCTGATGATTGGAGATTCCCTAACAGCCGACATTCAAGGTGGCAAAAATGCTGGAATTGACACGATCTGGTACAATCCTCATCACCTCAAAAATCACACACAAGCCCAGCCGACTTATGAAGTCCATTCTTATCAAGACTTGCTGGATTGCTTAGATAAACTGTAAAAAGTGGTTTCCATAGCCACTTTTTGCTATAATAGAGGCAGTAAAAATGAAGGAGTTGGCTATGGAACACTCGTCTTGGCATGCTTTGATTAAGGAGCAATTACCTGAGGGTTATTTTGGGAAAATCAATCAGTTTATGGAGCAGGTCTATGCTCAGGGGACTATTTATCCACCTAAGGAAAAGGTTTTTCAGGCTCTCTTGACAACACCGCTTGAAGAAGTTAAGGTGGTTATTCTAGGGCAAGACCCCTATCACGGGCCAAGTCAAGCGCAGGGCTTGAGTTTTTCTGTACCGGACTCTATCCCAGCTCCACCATCCTTGCAAAATATATTGAAAGAATTGTCAGATGATATCGGGGTTAAGAAATCTCATGATTTGACAGCTTGGGCTGAACAAGGAGTCTTGCTTCTTAATGCTTGTTTGACGGTTCCTGCTGGACAGGCCAATGGTCATGCCGGTCAGATATGGGAGCCTTTTACTGATGCTGTGATTCAGGTGGTCAATCATCTAGATAGACCAGTCGTTTTTGTACTCTGGGGAGCCTACGCACGCAAGAAGAAGGCCTTAGTTACCAATCCTCATCACTTGGTTATCGAATCAGCCCATCCCAGTCCTTTGTCGGTTTATAGAGGATTTTGGGGTTCCAAGCCTTTTTCCAAGGCCAATGCATTCTTAAAAGAGACAGGACAAGAGCCAATCGATTGGCTTAGATAAGGAGAAAATATGCCTCAGTTAGCGACAATTTGCTACATTGATAACGGGAAGGAACTGCTCATGCTCCACCGTAATAAGAAACCTAATGATGTTCATGAAGGGAAATGGATTGGTGTGGGTGGTAAGCTAGAGCGAGGAGAGACACCTCAGGAATGCGCGGCGCGTGAAATCCTCGAGGAAACAGGGCTCAAAGCCAAGCCAGTTTTAAAAGGTGTCATCACTTTTCCTGAATTTACACCAGATTTAGACTGGTACACCTATGTTTTTAAGGTGACGGAGTTTGAGGGCGACTTGATTGACTGCAACGAGGGAACGCTGGAATGGGTTCCCTATGACGAAGTTTTGAGCAAGCCGACTTGGGAAGGTGACCATACCTTTGTTGAGTGGCTTTTAGAGGATAAACCCTTCTTTTCAGCTAAGTTTGTTTATGATGGGGATAAATTGTTGGATACCCAAGTTGATTTCTATGAATAAAGGAGAAAGCAGATGCTACTAATCAAAAATGGTCGTGTAATGGATCCCAGATCTGGTTTGGATCAAGTGTGTGATGTCTTAGTTCAAGATGGGAAAATTGTCAAAATTGCGCCTGAGATCAAGGAAGAAGGAGCAGAGGTACTTGATGCTACTGGTCTTGTAGTTGCTCCTGGTTTGGTCGATATCCATGTCCATTTCCGTGAACCTGGTCAAACCCACAAGGAGGATATCCATACTGGTGCCCTAGCTGCCGCTGCAGGTGGTTTTACAACTGTCGTCATGATGGCTAACACTAGTCCAACCATTTCGGACGTAGAGACTTTGCAAGAAGTTCTCCAGTCAGCTGCCAAAGAGAAGATTAATGTTAAGACGGTTGCGACCATTACTAAAAACTTTAATGGGCAAGATTTGACTGACTTTAAATCACTCTTAGAAGCTGGAGCGGTTGGTTTTTCAGATGATGGCATTCCACTTGAAAGCAGTAAAGTTGTCAAGGAAGCCATGGAGGAAGCTAAAAAGCTTAATACCTTTATTAGTCTCCATGAGGAAGATCCAGGTTTGAATGGGATTCTTGGATTTAACGAAAATATTGCTAAAAAACATTTCCATATCTGTGGTGCGACTGGGGTAGCTGAGTATGCTATGATGGCGCGTGATGTCATGATTGCCTATGCAACCAAAGCCCATGTTCATATTCAGCATTTGTCTAAGGAAGAAAGTGTTAAAGTAGTGGAGTTTGCTCAAGGTTTGGGTGCGCAAGTCACAGCAGAAGTAGCGCCACAGCATTTTTCTAAGACAGAAGCGCTCCTTTTGACTCAAGGTAGCAATGCTAAGATGAATCCGCCGCTTCGTTTGGAATCAGACCGTCGTGCCGTTATCGAAGGCCTTAAATCAGGCATCATCACAGTTATCGCGACTGACCACGCACCTCACCATGCGGATGAGAAAAATGTCGAAGATATTACCAAAGCACCATCTGGCATGACTGGCTTAGAAACATCTCTTTCCCTTGGATTGACTTATTTGGTGGAAGCTGGTGAGTTAAGCTTGATGGAATTACTTGAAAAGATGACATACAACCCAGCCAAGCTTTACAACTTTGAAGCAGGTTATTTAGCTGAGAATGGTCCAGCGGACATCACTATTTTTGATGCTAAGGCTGACCGACTTGTGGACTCCCATTTTGCTTCGAAAGCAACCAATTCACCATTCATTGGTGAAACCTTAAAAGGGCAGGTTAAATATACCATCTGTAAGGGACAAATTGTCTATCAAAACTAGGTGGGAGTCTGCTCTGTAAACCAAAAGAATAGAGCGTCTATATGTACCAAACCCATCATTTTAAAGACAAGTTTATCTTATTTTTAAAGATATTTTTCCCTATTCTGATTTATCAATTTGCCAATTATTCTGCCTCCTTTGTTGATACGACTATGACTGGTCAATACAACACCATGGACTTGGCTGGTGTGTCTATGGCAACCAGTATCTGGAACCCC
Organism: Streptococcus mitis; assembly: GCF_002005545.1. Taxonomy (GTDB): domain Bacteria; phylum Bacillota; class Bacilli; order Lactobacillales; family Streptococcaceae; genus Streptococcus; species Streptococcus mitis_I. Next base: position 1,420,814 of record NZ_LBMT01000001.1, read on the forward strand.
TTCTTTACATTCCTAACAGGGATTGTGTCAGCCTTGGTGCCTATCATTGGTCACCATCTTGGTCGAGGTAAAAAGGAAGAGGTTGCGTCTGATTTTTACCAGTTCATCTATCTGGCCTTGGGTCTATCTGTGGTCTTGCTGGGACTAGTACTTTTCCTGGCACCTCCTGTCTTGAACCATATCGGACTAGAATCACCAGTGGCAGCAATAGCGGTTCGCTATCTCTGGTTTTTATCTATCGGGATTATCCCCTTGTTGCTCTTTAGTGTCATTCGTTCCTTGCTGGATGCACTGGGATTGACCAAACTGTCCATGTACCTCATGCTTTTGTTACTTCCTCTCAATAGTGGATTTAACTATCTCTTGATTTACGGGGCCTTTGGTGTTCCAGAACTGGGAGGTGCTGGTGCTGGTTTAGGAACATCCTTGGCCTACTGGGTCTTGCTGGGAATTTCTATTCTAGTTCTATTTAAGCAGGAGAAGCTCAAAGCCCTACATCTTGAGAAACGCATTCCACTTAATATAGATAAAATCAAGGAAGGAGTTCGTTTAGGTCTGCCTATTGGGGGAACTGTCTTTGCGGAAGTAGCTATCTTTTCCGTGGTTGGCTTGATTATGGCTAAGTTCTCGTCCTTGATTATCGCTAGCCACCAGTCAGCCATGAACTTTTCAAGTCTCATGTACGCCTTTCCTATGAGTATCTCATCGGCTATGGCGATAGTCGTGTCTTATGAAGTGGGAGCCAAGCGATTTGATGATGCGAAAACCTATATTGGTCTAGGAAGATGGACAGCCCTTATTTTTGCGGCCTTCACCTTATCTTTCCTTTACATTTTTAGGGGAAATGTGGCTAGTCTTTATGGGAACGACCCAGAATTTATCGATTTGACAGCACGTTTTTTGACTTACAGCCTCTTCTTCCAGTTAGCAGATACCTTTGCGGCACCGCTTCAGGGAATTTTACGGGGGTATAAGGATACCGTTATTCCTTTTTACCTTGGTTTGGTTGGTTACTGGGGGGTGACACTCCCAGTAGCTATGGTATTTGATTCCCTAACAGATTTTGGCGCTTATTCATATTGGATTGGTTTGATTATTAGTCTGATTGTGAGTGGGGCGCTCTATCGTTGGCGTTTAACTGTGATTATGAAGAGATTTGAATCTTTAGCAAAATTTAAACGATAAAAAGTTTGTGAAAAAATATTATTAGCGAGAAAATCCCTTGTTCTCATGGGGTTTTCTTTTTTATTTTGTGAAATTTTCTCGAAAAAACTTTGACAGTATTTTCCAAAAACGGTAAAATAGTAAGGTAAGAAGAAAGTTAGAAAGGCAAGAAGATGTCAACTTTAGATAAAAATCTTTTGCTAGAAATGTTCCGTAAGATGGAAGAAATCCGTCGCATGGACTTAAAAATTGCGCAATTAGTAAAGAAAGGGAAAGTGCCAGGAATGACGCACTTTTCTGTTGGAGAAGAAGCCGCTAACGTGGGTGCTATGTTGGCTCTCAATCCAGATGATCTGATCACATCCAACCACCGTGGTCACGGGCAAGCTATTGCCAAAGGGATTGACCTCAACGGAATGATGGCTGAAATCCTTGGTAAATACACTGGAACCTGTAAAGGAAAAGGTGGTTCTATGCATATTGCTGACCTTGATGCTGGTAACCTTGGTGCCAATGGTATCGTAGGTGGTGGTATGGGAATCGCTGTTGGTGCAGCCCTCAGTCAGCAAATGCAAAATACCGGTAAAATCGTTGTCTGCTTCTTTGGAGATGGTGCGACCAATGAAGGTGTTTTCCACGAAGCAGTGAACATGGCTTCTATCTGGAACCTGCCAGTCATTTTCTATTGCATTAACAACGGTTACGGTATCTCTGCGGATATCAAGAAAATGACTAATGTAGAACATATCCATCAACGTAGCGCCGCTTATGGAATTCCTGGAATGTTCATCGAAGACGGTAACAATGTCATCGACGTCTATGAAGGATTTAAGAAAGCTGTAGATCATGTTCGCAGTGGTAATGGTCCAGTCTTGATTGAAAGTGTAACTTACCGCTGGCTTGGTCACTCATCATCTGACCCTGGTAAATATCGTACACGTGAAGAAGTTGAATTGTGGAAACAAAAAGACCCAATCGAAAACCTTCGTAACTATCTCGTTGAAAATAACATTGCAAGTGCCGAAGAATTGGAAGAAATCCAAGCGCAAGTAAAGGAAGCAGTAGAAGCTTCTGTTAAATTTGCAGAGGAAAGTCCATTCCCACCACTTGAATCAGCATTTGAAGATATTTACGCAGACTAAGGAGAAAGAGATAAAATGGAAACAAAAACAATGTCCTTCCGTGACACCATTATCCTTGCTATGTCTGAGGAAATGCGTCGCGATGAAAATGTGTTCTTGATGGGAGAAGACGTTGGTGTCTTCGGAGGAGACTTCGGAACTTCTGTTGGAATGCTTGAAGAATTTGGTCCAGAACGTGTTCGTGACTGTCCAATTTCTGAAGCTGCCATCTCGGGAGCAGCAGCAGGAGCAGCCATGACAGGACTTCGTCCAATCGTTGATATGACCTTCATGGACTTCTCGGTTATTGCCATGGACAATATCGTCAACCAAGCTGCGAAAACACGTTACATGTTTGGTGGTAAAGGTCAGGTTCCAATGACTGTCCGTTGTGCAGCTGGTAACGGAGTTGGTTCTGCCGCCCAGCACTCGCAATCACTAGAGTCTTGGTTTACTCACATTCCTGGTCTTAAGGTTGTGGCACCAGGTACACCTGCGGATATGAAAGGATTGCTTAAGTCTTCTATCCGTGATAACAACCCTGTTATCATTCTTGAGTATAAGTCAGAATTTAACCAAAAAGGGGAAGTGCCAGTTGATCCAGACTACACGATTCCACTTGGAGTTGGGGAAATCAAACGTGAAGGTACGGATGTAACAGTTGTTACTTATGGAAAAATGCTTCGCCGTGTGGTTCAAGCTGCTGAAGAATTAGCAGAAGAAGGAATTTCAGTTGAAATTGTTGACCCACGTACCCTTGTTCCGCTTGATAAGGATATCATCATTAACTCAGTTAAGAAGACTGGTAAGGTTGTTCTGGTCAACGATGCCCACAAAACAAGCGGCTATATCGGAGAGATTTCAGCTATTATTTCAGAATCAGAAGCATTTGACTATCTAGATGCACCAATTCGTCGTTGCGCAGGAGAAGATGTGCCGATGCCTTATGCACAAAACCTAGAAAATGCAATGATTCCAACCGTTGAAAGCATCAAAGATGCAATCCGAAAAACTTATAACAAAGAATAGGACTACATAAGATAAATTATGTAAAATAACGGTTGTTTTTAACTTTAGCAACTTGAGATACGTGTTGTATCCAAGTTGCTTGTAGAGTTGAATTCGGACGGAGGTCTGCGAAAAAAAGATAGATTTTCTTGTGTTCATCGAACACATCGTCAATCTCCTATTTTTTCATTGTCCTCTGCGTCCTTAATATCTTAGTATAGAATTGGAGAGGTCATGGCTGATGACAAGCTAAGAGCGACTCCTGCGGCTAGAAAGTTAGCGGATGATTTAGGGATCAACCTCTACGACGTTTCTGGCTCAGGTGCAAACGGTCGTGTCCACAAAGAAGACGTGGAAACTTATAAAGACACAAACGTGGTTCGCATTTCGCCACTTGCAAAACGAATTGCCCTCGAACATAACATTGCTTGGCAGGAAATCCAAGGAACTGGTCATCGTGGTAAAATCATGAAGAAGGATGTTTTGGCCTTGCTTCCTGAAAATATTGAAAACGACACTATCAAGTCTCCTGCTCAGATTGAAAAAGTGGAAGAAGTCCCTAATAACGTAACACCATACGGTGAAATCGAGCGTATTCCAATGACACCAATGCGTAAGGTTATTGCCCAACGCATGGTTGAATCTTACTTGACTGCGCCAACCTTTACTCTCAACTATGAAGTTGATATGACTGAAATGTTGGCTCTTCGTAAGAAGGTTCTTGAGCCAATCATGGAAGTAACTGGGAAGAAGACTACTGTAACAGACCTTCTTTCACTTGCTGTTGTGAAAACCTTGATGAAGCATCCTTATATTAACGCTTCATTAACAGAAGATGGCAAGACCATTATCACACACAACTACGTCAATCTTGCGATGGCAGTTGGGATGGATAATGGATTGATGACGCCTGTTGTTTACAATGCTGAGAAGATGACTCTTTCAGAGTTGGTTGTAGCCTTTAAAGATGTGATTGGTCGTACCTTGGATGGTAAATTAGCTCCAAGCGAACTGCAAAATTCAACATTTACTATCAGTAACTTGGGAATGTTTGGTGTTCAGTCCTTTGGTCCGATCATCAACCAACCAAACTCAGCTATCCTTGGTGTCAGTTCGACAATCGAGAAGCCAGTTGTCGTCAATGGTGAAATTGTGATTCGCCCAATCATGAGTCTTGGTTTAACAATTGACCACCGTGTCGTAGATGGTATGGCTGGTGCTAAGTTCATGAAAGACTTGAAAGAATTGATTGAAAATCCAATCTCAATGTTGATTTAAGAACAAGAGTATTCATTTTTAAGATATAGATAAAGGAAGGAAGACATGGCCTTAGAAGTAATTATGCCAAAAGCCGGCGTGGATATGACAGAAGGACAAATCGTCCAATGGAATAAAAAAGTCGGAGAATTTGTAAAAGAAGGAGAAATCCTTTTGGAAATCATGACTGATAAAGTCAGCATGGAATTGGAAGCAGAAGAAGACGGTTACTTGATCGCTATCCTCAAAGGAGATGGTGAAACTGTCCCTGTAACGGAAGTTATCGGTTACCTTGGTGAAGAAGGGGAAAATATCCCAACAGCTGGAGCAGCAGCGCCAGAAGCTAGCCCTGCACCTGCAGCAAGTGCCTCAAACGATGATGGTAAGAGCGATGATGCTTTTGATATCGTTGTGATTGGTGGAGGTCCTGCTGGTTATGTTGCAGCCATTAAAGCTGCCCAACTCGGTGGTAAGGTTGCCCTTGTTGAGAAATCTGAACTTGGTGGAACCTGCTTGAACCGTGGTTGTATTCCAACCAAGACCTATCTTCACAACGCTGAAATCATCGAAAACATCGGTCATGCTGCAAACCGTGGTATCGTAATCGAAAATCCAAACTTCACTGTAGATATGGACAAACTCCTTGAAACTAAGTCTAAGGTTGTCAATACCCTTGTCGGTGGTGTTGCAGGTCTTCTTCGTAGTTATGGTGTAGCAGTACATAAGGGTATTGGTACCATTACTAAAGACAAGAATGTCTTGGTAAATGGTTCTGAATTGCTTGAAACCAAGAAAATCATCCTTGCCGGTGGTTCAAAAGTCAGCAAGATCAACGTCCCTGGTATGGAATCTCCACTTGTGATGACCAGTGACGATATTCTTGAAATGAATGAAGTGCCAGAAAGCCTTGTTATCATCGGTGGTGGAGTTGTCGGTATAGAACTCGGTCAGGCCTTCATGACATTTGGCTCAAAAGTAACTGTTATCGAAATGATGGACCGTATCGTCCCAGCTATGGACGCTGAAGTTTCTAAGAACCTTCGCTTGATTCTTGAGCGTAAAGGTATGACCATCTTGACTGGTACTAAACTTCAAGAAATCATCGAGGAAAATGGTCAACTTCGTATCAAGGTTGAAGGAAAAGACGATATCATCGCAAGCAAAGCTCTTCTTTCAATCGGTCGTGTGCCAGACCTTGAAGGTATTGGCGAAGTTGAGTTTGAATTGGATCGTGGACGCATCAAGGTCAACGAATACATGGAAACTTCTGTTCCAGGTATTTACGCACCAGGTGACATCAACGGTACGAAGATGTTGGCTCACGCAGCTTTCCGTATGGGTGAAGTTGCCGCAGAAAATGCTCTTAAAGGAAATCATGCTGTTGCCAAATTGAATTTGACTCCAGCAGCTATCTACACTCTTCCTGAAGTAGCAGCAGTAGGTTTGACAGAAGAACAAGCCCGTGAGAAATACGATGTTGCCATTGGTAAGTTCAACTTTGCTGCTAACGGTCGTGCTATTGCATCGGATGCTGCTCAAGGTTTCGTAAAAGTCATTGCAGATAAGAAATACGGAGAAATCCTTGGTGTCCATATCATCGGTCCTGCAGCTGCAGAATTGATCAACGAAGCGTCAAGCATTATCGAAATGGAAATCACTGTTGAAGAAATGCTGAAGACTATCCACGGACACCCAACCTACTCTGAAGTGATGTACGAAGCATTTGCGGATGTTCTAGGAATGGCTATCCATTCACCTAAGAAAAAATAAAAGAAAGATAGATTAGACTGGAAGGTTATTTCCAGTCTCTATCGTATAAGAAGGTATCTCATGAAATACATTATCAATCATTCAAACGACACCGCTTTTAATATCGCCTTGGAAGAATATGCCTTTAAACACCTTTTGGATGAGGATCAAATCTTCCTACTTTGGATTAACAAGCCTTCTATCATTGTTGGTCGTCACCAGAATACCATCGAAGAAATCAACCGTGATTATGTTCGAGAAAATGGTATTGAGGTGGTCCGCCGTATCAGTGGTGGTGGAGCTGTTTACCACGATTTAAATAACCTCAACTACACGATCATTTCAAAAGAAGATGAAAACAAGGCTTTTGACTTCAAGAGCTTCTCAACTCCAGTTATCAATACCCTGGCTCAACTTGGGGTTAAAGCTGAGTTCACAGGCCGTAATGACCTTGAGATTGATGGAAAGAAATTCTGTGGCAATGCTCAAGCCTATATCAACGGTCGTATCATGCACCACGGTTGCTTGCTCTTTGACGTTGATTTATCAGTCCTTGCTAATGCCCTCAAGGTTTCAAAGGATAAATTTGAGTCAAAAGGTGTCAAATCCGTCCGTGCTCGTGTCACCAATATTGTCAATGAATTGCCAGAAAAAATCACGGTTGAAGAATTCCGTGATTTACTCTTGGAATACATGAAAAAAGAGTATCCAGAGATGACAGAATACGTTTTTTCTGAAGAAGAATTGGCTGAAATCAATCGTATCAAGGATACCAAGTTTGGAACTTGGGACTGGAACTATGGTAAATCACCTGAATTTAACGTCCGTCGTGGAACAAAATTCACTAGTGGTAAGGTGGAAGTCTTTGCTAATGTCGTCGAATCAAAAATCCAAGACATCAAAATTTATGGGGATTTCTTTGGTATCGAAGACGTTGCGGCTGTAGAAGATATCCTTCGTGGGGTGAAATACGAACGCAAAGATGTCCTCAAAGCGCTAGAAACCATTGATATTACACGCTACTTTGCTGGCATTAGCTGTGAAGAAATTGCTGAAGCGGTAGTAGAGTAAAGAAAAGCTATTTGTTAGTCATTGTGGGTTGCAGACAAGATATTATCTGGATAGGACAAGTCTTAAAACCTGCTGAACGAGAATCAAAAAGAACTCACTTCCAATGCTTAATAAAAAAACTCGGAAGTTTGTTCTGAGTCAACTAAATACGACTATTTGCAATTGAATATAGAGATGAGAAGGTCAGTAGTAAATTATCTGTAAGGTGACACAGACATGAGTTGTTTTTGATTTCTGCATAGTATTAACCCCCAAAAAGACTATTATTTCTATAGTTGAACGATACCCCAAAAGTTAGATAGAGAAAATCTAATTTTTGGGGTATTTTATAATTCTTAATTTAGGATTTTTTAGTATCAAAAGATGTTTCATAAAATATGGACTCACCCTTTCAACTTAATCCTATTTATTACTTACTATCTCCAATAAAAGTGAAAAGGATGGAAAAAAGGTTGCATTTATGATATAATTTATTTTAAAGACCTTATTAGAAATCTTGAAAGAGTATTAAAAACTTAGAATGAGAAAAATTGTTATCAATGGTGGATTACCACTACAAGGTGAAATCACTATTAGTGGTGCTAAAAATAGCGTTGTGGCCTTAATTCCAGCTATCATATTGGCTGATGATGTGGTGACTTTGGATTGTGTTCCAGATATTTCGGATGTAGCCAGTCTTGTCGAAATCATGGAATTGATGGGAGCTACTGTTAAGCGTTATGACGATGTCTTGGAGATTGATCCAAGAGGTGTTCAAAATATTCCAATGCCTTATGGTAAAATTAACAGTCTTCGTGCATCTTACTATTTTTATGGGAGCCTCTTAGGCCGTTTTGGTGAAGCGACAGTTGGTTTACCGGGAGGATGTGATCTTGGTCCTCGTCCGATTGACCTACACCTTAAGGCTTTTGAAGCTATGGGTGCCACTGTTAGCTACGAGGGAGATAACATGAAGTTATCTGCTAAAGATACAGGACTTCATGGTGCAAGTATTTACATGGACACGGTTAGTGTAGGGGCAACGATCAATACGATGATTGCTGCGGTTAAAGCGAATGGTCGTACCATTATTGAAAATGCAGCCCGTGAACCTGAAATTATTGATGTAGCTACCCTCTTGAATAATATGGGAGCCCATATCCGCGGTGCAGGAACTAATATCATCATTATTGATGGTGTTGAAAGATTGCATGGAACCCGTCATCAGGTGATTCCAGACCGTATCGAAGCTGGAACATATATTTCTTTAGCTGCTGCAGTTGGCAAGGGGATTCGTATAAATAATGTTCTTTACGAACACCTAGAAGGATTTATTGCTAAGCTGGAAGAAATGGGAGTGAGAATGACTGTATCTGAAGACAGCATTTTTGTCGAAGAGCAGTCTAATTTGAAAGCAATCAATATTAAGACAGCTCCTTACCCAGGCTTTGCAACTGATTTGCAACAACCGATTACCCCTCTTTTATTAAGAACGAATGGTCGTGGTACAATTGTCGATACGATTTACGAAAAACGTGTAAATCATGTTTTTGAACTAGCAAAGATGGATGCGGACATTTCGACAACAAATGGTCATATTTTGTACACAGGTGGACGTGATTTGCGTGGGGCCAGTGTTAAAGCGACTGACCTACGAGCTGGGGCTGCACTAGTCATTGCTGGGCTTATGGCTGAAGGTAAAACTGAAATTACCAATATCGAGTTTATCTTACGTGGTTATTCTGATATTATTGAAAAATTACGTAATCTAGGAGCGGATATTACACTTGTTGAGGATTAAACCGTAGAGGTGTTTATGAATATTTGGACCAAATTAGCAATGTTTTCTTTTTTTGAAACGGATCGCTTGTATTTGCGTCCTTTCTTTTTTAGTGATAGTCAAGACTTCCATGAGATATCCTCAAATCCTGAAAATTTACAATTTATTTTCCCAACTCAGGCAAGTCTAGAAGAAAGTCAATATGCACTGGCCAATTACTTTATGAAGTCCCCTTTGGGAGTGTGGGCTATTTGTGACCAGAAAAATCAACAAATGATTGGTTCTATTAAATTTGAGAAGTTAGATGAAATCAAAAAAGAAGCTGAGCTTGGCTATTTTTTGAGAAAAGATGCTTGGTCGCAAGGATTTATGACAGAGGTTGTTAGAAAAATTTGTCAGCTTTCTTTTGAGGAATTTGGCTTAAAACAATTATCTATCATTACCCACCTTGAAAATGAAGCTAGCCAAAGAGTTGCTCTTAAGTCTGGATTTAGTTTGTTCCGTCAGTTTAAGGGAAGTGATCGCTACACAAGAAAAATGCGGGATTATCTTGAATTTCGGTATGTAAAAGGAGAATTCAATGAGTAAGCATCAGGAAATTCTAAGCTATTTGGAGGAATTACCAGTAGGTAAAAGGGTCAGTGTTCGTAGTATTTCCAACCATCTGGGAGTCAGTGATGGAACGGCCTATCGCGCTATCAAGGAAGCTGAAAACCGTGGAATTGTGGAGACCCGTCCTAGAAGTGGAACAATCCGCGTCAAATCCCAGAAAGTTGCTATTGAAAGATTAACTTTTGCTGAAATTGCAGAAGTGACTTCTTCTGAGGTTTTGGCTGGGAAAGAAGGTTTAGAGAGAGAATTTAGTAAGTTTTCAATTGGTGCCATGACTGAACAAAATATCTTGTCTTACCTTCACGATGGGGGGCTCTTGATTGTCGGAGACCGAACCCGTATTCAGTTGCTAGCCTTGGAAAATGAAAATGCAGTTCTGGTTACAGGGGGATTTCAGGTTCATGATGATGTACTTAAACTGGCCAATCAAAAAGGGATTCCGGTTCTGAGAAGCAAACATGACACATTCACCGTCGCGACCATGATCAATAAAGCCTTGTCAAATGTCCAAATCAAGACTGATATTTTGACAGTTGAGAAGCTTTATCGTCCAAGTCATGAATATGGTTTTCTGAGAGAGACCGACACTGTTAAAGATTATTTGGACTTGGTACGTAAGAATCGTAGCAGTCGTTTCCCTGTTATCAATCAACATCAGGTCGTTGTTGGGGTTGTTACTATGAGAGATGCGGGTGATAAGTCACCAAGTACCACAATTGATAAGGTCATGTCTCGTAGTCTATTTTTAGTTGGATTATCGACAAATATTGCCAATGTGAGTCAACGGATGATTGCTGAAGACTTTGAAATGGTACCGGTTGTTCGGAATAATCAAACCTTGCTTGGAGTTGTGACACGACGAGATGTCATGGAGAAAATGAGCCGTTCCCAAGTTTCGGCTCTACCTACTTTTTCTGAGCAGATTGGTCAAAAACTTTCTTATCACCATGATGAAGTCGTCATTACAGTGGAACCCTTTATGCTTGAGAAAAACGGAGTTTTGGCTAATGGTGTATTGGCAGAGATACTGACTCATATGACCCAAGATTTAGTTGTGAATAGTGGTCGCAATCTCATCATCGAACAAATGCTGATCTACTTTTTGCAGGCTGTTCAGATAGATGATATACTGCGCATTCAAGCACGCATCATCCATCATACTAGACGATCAGCTATTATTGATTACGATATTTATCATGGTCATCAGATTGTTTCAAAAGCAAATGTGACTGTTAAAATTAATTAGAAACTAGGAGAAAAAATGATAACATTAAAATCAGCTCGTGAAATTGAAGCTATGGATAAGGCCGGTGATTTTTTAGCAAGTATTCATATCGGCTTACGTGATTTGATTAAGCCAGGCGTAGATATGTGGGAAGTTGAAGAATACGTCCGCCGTCGTTGTAAGGAAGAAAATTTCCTTCCGCTTCAGATTGGGGTTGACGGTGCAATGATGGACTATCCTTATGCTACCTGCTGCTCTCTTAATGATGAAGTGGCTCATGCCTTCCCTCGTCACTATATTTTGAAAGATGGTGATTTGCTCAAAGTTGATATGGTTTTGGGAGGTCCTATTGCTAAATCTGATCTGAATGTCTCAAAATTAAACTTCAACAATGTGGAGCAAATGAAGAAATACACTCAGAGCTATTCTGGTGGTCTTGCAGATTCATGTTGGGCTTATGCTGTAGGTACACCGTCCGAAGAAGTGAAAAATCTGATGGATGTAACTAAAGAAGCTATGTACAAGGGGATTGAACAAGCTGTTGTTGGAAATCGTATCGGTGATATCGGTGCGGCTATTCAAGAATACGCTGAAAGCCGTGGTTACGGTGTAGTGCGTGATTTGGTTGGTCATGGTGTTGGCCCAACCATGCACGAAGAACCAATGGTTCCTAACTATGGTATTGCTGGTCGTGGACTTCGTCTTCGTGAAGGAATGGTCTTAACCATTGAACCAATGATCAATACAGGTGACTGGGAAATCGATACAGATATGAAAACTGGTTGGGCCCATAAGACCATTGACGGTGGATTGTCATGTCAGTATGAACACCAATTCGTGATTACGAAAGATGGTCCTGTTATCTTGACTAGTCAAGGTGAAGAAGGAACTTATTAAAATAAGTAAAAGTAGATTGAAGAAAAAGTCGGCTTGGACAAATTTCTTCAATCTTTTTCTTTTATCTATAGTGAAATGAAAAAACCGAACAACTTGATTGAGAAATTCAAATCAATTTCTAACAATGTTTTAGAAAACATAGTGTTACTATTACAGGGTTTGTTTCATATAATATAATGACAAAAACAGTTAACCGTAGCAAACTTGATACAAATTTTAATATTTATAGTACAATAGTTTTAAATTCTTAAGAAAGTTGGTTCTTTATTGGAAACGCTAATATTTTCAATCTCCGTTTTTTTAGCAGGTGTCCTGTCCTTCTTTTCTCCCTGTATTTTTCCTCTTCTGCCAGTTTATGCTGGAATTTTGCTGGATGATCAGGAAAGTGCAAAAAGTTTTTCCTTGTTTGGGAGAAAAGTTGCTTGGTCAGGTTTGATTCGAACGCTTTGCTTTATCGCAGGTATTTCACTCATTTTCTTTATTCTAGGATTTGGTGCTGGTTACTTTGGTAATATTCTCTATGCCAATTGGTTTCGCTATACCATGGGTACGATTATCATTATTTTGGGCCTTCACCAGATGGAAATTTTTCATTTTAAGAAATTAGAGGTTCAAAAAAGCTTTACTTTTAAGAAATCAGAAGCCAATCGTTATTGGTCGGCCTTTTTACTCGGTATTACCTTTAGCTTTGGTTGGACGCCTTGTATTGGTCCAGTTTTGAGTTCTGTTTTAGCGCTTGCGGCTTCTGGGGGCAATGGCGCTTGGCAAGGTGCTATCTATACCTTGATTTACACTTTAGGGATGGCCATTCCTTTCTTGGTCTTGGCTCTAGCTTCAGGTGTAGTAATGCCTTATTTTAGTAAAATTAAACGTCATATGATGCTACTGAAGAAAATTGGTGGTTTCCTCATTATTTTAATGGGAATTTTGTTACTATTAGGACAAGTAAATGTTCTAGCTGGAATTTTTGAATAAAGGAGAACAAATGAAAAAAGTAATATTTACTGGCTTAAGCCTCTTGTCATTAGTTGTATTGATGGCCTGTGGTGAGGAAGAAACTAAAAAGACTCAAGCAGCACAACAGCCAAAACAACAAACGACTGTACAACAAATTGCTGTTGGAAAAGATGCTCCAGACTTCACCTTGCAATCCATGGATGGTAAAGAAGTTAAGTTATCGGATTATAAGGGTAAAAAAGTCTATTTGAAGTTTTGGGCTTCCTGGTGTGGTCCATGTAAGAAAAGTATGCCTGAGTTGATGGAACTAGCGGCGAAACCAGATCGCGATTTTGAAATTCTTAGTGTCATTGCGCCAGGAATTCAAGGTGAAAAAACTGTTGAGCAATTCCCACAATGGTTCCAAGATCAAGGTTATAAGGATATCCCAGTTCTTTATGACACAAAAGCAACCACCTTCCAAGCTTATCAAATCCGAAGCATTCCTACAGAATACCTGATTGACAGTCAAGGAAAGATTGGAAAGATACAATTTGGTGTTATCAGCAACGCGGATGCAGAAGCAGCCTTTAAAGAAATGAACTAGCATAGATAAAGAGAATCTGATTACAAATTTCATGGTATAATAGATGGTAACCGTAACGTTGCCGTCTTTTTTGTCGGCCAATAGAAAGAGAAGAGAATGTTAAAGAAAAATGATATTGTAGAAGTTGAAATTGTTGACTTGACCCATGAAGGCGCAGGAGTTGCCAAGGTGGATGGTTTGGTCTTTTTTGTAGAGAATGCTTTACCAAGTGAAAAAATCCTCATGCGTGTCCTCAAGATCAATAAAAAGGTTGGTTTTGGGAAAGTTGAAGAATATCTAGTCCAGTCGCCACACCGTAATCAAGATCTAGATTTGGCTTACCTGCGTTCAGGAATCGCTGATTTAGGTCATTTTGCCTATCCAGAACAGCTCAAGTTTAAAACCAAGCAAGTCAAGGACAGTCTTTACAAGATTGCTGGAATTGCTGATGTAGAGGTTGCTGAAACTTTGGGTATGGAAAACCCAGTCAAGTATCGCAACAAGGCACAGGTCCCTGTTCGTCGAGTGAATGGTGTCTTGGAAACTGGATTTTTCCGTAAGAATTCCCACGACCTCATGCCTCTAGAAGATTTCTTTATCCAAGATTCCGTAATTGACGAGGTAGTAGTAGGCCTACGCGACTTGCTCCGTCGTTATGATTTGAAACCTTATGATGAAAAGGAACAAGCTGGCTTGATTCGGAATCTTGTGGTGCGTCGCGGACACTATTCAGGTCAAATTATGGTTATTTTGGTAACAACTCGTCCCAAAATTTTTCGTGTTGAGCAATTGATTGAACAACTAATCAAGCAGTTCCCGGAGATTGTGTCTGTCATGCAAAACATTAACGACCAGAACACTAATGCGATTTTTGGTAAGGAATGGCGCACACTTTATGGACAAGACTTTATCACTGACCAGATGTTGGGAAATGACTACCAAATCGCTGGACCCGCTTTTTACCAAGTCAATACTGAAATGGCTGAAAAACTTTATCAAACATCTATTGACTTTGCAGCATTAAAATCAGATGATGTGGTCATTGATGCCTATTCTGGTATCGGGACGATTGGCCTCTCTGTTGCGAAACATGTCAAAGAAGTTTATGGTGTTGAAGTGATTCCAGAAGCGGTTGAGAATAGCAAGAAGAATGCTCAACTGAACAATATTTCAAATGCCAACTATGTCTGTGATACAGCTGAAAATGCCATGAAGAACTGGCTCAAGGAAGGAATTCAACCAACCGTTATCTTGGTTGATCCTCCACGCAAGGGCTTAACCGAAAGCTTTATCAAGGCAAGTAGCCAAACAGGAGCAGACCGCATCGCCTATATCTCATGTAATGTCGCCACCATGGCGCGTGATATCAAACTCTACCAAGAATTGGGATACGAGTTGAAGAAAGTCCAGCCGGTTGATCTTTTTCCTCAAACGCACCATGTGGAGTGTGTAAGCTTGTTAGAGAAACGTAGTTAATCCTCAAAAGGTTCCCCAAACCTTTTGAGTCCCACAAACGCACCACGTCGAGTGTGTGAGTTTGTTAGTGAAACGTAGCTAAATCTCTCGCTTTTTCATTTCAAAGCGAAGGCTTCAAAGCTCCACTGGAGCTTTGAACTTCCCAAACCTTTTGAGTCCCAAAGATGCATTATAACGGGGCTGTAGCATTGATGTCAAAACTTTCACCTACTACATAAACAAATTCTATCCAACGTTTAAAAAAGGAACAGTAGCTGATAATATATATCGGTTTGCATCGTGACGACAAGCAGGTGGATTACGATTATTTGGAATTTATAAAATCTATGATGAGAGGTATCAAGTAATTTTTATTTTGCTAGAGCAAGCAACAAATCTTCTTCATAAGGACTATACTAAGCAGATATATCAGATAATAGATTTAGATAAATTTGAAGGAGTTATGATGAATCAACTTCTAGACCACATCAGCATTTAAGAGGATGGGAAAATTAGAGTACCCTTCACAGAGGGAACTGAGGTACAGTTACAGAAAAAGAAAGGCTGTAATAACAGCGGGAAATCATTTTCGTTACAGCCTATTTTGCGTTTTTGTGGTATACTGAAATTGTTGAATGACTTTGAAAGTAAACAAGAAAAATAACTATTAAGGCTTTTATATTTGATAGTTATATTTTCAAAAATATGATATAATCAAAGATATTGCAGATGGATAATAAAATATGACTAGAGAAAAAGAGTTTAAGACTATTGAAGAGCAGATTTTGATTCAACGTGACAGGAATTTGAAGATTACTGATGAGCCAGGGATGGTTAGTTTTATTCAGCAGAAAAATTATTTTAATTCTATAAATGGTTTTGAAACTATTTTTTTGGAGACCTCTAATCCTAAAAAATATATGAAAAGAGTCTCTTTCAAAGATTTTGAGAGAATATACACATTGGATAGAAATATAGCTAAGTACTTGTTTCAAGAAATCGAAAAAATTGAGGTTGAACTAAAGTCGAGAATTGCATACGAATTTTCAAAAGCACATTGCAATGGTGGTATTGCTTCTAACTTGAAGTATTTAGATATCAATTGTTATGTGCTACCGACAGCGCACAATCGAAACTCTTTTACAGAATATTTTTATACTCATGGGGATAATAAAAAAACGCATTCTTTTTTTAGAGTGCATACTATTTCAGCTAAGATTAAAGATGTAACATTTACAGGTAATATTAGTACCTTTCATACTCGTAACCGAGATGTATATTACAACCTAGAAGGTGATTTTGATGGAATAGTTGATGATCTTAAAAAAAATCAATACCGAGGGAAATTTTCAGTAAAAGCTTCTAATACTCCTAGTAATATTTCTTCATTAAGTGGTTCTACGAATGTGACAATTCAAATTAATAACATAGAGGGAAGATTTTTTGAATTATCTTATTCTGACTTCTGTAAAATAAAATATCCATATATTTCTAGCTATAAAAATCCTCCGCTTTGGGTTATTATTGATACACTAATGTTAAATGACTTGCTGGTTTTATTTCAAGGATTAGACATTGCTATACAAAATAAAATTATGAGTGAGATGGGATTTGATTCCTCTATTAGTGGGAGTCGGGAGAAATTTATTAACGCTTGTGAAATACTACGTGAGTTGAGAAACCAATTGGCACACTTTGGTCTCATAACCAGATATAGGACGGGAAATAGTATTCTAATCAATAGACTTTTTATCTCTGATTTGTTACTTACTCCTAAAAGGAATAATAGAGTTTTAAAGTTTTATCAAGGTTTAAAAATTTTAAATTCTTTTAATAGATTCTCCCTTAAAAGGATTGATCGAGCTATTCAATCTTATTATTTAAAAAATATGTTACTATTGAAGTTTGATGTTAATAAAAATTTTTTTAACAGAATTGGCAAGTAAGTGTTGCAAAAAGTTGCTGGTTATGATAAAATAATCTACGTTATATTTTAGTGCCACGACGGCGTGAAATCCTTGAAAGAGGTTTTCAAAAGGTCATAAGGGGGAAGGTTAATAAACTTTCCTCCTTATTTTATATATCTAGGTAAGTTGAAAATAGTGTTGAAGATGTTTGATTCCTGAAGTACCTTGAATTGTATAGAGTTTACATGCAGTTCAGAATTTCTGATTTATTATCCAGAGGATAGAACCGCTTATTGAAGATATTTTAGAAAGTTAGTCATTACTAAAGTTAATATTTATTTCTACAGTATAATTCTAAAATCACTTTTTTTCTCTTTCGTCTATTAGTATAGAAGAAAGCTATCACTACACGTCGAGTGTGTAGCTTTGCTCGTAAAAGCCTAGAAAGCTTGGTATGAATCAATTTTATTGTAAGGCTTTTTGTGATATATGAGGAAGTATCAGACTTAGAGCAGCAGTTGAGTGTCTTGGTCCGATAGGTGGTGTTAGTGAGTTTTTATTTCCAATTACCCATAGGGGATACATTCATTACCAATGAGCATGGCTTTATGGGAATGAATGTGTCCCCTCTTATATATGAAACTTAGGCAAGATTTAGTCTTGTGGAAATTTTCAGATGTTGTTGATGAATTTCTGGCTCTTTGTCAACTGTAGTGGGTTGAAGAAAAGCTAAGCTCGAGAAAGGACAAATTTCGTCCTTTCTTTTTTAATGTTCAGAGCTATAAAAATCCGTTTTTTGAAATTTTCAAAGTTTCGAAAACCAAATGCATTGCGTTTGATAAGTTTAATGAGATTATTGGTGGCCTCCAATTTGGCATTAGAATAGGGTAATTGAAGGGCATTGACAATCTTTTCTTTATCCTTGAGGAAGGTTTTAAATACAGTCTGAAAGAGAGGATGAGCCTGATTTAGATTGTCCTCAATGAGCCCGAAAAATTTCTCCGGATCCTTATTCTGAAAGTGAAAAAGCAAGAGCTGATAGAGATGATAGTGATGTTTCAAGTCTTCTGAATAGTTCAAATGCTTGTCTAGAATCTCTTTATTGGTTAAGTGCATACGAAAAGTAGGGCGATAAAATCGCTTATCACTGAGTTTACGGCTATCCTGTTGAATGAGTTTCCAGTAGCGCTTGATAGCCTTGTATTCATGAGATTTTCGCTCAAACTGATTCATGATTTGAACACGCACACGACTCATAGCACGGCTAAGATGTTGTACAATGTGGAAGCGATCTAGAACGATTTTGGCATACGGAAAAAGATGTTTAGCCAAGTCATAGTAAGGACTAAACATATCCATAGTAATGATTTTGGTGCGACATCGGACGGCTCTATCATATTTAAGAAAGTGATCACGAATGACAGCTTGTGTTCTACCCTTAAGAACAGTGATGATGTTGAGATTATCAAAATCTTGTGCAATGAAACTCATCTTTCCCTTAGTAAAGGCATACTCGTCCCAGGACATAATCTCAGGAAGACGAGAAAAATCATGCTTAAAGTGGAAATCATTGAGCTTTCGAATGACAGTTGAAGTTGAAATGGAAAGCTGATGGGCAATATCGGTCATAGAAGTCTTTTCAATTAACTTTTGCGCAATCTTTTGGTTGATAATACGAGGAATTTGATGATTCTTCTTGACGAGTGAGGTCTCGGCGACCATCATTTTCGAGCAATGATAGCACTTGAAACGACGCTTTCTAAATAGAATTCTAGTAGGCATACCAGTCGTTTTGAGGTAAGGAATCTTAGAAGGTTTTTGAAAGTCATATTTTTTCATTTGACTTCCACAATAAGGACAAGATGGAGCATCGTAGTCCAGTTTGGCGATGATTTCTTTGTGTGTATCCCTATTGATGATATCTATAATTTGAATATTAGGGTCTTTAATGTCTAGTAGTTTTGTGATAAAATGTAATTGTTCCATATGATTCTTTCTAATGAGTTGTTTGATCGCTTTTCATTATAGGTCATATGGGACTTTTTTTCTACCCTAAAATAGGCTCCATAATATCTATAGGGGATTTACCCACTACAAATATTATAGAGCCGAATTTCTTAACATAGTTTGAGTTTTAATTTTTAGAAGATTTATTAGACTGCTCAAGAACATAGATCTGATGTGGTAGCTAAGTGGCAAAAGCTAGAGCAGGGAGCAAATCTTCTCCATAAGCACTATGCAAAGCAGATGTATCAGATACTAGATTTAGATAAATTTGATGGAGTTATCATGAATCGAGTTCTCGACCACATCAGTATTTCAGAAGCTGGACAAATTGTAGTAACTTTCCTTGAAGGAACTGAGGTAGATTTATAAGAGACTGTTACTGGGAAGTTACAGTCTTTTTAGTGGGTTAATGGTATAATGAGATTATAAATGTGGATATTGTTTAAATTCTCTGGAGGACGCATAATGTTGAATTTAGTAAAAGGTCACCAAGTTAGCTTGGTAGAAAACCTGTTTGAATCATTTACAAAGTTAACTGAACATCATTTGATGGCGAATGTACACGCAGAAAAAATATTAGAGGTTTTTCAACACTTTATTGCGATTCATGATGAGCCCTTGTTTTTTATTTTGGAATTGCCTGTCAGTATTGATAGAGAAAAAGTGATAGAAAAGAATATTATCAAGGAATCTCATAAGGATGTTTATTATATTGATGGTTGTTCAAGAGAGGAATGCCTAGCACTGTTGATTAGATACGGTGATTTACTTGTTAATGATGGACTAAGTAAGTTTGGATTTGGTGGGCATAAAAGTCATGATGAGATCATGCTTGATAGCTATAATGTTGTGACAATTTATAGTAAAGAACTATCGAAATTTAATGACTTTTTTGAACCTCATAATATTCAATTTGTAGAAGAACTAGTGACAGCTTGGGGAACTTTTTCTAAGACTTCACCAGGAATCTCTGAAATCTATGAAAGTAATGGAAAAACTGTTTATGATTTGCCTGTAGAATTAGCTGAATGGGGAATATACTTAGTTGAAACTCGAACCGAATAGGCATAACTATAGGTTAGAAATAGGATATTTCAGTTCCTCTAATACTCCAAATTTAACTTTAGTCAATTTGTAGAAGGAAAAGCAAGATGTAAGCACATATCGAGGTTTTGGGACTACTGGAGAAAAAGATATAGTCTACCGTTTCAGGGTTTACAAAAGGCTTGATATTAAGCCTTTTTTGAATTTTGAGTGAAGTATAAATCTAACAGTCTGAGTTGAGATAGTATTATTGATAGCAGTAATGTCTGAAATTTATTTCCACATACTCAGTGGAGGTTCAAAATGTTCCTGCATGTGAGGTGTCTGTGGGAATAGTTTTGGCCCCCCTTTTTTATTTTCAGATATCACTATGATGGTTTGTGGAACTATTTTTCTTATATGGTAGGATAGGTATCAGAGTGAGTAGAATACCCTATAGGTATGTGTTTGTTTCCATAGACTAGGAGGTAATGGGAATAAACATACCCACCTAGCTATGGGGATTTCTCATAGCTTTTTTACTTTCTTCCTTGACAATTGAGCAACTGTTCAACTATAATGGTAATAGTTGAACAGTTGCTCAACTATTATCGATTATTGAGGTATAAGATGTCATTTTTTTCATCTCTATCACCAGTAATGCAAGCTTTATTAGCTGGCTTATTCACCTGTTTTGTACCATTATCGGTGCTAGTTTGGTCTTTTTTGTCAAAACCATTCATCAAAAATTCATGGATATGATGATGGGCTTGGCAGCGGGTATTATGACGGCAGCTGCAGTCTGGTCTTTGCTTGTCCTTTCATTTGGCTATAGCCAGTCAATGGCTGCAAACAGATTTTACTGGTTGCCGACGGCTGTTGGTTTTTATTGTCGGGGGCTTAATTATCCGCTTTATTGATTATTTGGTTCCCCACCTGCATTTGAATCAACAGATGAGTGATAAGGAAGGGATTTTGAATCCCCAAAGACCCTTATCAAAGACCATGCTGCTTTATCTGGCGGTAGTGATTCATAATATACCAGAGGGCTTAGCAGTTGGTGTGGCAAATGCCACAACTGGACTTTCCTTTACGTGGATGAGTGCCCTTGGATTAGCCTTGTGAATTGGTATCCAAAATATTCCAGAAGGCTCTGCCTTGTCCTTGCCGCTACGGGCAGAAGGGCGAAGTAGGAAATCAGCTTTCTACTATGGCGCCATGTCAGCGATTGTTGAGCCGATTGCAGTTGTTTTAGGGGCCTATGCTGTTATGTCTATGCCCCAGCTACTATCTTATGCTCTCTCATTTGCGGCAGGAGCCATGATTTATGTTGTAGTGGAAAAACTTGTGCCAGGTGCTCAAGAACACAAGAATACCGATATTGCAACAGGTGAGTTTATGGACGGATTTCTAATTATGATGTTACTTGATACAACTTTAGGATAGGAGGAATACAAAATATGTCACAGTGTTTAACAGCTTGTAATCCAGATTTAATTCAAGGGGTCCATGAGACGGAGTTTGATACCGTTACATTGCTAAATATGTCCAATTTTTTTAAGGCGATTTCTGATCCAACTCGTTTGCGGATTTTACAAGCAGTACGGCAAAAAACAATTTGTGTCGGAGACTTAGCGATTGCGTTACAGATGACCAAATCTGCTATTTCTCACCAACTACGCTATCTGCGGGACTGCCAATTGGTCAAGGGGGAGAAAAAAGGAAAGATGACCTATTATGAACTTGCGGATAATCATGTCGCATCAGTCTTGTCTTTGACACTGAAGCATTTGAAGGAGGAAAAACATGAAGAAAGAGTATGTACTTCGGGGAATTGACTGTGGCAATTGTGCTGCTAAGATTGAACGTGCTGTCAATCAATTGGAGCAGGTAGAATCTGCCACTGTCAATCTGATAGCTCAAAAGCTGACTTTGGAAACAAAAAGCGAAGATGGGATAGATAAGGAAATTATTGACTTAGTAGATGCTATTGAACCTGGAATCGAAGTGATCAGTGAGAAAAAGGAAGAGGCACTTCCAGAAAAACGAGATTGGGCGAAAGAGCTGCTACTTGCTGTTACGATTCTATTTGCCTTCGGCTTTTTCCTGCCAGAGGAGTATTTCTGGATTCGTCTGGTCTATTATCTGACCCTATATATCATTATCGGTCATAAGGTTCTTATCAAGATGGTTCAAAATATTCAACGTGGCAATATTTTTGATGAAAACTTTTTGATGAGTATCGCGACCTTAGGAGCCTTTCTCTTGGGAGAATTTCCAGAGGCAGTAGCCGTCATGCTTTTTTATCAGATTGGGGAGTATTTCCAAGACAAGGCCACCTCTCAATCTCGTCAGTCCATTGCACAATTGATGGATATTCGGTCGGTTAAGGCTTGGAGACTAGAGGGGGGAGAAGCCGTTCAAGTAGACCCTGAAACAGTAAGGGTTGCGGACCATATTTTAGTTAAGCCTGGGGAGAAGGTGCCCCTAGATGGTCTGGTCAGAAAAGGTCGTTCTATTCTGGATACGTCAGCCTTGACAGGAGAATCACTGCCTAGGGAAATTGGCGTTGGTGAGGACATTACAAGTGGTGTGATCAATTTGACTAGTCCATTGGTAATTGAAGTGAGAAAGACTTTTTCGCAATCAACGGTCAACAAAATTTTGGAATTAGTTGAAAATGCAAGCAATAAAAAAGCGGAGACGGAACGGATGATCACACGTTTTTCGCGTGTGTATACACCAGTGGTTGTCGGAATCGCTTTTCTGCTTGCAAGCCTGCCTCCCTTGCTTGGTTTAGGGGAGTGGTCGACTTGGCTTTATCGGGCACTTACCTTTTTAGTCATTTCTTGCCCTTGTGCTCTTGCGGTTTCGGTACCAATGAGTTTCTTTGGCGGGCTAGGGGGAGCATCTAAATTAGGTGTCTTAGTGAAAGGTGGAAATTATTTAGAGGCTCTTGCCAAGTTGGATACGGTCGTATTTGATAAGACGGGGACAATTACAAAAGGTATCTTTGCGGTAGATACCGTTGTCAACGCAGAAGGTATCGAGGATAATATTCTGTACCTCGCTGCCCATTTGGAAAGCTATTCCAATCATCCAATCGCAAACTCGATTCGAACAGCCTATGGACAGGAAGTGGACGAGAATAGGGTGAGTCAGATTACCGAGCTACCAGGGCAGGGCATGTCCGGTAGGATA
The DNA here is from genome assembly GCF_002005545.1 of Streptococcus mitis. Lineage (GTDB taxonomy): Bacteria > Bacillota > Bacilli > Lactobacillales > Streptococcaceae > Streptococcus > Streptococcus mitis_I. The sequence goes on from NZ_LBMT01000001.1 coordinate 1,443,792, forward strand.
GATGGCAGACAGCTCTATCTTGGGAATGCTAGATTAATGGAAGTTCAAGGGATTGCTTATCCAGCTATTGACAGCACAGGAACAGTTCTCTATTTGGCAGAGGACAGTCACTTTTTAGGCTATTTCCTTATCACAGACCAAGTGAAGGAGACGAGCATCGAGGCCTTGAAGGATTTACAGGCGGTCGGAATTAAAAAAACGGTTCTCCTTTCAGGTGATCGTCAGGCAGTGGTTGATGAATTTGCACAGCAATTTGCCTTCAATGATGCATTTGGAGATTGCTTGCCTCAGGATAAGGTGAGTACATTTGAGGAAATTCTGACTCAGTCTCAGCAGGCTGTTGCCTTTGTTGGAGATGGAGTGAATGATGCACCGGTTCTTGCTAGGGCAGATGTTGGTATTGCTATGGGAGGGCTAGGTTCGGACGCAGCCATTGAATCAGCAGATGTTGTACTGATGGATGATGACCTTGGAAAACTTCCTCAAGTCATTCGACTGGCTAAAAAGACAGTCAGAATAGCTCGGCAAAACATGACCTTGGCTATTGTAGTTAAACTAATTTTCTTGGTTCTAAGTGGATTGGGAATTTCTAATATGTGGGAGGCAATCTTTGCAGATGTTGGTGTAACGCTACTGGCAGTATGGAATGCATTGAGGACCTTGAGGATAGATACCTCCACTTTGTCAAAGTAAGTGAACAAACAGAGCGATATACAAGTTTTTGTATAATCGCTTTTTTAAACTATGATATGGGCTTTAACGATTTTAACCTAAATCTAGTAACCGTTGAACGTGCATCAATAGAACACACTATGACCATCAACAAGAACTACGTTACTTTCATTAAGGGTATTTTCTGGTAAATTTCAAAAATAAAACCTTGATTTTGCGCCATTTCTTTTTTTCCTTCCCGAAGGCGCGGGAGTACACCCCTTTTGTTAAGGATTTATCCCTTTTTAAATAAAAATAATACAAGTAGGACACTTCTAAAAGTGATCTACTTTTTTTAAATATTTTCATTCTAAAGTTTAATTTTAAACAACAACTCTATCACTTTCGTTATATAATATAGATGTTGACTAACTCCACACGTGGAGTGTGTGAGTTTGTTAGTGAAACGCAGTTAAACCTCAAAAGGTTCCCTGAACCTTTTGAGGTCCACAGACGCACCATGTTGAGGCGGTAAGTTTGCTAGTCAAGGAGTAAAACGACGAAGATTAGCATTTACTTCCGCCCATGCGATAGCTGTCCGTGATTGACAAGTGCTAGCACGCAGACAGAACGGAGATAGCGAACCGCTGAGTGTGTCGCTCTGCTCGTAAAAGCTTAGAAACCTTTGAACGAAAGGGATAATGAAAGCCTTGATTGCAAGGCTTTTTGCTTTATGGTGGGTAAGTATCAGAGTGAGAAAATTTTTGGAATGAGTAGAAGTGATAGCTAGAAATTATCAGTTTCTATTTCCATTTACCCTGTGGGTACGTGTTTGTTTCCATTGACAAGGAGTTTGTGGGAATAGAAATGTACCCACCTTGTTTGAATCAAGTGAAGTGTAGTTGAAGGAAATCTGTTGAAAGCAATACTTCATTTTACCGAATAAGTAATAATTTAGGCAACTTCAAATCGATTAAAAAAAACTATTTTAAAGGTTAAGAGTAGACAAAAATTGTCCACTCTTTTTTGCAAACTCAATTTATCAATAAATGAAATGAGGGAATGTAAAATGAAATATTTTGAGGTTGAGTTAGAAAATCCTGATGAATTTTTAAAACTACAAACAGAAGATTTTGTGAAAGCTAATCGCTTGCTACTAAGGAAGATAATCCAGAGCGTTACAGTCTATGAAGAAAACTTCGTCATATCCTTTAAATCTGGCATCGAATTGGAAGTATGAGTCTCATTCCATAACTTTTATATTGAACATATCATCTTGTTGTGTTATACTATAAATTGATATAAACAAAGATGTAGGAGGAACCGAAACTATGACAGCCTCAATGCGTTTAAGATAAGCTGGCAATAAAAAAAGCAGAATCTATACCCGATGATAGGCTTTTTTGTTGTGCTTATTTATACGATATTGAGCATTCATTAGTTACGGTGAGGATATTGGTTATTTAACTATACCTTTATTTAACTATGTCTTTAATATGAATGTTTCCAAATTGTATGTATGCAGACCAAAAGCCACATTGTGGGGTTTGGCCTGCATTTTTTATTGCCTAGAATGCTATTCAAAATAGAAATTCAAGCAAAATAATATGCAGGAGATAATATAAATGGAAAAATACAACAATTGGAAACGAAAATTTTATGCAATATGGGCAGGGCAAGCAGTATCATTAATCACTAGTGCCATCCTGCAAATGGCGATTATTTTTTACCTTACAGAAAAAACAGGATCTGCGATGGTCTTGTCTATGGCTTCATTAGTAGGTTTTTTACCCTATGCGATTTTGGGACCTGCCATTGGTGTGCTAGTGGATCGTCATGATAGGAAGAAGATAATGATTGGTGCCGATTTAATTATCGCAGCAGCTGGTGCAGTGCTTGCTATTGTTGCATTCTGTATGGAGCTACCTGTCTGGATGATTATGATAGTATTGTTTATCCGTAGCATTGGAACAGCTTTTCATACCCCAGCACTCAATGCGGTTACACCACTTTTAGTACCAGAAGAACAGCTAACGAAATGCGCAGGCTATAGTCAGTCTTTGCAGTCTATAAGCTATATTGTTAGTCCGGCAGTTGCAGCACTCTTATACTCCGTTTGGGATTTAAATGCTATTATTGCCATCGACGTATTGGGTGCTGTGATTGCATCTATTACGGTAGCAATTGTACGTATACCTAAGCTGGGTAATCAAGTGCAAAGTTTAGAACCAAATTTCATAAGGGAGATGAAAGAAGGAGTTGTGGTTCTGAGACAAAACAAAGGATTGTTTGCCTTATTACTCTTAGGAACACTATATACTTTTGTTTATATGCCAATCAATGCACTATTTCCTTTAATAAGCATGGAACACTTTAATGGAACGCCTGTGCATATTTCTATTACGGAAATTTCCTTTGCATTTGGGATGCTAGCAGGAGGCTTATTATTAGGAAGATTAGGGGGCTTCGAAAAGCATGTATTACTAATAACAAGTTCATTTTTTATAATGGGGACCAGTTTAGCCGTTTCGGGAATACTTCCTCCAAATGGATTTGTAATATTCGTAGTTTGCTGTGCAATAATGGGGCTTTCGGTGCCATTTTATAGCGGTGTGCAAACAGCTCTTTTTCAGGAGAAAATTAAGCCTGAATATTTAGGACGTGTATTTTCTTTGATCGGAAGTATCATGTCACTTGCTATGCCAATTGGGTTAATTCTTTCTGGATTCTTTGCTGATAAAATCGGTGTAAATCATTGGTTTTTACTATCAGGTATTTTAATTATTGGCATTGCTATAGTTTGCCAAATGATAACTGAGGTTAGAAAATTAGATTTAAAATAAACAATATTGGAGGAATATTTATGTATCTTATTTTCATGTAACTCTTCCTGCTAAAATCGCAGGGTTTTCCCTGCATACAAGCAAATGAAAGCATGCGATTATAGACAGGAGGAAATGTTATGGAATTAATATTAAAAGCAAAAGACATTCGTGTGGAATTCAAAGGACGCGATGTTTTAGATATAAATGAATTAGAAGTATATGATTATGACCGTATTGGTTTAGTAGGAGCAAATGGTGCTGGAAAAAGCACTTTACTCAGGGTACTTTTAGGAGAATTAACTCCCCCAGGATGTAAAATGAATCGTCTGGGTGAACTTGCCTATATTCCCCAGTTGGACGAAGTAACTCTGCAGGAGGAAAAAGATTTTGCACTTGTAGGCAAGCTAGGTGTTGAGCAATTAAATATACAGACTATGAGCGGTGGTGAAGAAACAAGGCTTAAAATAGCACAGGCCTTATCGGCACAGGTTCATGGTATTTTAGCGGATGAACCTACGAGCCATTTAGACCGTGAAGGAATTGATTTTCTAATAGGACAGCTAAAATATTTTACAGGTGCACTGTTAGTTATTAGCCATGACCGCTATTTTCTTGATGAAATAGTAGATAAAATATGGGAACTGAAAGATGGCAAAATCACTGAGTATTGGGGAAACTATTCTGATTATCTTCGTCAGAAAGAGGAAGAACGTAAGAGCCAAGCTGCAGAATACGAACAATTTATTGCGGAACGTGCCCGATTGGAAAGGGCTGCGGAGGAAAAGCGAAAACAGGCTCGTAAAATAGAACAGAAGGCAAAAGGTTCTTCAAAGAAAAAAAGTACTGAAGACGGAGGGCGTTTAGCTCATCAAAAATCAATAGGAAGTAAGGAAAAAAAGATGTATAATGCTGCTAAAACCCTAGAGCACAGGATTGCGGCCTTAGGAAAAGTAGAAGCTCCGGAAGGCATTCGCAGAATTCGTTTCAGGCAAAGTAAAGCATTGGAGCTCCATAATCCATACCCTATAGTCGGTGCAGAAATTAATAAAGTATTTGGGGATAAGGCTCTGTTTGAAAATGCATCTTTTCAAATTCCGTTAGGAGCAAAAGTGGCGTTAACTGGTGGTAATGGAATCGGAAAAACAACTTTAATCCAAATGATCTTAAACCATGAAGAAGGAATTTCTATTTCGCCTAAGGCAAAAATAGGTTACTTTGCACAGAATGGTTACAAGTACAACAGTAATCAGAATGTTATGGAGTTTATGCAGAAGGATTGTGACTACAATATATCAGAAATTCGTTCAGTGCTAGCATCTATGGGGTTCAAACAGAACGATATTGGAAAAAGTTTATCTGTTTTAAGCGGTGGAGAAATTATAAAATTGTTGCTTGCTAAAATGCTCATGGGTAGATATAACATCCTAATAATGGATGAACCCAGTAACTTCCTTGACATACCAAGTTTAGAGGCTTTGGAAATACTAATGAAGGAGTACACCGGAACTATCGTGTTTATCACCCACGATAAACGATTACTCGAAAATGTAGCAGATGTAGTTTATGAAATTAGAGATAAGAAAATAAATCTGAAACATTAAATTTAAGGTAGTCGCTGGTCAGTATAGTCTGTTCTGGTTGGCGACTCCATTGTTAAAGAGTATAAAGACTTTAGATTTTATGAATATTAAAAATAGGAACAGTCAATTGAACTGCTCCTATTTTTCTGCTAAATATATTGTAGTTTTCTTATATGTATAATGATAGATTAGCGGATTCTCATCTACGGTACTTACTTCAAATATGAAGAAGTGATCGCGGTTATCTCTGGACTTTTCCTTATTGAGGACAAAGTAATTCTTACGTGAAGTCGCCATTGTTTTTAGGATATCATCAGTTAGGAAGGTCAATGGAATATTCATGTTAGAGTAGCGGTAGAAGTCACGTTCAAAATCTTGGTAGCTCTCGCTATAATAGTCCATTTGTAGGTGATTACGCTGAAACTCAAGCTGATTCATAGAGCACCTCCTCGACAAGTTCAATACTAATAATGTCTTTTAATTTCAAATTGATGTGACCTGTTGTAGTTTTTATCAAAATGAAATCTTTGGTCAGACTTGGTATTGTTCCAGTGTAGGAAACACGCTTGTTTTTTTCAATCACTTGAATGCGTGTGCGTAGCTGCCCGGCGTATACTTGACTGAGGAGTAATAATTTCTTCTCTAGTGATAAGTCAGACATGTACGTTACTTTGTTTGTATCATCAGAGAGTGCTGATGCATGTTCAGATAGGAAAAAGCCCATCCATTTTTGCATCTTTGTATCCTGGTACTCTCTTGCTGATTGAAATGGTAAATATGAACGGTCAATCATATCAAATCCTTTCTATGCAGAGGCAAGGGTATTTTTATCAAATTGAATCGTAAAACCTTGAATTCCCCCACCTGTGTAACATTCTTTAAAGCGATTGATTACCTCAGTATAGATTATCACAGATGAGCTTGTTGGCTTAATGCTAAATGTAAATTCCAATGGTAATCGGTTTTCAGATTTAGCATGTACTAGTCGTATCGATATTTCAGTTGTTTTGAGTTTTCTCTGACGAAGTTTTGAAGTTGCTGTTTCAACGATTCCATGTAAAAATCTTTCAAGCATTTCAATATCATTACATCCTTTGCTACGGATTTCTGAAAATTGTACTGTATTTTTTTCTTGTTTCATTTTAATCCCTCCAATCCACCCGCGGAATGACCACCGATAAGTTTACTGCGTTCAATATTTCTGGAACCTTCAGTTAGGACGGTTCCTTTTTGTATGGCTAAAAAACCAAACTGTTCTCTGACAACATCAATAGCTGTCTGAAGTCTATTATCTTTTTCAATTTGTTCTACATCATCAAAGAGTGATAGTAGAGTATAGCTTTCATCTACGAAGCCACTATAAGATACACCAATTTGTCTCACTGCACCAGAGGTGTATTTTTTCGGAATAATACAAGTACATGACTCACCATTGTTTTGGGGAGATTTGCGGGTTCAATTTTATTCTGAGCATTTATAGATTTTTTCATCTCAGTCCTAGAATAGCCAATATGAATAGAAACGACAGTAGTCAATACTAGGGCTACTGTTCCGTTCCACAGTATCATTTAAAAATCATTTTCACACCCTTTCGTCTATTAGTATAGAAGAAAGCTCTCAGCACATGTTGAGGCGGTATCACTGCTTGTACGAGCTGATTAAACATGGGTGTAGCTAGTGAAAGTTCTACAGTAAGGAGTTTAAACATGAAATTCCATGAATTTGGTGATAAGAATTTGCCTCCTATTTTACTGATACATGGTGGTGGAAGTTCTTGGTGGAATTATCTTCGTCAAGCACGAATCTTGTCAGAAGAATATCGTATTATTCTACCCACTTTGAATGGCCACGGCGAGGAATATCAACTTGATTATGTTTCTACTGAAGATTCTGCTTTGGAGATTCTAGACTATATCAAAGCAAACTATGGTGGGAAATTGTTTGCAATCGGTGGTGTTTCACTTGGTGGTCAAATTGCCATGGAGCTTTTGTCTTTAGACAGTGAAATTGCTGAGAAGGCCATCATAGATGGAAGCCTCTGTATTCCTCAACCAAGGTTAGCTAAAATCAGCATCTTTCTAGTGTCTCTATTTGGTAAACTGATGTTCAATAAATTCTCTTGCAAACTTCAGTTAAGCATGATGAACAAACTCTATCCTAAACTGGCTTATCCAGAGGAAATAAAAGCTTATTATTTGGAGGATCTGCCAAGGACACCTGTTAAAACATTGGTGACCATTTACAAAACCTATATGGGGCATTACAAGCTGAAAGATATGATTTCTGCTAGCAAAGCTCAAGTTCTGTATATCTATGGTGAAAAAGAATTGAACTGTGTGAAAAAATCAGCGAAATTATTTCATCAGCTACATGCAAATACAATTTTGTATGAAGCAAAGGGCTATAATCACGGCTATTTGTCAGCTTACCTGCCTCAAGAGTGGATTGATTTGGTGGCACCATTTTTAAAGAGTTAACCATTGGGAATGTGTAATAAATCTGATATGTCACAAGGAGGTATCTTATGCTCGGAGCAATTATTGGAGATATTGTCGGTTCTGTTTACGAATGGAACAATATCAAAACGAAGGTTTTTTCTTTATTTTGTGAGGATTGTTTTTTCACGGATGATACGGTAAGTCCGAACCGTTGAATGTGTAAGTTTGTTAGTGAAACGAAGTTAAACGTCAAAACAATGAAACTAAAACTCCATTATTTTGATATGACAACCTAAATTGGTTTTAAGGAGGTGTTATATTGATAGAAAGCAGACCTGAGTTTGATAAAATCGCATCCTTTGATGAGTTCAATAAATACTATTGGTACCGTGATGAACTTTCACAGATATGCAAGTCATTAGGGCTTGAATATAGGGGTACTAAACAAGAACTCAATCATATTATTGAGCAGTACTTTAAGGGGAATTTGATTAAAAAATCATCAATAAAAAGGAAAAAGAAACAAGTAGAAGTCGTTGCCTTAGATACGCCCTTACTTGAATGTGGATTCTCCTTTAATGCAGACTTTAGAGAATATTTCTCAACTTTAACAGATGTTTCGCCCTTTAAGTTTACTGCCGATATGGCGACTGCTTGGAGAAAAGTAAAAAGAGAAAATGATTTGAGTTTTACAATCCAAGATATGCTAAAAGTTTATTATGGAAATTCAGATTATGCCAAGTATGATCATTTGGTTTGTCAATGGAACCAATTTTTAAAGGACTTCTGTGCAGACGAAAATAGTCGTAACTACTCAAACAAGTTAAAAGTTGCATCTATTCTTTGGAAAGAAGTTAGAAATTCAAGTAATGAAAAAATTTATTCAAAAAATCTTTTGACTGAATATGCTGATAAAATAAAAGAGTATGGGAAGGTAGTTCAATAGAAGTGCCTTTGTTTTGAAAATCTGAATTTTTAACTAGCTATTATACATGTCTTGTTTTATAATTTAGAGGATTTAAAACCTTTTGATTTGATTGCTGTTCGCTTAGCTGAATTACAACAGTATCTAAGTTTAAAGTAAGCGACAATCATTTTAAGCAATTTTGAGCAAGTCAAGGATATTTTTTATGAAGACGGAGTAAATAGTGAGCTAGTGTAGATTTACACACATCTATTTGTCTTTTTAAACGGATTTATATAATTAAAAATTTGGAGGATATTTTATGATACAAGTAAATGAATTTATTAATAAAGTAGATATTACAGATAGTGATAATGTTACTTGTGAATTTGAAGTACGTAAAAAGGCAATGGATTTTTATAAGAGGTATCCTTTTTATGAGGAAGATGATTGGGAGATTATTCAGTTTCAAAACTCAGTTAATGAATATAATAAATTAAAGAATAATAAAGAGATTGAAGAATACAAAGAAAAATCAAAATCAGGATATAAGGGAGCTCATTTGCTTGTCAATAAATCGAAAGGTATTGCACTTACGGCTGACATCCTTACTTCAATTAAGCTACCTTGTGAAAGAATTGCAAGTGTCGAAACTAGTTTAAAAGGTGGTAAAGAGATAAAAGACGGGATATTAAAAGGTAATTTAGAGATACCACATGATTTGAAACCTTATTTTAAAGCTTTTGCTATTGTTTACTATTGGTGTGGAAATATGATGCCAGTGGTGGAAAGTTTCCCCCCTGGAAGTGATGGAGCAGATAACTGGCTTTGGAAAATGAAGACGATAATTGAATGTCATACACCTGGTACTCATCAAAACTGGAGGAATTGGATTAAAGAAAACTGGGGTGAAGATTTAAACAAATTCATCACTGATTTCTATTTTGAAGATTGTTTTGACAAGAATAGTTTAATCATAAAAAATATTATTTCATATCCTAATGGGGGTAACATTTATTCATTAAAAAAAAGTAATTTAGATATTCTTCAAGAAAATGAACATAAATTAGCTAAAGAATTTTTAATCAATCATGTAAAAGTGATTATTCAAAGAAGCTACCGAATCGAGAATGAATTTCATGGGGATTGGAAGAAAAAGGAAGAGGACGAGGTAAAAGGAATTTTTAAAGAAATATTCGCGCAAGCTGGGTTTAATGGCAAACAGATTAATAAAATGGTTTCTTTATTTTAGATAGTTAATTGACAATATTTAGAAGCTAGTCGTCTGATATAATCTTCTAATCTTTACTCAACCGATATTTTGTATTCTAAAAATTCTTATTAAATAATTTTTCAATGTTTTTATAAATCAATCTCCAGTACGTCGTATTTTTCTTTTCAGCATTTTCATTATATAATAGCATTACATGTAATGATGGATGTAGCTACGCTAACATTTCTATTTAAAAATTAAGGAGTATTATCAATGAAAAAAGCAATGTTAATTATCAACCCTACTTCTGGTGGCGAGAAGGCTTTGGATTACAAAGATAAGCTGGAAAATAAAGCAAAAGAATACTTTGAGCACGTGGAAACCAAAATTACCGAAAAGGCGCTGGATGCAACACATTTTGCTGAGGAAGCTTCTCGTGAGCAGTACGATGCAGTGGTTGTGTTTGGTGGAGACGGGACTGTCAATGAAGTTATTTCGGGTATTGCTGAGAGAGACTACATTCCTAAGTTAGGGATTATCCCAGGCGGTACGGGTAATCTCATTACTAAACTGTTGGAAATCAATCAAGACATCGATGGCGCAATTGATGAACTCGATTTTAACTTAACCAATAAGATTGATATTGGTAAAGCAAATGATAACTATTTTGGTTACATCTTTAGTATCGGTTCTCTTCCAGAGGCGATTCACAATGTTGAAATCGAGGACAAGACAAAATTCGGTATTTTAGCCTATGCTGTTAATACTATGAAGTCTGTCATGACGGATCAGGTCTTTAACATTAAGGTTGAGACAGAAAATGGAAATTATGTTGGTGAAGCAAGCCATGTTTTGGTTCTCTTGACAAATTACTTCGCTGACAAAAAAATCTTTGAAGAAAACAAGGACGGCTATGCTAACATTTTGATTTTAAAAGACGCATCTCTATTCTCCAAATTATCCGTCATTCCTGATTTACTAAAAGGCGATGTTGTCGCAAATGATAATATCGAATATATCAGAGCACGTAATATTAAGATCTCTTCAGATAGTGAATTAGAGTCAGATGTTGATGGCGATAAGTCGGATAACCTTCCTGTAGAAATCAGGGTACTGGGCCAACATATTGAAGTATTTTCAAAACCGAAAGAGTAGAAAATAAAAATTAGTTTATTATTCACAACGAAATTAAGTTCTATATCAACGATTGGAGGAGGAATGGATTCTCTATTTGATGAATTTCGAACAATCTGTTCTCATTTAAACAAAGTTGGAATCACACCGACGCTCATGGGGTCTTTGGGTTTTGAATACCGTTCAAATGAAGAATGGGGGCCGTCTGACATTGACATTCATGTGCCTGGTGACTCTAGAGGTTGGGAAGCTCCTGACCATCTCAGAATCTATGACTGGGACAAGATAATGAAAGTGATGAATCACTTAGGTTACGCCTTAATAGATATTCATGAGCATGAATTCCAAAAAGATGGTCTGAGTGTTGAATTCGGAAGTATCGATTCTTTATCTGATTTTGCAGGAGTTTCGGAATCGGATATAGAGTTGATTCATCTCGAAAACATCACTTTTCGCGTTCCAAGTTTGGAACAGTTTTTAAGCATTTACAAGGCTTCTTCCCAAGATTCTTATCGAAATGAGCACAATAACAATAAGGATTTTAAAAAAATTGAGTGGCTGGAAAGACATTTGTAAATCATCATTTGAAAAGTAGCAAGTTGTAAGACTAGCTGCTTTTTTATTTATAGAACCAAACCACTAGAATCTACGGACAAGCCTTGAAAATAAAATACGAAAGTAGTATACTAGAATCACAATTATGAAAACGTTTGCGTAAAATTTGAATTAGAACTTAAGGAGACAAATTGATGGAATTAAGTGCTATTTACCATAGGACTGAGTCGGAGTTTGCCTATCTTTATAAGGATAAGAAACTTCATATTCGGATTCGAACTAAGAAAGGGGACATTGAAAGCATCAACTTGCATTATGGTGACCCTTTTATCTTTATGGAGGAGTTTTATCAGGATACAAAAGAAATGTCCAAAATAACTTCTGATGCCTTATTTGATTATTGGCAGGTTGAAGTGTCCGTTGACTTTGCACGTATCCAGTATCTCTTTGAAGTCACGGATACAGAAGGCCAGAGCATTTTGTACGGCGATAAAGGTTGTGTGGACAATTCTCTAGAAAATCTTCATGCCATTGGAAATGGCTTTAAGTTGCCTTATCTTCATGAGATTGATGCCTGTCAGGTTCCCGACTGGGTTTCAGACACGGTATGGTATCAGATATTTCCTGAGAGGTTTTCCAATGGAAATGCTCGATTAAACCCAGAAGGAACTTTAGACTGGGATTCATCTGTCACACCTAAGAGTGATGATTTCTTTGGTGGTGATTTACAGGGGATTATAGACCATCTGGATTATTTGCAAGACTTGGGCATTACTGGACTTTATCTTTGTCCTATCTTTGAATCTACGAGCAATCATAAGTACAATACGACAGATTACTTTGAAATTGACCGTCATTTTGGAAATAAGGAGACCTTTCGGGAACTGGTGGAGCAAGCGCATCAGCGTGGCATGAAAGTCATGCTGGATGCGGTATTTAACCATATTGGTTCGCAATCTCCTCAATGGCAAGATGTTGTTAAAAATGGTGAGCAGTCTGCTTATAAAGATTGGTTCCATATCCAACAATTCCCAGTGACGACTGAAAAGCTAGCCAACAAGAGAGAGTTGCCTTATCATGCTTTTGGTTTTGAGGACTATATGCCTAAGTTAAATACAGCCAATCCAGAGGTCAAGAATTATCTTTTAAAGGTTGCGACTTATTGGATTGAAGAGTTTGATATCGATGCTTGGCGTTTGGATGTGGCTAATGAGATTGACCATCAGTTTTGGAGGGATTTTCGCAAGGCAGTTTTAGCTAAAAAGCCTGATCTTTATATTTTAGGAGAAGTCTGGCATAGGTCTCAGCCTTGGCTAAATGGAGATGAGTTCCATGCGGTCATGAATTATCCTTTATCTGATAGCATCAAAGAGTATTTCTTACGAGGAATTAAAAAGACAGACCAATTCATCGATGAAATCAATGGCCAATCTATGTATTACAAACAGCAGATTTCAGAGGTTATGTTTAACCTCTTGGATTCTCATGATACAGAGAGAATCTTGTGGACGGCAAATGAAGACGTTCAACTGGTTAAATCAGCCCTAGCCTTTCTCTTTTTACAAAAGGGAACACCCTGCATCTATTACGGAACAGAGTTAGCCTTGACAGGCGGTCCAGATCCAGATTGTCGTCGTTGTATGCCTTGGGAACGTGTATCAAGTGATAATGACATGCTGAACTTTATGAAGAGGCTGATAAAGATTCGCAAACACGCGTCAGAAATCATTTCGCATGGCAAGTATAGTCTCCAAGAAATCAAACAAGATGTAGTTGCCTTGGAGTGGAAATATGAAGGACAAATTCTTAAAGCTATCTTTAACCAATCAAAAGAAGATTATATTGTCGAGAAAGAAGCAGTAGCACTAGCAAGCAATTGCCAAGAATTAGAGAATCAGCTTGTCATCTCTCCAAAAGGATTTGTGATTTTTCATTAAAGAGCAATTAAGAGTGACAGGAAAATTGTAGTATAGAGAGCTTTTTACAAACAGACTATTTGTCGTCTTGCTACAATTGGTATATAATTTAACTTAAAGAAAATAGGAGGACTAATCGAATGGAATTAAAAGATTTTACAGAAAAAGAACAGGAAATGATTAAGAAGGGGCTTACGACGTCTAAGATTAGTGACAAGGAAACTGCTGAGAAGATTCTTGCGCTAGTACCACAAGACTTGATTAAGCGAATCCCATTTTTCGTCAGAAAACATGCTACGACACGTACTATTAAACGCATTTCAATTGAACACCCTGAACTCTACGCTGTAGCTCAAACAAGTGGTGAGATCCCAGAAAAAGAACGCGAAGAATTACGTCAGATTATCACGACTATCTTTGAACAAAAGATGAATAAGCATAGTATTAAGTAGAGAATGAAAAAATATTTTATTGGCGGTTTGGGAAGCAATGTCTATCATAGCAAGGGTTTTCTTCAAGAACTAGATTCACAAGTCTATTTTCTAAATCCATATGAAAAGCATCTTCGAGATGAAACAGAATTGAAATCATGGTTTAAAAATGAGATTGTAAAGGAAGAATCTATCTGTCTGATAGGTCATTCTCTTGGAGGAGATTTGGCGCGTTATCTTGCATCGGAATTTTATGGAGTGACAAAACTGATTCTTTTGGATGGTGGCTATCTAGATTTAGATAAGATTTTACCTTTAGATACAGAGTTAGAGGAGACAAAAAACTATATCAAATCTCAAATCATTTCGGACTTAGATGTTCTTATTTCTAAAGAAAAATCTGAAGCAAAGCATTGGTCAGAAAATATGGAGAGAGCCGTAAGACAGTCCTATCACTGGAACTCTGAGTATAATAGATATGAGTTAGCTATAAATTATGAAAATATAGAAGCGATACTCAGCCTACGGAGGAAAATCCAAGCTTTTAAGAGAGAAGTGGGAGATACTTTGTTTATCAGTCCTTGCTATCCTAATGAAGCTACATGGAGAGAGGGAGCCTTAAACGAATTGCCAGATTATTTTGATACTATTCTTCTAGAAAACGTTAGTCATGAGCTTTCTACTGAAACTCCCAAAGAAATCGCTAGTATGATTAATGAGTGGCTCTCTTATACCCACTAGGATATTGAACAAATTATCATAATTAACATATAGTTGATTGGGATTAGATATGAACAAATTGATTAGGAATATCAAATTAATTTGGGCTCTTTGTCAACTGTAGTAGGTTGAAGTCAGCTAAGATCTAGAAAGGATAAATTTCGTCCTTTCTTTTTTGATATTTGAGTCTTTGATATCGAGTGGTTTTGTGATAAAAAGTAATGATTCCATATGATTTTTTCTATGGAACTTTTTCTACAACAAAATAGGCTCCATAATATCTATAGGGGATTTACCTACTACAAATATTATAGAGTCGCTTTTTCTATTCAGAGAGCTTGAAGGGCTATCATCGGACAAAATAGAGAAGGCATGATATAATATAAAGTAGATTTCTATGTAATTAAATAAGAACTGTTTGAACACCATTCATTTGAAAACTCTCTATGTTCAAACAATAGTAAAATGAAATAGGGGCTCTAAACCCTTGCTACGAAAGGAAAAAAACTCAATGGCTACTATTCAATGCTTGGTCTAGAAGATTTAAAATAATAAAACATTGTGAAGTAGAATAAATGCTTAAAACCCTTGAAGTTCAAGGGTTTTTGCGAGTACAGATTTTTATTTTTCACATTGTTATAAGTGCTTGATTGAGCAATAATTATCAATAAAAACATTTTTTTGGTGTTGAGTTTGGTGTTCAGATATTTATTATGTTACGGAAAGGAATTTCACAATCTTTCCGTTTTTTTATTTTCTGGAGGGAAAATGACAAAAGAATTACAATCATCACGCTATATTGTCATTTCATTTTTAGTACGTGAAATGGGAATTGACATTGTTGAAGCCATCTCTCTTATGGCTGAATTAGAAAAAAGTGGCTTGGTTCGATTGGAATCAAGTGGAGATTTAATACTCAAAGAACTTGGAGGAGCGCTATGAAACGAATCACGGCAAATCAATACCAAACTTCAGAACGGTATTACAAATTACCTAAAATTCTTTTTGAGGATGAGAAATATATGGATATGAAACTAGAAGTAAAGGTGGCTTATTCTATTTTAAAAGATCGTTTAGAATTATCTCTCAATCGTGGTTGGATAGATGAAGAAGGAGCGGTCTACTTAGTATTTTCTAATTCTAAACTGATTGGGCTGTTAGGTTGTTCGAAGTCGAAATTACTGACCGTCAAATATATTCTTAAAGAATATGACTTAATTGATGAAGTCCAACAGTCTTCAAGTGAGATACGAAGCAAATGATTTACATGGAACAAACACATTATTTATCTAACTAAAGGAGAAGCAATATGGCAGAACTTGTCCGTTATTTTGGCTGAAAGAAATATCAGCTGGATTGAGTTAACCAGAAAAATGTTTGCGGGAGAGTTTCACTATCCAAGTGAATTGAATCGTTTGTATCAAAAGATTAGGCACTACAAGATGGAATAACGAATGCCTCAAAGTCATGGGTAGAAAGGATTGTGCCGGTATTAGATTTAGATTATGAAGATTTATTTCTGAGGTAACTATGAAAAGAATAATTCCAGTTTATATATTCCAACAAGTAAATGTCCTATTGGTATCTCTATACTTACTGAAATTTCTTTGTATCGGTGAGTTAACTATACTACAGGTTCTCTATGGAGCGTCGCTCATTTCTTTTTTATGGATGTATGGTCAACGTAAACAAGCGCATAAGATCAATATGAACTCAAGAATAAAATGGCTTGGTATTGGATTAGCCAGTCTACTGATTATCAGTCTATGTTTTAGCCTAATCCATGCTCAAGGAACTACGAATCAAGCAAACTTAATTATCCTTCAATATCAGGTTCCTTGGTTTTCATTTTTATTGTTCTTAATCAATGCGAGTATGGTTGAAGAATTTTTGTATCGAGAAATTTTATGGAACTTGGTCAGAAAATTAGATATCAGAATTGCGTTGACAAGTGTTTTGTTCGCCTTAGTTCATCATCCAGGAACTATTCTAGCTTGGTGTCTATATGTTTCATTGGGAATGTTTTTAGGGATGGTACGCTACAAATCTGACTTATGGGGCAGTATGGGTCTACATTTGGTTTGGAACCTACTAGTTTATAGTTTGCTCCTTTTTTAAAATAGGTGCCTTTATTTATTTAGTTACTGATAATGAATGTAATTGTTGTCAAATATGGACTCATGGAGTTTTGTGAAGCTAATGAATTCAAATAATTAATTTTGAGCTAGTTATTATGAATATAACTTGGCTCCACTCACAATTTAGATTATCTATTGAGAAAAATAAAAAAATATAAATTATTTTGCATAACTGACATTATATGTTTCTCTAATATAAAATTTTTTTGTCAAGACACTTTTTATAGAAAATTTTTAAAGTATGTAACGAATTATCAATTACTAATAAAAGATAAAACTATCAATCTACTTAATTGTTTTAAGGTTATCTATAAATATTTTAAGATAATCAAAAATAAAATAATAGAAATCAGTATTTAAAAATTTTTGAAATAGCAATTTAACTTAAAAATTGAAAACTTGTACTCATTTATTACTCTGCAATATCATATATTAAAATGCAAAAGCACTTTCATAGTTTATATTTGTATAAAAATTTAAACGCTCTCATTTGATATAAACAAGCATTTTGAGTATAATAGAGGAAAGAAGAATATTATCTTAAGCGTATATATATATATATATATATGCATGCATGTATGTATGTATACGTATCTGAATGATTGGAGTCTGAAATGGGTAAATTTGAAAAACAACTAAAATATAGTATTCGAAAAGTAAGTGTCGGTGCAGCTAGTGTCGTCATTGGTGCTTTTTACCTTGCCATGGGGGCAGGTGTGGTACACGCTGAAACGAATACTACTACTACTGATGGAGGTGCAAGTCACTCTCGTCCGTCTCCAGAACCGGAGACAAGCCGACCTAACAGTCTGACTTCCTCTAGCTATGGGGCGGAGCCTGCTCAAAATCCAGGTGTCTCTGGAAAACCAACAGAGTCAACAACACCTAAAGAGAAAGAAAATAATGAAACCCTTAATGCAACGCAGCCGACAGAAGCGTCTACGTCTGCTAATACTAGAGGTCGCCGTGTAAGAAGAGAGGTAGGAGATGCTCCTGCTGGCGGAACTTCTAATACTCCTACTGGAACTGAGACACCTGCCGGGGCTTCAACTGAGAATAACGAAACATTAAATTCTGCTCTAACCGAACGTAAGGGGGCTACAGTACAACCAAATCAACCAGGGATAAATACACCAAAAGAAGGTGAGCATGGAGCACATGATCCGAGTGCTCACATAAGTTTCGATGATCCTGGTCATAATGCTACAGTTGAAGAAATGTGGAAAATTATCCAACATATGCCGGATGACTTCCAAAATAACGAGCGTTCATACTTGAGAAATATGGATACTCTAGGAAGAGAACTTCGATTTGATAAGACTGCTGAGAATCCAGAGGGTGTACCTCTCCAACCGGGTGAAATTAGAGAACTTCATGACTTTGGTGGTTGGCATGCCATTGATGAAAATGGAAACAAAGGTAAGTTCGTTATCGGTAGAAAGAACGCACAAGGTTACTTCACAGGTTGGCATAAAGTTGGACAAACTGAGAATGGGATTCCGATAATTGAACAAGGTGGTATGCTTGGGGCAGATGCCTTAGATAACATCTATGTGCATGAGCAAGCCTTAGATCGTCGTTTTGATTATATGCTGATGCTTGTTAAAGGGCGTACACGTGCCAATCGTAATGAAACTGTAGCGGATAATTCGACGTATGATCCACGGGCTCAGAATGAACGTGCAGAGGCGGCTGGCGCTAATTATAATAAGCTTCCGTTTTTAGAAAAGGATAAATTTAATAAATATTCTCCAGGTGTCGTTGGCTACAATGGGATAGAGAAGAAATTCACAGCCTTTTCTACTAAATACGGAAGTCGTGTTCGCGTTGATTTTGTGACAGGGTACATCACAGATATTAACGGTTCTAAAGGAAGTTATCGAGTAGTAATTAAAGCTCAAAATAGTAAGGGCGAAGAAACAAAAGTTTATGATGAAACTATTTCTCGTGTAGCTGAAATCGTTCAGAATGAAGAGTTGTATAAGAAAGGTTTGAATGTTGAAGCGGCACATGAAAACATTTTGAAATTTTTAAAAGATGAGTTTAATTACCGTTTTAATAAAATTAAAAATGAGAAAGTAAAAGCTACTCCATTATTAGGAAGAACAAGAGAAAAAGATTATACACCAGAGCAACAAAAAGTATACGATCAAATTGTAGAAGAAGCTACGGAAGAAGCTAAAAAACAAGGCGATATTGTGATGAATGTTACTGAAGACTTCTTAAGTATAAGAAAATCAAAGGAAAGAGATTCAGAGTGGAAGAAAACTTTCACAAGTACATCACAGTCACCTATAAAGCTATCGAATGACTTGAATAATTTATTGAAAAATGCTGATAAAGATACTCCTAATACCCCAACTTGGCTAAGTTCAGGTAGTTCTCAAGCTAAAGCTGATGACAGAGCATATAGATTACTCACTACTCTTATACCAGGTGCTAAGAAAATTACCTATCATGTTAACGATGATCAGCTGGAAGTTGAAACAGATAAATACACATATACTGCCGCTAGAAACGGTAGTAAGGAAGTTGGTATTCAAGGGTCAGATATAGCAGCAACTCTAAGTGCTGATGCATATGGTGCTAATCCCCAAACCTTTGATAGAGAGAATACAAATACAAAAGCGAATAATCTTAATCATGGTTGGGCTACATCTAGTTCTGAAGAATTCAAACATTTCTCAAAATTTTTAGGAGTAGATAAAGGGATTGAGCGTACGAATGTGATTTCTGATGAAGAACTGTCGGCTAAGATTAAGGAAGC
Organism: Streptococcus mitis; assembly: GCF_002005545.1. Taxonomy (GTDB): domain Bacteria; phylum Bacillota; class Bacilli; order Lactobacillales; family Streptococcaceae; genus Streptococcus; species Streptococcus mitis_I. The sequence goes on from NZ_LBMT01000001.1 coordinate 1,463,064, forward strand.
AGTGGGTCCTGGATATAGCAAACTAGGAAAAGCAGGCTACTTCTCTACTGCGGACATTCCTTTAGGAACGGATATTGTATCGTATACTGTACAAGTAATTCCATCTGATAATGAAAGAGTTGGGGTAAACCCTCAAAGTTCTCGTATTCAGTATAATATGCCGATTCTAGCCGATTTCTCAGTAATCCAAGATACGGTAGAACCATCTAAAGAAGTAGCAAGAAGAATTATTACTAAGTTAAAAGAGAAAGGTAAAATTACTGAAGACCAAGAGAAGAAAATAAAAGAAGAAATCGACAAGAGTAAAAAGACATCTGAACTAAGATCAGCTATGTCAGGAGATGTTACTGTTCGTTATGTTGATACTGCTGGAAATAATTTACCAATTACTGATGCAGATGCTAAAAAAGCTGGAGAAAAAACGGATAATGGCTATTTAGTAAGAAAAGATGTACTGATTGGTACAGACTATGATGTGAATTCAAAAAAAGTTTCGTCTTTTAAAGCGACTAATGGAAAATATTATGCTTTAAGATCAGTTGGTGGAGGACTAGAAACTTCATCAGATGCCCCAAATGGAAGTATCACAAAGAAAAATACAGTAATCACATTTGTATATGAAGAAAGAACTGTACCGCCTACAGGTAAAGGTGTCGTTCACTTCAAGAAACAAGTATCTGAAACAGTAACAGAACCGTTAACTGGATATGGTGATATTACGCTAGAAGGTAATGTTGGAGAGACATTCTCTCCAACAGATGTGGATACTAGAATAACAGCGCTGAAAAATGCTGGGTATGAAATTGTAACAAATGAGTTTGATACAAATAGTAAAACAATTGACTCAACGACAGATGAAGACGGACAAGAGCCAAGTCAGGTGTATAATGTAACTGTAAGAGAAAAAGTAGTAACAGTAACAACTCCACCAACTCCAAATACACCGGTTGATCCTAGTGTTCCAGAAGGACCAAAATGGCCAGAAACAGGACTAGCAAAATCTGACTTAGAAAAAGAAGTTACACGTACGATTACTTATGTTAAGAAAGACACTGCGGATGGACCAGAAATAGCGGATGCGAAACCAACTAAGAAACAAACAGCGCACTTCAAACGTAGTGCAACATACAACTTAGTAACAAAAGTAGTAACGCCAGGAGATTGGGGAAGTACGGATAATACCTTAACGGCTGTACCAACAGAGAAATTAGAAGGGTATATTGCAGATAGAGCTTCTGTAGAAGCAGTAACTGTGCCAGATACTTCAGGAAATATTACTGAAAAAGTTGTTTACACGAAATTAGGAAGTTGGGTACCAAACTTACCGAAAGGTGTAACACCACCTGAAGGAACAGATATGACACCAAAACCATATCCGAACCATCCAACCGACCCAACAAAACCAGGAGATCCAACACCAGGACTTATTCCATATGTACCAGGATACACACCAAATGTTGGCGGAACTCCTTTAGTACCGAAAAATCCAACAGATTTAACGGAAGGATATACACCACCAACTCCAACAGATCCAAAAACAAATATAGAAATAAACTATACACCAGACCCACAAAAAGCTGTAGTGAAAGTCTATACGATCAGAGATGGCGTAAAAATAGAATTGCCGAATGAAAAAGTAAGTATCGATAGTGGTATACCAGACGCTGCAATTCCTTCAACAAAGCTTGATGAAAAAATCAAAGACTTAGAAAAACGTGGATATATTGTAGATAATAAAACACCATTAAAAGGTGAAACGTTTGATAAAGTAAAAGATTCAGAAACTGGAGACCCATCGCAAGTTTATGAACTCATTCTTAGAGAGCGTACATCAGTTGAAACAGAAACAAAATCTGTAACACGTACGATTAAATACTATAAAATTGATGAAACAAATGGATCAAAAGTTGAAGTTGATAATGGTAAATTAACGAATACTAAGACAGCTGAATTTACCCGCGAAGTAACTACTAACTTAGCGACAGGTCTAACAACAATCGGTGCATGGAGTGATAAACAAACACTAGATGAAGTGAAAACTCCAGTATTAACTGGATATATAGCTGATAAAGTGAAGGTTCCTTCTAGTGAAGTGACAGCTGATACTGAATCGTTTGAAGAGGAAGTTGTATACAAGAAAATTGGAAACTGGGTACCAAAAGTGCCAGGTGTAGAAAACCCAACACCAATTCCATATCCAAACGATCCAAACGATCCAACAAAACCTAAATATCCTGATTATCCGACAAAACCAGGAAATCCAGGAGAAACACCAAACCCTCAACCTGGTACCCCAGACGGTGAAACTCCAGGAACTCCTGAAAAACCAAAAACTCCACCGGTAATTCCATATGTACCTGGATACACACCAAAAATCGGAGACAAACCGTTGGAACCAGTTGATCCAAATAATCCAGAAACTGGATACAGGGTACCACCGATTCCAGAAACACCAGAAAACGATACGCCGATTGAGTATGAAAAAGATCCTCAAAAAGCTGTGGTGAAAGTAGTTAAGGTTGAAGGTGAAGGAGAAAAACAAGTTAAGACACCATTAGAAAATGATACAGTGTTTATTAATAATGGTTCGACAGATGAAACAATCCCAACAACAGACCTAAACACTAAGATTGCAGACTTAGAAAAACGTGGATATGTAGTTGAAAATAAAACATTATTAGAAAATCAAAAATTTGATAATAAGAAAGATCCAGAAACAGGAGATCCAACACAAGTATTCGAATTACTTGTTAAGGAACGTACAGTAACAGTAACAGAGCCGAAAAATCCAAATGATCCAGTAGATCCAGATAAACCAGAAGGACCAAAATGGCCAACAGAAGGCTTAGCAAAATCTGACTTAGAAAAAGAAGTAACAAGAACAATTACTTACGTTAAGAAAGAAACTGCGGATGGACCAGAAATAGCGGATGCGAAACCAACTAAGAAACAAACAGCCCACTTCAAACGTAGTGCAACATACAACTTAGTAACAAAAGTAGTAACGCCAGGAGACTGGACAAGTACGGATAAAACTCTAGAAGCTGTACCGACAGAAAAATTAGATGGATATGTAGCAAACGTACCTTCAGTAGAAGAAGTAGAAACTAATGTAAATTCAACTAATATAGATCGCAAAGTAGTTTATACTAAGTTAGGATCATGGGTACCAAAAGTGCCAGGTGTAGAAACACCAACGCCACTGCCATATCCAAACCATCCGACTGATCCAACTAAACCTGGAGAACCAGAATATCCACAGCCAGGAACACCAGTTGAACCAAACACACCGAAACCACCAGTGATTCCATATGTGCCAGGTTATACACCTAAGACACCAAATGGAAATCCATTAGTACCAGTTGATCCAGAACATCCAGAAAATGGATACAAGGTACCACCAGTACCAACAGAACCTGGAAACGATACACCAATTACGTATGAAGCAGATCCTCAAAAAGCTATAGTAAAATATGTTGTTGAAGGAACAACTAAAGTTCTTCATAAAGAAGAACTAACAGGTGATTCGGGAACTACAATTAACTATACAACAGCGAATAAGCTTGCAGAATTGAAAGTTCTTGGATATGAATTAGTAACTGACGGATTCACAACAGAGACAGGTAGAAACTTCGATAAAGATAAAACAGTTGATCAAACTTTCGAAGTAACAGTGAAACCAAAAGTGGTGGATGTCCCACCATTTGAACCAACAAATCCAAAAGGTGACGACAATCCAAAACCGGAACCAGGAAAACCAATTGATCCAGAAAATCCAAACGGACCAAAATGGACGCAAGCATTAATTGATAAACTGGAAACGACTAAACATGTTACACGTACAATCACTTATGTAGAAGATGGTACAGACAAAGAAGTAGCTAACAAAGCAACAGACAAAGTAACATTTACTCGTAGTTTGAAAGTTAATGTCGTAACGGGTGACGTTGTTGATCCTAATGTAGCATGGACATCAAATGATACAACATTCGACGAAGTAACATCACCTGTGGTTAAGGGATACATCTTAAAAGCTAATCAAGATGCGCAAAATGGGTTAGTATCAACAGATGGAACAAGAGTAGTAGCAAGTGCAAACTTAACAGAAGCATCTGAAAATCAAAATGTTAAAGTGCTTTATACTAAGTTAGGATCATGGGTGCCAACACCACCGGCAGGAGTAACACCTCCAACAGGAACGAATTTCGATCCAAAACCATATCCAAACCATCCGACTGATCCAACTAAACCTGGAGAACCAGAATATCCACAGCCAGGAACACCAGTTGAACCAAACACACCGAAACCACCAGTGATTCCATATGTGCCAGGTTATACACCTAAGACACCAGATGGAAATCCATTAGTACCAGTTGATCCAAACCATCCAGAAAATGGATACAAGGTACCACCAGTACCAACAGAACCTGGAAACGATACACCGATTACGTATGAAAAAGATCCTCAAAAAGCTATAGTAAAATATGTTGTTGAAGGAACAACTAAAGTTCTTCATAAAGAAGAACTAACAGGTGATTCGGGAACTACAATTAACTATACAACAGCGAATAAGCTTGCAGAATTGAAAGTTCTTGGATATGAATTAGTAACTGACGGATTCACAACAGCGACGGATAAGAACTTCGATAAAGATAAAACAGTTGATCAAACTTTCGAAGTAACAGTGAAACCAAAAGTGGTAGATGTCCCACCATTTGAACCAACAAATCCAAAAGGTGACGACAATCCAAAACCGGAACCAGGAAAACCAATTGATCCAGAAAATCCAAACGGACCAAAATGGACGAAAGAATTAATTGATAAACTGGCAACGACTAAACATGTTACACGTACAATAACTTATGTAGAAGATGGTACAGACAAAGAAGTAGCTAACAAAGCAACAGACAAAGTAACATTTACTCGTAGTTTGAAAGTTAATGTCGTAACGGGTGACGTTGTTGATCCTAATGTAGCATGGACATCAAATGATACAACATTCGACGAAGTAACATCACCTGTGGTTAAGGGATACATCTTAAAAGCTAATCAAGATGCGCAAAATGGGTTAGTATCAACAGATGGAACAAGAGTAGTAGCAAGTACAAACTTAACAGAAGCATCTGAAAATCAAAATCTAAAAGTGGTATATACGAAGTTAGGATCATGGGTACCAAAAGTGCCAGGTGTAGAAACACCAACGCCACTGCCATATCCAAACCATCCGACTGATCCAACTAAACCTGGAGAACCAGAATATCCACAGCCAGGAACACCAGTTGAACCAAACACACCGAAACCACCAGTGATTCCATATGTGCCAGGTTATACACCTAAGACACCAAATGGAAATCCATTAGTACCAGTTGATCCAGAACATCCAGAAAATGGATACAAGGTACCACCAGTGCCAACAGAACCTGGAAACGATACACCAATTACGTATGAAAAAGATCCTCAAAAAGCTATAGTAAAATATGTTGTTGAAGGAACAACTAAAGTTCTTCATACAGAAGAACTAACAGGTGATTCGGGAACTACAATTAACTATACAACAGCGAATAAGCTTGCAGAATTGAAAGTTCTAGGATATGAATTAGTAACTGACGGATTCACAACAGCGACGGATAAGAACTTCGATAAAGATAAAACAGTTGATCAAACTTTCGAAGTAACAGTGAAACCAAAAGTGGTAGATGTCCCACCATTTGAACCAACAAATCCAAAAGGTGACGACAATCCAAAACCGGAACCAGGAAAACCAATTGATCCAGAAAATCCAAACGGACCAAAATGGACGAAAGCATTAATTGATAAACTGGCAACGACTAAACATGTTACACGTACAATAACTTATGTAGAAGATGGTACAGACAAAGAAGTAGCTAACAAAGCAACAGACAAAGTAACATTTACTCGTAGTTTGAAAGTTAATGTCGTAACGGGTGACGTTGTTGATCCTAATGTAGCATGGACATCAAATGATACAACATTCGACGAAGTAACATCACCTGTGGTTAAGGGATACATCTTAAAAGCTAATCAAGATGCGCAAAATGGGTTAGTATCAACAGATGGAACAAGAGTAGTAGCAAGTGAAAACTTAAAAGCAACCTCTGAAAATCAAAATCTAAAAGTGGTATATACTAAGTTAGGATCATGGGTACCAAAAGTGCCAGGTGTAGAAACACCAACGCCACTACCATATCCAAACCATCCGACTGATCCAACTAAACCTGGAGAACCAGAATATCCACAGCCAGGAACACCAGTGATTCCATATGTGCCAGGTCATACACCTAAGACACCAGATGGAAATCCATTAGTACCAGTTGATCCAGAACATCCAGAAAATGGATACAAGGTACCACCAGTGCCAACAGAACCTGGAAACGATACACCGATTACGTATGAAAAAGTGCCAGATAAACCAAAACCAGAAATAACTGGTACAAAAGAAGTGACACGTACAATCAAATACGTGGATGAAAAAGGTAATGAATTAGCTAAACCATCTACGGATAAAGTTACATTCACGCGCAATGGTAGTGATTGGAATGCAGTTGATGGAGATAGTACATTTGATGCGGTGAAATCACCAGTAGTTAAAGGTTACATCTTAAAAGATTCAGCTCAAAAAGTAGTTGAGAAAGAAACAGTTAAGTCAGACGCAAAAGATGAAACAATTACTGTGGTTTACACTAAAGTAGGTTCATATGTACCAAAAGTACCAGAAGGAGTAACTCCACCAAGTCCAACACCGTATGACAACGATCCACAGGATCCAAGTAAAGTGGTGACACCAAATCCGGAAAAACCACAAGATCCAAACGATCCAAACAGTCCGAAAGTACCAGTGATTCCACAAGTACCAGGACATACTCCGGTAGTACCAAAAGACCCAACAAAACCAGTGAGTCCAGAAAACCCACTAGTACCGTTAACACCGGTGGATCCAAACCATCCAGAAAAAGGATATAACGTACCACCAGTGCCAAAAACACCAGGTCAAGATACACCGATTACGTATGAAAAAGACGGACAACAAAAAGCAACCACAAGCTTCGTGGATCCAAAAGGAAATGTATTAGAAACACCAATCACAGAAACAGGAGATTCAAATACACCATTAACAAAAGACGGTGAAATCAAAGCAACAATTGCGAAATTAAAACTAAAAGGATATGATGTTGAAACTAACACGTATCCACCAACAGGAACGTTCGACAACGATCCTAAGGTTGATCAATACTTCAAGGTGACATTAACACCACGTGTTAAACCAGTGAAACCATTTGATCCAACAAATCCGAAAGATCCAAATAAACCAGTACCAGGACAACCAATCGATCCAGATACACCAGTAGATCCAAATAATCCAAATGATCCAACAATTCCAAGATGGACAGACGAATTAATTAAGAAACTGGACGTTAAGAAAGAAGTAATACGTACAATTAACTATGTTGACGAAGAAGGAAACAAAGTTTCTAAACCATCAACAGACAAAGTTACATTTACACGTGAAGCTAAGATTAACGTAGTAACAGGTGAGATTACTTATGGAGACTGGAAAGCAGTTGGTGGAGATAGTACATTTGATAAAGTATCATCGCCAGTAGTTAAAGGTTACATCCTTAAAGACCCAGCTCAAAAAGAAGTAGCTGAAAGAAAAGGAATAACACCAACTGTTGCAAATCAAACGATTGAAGTGGTTTACAAGAAACTTGGTTCATGGGTACCAAAAGTGCCAGGTGTAGAAACACCAACGCCACTACCATATCCAAACGATCCGACAGACCCAACTAAGCCTGGTGATCCAACGGATCCTAATACACCAAATGTACCAGTGATTCCATACGTACCAGGATATACACCGAAGATTGGTGAAACACCGTTACAACCAAAAGTGCCAAATGATCCAACACAAGGATACATTCCACCAGTACCAACAGAACCTGGAAACGATACACCGATTGAGTATGTAAAAGTTCCAAATACACCTAGTCCGGAAGAACCGGTAAAACCAACTCCAGAAAGTAATCATATTACAATCTGGGTGGATGAAAATGGTAAGCCATTGAAACCAGAAAAACCTGGAACTCATGAACCAGGAAATATTCCTGGATATCGATTTATTACGACTACAACGAAAGATGGTGTAACTATTCATAAATTTGAAAAGATAACACCAGTAGAGCCTAATAATCCTGTTCCACAGAAACCGACCACACCGATTCCAACTCCACAAGATCCGACTATTCCAACACCAGAAAGTCAAATTCCAACTCCAAACATTCCAGAAGCAAATACTCCGACTTCTGAGACAAGTAGAAGAGAGGAATTACCAAACACAGGTACAGAAGCTAATGCTAACCTTGCAGCACTTGGACTTCTTGGAGCCCTAAGTGGATTTGGACTTCTTGCTCGCAAGAAAAAAGAAGACTAAAAACTCATAGTTTTTAAGAAGATGATTCGTCATCTTCTTTTTTCGTCTTTTCTTTTTTGATATTTAGTGCGATGAAAATCCTCTTTTTGAAGTCTAATATCCTTTATATAAGTTTACTGTATTGTAAAAGACATAAATAAAATTATGTTTAATGAATTTCTCATAGCCAAAAGACCATGCAAAAAAGGCTAATTTATGATAGAATAGAGGATAAGAAAGAAAACGTTTTAAAATTTTTCAATCCGAAGGAGATATATTATGGCTACTATTCAATGGTTTCCTGGTCACATGTCTAAAGCGCGTCGGCAGGTGCAGGAGAATTTAAAATTTGTTGATTTTGTGACGATTTTGGTGGATGCACGCTTACCTCTGTCTAGTCAAAATCCTATGTTGACTAAGATTGTTGGTGACAAACCAAAACTCTTGATTTTAAACAAGGCGGACTTGGCCGATCCAGCAATGACCAAGGAATGGCGTCAGTATTTTGAATCACAGGGAATCCAGACGCTGGCTATTAACTCCAAAGAGCAAGTGACTGTAAAAGTTGTAACAGATGCGGCCAAAAAGCTCATGGCGGATAAGATTGCTCGCCAAAAAGAACGTGGTATCAAGATTGAAACCTTGCGTACCATGATTATCGGGATTCCAAACGCTGGTAAATCCACTCTCATGAACCGTTTGGCTGGTAAGAAAATTGCCGTTGTCGGCAATAAACCAGGGGTTACCAAGGGGCAACAATGGCTCAAAACAAATAAAGACCTGGAAATCTTGGACACACCAGGGATTCTCTGGCCTAAGTTTGAGGATGAAACTGTTGCGCTTAAGTTGGCCTTAACTGGAGCTATTAAAGACCAGTTGCTTCCTATGGATGAGGTAACTATTTTTGGTCTCAATTATTTCAAAGAACATTATCCAGAAAAGCTGGCTGAACGCTTCAAACAAATGAAGATTGAAGAAGAAGCGCCGGTTATTATTATGGACATGACCCGTGCCCTCGGTTTCCGTGATGACTATGACCGTTTTTACAGTCTCTTCGTGAAGGAAGTCCGCGACGGCAAACTCGGTAACTATACCTTAGATACATTGGAAGACCTCGATGGCGACGATTAAAGAAATCAAAGAACTCCTTGAAACGGTCAAGGACCTTGATAGCCCTATTTTTCTAGATCTTGAAAAGGATAATCGCTCAGGAGTTCAAAAGGAAATCAGCAAGCGTAAAAAAGCCATTCAGGCAGAATTGGATGAGGATTTTCGTTTGGAATCCATGCTTTCCTACGAAAAGGAACTTTATAGGCAAGGATTGACCTTAATTGCTGGTGTTGATGAGGTCGGCCGTGGTCCTCTGGCTGGACCTGTAGTTGCTGCAGCCGTTATTTTGCCTAAAAATTGTAAGATTAGAGGCCTCAACGACAGCAAGAAAATTCCTAAAAAGAAACATCTGGAGATTTTCCAAGCCGTTCAGGACCAAGCCTTGTCAATCGGCATTGGTATCATGGATAATCAGGTCATCGACCAAGTTAATATCTATGAAGCAACCAAACTGGCCATGAAGGAAGCTATCTCCCAGCTCAGTCCTCAACCTGAACATCTCTTAATAGATGCTATGAAACTGGATTTACCAATTTCACAAACCTCCATCATCAAAGGTGATGCTAATTCCCTTTCAATTGCAGCAGCTTCCATAGTAGCCAAGGTGACACGTGATGAATTGATGAATGACTACGATCAGCAGTTCCCTGGCTATGATTTTGCTTCTAATGCAGGATATGGAACAGCTAAACACCTGGAAGGCCTCACAAAACTAGGAGTTACCCCAATTCACCGAACCAGCTTTGAACCCGTTAAATCACTGGTTTCAGGAGAAAAAGAAAGTTAAGTTAGAAGGAATGATTATGAAGGAACAGTCAGAAACACTCAGTTCCAAGAAAGAATTTGCCTTTGCCTCAAGTACTATATTATCCCAAGTTGGACGAGGAGTCATCGTCGGTCTCGTTGTTGGAATTATCGTTGGATCCTTTCGTTTCTTAATTGAAAAAGGATTCCACCTGATACAAGGACTTTATCAAGATCAAGCGCACCTAGTGCGCAACCTTTTTATCATTGGTCTATTTTATTTAATAGTTTGTTGGCTCAGTGCGAAATTAACTCGATCAGAAAAAGATATCAAAGGCTCAGGAATTCCTCAAGTCGAAGCCGAATTAAAGGGATTGATGACTCTCAACTGGTGGGGAATTCTTTGGAAAAAATATATTCTAGGAATTCTTGCTATTGCAAGTGGCCTTATGCTGGGGCGTGAGGGACCAAGCATTCAACTCGGAGCGGTTGGTGGTAAAGGAATTGCCAAGTGGCTCAAATCCAGTCCAGTAGAGGAGCGTTCCCTTATTGCAAGTGGGGCTGCAGCAGGACTAGCAGCTGCCTTTAATGCTCCCATTGCAGGACTTCTCTTTGTGGTAGAAGAAGTCTATCACCATTTTTCGCGCTTTTTCTGGGTCTCAACTCTAGCGGCCAGTCTCGTAGCAAACTTTGTTTCTCTGCTCATATTTGGCCTAACACCCGTACTGGATATGCCAGACAACATCCCACTCATGACCCTAGACCAGTATTGGATTTACCTCCTTATGGGAGTTTTTCTTGGACTTTCTGGTTTTCTCTATGAGAAAGCTGTGCTCAATGTTGGTCGAGTCTATGATTGGCTTGGTCAAAAAATCCATTTGGATAGAGCTTATTACCCAATTCTGGCCTTCATTCTCATCATACCAGTCGGAATCTTCTTACCCCAAATCCTTGGTGGTGGAAATCAGCTGGTTCTTTCCCTAACTGAGCAAGATTTTAGTTTCCAAGTTCTATTAGTTTACTTTTTGATTCGCTTTATCTGGAGCATGATTAGCTATGGAAGTGGCCTTCCAGGAGGTATTTTCCTACCCATTTTGGCGCTTGGTTCATTGCTTGGAGCTCTAGTTGGTGTTATTTGTGTCAATCTTGGACTTGTCAGTCAAGAGCAGTTTCCTATATTTGTCATTCTGGGAATGAGTGGCTATTTTGGAGCGATTTCTAAAGCTCCCTTAACCGCCATGATTCTGGTAACCGAAATGGTAGGAGATATTCGCAATCTCATGCCACTTGGTTTAGTGACCTTAGTTGCCTACATCATCATGGATCTGCTCAAGGGTGCACCAGTCTATGAGGCTATGTTGGAAAAAATGCTGCCAGAAGAAGCGACAGATGAAGGAGAAGTCACTCTCATTGAAATCCCTGTTTCAGATAAAATAGCAGGAAAACAAGTACACGAACTCAACTTGCCACATAACGTACTCATCACCACCCAAGTTCATAATGGCAAGAGCCAAACAGTTAACGGCTCAACCAGAATGTATCTCGGAGATATGATTCACTTAGTGATTCCCAAAAGTGAAATTGGGAAAGTAAAAGATTTATTGTTGTAGGAGTTTTTTACATAATTTATATTACGTAAAAAGTTGACTTGATTTATTTAGAAAACCGATTCTCAGCAATGAGATCGAGTCTGGGACAAAAGTCTAGCCTTAAATATAAAAAGCGAACAAAACGAGTTATCTGACACTCAGAATTCTGTCTTGTTCGCTTTTTTATCTAATCTATCGATTTTTAAAATTTATAATAAAGAATTCCTAAAATCAAAATCTTTTTGTCCCAGACTCCTCTTTTTTAATATACTATTTCCTCCAAAATCATTGAAATTATAGCTTGAATTTGATATGATGGTCTTATGGATAAAAGTAGAGCAAAGCGTGAGAATCACGATAAGATAAGAATGAGTCTAATAGCCCTAGTAGCTATCTTCTCAGTAAGTATTTGTGTCCTTGGTTCAATGATTGGATATAAAATATACACAAAACAAAGTTTTGAACAAAAGATTGAATCGCTCAAAAAAGAGAAAGATGATCAATTGAGTGAGGGAAATCAGAAGGATCATTTTCGTAAGGGACAAGCAGAAGTAATTGCCTATTATCCTCTCCAAGGGGAGCAAGTGATTTCGTCTATAAAGGGAATTATGACACAGGATATTAAAGACAATCTAGAGGATAAGGAAAATCTGGTTTTTTATTATACGGAGAAACAGGATTCGACTTTAAAAGGGATTGTCAACCGAAGTGTGATGAAACAAGTCTATGATTTAACTTCGTCAAAAGTTGAAGAGACTGAAAAAACTAGTCTAGCGAAAGTGCATTTGACAGAAGACGGTAAACCTTTTACCCTTGATCAACTATTTTCAGATGCTAGTAAGGCTAAAGAGCAACTGATAAAAGAACTGACTTCTTTTTTACAGGATAAGAAATTGGAGCAAGAAAAGGTCGATCAGATTGTTAAAGGTTTGTCTGACCAAGACTTGTCTGCATGGAATTTTGATTACAAGGATAGTCAGATTCTTATTTATCCGAGTCAGCCTATTGAAAATCTGGATGAGATTGCCTTGCCAGTATCAAGTTTCTTTGAGGTCATTCAGTCCTCTTATTTATTAGATAAGGATGCAGAGCTATATAAGGCTTATTATGAAAAGAAAAATCGTAAAGTAGTAGCCTTGACTTTTGATGATGGACCAAATCCTGCAACGACAAATCAAGCATTAGATACACTTTCTAAGTATGGTATCAAGGCAACTTTCTTTGTTTTAGGTAAGAATGTTTCTGGCAATGAAGAGATTTTGAAACGAATGAAAGCAGATGGGCATGTCATTGGGAACCATAGTTGGAGCCATCCAGTTCTTTCAAAACTTTCGCTTGATGAAGCTAAAAAACAAATTACTGATACTGAGGATGCGCTAACTAAGGTGCTGGGTTCTAGCTCTAAACTTATGCGTCCGCCTTATGGAGCCATTACAGACGACATTCGCAAAAGCTTAGATTTGAGCTTTATTATGTGGGATGTAGATAGTCTGGACTGGAAAAGTAAAAATGAAGCAGCTATTTTGACAGAAATTCAGCGTGAAGTCAAGAATGGTTCTATTATTCTCATGCATGATATCCATGCTGAAACAGTGAATGCTTTACCAAAGGTTATTGACTATTTGAAAGGGCAAGGTTATGACTTTGTGACAATTCCAGATTTGTTAGATACTCGTCTTAAACCTCACCAACTCTATTACGACCGCAATCAATAATACACAAAATCTAAAGAGAAAAGTTTTCCTTGAAAATTTGGCTCTTTGGATTTTCTTCTCATAGAAAGGAAAAATAATGAAATCTTATACTTTAAATAATGGCGTTCCAATTCCAGTTCTAGGATTTGGAACCTGGAAAGCTGAAAATGGGGAGATTGCCTACCAAGCTGTCCTAGAGGCTTTAAAGGCAGGCTATCGCCATATCGATACGGCAGCTATTTATAAAAATGAAGAAAGCGTTGGTTTTGCCATTCAAGATAGTGGCGTTCCGCGTGAGGAAATTTTTGTAACCAGCAAACTCTGGAATACAAATCATAGCTATGAGCAAGCTCGTCAGGCTTTTGAAGAGTCTTTAGAGAAGCTGGGCTTGGATTATTTGGATCTGTATTTGATTCATTGGCCAAATCCAAAACCACTCAGAGAAAATGACCAATGGAAAATCCGAAATACGGAAGTTTGGAGGGCGATGGAAGACCTCTATCAAGAAGGCAAAATCCGTGCTATTGGAGTTAGTAATTTCCTTCCCCATCATTTGGATGCCTTGCTTGAAACAGCAAAAATTCTTCCAGCGGTCAATCAAATCCGCTTGGCGCCAGGTGTGTATCAAGAGGAAGTCGTAGCTTACTGTAGAGAAAAAGGAATTTTATTGGAAGCTTGGGGACCTTTTGGTCAGGGAGAATTATTTGATAGTAAGGAAGTCCAAGAAATCGCAGCAAATCATGGAAAGTCTGTTGCTCAGATAGCCTTGGCATGGAGCTTGGTAGAAGGATTTTTACCACTTCCGAAATCTGTTACAGCCTCTCGTATTCAGGCTAATCTTGATTGTTTCGGAATTGAGCTGAGTCACGAGGAGCGAGAAACATTAAAAACGATAGCTGTTCAGTCTGGTGCTCCACGAGTTGATGATATGGATTTCTAGAAAATCATAAAAAGAATTGTACATTGTTCTAATTTTTGATATAATAGTCAACAGGAAAGAAAGTCTTATGGCGTTCTTCAAGCGAGCTTGGGATAGTGGGAGCCAAGTAGGGCAAAATAAAGAACTGGCGCTTTCTGTAGTATTTTCAAAAACAATGAAGTAATAAATTAGGGTGGAACCGCGTTTCTGACGCCCCTAGTCGCAAGGCTTGGGTGTTGAAATTCGGTTCTTTTTGAATTCGTCTAATGCCTAAGTAGAAAGGAGCATCATGCTTAAAGGATCTTGTTTATGTAAAGCAGTGACCTACACTCTAGATGAGGAATTATCGGAATTAGTTTTTTGTCATTGCTCATTTTGTCGGAAAGCAACTGCGTCTGCCTATACAGTTAATGCTAAAGTTAGCAGTGAAAAGCTAGTATTGGATGGAAAAGAAAAGCTTGTTTCCTATAGTTCTTCTCCAGGAAAACAGCGTTATTACTGCCAGAACTGTCATAGTCAAATTTTCACTGTTCAAGAAAATATACCAGAAGTCTGTGCTTTGAAATTAGGTACAATAGATGAATGCGATCAGAATTTACAAACTGTTCCCAAACGTCATATTTTTCAGGACCCAGCCTTTTCTTGGTTGCTTGATAAATAAATCTAAAAAGATAATATAAATTAAAGGAGTAAACAATGTCTAAAAAATTGACTTTCCAGGAAATCATCCTTACTTTGCAACAATTTTGGAATGACCAAGGTTGTATGCTTATGCAGGCTTATGATAATGAAAAAGGTGCGGGAACCATGAGCCCTTACACTTTCCTTCGTGCTATCGGACCTGAGCCATGGAATGCAGCGTATGTAGAGCCATCACGTCGTCCTGCTGACGGTCGTTACGGGGAAAACCCTAACCGTCTCTACCAACACCACCAATTCCAAGTGGTTATGAAGCCTTCTCCATCAAATATTCAAGAACTGTACCTTGAGTCTTTGGAAAAATTGGGAATCAATCCTTTGGAGCACGATATCCGTTTTGTTGAGGACAACTGGGAAAACCCATCAACTGGTTCAGCTGGTCTTGGTTGGGAAGTTTGGCTTGATGGTATGGAAATCACTCAGTTCACTTATTTCCAACAAGTCGGTGGATTGGCAACTGGCCCTGTGACTGCGGAAGTTACCTATGGTTTGGAACGCTTGGCTTCTTACATCCAAGAAGTAGATTCTGTCTATGATATTGAGTGGGCCGATGGTGTAAAATACGGAGAAATCTTTATTCAGCCTGAGTACGAGCACTCAAAATATTCATTTGAAATTTCTGACCAAGAAATGTTGCTTGAAAACTTTGATAAGTTTGAAAAAGAGGCTGGTCGTGCTTTGGAAGAAGGTTTGGTTCACCCCGCCTATGACTATGTTCTCAAATGTTCACACACCTTTAACCTGCTTGATGCGCGTGGTGCCGTATCTGTAACAGAGCGCGCAGGCTATATCGCTCGTATCCGTAACTTGGCCCGTATCGTAGCCAAAACCTTTGTCGCAGAACGCAAACGTCTAGGCTACCCACTTTTGGATGAAGCAACACGAGCTAAACTCTTAGCAGAAGACGCAGAATAGTGAGTAATATTGTGCTCTAAAATCGTTAAAGGCAAGTCAAAGACTTGCTAGAGGGATATGCACCGCCGTACTGTTATGTGGGGATTTTTGAAACCTTGGGTTCAAAAATCAGTCAGCTAAATCCACTTTGATGAGACTGTTGGAAATCTTGATCAATTTTGCATTAGATTTCCATACAGACTCACAAAGTTAGTTAGCTACGTCCCCAGTACTTAAGGTGCATATCAAAAAAGATTGAAGAAAATGTAAAGGAAAAAACATGACAAAAAACTTATTAGTAGAACTCGGTCTTGAAGAATTACCAGCCTATGTTGTTACACCAAGTGAAAAACAACTAGGCGAAAAAATGGCAGCCTTCCTCAAGGAAAACCGCCTGTCTTTTGAAGCTGTTCAAACCTTCTCAACACCACGTCGCTTGGCTGTGCGTGTGACTGGTTTATCAGATAAACAGTCTGATTTGACTGAAGATTTTAAGGGGCCAGCAAAGAAAATTGCCTTGGATAGCGATGGAAACTTCACTAAAGCAGCTCAAGGCTTCGTCCGTGGAAAAGGCTTGACGGTTGAAGATATCGAATTCCGTGAAATCAAGGGTGAAGAATATGTCTATGTTACCAAGGAAGAAATTGGTCAAGCAGTTGAAGCCATTGTTCCTGGTGTTGTAGATGTCTTGAAGTCCTTGACTTTCCCTGTCAGCATGCACTGGGCTAACAACACCTTTGAATACATCCGTCCTGTTCACACTTTAACTGTTCTTTTAGATGAAGAAGAGTTTGATTTAGATTTCCTTGATATCAAGGGAGGTCGTGTGAGCCGTGGTCATCGTTTCTTGGGACAAGAAACCAAGATTCAGTCAGCATTGAGCTATGAAGAAGACCTTCGTAAGCAGTATGTAATCGCAGATCCACGTGAACGTGAGCAAATGATTATTGACCAAATTAAAGCAATCGAAGCTGAACATGGTGTACGTATCGAAATTGATGCTGATTTGCTTAATGAAGTCTTGAACTTGGTTGAATACCCAACTGCTTTTATGGGAAGTTTTGATGCTAAATACCTTGAGGTTCCAGAAGAAGTCTTGGTAACTTCGATGAAAGAACACCAACGTTACTTTGTTGTTCGTGATCAAGATGGCAAGCTCTTGCCAAACTTCATTTCTGTTCGTAATGGAAATGCAGAGTATTTGGAAAATGTTATCAAAGGAAATGAAAAAGTCTTGGTAGCCCGTTTGGAAGATGGTGAATTCTTCTGGCGTGAAGATCAAAAATTGGTCATTTCAGATCTTGTTGAAAAATTAAACAATGTAACCTTCCATGAGAAAATTGGTTCCCTTCGTGAACACATGATTCGTACGGGTCAGATTGCTATTCTCTTGGCAGAAAAAGCAGGCTTGTCAGCGGATGAAACGATTGACCTAGCCCGTGCAGCAGCCATTTACAAGTTTGACTTGTTGACAGGTATGGTTGGCGAATTTGACGAGCTCCAAGGAATTATGGGTGAAAAATATGCCCTTCTTGCTGGGGAAACTCCAGCGGTAGCAGCTGCTATTCGTGAACACTACATGCCTACATCAGCCGAAGGAGAACTTCCAGAGAGCAAGGTTGGAGCCATTCTAGCTATTGCAGACAAATTGGATACGATTTTGAGTTTCTTCTCAGTAGGCTTGATTCCATCAGGTTCTAATGACCCTTATGCCCTTCGTCGTGCGACGCAAGGTGTGGTTCGTATCTTGGATGCCTTTGGTTGGCACATTGCTATGGATGAGTTGATTGATAGCCTTTATGCTTTGAAATTTGACAGCTTGACTTATGAAAATAAAGCAGAAGTTATGAACTTTATCAAGGCTCGTGTTGATAAGATGATGGGCTCTACTCCAAAAGATATTAAGGAAGCCGTTCTTGCGGGGTCAAACTTTGTTGTGGCGGATATGTTGGAAGCAGCAAGTGCTCTCGTAGAAGCAAGTAAGGAAGAAGATTTCAAACCATCTGTTGAATCACTTTCTCGTGCCTTTAACTTGGCTGAGAAGGCAGAAGGAGTTGCTACAGTTGATACAGCTCTCTTTGAGAATGAAGAAGAGAAAGCCTTGGCAGAAGCAGTAGAATCACTCGTTTTGTCAGGGACTGCCAGTCAGCAATTGAAACAGCTTTTTGCGCTTAGTCCAGTTATTGATGCATTCTTTGAGAATACTATGGTTATGGCTGAAAATGAAGCAGTCCGTCAAAATCGTTTGGCAATCTTGTCGCAATTAACCAAGAAAGCAGCTAAACTTGCACGTTTTAACCAAATCAATACCAAATAAAATCTGTTAAACGGATTAAATCTTATCATAAAGGAGAGAAACATGGAACCTAAAAAAATTGATCGTATTAACGAGCTTGCCAAAAAGAAAAAAACAGAAGGCTTGACCCCAGAAGAAAAAGTAGAACAAGCCAAACTACGTGAGGAGTACATCGAAGGTTATCGTCGCACTGTTCGTCACCACATCGAAGGGATCAAAATTGTGGACGAAGAAGGAAACGATGTTACACCAGAGAAACTACGTCAAGTCCAACGTGAAAAAGGTTTACATGGCCGTAGTCTCGATGATCCAAATTCATAATAAGTATTCTTTCTTTTAATGAAATAATAATCAAAAGACTATCATACATAAATGAGCTGCACCTCAAAAGTTAGAGCTAGAAAATCTAACTTTTGAGGTGTTTTATTATGGAACTGAGTTATATAGTGAATTGAAATAAGATACGAACAAAAAGATTAGTGAATTCAAATTAATTTCTATACAGGTTTTAGAATTAGTTGTGTACTATTCTAGATTCAATCTATTATAAATATATGCTTTAAAATGATGGCCGTTGAGTCTTCTATCGTCAAGAAAAATCATCAAATCCCTCGTATTATAGTCATTTAGTTTTAAAAAAGCTCTCTAAATATTTGAAAATATTGGGAACTTCCCTTAATAAATCCGTCACTTTCTTTTTCAAGATAGCCCAAGCTTGCTCAATAGGATTCAAATTTGGGGAATAAGGCTGTAGAGGTAAGAAAAAGTGTCTATCTTGGATGCACAGTTCATCCAAGATATGCTTGGGATGAAAACTAGCATGACATGAGGTGTATTCAAAGCAGGCAAGAGCTGCATTTTGAACCACTCCACAAAGAAATCACTCATCATACTTTCCTTGTAAATCATGGGAGCTATAAACTCTCCGTCTACTTGTCCTGCAACAATTGAAGTTCGCTCAAAACGCCGTCCGCTAATCTTTTCATAGACTTTCTCCCCTCTAGGAGTCCGTGCATAAGGACGATAGAAGTAGCTGTCTATTCCCGTTTCGTCAATATATACGACTGGTAAATCTTTAGATTATTCAAAATATCAAGAAACTCAGTGACTTTCTCTGGATCTTGTTCCTTAAAGCTAGTTGTCTTTTTTTAAAGTGACATGAATTTGCTTTAAAGCTGTCCATACTGAAGGAACAGCACAATCAAAATGTGCCGCAATTTCCCGTAAAAAAGCGTCTGGATGAGCCTCTACAAAGGCTTTTAATTCTTCTAAAGAGATCTTCCGCTTTTTGACGACTCACTTTTTCCGCTCTAAGTGTCCTTGCTCACGTCTTTCTTTTCCCACATGAAGAGAGTTCTGACGCCTACATCAAAAACTTTGGCCGCCTCGATATGGCTGTGTCCTTCTTTGATGTAATCTAAATGCCATAGCTTTATTATAAGTTGCTTATTTTAAACTAAGCAACTATACTATCCAATCTTAGGCATTGTGAAGAGCTACAGTAGTTGTCCCGAATTTCTTCTGAATTTTCTTTGGTTTATTGCTATCTAGTGGACCATCTAGAATACAACAAACGATAGACTTTTGGTGGACATCAATTCCACAACAAGTTTCAATCATAACTTCCATTATAAAAACCTCCTGTTAACTATTTGAACAATAGAACAAGAGGCTACTAGTAAGATATTTTCATGCTCAAGGCATATTAGAGTTATTTCACGACTCTTGTTCATGCAGTTTAACATACAGGCTAGGAAAAGCCCTATTAAACATCATGGATTTGTATTGTTCATCTTCATTATAAGATAAACTTCTTTTTCTGTCATGAGTTAGCAGGCTCTGCCTGCTTAGAGTTTTTTATGAACTTGGTTTGCTTTTTAAAACACGCGATACACATAGGGATTCTCTGGTTTATCGACTTTGGTAAAGCTATCGATTTCCAAGGTTGGGAGATTTTGTTTGAGTTCTTTATGATAGTGATTGACCAGTTTTCCTTTGGCCGTTATCCAAGTGTTATTTTCATACTGACGGGTATTTCCCTTGGTCAGCAATCCATAGACACCTGAATCTGCGATACAGTGAATAATGCCGAAGCGGAACAGAAATTGGCTATTGGCATGACTGGGGTCGTTATAGACAAAGCCTGTGAACTGGACTGTCTTACCCTCAAACTCATCTGGATAGTCGTAGATAGCTTCCATGACTTCCATATAGTTTTCGTTGGTGATCTGAATACTATCTTGGGACAAGTATTTATCCGCCGCCGTTCGCATTTCCTTTTCATAGGCTGATTTTGAAAAATAAGAACTGGTATCTGGTTTCAAGTATTGGCTCGTCGTCCCTTCACTTGTCTGAATGGCTTGATCCGTTCCTTCTGATAAAGGGAAATGATATCCTTTGGCTGAAACGGTCTGAGAATCCAAGCTAACAGTTGGAAAAGTTAAACCGACGACAATAGGAATAGCCAGAAGAGCAACACTAGTAACCTTCGCTAATCGGCTGTTCAGATGACTGTGGGTTTTGACTTGCTTCATCCAGATATACAATTGAACAATAGCCAAGATAAAGGAAAGTACCATGGAAATATAGGCCAGATAGGAATAGTGCATGTTTATGTACTGGTTTAATTTTCCGGACAGATGGAGATAAATGGTCAATTCAAAATAGCCAGATAAAACTAAAAACCGAATCATAGGATGACTCCAATCAAGAGAGAATACACTAAGACGACAAGAGTCACAATCATAATGAAGTGACTGATAAATCGTGCTTTCAAGTAATTTTTCATCATGAGAATATTTTTGATATCCAGCATTGGGCCAATGACGAGAAAGGCCAGAACTGGTGCTAAGCCGAAACTCGAGAGAAGAGAAGCACCGATAAAGGCATCCGCCTCACTACAGAGCGAAAGAAGAAAGGCCAACAGCATCAAGAGCAGGATGGCAAAAAGAGGGGTTGCGCTGATAGAAGTCAGAATACGAGTCGGAACATAGACCTGTATCATAGAGGCAAAAAGACAGCCAAATACCAAATAGCGTCCCGTATCAAAAAATTCATCAATGGCCTGCACAAAGACCTGAAAAACTTTTTTTGCAGAGCTCAAGTGAGAAAAATCATGCTCATGACAGGCCAACCGATTTTCTTTTTGAATCGGTTCTTGCCAGAAAAATCCTAGAAAAATCCCAAGTATCACAGCTACAAGAATGGACCCTAGAGCTCGTAACAGAGCGATGTGGAAGGAGTTGCCAAAGGCAGAATAAGTCGCAAAGAGAACAATAGGATTGATGACAGGCGCTGTTACAAGAAAGGGAACAGCCGTGTAACTGGGGACCTTCTTTTCCAGAAAACGATTGATAATGGGGACAATCCCACATTCGCAAGAAGGGAAAAGTATACCAACGAAGGTGCCAAAAAAGATTCTCCCCCAACGATTTCGAGGGAGAAAATGATAAACCTTGTCAGGTGTGATATAGACCTCAATCAGCCCTGAGACAATACTTCCTATCAGAACGAAGGGTAGGGCTTCAATGATTATAGAGAGAAAAATAGCCCCAGTCTGAAGCACACTAGATGGGAGTTGTTGGAAAGCAGTCATCTAGTTTTTCTTTTCTGCTTTGGCTTTTTTCTCTTTGTCATCAGGGAAAGTGACCTGCTTCAAATCAGGGAGTTTCGCAAACTCTTCAAACATCTTGTCCAAGTCATCTCGTTTTGTAAATTTTACAGCCATAGGTGTACCTCGATTCTAAATTCTACCTCTATTATACTATTATTTTGAGGAAAAGGGAAAAGTTAAAATTGAGTATCTAACGAATAATAGAGCTTGATAAAGCCTGATTAAGTCTGGTAGATTGAGAAAGTTTGACAAAAAAAGTAGATGGTGCTAGAATAACATTAACGAAAGATATTTGAGGGCAGAAAGGTTCCTGCCTCACCTTGAAAAAAGGTATCTGAGATGCTGGGTACACCGACCAGCCAAGTGTCCGTTATTTCAAAGGAGGGGCTTAAATGCTCTTTTTTATTTAAAATTTCAAAATAGATTACACTCACCGCAGGCTCAGGCTTGCGATTTTTTATTTGCTCTGAAAATTGATTCGTTAACTTCAACAAATAGCTTTATAAAGCGTTTTGTAAAAAATAAAAACAGTACAATTAATCACTGATCCTTTTGTAAACTATTAGAATTAAATTGCAACCTTCTCAATGATACGGGCAAAGATAATTATGAAAATAAACTATCAACAAGCAACGGCAAGCATTTGTAAACACCAAATTTTTTGTGCTATAATTAAAATAAAAAGAAAATCATTAGCAGAAAATTATGGGAGGTAGTCAAATTGACTTACTCAATTAGTGTTGTTTTGTTACATCAAGGAGACAGAAATAGTTTATTAGAGTCTTTGTCAATAGTGGAAAGACAAACATTAAAAGATATAGAGGTTATTATTGTAAATCAATCTACAGAGGAAATAGTTTCCATTAGCCAACAGATGGATCTATCATTTAATATTAGGATTATAGATGAGAATTCTTTTGCTGAGTTGTCTGATATGATTACAGGAGATTATATTACGTTTCTATCTTCAAATGATTCATTATTTGATTGGACATTTGAAAAGATGTATCATGCGATAAGATTATCCGATTCTGATGTGGTTCTTGGTAATTTTGCTGATTTGAATGATGGAGTATTTTACTTTTATCCTTGGGGGGATAATTGGTTGACAGAAAATTTAACGAATGTTCAAGTTTTGCAAAAGATGGATGATACAGATCATCGAATTAGAAAACAATATTGCTCATTATTTGGAAAATTATTCAATAGTAAGCTTTTACGAAAAATAAATCAATTTGATATAAACAACCTTATTTGGAGACTTTATATTCACTCTAAAACTGCAACCTATATTAATTTCCCAACATATATCTATAAACCTGTTGTAGATGTTAAACCTCTCAAAGATTCCTACAAAATCATATTAGAAAATTATGAAAATAGAATCAAAGATTGCGCCGTCTTAGAAAACTATGATATAGAAAGAGCGAAAAAACAATATATTCAAGAATTGGCAAATTTTAGTGCTTGGTTAAAAAATGAAGGTGAACATTTAGATTCTGAAATTGTTTATCATAAGTTGATAGCTGCAGAGAAAGGAATTTTCCCTTTTCTTGACCTTGATAGATTAGATTTTACGATTATAAGTAATAATTGTGTTGGAGGATTAATTTATAAACAACTTGGTTTTCAATATAGAACACCTTTTGTTGGTTTATTTATTCTCCCTGATGATTATTATAAACTTACAAAGGATTTTCGGTACTATATGGAACAAGAACTTGTTTTCGAAGAGGAACTTGTTTCACCGAGCTGGACCCATGAAGTTTATCCTTTGGGGCACTTAGGAGATATAGATATTCATTTTCTACATTATTCTAGTATTGAAGAAGCACGGACTAAGTGGGAAAAAAGAAAAAAACGCATAAATTGGGATAATCTATATTTTAAATTTGATAATAGAGATTCAGCTAGTGAAGAAATTTTAAGTAAGATGGATAATCTTCCTTATTCTAATAAATTAATTTTAGTCAATCGTCCATATAAAAATTTGAAAAGTCAATGTGTTATTCCAGGTCAGGAACATCTTCCAGAACTGGCTATTATGTCTGATCCATTAAATACTTTTGATGTCATGGATTGGTTAAAAAAAGGTGGCAATACTCTCTAAGTACAAGTTATTGCACTATAGAATATAAAACTATTCCCCACATATTGTTTTTAAATACTGTAAGAGCTAATTTGAAACGTTTAGCTTGTGGTATAATAGATTCATGGATAAAAAATATGAAAAAATCTCCCATGATTTGGGAGTGACGTTAAAGCAAATTGATACCGTTCTAAGTTTGACAGCTGAAGGGGCTACTATTCCCTTTATCGCACGTTATCGTAAGGACATGACTGGTAGTCTGGATGAGGTGGCGATTAAGGCCATTATTGACTTGGATAAAAGTTTGACTAACCTCAACGACCGTAAGGAAGCTGTCTTGGCTAAAATTCAAGAACAAGGCAAGTTGACAAAGGAGTTGGAAGAAGCAATCTTAGCAGCCGAAAAACTAGCAGATGTTGAAGAGCTCTATCTTCCATACAAGGAAAAGCGTCGAACCAAGGCAACTATTGCCCGTGAAGCCGGACTATTCCCACTTGCTCGCTTGATTTTGCAGAATGTAGCTGATTTAGAAAAAGAGGCTGAAAAGTTTGTCTGTGAAGGATTTGCGACTGGTAAGGAGTCCTTGGCTGGTGCAGTTGATATCTTGGTTGAAGCCTTATCGGAAGATGTGACCTTGCGTTCCATGACTTATCAGGAGGTGCTGAGACACTCTAAACTCACTTCTCAAGTCAAGGATGAAAGTCTTGATGAAAAGCAGGTTTTTCAGATTTACTATGAATTTTCAGAGACAGTTGGAAATATGCAGGGTTATCGTACCTTGGCCCTTAATCGTGGGGAGAAGCTAGGTGTCTTGAAGGTCGGTTTTGAACATGCAACAGACCGTATTCTTGCCTTCTTTGCTGCTCGTTTCAAGGTAAAAAATACCTATATTGATGAAGTTGTTCAGCAGTCAGTTAAGAAAAAAGTTTTGCCTGCTATCGAGCGCCGTATTCGTACAGAATTAACTGAAAAGGCAGAAGAGGGAGCTATTCAACTCTTTTCTGACAATCTGCGCAATCTGCTCTTGGTTGCTCCTCTGAAAGGGCGCGTGGTTCTTGGTTTTGACCCTGCCTTTCGTACAGGTGCCAAGTTAGCTGTCGTTGATGCAACAGGAAAAATGCTGACAACTCAGGTTATTTATCCTGTTAAACCAGCATCAGCTCGTCAAATCGAAGAGTCCAAGAAAGATTTGGCAGACTTGATTGGTCAATACGGTGTAGAGATTATTGCCATCGGAAATGGAACGGCTAGTCGTGAAAGTGAAGCCTTTGTGGCGGAAGTTCTTAAAGATTTTCCTGAGGTTAGTTATGTCATCGTAAATGAAAGTGGTGCTTCTGTCTATTCTGCCAGCGAACTTGCTCGTCAGGAGTTTCCAGACTTGACCGTTGAAAAGCGTTCGGCAATTTCTATCGCTCGTCGTTTGCAAGATCCCCTTGCGGAATTGGTCAAAATCGATCCTAAGTCAATCGGTGTTGGCCAGTACCAGCACGATGTCAGCCAGAAGAAATTGTCTGAAAGTCTGGATTTTGTCGTGGATACCGTGGTGAACCAAGTCGGTGTCAATATCAATACGGCCAGCCCAGCTCTTCTTTCCCATGTAGCTGGACTTAATAAAACTATCTCTGAAAATATCGTCAAATACCGTGAGGAAGAAGGAAAAATCACTTCACGCGCTCAAATCAAGAAGGTTCCTCGTCTGGGGGCCAAGGCTTTTGAACAGGCAGCTGGTTTCCTTCGTATACCTGAAAGTAGCAATATCCTTGATAATACAGGAGTTCACCCAGAAAATTACGTTGCCGTTAAGGAACTCTTCAAACGCTTGGATATCAAGAACTTGAATGAAGAGGCACAAGGCAAACTCAAGTCGCTATCAATCAAGGAAATGGCACAAGAGCTAGACCTTGGTCCAGAAACTCTTAAAGATATCATTGCAGATCTTCTCAAACCAGGTCGAGATTTCCGTGATTCCTTTGATGCACCTGTGCTTCGCCAAGATGTCCTAGATATCAAGGATTTAGTGGTTGGTCAGAAGCTAGAGGGTGTGGTGCGTAATGTCGTTGACTTCGGTGCTTTTGTTGATATCGGAATTCATGAGGATGGCTTGATTCATATTTCTCATATGAGTCGAAAATTTATCAAACATCCTAGTCAAGTGGTATCCGTCGGAGATTTGGTTACCGTTTGGGTTAAGAAAATTGATACTGAACGTGAAAAAGTTAATCTGTCGCTTCTAGCTCCAAATGAAACTGACTGATTATGTTAAGCAGGTTTCACTAGAAGACTTTGGCAGACCTTTTATCCATCATGTCCAGTGGAATTCTCGTCTACGTTCGACAGGTGGACGATTTTTCCCAAAAGATGGGCATTTGGATTTTAATCCCAAGGTTTATCAGGAACTGGGTCTGGATGTTTTTAGGAAAATTGTTCGCCATGAACTCTGTCACTATCACCTCTATTTTCAAGGGAAGGGCTATCAACACAAGGATAGGGATTTTAAGGAACTGTTGAAAGCAGTGGATGGATTACGCTTTGTGCCCTCCTTGACAAATAGCCACTCTAAACCACTCAAACTTTATCGTTGTCAATCCTGCCAGCAAAGGTATCAGCGCAAGCGTAGGATTGATACCAAACGCTATCGCTGTGGACTTTGTCGAGGTAAATTGCTACTAATAAATCAGCCTGAGGACTGATGAAAGCCGAGCCTACCCGTGATATACTATGTCTAACCTAGCAGAAAGAGGAAATATCATGAATAGTAAATTTTATAAAATGAGACGAAATCGCATGATTTCAGGAGTTTTGGCAGGTCTGTCAGACAAGTGGAACTTTGATGTTACCCTTGTTCGTTTCTTGTTTGCCATTTTTACAGTCGCAAACTTTGGACTTGGCGTGATTATCTATATCATCCTAGCTTCTGTCATGCCAACCAAGGAAGAAATCGAAGCAGAAATGTACGGAACAGGCCCACGCAAACGCAAAGAAGCTCAAGCTATTGAAGAAAATGATGGATGGTTTTGGTGAGGTTCTTCAAAAGATTTGAAATAAGAAAAAAGCTTTAAATCAATAGTCTAAACTGCTTGATTTAAAGCTTTTTTACTTTTAATAAGATTTTCTCAGCCTCATATACAAATTAAAAATAATATTTTGAACTTAGATTTCTAATCTGATTTTTCATGCTGAGTCAATACATTTTTTGATAAATGATGGATACTGATAACAACTGATAGCCAGCAAATAGCATAAGCAGTAGCTGTAAATTGTGTACCGATAAAGTGTGTCTTTTCAACTAAGAGCTGACCGATGAATGGAGAGAGGAGATAGAGAAGTCCGATGAGTATATGTTCTTTGTGTTTCATTAAAGCGCACCTTCTTTCCTTATAGGTTGAACGACTTGCAAGTGTTAAATTTAATGGTGTGTTATCTAGGTAAGCTTACTCAAATGTTAGTTCCCGCTTCCTCCTTTCCAAAGTAAGCCTTTTCACACTTATATTTTACAATTTTAAAAATAGAAAATCAAATCATTTTATAAGTAATTTTGTCTACATTTCCCCCAATCTTACAAAAATGTAAGATTAAAGTCTCTTTTGTAAGGTTAGGTTATGGCAAGCGGTCTTTTTTTGATGTAAACTAGACTCATAAAGAACAAAGGAGTAACATCATGAAACAAATCTTACAGAAGAAAACAAGAAAACCAAGTCACAAAGAAATCGAGCGTGTTCAACTGGGATGCGCTATGATGCAAGCAACATTTCATTTGATGGGATATTAAGAAAGGAGATTCTCATGACACTTTTAGATGTAAAACACGTTCAAAAAATTTATAAAACACGTTTTCAGGGCAACCAAGTTGAGGCCCTCAAGGATATTCACTTTACCGTGGAAAAGGGTGACTACGTTGCCATCATGGGTGAGTCTGGTTCTGGTAAATCAACTCTTCTCAATATTCTAGCTATGCTGGATAAACCAACTCGTGGTCAGGTTTACCTGAATGGAACAGACACTGCAACCATTAAAAACTCACAGGCTTCAAGCTTCCGTCGTGAAAAGTTGGGCTTTGTCTTCCAAGACTTTAACTTGCTAGATACCCTGTCTGTTAAGGATAATATCTTGCTTCCACTTGTCTTGTCAAGAAGACCTATTACGGAGATGATGAAGAAATTGGTGGTGACAGCTGAGAATCTAGGTATCAACCAATTGCAAGAGAAGTACCCTTATGAGATTTCTGGTGGTCAGAAACAGCGTGTAGCAGTAGCCCGCGCCATTATCACAGAACCTGAAATTCTCCTTGCAGACGAGCCAACAGGAGCCCTTGATTCCAAGTCGTCTGCAGCCTTACTTGATGTCTTTGATGAAATCAATGAGCGCGGCCAAACCATTCTCATGGTAACCCACTCCACAGCAGCAGCTAGCAGGGCCAAGCGTGTGCTTTTTATCAAGGACGGCATTCTTTACAACCAAATCTACCGTGGAGAGAAGACAGAGCGTCAGATGTTCCAAGAAATCTCTGATACCTTGACTGTCATGGCAAGCGAGGTGAATTAGTATGTTTCGATTAACCAATAAGTTAGCGGTATCGAACTTGATTAAAAACCGCAAACTCTACTATCCTTTTGCGTTGGCTGTTCTCTTGGCAGTCACTGTCACCTATCTCTTTTACTCCCTAACTTTCAATCCAAAGATTGCGGAAATCCGTGGAGGGACAACCATTCAAGCTACTCTTGGATTTGGTATGTTTGTCGTCACCCTTGCGTCAGCCATTATCGTCCTCTATGCCAATAGTTTTGTCATGAAAAACCGTTCCAAGGAACTAGGGATTTATGGCATGTTGGGCTTGGAAAAGCGCCATCTGATTAGTATGAGCTTTAAGGAGTTGGTGCTATTTGGAATTCTAACTGTTGGTGCAGGTATCGGTATTGGAGCCTTGTTTGACAAGTTGATTTTCGCTTTCTTGCTCAAACTGATGAAATTGAAGGTTGAGCTGGTCGCTACCTTCCAAATGAATGTTGTTATTGCAGTACTTGTTGTCTTTGGATTGATTTTCCTAGGCCTCATGTTCCTGAATGCCCTTCGAATCGCCCGTATGAATGCCCTCCAGCTCTCGCGTGAGAAAGCAAGCGGAGAGAAAAGAGGTCGTTTCCTTCCTCTCCAAACTATTCTCGGTTCCATTAGTTTAGGGATTGGTTATTATCTTGCCCTTACGGTGAAAGATCCTCTTACAGCCCTAACAACTTTCTTCCTAGCTGTTTTACTGGTTATCTTTGGGACCTATCTCTTGTTCAATGCAGGTATTACCGTTTTCCTACAAATCTTAAAGAAAAACAAGAAATATTATTACCAACCAAATAACCTTATCTCAGTGTCTAACTTGATTTTCCGTATGAAGAAAAATGCAGTTGGACTAGCAACTATCGCTATCTTGTCAACAATGGTTTTGGTGACCATGTCTGCAGCGACAAGCATTTTCAATGCTTCAGAAAGCTTTAAAAAAGTTCTGAATCCTCATGATTTTGGGGTTTCAGGGCAAAATGTTGAAAAAGAAGATTTGGACAAACTCTTGAGCCAGTTTGCAAGTGACAAAGGTTATAAGATTAAAGAGAAAGAAGTTCTTCGTTACGCTTACTTTGGTGTTGCAAACCAAGAAGGTAGCAAGTTAACCCTTTTTGAAAAAGGACAAAATCGTGTCCAACCCACAACAGTTTTCATGGTATTTGACCAAAAAGATTATGAAAATATGACTGGCCAAAAACTGTCTCTATCAGGAAATGAGGTCGGACTCTTTGCAAAGAATGAGGGAGTTAAAGAACAGAAAGCTCTAACTCTAAATGATCATCAATTTTCTGTCAAAGAAGAATTTACTAAAGATTTCATTGTAAACCATGTTCCAAATCAGTTTAATATTTTGACTGCTGATTACAATTACCTTGTTGTACCTAATTTACAAGCCTTTTTTGACCAATTTCCAGATTCGGCTATCTATAATCAGTTTTACGGTGGTATGAATGTAAATGCCAACGAAGAAGAACAACTCAAGGTCGCTGAAGAATATGATAAATACCTCAATCAGTTTAATGCTCAATTAAACACGGAAGGTAGCTATGTTTACGGTAGTAATCTAGCAGATGCTAGTGCTCAGATGAGTGCCCTCTTTGGTGGTGTCTTCTTTATCGGTATTTTCCTATCCATTATCTTTATGGTCGGAACCGTTCTGGTAATCTACTACAAACAAATTTCTGAAGGCTATGAAGATCGTGAACGCTTTATTATCTTGCAGAAAGTTGGTTTAGATCAAAAGCAAATCAAGCAAACCATCAACAAACAGGTTTTAACTGTTTTCTTCCTTCCTTTGCTTTTTGCCTTCATACATCTAGCCTTTGCCTACCATATGCTTAGCCTGATTTTAAAAGTGATTGGTGTAATAGATACGAATATGATGTTGATTGTGACCTTGTCTATCTGCGCTATCTTCCTCATCGCCTATGTGCTGATTTTCATGGTTACTTCAAGAAGCTATCGCAAGATTGTGCAAATGTAAAAAAAGATACCTCGACTTCAAAATCGAGGTATTTCTTATGTTCTAAATGCTGAAAAGTTGTCCTAGCAGAAAGGTTACTCCCATAGTCAAGAGACCAATAGCAAGGTTCCGAATCATAGCTGTTTTGGTTGGAGCTTTTCCAAGTCTGGCACTAGTATAACCAGTGAGAAGAAGAGCCACACCGACGATAAGGACAGTAACAGGGATGCGGTATTCACTTGGGAAAATGGTAATTGAAAGCATTGGTGGTAAGCTACCAAGGAAAAAAGAAATAAAGCTAGAGATAGCAGCGTGCCAAGGATTGGTAAACTCTTCATACTCTATCCCATATTTTTCCTCAACCAAAGCCTTGAGTGGATTTTTCAGAAAGGCCTTATTGGTCAAGAGCTGGGCAGAGGTTTCACATTCTCCATTTTGGATATAGGCAGCATAGAGGGATTTTTTGGCTAGTTCCATATCTTGGTCTAGCAAGAGTTGCTCACGCGCAACGGCCGCTTCCTCGGTATCTTTTTGAGTTGAAACAGATACATATTCTCCACCAGCCATTGAAAAGGCACCAGCTAGGATAGCCGCAAACCCTGATAAAAAGATAATCCAGATATTGCTGGTAGCACTGGCAACCCCGATAACCACACCAGCAATGGAAATAATTCCATCATTGGCACCAAGAACACCCGCACGCAGAATATTTAAACGACCTGCAAAGTTTGAATCAATTTCGTGATTTGTTTCTGACATATTATTCTCCTTTTTATCCAGTATAAAGGAAAAATATAAGGAAATCAATCTTTTAAAAGTATCTGAAAAAAGTTGCACGATTCTAATGATGTAGAAATTTCAACATTTTTCTGATAAATCAAACACCGAGGGTAATGAGTATAGAATTGCATAAAAAATGTTAAATTAAATACGATAAACATTTTGTTCACTTTATAATCGTTTACAAGAGAATAATTAGTATTAAATCAAATAAAATCCAAATATTTTGCGAACTTTTTTATATTTTTTTCGTAAAACGCTTTACAAGTTCTTGGAAACATGATATAGTAATAAAGCTTAGAAAATGAGATGATGTTTTCTAGCAAATATAAACCCGAGTAAAAAATGCCTACGGACAGGCAGGGTTGAATGCCGAAGCGTGGTTGAAAAACCACATTATTGATAGGGTTAAAAGCCTACTTTTATAAGTTGATGTTAGGACACTTGTCCTAATTCATGAATTTTTAGTGTGGTGAAAGCACACGTCATCTTGTGAAACGATCAATAAAGTACGTAATATTTGCTACTAGAGAGTTAGGAAACATCGGGAACAGACATACTCAACAGAAACAAACATAAAAACGTCAGAAGATTGCAGAGCAGGTGAAAACCTGCTCTTTTTTCATGAGTCAACCTTTAGTCGCCTTTATCTTCTTGAGGCACTAAAAATACGGTAAAGGAGTAAGTCTTGAAGAAGTTAGATCAAAACCAAGCCCCAATTTATGAGGCCTTGGTGAAGTTACGCAAGAAAAGGATTGTTCCCTTTGATGTTCCAGGTCACAAGCGTGGACGAGGAAATCCAGAACTTGTCGAACTGTTAGGTGAAAAATGTGTTGGCATTGATGTTAATTCGATGAAACCCTTGGATAATCTTGGTCACCCCATTTCGATTATTCGGGATGCAGAGGAGCTGGCTGCAGATGCTTTTGGAGCTAGCCATGCTTTTCTCATGATTGGTGGAACAACTTCATCGGTGCAGACTATGATTCTGGCAACCTGCAAGGCAGGAGATAAGATTATTCTGCCACGAAATGTCCACAAATCTGCCATCAATGCGCTGGTTCTATGTGGTGCCATTCCCATCTATATCGAGATGAGTGTAGATCCTAAGATTGGTATCGCTTTAGGTCTTGAAAATGACCGAGTAGCACAGGCCATAAAGGACCATCCAGATGCCAAGGCCATTTTGATTAACAATCCTACTTACTACGGCATCTGTTCAGACCTAAAAGGGTTGACAGAAATGGCTCATGAAGCTGGCATGATAGTTTTGGTAGATGAGGCCCACGGAGCGCACTTACATTTTACTGATAAACTTCCAATTTCTGCTATGGATGCAGGGGCTGATATAGCAGCAGTTTCCATGCATAAGTCTGGTGGGAGTTTGACCCAAAGTTCGCTTCTTTTAATCGGGGAGCAGATGAATCCTGAGTACGTTCGTCAGATAATCAACCTGACCCAGTCAACATCTGCTTCTTACCTGTTGATGGCTAGTCTGGATATTTCGCGTCGCAACTTGGCCCTTCGTGGTAAAGAGTCGTTTGAAAAGGTCATTGAACTGTCTGAGTATGCTCGTCGTGAAATCAATGCTATCGGTGGCTACTATGCCTACTCAAAAGAGTTAATAGATAGTGTTTCCGTTTGCGATTTTGACGTGACCAAGCTGTCAGTTTACACTCAGGGTATTGGCTTAACAGGTATCGAGGTTTATGACCTCCTACGAGACGAATACGACATTCAGATCGAGTTTGGTGATATTGGCAATATCTTGGCCTATATTTCGATTGGTGACCGTATCCAAGACATCGAGCGCTTAGTCGGTGCTTTGGCTGATATCAAGAGACTCTATTCAAGAGATGGGAAGGACTTGATAGCAGGAGAATATATTCAGCCCGAATTGGTGTTATCTCCTCAGG
Source organism: Streptococcus mitis (assembly GCF_002005545.1). Classification (GTDB taxonomy): domain Bacteria; phylum Bacillota; class Bacilli; order Lactobacillales; family Streptococcaceae; genus Streptococcus; species Streptococcus mitis_I. The sequence goes on from NZ_LBMT01000001.1 coordinate 1,496,346, forward strand.
AAGCCTTCTATTCAGAAAGAAGAAGTTTGTCTTTAGACGAATCTGTTGGACAAGTCTGTGGAGAATTTGTCATGTGCTATCCTCCAGGAATTCCTATCTTGGCTCCTGGAGAACGCATTACACGAGAAATTGTCGACTATATCCAATTTGCCAAGGAACGTGGTTGCTCCCTCCAAGGGACGGAAGACCCAGATGTCAATCACATCAACGTTATTAAAAGAAAGGAGAACTAGATGGATTTATGGTTTTCTGAAGTTCATACTCCAGATGTCAAATTGTCCCTGCGAACAGCCAAGCAACTCTACGCTGGTAAAAGTGAATGGCAGGATATCGAAGTCTTGGATACCCCAGCTTTTGGGAAAATACTGATTTTAAATGGGCACGTCTTGTTTTCAGATGCGGATGATTTTGTCTATAATGAAATGACCGTCCACGTTCCCATGGCTGTGCATCCCAATCCAAAGAAAGTCTTGGTTATTGGGGGTGGCGACGGCGGTGTTGCCCAAGTATTAACTCTCTATCCTGAGCTTGAACAAATCGATATTGTGGAACCAGATGAGATGTTGGTTGAAGTCTGTCGTGAGTATTTCCCAGACTTTGCTGCGGGGCTAGATGATCCTCGTGTCACCATTTACTATCAAAATGGGCTACGCTTTTTGCGAAACTGTGAAGATGACTACGATATTATCATCAACGATGCCACTGATCCATTTGGACATACGGAAGGGCTCTTTACCAAGGAATTTTACGGTAACAGTTATCGAGCTCTGAAGGAAGACGGCATCATGATATACCAGCATGGGAGTCCCTTCTTTGACGAGGATGAGTCAGCTTGCCGAAGCATGCACCGTAAGGTTAATCAAGCCTTTCCAATCAGTCGGGTCTATCAGGCCCATATTCCAACTAGCCCAGCTGGCTATTGGTTGTTTGGATTTGCATCGAAAAAATACCACCCTGTCAAAGATTTTGACAAGGAAGGCTGGAAAAAACGCCAGCTTTTCACAGAATACTACACTGCAAACTTACACGTGGGAGCCTTTATGTTGCCTAAGTATGTTGAGGACATTTTAGAAGAAGAGGAAGGAAAAAAATGAGTCGTTTACTAGTTATTGGATGTGGGGGCGTTGCCCAAGTTGCTATTTCAAAGATTTGTCAAGATAGCGAAACCTTTACAGAGATTATGATTGCTAGCCGTACCAAGTCAAAATGTGATGACTTGAAAGCGAAGCTAGAAGGTAAAACAAGTACAAAGATTGAGACAGCGGCTCTTGATGCTGACAAGGTAGAAGAAGTGATTGCCCTGATTGAAAGCTACAAACCAGAAGCTGTTTTGAACGTAGCTCTGCCTTATCAAGATCTAACCATTATGGATGCTTGTTTGGCTACAGGTGTCCACTATATCGACACAGCCAACTACGAGGCAGAGGATACAGAAGATCCTGAGTGGCGTGCCATCTATGAGAAACGTTGTAAGGAACTTGGTTTTACAGCCTACTTTGACTACTCATGGCAATGGGCTTATCAGGAGAAATTCAAAGAGGCAGGCCTGACTGCTCTACTTGGATCTGGCTTTGACCCAGGTGTAACCAGCGTTTTTTCAGCTTACGCCCTTAAACATTATTTTGATGAAATCCACTATATCGACATTTTAGACTGTAATGGTGGTGACCACGGTTATCCATTTGCAACAAACTTTAACCCAGAAATCAATCTCCGCGAGGTTTCTGCGCCAGGTTCTTACTGGGAAGATGGAAAATGGGTCGAAGTCGAAGCTATGTCTATCAAGCGTGAGTATGACTTCCCTCAGGTCGGACAAAAAGACATGTATCTCCTTCACCATGAAGAAATTGAATCATTGGCCAAGAACATTCCAGGTGTCAAACGCATTCGTTTCTTTATGACTTTTGGTCAATCTTATCTAACACACATGAAATGCTTGGAAAACGTTGGACTCCTTCGTACAGATACCATTAACTTTAACGGCCAAGAAATCGTGCCGATTCAATTCTTAAAAGCCTTGCTTCCAGATCCTGCCAGCCTTGGTCCACGCACGGTTGGTAAAACCAATATCGGTTGTATCTTTACAGGTGTCAAAGACGGCGTTGAAAAGACCATCTACATCTACAATGTCTGCGACCATCAGGAATGTTACGCAGAAGTTGGTTCACAAGCCATTTCTTACACAACAGGTGTTCCAGCCATGATTGGGACAAAATTGGTTATGAACGGTACTTGGAAACAAGCTGGAGTGTATAACCTTGAAGAATTGGATCCAGATCCATTCATGGAAGCTTTGAATGAGTATGGTTTACCTTGGGTTGTGGTTGAAAATCCACAAATGGTGGACTAATGAAGCTAGAACAAGTACCCACACCAGCTTACATCATTGACTTAGCCAAGTTAGAAGCCAATTGCCGCATCCTACATTATGTTCAAGAAGAAGCTGGTTGCAAGGTTTTGCTTGCCCAGAAGGCATATTCTCTTTACAAAACCTATCCCTTGATTAGCCAGTATCTATCTGGCACAACTGCAAGTGGTCTCTATGAGGCTAAATTAGCAAGGGAAGAATTTCCTGGTGAAGTCCATGTTTTTGCACCTGCTTTCAAAGATTCAGACATGGAAGAATTACTTGAAATCACTGACCACATTGTCTTTAATTCTGAGAGACAGTTGCGTAAACATGGGGCCCGTTGTCGGGAGGCTGGTGTCAGTGTTGGTTTGCGCATCAACCCTCAGTGTTCAACTCAAGGAGATCACGCGCTCTATGACCCTTGTGCACCAGGTTCTCGTTTTGGAGTCACTCTAGACAAGATTCCGAGTGATTTATTAGATTTGGTGGATGGGCTTCATTTTCACACCCTTTGCGAGCAAGGTTCGGATGATTTAGAGACAACTTTGAAAGCAGTTGAAGCGCAGTTTGGTCCCTACTTACATGAGGTCAAATGGCTCAATATGGGAGGCGGACACCACATCACAAGAGAAGGTTACGATGTGGATTTGCTGATTTCAGAAATCAAGCGTATCCAAGAAGCTTACAATCTTGAAGTCTATATCGAACCGGGTGAAGCCATTGCGCTCAATGCGGGTTATCTAGCAACTGAAGTATTGGATATTGTAGAAAACGGCATGGAAATCTTGGTTTTAGATGCCTCTGCGACCTGCCATATGCCTGATGTACTTGAGATGCCCTATCGACCACCTTTGAGAAATGGCTTTGAGGCACAGGAAAAAGCTCATACCTACAGACTTTCTTCTAATACCTGTCTGACGGGCGATGTAATTGGTGATTATAGTTTTGAAAATCCAGTCCAAATCGGTGATAGACTTTATTTCGAAGACATGGCCATTTATTCTTTTGTCAAAAATAATACTTTTAATGGTATTGGATTGCCAAGTCTCTATCTCATGGACGAACAGGGAGACTGCAGCTTAGTCAAAGCCTTTGGCTATCAAGATTTTAAAGGGAGATTATCATGATGGACAGTCCCAAAAAATTAGGCTATCGTATGCCAGCAGAGTATGAAACCCACCATGGTACCCTCATGATATGGCCGACTCGACCAGGTTCATGGCCCTTTCAAGGAAAGGCTGCCAAAAGAGCTTTCAGCCAGATTATAAAAATCATAGCAGAAGGGGAAAGAGTTTATCTTTTGGTGGGCCAAGACTACTTAGCTGAAGCCCGGTCTTATCTTGGAGACAGCGTTATTTATTTAGACATTCCCACCAATGATGCATGGGCGCGTGATACAGGTCCGACTATTCTTGTCAATGATAAAAGAGAAAAGTTGGCAGTTGATTGGTCTTTCAATGCTTGGGGTGGTGCTGTTGATGGTCTCTACCAAGACTACGAAGCCGATAACCAAGTAGCTAGTCGTTTTGCTGAGGCCTTGGAAATGCCTGTTTATGATGCCAAACCCTTTGTACTAGAAGGCGGAGCAATCCATAGCGATGGTCAAGGAACCATTCTCGTAACTGAAAGTTGCTTGCTTAGTCCTGGTCGCAATCCTCATCTAAGTAAAGAGGAAATCGAAAATACCTTATTAGAGTGCCTTGGAGCTGAAAAAGTTATCTGGCTTCCTTATGGTATTTATCAGGATGAAACCAATGAACACGTTGACAATGTTGCTGCCTTTGTTGCTCCTGCTGAGCTTGTCTTGGCTTGGACGGACGACGAAAGTGATCCTCAATATGCCATGTCAAAAGCAGATCTCGAACTCTTAGAGCAAGAGACAGATGCAAAAGGTCGTCCCTTCATTATTCATAAATTGCCTATCCCTGCAGTTCGACAAGTTGTGACAGAAGAAGATTTGCCAGGCTACATCTATGAAGAAGGAGAAGAAGAGCGATACGCTGGTGAACGACTAGCAGCTTCCTACGTAAACTTTTATATCGCCAACAAGGCTGTCCTTGTTCCCCAGTTTGAGGATGTAAACGACCAAGTAGCCTTAGATATCCTCAGTAAGTGTTTCCCGGACCGTAAAGTTGTCGGAATACCAGCCAGAGATATTCTCTTAGGTGGTGGAAATATTCACTGTATCACCCAACAAATCCCAGAATAGGAGAAAAAGATGAGAAATGTAAGAGTTGCAGCCATTCAGATGCAATGCGCTAAGGATGTGGCAACAAATATCCAAACCGCAGAGCGTTTAGTACGTCAGGCTGCAGAACAAGGCGCACAAATTATTCTCTTGCCTGAGTTGTTTGAACGTCCCTATTTCTGTCAGGAACGTCAGTATGACTACTACCAGCATGCCCAGTCGATGACAGACAATACAGCTATTCAGCATTTTAAAGTCCTTGCTAAAGAACTAAAGGTCGTTTTACCAATCAGTTTCTATGAAAAAGATGGCAATGTCTTGTATAACTCTATTGCTGTCATTGATGCAGATGGGGAAGTGCTGGGTGTTTATCGAAAGACCCACATACCAGATGACCATTATTATCAAGAAAAGTTCTATTTCACGCCTGGCAACACTGGTTTCAAGGTCTGGGATACTCGCTATGCCAAGATTGGGATCGGTATCTGTTGGGATCAATGGTTCCCTGAAACAGCGCGCTGTCTTGCATTGAATGGTGCTGAATTGCTCTTTTATCCAACAGCCATCGGTTCAGAGCCGATTTTGGATACAGATAGTTGTGGTCATTGGCAACGTACCATGCAAGGGCACGCAGCAGCAAATATTGTTCCAGTTATCGCAGCCAATCGCTATGGTTTAGAGGAAGTCACTCCAAGTGAGGAAAATGGTGGACAGAGTTCCAGTCTTGACTTCTACGGTTCATCCTTTATAACGGATGAAACAGGAGCTATTCTAGAGCGAGCTGAAAGACAAGGTGAAGCTGTTCTGTTAGCTACTTATGACCTAGACAAGGGAGCAAGTGAACGCCTAAACTGGGGCTTGTTTCGAGATAGAAGACCCGAAATGTATCAACGAATTACGGACTAGTAGGGGAGAAATGAGAGATTCATTCTGCTAGACTCGTTTTCACTAGCAACTATAAGGATACTAGGTCATCTAGCAAGTGGATTTTACATTTTAACCCTCTAAGGCTTTCTCGCGCTTTGATGCGAGAAGCTTTTCTGTTTAAGCTTTATCAATAAAACATGCTATAATAGTTGCAGAAAGGTTGGTATTTATGGCTAGAATATTGGTTATTGAAGACAATAGTGACATTCAAGAGATTTTGCGAACACTTCTTACTGAGGAACATGAGGTGATTCAAGCCTTTTCTGGTACAGAAGGAATCATGCTTTTTGACCAAGGTGGGATTGACCTCGTTTTGCTCGATATCATGCTTCCTGGGAAAAATGGGGATCAGGTTTTAATAGCCATCAGGGAACAAAGTCAAATTCCAGTCATTATGCTAACGGCTTTGAGCGATAAGAAGCTAATCAGTCAATACCTTTTAGACGGTGCCAATGATTACATAGTCAAACCTTTTGATTTGGACGAAGTCTTTGCTAGAGTTACTGTTCAATTACGACAAAGTGCAGAAAAACAGCCTATGGAAATAGGAAAAACTGAAAATCTGCCACAAAACTTGAAAAATATCCAGTTTGATGCAGAAAGTTTTGAAATCAAAAATAGTCAGGAAGCGATTCGCCTTGCCAAAAAAGAATGCTTGATTCTCCAAACTCTCCTTAAACATCCTAAGAAAATTTTCACCAAGGAAGAACTTTATGAATTTGTCTGGGAGGAGAGCTATCTACCTGGAGATAATACCCTCAATACGCATTTGAGTAATCTTCGTAAAAAATTAAACCAGCTTGACCCAAATCAAGAATATATTGAAACCATCTGGGGAGTTGGGGTAAGATTAAAAGGAGACAAGCAATGACCTACATGATAATCTTTATCCTACTGGTACTCTTAATTATTTTATCGATTGCATTGATTCGCTACCATCTAGCACTTAAAAACTTGAGTCAACAGATTGAAGACAAGATTCTTACGGGTAGTATGAAAAGAGTCGGAATCAGCATTTTTTCCAAACATTTTTTACATCTCTACCAGCAGATTGAGAATCTATTTCAGGAAGTAGAGCAATCTCGATTGGTTATGAAGAGGGAAAAGCAGACTCTGGATATGGCCATCAGCAATATTGCCCATGATATTCGGACACCTCTGACTATCGCTTCAGGCTACACCCAACAATTGATAAAGTCTCCTGAAGACAAAGCAGAAACCTTACAAAAAATAGCCCAGCATCTTGATTTAGTTTCCAAACGTTTGGAGGCTCTCCTAGAATACCGTCGTTTGATGGAAGGAGCTGTCAAACCGAAACTGGAAGAAGTGGACCTTTCAGCTTTTATCACCAAGAAGACTCTTGCTTACTATGATGTTTTTCAGGCGGCAAATATCACGCTTGATTTTAAGGTTGAAGATGGTTTAAAAATGAGGACTGATGAAGACTTGCTGGATCGAATTTTACAAAATCTGCTTGGAAATGTCCTCAAGCATGGCAAGGAAGAAGCGCGTCTATCTTTGAGAAAGGAAAAGGAACAGCTTGTTTTAGAGATTGCAAACCTTGTCAAACAGCCCATCAAAAGAATAGAAAATCTCAGCAACCGTTTTTATTCTGAAAATCTATCAGACACCGAAGAATCCTCTGGTTTAGGCCTTTATATCACTGAGGAATTATGCCATCTTCTCGGTACAGAGATGAAACTAAGCACAGATGGACAGTGGTTGTCGGTTTTCATTTACTTTTAACGAAATAAACCTCCTCTGTAGGCTAGAGGAGGTTATTTTTTATAAACTTTTCTTTTTGAAAACTGCCAGTCCACTTAGATTAAAGATTACAATAACAGCTAAGGTAACTATAAGTGTATAGAAAATGGATTCACTATTAGCAGTCATAGCATAGAAAAACTGCAATGATAAATATGGCAAAATTTTGATACTTGGGAAGATGAGCATTGGCATAGAAAGTAAGATAGAGCTGACCAAATAGCCAATAAATACTGCAAGATAAGAATGACTAACATAGAGGATGAAGGAAACAATGGAAAGCCAAGCAAGGAGGCAAAGGAATTGAAGGGAAATGGTTATCAGTAGATTGCCAATAAAGCCATCAGGCATAGTGCCAAATCCATTTAAGATAGTTGCTGGAATAAAGGCAATCACAAGGCTGATGATAACTTGCAAGAGTGCAATACAAGTCAATACAAAGGCTTTTGCAAGGAAAAACTCGGTACGAGAAACACCCACTGTTAAATTATTTTTATAGAGTTTGCCGATTAAATCAACTCCAAGAACGAGGCAGGCTAGAACTATGCAGAGAAAAACGAGGTTTGAACCTTGACTAGATGCGTTAATCAGGGCTTGTACACCGTCCCAGCCATGGGTTGGAATTTCTGGCTCTTGTGTCTGGATTGCCATCAGATGGCCAGTAGCCCCAAAAATAGCCCCCATTAACATGAGTATAAAGAGAATGAATTCTGTAATCCAAAAACCTTTGGAACGGAAAAGACGGTAAAAGTCTGCTTGAATGGTATGTATCATGATTTTTCTCCTATTGGACCAATTGAGTGAAGTATTCTTCTAGGTTTTGACGGGCATAGTAAATCTCGTCAATGTCAACATCTGCCAAGGTTAATTCTTTGAGAATCTGTTTGACATCTTGTTCCTGACCAAAGATATGGATTTCATTTTCTGGATTAACAACCTTGAACTGGAGCTGGATTTGTTCTTTCAATACTTGACAAGCTTTCTCTTGATCAGCTGTCTTAAGAACAATGTAATCCTCACTTAGTGTTTCAAATTCAGCTTTGCTGATTTCACGGATAATCTTTCCTTGATCTAAAATACCAAAGCGATTAGCTAGGAGATAGAGTTCTGACAAGATATGGCTAGAGATGAGAATGGTTATCCCTTTTTCTTGATTGAGCCGTTGAATCATGAGTCGAAACTCTTTGATACCTATTGGGTCGAGACCGTTGATAGGTTCATCTAAGATTAGGAAATCTGGTTTGGATAGGAGGGCAATGGCAATACCAAGTCTTTGTTTCATTCCTAGCGAGAAATCACGAAAGATTTTCTTACCTGTATCTGCCAAACCTACATAGTCCAGGGTTTCTCGAATGACTTGATCAGCATTTGGAATATGGCGAATCATACAGTAATATTTCAGGTTTTGATAGGCTGTTAAGTGATTATGAGCTACAGGTGATTCGATAACTGAACCTACTCGAGATAGAGACTTGCTCCATTCATTTTCCGAATGGCTAGAGAAGAGGGAAACTGTTCCTTTATCCGCAAAGAGTAGTTGCGTAATGATTTTTATCAAGGTGGTTTTCCCAGCTCCGTTCTTCCCGATAAGTCCATAAATATCTCCCTCTCTTATCGTTAGATGAAGATCCTGAAGAATAGCTTGTTTGTCAAAGTTTTTGGACAATCCATGAATGTCGAGTACTGTTTTCATGATTCTCTCCTTTTGATTTATTTTGATAATTTTAGTATAAAGCATAGAAATCAAAGAAAGCTCAAGAATTTCTAAAGAGTTTCTAAAGTTTTAGGAATTCTTAAATATCAAAACCCAGTTGACACGAACTGGGTTTCTTAATTATAAAATATATTTCTCAATGGCACTCGCAACGCCGTCTTCTTCGTTGCTTGCTGTAACGGCATCCGCAAGAGATTTGACATAATCGCTGGCATTTCCCATTGCAATGCCAAGTCCTGCAAACTGGAGCATTTCGATATCGTTATTGGCATCGCCCATGGCCATAATTTCTGATGGCTCAATCTTCAAAATCTCTGCTAGTCGAGAAAGAGCAGTGGCCTTTGTCGTTCCAAGTGGCATAGCTTCATAAATGACAGGCTGCGAACGAACTCCACTGAATCGTTGGCAGAGTTCCTCAGCAAAACGCTTCTCAAAATCGTCTGTTTGGCTCTCTGTCCCCAAAAACATCCCTTGGAACATGCGATACTTGCCACTAGTCGCTTCCTCAAGGGAAATTTCAGTCAGGTCTGAAAAAACTAGGTCGGCATCATTTTGGATGACTTGATTGGGCTTGCCACCGAGGACAAAATAATGTTCCTCATCAAAAAGAGTCAACTGAACATCACTTTTTTCAGCTAGGTCATAGAGGTATTCGATGTCTGCTGGACTAAGTTCTTGCCAATCAACCAGACTCCAATCACTTGTCTGGTGAGTTGAGCAACCGTTGTTAACAATCACATACTCATTCTGGAGGTCAAGTCCCAGTTTTTGATAGTAGGGGAGGACACCGAAAAGCGGGCGACCCGTACAGAGAACCAGTTTGACACCTTTTTCAATAGCTTGGTGAATAGCAGTAATGTGAGCTTGTGGGATTTCCTTGGCTTCATTGAGGAGGGTTCCGTCCATATCCAAGGCTAGTAGTTTAATCATAAGACTTCCTTCTTTATCTTTTGATATTATTATAGCATATTTTGGAGAATAAAATGGTAAAAGGAACGAGACTAATTGATTTTACAGTTTAGGATGTTGGGAGAATGTTTATTAGAAAAGGTTACACGTTATTCAATTAAGTAGATAATTATATTTGGCAAGCTGGTCAAAAAAACAGAGGATTTAAGATGAAAAATGTGTTATTCATCTTAAATCCTCTGTTTTCCTTAATTTTTTACAAATCAACTTGATTAGACGTGGGGTATGATTTATCTTCTAAATTTTCGTTTGATAATAGAGCGTTGGACTTTTAAAACAAGTAAGCTAAATCCGATTGCTGCGACAAATGCAAGAGCAGTTGATAATTTTAATGCTAAAAAGATAAAACTAAAGATAGCAATACAGATACAAAAAACAGCAATATTAACAAAAAATAGGATTTCCTTGAGATTGGCATTAGATTGTGCTTCAGGTGTATAATCTTGATAGCGAGGAATCTGATGATTTAATTCTTCTTGATAGTCTACCTCATAGGATTGTAATTTTCTTACAGGCATTATTCTCTCCTTAACTGTACATACCTATTTTATCATTTTTTAATCGAATAATTATTACAGTAAGGTTACAAAAAGAATAAAGTCCCTTTTCATTTTCAAACTATTGTTCAGGACACGATAGTTTGAAAATAATAGTACGCATAATATTAAGGTTGTTAAACACCTATTAAAAATAGATTAGTAGAAATTGAAACAGTACATTAATATTCTTCAAAACAAGTTAGCGTCATCTTGTATTAGGTATATGTTACTGATTTAGCCAGTTTTATCTATAATCAAAAAGCTGTTCTTTGATTTTTATTGAGTATATAGACTGCAAATTGCGCTTAAAAATGGTATAATGGTAAAGTTATATAGTCCCGATAAGATGGTAGGTATTTATCACTAAGAGTTTTCCTATCAGTACTTTGTAATTTGCAAAGACTGACGGCTCCAAAGTAGTCGCTCGTCATTCTACGGTTGCCGCTATAACGCGGTCACCCTATGCGCCTTACTAGCTTCAGAAATAAAAAAGTGTCGTTTTTATTTCTGAAGCTAGTAACTCTTAGAAAATGAAAATACCTATCAGTACTTTGTAACTCTATAACACTATTTTTAAGGGGGGACATTTTTATGTCAGAACGTAAATTATTCACGTCTGAGTCTGTATCTGAGGGGCATCCAGATAAGATTGCAGACCAAATTTCAGATGCTATCTTGGATGCTATTTTAGCAAAGGATCCAGAGGCGCATGTTGCTGCTGAGACAGCTGTATATACTGGTTCTGTCCATGTTTTTGGTGAAATTTCTACAAATGCCTATGTGGATATTAACCGTGTAGTTCGTGATACCATTGCAGAGATTGGCTATACCAATACCGAGTATGGATTTTCTGCAGAGACAGTGGGAGTCCATCCGTCACTTGTTGAGCAGTCACCCGATATTGCCCAAGGTGTTAACGAAGCTTTGGAGGTTCGTGGGAATGCAGACCAAGATCCACTTGACTTGATTGGTGCTGGAGACCAAGGTCTCATGTTTGGATTTGCAGTGGATGAAACAGAAGAGCTCATGCCATTGCCAATTTCACTCAGTCATAAATTGGTTCGTCGTCTGGCAGAACTTCGTAAGTCTGGTGAAATCAGTTATCTTCGCCCAGATGCCAAATCACAGGTTACGGTTGAGTACGATGAAAATGACCGTCCGGTACGTGTGGACACAGTCGTTATTTCAACTCAGCACGATCCAGAAGTCAGCAACGAGCAAATTCACAATGATGTCATTAATAAGGTTATCAAAGAGATTATTCCAGCCTCTTACTTGGATGAGCAAACAAAATTCTTTATCAATCCAACTGGTCGCTTTGTAATCGGTGGACCTCAAGGAGACTCAGGCTTGACTGGTCGTAAGATTATCGTGGATACCTATGGTGGCTACTCTCGTCATGGTGGCGGTGCCTTCTCTGGTAAAGATGCGACTAAGGTGGATCGTTCTGCGTCATATGCGGCTCGCTATATTGCAAAGAATATTGTTGCAGCGGGTCTGGCTAAGAAGGCAGAAGTGCAATTGGCTTATGCTATCGGTGTTGCTCAACCTGTTTCTGTTCGTATCGATACCTTTGGTACAGGAAGTGTAGCTGAAAGCAAGCTTGAAAAAGCGGCTCGTCAAATCTTTGACCTTCGTCCTGCAGGAATTATTCAAATGTTGGATCTTAAACGTCCAATCTACCGTCAAACAGCGGCTTATGGACACATGGGACGTACAGATATTGACCTTCCATGGGAACGCTTGGACAAGGTAGATGCTTTGAAAGAAGCAGTCAAATAAAATCTTGAGAGGGGGACTTCCCCTCTTTTTTACTGATAAAACATTTCACATACAAATATAAGACTATAAGACTATAATTAAGTTAGAAATGATAAAGCTAGAAAGAAGTTTACTGCATAAAATCTGTACGGTAAGATTAAAATCATGAAAAAGAAAACAATAGCAATTATACAATGTATTTTGTATCTCATAGCTTCTTATATAGCTCTTCAGTTGTGTAGTATTAACAGAAGTTTAGTGGGTGAGTTCTTTTTCATTCTGGTTTAGTATTTGGAAACTAGAAAAAGCACTAGATAATGATTCACAATAATAACTCCAAAGACTTAGATCTGTTTTGTTTGCAGGTCTAAGTCTTTTTATCACTTTAAAAAAACTGCTATATCATCTTTCCGAAAAACTATAATTTTCTTGAAAAATATATAAGTCTATGCTATACTACTTGTAGACTTATTTATGGAGAAAATACATGAAACGTGAGATTTTACTGGAACGAATCGACAAACTAAAACAAATCATGCCCTGGTATGTTTTGGAATACTACCAATCTAAGCTTGCTGTTCCTTACAGTTTTACAACCTTATACGAATACCTCAAAGAATACGATCGATTTTTCAGCTGGGTTTTAGAGTCTGGAATTTCAAACGCCGATAAAATATCTGATATCCCTTTATCGGTCTTGGAAAATATGTCTAAGAAAGACATGGAATCCTTTATCCTTTACCTACGTGAACGTCCTTTACTGAATGCTAATACAACCAAGCAAGGTGTTTCACAGACAACTATCAATCGGACCTTGTCAGCACTTTCTAGTCTTTACAAGTATCTGACCGAGGAAGTTGAAAACGATCAGGGAGAACCTTATTTCTATCGAAATGTAATGAAGAAAGTTTCAACCAAGAAAAAGAAAGAGACACTTGCTGCCAGAGCTGAAAATATCAAACAAAAGCTCTTTCTAGGTGATGAAACAGAAGGGTTTCTGACTTATATAGACCAAGATTACCCACAACAGCTCTCAAATCGAGCTCTATCATCGTTTAATAAAAATAAGGAACGTGATTTGGCTATTATCGCCCTTCTCTTGGCATCTGGTGTCCGTTTATCTGAAGCTGTTAATCTGGATCTAAGAGATCTCAATCTCAAGATGATGGTTATTGATGTCACTCGAAAAGGTGGCAAACGTGACTCGGTCAATGTCGCTGCCTTTGCTAAGCCTTATCTAGAGAATTATCTAGCCATTCGAAATCAACGCTATAAGACTGAAAAGACGGATATTGCACTCTTTCTAACTCTCTATAGAGGTGTTCCCAATCGTATTGACGCATCCAGCGTTGAAAAAATGGTTGCTAAATACTCTGAAGACTTCAAAGTTCGTGTAACCCCCCACAAACTGCGCCATACCCTAGCAACTAGGCTCTATGATGCTACTAAATCGCAAGTTTTGGTCAGCCATCAGCTAGGACATGCCAGTACACAAGTCACTGACCTCTATACCCATATCGTAAATGATGAACAAAAGAATGCTCTGGATAGCTTGTAAATTACATAAAATAAATTATGTAATTTACAAGAAAGGGATTCAATAAACTATTAATCTTATTTGATCATATCAAATACAATTGCTAACAGAGTAAACAGCTTTAAAAAATATGAAATAAAATTTATGTGGGCACTAGCTTGCCTTTCTTTGTAATATCCTGGATATGCAAATCACTTATAATTGGTATTCATCTCAAAATAAGAGGATTCCACAAAAATAAATCAAATTGAACACCTATAAAAGCATGCTCCCTGTGATGGCCAATATTTTATCAGAAAATAAAATTCCTTTAAAAACAATCACGGACAGGGTTGGACATTCTGATTCTGATGTTACTAATTCCATCTATACCCACGTCACAAAGAACATGAAAGATGAAGCAATCAATGTACTGGATAAAGTTATGAAAAAGATTTTTTAAAAAGTTTTGCCCCTTTTTTGCCTCCTAAATACAAAAATAGCCCTTCGGATAAAATCCGAGGGGCTAGAAACGTTGTTAAATCAACGGCCGAACTTTTGAATTTCAAGGTTCGGGATAAAATAGTTCACTGAACTATTTTATTTTTTAAGGTTGTAGAATGATTTCAATCCACGGTATTCAGCTACTTCACCAAGTTGGTCTTCGATACGAAGCAATTGGTTGTATTTAGCGATACGGTCTGTACGTGAAAGTGAACCAGTCTTGATTTGTCCTGCGTTAGTTGCAACTGCGATGTCAGCGATTGTTGAATCTTCAGTTTCACCTGAACGGTGTGATACAACGGCAGTGTAACCAGCTTCTTTCGCCATTTCGATAGCGTCGAATGTTTCAGTAAGAGTACCGATTTGGTTAACTTTGATAAGGATTGAGTTAGCAGCACCTTCTGCAATACCTTTTTCAAGGTAAGAAGTGTTTGTTACGAAGAAGTCGTCACCAACCAATTGAACTTTACCACCAAGACGTTCAGTAAGAGCTTTCCAACCGTCCCAGTCATTTTCATCCATACCATCTTCGATAGTGATGATTGGGTATTTGTTTACCAATTCTTCAAGGTAGTCGATTTGTTCTGCAGCAGTACGTACAGCTGCTCCTTCACCTTCGAATTTAGTGTAGTCGTAAACTTTACGTTCTTTATCGTAGAATTCTGATGAAGCACAGTCAAATCCGATAAATACGTCTTTACCAGGAACATATCCAGCAGCTTCGATAGCAGCAAGGATAGTTTCAACTCCGTCTTCAGTTCCTTCAAAACGAGGAGCAAATCCACCTTCGTCACCTACGGCTGTTTCCAAACCACGAGATTTAAGGATTTTCTTAAGAGCATGGAAGATTTCAGCACCCCAACGAAGAGCTTCTTTGAATGATGGCGCACCAGCAGGTACGATCATGAATTCTTGGAAAGCGATTGGAGCGTCAGAGTGAGAACCACCGTTGATGATGTTCATCATTGGAGTTGGAAGAACTTTAGTGTTGAATCCACCAAGGTAGCTGTAAAGTGGGATTTCAAGGTAGTCAGCAGCAGCACGAGCTACAGCGATAGACACACCAAGGATTGCGTTTGCACCCAATTTACCTTTGTTAGGAGTACCGTCAAGAGCGATCATAGCACGGTCGATAGCTTGTTGGTCACGTACATCGTAGCCGATGATTGCTTCAGCAATGATGTTGTTTACGTTGTCAACAGCTTTTTGTGTACCAAGACCACCGTAACGAGATTTGTCACCGTCGCGAAGTTCAACTGCTTCGTGTTCACCAGTAGAAGCTCCTGATGGAACCATACCACGTCCGAAAGCACCTGATTCAGTGTAAACTTCTACTTCAAGTGTTGGGTTACCGCGTGAGTCTAGGACTTCGCGAGCGTAAACATCAGTAATAATTGACATTTTTTACTCTCCTTATGAGTTAAATTTTTTACACCTCTATAATACCCTAAAACCCCTCCTTTTTCAAGAAAAAACGTTATCTTTGTGCAAATTTTCCTTAACTTTATAAAGTAATCGCTTTCTTTTGTCTGTTTTATTCTAGCTTTTATGATATACTGTTTTCATGACAGATTTATCAAAACAATTACTTGAAAAAGCTCATGGTGGGCCAAAATTAAATCCGGATGAGCAAAGACGCTATCTTGGTACCTTTGAGGAAAGAGTTCTTGGATATGCAGATATTGACACAGCAAATAGCCCTCAGTTAGAAAAAGGTTTTTTATCTATTTTAGAAAATCTTCAGGAAAAAGCAGAGCCACTATTTGTGAAGATTTCACCAACTATCGAATTTGACAAACAAGTTTTCTACTTAAAAGAAGCAAAAGAAACTGATAGTCAAGCTACCATTGTATCTGAAGAGCATACTTCTTCTCCTTTTGGCTTGATTATCCATAGCAATGCACCAGTCCAAGTAGAAGAAAAGGACCTTCGACTTGCTTTTGCAAAACTTTGGGAAGTTAAAAAGAAAGAACCATCCAAAACATCCTTATGGAAAAAATGGTTTGGCTAAATATTGCGCATACTTAATAAACGCCCAATATTGGCAGCCGTGCGCTCCAGATAGAGGCTGGCATTTTTCAAACTATCTTCTAAAGGTTCACTTTTCTCCAAAATAGAAAAGGCAGCTTGGATATTTTCAAATGGTAGGGAAGGTAAATCTTCAGCTAGACTACCACAAATAGCAATGACAGGAACTCCGACAGGGGTTCTTTTTGCTACGCCTATCGGCGCTTTCCCAGCAAAGCTTTGACTGTCCAGTCTACCTTCGCCAACGATAACCAAGTCAGCATCTAAAACTTTCTTATCAAAATCAATTAAATCTAAACAGGTATCAATCCCAGATACGATTCTTGCTTGAGCAAAAGCACACAAACTAGCAGCAATGCCTCCACCAGCTCCTGCTCCTTTAATTTCCAATGTTACAGGTGAGGCTTTTTCATAAAAATCTTGGATTGCCTGATCTACGACTGCAAACATAGTAGGTTGTAGGCCTTTTTGCTTGCCAAAAGTGTAAGTCGCACCTTGAGGACCACATAAGGGACTCACGACATCTGCTAAAATATGAATTTGAACACCTTCAGGAATTTCATAGCGTTTTTCTATTGAAACAGAAGCTAAATTTAATAAGGATTGACCGCAAGCGAGCAAAACATTTCCATACCTATCATAAAATTGATAGCCTAAACCAGCAGCAATCCCAATACCTCCATCATTACTGGACGTGCCACCAACGCCGATATAGATATCTTTAATCCCTTGAGCAATGAGATGGCGAATCAACTCTCCGATACCACGAGTTTGGATTTGAAGTGGATTTCGTTTCTCTAGCGGAATTTTCCCAAGGCCAACTAAATCAGCAACTTCAAAGAGGGCTAGTTGTTCTTTTTGAAAATAGCGCATGGCTTCTTTTTGGCCAAAAGGTCCTGTCACTTGAATCCATTTTTCTTCTAGTTCAAGAGAATGTCGAATAGCATCTACAGTACCTTCTCCCCCATCACCAACAGGGCAGAGGAGACAGTCTACATCTGCTAGCGATTCTTGGAACCCTCTTTTAATAGCTTCAGCAACTTTCTGTGCGCTTAAGCTTTCTTTAAACGAATCTGGCGCAATTACAATCTTCATATTTTCCCTCATTCTAAAAAGTCAATCAAAGGAAGAACTTCTAAAAAATCTCTCTTATCAATATGATTCGGTATTTCTTTTTTGAGCACTTCTTTGGCACAAAAGGCGATTCCCAGTCCTGCTGACTTCAACATTAATAAGTCATTAGCTCCATCACCGATTGCGACTGTTCTTTCTTTAGAAAGTTTTAGTTCCTCTCTCCATTGTTCCAGAATCTCTTTTTTAACCTCGGGACTAATAATTTGTCCAACTAATTTTCCTGTTAGATGACCGTCTTTAACTTCAAGTTGGTTGGCAGAGAAATGGGCAATGCCAAGTGATTTTGCTAATCTGTCAACTATTGGTGTAAATCCACCGGACACCAGACCAACTAGGATGCCGTTCTTTTGGAGAATGGAAATGAATTCTTGGGCATTTGGCGTTAGATGAATAGTGTTGAAAACTTTATCAAAGACCGAAATAGGAAGGCCTTCCAAGAAGGACACTCTGTCTCGTAAACTCGTTTCAAAATCTAGCTCTCCTCGCATTGCCCGACTTGTAATCTGCGAAATTTCCTCCTCACGACCTACCTCTCTTCCCAACAAATCAATCACTTCTTCTAGGATTAAGGTTCCATCAACATCCATAACACACAAACCTTTTACTTGAGACATCAGTTCTCCTCTCTAAACAGCCCAAAAATCGTATGAAGTCATCATACGATTTTATCTATTAATTAACTAAACTATGGTACAAGTCAAGGTATGACTTGCAAGCTGTATCCCATGAGAAATCACACTCCATAGCTTGTTTTTGTAGATTTCTCCAAACATCAGGATGGTTTCTATACAAGTCCAATGCTGTTTGGAAAGTCCAATTTAACCAATAAGGAGATAGATTGTCAAAGCTAAAGCCAGTACCGCTTCCTTCAATTGGATTGAAAGCGCGAACGGTATCTCGCAAGCCTCCAACTTCATGGACCAATGGCAAGGTTCCGTAACGCATAGCCATCATTTGAGACAAGCCACACGGTTCAAAACGACTCGGCATGAGGAAGAGGTCACAAGCAGCGTAGATTTCTTGAGCTAGTTTGACATCAAAAGTGATATTTGCTGATAGCTTGTCTGGGTAAATCTGAGCAAACCATGAGAAAGCTCCTTCAAAGGCTGGATCGCCAGTTCCCAAAAGAACAATCTGAACATCATTTTGCAAGATATGGTGAAGACTTTCAACCACCACATCAAAACCTTTTTGACGTGTCAAACGAGAAACAATTCCCACCAGTGGAACGTCGGCTCTAACTGGCAAGCCAACTCTTTCTTGCAATTTTGCCTTGTTTTGGGCCTTCCCAGACAAATCTTCCTGATTAAAATGATAATCTAATAGGGCATCCGTCTGAGGATTATAAAGATCAGCATCAATCCCGTTCACGATACCAGATACTTTACCAGACTCCATTCGAAGAATTTGATCCAAGTTACATCCGAACTGACTGGTCATAATTTCATGAGCATAGCTAGGCGAAACAGTTGAAACACGGTCAGCATAAAGAATACCAGCCTTCATCCAGTTCAGACAATTGTTCCAGCGAAGGGTACCATCAGCATAACGTTCAAAGCCGACTCCAAACAAATCCCATAACATTCCTTCTGAAAATTGTCCTTGGAATTCCAAATTATGAATGGTTAAAACAGTTTTTATTCCTTGATAGGCTTGAATCCAACGGTATTTTTCCTTTAACAAGAAAGGAATCATAGCTGTATGGTAGTCATGAACATGGAGAAGGTCAGGAATAAAGTCAATCCTTTCCATAGCCTCAATGGCAGCAAGTTGGAAAAAGGCAAAGCGTTCTCCGTCATCAAAATCACCGTAAACATGACCACGGAAAAAATAATATTGATTGTCAATAAAGTAGAAGGTCACACCGTTTAAAACTGTTTTCTTAATTCCACAATACTGTCTGCGCCAACCAACACTCACCTCAAAATGAAGAACATCTTCAATCTGATTTCCAAATTTAGCCTCTACCATGTCATAGTAGGGTAAAATTACTGCAACTTCGTGCCCAGCTTTTACCAGTGATTTGGGAAGAGCGCCAATGACGTCTCCCAAACCACCTGTTTTTGAAAAGGGTGCACCTTCTGCTGCTACAAATAAAATTTTCATGAATGAATATCCTCTGTTACTTTGCTACCTTTCTTAACGACAACTGGATGTTCTGCAGTTCCTCGAATCACAACACCTGGCTCAACTTCAACACCCTTGTCTAAGATAGCATATTCTACCTGAGCCCCTTCTCCAATGACAACACGAGGGAAGAGCAGACTATCTTTAACTAGGCTATCCTTATGGACATGAATATTACGTGATAGAACAGAATTAGCCACTTGACCTTCAATGATACTACCAGAAGCAAACTGAGAAGTACTTACCTTAGATGTATTGGCATAGTAAGTTGGCTCTTCGTTTTTGACCTTTGTATAAATCTTTTGATTTGGTGAGAAGAGAGAGTAGAATTTTTGTGATTCAAGCATATCTTTGTTAGCTTGATAATAAGACTCTACAGAGTGGATATTTGCCAGATAACCTGTGTACTCGTAGGCAAAAGCCCCTTCTTTTGCAGCCAAATCCCGTAAAACATAGCGCAACTTCTCTGGATGTTCTTTCTTAGCTTCTTCTTCTAAGCGTTCAATCAACCAAGGTGTATCAACGACAAAGATATCTGTAGACATGTTATAGATTTGATCTGGTAACTTGCTATCAAAGAGTTTATGAGAACGAACATGGTCTGTTTCATCCACTTCCAAGATTGCGTTTACTTCTGAAATGTCTTTCTTAGCTAGTTTTTTATAAACTACAGTGATAGGCCCTTTTGTGGTACTGTGTAGATGGAATACTTGGTTCAAATCAATGTTAATTAGAACATCACTGTTGAGAGAAACTGTTTGGTTTGAGCCAGAACGTTTCAAATAAGTAAGAAGTTGCTGGTAGTATTCTTTTCCAACTGTACTACTTTCCACACGTGTATTGTAAATACCTAGATAATAGTGACTGAGAAGAGTTGATAAGCCCCACTCACGTCCTGAACGGATATGGTCAAAGACAGAACTGATATTATCTTGTTGGAAAATACCAAAGATACTACGGACACCAGCATTAGCAAGACTGGAAAGTGGGAAGTCAATCAAACGATATTTACCACCAAATGGCAAACTAGCTACTGGACGGTGGTCTGTCAGTGTTGACATATCATGAAAACCAACTGTATTTCCTAAAATGGCAGAATATTTATCAATCTTCATCTGTTGCTACCCCCACTACTTCATTATATCCTACAACTTGTACTTCTTCTGTTCCATCAATTTCGACACCGTCAGAAATAACTGCACCTTCACCAATAATGGCACGTTTGATTTTAGCTCCCTGACCAACAATTGCACCACTCATGATAACTGAATCCACTACTTCTGCCCCTTCGCGAACTTGCGCACCTGTTGAAAGGATAGAATGTTTAACAGTTCCATCTACAAAACAGCCATCAACAACCAAGGAATCTTCCACATGAGCATTTGCCCCAAGGAAGTTTGGTGGTGAAATTAAGTTT
Organism: Streptococcus mitis; assembly: GCF_002005545.1. Taxonomy (GTDB): domain Bacteria; phylum Bacillota; class Bacilli; order Lactobacillales; family Streptococcaceae; genus Streptococcus; species Streptococcus mitis_I. The sequence goes on from NZ_LBMT01000001.1 coordinate 1,517,284, forward strand.
CTTGAGTAAATCTTCCATTGACGGTTACGGCTGTCCAAGGCATTCTCTGGAGAAATGTACTCCATATTCGCTTCCCAAAGTGACTCAATAGTACCAACATCTTTCCAGTAACCTTTAAATTCATAGGCATAGACACTTTCACCTGACTCAAGGTAATTTGGAATGACATTTTTACCAAAGTCTGACATATCTACATTGCTCTTTTCAGCAGCAACAAGCATATTGCGAAGACGTTGCCAATCAAAAATGTAAATTCCCATAGAAGCTTTGGTAGATTTAGGTTGGGCTGGTTTTTCTTCAAATTCCACAATACGATTGTTTGCATCTGTATTCATGATACCAAAACGACTAGCTTCTTTCAAAGGAACATCAAGAACTGCTACTGTCAAACTGGCATTATTATCCTTGTGAGACTGGAGCATATCATCATAGTCCATTTTATAGATGTGGTCCCCAGAGAGAATTAAGACATACTCAGGGTTGACACTGTCGATATAATCAATATTTTGGTAAATAGCGTGGCTAGTCCCCTCAAACCAACGATTTCCTTCACTTGCAGAATAAGGTTGAAGAATAGAGACACCAGAATTAATACCGTCTAACCCCCAACTTGAACCGTTTCCAATATGATTGTTAAGAGCAAGTGGTTGATACTGTGTAATGACTCCAACATTGTTGATGCCTGAGTTGGCACAGTTTGAAAGAGCAAAGTCAATGATACGGTAGCGTCCGCCAAATTGTACAGCTGGTTTCGCAAGGTTTTGAGTGAGTTTTCCGAGACGAGTTCCTTGCCCACCGGCAAGAATCAAAGCTAACATTTCATTCTTCATTTTCTACTCCTTTTTGGTTTTTATTTGTGACGGTTTTAGTAGGTTTCAAGCGACGTTTGATTTTCCAAACACTTGCTCCCATAGCCGGTAGGGTAAAGGTTAAGGTCTGCTCATAATCTTTCCATAGTCCTTCTTGCGTTTGAACAGTTTGATTATGTTCTTTCCAAACGCCTCCCCACTCTTCTAACTCAGTATTCCATACTTCTTCGTAAATTCCTGCAACGGGTAGTCCGATTGTAAAATCTCTTCGTTCAACAGGTGCCATATTAAAGACGCAGACTAGCATGTCGCCCTTCTTACCCTTACGGATGAAGGAAAGAACACTCTGGTCTCGATTATCCGCATCAATGATTTCAATACCATCATAGCTGGTATCGATTTCCCACAGACAGCGATGATCTTTGTAAAACTGGTTTAGCTGAGAAGTGAAATACTTCATTTTAGCATTCATTGGATCTTCTAGATTAGACCATTCCAACTGCTCTTCAGATTTCCATTCTAGGAATTGGCCGTATTCGCTGCCCATGAAGAGCAATTTTTTACCTGGGTGACAAATTTGGTAAGTGTAGAGATTGCGCAAGCCTGCGAATTGATTATAACGATCTCCCCACATCTTGTGCATCATACTCTTCTTACCGTGAACCACTTCGTCATGTGAGAATGGCAGGAGATAGTTTTCCTTGAAAACATACATAAAGCTGAAAGTCACCAAATTAAAGTCATATTTACGATAAATCGGATCTTCTTCATAGAATCGGAGAATATCATTCATCCAGCCCATATTCCATTTGTAGTCAAATCCTAGACCACCAAGCTCTTTCATTCCCGTAATCTTGGTTGCTGACGAACTTTCTTCTGCGATCATCATCACATCTGGATGTGCTAGTTTAATGACATCATTCAAACGTTGAAGGAAATAATATCCTTCATAGTTGAGATTGCCACCATCTTTATTAGGCGTCCATGGAGCATCATCGTAGTCAAGATAGAGCATATTGCTAACGGCATCCACGCGAATACCATCTAAATGGTAAAAGTCAATCCAAAACTTAATGCTAGAAATCAAGAAGGACTGGACTTCATTTTTTCCAAGGTCAAAATTGAGTGCACCCCAACCGTAATTATGAGCCTTATTATGGTCTTGGTACTCAAAAGTCGGTGTCCCGTCATAATAAGCTAAGGCATCATCATTAATGGTGAAATGACCAGGTACCCAGTCTACAATAACCCCAATATTGTTTAAGTGACATTCCTCAACAAAATCTTGAAACTCTTCAGGGCGACCATAGGCATGCTCTAAAGCGAAGTAACCCATAAGCTGGTAACCCCAACTCAAACCGAGAGGGTGAGACATCAAAGGCATAAACTCAATGTGAGTATAGTTCATCTCAACTAGGTAAGGAATGAGTTCATCTTTCAATTGAGCAAAACTATAAGGACTTCCATCTGGATTTCTCTTCCACGATCCAGCATGAACTTCGTAGATATTGACAGGACGTTCAAAGAAAGTCCAACGTTTTCTGCGAGCTAACCAAAGACCATCCTTCCATTTCTTTTCTGGAATCTCTGTTAAAATAGCTCCAGTACCCGGACGTGCCTCATACCGTACAGCCAAAGGGTCAATCTTCATCAGCTGATGACCATTTGCACGCGTGATATGATACTTATAAATTTGACCTTCTTGAGCAAGAGTAGTAAAGACTTCCCAAACCCCAAATTCATTTCGTTCCATCGGAATTTGATTTTCTACCCAATTGGTGAAATCCCCCACCAAGTGGACAGCCTGAGCATTGGGAGCCCACACACGAAATGTATAACCGTACTCTCCATTTACTTCTTCCCTATGTGCTCCTAGATAATGCTGAAGGTGAAAATTTTCTCCTGTCATAAAGGTGCGCAAAGCTTCTCTTTTATCCATAATACCCCCTCTTTTCTGTAAGCGTTTTCTATAGATTTATTATACTACCTTTTTAGGGAAGATTCAAGTAAATTACGGAATTTGCAAAAAAATCTTTTGAAAGTCTTCAACAAATTCACTGATGTGTTCACTTGTAAATCAAGAAATTTTCAAACAGATTATGAAAACGAATTGTTTTTTTACAATACTATCATAAAGTTCGTTATTTTGCCAATAAAATTGTTGTTTTAAAGTAAAAAAACAAATCAGGAAACGAATTTCCTGATTTTATCTTTTATTTCACATCAAAAACAATGGATTTGACATTTGTCATCGCTTCAATGCTATATTTAATTCCTTGCACTCCAGCGCCAGAACCTTTGACACCAAGGAAGGGAAAATTATCTGGACCACGTTGGGTTTTATTATTAATATGAACTGTACCCACTTCAAGTTTTTCAGCAATTTCAAAGGCCTTTTTGAAATCATTTGTAAAGACTGAGGATTGAAGGCCGAATTCAGATTCGTTGGCAAAGGCAATTGCTTCTTCTACATTAGCCACACGAATAATTGGTAAAACAGGGCCAAATGGCTCTTCCCATGCTACTTTCATATCTTTTGTCACTTGGTCAAAAAGCACTGGCCAGAGAAGATTGCCTTCACGTTTGATTGGTGTAAGAGCCTGAGCCCCTTTTTCTTGTGCATCCTCAATCAAGCCCCAGATGAAGTCGGCTGAAGCATTGTCAATAACAGGTGTAATATCAGCATTGTCAAATGGATCACCAACTGTTAATTTAGCAACCTCTGCTTGAAGCAAAGTAACTAATGTATCTGCTACACTGTCAAGAACAATGACACGTTTAATGGCCGTGCAACGTTGGCCTGAGTAGCTAAAGGCTCCCGCAACAATTTGCTTGGCAGCATGTTCCAAATCTGCATCTTCTAGTACAAGAGCTGCATCTTTCCCACCAAGCTCCAGCATGATAGGACGCATACCAGCTAAACGACCAATACGTTCTCCAATAGGAGTTGAACCTGTAAAGTTGATGAAGTTGACTTCTTTGTGCTCAATGATATAATCCCCAATTTCTGAACCACGACCCGTAATGGTATTGAAAACGCCTGCTGGAATCCCTGCTTCTTCAAAGGCTTTAGCCAACAAGAGACCAGAAATGGAACCTTGTGTTGGTGGCTTAAACATAACCACATTCCCTGCAATCAAGGCCGGAGCAATCTTAGATCCAGAAAGGTTGACTGGATAGTTAAAGGGAGCAATAGCTAGCACAACACCAACTGGCTCACGACGGACAACAGCCAGTTTGTTTTTACTTGCTGCCTCAAAACCACCACCTTCCATTGCTTGTCCAGTGATACGGAGACCTTCCTCAGCAGCATAGCGGATCAAGTCTGCGGTACGCACTACTTCTCCAATGGCTGCTTTAATTCCTTTTGCTACTTCTTTGGCAAGGATAGTACCAATTTCTTCCTTATCACGTTCTAAAATAGCTGCTGTTTTATGCAAATAAGCCGCACGTTCAACTGCTGATAAAGCTCGCCATGCTGGCAATGCTGCACGCGCAGCTTGCATAGCCTCATCTACTTCTGCTTGGCTCATAGCGGGTACTTTCCCTAATTCTTCTTGATTGATTGGTGAATAAATCGTAATTTCTTTTTCAGATGATTTCCATTCTCCATTTACTAAATTCTTATATCTTGTCAAATTCTCGTCCTCCTGAAAATGATTAGATATATTTTACCAAATTTTCAGAAAATTACAACCCTTTTTACAATATTTTTGAGATTATTTTCACAAGCTTGACTTTTCAAACTATTTGAACTCTTTTGTTAAGCAGTCAGTACAAGAAGAAAAGGCTTAGATGAACTAAACCTTTTTCTTGCTATACTATTTTTCATTGAATTTTATAATTTCTAGTATCAAAATATCCTAGAAATTATACGACATACTTGATAACTTTTGATTTTTTCTACAAGACTTTAAAGACGCTGGCACTGACGCCACCAACCATGTCTTTATCACTTAAATGGCTATTGGTCACCAATAGTTCTAAATTTCCAGCATTTTCAAACTGGAAGTCTTGCCCTTTAGCATTAAATACAACCAGTAAATGGTCTTCCCCTTGAATCTCATAGACAATCAAACCACTATGTTCATTTGCTGAATGAACAAAAACATGATGGTAAATTTCATCATAAGTAGGGTAAGAAAAGGCACCGGTTCCTGTCTTCAATCGAATCATCTGACGGATAAACTCAATACTATCTTGACGCTCATTAATCAAATCCCAGTTCACTTGGTTCACACTGTCTGGAGCATTATAGCTATTCATAGCACGCTCTCTATCATCATGGGTCAACTCACCATTTTCACCAGTCGCAACTAGTTTGGTACGACCAAATTCTTGACCGATTTCCATAAAGGCCATCCCTTGCATGAGTAGGTTCATAGCTGTGGCTGTCTCAACCTTGCGCATGATTTGTTCTGAACTTTGGTCTGGATGAAGAGTTGCCAATAAATCGTGAAGATTGTAATTGTCATGGGCTTCCACATAGTTAAGTACTTGATTTGGATGTGTATAGGTTCCTAATTCACGACTTCCTAGGATTGCTTTAGCTAGAATTGGCTCTGTCGCAGCACCACTGACAAAACCTGACTTGATAGCACCGTAAACTTCTCCACCTTTGACAGCATCACGCTGATTGTCATTAAAGAAACCAATATTTGGCATTTCGTAGGCGTTGTCTTTCTTAGCCTTATCATAAGGCGCAAGACCTGTTCCCATGTCCCAACCTTCTCCATAAAGGATAATGTTAGGGTCAATTTCATCCAAGCTTTGACGAATCATCTGCATAGTCTTGACATCATGAATCCCCATCAAATCAAAACGGAAGCCGTCAATATTGTATTCCTGCACCCAGTATAGAAGAGAATCAATCATATACTTGCGGAACATTTCGTGTTCACTGGCTGTTTCATTTCCAACGCCTGTTCCATTCTGGAAGGTACCGTCTGGATTCATACGATAATAGTAATCAGGGACAGTTGTTTGGAAAGGTGCATCAACAACTGAGAAGGTATGGTTATAGACCACATCCATAATAACACCAATTCCCGCATCGTGGTAAGCTTGAACCATGGTTTTCAAATCACGAATGACCTGAGCTGGGTCATCTGGATTAGTTGAAAAACTAGTTTCTGGCGCGTTATAGTTTTGTGGGTCATAACCCCAGTTGTAGGTTACATTTCCATCCTCATCATATTCTTTATGACGGTCTGCAATTGGTTGCAACTGAACATAATTGTAGCCTATCTTCTTAATGTAATCAAAAGCAGTTGCTTGGCCGTACTGGTTAACCGTCCCTGTCTGAGCCGCACCCAAGAAAGTTCCTCTAAGATGTTCATCCACACCTGAGGTCGGTGATTTGGTCAAATCACGAATGTGCATTTCACAAATAACTGCCTTACATGGATTTGCCAAGCGCCAAGTAGCCTCTGAACCGTGCTTGACCTCGAAGTTTGCAACTTGCTTTTCTTCATGGCTCAGGATAGCTGAACGTTTGCCATCAGGACTAGTCGCGATGGTGTAGGGGTCGCGTGTCACTGTTTGGTGATGAGGGAATTGGACTTGATACTGATAAGCCTTACCAGTCAAATCTTCCTCAACATCCAAACTCCAGACACCGATTGTATTGTCCTTATGATTATAAGAGTAGCTATTTCCTCTCTCCATATCAAAAGTTTTCCAAACTGGTGCATCATTAGCAGCTGATTCATAAACAACTACCTGCACTTCTGTCGCTGTCGGAGCCCAGAGGACGAAATGTGCCTGATTATCCTCTACACGGCACCCCAATTCCCCTTGGTAGCCCCAATGGTGGTCGAAACTAGCACTATTGATAGCCTTGTCAAAGGCAAAAGGATTTTGATTTTTATAGAAAGGACTGGCAATAGCAGGATTTTCAGAATAATAAATTCTATCATCCCCTTCCAAAATCCAGACCTCTGTTAAGAGAGGATAGTGATTAAAACGGATAGCATACTCTTTACTGGTTTGGCCAGTATGAACCACAAAATTCAAGCTTTCTAAGGGATAAGCACTTGGGTGTTCGAAACTAAATAAAGCACCAAAATAATCTTCTTTGTAGGTTAGCAAATCAATTCGCTGGTCCTGACTTTTTACAAAAGAGCAAGTGTCATATTCTCCATTCTTGCGGTGGTAATGAATGCGCATAGGGTAGTTATACATTTTTTATTTTTCCTTTTTTTATTTGTTTCTGTTTTACTAATAAATTTTTGACTAATTTTGTCCCGATTAACAAACTAGTTATACTGTCTAAACTCTGGGTTTAAACTATCATTACAGACTTTCTAGCCAAGCTTCATCTTGAACCTCTATACCAAGTTCTTGTGCTTTTTGCAGTTTACTTCCAGCATCTGCTCCTGCAACGACGAGGTCGGTCTTTTTAGAAACGCTGCCTGTTACCTTAGCACCTAGACTTTCGAGTTTATTTTTAGCTTCTGAGCGCTTGAGTCGTTCCAATTTTCCAGTCAATACCACGGTCAAACCTGACAAGGCTGCATCTGCTACTACTGTCTGACCTTTATAGTCCAGATTGACTCCAGCTTCTGTTAATTCTCTGAGGAGAATTTCAGAGCCTTCTGTCGCAAAATAAGTCTGGAGACTCTTGGCAATCACACCACCCAGACTCTCAATACTAGCAACTTCCTCTGGATCTGCCTGGGCCAGATTTTCAATCGAGTGAAAATGTTGAAGTAAAAGCTGACTGGCCTTGCTTCCGACATGACGAATTCCCAAACCAAACAAGAGTTTTTCAGCAGAGTTTTCCTTAGATGCTTGAATGGCTTGATACAGTTTAGCAGCGGACTTTTCCTTAACACCTTCTAAAAGGAGGAAATCTTCTTCTTGTAATCGGTAAATATCTGCCACATCCTTGACTAGATTGGCAGCAAATAGTTTCTCAACGATAGATGGACCAAGGCCTGTAATATTCATAGCATCACGAGAAGCAAAGTGAATCAAGCCTTCCATGATTTGAGCAGGACAACGCGGATTGATACAACGCAGGGCAACTTCATCTTCAAAGTGCAACAAATCAGAGTCACAACTTGGACAGTTTGTAGGGATATCTAGTTTTTCTTCAGAAACCCGTTTGGACTCTACCACACGTAAAACGGCAGGGATGATGTCCCCAGCCTTATAGACGATAACCGTGTCCTCTTTGCGGATATCTTTTTCAGCAATATAATCCACATTGTGTAGAGTCGCACGGCTAACAGTTGTCCCAGCAAGCTGAACGGGAGTCAGATTGGCAGTTGGAGTCACAACGCCGGTACGACCAACTGTCCAATCAACTGATAAGAGTTTAGCTTCTTTTTCCTCAGCAGGAAACTTGTAGGCTACTGCCCACTTTGGAGCCTTAACGGTAAAACCAAGTTCTTCTTGACCTGCTAGGTCATTGACCTTGATCACCACCCCATCGATATTATAAGGCAGATTGTCCCGTTCCTCTCCTACTTCTTGGATAAAATTCCAGATTTCATCTATATTTTCAGCCAAGATTCGCTTAGGATTGACCACAAAACCAAGTTGTTCTAGGTGCTTCAAAACCTTTTCTTGACTGTCACGAGTTGAAGGGCTAGCTTCTTGATAGAGAAACGTTGCAAGATTGCGCTTGGCAACTACTGCTGTATCCAACTGTCGCAGGGTTCCTGCCGCCGCATTACGAGGATTGGCAAATTCAGGCTCTCCATTTTCTTGGCGAGCTTGGTTAACTTGGTCAAAAGAAGCGCGTGGCATGTAACATTCCCCACGAACTGTGATATCTAGTTCTTCTGGCAAGGTCAAAGGAATGTCCTTAACACGTTTGAGATTTTCTGTTATATTTTCACCAATAGAACCATCTCCACGCGTTGCCCCAGCAACTAAAATCCCCTTTTCATAAGTAAGCGAGATTGACAAACCATCGATTTTCAGCTCACAAATATAGGTTGGATGAGCCACTTCCTTACGAACACGCGCATCAAAAGCTTCAAGCTCCTCACGTGAAAAAGCATCCTGCAAACTATAAAGAGGATACTGATGACTGTATTTTTCAAAACCATCTAAAACTTTGCCACCAACACGATGGGTCGGACTGTCTGCTAATACTTGATCTGGATAGGTAGCCTCCAACTCAACCAACTCACGGTAAAGGCGGTCATACTCACTATCTGAAACCGAGGGATTATCGCTGGTATAGTACTCAGCCGCATAGCGATTGAGCAAGGCGACTAACTCATTCATTCTTTTATTCATAAAACCATTTTACCATAAAACAAGCCCTCCTCACAAACGAGAAGGGCGGAAAAAACACTTAGATTGGAATTATTTTTAAAACTCAAACAGACTTATGTCTCTTTTTTGAAATGAGTTCGAACATATCCGAGAGCTAAGAAAGATAAGGCGACAACTCCAAGTCCAATAATCAAGAAAGAATAAAGATGGACACTTGGAAGCCAGATCATTAAACCTGTTGCAATAGGCATAAATAGTATAGCTAAGGTATAAATCGAACTGAGAACTCTACCAAGATATTCACCTTCAACCTTGGTTTGTACTTGAGTAAAAAAGTGAATATTGAATATCGTCATAAATAATTCACAAATGAAATTCCCTGAAAAAGTCAGATAGGATGGGAGAGTGAATCCCATTATCATCACCCCAAGTCCAGTCAGAGCCAATAAAAACAGAAGCATTTCCATACTAGCTTTAATCTTACTAGCTAGCAGCGCCCCAACAATAGACCCAATAGCACCCATTGTTAAAATAGTGGCATAAGCACCTTGAACTCCATAGAGCTGATTTGAAAAGGGGAGGAGGTAATTAAAGGCTGCGAAGAAAAAATTGACACTTGAAGCCATGACTAACAAAAAGAAGATTTCCTTTTGCTTCACAATATAGTGAACCCCCTCCTTGATATCAGAAAAAATAACTTTGAATGTTAGTTTCTTCTCACCCATAGTCTTCTCTTCTTTCTTTGGAAGCAAGGCTACTAAGCCAAAAGCGAGAAAAAAACTAAGGGCATCTAATACCAAGGTAATGCGAAGACTTGCAAATTGTAAGACCAGAAAAGATAGTACAGGGGAACTCACACTGACAACCTGCATCACTAATTCCAAACGAGAATTGTAGAGGACCAGTTCATCCTTCTCTACCAATTCTGTGATAATGGCCTTATTTGCCGGTCTAGAAAAGGCAAAAGCAATAGCCTGCACAATGTTAGCAACAATCAAAGCCCCAATCATCCAGCTATCATTCCTTATGAAAGAAATAGCCAGACAAAGAATCCCACAAACAAGGTCTGTCGCCATTAAAATCTTACGACGAGAAAATCGGTCTGAAATGACTCCGCCAAAGGGATTTACGAGAATAGATGTGACGAGTTCAGAAATCTGATACATTCCTAAAACAGTCTGCCCGATAGTCCCCATGGAAGCCAACCAGACACTATTTCCATAATCATAGAGCATATTCCCTATCTTGTTAACAGCTCCACGACTAATCAACTGTACTGCGTAGCGATTCATATAAAAACTCCTCTCAAATTTTGAAACTATTGTATCAAAACCGAAAGGAGCTTTTTATTTCTTCCCTTATTTGGGAAAATTAATCTTTGACAAATTTTTCGTAGTGTTCCTGATAGTAGGCTACTTGCTCTGGAAGACCTAACACATCAAAAATATGCATGGCCTCTTGCATCTGCTTACAGCCTTCTTTACACTGTCCCTTTTGGTACAAGGCAAAACCTTTTAAGTAATGTAAAATATTCCGTTCATACAGACTAATGTTTTTACCAATAATCTTCTCTGTATAAGTCTCAAAATAGCTTGCATTGTCAAAAGAAAGATGCTCTAAACAATGCTGGTAACAATTGAGGGCCAAAATCAACACTAATCTCTTATGGCGACCAATCTCTTGGTAAAATTCTTCCCTCTCCATAACTTCTCTACCAATCCGAGTGACATAGTCCACATCGTAGAAACTATAGAGGTTACCAAACAGAATCAATTCATACATGGTCCATTCTTCTGTTTTGAAGAGATAATCTGCTACCTTATCCAAATCATCCTGCTTCATCTCATAAGTCGCATCTCTTTGACAAATCAGACCTTGTAGCAAAATCCAGTTCAGCTCAAAATAGAGGGGATTTGTCGAACTCTTAGCCTTTTCAAGTTGTTCTTCTTGAAGCTTTTGAAAACCTGCAATATCATTTGAGTAGTAAAGCGGAATAATTTGTCCCATCATGGCAACATGTTCATGATTGTGAAAATCCCTTGCCTTATCCATGAAATTTTCAATTGTGACATGAATGTTATCCAAAAGCTCAAAGAAACGTGAGACTGCTAGGTCAGACTCCCCAAGCTCAAAGCGAGATAACTGAGAGGTTGAACAGGATTCCCCTGCCGCCTCCTTTAAAGAATAATTTCCACTTGTTCGAAATTCACGAAATACTTTTCCAAGATGTTCCATCTTTACACCTGCTCTGATAATTCTTCCCATTCAAGCATAGCTTCTTCCTGACGGTGGCTAATTTTGTCCAGCTCAGCCTGCAATTCCATCAGTTTGTCGGCATCGTTTGTTTCCAACATTTGTTCAGAAATAGCTTGGCTTTGACTTTCTAACTCTTCTATTTCAGCTTCTAGATTTTCAATTTGTCGCATGAGTTTGCGAACTTCTTTTTGACTTTCTTTCTGAGCTTGATAGTCATTAACTGGACTTGATTCTTTTGCTTGATTGTTAGTTGAAGCTTCCTCAGTCTGACTCATTTCTACTTCTACTTTCTTCTCAACATAGTAGTCGTAATCTCCCAGATAAAGAGTCGAACCCTTCTCAGACAATTCCAGTACATGAGTTGCCACACGATTGATAAAGTAACGGTCATGGCTAACGAATAGAAGAGTACCATCGAAGTCAATCAAGGCATTTTCCAACACTTCCTTGCTATCAATATCCAAGTGGTTGGTTGGCTCATCCAGAATCAAGAAGTTGTTGTTCTCCATAGACAATTTAGCCAAAAGCAAACGAGCTTTCTCTCCACCTGACAACATACCAACTGATTTTTTAACATCATCTCCTGAGAAAAGGAAGGCCCCAAGACGGTTGCGGATTTCAACTTCTGGCGTCAGTTTAAAATCATTCCAGAGTTCATCTAGGACCGTATTACTTGGTGTTAGCTTGCTTTGAGTTTGATCATAGTATCCAACCTCAACATTAGCGCCAAAGCGCTTTTCACCCTTGATAAACGGAATCTGCTCCACGATTGATTTGATAAAGGTTGACTTGCCGATACCATTTGGACCAACGATAGCGACAGCATTCATTTTACGAAGGTCTAGGTTAATCGGTTGTGACAAGACTTCCCCGTCATAGCCAACAGCTGCATTTTCAACAGTCAATACAACATTACCCGACATTTTCTCAGACTGGAAGGTCATGTTAGCAGATTTTTTACCAGCTTCAGGCTTGTCTAAGCGGTCCATTTTTTCTAGTTGTTTACGACGGGATTGGGCACGTTTGGTCGTCGAAGCACGGACTAGATTGCGATTGACAAAGTCTTCCAGAGCAGCGATTTCCTTTTGTTGCTTTTCATAGTTTTTTGCTTCAGTAGCTAGCTTCTGCTCCTTTAATTCGACAAAACGAGAGTAATTACCCACATAACGATCCAAAGAATGCTTGGTCAAATCCAGCGTAATTATCGCAACCTTGTCCAAGAAATAACGGTCGTGGCTGACGATAATGAGGGCACCGCTATAATTTACCAAGTAATTCTCTAGCCAGGCAATGGTTTCGATATCCAAGTGGTTGGTTGGCTCGTCCAAGACCAAGAGATTAGGCTTTTCAAGGAGCATTTTGGCCAGCGCCAGACGGGTATTTTGACCACCAGAAAGCTCAGCAATTTTCATCTGCCACATAGACTCGTCAAACTTGAATCCATTCAAAATCGCTCGAATATCAGCTTCATAGGTAAAACCACCTGCTTGGCGAAAATTCTCAGATAAGCGGTCGTAATCTGACATCAGCTTATTCAAGTCCTCACCAGACTTTTCCCCCATCTCCAGCTCCATCTGACGAAGTTGTTTCTCCGTCCGACGTAAGTCATCAAAGACATGAAGCATTTCATCGTAGATGGTATTTTCAGACTCAAAACGGCTATCTTGGGCTAGGTAAGATAGAGAAATATCTTTTTTCTTATTGATTTCTCCGCTAGTTGGCTCCTCTTCTCCAACCAAAATCTTCAAAAGAGTAGACTTACCTGCTCCATTTTTCCCAACAAGGGCAATCCTGTCTCGTTCATCAACCTGCAGGTTGATATTATCAAAAAGAACCTCTCCTGCAAAAGAACGTTCAATTTTATTAGCTTGTAAAATAATCATACAAGTAGTATAGCATGTTTCCCAAAGGCATTCAAGACTTGATAAACAGGCATATGTCACTACTTTTCTGAAAATTATGCTACCGTTTTACTAAAACGCTAAAAAGTGCTATAATGTGAACGGTTAAAACAATTTATAAAAAGGAGAATTTTAATGTCTTACCAAGAAAATTACCAGAAATGGGTTGATTTTGCGGAGCTTCCTGACTATCTTCGTCAAGATTTGGAAAATATGGACGAAAAAACAAAGGAAGATGCCTTCTATACAAATCTTGAATTTGGTACTGCAGGTATGCGTGGCTTGATTGGTGCTGGTACAAACCGCATCAACATCTACGTTGTTCGCCAAGCTACTGAAGGTTTGGCTCGTTTGATTGAGTCAAAAGGTGGAAACGAAAAAGAACGAGGTGTCGCAATCGCCTACGATAGCCGTCACTTCTCACCTGAGTTTGCCTTTGAATCTGCGGCAGTTCTTGCTAAACACGGCATCAAATCTTACGTATTTGAAAGCCTTCGTCCAACTCCAGAACTATCATTTGCAGTTCGTCACCTCAACTGTTTCGCGGGTATCATGGTCACAGCCAGCCACAACCCTGCACCATTTAACGGGTACAAGGTTTACGGTGAAGACGGTGGACAAATGCCTCCACACGACGCAGATGCTTTGACTACTTATATCCGTGCAATCGAAAACCCATTTGCAGTTGAAGTTGCTGATGTGGAAGCTGAAAAAGCTTCTGGCTTGATTGAAGTTATCGGCGAAGCTGTCGATGTAGAATACCTCAAAGAAGTCAAAGATGTGAACATCAACCCAGCCTTGATTGAAGAATTCGGTAAAGACATGAAGATTGTCTACACACCACTTCATGGTACTGGTGAGATGTTGGCTCGTCGTGCTCTTGCCCAAGCAGGATTTGACTCAGTTCAAGTCGTTGAAGCGCAAGCAACTGCTGACCCAGACTTCTCAACTGTAAAATCTCCAAACCCAGAAAGCCAAGCAGCTTTTGCTCTTGCTGAAGAACTTGGTCGTCAAGTTGGTGCAGATGTTCTTGTGGCAACTGACCCTGATGCTGACCGTGTTGGTGTTGAAGTTCTTCAAAAAGATGGTAGCTACCTCAACCTTTCAGGTAACCAAATCGGTGCAATCATGGCTAAATACATCTTGGAAGCCCACAAAAACGCTGGAACTCTTCCTAAAAATGCAGCCCTATGTAAATCTATCGTATCAACTGACTTGGTAACGAAGATTGCTGAAAGCTACGGCGCAACTATGTTCAACGTCTTGACTGGTTTCAAATTCATCGCTGAAAAAATTCAAGAATTCGAAGAAAAACACAACCACACTTACATGATGGGATTTGAAGAAAGCTTCGGTTACTTGATTAAACCATTCGTACGTGATAAAGATGCTATCCAAGCTGTTCTTGTCGTTGCTGAACTTGCTGCCTACTACCGTTCACGTGGTTTGACCCTTGCTGACGGTATCGAAGAAATCTACAAAGAATACGGCTACTACGCTGAAAAAACTATCTCTGTTACTCTTTCAGGTGTCGATGGTGCTGAACAAATCAAAGCAATTATGGCTAAATTCCGTAACAATGCTCCAAAAGAATGGAACGCAACAGCTATCACTGTCGTAGAAGACTTCAAGGCTCAAACTGCCACTGCTGCTGACGGAACTGTTACAAACTTGACAACTCCTCCAAGTGATGTTTTGAAATACACACTTGCTGACGGTTCATGGATTGCTGTTCGCCCTTCAGGTACAGAACCAAAAATCAAATTCTACATTGCAGTTGTAGGTGAAACCAACGAAGAATCACAAGCTAAGATTGCTAATATCGAAG
Source organism: Streptococcus mitis (assembly GCF_002005545.1). Lineage (GTDB taxonomy): Bacteria > Bacillota > Bacilli > Lactobacillales > Streptococcaceae > Streptococcus > Streptococcus mitis_I. The sequence continues at coordinate 1,532,310 of NZ_LBMT01000001.1, forward strand.
CAGAAATCAATGCTTTTGTAAAATAAAGTCCTATAAAAGATGAGACCAACCAATCTCATCTTTTTTTCGTATCAAATCTAAGCAATTTTAGAAACTTTATGGCATACTAGACTTATCAATGAAAGCGAGGTAATCTCATGGAACAATTTTTAGATAATATCAAAGACCTTGAAGTCACTACAGTTGCGCGTGCGCAAGAAGCTCTTGATAAAAAAGAAACTGCAACCTTCTTTATCGGTCGCAAAACTTGCCCTTACTGCCGTAAATTTGCAGGTACATTGGCAGGTGTCGTAGCTGAAACCAAAGCTCACATCTACTTCATCAATAGTGAAGAAGTAAGCCAACTCAATGAGTTGCAAGAATTCCGCTCACGCTATGGAATTCCAACTGTACCAGGCTTCGTTCACATTGCAGATGGACAAATCAATGTCCGTTGCGACTCTTCAATGTCAGCACAAGAAATCAAAGATTTCGCTGGATTGTAAAAAATCAGCTAACAAGTTTTAAAATCACAAAAACGCATAATGGAGCCGAAGAACGCTTTGCGAAGTATATAGATTTCTAGGATACGACAAAAATGTTGTATCCTTTGTTGTATCCTTTTTTTGCAAAAGAATACCAAGGAATACTAAAGACAAAAATAAAAAACGTTGATTTAACAACGTTTTACCAAGGAATGCAAAAGAATGCAAAGGAATAATGGAGCCGGTGGGAGTCGAACCCACGTCCAAACACCTGCCAACATATTTGTCTACAACCATAGGTTATGTATTATTTTAACAGTCCCTCGACACATAACTCAAGCCTAGAAACTGCGAGTCTATCAATCTCTTATCAAGCCGCTAGACAAGACTTGATCGTATCTCGCTAATAATAAGACCTGTCATTGAACACGAGCAATTCAAATCGGGTCACGCCTGCTGGTGTTTAGGCAGCTAGAGCGTAAGAAGTGTTATTTTTTGCAGTTATATTTAACTGAGCGTTTACGTCGCCACACGAGTCGCAAAATATGCCTCATAATGCCTGTCGAATCCGTAACGACCCCAAAAGACAATAAAACCATTATACCTTATCTAAGTCAAAAATGCAAAAAGGAAATCAACTAACTAAAAAAGATAGTCTTTCAAGGTTTCTGACAAAACTTGATAACCGGAAACACTGAGGTGCAGCCCATCAGTTGTGTAGTCTTTTTTGAGTTGGCCTGCTTGGCCTGTCAAACTATCAAAAACTGGCACAAATTCCACCTGCATATAGGCAGAAGCAAGCTCTTGATAGGCTTGATTCCATTTCTGAATTTTTTCATTTGTGCGGATATAGACTGTCTGCTTGTACTCCTCTCCCTCATTGACTGGCAAAATAGAAAGCAATTTAATCTCAGTCAATGGATAATCGTGAGTAATGGATTGTATGATAGCTTCGAGATTATTGAGAGTCTCATTCACAGGCACATCTTTTCCGATATCATTTGTCCCAATTAAAAGGACAATTTTATCTACTGCTCCACCGTACAGATGCGCATCTAGATTTTCTAATAACAGCCCTGTCTGATAACCTCGAATGCCTCGATTGACAATCGTTTTCGAAGTCCCAAATAGTTCCTGCAGAGGATAATATTCGACAATGGAATCCCCAATAAAAAGAATGTCTGGCTCTACAACAGAAACCTGATTTAAGTGACGATACTTGGTTTGGATTTTTTCTTGTTCCTTTAGTAACCAATTTTCTAATAACTGTACTGCCACTTCATTCTCCTTTTTCTAACCAGTTTTCCAAGACTTGATAAACTCCGCTTTGGCTGTTGGCTGGCGCTAGAGCAGTCGCCACAGCTTTGGCTTTCTCATCAGCATTTTCCATCGCATAGGCAATTCCAGCCATTTCAAGCATTTCAACATCATTTTCACTGTCACCAAAAGCCATAATTTGTTGGGGCTTCAAGTCCCAACGCTTGAGTAATTCTTCCAAGCCCCATGCTTTATGAATCCCAGCTTGAAGGATATCAATGCAACCATAGCCACTGGATACAGCCCGAACACGACCATCAAAGAGGTCATTGATTTCTTCCAAAACCGAACTCAAACGCTCTTCACCAACAACCATACTCATCTTGAGCACACCTCCAAAAAGGTCAGATGTTAACTCATCCACAAACTGCATCCGTTGGTAGAATTTTTCAATCATTTCTGGAGTCATAAAACTTTCAAGGTCTGTGAAAATCGTACCTTCCTTGACGAAACCACCCTTCATAGCCGTCACAACAAACTGATCCTGACACGCTCGACCCTTGAAATGAGCCAAAGCCTTATCGACAATGGCATCATCCCAAGTCTGAGCCTGAATCAGTTCATTGTTTTCAAAAATACGAGCACCGTTTGCAACCACCAGAACCACTCGATCCACCAAGTGCCCCAGCAATTGCCTCATGCGGTGAATTTCATTGCCCGTCGCGATGACAAAACGAATCCCCCTTTGATCCAACTGATCTAAAATCTTTTCCAAGCGTGGAAGATCAAGCTGGCCTCTAGCATCCAGCAAGGTCCCATCCATATCTGTCGCAATTACCTTAATCGTCATTTACTTTCCTCTGGATTCAAACTAATCCCACTTCAATCCCACATGTTCGTTCATTTCTTTATAGGCTGTATCAATTCGTTCCTTAGTCGCTTCATCTAATTGATCACGATGACTGCCACCCTCTATGAAATCTTCCAAGATATAGGTTTGATAATGATATAAAGGATAGCCTTCTGGTGAAAAGGTTCCCTTTGGTGTTCGATTGACCCAAGTAGGATGAGCTTTAGCTGTTCCGATAGTTGTTTTTCCATCCTTCTTCTTAATGGTCACATCCATGAGAACGCCCCGTTCAGTCCACTTAGCATTTTCTACCCCTTGCATGGTCTCAATCCGTTGATTGGAAATGAAGTTCCCCATTGAATAGATAATGAGTTTCTTGTCCCCATCTTTTTCAACAATTTCAGACGGTTCAACTACGTGTGGATGCCCTCCAAAGATAATATCTGCTCCCCAATCAATCATCTTGTGATAAAGAGCTTTTTGCTCTTCAGTCGGTTCTATGCGATACTCAACACCCATTTGTGGCATGATAATAGTGATATCTGCTTCCTTTTCCGCCCGTTCAATTTCAGACTTCATTTTATTCTCATCTAAATCTGAAAGATAGTGATTATAATCCTCTTGAGAAATATTTTGCTCAATTCCATTAAATCCATAAGAATAAGCCAAAAGTGCAACCTTGATACCATTCACTTCCTTAATGACCAGCGGAGCCTGATCACGTGGCTCGTGCGTATAAACTCCGATTGGAGTGATTCCAGCCTTCTCAATAATATCGGCCGTTGAAATAACCCCCTCAATTTGCGAATCCAAAATATGATTATGAGCCAAATCTAGAACATGATAACCTGCATCCTTAATGGCATCCATAACTTCAACAGGAGCATTAAAGAGAGGATAACCCGCTAAATAATGATCCTTATTAATGGTTCCTTCAAAGTCACCAATAGCTAAGTCTGCTTGCTTAAGCCAAGGAGTAACATACTCAAAATTCTCATGAAAATCATACGTTCCATCATCTTTTTTTGCTGAAAAGTAAAGAATATCATGATAAAGCAAATCACCATGAGCCATAATTCTAGCAGTTTTTTCGTCTTCCTGCTCCTGAGACTTTTTCTTAGTTCCTTCTTGAGAAATAGTATCTCGTTTTTGACTGGTCATAGACATGCCTTGGAATCTTTCAAACAACAAGACCAAACCCATTGATAAAGCAACAGCTAGCAAGAGTATCACCACAAATCCCTTGTTGCTCCACTTACGATAACGTCTAAAAAAGTTGACTAAACCTTTCACAAAACGAAAAACTGGTCCACGTTTATATCTATCTTGTCTTCTTTGCATCTTCATTCTCCCTACTTTCTAATGCAAGCCTTTTCTTTTTATTATATCACAGATAAGTAATTCTTTCACAATTGAATTGAACCTAGTAGGCATTTTCTATAAAAGCTCGATGCCGTAATGCTTTCAATCCTTGTCATTTTGTGATATCATGTAGAAGTAATGAAAGGAGAGAAAATGTCTGCTATAGAACGTATTACAAAAGCTGCTCACTTAATTGATATGAAAGATATTATCCGCGAGGGGAATCCGACTCTTCGTGCAGTTGCTGAGGAAGTCACTTTTCCCTTGTCTGACCAAGAAATCATCCTTGGCGAAAAGATGATGCAATTCCTTAAACATTCCCAAGATCCTGTCATGGCTGAAAAAATGGGACTCCGCGGTGGAGTTGGACTTGCTGCTCCTCAATTAGATATCTCAAAACGCATTATCGCTGTTTTGGTGCCTAATATTGTTGAAGAAGGCGAAACTCCAGAGGAAGCCTACGATTTGCAAGCCATTATGTACAATCCAAAAATCGTCTCTCACTCTGTTCAAGACGCTGCTCTTGGAGAAGGAGAAGGTTGCCTGTCTGTTGACCGCAACGTGCCTGGCTATGTAGTCCGCCATGCTCGCGTCACTGTTGACTACTTTGATAAAGATGGAGAAAAACACCGTATCAAACTCAAAGGCTACAACTCCATCGTTGTTCAGCATGAAATTGACCACATCAACGGTATCATGTTTTACGATCGTATCAATGAAAAAGACCCATTTGCAGTTAAAGATGGTTTACTGATTCTGGAATAAAGAAAATCCCGTTGCAAGACGGGGTTTTGTGTTATAATAGAGGCATGAAAACAAATGATATTGTCTATGGCGTCCACGCCGTTACCGAAGCCCTCCTTGCAAACACAGGAAACAAACTTTACCTCCAAGAAGATCTCCGAGGTAAGAATGTTGAGAAAGTCAAAGAACTGGCTACAGAAAAAAAGGTATCCATTTCTTGGACTTCAAAAAAATCCCTCTCTGAGATGACTGAAGGTGCTGTCCACCAAGGTTTTGTTCTACGAGTGTCTGAATTTGCCTATAGCGAGCTGGATCACATCCTTGCCAAAACACGCCAAGAAGAAAATCCTTTGCTATTAATTCTGGACGGGTTAACCGACCCCCATAATCTGGGTTCTATCTTGCGAACAGCCGATGCAACCAACGTTTCAGGTGTCATCATTCCCAAACACCGTGCTGTCGGAGTAACACCTGTCGTTGCCAAAACAGCCACAGGTGCTATTGAGCACGTTCCAATTGCTCGAGTGACCAATCTAAGCCAAACTCTGGACAAACTCAAGGATGAAGGCTTCTGGACCTTTGGAACGGATATGAACGGTACTCCTTGCCACAAGTGGAATACAAAAGGGAAAATCGCCCTCATCATCGGAAATGAAGGAAAAGGTATCTCTAGTAACATCAAAAAACAGGTCGATGAAATGATTACCATTCCGATGAATGGACATGTTCAAAGCCTTAATGCCAGTGTTGCTGCAGCCATTCTCATGTACGAAGTTTTCCGAAATCGCCTATAAAAGAGGCTGGACAAAAACCAGATTCTAAATAAAACCGCTCAGTGATTTCAGTTTTACTCACAATCAAGCTGAAAACAACTGTGTGGTTTTTGAATAGCTGATTTGTAAAATCCATGCTCGTGAAAATGAATTCAAGCTCTACTATGCTGGTCTAGTTGTCTCTAACACACACTCTGAGCTCACCAAAAATATTCTCTAATTTTCGAAAAACGAGATCAGTTGCCCTCCTCCATTTGACATAGATGCTAGATTCTTCTTCGATATATCATGTGTTCTGAACGAAGTTTCCTAAAGAAATTCTAAGTTGTATCGTAACAAATTGGTTTCTGTATAATCATGACCACCCGTCAAACGGGTGGTTTGTTCCAGGGCTATAAGCCCAAATTACCAGCCAGCGCCTAAAGACGCTGGCTTTCACTTTGTTCAAGCCTTATTGCTCTTGACTCGTCACTTGCCTCTCAAAGAGGCTTTAGTATTACTTACCACTATCCCTAAAGGGATCCTCATATTCTTTTACACTTAATTTATCTAGTGCTATATCATGCTTTTCCTGTTCTTGAATATATTTCTTAATTGTGGCTTCATTAAGTCCTACTGTACTCACATAATAACCTTCCGCCCAGAAATGCCGATTCCCAAACTTATACTTGAGATTGGCGTGTTTGTCAAACATCATGAGTGCACTTTTTCCTTTTAAATAACCCATGAAACTCGAAACACTTATCCTCGGTGGAATACTTACTAACATGTGTACATGGTCTGGCATTAAGTGACCCTCGATAATTTCAACTCCTTTATAACTACACAAGCGATGAAATATTTCGCCTAAACTACTTCGATATTGATTATAGATGACTTTTCGTCTATACTTAGGGGTGAACACAATGTGATACTTACAGTGCCACTTTGTGTGCGATAAACTATGAGCCTTTTGTGCCATATTTTTCTCCTTTCGCTTTACAATTGGCTTGAACACCTTTATTGTATCGCGTTCGGAGTTTTTTTGGTATAACCTTCGACGCGCACCCGCATAGCGGGTGGTTTTTTTGTCTCGCACCTAACGGAGCGAGACGGACTAATAGTCACATAATAAAATGAGCATCTCCAACTACGAGAATGCTCATTTTTTAGGATTGTATAGGCAAATTTTTACATATGTTTTAAACGTTCAATCCGTTCTGAGATAGGTGGGTGGGTATAAAAAAGTTTTTGGAACCCTCCACCTTTCTTAGGATCATTGATATAAAGTGCACTGCTGGCATCATCGACAGGACGACTCATCGGTTTACTATTATCCAACTTACGTAGAGCATTAATCATCCCTTGAGGATTGCGCGTCAGCTCGACACTAGAAGCATCAGCTAGAAATTCCCTCTGGCGAGAAATAGCTAGTTGTACCAAGGTTGCAGCGAGAGGTGCCAGCACAATAGCTAGGAGGGAAACCACTAGCATAATGATTTCTAAGCCATTTCCATCTCGATCGTCGTCACTTCGTCTACGACCTGCACCACCCCACCACATCATGCGACCTGCCATACTAGAAAGCATGGTGATAGCACTAGCAAGAGCAACAGCAATAGTCGAAATACGGATATCGTAATTACGAATATGACTGACTTCATGTCCCATAACAGCTTCTAACTCCTCACGATTCATGATAGCTAGGAGACCTGTAGTTGCAGCAACCGCCGCATTTTGAGGGTTAGAACCTGTCGCAAAGGCATTTAAGGCTGGATCATCAATGATGAAAACACGAGGCATAGGAATCTGAGCAACCATAGCCATATCTTCTACTACATGGTAGAGGTCTGGTGCCGTTTGCTCATCAACCTCACGCGCTCCATTCATTGACATGACAATCTCTGTCGATTGAAAAATCATAGACAAGGCATAGATAAAGCCAATAATCAGTGCGATAACCAAACCACCAAGCCCAGATCGCATAAAGAGGTAACCAACCGCATAGCCAACAAGAGCTAAGAGTAGGAAAAATACCAGCAACAAAATCCACGTTTTTCGTTTATTGCTTGCAATTTGATCAAACAACATCTTAGTCACCTAAACCGCTAAAATCAACTTTAGGAACTACCTTTTCCTCTTCTGGTGTTTGAAGGAAATCTGCTGCTTTAAATCCAAACATTCCAGCGATAATATTGCTTGGGAAAGTTTCTAATTTTACATTGTAGTTGCTGACAACACTGTTGTAAAGTTGACGAGAGTAAGAAATTTTATTTTCTGTGTTTGTCAACTCCTCTTGCAATTTAACAAAGTTGGCACTAGCTTTCAAATCTGGATAGCTTTCTGCAACTGCAAAAATACCTGAAACCTGACGAGTGAGGTCATCACTAGCTTTCATAGCTTCTGCTGGTGAAGTCGCTGCAGCAACTTGATTGCGAAGTTCTGCCACCTTTTCAAGGGTAGAACCTTCATATTTAGCATAACCTTTTACAGTTTCAATCAAGTTTGGCAAGAGATCATTTCGACGTTTCAACTGAACATCAATCTGACTCCAAGCCTCCTTTGTTTGCATACGATTTTTAACCAAACCGTTATAGCTAACAATCACAAAAATAACAACAAGAGCCAAAACTCCAAGAATAATCCAAGTCATTATATAAGTCCTTTCTACTTTTAGATTAGTACCAGTATATCAAATTTTTAATGATTGTGGTAAAATAAGATCATACTAAAGAAGGAAATAACTATGAAACCAGAAACATTTTACAACTTGCTTGCCGAGCAAAATCTTCCACTTTCGGACCAGCAAAAAAAACAATTTGAACGTTATTTTGAACTCTTGGTCGAGTGGAATGAAAAGATTAATTTAACAGCTATTACGGACAAGGAAGAAGTTTATCTCAAACATTTTTACGATTCGATTGCACCTATTCTGCAAGGCTTGATTCCCAATGAAACTATCAAACTTCTTGACATCGGTGCTGGGGCAGGATTTCCTAGTCTGCCGATGAAAATCCTCTATCCTCAGCTAGATGTGACCATCATTGATTCTCTCAACAAGCGCATAAACTTCCTCCAACTTTTGGCTCAAGAACTGGATTTAGACGATGTTCATTTCTACCATGGACGTGCCGAAGATTTTGCCCAAGACAAGAACTTCCGTACTCAATATGATTTTGTAACAGCTCGTGCGGTTGCCCGCATGCAGATCTTGTCTGAATTGACTATTCCTTACCTTAAAGTTGGTGGCAAACTATTGGCACTCAAGGCCAGCAATGCGCCTGAGGAGTTAATTGAAGCTAAGAATGCCCTCAACCTCCTTTTTAGTAAGGTCGAAGACAATCTCAGCTACGCCCTACCAAATGGAGATCCGCGCTACATCACAGTGGTAGAAAAGAAAAAAGAAACGCCAAATAAATATCCACGTAAGGCTGGCATGCCAAATAAGCGCCCGCTTTAATCTTTTTAGTAAAAAAATATTTACAAAGTTTGTAATTTTTGCTATACTATCACAAGCAAAGGTTTTTAATGTCATCCCGTGAGGTGACGAAGACGCAGAAATATTTGAAACTCTTTAAAGTCTAGATTTTAAAGAAGTCTTACTCTGAGGGCCTATTGCTGTAAAATAATGGGCTCTTTTTGATGCCCAAAAGTGAGGTTTATATGAAACAAGAATCAACTGTTGATTTGTTACTAGACGTTGACCAACGTCCTTCAGCTGGAAAAGGAATTCTCCTTAGTTTCCAACACGTTTTCGCCATGTTCGGTGCGACCATCTTGGTACCATTGATTTTGGGAATGCCTGTATCTGTTGCCCTTTTTGCTTCGGGTGTCGGGACACTCATCTACATGATTTCAACTGGTTTTAAAGTTCCCGTTTATCTAGGTTCTTCATTTGCCTTTATCACAGCAATGTCACTTGCTATGAAAGAAATGGGTGGTGATGTATCTGCTGCTCAAACAGGGGTTATCTTGACTGGTTTGGTCTATGTCCTTGTGGCTGCTGGTGTTCGTTTTGCAGGTACAAAATGGATTGATAAACTCTTGCCACCAATCATCATCGGACCTATGATTATCGTTATCGGTCTTGGACTTGCAGGTTCAGCTGTTACCAACGCTGGTCTTGTAGCTGATGGAAACTGGAAAAATGCTCTTGTAGCAGTTGTTACTTTCTTGATTGCTGCCTTTATCAATACAAAAGGAAAAGGATTCCTACGAATCATTCCATTCCTCTTTGCCATTATCGGTGGTTACCTCTTCGCACTAACTCTTGGCTTGGTTGACTTTACACCAGTTCTTAAAGCTAACTGGTTTGAAATTCCTGGTTTCTACTTGCCATTTAGCACTGGTGGTGCCTTTAAAGAATACAATCTTTACTTTGGTCCAGAAACCATCGCCATCTTGCCAATCGCTATCGTAACAATTTCTGAACATATCGGAGACCATACTGTTTTGGGTCAAATCTGTGGCCGTCAATTCTTGAAAGAACCAGGTCTTCACCGTACTCTTCTTGGTGACGGTATCGCAACTTCAGTATCTGCCTTCCTTGGTGGACCAGCCAATACAACTTATGGAGAAAACACAGGGGTTATCGGTATGACTCGTATCGCTTCTGTCTCAGTTATCCGTAACGCTGCCTTCATCGCGATTGCCCTAAGCTTCCTTGGTAAATTCACTGCTTTGATTTCAACTATTCCAAACTCTGTACTTGGTGGTATGTCAATCCTTCTCTATGGGGTTATCGCCAGCAACGGTTTGAAAGTCTTGATTAAAGAACGTGTTGATTTCGCTCAAATGCGTAACCTCATCATCGCAAGTGCTATGTTGGTCCTTGGACTTGGAGGAGCTATCCTTAAACTTGGTCCAGTTACACTTTCAGGTACTGCCCTATCAGCCATGACAGGAATCATCTTGAACTTGATCTTACCATACGAAAATAAAGATTAAGAGACTTGACACAGAAAGAGAATGAACAAAAACGAGTTTCTCTTTACTAACCCCAAAAAGTTGCACAAATAATTATCGAAAGGATTTAGTTCTGTACTGCACAGGACTAAGTCCTTTTATAGTAAAATGAAGCAAAACAGTACATAATGTGGTATCGTCAATTGAAACAAGGACAAGATAAAAGAGCCTCAAAAAAAGGTATTGCAACTTGGCAATACCTTTTTTGAGGTGCTTTTTGAAAGCCATCAAATGATGACTTTCAGAGGGAGCAAAAAACTGTCCTCTTTATTTTAAACGTTTAAATGTCTTCTTTAAACAGTTTATTAAAGAAACCGTCTGTGTTTTTAAGAAGGGCTTTGAATACCTTAGATTTAAGAGCTACAGTATGAGAGAAGTCATCTGTTTTTTTCAAATCTTCTTCGACTGCTTTATCAAATAAAGGCCTTAACTCATCATAGTTACTGATATGGACGCCATCAATATCGATACCTTCAAAGCCTTTCTTAGCTTTAGCAAGAACCTCCTCGTACCAATGTCTCTTCCACTCTTCAAGTGACTTGAACTTGTCTCCAGATACTTTCTTGATGATAAAATCATCTCCTAATAAGCTATTATTTTGTCTATTAGCTTCATCTTGATATTTGCTAGAGACATATCCAATGAATCCATTTGCATATCCAAAGTAACCCCACATACGAAAAGCATTGTGTTTAAATGATAATGAACCAGGAGCACCTTTGCTTGTATTACCACCATAAATACCAGCCATCATATTGACATTTACGTAAGCTGAGTTTGGTGTAAAATCTTCTGGTCTATAACGTCCATTACCTGGATTTCCATGTTTTGTCATGAAGTTATTATCCACTAAATCATTGACGCTAGATAAAGTCATTACCTTTTCTTCACCTTTCAAATCACGGACACTATCCCATTGGTTTGGACCTAAAAGATCATTGTACTGAATCTTAGAGCGCATTTCTTTGTCAATCTTCTTGAACCACTTACTATTGTCTCCTTTAATTTTAGGAAGTACAGCATCAGCTTCTACATGATCAAGCAACATCATAGCTTCATTATAGTTTCTCATGTAGCGGTCAATGTCATCACGTGTCTTTAATTTGTCAGGATCTGGGTTGTACCATTGGTTACCATCATTTGGACGATGGTAAGCCATATTAATTCCAAGTGCGCCATATTCACCATTAGTCGTTGAACTATCAGGTGTTTGCAGCATACCTTGTGCATAGGCTTCAACGTCTGTACCTTGACGATGCTTATGACCACCGAAGTAAAGCATTCTATCGTTTACGTGTGTTGTTTCGTGAGTAAAGGCTGAAATACCAAATGGGCTAATCATATCCGTCACCATAAACAAGACCTTGTCATCATTATTTGGATTAGGGAATATTGATGCCATAGCGCCCATACGCCAGTCTCTATCATGGTGTCGCCATGTTGGACCATATAATTCACGAATTGGGGCTACAGGGTTACCTTTACCGTCAAATCCTCGACGACCTACAGGAGAACCATTGTAGGTCTGGTTATCCCAAACTGGTGTCGGTACCATATTTTGACTCTTAAGAAGTCTATCACGAACATTAGGCAGAGCTAATCTGGACCAGAAATCAAGATAAGTTTGTTGTCCCTTAGCAACTTTATCAATTTCTTTCTTAAATTCGTTTCGAGCTTCTTCTGTATGTTTTCCATATTTCTCAAATGAACTGTACGCCATCGTGTTATATGTTGAAATTAAGAACATATGTGCATCTTTAAGCGTTAGAAGTGGTAAAATCATACGGCCATGAACACCGTTATCTAAACCATCAAAGACTCTATGACGTTTATTGATAAAGTCAGGATTTGTAGTTTTAGGTTCTGAAACATAAACATTCTTAGCTGAGTGGATAAACCAATCATTGATGTCTTTATCCTCTGTAAACAAACGCATGTTGTATTCTAGGAAGTTACGAAGACTACCTTTACCAGTATTACTTGCAATGATTTCACGATAAGCATCCTGAGTTCGGTCACCCTTTAAGTTCTTCTCACTAGACCCGATGTTAATCAAGCGATCTAACACACTTGGTGTTTTACCGTAGAAGTCAGGTTTAAATATCATAATGTCTTTGATACTCATACTGTTGTCAGTATACTTAATGTTATAGTAACGGTTCAAGTAAGATAGAGCCATCATAATTTTCGCTTTATTATCGTCAATTTTCTTCACAAGTGCTTTCATCGCAGCTTCGTCACTATTCAATTGATGATCTTCATTTTCGACTAAAGCTTTCACAAATTTATCAAGATTGTCTTTGACGTCAGTAAAGCTTTCTTCTAGATACAAATCAGCTGGATTTCCAATAATTTTACGAACATCTTGCGAATCGTATGTGACTGAAGATAACTTCTCTTTCACATCTGCAATCAGTTTGTCTCGATTTTTAACAACCATATTTGGTGTATAGACAACATCACCAAGACCAGATACGCTATATTCACGCACTTGTTGGACTTTAGAATCCTTGAGTGTGACCCCCATTTCTTCTTTTGTACCATCTGCATAGTGAATCATTATTTTATCGATATCCGATAAATCGGTCACGAATTGACCATCCTTCATTCCCGTAACAGAAAGGACTTCTTTCTTAGCTAAGTTTGAATCTTCTGCAAGTTTGTTACCTTGGTTGACAATCCATTCTTTATTATAAAATGGTTGAAGTTTCTCAATATTACGATAAGCCAGATCTCGATCTACTTTATAGTCTTGGGTTGACTTATATTCATCTTCTCTTCTGGTTAAACGATTTAAGCGATTGACCACAGGTTCGTTGATTTCGTATTTGTCAGCAGTAATATTAAAGGCTGCAATTCTCTTGTTAGCTTCATCTTGACTAATTTCTTTAATTTTGTCACGAGAACGTTTGTATGAATGTTTACCTGAACTGACACCTTTGACAACAAAGTTACGCTCTAACCATCCATTTGTGAAATAACCACCATCGTAGTCCAAATCTGAAGAACCAAAGAACTCTTCACCATTTTCAACTCTCATCATTGAAATATTATCTTCCAGTTTACCAAAAGGAAGATTGCTATTGATAAATCCACCTGTTTCAAACAAAACTTTAGTCTTAATGGTTCCTTTGGTGACCGATTTACGAATTGAACCATATTTACCAATTCCCATAGAGTCGTTACCATTATCTGTTTTAGCAACTAAACCACCTATACGGGCTCTGTTAGCAACAATATCAGCCTCGACATATGCTTTTGCAACATTACCTCTCCAAATCTCACCGGCAATGCCAGCCATATATTGACCTTTATCACCAACACCCGTGAGTTTACCGATGAAGGCTACATTTGTCAACTGACCACCACTATCGATTTTATTGACGATACCTGCAATATTGTTATTAGCAACTACATTACCAGTCACCTTAACATCTTCAACAGTTGCATTTTTCACCATGTTGGCAACAGGTGCTATTCCGTCAGCCCAAGGCATATTGATATCCACATTACCTAAATTAATATTTTTCACAGAACCATTTTCAACACGATCAAATAAGGGACGGGCAATATTATGAATTGTATATTGTTTACCATCAACACTTGATAGATGTCCCTTAAACGTACCTGGAACATATTGTTTGTTAGGTGTTGGTACATTCGTTGCATTCAAATCTGCTCCGATTTTAAATGTACCATTTTTATTAACATTCATAGCGTCTACTAAATCTTTAAAGTTATAGTAGACATTATCTTCTTTAGGTTGGGGGTTTTCTATATAATAAACATACTTATTGCGCGCCTTAGATGGATCAATGTGTTGAATCAAATCTTGAGCTTCAGCAGTGATTTTATAAAGTTTCTTACCTTCTTCAGTCACTTCTTCAATTTTATCAACTGCTAAACGTGTTACTTTATTATCACGACTAGTGATTTTTAAGTACATTTTCTTCACATCTTCATCAGAAGGTTTTTCGCTCATGAAATCACTTGGTGTTTCAGTACCATCATCATTCACCTTCACTAAATTAGTAGATGAAATATTTTTAATTTCGACCTTTTTCAACTCCAAACGCAAAGGTTTTTCATCTAATTTAGATGTTTCATCACCTTCACCACGGTTGTAAGTCATTGTTGTTGCAATTTTATAATCTTTGAATAAATCCAAATCTTGAATAGTGTCTGTCAATTTTTCTTTAGATAAATCAACTCGCTTAACAACAGTGTCCCCATCTTTAATCTCAGCTATAATGCTCTTAATTTCAGCATTACCTGTATTTTCAAGAGTGTAATCCAATTTAGCTGAACGATCCATCGCATCTTCTGTAACCTTATCTAAAGTCAAAGTTGGAGCAACTTTTGACGTATATTCTGGCAACTCAGCTTGAACTTCAGGTTCTCCCTTTTCTGTGACTACTGCTTCGGGTAACACTGGTTGAACTTCTGGTTCCCCTTTCTCAGTCACAACAGCTTCTGGTAACGCTGGTTGAACTTCTGGTTCCCCTTTCTCAGTCACAACAGCTTCCGGTAACGCTGGTTGAACTTCTGGTTCCCCTTTCTCAGTCACAACAGCTTCCGGTAACGCTGGTTGAACTTCTGGTTCCCCTTTATCAGTCACAACAGCTTCTGGTAACGCTGGTTGAACTTCTGGTTCCCCTTTCTCAGTCACAACAGCTTCTGGTAACGCTGGTTGAACTGCGGGTTCTCCCTTTTCTGTGACTACTGCTTCGGGTAAGGATGGTTGAACTGCGGGTTCTCCCTTTTCTGTGACTACTGCTTCGGGTAACGCTGGCTGAACTTCTGGTTCCCCTTTATCAGTTACAACAGCTTCTGGTAACACTGGCTGAACTTCTGGTTCCCCTTTGTCAGTCACAACAGCTTCTGGTAACGCTGGCTGAACTTCTGGTTCCCCTTTGTCAGTTACAACAGCTTCTGGTAACACTGGCTGAACTTCTGGTTCCCCTTTATCAGTTACAACAGCTTCTGGTAACGCTGGTTGAACTTCTGGTTTTCCTTTGTCAGTTACAACAGCTTCCGGCAACGCTGGTTGTACTTCTGGTTCCCCTTTTTCAGTCACAACAGCTTCTGGTAACGCTGGTTGTACTTCTGGTTCCCCTTTGTCAGTCACAACAGCTTCCGGCAACGCTGGTTGTACTTCTGGTTCTACAAGTTTTGTACCTATTGGTTGCGTATAGTCAGGCTTCTCTGCTTTAGGAGCCTCGTCTGGAACAGTACCTACAGGTTCAGTGTATGCTGGTTTTTCATGAACTGCTGGTTCAACTAAATTACCGCCAATTGGACCTGTATATTCGGGTTTCTCATGAACTGCTGACTCTACAAGGTTTGTACCTATTGGTTGCGTATAGTCAGGTTTTTCTACTTTAGGAGCCTCGTCTGGAACAGTACCTACAAGTTCAGTGTATGCTGGTTTTTCATGAACTTCTGGCTCTACAAGGTTTGCTCCTATTGGTTGCGTATAGTCAGGCTTTTCTACTTTAGGAGCCTTGTCTGGGACTGTACTTACAGGCTCAGTGTATTTAGGTTTCTCAGCTTTAGGCGCTTCATTAGGGATACTTTCCTGAGTTTCAGATACTGGAACATTTTTTGTCCCTTCATCCTTATGTTGAATTTCTGAAATTGCATTATCATCAAGGGATAAGTATCCAATATAACGATATCCAGTAATTTGAACTACTCCTTCATTACTTGGAGCTTTCAAAGGATTGCCTATATCGAGAGCTTGCATACTAGAAAGACTAATTAGTCCGATAGTAGTAACTAAGAACAAACTACTAACTTTTTTCTTTTTATGAACCAAAAGGACTAAACTACCAACAGCTAATAGACCTAAAGCTGTAAACACAGAAGTCGATGAACCTGTTGCAGGAAGAGCTTCCTGCTGATAAATAAGAGCATAACTTGCTTCATTATCAGTAGGAATTCCTTCCTGAATCTTGCTTTGTTCTTCCTTTGTAAGAGCGCTTTTTTCAACATAATGATAGGTAGAAGCATGAATTACTGACGGTGCAACCAAGACACTTCCGAGTAACACCGAACCAACAATCCCACAGATTTTTCGGATCGAAAATCGTTCTTTTTTAAATAATGACAAGCGTAATCACCTTCTTTAATTTTATTTCCTAACAGTAAACACTATTTTTTATTTTCAAAAATTGAACTTCTAAAATCATCAGTTTGGTCAAGATAAGCTTTAAAGATTGCTCTCTTCAACTTATGAACTGCACTGTCTGTTTCTGGATTATAGTTATTCCAATGAGGAGTTTCTGTATCCTTGCGGACAGCTTCATTCATTAGTTGTTGCAACTCATCTATATTGCTTGTAGTTTTGGTTGCAAAGCTTGTCCATGATTTACTTGTATCATTAAAGGTAACTTTATTCAATTTGCTGAATTTTTCTTGTCGCTCTTTATACATGGCCTTTTTAAAATCACTCCAAGTGTCGTATTTACCATTAAATAATTTTTGAAGTACTAATTTATCTGTTACCAATCCTTTAGTCTTACCATATGAGGTAATCGTTTTATTATTTGCCCTAGCATCGGGTTCAAATTGATTTGAAATATATGGCACCATACCATCTTTAAATCCTTTAGCAGCTAATAGTTCATAGGCCATACGACGTCCCATCAGGTCACCTGGCGTTCCGTCATCATTACTTAATGCTGCATAAATCGGCGCAAATAATTTAATAGTGAAGTAGCCATTTCTTTCGTATTCACCTAAGGCATATTCCCTAGACGAAATAATATTATTCTCAATCAAATCATTAAATGAATGTAATTTTTCAGCTTCTTCTGCGGTTAAATCTCTGACAACATTTGTTGCGTAGACATTATTTCCATCTGGATCCTTAACAAATTTATTCTCGATTTTTCTTAGAGTATTCATTTTTTCGTAAACACTCAATTTATTCACAACAGACTGCCCTTCAAGATATTCCAACATATAAACAACATCAAACATATTGTGGACATATTGCTTCAAATCATCAGAGTTTTTAAATCTCGTAGTTGGATCGAGTATTTGTAATCGTTCTCCTTCTTTACTATCCGATTTTAAATGTTTCAAGATCGAGTTGATGGTGATGGTTGCGTCATTTGGATGGTCTGGTGCTTGTAATAAGCCTTTTGCAAAGAACTCTGGTCCCAAGCCACTTCTTCGACCATAGCCACCAAGATAGATGTCCTGATCTGAGTCATGCGTCATTTCATGCGTATAAGTGATAGCTCCATCCTTATCCAACATACGATAACCCATATAATATACTGCATCCCCTGTAGCGTAAGCACCGTGTCCATTATGGCCAACTTTATTTCCAACAGGTCCAAAGAAATGTTTCATTGCAGGATTTGGACTATCAAAATCTGATACTGTTTGGGCTTTTCCATCAGTATTATCATCTCCGAATTTATAGGCATCATAAAGCAAGATATTTCGATAAAGTTTCTCACGCCCTTTTTCATCTAGAATACGATACCAATAATCGTAGTGATCTCGTTGACGTTCGGCAGTTTCGTGAGCGCTCTTTTCAACAAAGTTATTTAGATCACCATTTGCTTGATGCTCTTTATTACGGTAACGATCATAAGCACCAAAGCCTAGGCTAGAGATAGTTGAAATGACAAATACGGATCTTTCTGGCAAGGTAAGTAGAGGTAGTACCATATTACGGTATTTCCAGCTGTCGCTAGTGATTCGATCATAAACACCAATAGAATACTTGCTACCTGCTTGTTCCTGATTAGCCCTCACTTCTGAAATGTTAGATTTTTCTTCAACGATTAAAGCTTTTGTCTGTGATTTAAACCATTCATTGTTAGTTTGATGTGGTACGAATGCTTTACGGTAGCCTTCTAAAGCACTAAACAGATCTTTTGTACCGTAGTTATTCGTCAACAAGGCATTGTAAGTAACCACATTATTTTTAGCCAAGAGATTGTTGTAGCCAGATTTGCCTAGTTCAATAATCGTATCAAGAGGAGAGGTATTTCCCTTACCAAAGAAATCCATATGGAACATAAGCAAATCTTTTGCGCTAGCCTTATCAAATTTGAAATCATACCAGCGTTCTAGATAGGTTAATCCTAGCATCAAGGCTTCTTTGTTTCGCTTGATTTTATCAACGATGTAATTGTCAATAGCACTATTATTTCCAGAAACAGCAGCATCAGCTGAGAGTAATTTTTTAAGAGTCTCAGTTAGGTGTTCTTTGGTCTTAGTGAATTGCTCATCTAGATAGAGTTCTGTTAATTTAACATTATCAGAGATTCCTAACAAATTCTTAAGAGTAGTTGGATCATACTGAACTGCAGTTAAATCATTTTTAACTCTGTCTATTATAGATGTATAATTTTTTAGGAAAGCATTTGGTGTGTATACTAGACCTGTAGTTCCAATAGTATACTCAGCCAGATTTGCAAAATCACGATGGTAGGTTAAGCTTACTTTCTCAGATGTTCCATCTTTGTAATGTAGTAGTAAGTGATTGATAGAGTGCTTATCTGGAGTAATATCTGAAACCACTTCCTCATTTTTCATAGCGACAACAGATAACAATTCTTTCTTAAACAGGTTATGATCAGCTGATAATTGATTTCCATACTTCACAATGGTGTCTCTATTATAGAAAGGCAATAATTTCTCTATATTTTTATATGCAACTTTTCTTGTCTCCTGATAATGAGCTGCCTTGGTATAATCTACATCCTGTTTAGCAGAATTTGTGAAATCTTCCACGGTTATAGTTTTCTTTGTAGTAATCTGGTCTTTCTTGGCTTGAACTGCTGTTTTTTCAATCTCCGTACCACGTTCTACAGTGGAATCAACTGACATTACCTCATCTCCAACTGCTTGAACATTAACTACCTTATTGTCTTTATTACTGTATACCTTTGTCTGCTTCATACCATCAAAATGGTATCCAGAAATCGCATTCCCATTTGTAATATTCATATCGCTGAGAACGTTATTCAAGTGGCCGGTATTATCATCTGCTCCGCCGTCTTGCGTCCATAGGGAACCTGCAACTCCACCAACTCTAGCGAATGGTTTAGCATTATTTATTTCACCTTCAGCATAACTATTTACTACAGTTGCATTATTTTCTACGATACCTGCAATTCCGCCAATGGTTTGGTTAGAACGTTCTGCATTACTTGAAATAGTTACTGTTGCAATAGAATGATCTATCCTAGCATTCGTACCAGTTAATTGACCGACTAGACCACCAATTGCATACTGAGAGGTTGTAACAAAAGTATTTGTTATTCTTCCGGTGAAGCTACTATTTCTTACTGTAGAATTATCAACTTTTTGGACAAGTCCTCCGATACCTAGCTCACCAGCAATGATTCCATTTGCGTGAACGTTATCTAAAGTTGAAGAATTTGTGGCTTCCTTAGCAACTGATGCGACATGATTCTTACCAGAAATATTGACATCTTTTAAGGTGAGATCCTTAACAGTAGCGTGTTCTAATCTATTGAATAACGGCTTTTTTAAATTATAGATAGCATAATTTTTACCTTGATGACTACCAATTAGTGTTCCTGTGAATTTACTTGTAACGTAACTTTCTTGATTTTCATTTAACTCAAACTCGCGAGCATTCATTGTCGCTCCCAGAGTGAAAGTTCCATTAGGTTTACTATTCATATCAGTTACTAGTTTTTTAAATGATGTGTAGATAGGGCCATCATTTTGAACAAGTTTTGGAAGATAATATGTAAAATTGTCTTGGTATTGATTGTCTACAGATTGCTTCAAGTGTTCCAATCTAGCCGTGATTTTATAGACTGGTTTGCCATCTTTTGTAGTGTCCTCAATGTTTGAAACTGGAAGCAGTACATCTTTAAATTTAGCTGACTTCACCTTAATGAAATAAGCAGATTTATTAGCTGGTACTTTATCCAAGCTTGTATGCTGTCTTGATTGATTGTCTTCATAACTATAGAGCTCCACATCAGTAACACTTCTTAGTTCTATTGTTTTCTCTGGATCTGTTTCTTTCGGCTTCTCAACAGGAGTTTCAGGTTTAAGTTGCTCGATATTCCCCTTGTATTCAGGAAGTGGATCTACCTGTTCTGGTTCTACTATTGCTCCGGCCTGTGGACCTGTGTATTCTGGTAGGGGTGCTACTTGCTCTGGTTCAACTACAGCTCCAGCTTGTACGCCTGTGTATTCTGGTAGGGGAGCCACTTGTTCTGGTTCAACTACAGCTCCAGCTTGTACTCCTGTATATTCTTTTGATGGTTCTACTTTTTCTGGTTCTACTATTGCTCCGGCTTGCACTCCTGTGTATTCCTTCGGTGCTTCTACCTTCTCTGGTTCAACTACAGCTCCAGCTTGTACGCCTGTGTATTCTGGTAGTGGTGCTACCTGCTCTGGTTCAACAATAGCGCCAGCTTGTACACCTGTATATTCTTTTGATGGTTCTACTTGCTCTGGTTCGACAATAGCTCCAGCTTGTGGGCCTGTGTATTCTGGTAGTGGTGCTACTTGTTCTGGTTCACCAATAGCTCCAGCTTGTACACCTGTATATTCTTTTGATGGTTCTACTTGTTCTGGTTCTACTATTGCTCCAGCTTGCACTCCAGCATATTCCGGTTCTACTTGTTCTGGTTCTACTATTGCTCCGGCTTGTACACCTGTATATTCTGGTAGTGGTGCTACCTGTTCTGGTTCGCCTTTATCTGTTACAACTGCTTCTGGTAACGATGGTTGGACTTCTGGTACACCTTTATCACTTACTACAGCTTCTGGCAACTCTGGTTGAGCTTCCGGTACACCTTTATCACTTACTACAGCTTCCGGCAACGCTGGTTGAACTTCAGGTTCACCTTTGTCGGTTACAACTGCTTCTGGCAACTCTGGTTGAACTTCCGGTACGCCTTTATCTGTTACAACTGCTTCTGACAACTCTGGTTGGACTGCTGGCTCACCTTTGTCGGTTACTACAGCTGCTGGTAGTTCAGGCTGAATTGCGGGTTCAACAATAGCTCCAGACTGTACTTCCTTATGTTCTACACCAGTCTCAGGTTGTTCCTTTATAACTTGAACTTTTTTAGTACCTTTTTCGACTATTCTTGGAACAGGCGCAGTCGTTGAAGTTGAAACAATTTCTCGTGAAACCTCTTCCTTGTTTACAGAGAATATTCTGACGATTTCAACTTTCTTACCTAATTTACCTTCTTGTTTTACTCTTACAGTTCCTTCAGCTAAATCAGGATTTTCTTGAATTTCTTCTTGAAAATCTATTTTTGTTTCTATAGTTTCGTCACGATATAAGAGTTCAGGTTTGTTCAATTGACCTGATAGAACTTCATCCTGTGGATTTAGTGTATTTACCCCAGTCTTTTCTTTTGGAGAAACCTTCTCGTCTTTCTTCGTTTCTAGACTCTTATGTTCGGCTAATTGTTCTTGAGAATCTGAAGATTGTTTCTCTTCTTTTCTTGGATTGATTAATTCTGTAGAAAGAGGTTTTTCAACTACTTGAACTTCTGTCGACTTAGTTGAAGAAACAGGTGTTTGTTCCTGAATAGCTTGTACTGTTGATGGATTCTCTACAAAATTCGGTGTAACATTATAATCCACCTTTTGTTGTTTTGTAGGAGTGGCAACTGAACTCTTTTGATTACTTACTTCAGAATCAGAAGTCGTTTTCCCCTCTTTGATATATCCAATATATGTGTAACCTGAAATGTCTTTAGGAAGAGGTAATTTTTCTCCAGAGGTCAATTCATAGTCCGTATTGTAATTCAGTAAGAGATTATTTTCTAAAGCATGAGCCGACACAAGGACACCATTTCCTATTCCTGCAACCAATACTAAATGTAATACTGTTTTATTCTTAACTTTGTTCTTAGAAACGGCAAAAATTAAAATCCCCAAAGCAGCTAAGCTAGTACCAGCAACTAAGGCTTGCATCTCATTCTTGCTTCCAGTATTTGGCAATTCCGCCAGTTGATTTTGGGAATTTAACTTATAAACAAGATAATAAGTTTCATCATCATTCTCCACGTATGTCGGAATATCATAAACGAGCTGATTCTTTTCTTCTGATGATAGCTCTGACTCTGTCACATATTTATAGTGAACCCCTGTAGTTTCTTGAGCATCCACAGATGAATTAGCTAATACAGACATAAAAAATAAACTTGAAATCGTTGCAGATACAAGTCCTACTGATAATTTTCTAAATGAAAAACGCTCTTGTTTTTCACCATAATACTTTTCCATTATTCCTCCTTGAAATAAAATTTTTAAATATGTAAGGTAAACTTTATTATATTAGCTTGTTATCTTATAAAAAGGTAACACACTTTAATTATACTCTTAATTTACAAAAAAGTCTTAAAATTGCGTTGCGCTTTCATACTTTGTTTTATATATAAAATACGAAGTCGTAATATTTGTATTCTCCTATTATATATATGCACAAAGTTAATACTCAATGAAAATCAAAGAGCAAACTAGGAAACTAGCCGCAGGTTGCTCAAAGCACTGCTTTGAGGTTGTAGATAGAACTGACGAAGTCAGTAACATATATACGGCAAACCGAAGCTGACGCGGTTTGAAGAGATTTTCGAAGTGTATAAAATACCAAGCAGTAGTTTTGAAACTCCCTATTATTTTTTGGGGATAAAATGTAACCCACCATGGCATTTCCACGGTAGGTGTTACTCATATCAATAATCGTTCTAAAAATGGTTTGATGCAGTTGAGAAGAATTCCATCTATCCAGCTTTCTTGTGCTGAGGATAGATGCTCTGCCTGAAGGCTTTCTTTTAAAAAGTCTCGGACTTGTTCTGGTGCAATTTCAAACTCAAAAGCTTTCATTTTATAGAAAAAGTCGAGCAGATGATCTGACAGATACTCGGTTGAAAATGGCACTTCACCACTTTTTCGATATTCTAATAAGATCCGAGCAAATCTGGCTTTTTCTTCAGGAAGCTCACGGAAATAGGAATTGAGGAGCCAGGTCTGCTTCTGCTTTCTTTCAATTGGATCCTGACTAGCAATTCGTTGGTCTTTTTCCAGCTCTTTTTGGTATTGTTTGGCCTTGATAGCCCGTTCTGTCCGATTGTTACCAAAAAGAATTTTCTCCAACTTGCGTTCTTCTTGAGTCAGTGTCTCTGTAAAGCCAAAGTAATCCTGGTAGGCACGCTCTGCTGGGCCCATAGCTAGGACTAGATTGTCTGCATATTGCTTGGCGATTTTATCTCTCTTCTTGCGTTCTTTCTCTGCCTGAATACGGAGTTCTTGTTCGTAGTCAATTTTCTCCTTGCCTAGCTTGACAAGGTAGAGTTGGTCATCCGATTTCCCAAGTAAAAAGGGTTTGATACATTTTTCAAGGACTTCTTCCATCCGAGCTTTCTTCTTGGGTTCTGCCTTGGTCCAACTTCCTCCTTGAAAGACTTCTAGGAAGAGCTGGTAGTCTCTCTCAGGTGTAAATTGATTGCCGCGATTAGGCTTGAAAACACCTTTTTCCCAGAGCCATTTTAGAAGGCGCTCGTCAAAGTCACTTTTATTGACCTTGATTTTTTCCTTTTTCTGGGCTTTTTTGGTCAGATTTTCAACCCTTTTGAGCAGTTTTTCTTCCTCTTCCAGTTGCTGGTCAAGGGTCAATCGATGAAAATGACGAACACAGTCGCTGCCGATTGGAAAGAGGCGTTGGCCTGTGACACCATTAAAGAGTTCGTAGGAGTACTTGATGGCATTTCCACAAACACAATTGCTACGGCCGATACCGTTAAAAATCAAGGAAACTTCATTCCATTCCTTGATAGCTTGTTCCCAATTATCAGCTTTTGAAGCCTGTAACACCGCATCGTGCAGGGATTTTCTAACTGGAAGTGTCATGAGGTCTCCTTTCTAGATTATACTTTTACAACTTGAACCTCATCTTTACCGAGTAAAATCAAGTATTTTTCAATATTTTCAATCGAATAGGCTCGAGATAAAGCCTCTCCGTATAGGGCTAACTGACCACGATAACGGTCTATGAGTTGACTTGGCTCATCATAACGGTCTGTCTTATAGTCAAACAGAATAATTTTGTCTTCGTAAAGTAGATAGCCATCAAGGATACCACGGACAACAAAGTCTTCCTGACTCTTTTGGTCACGTTTGAGCATGGAGAAAGGTTGCTCGCGATAAAGATGGTCGGTATTGGTAAGAATTTCCTGACCGAGTGCTGTGTCAAAGAATGCAAGAATTTTAGCAAGATTTATCTTGTCTCTGACAGCTGGGCTGGTTTGAACTTGTTTGAGAGTTTCTGTCAGGCTAGCAAGGGTTGGTCTCTGGCTGAGGGCAATTCTCTGCATGAGTTCGTGGGTAGCACTACCAATCTCAGCTCCTGTTACCTTTTCTTTGCTTGAAAAATCTGGTAAATCAAAGCTAATTTTCTTGTCTACTGTCTGTCCTTGACCAGCAATCTCAACACCCTCCATATCCATAACTGGTTCGTAGAATTTCTTGATTTGACTTGGGGTTTGAACACTAGGAAGTTCAATGGCTGCGCGATGAATAGTATTATAAACTTCCACCTCTTTCAGCATTTCAAGGGCTTCCTTAATGGTTTCTGACTGACGATTGTCTACTTGTGAGCTATCTTGGAGAGGACTTTTGTTTTCCAATTCTCCGATAGCTTCTCTAGTCAGCTGATCTTCTCCAATAAAACGATAACTAAAGTTGAGATGATCCTTGGTAAACACTTTACTGATAGCCCAAATCCAATCTTGGAAATTCCGTGCTTGCAGTCTAGTATTGCTATTTAGTTTCCCATTTTTGGCTGCTGGGTATTCCTTGGCTTCCAGCTTTTCACGAGAACCCTTACCGACAAGATAGAGCTTTTTCTCAGCCCTCGTCATGGCAACATACAACAGACGCATTTGCTCTGAATAGCTTGCCAGCTGTAATTCTTCTTCGTTCTGCCTATAGGTCAGACTAGGAATGGAGAGTTTGATAGTTTTAGGGTAGTAGGCTTCCACTGCTCCTGTCTCCATTTTGGCAATGTATTTGACACCTAGTCCATTTTTACGACTGAGAATGACTTCTGACATGCTGTCTTGCTTGTTAAAGTCTTGATCCATATTGAGGATAAAGACGTAAGGAAACTCCAGCCCTTTACTCTTGTGAATGGTCATGAGCTCTACTGCATCTTTTGGCGGTGCGACTGCCACGCTTGCCAAATCGTGCTGGGCTTCCAAGACTTGGTCAATCATACGAATAAAACGTGATAAGCCTTTGAAATTACTCTTTTCAAATTGATCAGCACGCAGTGCTAGGGCATAGAGATTGGCCTGTCTAGCAGGCCCATTTGGCAAAGCCCCAACATAATCGTAGTAAAAACGGTCGTTGTAAATCTTCCAAATCAAGTCATAGAGAGAGTGCGTTTTGGCATACAAGCGCCAAGAAACCAAGATATTCATGAATTGATTTAGTTTTTCAGCTAGAGCTGAGTGAATCAAGTTTCTATGGCTGCTTGCCAGTTTTTGAGCATTGACCAGTTTCTCATAGAGATTCTCTTGAACTTTGTCCTCATCTTTCTGAAGAGATAAACGTGCTAACTCGTCCTCATCAAAGCCAAACATTGGAGACTTCATAAGAGCAACCAAGGCATAGTCTTGCAGGGGATTGTGAATGACACGAAGTGTATCCAACATGACTTGCACTTCTAGGGATTGGAGATAATTGTTTTGCTCTCCGTCAGTTTTAACAGGAATCCCGTACTCAGACAAGGCGAGGAGAATCTGGTCATTACGACTGCGACTGGAGGTCAGAAGGGCAATTTCCTTAAAGGCAACACCTTTCTCCTGATGAAGTTTCAAAATCTCCTTGATAACTAAGCGCATTTCACCAGTCAGTTTAGTGTCAACTTGGCTCTCTTCTTCCTCATTTGTGTCATCCTTATCGTAGAGGAGAAATTCCGCCTTGTTGTCTGGATTGGGAGTCAGTTTGGTATTGGCAAAAACAAGCTGGTGCATGTTATCATAGTTGATTTCACCGACTTCTTGGTCCATAAGACGCTCAAAAACATCATTGGTTGCTGACAGCACTTCTGAACTGCTACGGAAATTTTCCTTCAGGAGAATGAGCTTGCCCTCTTTTGGATTTTGCACATAGCGTTGGAATTTCTCATTGAAAATCTGCGGGTCTGCTTGACGGAATCGGTAGATGGACTGCTTGATATCCCCCACCATAAAGCGATTGTGGCCATTAGACAGCAATTCCAGCATCCGTTCTTGAATATGGTTGGTATCCTGATACTCATCGACCATGACTTCGTGGAAACGCTCCTGATAAGCCTCACGAACTTGTGGGAAATTCTCTAAAATCTCAATGGTGTAATGGCTGATATCAGCGAATTCAAAGGCATTTTCCTGACGTTTACGCTGACGATACGCTTCCACAAAATCACCCATGAAGGCTTGGAAGGTTTTAGCTAGTTCCCATGTGTCTTGATGATAACGTTCTTGATAGTCGAGAATGGTTATCTGGTCTGACAGTTGTCCTAGTTTAGCAAACTGGGTCTTTCTCTCTTCGTTGTAGGCATCGGCCAGTGGCTTCAAATCAGCCTTACGGCTGGCATTAGTCAGAGCTCGGCCGTTTTTCTCTTTCGAAATTTCGACAACACGCGCAAGCACTGCCTGATAAGCCTGACTATCGGACTCCTGATTCAAGGAGCCAATTTCATCCAGAACTAACTGAACATTTTCTAAATAAGCAGCCTTTGTAAACTCCTTGGCATCATTATCCAGATGGTAACGGAAAAAGCTTTCCAAATCCCAAAGGGCTTGCTGGATTTTCTCAGTTAGTTTTTCTTTTTCACTGGTAAAATCAGCTTTTTCAAAGCCTTTTAAGAAATATTCACTCAGCCACTTTTGAGGGTTGCTGGTGGATTGGAGGAAGTCATAAATTTTATAGACTTGCTGACGCAGCCCCCGTTCATCTTTTCCACGTCCAGCAAAGTTTTTCAGCAAATGACTAAACTTCTCTTTCTGTTTACCTTGGTAATGGGCTTCAAAGACCTCATGAAAGACTTCGTTTTTTAGAAGGAGTTGCTCGCTCTGGTTTTGTAAAATACGGAAATTAGGCGCAATGTCAAGCAGATAGCCATGTTTGCCAAGGAATTTTTGTGTGAAGGAGTCCATGGTACCGATGGCAGCGTTGGGTAGGTCTGCCAACTGACGACCCAAGTGTTGTTTGAGGTCAACATCTCTACTTTCTTGGATTTGTTGGCTGATTTTTTTCTCTAAACGTTCTTTGAGTTCGGTCGCAGCCTTGACAGTAAAGGTTGAGATAAAGAGTTGAGAAATTTCGATACCACGCGCCAATTGGTCCAGAATACGCTCGGCCATGACAAAGGTCTTCCCAGAACCAGCCGACGCTGAAACCAGGATATTCTGACCAGAAGTGTAGATGGCTTCGATTTGTTCGGAAGTTTTCTTTTGTTCCTTGCTCGAATTTGCTTCTACTTCTTGCAATTTTTGAATTTCCTTCTCAGTTAAAAAGGGAATAGGCTTCATCGATTCAACTCCTCTCTTATTTTTTCAAACCAAGCTTGCTTGAGTTTTTCTCCGACCAGACGCTTGCCGTCAGCTAAATCTAACTTTTCTAGGAAACGGGCTTGGCCCAAGTGGTAATTAGCTTCAAATCCTGTGATGGCTTGATGTTGCTGAACATACGGTGCAATACTTCTGTCATTTTCAGTATAAGGGTTAATGGCAAACTGCCCTTCTAAAATTTTCTCAGCTGCTTTCTTGTAAAGATGGGCATTGTAGTCCAGAAGGAGCTGGAATTCCTCATCCGTCAGCTGATTGGCCTTGTTTTTATTGTAAAATTCACCCAAATGACCGCTTTCTTTTTCTAAAAAGATGCCTTGGTATTTCATTGACTTGCTAGCTTCTACTACTGCACCTGCCAGACTTTTAACGGCCATCAGAGATTGGACAGGCTCAGCCATTTCCAAGTACATGGCACCAAAAAAGTTCTGCTCCCCTTCTCTTTTTAAGGCAGCTAAATAGGTTGGCAACTGAGAATTAAGTCCATTAAAGAAATGAGGAAACTGGAACTGAGTCAGACTGGATTTGTAGTCTACCACTCCAATCGCCCCATCAGCTTTCAATCGGTCAATGCGGTCAACCTTGCCTCGTACAAAGACACTGCGACCATTGTACAATTGAATAAAAGCCTGCTCTTTCCCACCGAAATTTGCCTCTTCTTTAATGGTTTCGATAGCTGGATTATGGCGGAGAATGTGACCAGTTGTCCGTGCAACATCAAGCAAAACTTCCTTGGTAAACTGGGCTTCCAAACTTTCCTGATAAATTGCTTCAAATTCGCGTTCTTGACTGGTTTCGTGGATAGCTTGTTCTAGACGTTTGTCAAAGGAATCTTCGTCAGGCAACTGCAAGGCACGTTCAAAAATACGGTGTAAGAAATTCCCATGACTACGAGCATCTGGACGCAGGCGCAATTCCTCCTGCAAGCCTAACACGTAACGGAGGAAATAACTGTATTCATTGCGGTAAAACTCCGTCAAACCAGACGTAGACAGGTAAAATTCCTTGTCGGCTGGATAGAGAGCCTGCAAGGTATCCTTGGTCAACTGCTTACTGCTTGGACTGGTTGGCAGGGCTGGATTTTCCAGACCTTGCTGGTCTAGTTTTTTACCCATCACACGCGCCAGAACCTTGACAAAGGTCAAATCTTGCTCAGTCTCACTCGTCTCGCCCTGCTGGTGATAGGCAACCAGACTGGACAAAAGACTGTGATATGAACCCATATCTTCCTTAGACAGCCCTTTGTGATTCATTTTCTTCTCATTCCTGCTAAATCCAAAATGGACTAGCTCTTGAAGATAGGCTGACTCCTTGCTTTCACTTTCATTAAAAAGGCTTGGAGCCGACAAGACCAACTGCTTACGAGCAGAATTAACCAAGGAAAGCATAGTGTAGCGATTTTTCTTGAGGTTTTCACTGCTGGCAATCAGCAATTGCGCCCCATCTTCTGTCGCTTGGTTTAAGCTCTGTCTTTCTTCGTCTGTCAAAAGACTGGTATTTTGCGCGATTTTTGGTAAATTGTCCTGAGTCAACCCAATGGCGTAGACAAAGTCAGCAGTCAGTGGTGCAATCAAATCGTAACTCTGCACCAGAACGGTGTCCACTGTCGCTGGAATGGTACGGTATTGAGATAGGCTCATTCCAGAATGGAGCAAGGCTAGAAAGTCCTCTAGACTAACCTGTGAACCAGCAAAAACAGTCGCAAATTGTTCTAAAACATGACAGAAAGCCTTCCAAACTTCAGTCTGTCTTTCCTGTTCTACAGCTTCCATAGTGGCTGTCAAATCTTGCAACTGCTTAGTCACCTCTCCTTCTTTTAGAAAGACATTCCACTTTTGCAAGAGATTTTCAGCCTTTTGTTTTCGACTGGCAAAGAGAGTTTCAAGAGGGGTTAAAATACGCAGACGAAGAGCATTTAAACGTTCTAAATCAAATTTTCCATGGTGGGATTTGGTAAAGGTTTGCTGAAAGGCTGGCAAGCCATTGATACCAAGATAGCGGATATATTGCTCAAAAGCATCGATATCAGCTTGACTAAGGTCGGTATACAAACCTGTTCTAAGAAGGTTAATCAAATCCTCCTGACGGAAACGATAGCGTTTTAAAGCTAAAATAGACTCGACAAACTGTGTCAAGGGATGATGAGCCATGGATTCGCTTCTACCAAGATAGAAAGGAATCTGATACTGGTCAAAAATGGTTTTGAGAGATAACTGATAAGAAGCTACATCCCCCAAGAGAATACGAAAATGCTTGTAGCTCAGGTCTGAGTTCTCATGTAATTTCTGACGAATGCTACGGGCTACTAGCTCCAACTCCTCCTTTTGTGTCAAACAAGACCAGATTTGTAAGTTTTCACGGTCCTTATCATCAATTTCCAAGGAAAGTTCTGAAAAGTCATAAGAAGACTCCAGCAAACGAGAGGCCTTATCAAAACTATCCATCTGCTCATGAGCTTGAGAACAGTCCTGAGCAGGCGTTTGGTATTTGGAGGCTAGATGATGGAGAAACTCCACACTGGCTTGGTAGAGATTGCCCTCGCTAAAAGGGCTAGTATAGGCTTTCTTACTAGCATAGGCTCCAATGACAATCTCAACACCCTTGCCATGAAGTAAGTCCACAATCCGCTCTTCTTCGGCAGAAAAACGGGTAAATCCATCAATAACCAAGGCGATTTGAGTAAAATCACTACTAACTTTGTTATTCTCAATAGCCTCAATCAAGTGGGACAACTGACTTCCCTGAGCCAACTGACCTTGATTGAGGTAGGCCGTTACCTTCTCAAAAATCAAGAGTAAATCCGCTCGCTTGTCCTCATCCGTCAAACTCTCCAAGTCCAAAAAACTCATCTGAGCTTTGGTCATCTCGTGGTAAAGTTCAATCAACTGCTGGATAAATTGAGGGTCCTGCTTGATGGCTCCATAAACACGCAAACCCTTGGGGTCTAGTTCCGCAAGGAACTTATAAAAAGCCATCCCAAGACCGATATCATCAAGACTGGTCTTAGCAGGCAAGTCATTCAAGACCAGATAACGAGCCATCTGAGCAAAGCGCGTGACGGTAATTGCAAAAGAAGCCTGCTGGGACAAGCATTCCAGCACGGCGCGTTCCTTTTCAAAAGAAAGAGAGTTGGGGGCAATGTAGAAGACCCGCTTGCCTGCAGCAACTAGCTCCTCCGCCTCTCTCGTTAAAATTTCAGTCAAAGAAGTCCGAATATCAGTATAAAGTAATTTCATCTCAGCCTCGTTGGAATTTTTCGTTACCTTTTATTATACCATGATTAGCCAGCCAAGTCTGAAAATAATCAGTTCTTGTTCATTCGTTGAAAAGAAAATGCCGGAAAGTTCCGACATTGTTTTAGTAAGCTAACTTCCTGAAAATAGGAGTAACCACACATTCCAGAAGGCAGTGATATTGATGAGAATGTGAACTAGTATTGGATAATAGAGATTTTTTGTCATGCGATACAATAGAGCCAAAATAAGACCTCCACTAGCATAAATGAAAAAGGCAAGAGGTGTTAAAACGAAATTGATATGAATACAACCGAAAATAATAGCAGAAAGCAAGACATCTCCGTACCAAGGCGAGTTTTTGAAAAAAGTTGTCATAAGCACACCGCGATAAATCAATTCCTCAGCAATAGGGGCGATGAAGCAAACTATGAGCAAGAAATAAGGGATCTCCTGTCGTCCCATCATTTCTACCGTTTCATTCAAAGAAATTTGATTTGAAGACGGGGATATGAAATAAGACAAGAGGAAGTCAGACATATACAAAATGATGTAGCCCAGTAAAAGGTAAATAAAGTACCTCAGCTGCCACTTGAAATGAAAAGT
Source organism: Streptococcus mitis (assembly GCF_002005545.1). Taxonomy (GTDB): domain Bacteria; phylum Bacillota; class Bacilli; order Lactobacillales; family Streptococcaceae; genus Streptococcus; species Streptococcus mitis_I. The sequence continues at coordinate 1,564,128 of NZ_LBMT01000001.1, forward strand.
TTGCTTTCCTTCAAAAACTAGTAGATAGATGACTGCTGACAAAAGAACACCACTTTCCAGCAAAAGTAGAATCTGAAAAAATTCACGACTTGCTGGTAGATAGGGCTTCGCGAGGTGAGTGAAAAGTCTCCAAAACCAAGTTGATTTGTAAAAAATTAAGGACAATGCTAGTAAAATCTGAATAATCCGTTTTTTCATATTAAATCCTCTGTTTTTCTTAACTAGCTTACAAAACACTTAGTTGAATCACAAGTTTAGTATAGCATATCTTCGCAAAGTATCCTCTTCAAATCATGAATTGTTATCAAAACATCTTAAACTGTAAAATCAATTAACCCCTACCCTTTTACCATTATCTTCTCTAACAAAGGAAGACCTATGATTAAGTTGCTAACCTTTGATATAGATTGATTTCTCCTAAATGAAGCCAAAGCCCCAAAAAAATCAGGTGGTTTATTTAGCCTGAACCTTACGGAGCAAGACAAATAAAAGCCAGTATTGCTACTGACTCTTACATCATTTTGATTTAACAGGATAAATTTATGCTTCTGGTTTCGTCATAACTGACTCACTTCCTTTTAGCAAAGCAAGCAATTTTTCTGCTTCTGCCATGATGCTATTATTATCCATGGTTTGGAGACTCAGATTATTTCGTAAACCAGCTAGGCTCTCTGTCACATTGTCTTTCAAACTAGCATCTGTTACTTTAGCAAGTAGAGCTTCTACTTCTTTGAGTTTGGCTTCTACTTTTTCGGTTTCTACTTGAGGGACTTCAGCTTCGTCTGTTGTATCTTTAGATACTTCTTCTGTCTCGTCTTCATCAGTGCTCGGTTTATAAAGATTATCTACTGAAGGGGTTGAACCTGTATGATTTTCTTTTTCATTGGATTCAGGACGGGTTGACTCGTCTGATTCATGATGATTTTCCTTATCTTCATCAGATTTACTGTCTTTGTCTGCCTTATTTTTACGAACATGGTCGCTGGCATTCCCCCAACCATTATCTGAGTGAGGACGTTCTTCAGGATGTTCAACATAATATTTTACAGTCGCAAAGAGATCCTCAAGGCTATAACCCTTAGGTGCTTCATAGAGTCCTTCGTCAAACCAGCCAAATTTAATGTTATGGTAATGGTCGTAATGAGGTATAATTAAGCTACCATTTTTAACTTCAACAGTATGTTGTAGATTGTAAGGCATGTGATCAAGTGGAACTTTCTTAGCTGCCTTCACTTTATTATAGATTGCTTCTACTCCTTTAACCTCAGTATTTCCTGACCCCTGATTATCTGTTGAAGGATGCGTCAAACCTTTCTCTTTAGCATAAGTCTGAGCTGCTGCACTTTCAGCTTCAGACAAACTTTCTTTCTTAATCCAATGACTATGAGTCATATGTGGAGTTACATAGGCATCGCCTTCATCGCTAGTTATGTCACGAGGATCAAAGATATAGCCATCTTCTGTTGTATACTTACCTGCTAATTTCGCTAATTTAATTTCATCGTCCGTATAAGCAATTTGAGCATTTGGTTTGCCAAGTCGCTCTGGATGGGTAATTGGTGCTAGGAAGGTAAGAATATCATCAACTAACTTGACTTTATCACTTGAAACATCATTAAGACGTTCCAAAAGTGTATCCAAAGTTTCAAAATCAGCTTGACGACCTTTATTAGAAATCAAATCTTTATGAACTCTTGCTAGTAAATCATAAACCTTGTTGTAAAATTCTTGCTCACTAGAAGGGATGGTACTTTTCTTAGCTCCTAACACATGAGACAAACTTTCTTGTTTAGCAAGTTTATTATCAATGGCTATAACAGTTTCTGCTGAAAGCTCCTTAGTAGAGATATAACGCGAGGTTCCATTCTCTTCAAAGACATAACCATCAGCTACCTTTCGAACAGCCTGTTTAACCAATTTTCCATCAATTGGTTTGCTTGGAGATGGTTGAGGATTGGGTACAGGTTGTGGACTTGGTACTGGGGTAGTCTCTGGAGCAGGGATTAGATTGGGTCTTGATGGTAACCAATGACTTGAACTATAATGAAGTGGAATCATTCTTGCAATTTTCTGCTCTAGATCAGACATTTGTGAATAAGGAATAAAGTGATAATGGTCTCCGTGAGGCACTGCGACACCATTTGCAGTACGTTTGATGATTTGGGCCGGATCAAAGACTAAGCCATCCGATTCTACATGTCGTTCTGATAAAGGTTTGGCATACAATTCACTTAAAAGTGTTGAAATGTCTTCCCCTTGATTTTGATGATAAGTTGGGGTGACAGTCAGGTTTGGAGTCTCTGTCAAACTTGGTTGGGCTGGTTTAGCATTATCACTACTTGGTTTACTTGAGTTTGTAGAAGAATGAGAACCCTGTTTACCATTCCAATAGGCTTGGGCGGCAGCTAATTCTCCTGCTGACAAATCACTCTTAGGTATATAGTGGAAATGATTGCCGTGCGGGACAACAAAAGCGTCACCTGTATCTTCAATCACATCTGTCGGACTAAATACATACCCATCATCCGTTGTATAAGCGCCTCCAGTTCCTCGATTCGATGCCGGAGTATTGAGATTAAAGTTTGGTTTAATCGGTGAACTTGGTGTTGAACTTGGTTTATCTGTACTGCTTGGTTTCGGATTGTCAGAATGGCTTTGAACTGGCTGACCTCCAATTGGTAGATTTCGAGCCAATTTTTCTTCCAAAGCAGACATTTGCGAATAAGGAATGAAATGGAAATGATCCCCGTGAGGAACTGCAACACCATTGGTAGTACGTTTTGTAATCTGCGCTGGGTCAAACACCAAGCCATCAGACTCCACATGACGTTGGCTAAGTGGCAAAGCGTACAATTCTTGAAGGAGACTAGCTAAATCCTCACTTTGACTTTCAGGAGCTTTGGAAGAATCTTGAGGAGCCTCAGATGGACTCGTTCTCACACTAGATCTTGTTTCAGCTCTGCTGGAACGATATGCAACCGTACTTAATTGACCACCTTTCCCAGATAAGAAGGCTTGGGCAGCAGCTAATTCTCCTGCTGACAAGTCACTCTTAGGAATATAGTGGAAGTGATTGCCATGAGGAACGATATAAGCATCACCCGTATCCTCAATGATATCAGAGGCATTGAAGATATAACCATCATCCGTTGTATAGCGTCCTTGGGCTCTGGCTGCAGCAACAGCATTATCTGTGCTTGTATTATGATTATGACTATGTTCCTGCTTCTGACGTTTAATCTCTTCTTTTGTCCGAATATTGTCCGCATGAACCGCATCTTTAAGGTAAACATAGTATTTCCCGTCTACCTTAATCACATAGCCACCCTTGATTTCATTGACAATGTCCGAATCCTTCAACTGATAATTCGGATCTTTCATGAGGAGTTCTTCACTGATGATGGCATCATAAGGAACCTTGCCATTATAGTAATGATAATGGTCTCCATGAGAGGTCACATAACCTTGATCCGTAATCTTGATAACAATTTGTTCGGCGTTGATTCCCTCTCTCTTACTGACTTCATCTGGTGTCAAATTTTCTGCCTTTTGCCCAGCCTGGTCACCGTCTATATAAGCAACTCGATTAGAATCTTTCTTAACTTGACCAGCTTGGTACCGTCCAAGTTCATAGGAACAAACACTCAGGGCAAGAACTGCCACCGAACCCACCACATATTTTTTATTGATTTTCATTCTTTTCTCTTTTCTTAAGCCTATTTGATTCACCACAAAACGATGAACCGGTTAATTAACTAGTTAATAGTTTACTCTTTTTAGTATTACTTGTCAAGAATTTTTCGTATATACATAATAAAAATGAAAGCCTCTTTATCGAGACTTTCATTTTTCATTAGTTTATTTTTCTTTGCTTACAGATGTAGGATTACTACCTTTTAACAAAGCAAGTAGTTTCTCTGCTTCTGTCATGATACCATTATTATCCAAGGTTTGGAGACTTAAGTTATTTCGTAAACCAGCTAGGGTTTCCGTTGCATTGGCTTTCAAACTAGCATCTGTTACTTTAGCAAGTAAAGCTTCTGCTTCTTTGAGCTTGGCTTCTACTTTTTCAGTCTCTACTTGAGGGACTTCTGGTTCAGCAGGTGTTTCCTCTACTGGCTCTTCATCTGCTTTGAAGTTCTTATTTGGATCTTCACTGTGGTCTTTCTTACCTAAGACATGCTCGCTGGCATTGCCCCATCCATCATTAGAATGTGGACGTTCGTCAGGATGTTCAACATAATACTTAATCGTCGCAAATAAATCTTCCAAGGTATAACCGTTTGGAGCCTTGTATGAGTGATCATCAAACCAAGCAAATTTAATGTTATGGTAATGATCCTTATGAGGAATGATTAAATTACCATTTTTAATCTCAACTGTGTGCTCAACCATGTATGGAAGTCGAACGAGTGGAATTCGTTTCTCACCTTTCACACGATTGTAAATAGCCGCTGCACTATCTCCAGTTGGATTTGCTTGAGCGTCTGCATCTGGAGATGGAGGTAGGATACCTTTTTCTTTAGTATAAGATTGAGCAGCTGCTTTTTCCTTATCAGAAAGGCTATCTTTTCCAATCCAGTGACTATGACCCATATGAGGCGTTACATAGGCATCTCCTTCATCACTGATAATATCATGTTCGTCAAAAATGTAGCCATCTGAGGTTGTATACTTATCAGCTAATTGTGCAATACGGACTTCGTTTTCGGTATATTCAATTTGAGAATTTGGTTTACCAAGACGTTCTGGATGAGTAATTGGTGCTAGGAATGCTAATAAATCATCTACTAATTTTCCTTTATTAGAAGATTCATCATTCAAGCGTTCTGCTAATTTGTCTAAGGCTTGGAAATCAGAAGTACGACCCTTATTTTCAGACAAGGCTTTATGAGCCTCGGCCAATAAATTATATGCTTTATCATAAAATTCTTGGTCACGAGGAGCGACATTTTCTTTCTTCGCAACTAGGGCGTGTGTCTTTTGAGTTTTCTTAGACAAGAGATTTTCAATAGCATCAATCTTATCCTTAGCCAGGTCTTTAGCTAGAACATAACGACTAGTGCCCTTATCTTCGATAATATATCCATCACCAACTTTTCTAACAACCTGGTTGACATCAAATTCTGTCGATTTATTTTCCACTGGTGTTAGAGGTTTGGTAGTAGGGGCTGGCTTCAGAGGAGTAACACTTGGCAAGACACTGCCATTTTGTCCCTTGACGGTTATCATACGAGCCAATTTTTCTTCCAGCGGTGACATTTGTGAATAAGGAATAAAGTGATAATGGTCTCCGTGAGGCACTGCTACACCGTTAGCTGTACGTTTGATGATTTGTGCCGGATCAAAGACTAATCCATCCGATTCTACATGTCGTTCTGACAAAGATTTGGCATACAATTCACTTAAAAGTGTTGGGATATCTTCCCCTTGATTTTGATGATATGTTGGGTTGACAGTCAGGTTTGGAGTCTCTGTCAAACTTGGTTGGGCTGGTTTAGCATTATCACTACTTGGTTTACTTGAACTTGTAGCAGAATGAGAACCCTGTTTACCATTCCAATAAGCTTGGGCTGCAGCCAATTCTCCTGCTGACAAATCACTCTTAGGTATATAGTGGAAATGATTGCCATGCGGTACAACAAAAGCGTCACCTGTATCTTCAATCACATCTGTCGGACTAAAGATATACCCATCATCCGTTGTATAGGCGCCTCCAGTTCCTCGATTCGATGCCGGAGTATTGAGATTAAAGTTTGGTTTAATCGGTGAACTTGGTGTTGAACTTGGTTTATCTGTACTGCTTGGTTTCGGATTGTCAGAATGGCTTTGAACTGGCTGACCTCCAATTGGTAGATTTCGAGCCAATTTTTCTTCCAAAGCAGACATTTGCGAATAAGGAATGAAATGGAAATGATCCCCGTGAGGCACTGCCACACCATTTGCTGTACGTTTTGTAATCTGTGCTGGGTCAAATACTAAGCCATCAGACTCCACATGACGTTGGCTAAGTGGCAAAGCGTACAATTCTTGAAGGAGACTAGCTAAATCCTCACTTTGACTTTCAGGAGCTGTTGCAGAATCTTGAGGTGTCTCAGATGGACTCGTTCTCACACTAGATCTTGTTTCAGCTCTGCTGGAACGATATGCAACCGTACTTAATTGACCACCTTTTCCAGATAAGAAGGCTTGGGCAGCAGCTAATTCACTAGCAGACAAGTCACTCTTAGGAATATAGTGGAAGTGATTGCCATGAGGAACGATATAAGCATCACCCGTATCTTCGATGATATCAGATGCATTGAAGATATAACCATCATCCGTTGTATAACGGCCTTGGGCTCTGGCTGCAGCAACAGCATTATCTGTGCTTGCATTATGATTATGACTATGTTCCTGCTTCTGACGTTTAATCTCTTCTTTTGTACGAATATTGTCCGCATGAGCCGCATCTTTAAGGTAAACATAGTATTTCCCGTCTACCTTAATCACATAGCCACCCTTGATTTCATTGACAATGTCTGAATCCTTCAACTGATAATTCGGATCTTTCATCAGCAGTTCTTCACTGATGATGGCATCATAAGGAACCTTGCCATTATAGTAATGATAATGGTCTCCATGAGAGGTCACATAACCTTGATCCGTAATCTTGATGACGATCTGTTCTGCGTTGATTCCCTCTCTCTTACTGACTTCGTCTGGTGTCAAGTTCTCTGCCTTTTGACCAGCCTGATCACCGTCTATATAAGCAACTCGATTCGAATCTTTCTTAACTTGTCCAGCTTGATACCGTCCAAGCTCATAGGAACAAACACTTAGGGCAAGAACTGCCACCGAACCTGCTACATATTTTTTATTGATTTTCATTCTTTCCTCACTTTAATTCTTCTGCTAGAACACTCATATTTTCTTCCAGATTTTCTAAATAAGTCTTATCATTTTGTGGGTCTGCCTCTAAAGGATTCAGAGTTTTAAGACCCACACCTGTTGATTTGACAAGAGTTTCAGCTACTTTGGAAGAAGCGTTACTTTCTGTAAAAATCGTTTTAACCTTATAGGTTTTTACAAATTCCTGAATTTCTGTAAGTTGTCGTGGACTTGGTTCTTGTTCAGGAGAGATACCTGCAATACCAAGTTGATTAAGTCCAAATCTCTTCGCTAGATAAGAAAAGGCTGTATGTTGTGTTACAAATGTTTTCTGAGTCGCTTTTTCAAATTTAGGCTGGAATTTCTTAGTTAATTCTTGAGCTTTTTTGATAAAGGCTTGCGCATTTTTCTGGTAAGTTTCTTTATGCTCACTATCCACCTCTGAAAGTTTATCAGCGATAATCTGAGCTTCTTCGCCAGCTTTTTCAGGATCTAGCCAAGTGTGAGGGTCATAGAGCGTTTTTTCATCAACTCCATCCCCTGCTTCCACATCTTCTAGCCCTGGAACACGGTCTAAAGTCATTCCCTCTGAAGCCTCTAAAACCTTCACTTTAGATTTTTTTAGATTTGGATCCAGACTTCCTGCCCAAGATTCGAGCGTATGAGAATGGTAAACAAAGACATCTGCATCATAAATGGCTGCAATATCATTTGCTGAAGGTTCAAAGGAGTGAATTCCGCTACTTGACTGAATCATCCGAACATCATTCAAGTCACCAGATACTTCCTTGACCATAGCGTAGATAGGATAGAAACTGGTCACAATTTTCATCCCTTTCCCTGTCTGGCTTTCCTTTTGACCACAAGCTCCTAAACACAAAAGAAAGACACTTAACAATACTAAAAATAAACTTTGTTTTTTCATGGATAACCCCTTAACTATTTAATTAACTGGTAAACATTCTACTCCTAAAAATTTAATCTGTCAAGCTATTTTAAGAAAAAAATTGAAATTTCTTTCACATATAAAAATCTGCTGAGTTTCAACAACTCAACAGATTCTCACTTTATATACTCAATGAAAATCAAAGAGCAAATTAGGAAGCTAGCCGCAGGCTGCTCAAAGCACGACTTTGAGGTTGCAGGTAGAACTGACGAAATCAGCTCAAAACATGTTTTTGACGTTGTAGATGAAACTGACGAAGTCAGTAACCATACATACGGTAAGGCAACACTAGTATGGTTTGAAGAGATTTTCGAAAAGTATTATTCTTCTATGGTAGAATGCTTATAACCATAAGTGAAGTAAATAATACTTCCTACTAACAACGCAACTAGGAAAGCAATCCAAGTTTCCACATTATACTGCAACATGAAGGACAAACAAATGATGATTGATAAAATTGGTAATAATGGTACCAGTGGTGTTTTAAATTCTCCAGCTTTGGGCATCCCCTTTTCTCTCCGTAAGCGAATCAAACCATAAGCCAACATGATCAGGTAAGACAAGGTACAAATATTTAAGAAGGCTGCGATACTAGCAAGAGGGAACATTCCTGCTGCTACTGCTGAAGCTAGACCTGTCAAGATAGTAGCATTCTTTGGTACCTTGCTAGTCTTCGTCAGTTCTTTGAAGGCAGCAGGCATCAATCCGTCACGCGCTAAACTGTAAATCATACGTGATAGGGCATAAGTCATCGAGATACAAACCGTAATCAAGGTCAAGATAGCAACTAATGACACATAGTTGGCTGCCCAACTGATCCCAACGCTACGAAGAGCAAAGGCAACGGCATCGTCGACATTTAGATGGCTATAATGAACCACACCAGTCAAGACAAGCGTCACCAAGGCATAAAGAATGGTTACGATAGAAAGCGATAAGACAATCCCTCTAGGAATATTTTTTTGAGGAGTCTTAACTTCATCTACGGCCATAGAAATGGATTCAAATCCCAAAAAACCGAAGAACATCAAGGACGCACCAGCCATAATACCAGTACTAGCACCATAGATTTGTCCAAAACCATAAGGAGCAAAATTACTCCAGTTGTCAAATTTAATATGCCAAATTCCTACTAAAACAAAGAGAGCTAAAGCGGAAAATTTCAAAATAACTAGAATAGAATTAAAGCGTAAGGCTGCTCTAGCATTGAGTAAAACAAGTGAGGTCACCAAGACCAAGACAAGAATAGGCAATAAATCAACAAATGTGCCAGCTTGAGGATTGAAGGTGCCATTTAAAGCCTGAGGAAGGGCTATCCCGTATTGAGAAAGCAATCCTTTAAAATAAGCTGCCCAACCCGAAGCCACACCAGATATGGCTGTCATGAACTCCATCATGGTTAGCCAACCAGCCAACCAGGCTGGGAATTCTCCTAAAATAGCATAGAGATAACTGTAGGCACCACCTGTAGCAGGTACTCGTGAAGCAAATTCTGCAAAAAAGAGGGCTGATAATCCCACACACAAGGCAGAAATGACGATTGAAATCACTAGGGCTGGACCAGCTAGAGTTGCGGCTGCAGTACCTGTGATTGTAAAGACACCTGTCCCTACCATGGCTCCAATACCCAGCAAAATCAAATCCCATAACTTCAAATGCCTGTGCATCTCCGTTTTATCTAAACTAACATTTTTTGTTCTAAATATATTCATCTTTGACTCCAAAATAAAATGATGATTCTATTTTACCATAAATATAGGAGATTTGTGAATATTTATAAAACATTTTTCTGAAAAAATCTGACTACCTTTTTGTAACGGCTTAAGAACCAAAACTCTTGAAGAAGTTGACAATGGCTTGCCAGAGGGAGCTTAAGAAGTTACCACCGTCCTCTAGCGCCTTATCAGCATCAAAGTTAAGGTTAATATTTTTAAAACTGTCGCCAGCTTGTGAAACAATACTTTGTTTCAGGTCATTCAAGGTTTTAGTGAAGTCTGTATTGCTGAGGATATCACTCTTTGAGAGATTCAAAGCAAAATTGATGATGATATTGATCTGGTTTCCTGTTATGACCTGATCAAGTTTGTAATTTTTCAAGGTATCTTCAACAATTTTACGGACATCTTCCTCTGTCAGATTTCCCTTGCTTTCTTTAGCTTTGGCAAGTCCTGACTTGATATCGGCTAGGGCAACGTTTAATTTATTAGCATCATAGCCTGTTTTGTCCTTGTTTTCAGCATTGATATCGGACAAAGCCTTCAGCTCTTCTTGAGCCAAATCTTTGTTGGCTTGTGGCACCTTGGCTCCATTAGCTTCCAGCGAATAGTAAATCCCGGCTAACGCACTCTCACCTGTAACTGGAATGGGTGCTGCTACAGTGATTTTGGCGTGTTCCACACCCAAAGTTACGGCTGCATTTCGGTACATATCCTGCGTCACCTTAGTGATATTTTCTGGTGTTTCAATCTTGACCTCAAGGGGCGATTTGTCACCTAGCTTTTGAATCTTGGCTGATGAATACAATTGTAAGCTAGAGTCATTGGCAACATTCATAATCTTAGAATAGACATCAGGTGTCATGGTCTTTAGTTCTTTGGTGTCTGTTGAGGCATTGTAGCCTAGTTTTTTAAGGGTTTGATTTTTTTGGTCTTCAGACAATGATGAACCTAGGACATATTCAGGTTGGACATAGGTTTCATCAATGACTTTTTGAACATCTGTTGCTGCATGGGCGCTATTCATAGCTGTTACTGCCCACAAGACCGATGCACTGGTCAGAAAGAGTTTCTTTCTCATAGGGAATTTCCTCCTTTACCTTTCTAGAGTAATATATCTATCTTAAAGAAAACTTATAACAAAAACATCTGGACTAGCCAGATGTCGAAAAGAGAGTGAAACATTTGATGATGTAAAGGTTGAGTTGCACTTGTCTAGAATAATAATAGTTTCCTCCATTTACATAGAGTTCTGCACCGTGAAAAACGGAAATGGGGTGAATATAACTATAAGTCTTTCCAGTGGTATTACCAAGCAAGGGAGCAACAGTCTCACGAGAGTACTGTTTGGCCAGAGCCAAGGTATTTTCCTTGCCATTTTGGGCGATAAAATCGATATAGGCAGGTCCAAAATTATAGGCTTGAACAGCCGTCCAGACATCTACCCCCTTCTTCTGGGCCAGATAGAGATTGTCTGTCAGAGTTTGAACGCCTTGCCGAATGCTAGAGGCGTTATCATTGATGGTATTGGTTGAACCACTTGCAGACTCACTAGATTGCATAACATCGCCTTCTTTTCCTTTTGTTTCGGTATAAATCATAGCGAGCACAAGCTCTTCGTTTGCTGGTGTGTCTTTTTCACTCAAGATTTCTCGCACCATGGGTTGATAGGTCATGACTTGCTTGACATCTTGGTGAACGCGGTAAGCTTTATAGCCAGCAAAAAGGAAGACTGCTAGTACAAGCACTCTTCGAATTCGTTTAAACATTATTTACTTTGGATATCCTCGATATTTTTGATTAAGATAGAGTAAGTTCCATTGTCATTTTGGATAAACTCAACAGACTCGGCGTCTTGATAGACGTTATTGGGAACGATGAGCTCAATTCCATTTGACAAGGAGAGTTTTTGATTTTCAAATTTTTTAAGCTGACGACTGGCATCAATTTCATCAAATTGAACTGGTTCTGGTACGGCTTCTTTGACTTGGTCAATAAAGCTCAAACGAGCTGTCAGATTGTTGTCAAAAAGGTCGTTGGCCAATTTTTCAGGTGACAATTCATTACTTTCTTCTAGATTATTGAAAATAGCTGATTTAACCTTGGATTGAAATTGAAAATCATCTGTGTTAAAAGTCTCAGCAATTCTCTGGGCTGTTTTTTCCAGTTCTTTGATAGACTTCTTAGGAGAAATCTTAGGAGCGACAGCAAGAAGATTATCTGAAAAATAGTTCAAAAAAGTCCCGTTGTACTTGATTCGTTTTTCAATCAGATGGTACTTACGACTCTGAAGATTGACCACCAAGGCCTCATCAGCCCCTGTTCCAAATCCAGGCAGGTTATTCTGAGTCAGCTTAATTGGATTATCAACTTCTCCTCCGAGGTGAGTCAAGGTCTCACGCAGGGCAATTCGCAAGAAAGCGAAATGTTCTACACCTTCTTTAGAAAATTGTACAAAAATCAAGTCATTGGTCTTGAGATTTTCAGAAATACTGAACTCTTCTTTCCAGAGATTAGCCAGTGTTACTGATGTCTCCAACAAATCGTCTGTGATATGATTGAAGAAGGGATTTTCTTCCTCGAAAATCCCAGTCTTGGCTTCATCTGAATACACACGTTCAATTTTTCTACGCAGGTATTCTTCGATTTTTGGAGTAATATTGAGAAGCTTATCCGCTAGGAACAGCTCGGTATCATCCGGACTGAACTGGTGAATAATGGCTTTCTTAATATAAATGTCCATAAAAGTTTTAGTCCTCGTATAATGGGAAGGCATCTGTCAATTCTTTGACTGCACTTCTCACTTCTTCTAATACAGCCTCATTTTCTGCATTCTTAAGGGTTTTAATTATGAGTTCAGCCACTTTGCGACTTTCTTCTTCACCAAATCCACGTGCAGTAATGGCTGCAGATCCGATACGAATCCCACTTGTCTTGAATGGTGACAAGGTTTCGTAAGGAATTGAGTTTTTATTTAGGGTAATATTGACTTCATCCAGCAAGTTTTGAGCAACTTTTCCGTTTTCTACAACCTTAGTCACATCCACTAAGAAGAGATGGTTTTCAGTCCCGCCAGAAATAATACGGAAATCAGGGTCTTGCAAGAAGACATCTGCCATAGCCTTGCTGTTCTTGATGACATTGGCAGCATATTCCTTGAAAGCTGGATCTAAGACTTCTTTGAAAGAAACAGCTTTAGCTGCCACAACATGCTCCAAAGGACCGCCCTGAATACCAGGGAAAATAGCTGAATTGATTTTCTTAGCTAAGTCTTCATCATTGGTCAAAATCAAACCACCACGAGGGCCACGAAGGGTTTTGTGGGTTGTGGTTGTCGTGATATGAGCGTATGGTACTGGGCTTGGATGTAGACCAGCAGCAACCAAACCAGCGATATGAGCCATATCTACCATAAGTTTAGCCCCAACAGCATCAGCTATTTCACGGAATTTTGAAAAGTCGATAATTTGAGAATAGGCTGAAGCACCTGCTACGATCAATTTTGGTTTTACTTCTTGGGCTTGTTTTAAGATAGCACCAAAATCCAAGAGTTCTGTTTCAGGATTCACACTATAAGAAACAAAGTTGTAGGTTTGACCTGAGAAGCTGACAGGAGCCCCGTGGGTCAAGTGCCCACCTGCCGCCAAGTCCATCCCCATAACCGTATCACCTGGCTCAATCAAGGCCATGTAAGCCGCACAGTTGGCTTGACTTCCTGAGTGAGGTTGGACGTTGGCGAATTTAGCACCGAAAATTTCTTTTGCACGTTCAATGGCTAGACTTTCTACCACATCTACCACATCAGTTCCACCATAGTAACGGCGTCCTGGGTAGCCTTCGGCGTATTTATTCGTCAAGATAGACCCTTGAGCTGCCATAACAGCCTTGGAAACTACGTTTTCCGAAGCAATCAACTCAATGTTGTTTTGTTGTCGTTCTTCTTCTTTGGCAATAGCATTCCAGAGATCGGCATCATATGCTTTAAAATCATCTTTATCAAAAATCATAGGTCTTCTCCTTTATAGTGTGACTAGTCCATTAGTTTAATTTTCTTATTAGAAAATCAAACTAAAAGATGCGAATAAACCGTTTCTGCACTTTATCACAAGTATAACCAACTTTTTCATAAAATGCATGAGCACCCAGACGATGATCGGCAGAGTTTAAGCGGATAAACCCATAACCACGTCTTTTTGCTTCTTGCTCCAACCCTTGTAATAAGCTTTTACCAATACCTTGACCTTGCGCTTGAGGTGAAACTGCTAAAGCTAAAATATTAAATCCTGCTTTGGAGTAAAGGGATTCGTAAACCTCAGCATGGACATAACCAAGTAAGACATGACTAGCTACATCCTCATAGCCAAGAAAGAAATGATGGGAATCCTGAGATAGTCTAGCAAATTGACTATCCGTTTCCTCTAGACTAAAAGAATAGCCCAAAGCCTCTTGGTTGATGTCACAAATAGCTTTCGCATCTGTTTCTTGCATATCTCTTAGCATCTCATTCCTCCTCAAAAGAAATCTCCGGTAACTGAGCAAGAATATCTTCTCGCTTAATGGCCCCTTGGCGTAAGATTTTCACCTTATCTCCAGACAAGTCCAAAATAGTCGAATCCTGTCCGGTTAGAAAAGCATCGTCTTCTAGACCCAGAACCTCTTGGTCAAAATCCTTCAGAATTTGTTCAAAGGTTACTCCACTTGCCTGACCTGAAATATTGGCAGACGGTCCAATCAAGGGCCCTGTCTCTCGAATCAAATCCAGCGTGATAGGATGACTGGGCATCCGAAATCCCACAGTTTCAAGACCAGAATTGACCCAATAGGGAACTCGGTCATTGGCTTCTAGAATAATGGTCAAGGGACCCGGTAAAAAGGTCTCGACAAACTTTTGTAGATAAGTTGGCTGATTCTTTGAAAAGTGCAAGATATCCTCTAAAGAGGCAATATTGAGATTGAGTGCCTTGTCTCTGGGACGACGTTTAATCTGGTATACATGATTAACTGCTTTTTCGTCTAGAGCCTTGGCAAACAGACCGTAAACTGTCTCTGTAGGTAGAACGACAGCTCCACCATTTTCCAACTCTTGTCTAATCCTGTCCATCATCAACCACGACCATCCTATCTTGACCAAATTGGTCCTTAAGTGTTCTTACACGTTTTTCAGGAAGATGCTTCCTAAAAAGTTCAGGAACACTTTGACCTTGCTTGTATCCAATTTCAAGGTAAATCTTACCACCATCTTTGAGATAGTCTTTTGCATCTTCCGCAATTCTACGATAAATAGCTAGGCCATCCTCGTCTGCAAAGAGAGCTAGATGAGGCTCCGAATGCAAGACATTCAAGCCGACCTCTGACTCATCTTCACGAGAGATATAGGGTGGATTGGAAACAATTATATCATATTTTTCAGAAATTTCTGTAAAACAGTCAGATTTTTTTAAAAATATTTGAAGATTTTGATTTTTAGCATTTTCACTGGCTATATCTAAAGCATCTTGGGAAATATCTGCTGCTGTCACTGACCAATCTGGTCTGTTTTTTGCTAAGGCGAGAGCAATAGCTCCACTACCTGTTCCAATATCCAGAACTGAAAGATTCGTCTCAGGATTTTCAGCCAGGATAAGCTCCACCAACTCCTCTGTTTCTGGACGGGGAATCAAAACCCGCTCATCAACTTTTAACTGCATTCCATAAAAATCTGCCTGTCCAATGATGTACTGTGCCGGTTTATGAGTTGCTAACTGTTGGAAAATTCCTTTTACAAATACTTCTTCCTCTTCCGTCACTTCCTGCTGGAGGGCAAAAACAAAGTCCGTAAAAGATAGATTTTTCAGGCTACGATAGACAAAAGAGAGGCTTTCAGCTTCCTCTCCTTGTCTTATCAATTCTTCTTCAAAATCTGAAAATAATTGAGCTAATTTCATTATTTATTTGTTTAATTCTTCTAATTTTTGTGTTTGGTCATAAAGCACCAAGGCATCCACAACTTCGTCCAATTTACCAGACAAGATGGTATCTAGTTTTTGGAGGGTTAAACCGATACGGTGGTCTGTGACACGGTTTTGTGGGAAGTTATAAGTACGAATCCGTTCTGAACGGTCACCAGTACCGATTGTTGACTTACGCTCAGCGTCTTGTTCATCCTGAGCAATTTGTGCAAAGTGGTCAGCAACACGCGCACGGATGATTTTCATAGCCTTCTCACGGTTCTTCTGCTGGGTACGTTCTTCCTGCATCTCAACCTTGATATTGGTTGGCAAGTGAACGATACGAACGGCAGTCGCAACCTTATTGACGTTCTGTCCACCAGCACCTGATGCGTGGTAGATATCAACACGAAGGTCTTTTGGATCAATATCATATTCAACTTCTTCCACTTCAGGCATGACAAGAACTGTGGCAGTTGATGTATGGACACGGCCTTGACTTTCTGTCACAGGGACACGTTGAACACGGTGGGCACCTGATTCGTACTTGAGTTTTGAGTATACGGACTGACCTGAAACCATGGCAACAACTTCTTTAAAACCACCGACACCGTTCATAGAAGCTTCCATGACTTCAAAACGCCAGCCTTGGGCTTCCGCATACTTTTGGTACATGGTTAAAAGATCTCCAGCGAAAAGTGCTGCTTCGTCTCCACCAGCTGCTCCACGAATTTCTAAGATAATATTCTTGTCATCGTTTGGATCTTTAGGAAGGAGCAAGATCTTCAGTTTTTCTTCGTATTCTTCTTTTTCAGCCTTGGCATCTTTGAGTTCTTGCTTAGCCATTTCTTCCAAGTCAGCGTCTCCGCCTGATTCCTTAATCATCTCTTCAGCGTCAACGATGTTTTGAAGGACTTGTTTGTACTCACGGTAGGCTGTTACCGTATCGCGAGTAGAAGCCTCTTCTTTCGAAAGTTCCATGAAACGCTTGGTGTCCGAGACGATATCTGGGTCACTGAGCAACTCTCCTAATTCTTCATAACGGTCTTCTACAGCTTGTAGTTGATCATAGATATTCATTTTTTCTCCTTATTTCTCAATTGTTAAATCATAGATTGCTACTACTTCGTTCTCGGATATTTCCCCAGTTTCTTTAAATCCATAACTGAGGTAACAATATCTTGCATGTTCGTTTTCTGGTTCATAAGACAACCAAAGTTTATTGCTTAAACCTGCTGGCGCTGTCCGAACATAGTCTAGTACTTTATCCATAATTGGTTTAAAATATCCTTGATTTTGAAAATTCTTATCAATCATAAAACGAAATAGTAAATAATTTCCACTACTAATTCCGATCTTTTTATCATAAGCTATCATCACAAAACCTATAATTGCATCATTATCATAAACTGCCAATGGAGCTACAAAATCTCCATTTTTAGTGTAGACGTATGCTTCAGCTAAACTAATTGCGTTGGTTGCAATGTATTGTTTTTGATATTCCTTGACATCCAAATTCAAAACATCAAAATAATTTTCCATTGTAACATCTCTTAGTTCAATTGTCATAGTTTTACTCCTTGTTAGAGGTTATCATTGGCGCAAAATAATGTTTACGGCAAACCGAGATATAGGTTTCATTGCCACCAATCTGAATCTGCTCACCATCGTAAACGGGCAGTCCATCCTGTGTTCGCAAAACCATAGTCGCCTTTTTCTTACAATACTGACAGATGGTTTTAATCTCATCGATTTTATCTGCTAAAAGCAAGAGATACTTGGAACCTTCGAACAGTTCATTGCGAAAGTCATTTTTCAAGCCAAAAGCCATGACAGGTATGTCTAACTCATCAACAACACGAGCTAGATCATAAACATGATGGCGCTTAAGAAACTGGGCTTCATCGACCAACACACAGTAAGGCTTTTCTGGTAGGTCTCGGATATAGCCAAAGATATCCGTCGTCTCCTCAATCGCAAGAGCAGGGCGTTTCATACCGATTCGACTCGACACATAGCCAACACCGTCACGCGTATCCAGAGCCGAGGTCATAATCACAACACCTTTTCCTTGCTCCTCATAGTTATAGGCCACCTTGAGAATCTCAATCGTCTTACCTGAGTTCATTGTCCCATAACGATAATACAACTGTGCCATGTTTCTTGCTTCACGTCCATTTCTAAATTTTTGCTACATTCTAGTATATCATAATTTTCTTAAGCTTTAAACGGCAAAATGTGGTAGAATAGAAGAAATCAAAAACTAGTGGAGGAAGCTATTATGCCATTTGTACGCATCGATTTATTTGAAGGACGCACGCTCGAGCAAAAGAAATCTCTTGCTAAGGAAGTAACGGAAGCGGTTGTTCGCAACACTGGAGCACCTCAATCTGCTGTCCATGTCATCATCAACGACATGCCAGAAGGAACTTACTTCCCACAAGGGGAAATGCGCACCAAATAAGCTAGCTTAAGCAGAATTGCTTAGGCTTTTTCAATCTCCAAGTAGCATCCATTGAAGAAATAGTTCAAATTTGTTACAATTTGAAAAGAGACTTGGAAAAATTTCCAAGAAAAGAGCTATTTATTAAAGGAAACATTATGATTACACGTGAATTTGATACCATCGCTGCCATCTCTACTCCACTAGGTGAAGGGGCTATTGGTATTGTCCGCCTGAGCGGAACAGAAAGTTTTGCTATTGCGCAAAAGATTTTTAAAGGAAAAGACTTGAGACAGGTTGTTAGCCACACTCTCAACTACGGTCACATCGTTGACCCTCTAACTGGTAAAGTCATGGACGAGGTCATGGTGGGAGCCATGAAATCTCCAAAAACCTTCACTCGTGAGGATATTATCGAGATTAACACCCACGGTGGGATTGCGGTAACCAATGAAATTCTCCAACTAGCGATCCGTGAAGGAGCTCGGTTGGCAGAACCTGGTGAATTTACCAAACGTGCCTTTTTAAACGGTCGCGTAGATTTGACACAGGCTGAGGCAGTGATGGACATCATCCGTGCAAAGACTGACAAGGCCATGAACATTGCAGTTAAGCAATTAGACGGTTCCCTTTCTGACCTCATTAACAATACCCGTCAAGAAATCCTTAACACACTTGCCCAAGTCGAGGTTAATATCGACTATCCTGAGTATGACGATGTTGAAGAAGCGACTACTGCTGTGGTCCGTGAGAAGACTATGGAGTTTGAGCAATTGCTAACTAATCTCCTTAGGACAGCCCGTCGCGGTAAAATCCTTCGTGAAGGAATTTCCACTGCCATCATCGGACGTCCCAATGTTGGGAAATCAAGCCTCCTCAACAACCTCTTGCGTGAGGACAAGGCTATCGTTACAGATATTGCTGGTACTACTCGAGATGTCATTGAAGAATACGTCAACATCAACGGTGTCCCTCTCAAATTGATTGATACAGCCGGTATCCGTGAAACGGATGACATCGTGGAACAAATAGGTGTTGAGCGTTCGAAAAAAGCCCTCAAGGAAGCTGACTTGGTTCTACTGGTGCTAAATGCCAGTGAACCACTAACCGCCCAAGACCGCCAACTCCTAGAAATCAGTCAGGAGACTAATCGCATTATTCTTCTTAACAAAACTGACCTGCCAGAAGTTATTGAAACCTCTGAACTTCCAGAAGATGTCATTCGCATTTCAGTCCTTAAAAACCAAAACATCGATAAGATAGAAGAGAGAATCAACAACCTCTTCTTTGAAAATGCTGGTTTGGTTGAGCAAGACGCAACCTACCTGTCAAATGCTCGTCACATTTCCCTGATTGAAAAAGCAGTTGAAAGCCTACAAGCTGTTAACCAAGGTCTTGAACTAGGTATGCCAGTTGACTTGCTTCAAGTTGACTTGACTCGTACTTGGGAAATCCTCGGAGAAATCACTGGAGATGCTGCTCCAGATGAACTCATTACCCAACTCTTTAGCCAATTCTGTTTAGGAAAATAAGAAAAATCCATGATCCTTCATTCGGTCATGGATTTTATTATGTGACTATTAGTCCGTCTCGCTCCGTTAGGTGCGAGACAAAAAAACCACCCGCTATGTGGGTGCGCGTCGAAGGTTATACCAAAAAAACTCCGAACGCGATACAATAAAGGTGTTCAAGCCAATTGTAAAGCGAAAGGAGAAAAATATGGCATAAAAGGCTCATAGTTTATCGCACACAAAGTGGCACTGTAAGTATCACATTGTGTTCACCCCTAAGTATAGACGAAAAGTTATCTATAATCAATATCGAAGTAGTTTAGGCGAAATATTTCATCGCTTGTGTAGTTATAAAGGAGTTGAAATTATCGAGGGTCACTTAATGCCAGACCATGTACACATGTTA
This sequence comes from Streptococcus mitis, assembly GCF_002005545.1. Classification (GTDB taxonomy): domain Bacteria; phylum Bacillota; class Bacilli; order Lactobacillales; family Streptococcaceae; genus Streptococcus; species Streptococcus mitis_I. The sequence continues at coordinate 1,583,946 of NZ_LBMT01000001.1, forward strand.
GTAAGTATTCCACCGAGGATAAGTGTTTCGAGTTTCATGGGTTATTTAAAAGGAAAAAGTGCACTCATGATGTTTGACAAACACGCCAATCTCAAGTATAAGTTTGGGAATCGGCATTTCTGGGCGGAAGGTTATTATGTGAGTACAGTAGGACTTAATGAAGCCACAATTAAGAAATATATTCAAGAACAGGAAAAGCATGATATAGCACTAGATAAATTAAGTGTAAAAGAATATGAGGATCCCTTTAGGGATAGTGGTAAGTAATACTAAAGCCTCTTTGAGAGGCAAGTGACGAGTCAAGAGCAATAAGGCTTGAACAAAGTGAAAGCCAGCGTCTTTAGGCGCTGGCTGGTAATTTGGGCTTATAGCCCTGGTACAAACCACCCGTTTGACGGGTGGTCATGATTGTCTTATTAGTAATCTGGTCTTAAGACACCTGTTACAGTTGCCTTGGTCGCTTCGTAGTCGCCATCTACGACAACCTTGATAATGCGTTTAGCATCTTCTTCTGGTGCTGGAACTAGAGGTAATCGAGTTGGGCCAGCTTCAAATCCCATATAGTTCAAAACTGCCTTAACTGGAGCAGGACTTGGATAAGAGAAGAGGGCATTGACTTTAGGAATGAATTTACGCTGAATAGCTGCAGCTTTCTTCATATCACTTTCTGCAATGGCAGTAAACATCTCGTGCATCTCATCTCCATTTGTATGAGAGGCAACAGAAATAACCCCGTCAGCACCAAGGTTCATGGCATGGAAAGCATCTCCATCCTCACCTGTATAAATCAAGAATTCTTCAGGCTTGTGCTCAATCAAGTAAGCCATATTGGCCAAGCTAGTACATTCTTTGACACCGATAATATTTGGATGATCAGCCAAGCGAAGCATGGTTTCTGGAGTTAATTCGACAACCACACGACCTGGAATGTTATAGATGATAATTGGTAGATCCGAAGCATCTGCAATGGCTTTAAAGTGCTGATACATCCCTTCTTGAGAAGGTTTGTTGTAGTAAGGAACAATAGCAAGCCCAGCTGCGAAACCACCAAATTCTGCTACTTCTTTGACAAACTCGATCGAGTCACGCGTATCATTAGTACCTACACCCGCAATCAAAGGAACGCGTCCATTGACAACCTTTTGTACAGCCGCAAATAGCTCCAACTCTTCATCGTGAGTCAAGGTTGGACTCTCAGCAGTCGTTCCTGCGAGAAGAATACCATCTGTATGATGAGCCAACAAATGCTCAATCAAGGCTGGAATGGCATCAAAGTTAATGGAACCATCCTCATGGAAAGGGGTTATGAAGGCCGTGATAATTTTACACTCTTTTAAATCTTGATAAGACATGAAAACACCTCTCTATTTCAAAGAAGGAGTTCATCTGAACTCCTAAACGATATGACTATTTTAATTCAAATTTCAATTCAACTGTTGGACGAACCAATCCACGTTCGTGAAGAGTTTCTGCAATCTGAACTGAGTTCCAAGCAGCACCTTTGAGCAGGTTGTCTGAAACAACCCACATGTGGATTCCTTTTTCAGCATCCAAGTCTTTACGGATACGACCAACAAAGGTATCACGTGAACCCACTGCATTGATAGCTTGAGGATAAATTTGATGAGCTACATCATCTTCGAGAACAGCACCTGGGAAGGCTGCGATAGCTGCTTTGACTTCTTCGATTGGAGCCACTTCTTTTGTTTCGATATAAACAGACTCAGAGTGAGCTGACAAGACTGGAATGCGCACACATGTTGCAGATACTGCAATGCTATCATCTTCCATAATTTTCTTAGTTTCCTTAGTCATCTTCATCTCTTCGTAAGTATAATCATTGTCAGTGAAGACATCAATTTGTGGAAGAGCATTGAAGGCGATAGGATAATGTTTCTTGTCACCGCCTGAAGGCAAGATTTCCGCATGCAAATCACGTGGAGTTACACCATCATTCAACACTTCACGAAGTTCACGTTGTGTTTCAAGAATCGCTCCCATACCAGCACCTGAGACGGCTTGGTAAGTTGAAACAATGATACGATCCAAGCCCCATTTTTGACGAACGGGTTCAAGGGCTACCATCATTTGAATTGTTGAACAGTTAGGGCAGGCAATGATTCCGTTGTGGGCATCAAGTGCATGAGCATTGACCTCTGGAACAACCAAAGGAACATCTGGATTTTGACGGAAGTAAGATGTATTATCTACTACTACCGCTCCAGCTTTAACTGCGTATGGTGCATACTTAGCTGATGTAGAACCACCTGCTGAAAAGAGAGCAATATCAACTCCTTCAAAAGCTGTTTCAGTCGTTTCTTCAATCGTAATATCTTGGTCTTTAAATTTCAAAGTCTTGCCTGCTGAACGTGCAGAAGCAAGTAAACGAATTTTATCGATTGGAAGTGTTGATTCTTCCAACATTTTTATCATCTGAGCACCGACAGCACCTGTCGCGCCGACTACAGCAACTGTATATCCCATACATAACCTCTTTCGGAATTTTCTAAAAATTTCTATAATAGATGTATTATACTACTTTTTCCATGAATTGCAAAGCTTTTTCATCATTTTTTGGAAAATAAAAATCCCCAGTCGCTAGACCAGGGACTAAGAGGCATCTTCATGTGATGAGCAGGTTCACACAACTCATCAAGGTCCGCTCCTGCGTTATGACCTCCTTATGCTCAATAGTAGTCCGAAGACAACCTATCGACTCATCGCATCTACTATTCTACTAAAGAGAATCACTTTTGTCAACAGACGAAACTCTTTATACTCTTCGAAAATCTCTTCAAACTTCGTCAGAGTCGCTTTACCGTATGTATGGTTACTGACTCTACAACCTCAAAAACATGTTTTGAGCTGACTTCGTCAGTTTTATCTACAACCTCAAAACAGTGTTTTGATCAACCTGCGGCTAGCTTCCTAGTTTGCTCTTTGATTTTCATTGAGTATTAGTTTTATTTACACAGATACATAAGAAATATCTTTGAAAAATTTGAGGCAGACATAACAAAAAACCTTGTAAATAAAGGTTTTTTCTGTCTATTTAATGCTAATTGCCGGGATTGAACCGGCGACCTCATCCTTACCATGGATGCGCTCTGCCAACTGAGCTAAATCAGCTTACTTAAAAAGTATACTACAGTTAGAAAATCTTGTCAAGTTTCCTAAGAAATTTTCCTAAAGAAAAAGCCAGGTAAGAGCTACCTAGCTTATCTTCTTCTATTTGCTTAAATCAATTCGACGACCAATTTTACCAATAATAATCGCTCCAATAATCAATGAGGCAAATTCACCAATTCCTGTTGTAAACCAAGTAAGGAAGAATGGTAATTCTGCTACAATATTTAACTCTGCAGCAATAGTAAACATGGAAATTGAAAAGAGGATTGAAAAGAAGAAATGATCTTTTCGAATCAATCCGTTAAAGAGGTAATCCTTGCTATATTTTGCAAAAAGCCAAACACCTAGACTGAGGAATACTAAGGTTGATCCGCCACCAACAAAGACATCTAGTAGTCCGAAGCTAAAGAAATTAGCAATCATACAACCGATGGTAACTCCGATGATGTACTTAGGATTGTAAAAAGCCATAAAGTTCATCATTTCTGAAATACGAAACTGATAAGCACCATAGCTGATGGCATTTAGGGGCGGTGTGACAGTCAAAACGACATAGATAGCAGCGACGATTGCAATATCTGCAACATCACGAATAGTTAATTTTTTCATCTTTTCTCCTTTGGCGGTTATCCGCGTGTAATATGCTTGGTGAAAGAAGCTAAGCACCAAGGGTTGCTTTATTCAACCTTACTAGTATAGCACAATAGCTTGCTTTATGCTATACTTAAAACATGAAAATTTGTATTCAAAAATTTCTTAACAATGAAATCTTAGCCTATCTCTTTTTTGGCCTTGCAACAACTCTAGTTTCGATTCTCACACGACTAGTCATTTATCAACTAAGTCATCAGGAACTTCTTGCTACGACCTTGGCAAATATTATTGGTATCCTCTTTGCCTTTATCACAAATGATAGGATTGTATTTAAGCAAGCTAGGCAGAATTGGCCAAGACGTTTAGTGAAATTTTCTCTTGCCCGCCTTTCTACCTTTCTATTAGACTTGCTCCTTACTTTTCTGTTTGTAACCCAGTTTCCTAATATTATTGGTCAGTTCGTAAACGGTAATCTTGACAAAATCAATGCAATCGAAACAATACTTGCTCAAATATTGATAATTATTCTTAATTACATTTTAAGCAAGGTCTATGTTTTTAACAAATAAAACTTCTGAGCATCTATCTTGCAAGCTCTTCTCAATTAATATATAATAAATAGTAAAAATTTTTGAAAGGATATTATGAAAATGTTAAAAGATCTTAAAGCATTTTTGCTTCGTGGTAATGTTGTTGACCTTGCTGTCGGTGTTGTCATTGCCTCTGCTTTTGGTGCTATCGTTACTTCACTTGTAAACGACATTATCACTCCTCTTATTTTAAATCCCGCTTTGAAAGCTGCTAAAGTCGAACGTATCGCTCAACTTTCTTGGCATGGAGTCGGCTATGGTAACTTTTTAAGTGCTATTATCAATTTTATCTTTGTGGGTACCGCCCTCTTCTTTATTATCAAGGGTATTGAAAAAGCACAGAAACTGACTGGTATAAAGGAAGAAAAAACTGCCGAAAAAAAACCAACCGAATTGGAAGTCCTTCAAGAAATCAAAGCTCTTCTTGAGAAAAAATAATCGTTTAAAAGGATCTAGCACAAAGCTAAATCCTTTTTTCTTTACTCTTTGGGTAACTTGCCTGCTTTTTCTAGCATCTTCTTGATAAGATAAGGCATCTTGACATTCTCCCGACCTTTTTTCTCAATCAGTTTTTTCACAAATTCAGGCATTTGTAAATCTTGAGATTCGGCCAAAATGTTTTTCGTCTCATCTGAAGGAACTAACTCATCAAAGGTTTCTTCTTCTGGGAGAAATTCCTTAAACTCTTGATCTTCATTGGCTCTGACTGTACTAATCAAGGCATCAATCAAACGAGAATCCGTATTTGGCATTGGTGGTCGATGGTAGTTCACACCCAATTCTTGACACAAGTCATAACATTCCACATCGTTGTCAAACAAGACTTCAATATGCTCACTAATGAAGCTGATAGGAACAAAAATATAATGGTCTGGATGTTCTGTCTGTTCTCTGAGATACTCCAAAACATCTGGTTTAATCCATGGAATCCCGATATCACTCTCACTTTGCCAAGTGTTAGTATATTGCTCTGAACTCAAGCCTAGTTTTTCAGCAACTAACTTGCTATTTTCGAAAATTTGGTCAATATATGGGTCACCAAAATCCAAGGCAAAAATGGGCACACTGTGAGCTGAAAAGATGACTTTAAAGCTATCCTGCTTTACTTCTTCTTTTAAAATTTTACCAATTTCATCTGCCCAATAGTTTAAGAGAGCTTCTTCTTGATACCAGTCCTTAATAACTAAAAATTGAATTTGCTTGCTTTCTAAAAATTTTTCATAGCCCATGACAGAGTAAAAAGAATAATGAGGCTCCAAAATCAAACAAATACATTGCTCGATTCCGTCTGCTTCCATCTGACCAATCACATCTGGGATAAAAGGTCTAGAAAACTTATTAGCAAAATAGACACTATATTCATTTCCTAGCCTAGCTTCTACCAAGGCAACTTCTTCACGAGTAATTCTTTGCAGAGGCGTGCCTCCAATTCGTACATAATTATCATAGAGAGTTTGAATCTCATGGTCTTGAGGTCTCACTCCACGACGAATATTTGTGAAAAAATCAGCTACACCTTCAAAGGTAATCTCTTCTGGCGAACCGAATGTCATCATTAAAATTGCTTTTTTCATAACTGCTTCCTTGTGATGTTTTTATCAAGTTTATTTTATCATTTATCCATTAATAAGTAAACGCCAACATAGCGAATTTCCCGAACTTCTGTCTTTTGTTTTTCTCTTCTTTCTATGATACAATGGAAAAAATGAATTCAAAAGGAGTTTTTTATGACTTATCCAAATCTCTTGGACCGCTTCTTAACCTACGTTAAGGTCAACACGCGCTCTGACGAACACTCTAAGACTACTCCAAGTACGCAGAGTCAGGTTGACTTCGCAACCAATGTTCTTATCCCTGAAATGAAACGTGTTGGACTACAAAACGTCTACTACCTTCCAAATGGTTTTGCGATTGGTACCTTGCCAGCCAATGATCCATCTTTAACACGTAAAATTGGCTTCATCTCCCACATGGATACCGCTGATTTTAATGCCGAAGGAGTCAATCCTCAGGTGATTGAGAACTATGATGGTGGTGTGATTGAACTTGGAAATTCTGGTTTCAAACTCGATCCAGCTGACTTTAAGAGTCTTGAAAAATATCCAGGACAAACGCTCATCACAACCGATGGAACAACCTTGCTAGGTGCTGATGACAAGTCAGGGATTGCTGAAATTATGACTGCTATTGAATATCTAACTGCTCACCCTGAAATCAAACACTGTGAGATTCGTGTTGGTTTTGGTCCAGATGAAGAAATCGGTGTTGGTGCTAATAAATTTGATGCAGAAGATTTTGATGTTGATTTTGCCTACACAGTTGATGGTGGCCCACTAGGTGAACTTCAGTACGAGACCTTCTCAGCAGCTGGTGCTGAATTGCATTTCCAAGGACGCAATGTCCATCCTGGTACTGCCAAAGGTCAGATGGTCAACGCCCTTCAGCTAGCAATTGATTTTCACAATCAACTTCCAGAGAATGACAGACCTGAGTTAACGGATGGCTACCAAGGTTTCTATCATCTTATGGATGTGACAGGTAGTATCGAGGAAGCGCGTGCAAGCTACATCATTCGTGATTTTGAAAAAGAGGCCTTTGAAGCACGTAAAGCAGCTATGCAGTCTATCGCTGATAAGATGAATCAAGAACTTGGTAGCGACCGTGTCACCCTAAACTTGACAGATCAGTACTACAATATGAAAGAAGTCATTGAAAAAGATATGACTCCAATTACCATTGCTAAAGCAGTTATGGAAGATTTGGGGATCACTCCTATTATCGAACCAATCCGTGGAGGGACAGACGGCTCTAAGATTTCCTTTATGGGAATCCCAACCCCTAATATCTTTGCTGGTGGCGAGAATATGCACGGTCGTTTTGAATACGTTAGCCTTCAGACTATGGAACGTGCAGTTGATACAATCATTGGTATCGTAGCCTATAAATACTAAAAATAGACTGGGCAAAAACTCAATTTTAAGAGAAAATGAAGTAAATCTTCCCACAATAAAACGCATAGTATCAGTACATTTCTGTACTGATACTGTGCGTTTTTTGATTATAAATGCGAATTATTTAGTAGCACTTCTCTTTATTGATGAACTGCTTGAGCTGCTGTGATAAGAGTCAACTTGTACACATCATCTGCATTACATCCACGAGAAAGGTCGTTAACTGGTTTGTTCAAACCTTGCAAAACAGGTCCTACAGCTGCAAAGCCACCAAGACGTTCAGCCATCTTGTATCCGATATTTCCTGCCTCGATACCTGGGAAGATGAAGACATTTGCTTGACCAGCTACCGTACTTCCAGGAGCTTTCAGAGCTGCAGTTTCAGGAACAAAGGCTGCATCAAATTGCAGCTCACCATCGATTTCAAGGTCAGGACGCAAGTCGTGAGCAATTTTAGTGGCTTCTACAACCTTATCGACGCTCTCACCAAATCCTGAACCTTTAGTAGAATAGCTCAGCATGGCAATTTTAGGCTCGATGCCAAACATCTTAGCTGTGATTGCTGAGTTGATGGCAATTTCAGCCAAGGCTTCTGCATCAGGATTGATATTGATAGCACAGTCTCCAAATAGGTAACGTTCCGTACCACGAACCATGAGGAAGGCACCTGAAGTACGAGTTACATTTGGACGAGTTTTGATGATTTGAAGAGCTGGACGAACTGTTGAAGCTGTTGAGTGAATAGCTCCAGATACCATTCCATCAACCAAGCCCAAGTAAACCAACATAACACCAAAATAGTTGACATCTTCAACCAAAACCTTGCGTGCATCTTCTTCAGACATTTTGCCCTTGCGACGCTCTACCAAGGCAGTAACCATTTCTTCAAATTGAGGATAATGTTGAGGGTCAATGACTTCATAACCATCCATGATCCCTTCAATTTCAAGATAAATTTTAATTTTTTCAGGATTTCCAAGCAAAACAGGAATCACTTCTGTTTCTTTTACCAAGCGTTTAGTCGCTTGAAGAATACGTGGCTCTTCCCCTTCAGGGAGAACGATACGAGCATTTTTACCAACAAGGTTGGCTTTTAGACTTTCAAAAACTTCCATGAGTTTTCTCCTTTTAGATAATAATTATACTCTGAAACAGTTTTTATAGAGTATTAGTTGATAACTGGGTAATAAGGTTGCTAAAATCATCCGGAAAGGGACTTTCTAACTGCAAGTCTTGCTCTAAAAATGGATGATAAAAGGATAGGTAATGGCAATGCAGGGCCTGACGTTGAATGCCGTCGTCCAGACTACCTCCGTACAAATCATCTCCCAACAAAGGAAAACCAATATGAGAAAAATGGACTCGGATTTGGTGGGTTCGACCAGTATGCAATCGAATGTCGACCAAGTGAATATTTCCATAAGAAGCGACAATCTTGTAAGAAGTATGGGCATACTTTCCACCTTTAGCCACCCGTCTGGTGATAATAGAGTCTTCGTCACGCGCAATCGGAGCAATAATTTCCCCCTCTGACTCCAAGTGACCATCACCTTTAACCAAAGCAAAGTAGCGTTTTTCAATGGACTTCTTCTGCAACTGCTTGTCTAATCGTGCATGGGCATAGCCATGCTTGGCAAAAAGCATCAAGCCAGAAGTATCTCTATCAAGCCTGGTTACAATGTGAACCTGCTGATTTTCGTAATTTTGCTTGACGTAGTAACCCTTGATAAAATTGGCAATGGTATTAGAGTGATTGACACTAGGAATAGAAGCCACTCCATAGGGTTTGTTTAAAACTAGAAAATGATCATCCTCATAGAGAATGTCTAATGGTCTCTCGATAGCTTCTAGAGTTTCAAAGCCTTCCTCAGCGGGAATATCAATGGTAACGCGGTCCCCAATATCCAATAGATAGGTTGCATTTTGCGGTTGGTCATTGACCAGAATAGCCCCACCTCGAAACTTAATCTTGGCTAGAAGTCCCTTAGAAACCTCGTGCTTTTTTAAGAAGGTCTTAACCTTGACATGTTCATCTGCGATAAATTCAAACCTCATTCATCCACCTCGCCGATAAAGGCATCCTTAACGCGGTTCCAGAAACTGGTATGGCTAGGAGTCGCGACAAAGTGAATCTTATGATGATCAATTTGATACTCGATTCGCTCGATACTACGAAAAGAATAGACACTATTGTCAACCGAAATGGTGTGGTAATCATTTCTTGTTGGAATGAGTTCAATCTTATCCTTCTTAGGCACAATAATAGAAGAGCCCAGCGTTCGATAGACACGATTATTAAGGCTGGCAATCTCCGTTAATTGCAAAGCTTCAATGGTAGGGTGTAAAACAGCACCGCCAAGAGACTTGTTATAGGCAGTACTACCAGTCGGTGTCGAAACTGTTAGCCCGTCTCCACGAAAACGCTCAAAGGGAACACCATTGATGACAATATCTGCCACCATGGTTCGATCGGATCTGCGAATGCTGGCTTCGTTGAGGGCACGAAAAATCTTGACCTCTCCATTTCCAAGAAAAACCTTCACATTTAGAACAGGGTAAGAAACCCTTGCTCCGGTATCCAGCTGCAAATTGGTCATTAACTTATCCAACTCAAAATCACGATAATCGGTATAAAAGCCCAGATGTCCTGTATGAAGACCGATAAAGCGTACCTTATCAAGTTGGTCTTCGTACTTATGAAAGGCCGACAAGAGCATGCCATCTCCACCAATGGAAATGACAATGTCCGGACTGCTATCATTGAGTATAAACTGATTTCTCTTCAAACGATCTCGCAATTCATATAAAACCCTTTGGCTCTGCGGTTTTCTATTGGCTATCAGGTCAATTCGTTTACCTGTATTCTTCATCTGTATCGTCACTGTTTCCTACACCGTCATTTAATTTTCTACTCAAGGGATCAAAAAGGGCCTGGGCTTCTTGGATATCATCTCGAATTTTACCCATTTCTTCATCCAACTGATGGGCAATCTTGGCTGTAATTTCCAGTCGCTTCTTAATCTCCTCTGGGAAATCCCCTTGGTACTTGTAGTTGAGAGAATGTTCTATTGTTGCCCAGAAATTCATGGCCAAAGTACGAATCTGAATTTCTGCCAAAATAGTCTTGGCTCCATTGATGGTGTCAACCATATATTCTACTACCACATGATAGGAACGGTAGCCTGAGGCTTTTCGATGAGTAATGTAATCTCGTTCCTGTATGATCCGCATGTCCTGACGCTTGTGTAAAATTTCCACTACTTCCTTGACGTCATCTACAAACTGAACCATCACACGCAAACCAGCAATATCCTGCAAATCGTGTTCCAAGGTTGCATAAGTAATGCCACGACGAGCCATTTTTTCCTTGATACTTTCAATCGGCTTGACTCTACCCGTCACAAACTCAATCGGAGAATGCTTATTTTGCTTACGATATTGCTTCCGAATACCACGTAGTTTAATCTTTAACTCACCAACAGCTTGAATGTAAGGATCTAGAAATTCTTCCCATTCTAAGGTCATATATTCTCCCTTGTTCTCATACTATCCTTCAAAAATATCTTTGATTTTTTCTCCAGATTCATATACAATAAATACAATGCTATTATATCATAAGTGAAAAACGTTTACAAATACTTATCGTTACTTGTCAATAGTTGAGTTTTTGGCTTATTTTTCTTTTAAATCATTTCCATTGATTGCCATCGTTTTTTTAAATCGTATTCATCTTCGTATTCATTTTCATAATCATCTTTGCCCGTATAGTTGAGAAGGTTGCAATTTATTTCTAATAGTTTACAAAAGGATCAGTGAGTAATTTCACTGTTTTTATTTTTGTCAAACAAAAAACCGCAAGCTTAAGCCTGCGGTGAAAGAACAATTTAGAAAGTTTCCTTTCTATTTATTTTTTTAAATTATTTAGTCGTAATCAAGCCTTCCGGCTCTACTGTGAACTCTGGCTTATCTGCCATCGTTCCGTCTGGTTTGATGTAGTACCAGCCTGTTCCGTCTGCTGACTGGATAAAGGCATTTGATACCATGTTCCCGTTCTTACGGTCTAGGTAGTACCAAGTCAGCTTATGCTTAATCCAACCAGTTACCATCTTACCGTCTTCATCAAAGTAATACCAAGCGTTATTGATACGAGCCCAGCCGGTGGCCATAGAGCCTGAATCCGTGAACCAGTACCAAGCGTCCTTGTAGTTCAACCAGGTACTACACTTCATGAAGCCTTTTTCATCGAAATAGTACCAAACATCGTTGATTTTCTCCCATTTGTTAGTTGGGTATGAACCGTCTTCACGAACCCACCACCAGCCATATTGGTTCTGTTGCCAGCCAGTTTCAACCTCTTCAGGCGGTACGATATACCCAACGATTTCACTTACAGAGCGCTCGTTGTAGCGACAAGGCCCACCTACTTCTAAGTAGTCCCAGTTGCCATCAATATTCTGCTCAATCGTCTTGATAGTATCTCCGTCTGAGTCCTCATAGACAAGCCCTGTATGTCCATAGTTGACACCGTCGCCAGCTACATAGCTTTTCACGAAGAACCAACCAGCCTTTGGATAGTCAGCGTCATACACGACTTTCAAGCCTTGTGAACGCGCTGACTCAAGCAAGTCGTAAGCATTGCCCCAGAGGGTCACACCATACCAATGACGAAGCCCGTAACAAGGCACGTCGGCACACTGGAAGCCATAAGCTCCGTCGTTGTCCACTCCATCGCCAGAATTGGCCTTGTCGATGAAGAATTGAATCATTTCTTGTTTTTTAGACATACTTACTCCTCACTTGGTTTCTTGTATTCTAGCGCTCGTGTGCTGTCTGTGATTCCGCTTGTGGTTGGGTCGTTGACCAGACCGATTGCAGTTAAGAACACGAATATCGCATTGACAAGCAGAATCAGCTTATTGCCGATATCACCCAAATCCAGATGATATCCAAAGACTGCTGCACCAGCTTGCAAGAGAAGTAAGAAGGCTGGGATAGCAGACAGGTAAAAGGTTTTATTTTTTAGTCGTAGTTTCCAATTAATCATGTTCATTCTCCTTTGTTTTTATCTTCGTCTTTCTCAAGCAATCGTTGGAATGCTTTCAAGATTGGCTGAAAAAGAGTGACATTTCCTTTTAATTTGCGATAATTCTCAATGAGTGATTGAAAAGTAAATGCGATGTACCCGAGATAGATCGAGTACAAGAATGCGAAGCCTGTCTTCTCAGGCAAGAGTACAGACATCGGGATGAGGATCATCAGTAAAAGGACCCCTAGAATTTTGCGAAGGAGTCCATTAATACCGATTTTGCTCTTATACTCGATGTCAGGATTTGCGATAGCAGCAATTGTCCCTGTTACAAAATCAATGATTTCCATTGAGACAATCAATGCCAGAGCGTACAAGACCAGACCATCTTCAGTCTGGACGACGCTTCGGAAAAAATTGAAAAATTCAATTTGCATACACACCTCCTATTCTTTAGGTTCGTACTTCCATGCTGCGCCTGTTCCGTCCATTTCAAGACGACCGTTTCGGGCAAAGTCGCTGACTGGTTCACCGTTATAAGTAAATTCCTTGTTCAACTGAATCAAGATACGCTTGCCTTCACCGTCCATCTCAACATGCGTGGGGTCTTCAATGGTAATCAAGTCATGTGCCATGTAGCGTTTACCAACTTCTGCAAGTGGAATTAACTCAACTAATTCCTTGTAGTTGGTCCCATAGGCGATTGTCTTGCCTGCTACGGCATTTAAAACGACCGCATGGAGATTTTCCCATAACGGTCGGTTTCAGCTTTATTATGCTTAACTTCTTCATCTGTGGCCGTCTGTTTCGCTTCGGTCTGAGCCAATTTCTGCTCTGCTTCTTGAAGTTTAGCCTGCGCTTGTACGATTGCGCTCGTTGGATCAAGCTCTGTGCGGATATGGTCCAGCACCGCTTGAATCAAAGTCGCTTCATTGTCCTGTGTATGGTCGCCGTGAAGTTCTACTTGCTCGTAAGAATAGCGTCCGTTGTTTTCCATCTTGATTGCGACTACTGTTGTGTTTTCTGCACCTTTCAAATAAGGTTTAATTGCTACTTCGTAATTCATTAGTTATTTCCTTTCATTTTTGCTTGTGTTTCTTCAAACAACTCTTTTAGAGCTGGGTCATGTTCTAGAACCTCTTTCATCGTGTGCAATTCGCTTGCTGCATACAAATAAAGAGCTTCATTCTTAGCTGATTCTTGCTCGCTGACTGCTAGCTTTTTAGTCAGCGAATCAAGTGTTAACTGATTTACTACTGCGTCCATGTTGTTATTCATGCTATTGTTTTCTCCATTTTTTCTATTTTTTGATTTAATTCTTGAATGGCCTTGATTAAGTAAGGTACCAGTGCAAATGTGTTATATGTGTAAATCCCATCTGGACCCTCACGAAAAGCGTCTGGAGCGTACTTCTGCACATCTTGAGCCATGATACCGCATGAGATATCCTCTACCTCATTATTAAATTCTTTTCGGTAACTATACGTTTTCAAACGATTAATAATATCAATCCCTGAAACATTACTCTCTTGAATGTTTGATTTCAGTCTGCGGTCAGAAGTATCGTTCCAAGCTGGGAACCAATCTCTGGCACCACTGGCTTTTTCCAGATAAAAATAATCTTTACTGCTTCGTCCAATCTTCTCGTATTCACCAGAATAAATCCAAACACCACCATCATAATGAATTCTTCCTGTAACTTTTAAGTCGCCGTGAATAATTGGTGTTTTCCAAAATTCAGCAGTGTTATAACAATACATCTTGCCATTATTTTTTACGAACCATGCATAGTATCCAGGTTCGTTCCAATTGTTTCCCCAATTGACCCATAGCGCAGTGCGTCCATCTCCACCTGTACCATCACCCATTCCAACCGAGAAATGATTGCGACCAGTTATCCAACGCCCATAACCTGAATCATGCGTCCCGAGCTGGAATCCACCAATCCAACCTTTATAACCTTCTAAAACAGTTGAGCTAGAAATGACTGATTCGATTTTTGTCGCAAAGATGCGTTTAGATGTAAGTTGGTCAATAAATGCTTCATTTGCAGTGATTTTTCTAATAAGCGCATTATCAACTTTCAACTTCTCAGCCGTGACCGCTTCAGCGTCTAATATCGTAGTCGTGACCGAACCTGCTTCAAAATTGGCCGTTTTCAGCTTATCCACCATGGCTGACTTGATAACTGCTTTATCAATCAAGGTCTCGCCAGTTATGTGGGTCAATTTACCGTCAAGTCGATTATGACCATTAACGCCCAGGTTTAACCCAGAAATTAAATCACCTGCACTGTTGATGTTCTGAACCGCCCACGAACCAGCTAGTTGATTTTGAACTGTACGAACAGCTTCGTCAGTGTCTTCAGGGGCTAGAGTGAATGGTGTCGCATTGCTTCCAGTTTCAAGTTTTATCTCTGAAATGTAAAGGTTTATTGATTTCCCAGGATTTCCATAAAACATTAAATTGATTTCATCGATGTCAACTGGTAACTCATAATTAAAATTAAGTTTTTTATAAGCGGATGCAGTTATTTCACTATTTGGAATCTCCCTCCATGCCTGCGATTTTATTGCACCATCTTTCCTATAATGTAACCCGATGTCAAGGCCAGAGAAAGTGCTAAGTCCATCTTTTGAAACCAAAAAAGAAAGAGTGATTTTATCGGATTTTTTTAGTTCAATTTTGAATGTCTGTTGCAATCCAAAATAACGAGCATTTATAGATGTTCCATAAATATGCACGCCCGATTTATTTCGATTTTGTGATGAATGTTCATAGTTGAAATTCAAGCCTGAAACGTTCGTTTCTCTCCAATTTTTAGAACCACCCCTAAAATCGGCATTCTTCACATAATTTCGGCTATCTCCGACATTTTTAGCCACCTCAACCTGAAACAGCTGGCTTGTCATAGCCATGCGAGCAACCTTATTCGAAATGTCATTCTCGGTACTACCGATAATACGTTCGTATAGCTGACTAGTTTCCTTGACTTTTTGGAAATCAGTTTGGCTAGCCTTACCAGCAATCAATGAAGTAATATCTGCAAATCTGCCATCTACTGCCGTTTTATAGTTAGCAATCTGAGTGGCAATCGAACCATTTTGTGGATTCGTGATAGCTTCGAATTTGTTCTCAATAGCTCTTACAGTTTCCTGATAAGTCGCTTTACCTACATAGTCCTTCGCAACTAGCTCACGTACAGCCGTCGCTTGTCTCGCGCTCTCCTCACGAGTATAACGCTGTAAAGCTTCCTGTCGCTGGCCGTCTTGGCTGACATAGGTTTCAACCGTCGCCAATTTAGAAGATAGACCTTCAGCCGTCTTCTCAAAAGTAGACTTAGCAGCTATAAGGTCCGTCTTACCATCCTCTGGAGCAGGCCCTGCATCTATACGAGTAGAGCTTCTAGTCAATTCGACTTTACGAAATGCTACATGGCCAATCTCGTTATAACCAAGAATAATTCGCCAGAAGTCAAAATTATCAGGCTTGGTCAATGCTGGTATAGTGACTTGATAAGTCTGCCAGCTAGACGTGAGGTTGAAATTGCCATACATGATTTCAGGATTGCTAGGTGCTGTTCGATTAGCTCTTAAAGAGACCCAAACGCTTGGATTTCCAGAGTGACACATAGCTTGAAACGAAAGTGTGTAAGTCTCGCCGAGTTCCAACTCAAGAAGAGCTGTCGAACTTTTACCTGAAGCTATACTTCCTTCTTTTGAATAGATTTGCATCTGCTTCCAAGTCTTCGTAGTTCCTTTTACATTATATTCGCCGTTTGAGATAGTCCAATCTTGTGGACTGTTATCCCCTTGACTATAATTCCAAAGACCTCTTGAAAAGTCGTAGTCTTCAGCATAGTTGCGACTACCGACCTTCATCTTAGCGAAGGTTTGAGTCAACCCATCGATACCCTGAGCGACCTCTGATTTCGTCGCAAATCCCTTCATCTGGCCAGTCATTCGACTAAGGGCCTCTGTGGTCGTTCTGCGATATTCTGAAGCTTGATTGACTTCACTTGTGACCGTCTGTTTCAGAGCATCCAAATCACCCGATAGAGCCGTCTGAGCGCTCGTAGCCTGCGACTTGAACGCTTCAAGTCTAGCAATCGAATCTAGACCAATCTGCTTGGCTTCCTGAGCTAGAGAACTACTTGCCCCAGCTTTTTTCAATGCTTCCTCGGCTTTGCGCCTAGCTTCTTGAATCGAAGCATTGTCAAAACTGTCAAAACGCTGATCGATAGTGTCAGACAGTTCTTGCTTCACTTCCTCAGCCTTGGCCTTGGCAATTTCGATAGCATCGTCAATCGCTTTTTTACGTTTTTCAAACTCGGCATCAAACGCACGGTCAGCGTTGGCAATCGCACGCTCCAGCATAATATCAAATTGTGTTTCTTGCTTGTCCAAGATTGCGTTTGCTACTGCTGATACTCCGCCACCATTCCCTCCTGATTTCACTTTGTCATCAAAGGTAATGGTTAGATAGGCTCCCTGTCCATTGTTTGCTAAACAGTCATATTCATAGGCAATTGCTTTCTTATAAATGTCCACATTGTGCTTATAACTTTTCAGGTTGACTGTATCTCCCATGTGAACAGTTTGCCCATCAAGTTCATAGGCTTCAATCTTGATGGCATCTGTAGCCTTATCTATGTGTTCGTTAGTGAATTTAGCACTAGCCCACTTTGTCAACTCCTCAACGGTTTGAATGTTGTTATTTGTATAACTTCTTTCGTTGATGTAAGGGTAAGTGCCAATCAATGGGCTATCAACCGTTATGGCAATTGTTGTGTCTTCCTTAGCTCCCTCTGCCTTAAATGTAGACTTAGCATGGATCCGAGTAACAACATTTTGTGAGTTTTTGGTTCGTTGATAGGATTTAAGGTTTTTGTGAGTAGAGATGATAACACCTCTGTCCTCTCCTCGATTTCGCTTGATTGAAATAGCGAAATTATCCCGAACCAACTCTCCTTCCCACGTTCCCACGATTGAGTGAGCGCCATCCATCAACACGCTGTAGAGTGTTTCTACTTCTTTTGTGTTGATGGTTCTCCTGTCTGTGATATCACTGGTAAATGAAAAATCATTGATAGGAGACTTAGCAACCTGTACCAATTGAGAAAGAGCCTGCCAACAACTCTGCTTGTTGACAGATAGAGGGTTGATAGACCGCTGCATGACGTCATCAGTGATGTGGTAAGCAGTGATTTCTAAATGATCATCATTCTCTACTGGTTTCTTGATACGGAACAACTGAGGGCCAATCACAGGAGCTGGAGCCTTTATCAACATATCTTCACGGAAAAGTTGATAAATCTCAGAGTCAGTAATAGGGTAGCGAAGAGTGAGGGTAAAATCCCCGTTCATTTGCTCTTTGATGATAGCTGAGGTCGCTTCATGCAGTGGAATACCGTTCCATTTAACGTTACGAGTATCACTTTCAAGCAAATATAGCATTATGCCCACCCCCAAACTGTCTCAATCGTCATGGAACTGATACCAGCACCTAAGACAATCCCAACATCTTGTTTTTTGATTGGGTCAATCGTGATAAAATCCCCTGTCCACTTAATTCTAGAACCTGTTCCGTCCAAGAAACTAGGGTTGTTAGGGTTATTTACCATGATAGCTCTTCCAGACAGTCTTTCTAAGCGGATAACCTGTCTGTCCACTGTGAAACTAACCTCAGTCGTACTTTGACCAGTTAAGGTAATTGTCGGAAAAGCCAAAGCAGAGCCTTTGGTTCTTAAAGTGCCACTTCTTGAAAAGGTCTGATTGTCCGTGACTTTGAAAAATTTTGTAGGGTGACACTCAAATGTGACTTTGAGCGCATAGTACCCTGTACGATTTCTAGTAGTCTCGGAAATCTTTACCTTGTAACACCACATCTTAGTGGTCTTGACACGTTCGCTTTCAAGCCAAAAGTTTTCCCTAGCAAAAAGAGCCAGAAAACGGTTCAAGTCCTCCTCTTTTGGCTTGACTAAGTGAAGCGTGTAGGATTTCTCAACCATCCCTCTATGATGATTGGTTTGTAGGATGGCTCCACTAATCCCGTCATGCTCCCATAGTTTTGTCTTACTATTAGCAATTACGATGGATGGCGCTTCCTCTACAATGACATCAAAAGGAAAAGAGGAGGTTGCTACACCATCAATCACCAATTCATTATGTTTAATCATGCGATTCCTCCTCTAAGTTGTGTTTTCCGTTGCAGTTCGTCCGCAATCTTTTGAGCGACAACGTCAGCAATGCGATTGATATCCATCTCTTCACTGATGTTGTTTCCGCTAATACTGACATTGATAACAGGAGACAGACCTCCCATTGTTTGAGCGATTCCACGACCGATAGCTCCCAAGGTTCTTTCGTTCAGTGGTAAGACAGCTTCGTTTCCAGCCTCTCCACCAACCATCAGGCTATTTCCGTTTGAACCGAAAACAGTCGGCTTGGTCAAGATACCGCCCTTGGCATACCATTCTACGCCAATGCTTGGCAACCCGTTACTCAACCAGTCAACTGGATTAAGAGAACCGCTAATACTAAAGTGTGGTAGAGGGATATGAGGCCATCTAAATTCAAAGTTAAAGAATCCCTTAATAGCTTCAATTGCACTACCAACTAAATCCTTAGCCCCGTTAATAGCATTGCCGATTGTATCTTTAATGCCATTCCAGACACTACTTGCGGTTGACTTGATACCATTCCAGATGTTGCTAATCGTATCTCTGATACCGTTAAAGACACTTGAGACTGAGCTTGAAATACCATCAAATATTCCTGAAAGAGTGGACTTGATGCCGTTCCAAACAGTTGAAGCAACCGTTGAGATAGTGTTCCAGATGTTAGACAATACCTGCGCTATGCCATTAAAGATAGTCCCGATAACACTTGCAATCCCATTCCAGATTGTTTCTCCAACACTCTTGATGGTTTCCCAAGCGCCTGACCAGTCACCAGTAAGGATCTGCATCACTGCCTTGATAATACCCAAAACAACGTTGATAGCTGTTTCAACTACCGTTTTAATCACTTCCCAAACTGTAGACGTAATAATCTGAATGGTGTTCCATCCTCCTTCTATAAGTGGACCTAGAACAGTCATAGCAGCGCTAATGATAGCGGAAATGCCAGTCCAGACTGCGTCCGTAATAGAACGGATTAGCTCTTGGTTTTCAGTCCACCATGTTACAGCGGTGCCAAAAATACTCATGATGAAGTTTGAAATTTCACCTACAACAGTATTGATGACAGATGAAATAGCCTCCCACACAGCTGTGACAGCGTTGCGGAATCCTTCATTCGTTTCCCATAAGTATTTTAAAATGACAACGACCGCTGCCACTGCTGCCGCTATTGCGGCTGCTGTCCCAATGATTGGTAATGCGGTAATTATCATTTCTCCAATAGATATTTTTAAAAGCTCCGCAAGGGCTTGCAGGGATAAGAATATCGGTGCTAAAACCCCTACAGCGGTAACAACTGTCCCTAGAATGACAACAAATTCTTTAATCGGACCAGGTAACCCACTGAACAATTCAGCCACTTGTTTGACAATATTTCCCAGCATTTCAAATACTGGTGCCAATACTTCAGCAATTGAAGCACCGAGTTCAGACATAGCCAAAGTAACTGAATTTTGAGCCGTCTGGAATTTATCGATTGGGTCCAAGGTAGCTTCATAGGTGTTTGAAACTAAACCAGCAGATTCTTGAGCTGTTTTCCCTAAATCTTCAAAACTTAACGCTCCACGTTTGATAGCATCAACCATTTGTGGCGCTTTTTTAGCTCCAAAAATCTCCATAGCAATACTTAACGCTTCTGTCTCGCTCTGGCTATTTTTGATGGAGTCTATTGTTTCTTTGAGACCCTCGTTCATGCTCTTGCCTTGTTTGGCATACACTCCTGCTGCTTTCGTCAAGCCTGATAAAGCAGCAGACGAATCGACACCATGTTGCTCTAACTGACCAACAAGTGTAACAGCTTCTTCAAAACTAAGTCCCAACAATTTGATTTGAGGAGCACCATCTGTTGCTTTCTTCATCAAGTCATCGACTGAAACACCTGTAGCCTGAGCAACGAACGTAGTTGAATCTAAAACTTTTGATAAATCATCAACAGTCATTCCGTACGCTTCTAATGCCTGTTTCGACTGAATAGTCGAATTTGTGACATCAGAACCGTTAATTTCCGAGAATTTGATAATATCCTCTGAGGCACCCTTGAGTGCTTCGCCTGTAAGTTGAAATTGAGTGTTAACTTCTCCAACCGCATTCCCTACTGTTGAGAAATCTGTTGGTAACGATGTAGCGATTTCGTTTGCAACATCCTGCATACCTTGCAGAGCTTCTCCTCCAGCGCCTGTTTTAGTAACAATGATGTCCATCCCTTCGTCTACTTGACGAAAGGCTTCCAGAGCACTTTTCCCAAAGTCAACTAGTTTTTGACTAATATCAGATAGCTTCTCAGAAAATTGGTTTAGTAACTCAGCCTTTAAGAGGCTGTTAGTCTCGCTGAGGCTATCTCCAGCTTGTTTCCCACTGCTGGCTAATTTTTCCATTTCCTGACCAAGATTAGCGTAAGCAGTCTTAGCTTGATTCAGCTCCGCTTCCATCTTGTTAGCTTCGGCTGAATTTTCACCATATTCTTTTTTAGTGATTTCTAATTGCTTCTCAAGGTTTTCGATTTGGCGAGCGACGATTTCAGATTGTGCACCAATCTTCTTTTCGGCTAATGCTAACTTGTCTGCTTCGCTAGAGTTGGCACCCATCTGGCTTTCTTGTAGCTTAAACGAACTAACGACTTTTTCAGATTCGCTGGCAAGTAGTTTTTGCTCATTCTGCAATTCTTTCAGTTGGGTTTGATTGCTATTAGCTGTACTACCAAGTTTTCCTAGTTCCTGATTAAGATTAGCGTAAGCGGTCTTAGCTTGATTCAGCTCCGCTTCCATCTTGTTAGCTTCGGCTGAGTTTTCACCATATTCTTTTTTAGTGATTTCTAACTGCTTCTCAAGGTTTTCGATTTGGCGAGCTACAATTTCAGACTGTTCACCAATCTTCTTTTCGGCTAATGCTAACTTGTCTGCTTCGCTAGAGTTGGCACCCATCTGGCTTTCTTGTAGCTTAAACGAACTAACGACTTTTTCAGATTCGCTGGCAAGTAGTTTTTGCTCATTCTGCAATTCTTTCAGTTGGGTTTGGTTGTTTTTTGTTGCATCGCCATTCCCTTCAAGAGTTTTAGTGACACTAGCTAGCTTTCCCTCATATCCTTTTAGGACATTTTGAGTCACTTCTACTTCACGCTGGAAAGCACGATACTGTTCGGGACCAATATTCCCCTTTTTAAATTCCTCGTCTACTTTGGATTGTGCTTGTCTTAAAGCCTCTAGTTTGTCTCTGGTTATACCTACCTGTTTCTCTAAGACTTCTTGTTTTTGGGTTAGTAAAGTAACGTTACCAGTATCAAACTTTAAAGCCTTATCGATTTGTTTTAGTTCATTTGTAGCATTTACAGACTCTTTGTTTATACCCTTTAACGCTGTTTGTAAGGGCTGGGTATCGCCATCAATTTCAATTTTTATCCCTTTGATATTTCCTGCCATATTTCCTCCTTTCCTTAAAAATAAGGAGCGCTGAGAGGATTTCTATGACCAGAACACTAGCCAACTAAAGGAACTTGTCCTCACAACTCTCTCAGCACTCACTTTTTTCTCTAAAATGCATCAAAATCAGCTTGGGTGGCCTTCCGACTACCCGTTTTATTTTCGCTACGCAAATTGACATAATCTGTCTGATAATCTAACGCCATCCCAATGGAAATATGCTTGAGATCATCGATAGATAAGCCAGTTTCCTTGCAACAAGATAGATAAGATTCTACCGTGAAGGCTTCTTCGCTTGCTGTTTCTGATGTGTCTGTTTCTTTTTTGTTTGCAGCACCGTATTCAACATTTCCATCATTAGTGGACAAACTTCGTCAAGAGGAAATTCTTCCATCTCCATGAAGAAATCATCAAACGGTTTAATTTTAGGATTGCCAGATTTAGCAAATACCCAAAATAGACGATAGAAAAAGGTAATATCGAAATCTTCTAAAAGAGATAAATCGACGCTTTCCGCAACCAAATCATTACCTTTTTCCAATTGATTCAATTGAGCTACCAATTGTTTATTTTTCAAAAGTCCCAAAAGGTCCTTGAAAAAATCCTGCCCAAACTCGTTTTTGTAAGCGATTGGAGTATAGGCATTTGTTGCAAGCTCATAGCGCTTATTGCTGATTTTAATACTTCGACGCATTCTTTACTCCTTATCCTAGAGATGTTGGCTCATAAACGCTAGTAAACCAAGCGTCATACACTTCTTTCTTGTCTGCAGACGTAATCGAACGTTTCACTACGCTATCAAGCGGACGTGGTGAAGCTTTGAAGCTAAGTTCACGCTCGTTGACAGTTGTTCCGCTCTTAGTAGCAGAGCCGTTCGATGGACGACTAGCAGAGCAGTAGTAGAGAACGTAGCGAGTCTTATTTTGATCTCCTGAAAATTCAAACATAATCGCAAACGGTTTAGTTGAAGCATCGCCTTTTTCAGTCAACACTCCTGTTTGGTCATCCTTGAGTTCTCCCAGAATTTTCGTCGCAAATTCTTCTGTGATATGTGGTACTTTCAATTTCCCTTCATACCCTTCGTTTGAGTTCATGAAGTGGTAGTCCACATCGTCGGCTGGGATTGCTTTCGATTCTCCTTTTGGTTCTAGCTCCAAGTTCATAGCTCCAGGGAAACGAAAAATCTTCCCGTAGCTAATGACATTTGTTTCCCCATTGATCGTTTCGATTGGTGCGATATGCACATTTTTCAATCCAAAGGTTACTTTGTTTTCTGTTTTTGTCATCTTCTTCTCCTTTAGTACAAATAAACAGTATAAGGCTTGACAGATAGCCTTTCTGTCGGGATATAGCTTTCTTCTGACACCTCAAAAACAAGTTGATGTTTAGACAACAAGTCTTCCAAGGCCTCTTCCAAATCTTCGTCTTTACGCTCAAAGATAAGCTCTACAGTCACAGATTTAATCTGGTATTCCTGTTCGTCATCTGCTCTCTTGATATCTGGATGTGATTCAAAGTAGATAAGGTAAGGTGTTTGAGGAACGTGTCCAGTTTCAAACGCACGATAGGCTATAGGTAGATTTGCTTGACTTAGAATATCGACAAGGTCAGATAATTTCATTTTTGAATAGCCTCCTTAACTTTACGTTCAAAGGAATTGATTAGCTTTTCTTCTACAGGTTGGATATGAGGGATAGCACGACTTCGACCACCATTCCTTAAAACATGGCCATTTTCAAGTAGGTGTGTCAATTGATAGCCTGTAGCATTATGGATCACGTATGAGCCTTTTGCATTTTTCTTGAGACGCCATCCTCTTCCATACTTTCCTTTATTCTTTGGGCTTGTCGCTTTCAAAGTCGCAACAGCTTCATCACCTAACTCTTGTGCGATAGCGTCAATCTCATCTTCTAACTCACTAGAATATTCGCTCAGTGCTTTAGCGATTTCTGCTGAAAGGTCACCTGTTAAACTCATGGCAATTCCTCCATCAAGGTCAGCTCCAGAATTTCTAGACCAATCGGAAATGTCTTGAGAATACGATACCGTTTCCCATTAAATTCCGCTTCTTCCTCGTTGTTATACTCAAAGCTATGAATATCAAGGATAAGGCTTGGTCTAAGTCCGACCTGGCTAGCCTGATAAAATTCAGAACGAGTAATGGAACGCTTGCGACACAAAATAGTCAATCGTTTCTCCTCAAATAGAGGCTGGTGCAATTTATCTAGTCCTGTTTTTACCCTTGAGATTAATGTAATCTCATTGTTCCACGCCATCTTCTTACCTCAATTTCAAATTATGCAACCGCCATAAAAGGTGGCGTGGCATGTCCACCCCACCCTCATAGCGAAAGGCTGCATAATCAACTACAAACATTTGGTGTTCAGCATTTTCTGATTCAAGCGAAACTCCCAAATTATCTTCCAGTTCAGTCATGACAGCTTCGATGATTTTCTCCAAAGGCTTATCACGTAGATTTGTTGCTATACCCAATTTTAGTTTTAGTAATTCTAATAATTGAGCATTGTCCATAACTACTCCTCATCTTCCTCTTCGGGTTCTTGAGTTTCTGCTTCTCCTTCGGAAATATCGTCATCATCGATTTTAGTCAAGAAAATAGATCCTGCACTATTTGACCCGTCTAACAACTCTTGAATGAAGGCCTTGCTACTTCTATATCCTGTTCGGGGATAAATGTCCCCGATTTGGTATTCATATTGTTGAGGGTCTCTCAAATCCTTAAAAGGACGGATTACTTGATAAGCCATCAACTGCCTCCTTACCCTGCAGCGTCAGTGTATGTTCCGAAGAACCCAGCTTCTTCATCTACTTTCTTAATATCCAAACGGATGAAAAGCCCAAGCAATTGTCCGTAGATGTCATTGTTCACCCATTTAACAGATACTTGAGAACGATCAAACTCTTTGACGAACTCAGTGACATCACCGATGAAGAATTTCATATCTCCTTCATCTCCAAACACTGTGTCATCTACTTTGTAGATTGTTTTCCCACCAAATGAATAGCCAGTAGGTGAAGCTACATCGGTTTGAAGCATGTAGCGCCCATCTTTGTCCTTTACCTTGTCAAGTGCGGCAAACATTGACTTAGTTACAACGATGCTTGCTTTGTAAATTGATTTAAGCTTCTTATTGTAGATGTCTTTAATACCATCAAATCCAGCTGCATCTGCTTGGGTAGCTTTTTTGAGGACAGCTGCAACTAATGACAACTCAGTATTTTCACCTTGATTAAACACTTCGTCTTCAACAATGGACATGATGTCATAGTCTGCGTCGTCAATCATTTCTTGTGACACAGGGACATATCCACGGTAAGTCTTGATTGAATAATCAATCTCGCTGATTGCTGGTTTTCCAAGTTCTGGATTTGATTTCAATTCCTCTGTTGAAACCATTACACCATCCGTTTTCTTGATAAGTGGATATTTACCAGATCCACTGTTAACTTTCACACGTTCCACAAGATCCAAAAGTGGATTACGTGTTTTATTGACAAAATGAGGTTTCAAAACTTCAGTAGGAATCAGAGCTGCGCTTCCTGAATCAGTAGTTTTCAAACCTACGATGTCACGAGTTTGACCAGTACGAATGTATTTAGCAATTGCGTCACGTTGTTCCAATTTCTGTCCTCCACGTTTTTCTTGACTTGGGTAAGTTGGTGCTTTTCGATTTTGCTCCTCGATTTGTTTTTCCAACTCGTCAATTTCTTTTTCCAGCTGCGCTTTTTCAGCTTCTTTTTCTTCAATTTCCTTTTGAAGATCATCTACAGTCTTTTCAACTGCTGAAACTTCTTCATCAGTTTCAGCACGATCTAACTTCTCTAATTCAACAACCGAACGTTTGTTTAATTCTTCGATAGTTTCTTCCAACTCAACTACTTTAGTTGCTTTTGCTCGCATACGAGCACCAAAGATTAATGCCTTATTCATAGCTTAAATTTCTCCTTAATTTCTTTCTTGCGCTTATCTAGCGCTTCACGATTCGCACGGCTCTGACTTTCGAAGTCTTTTTGTCGTGCAGCAATTTCCGTTTGCGGATAGGCTGGGAAAGTACATGGACTCACTTCAAAGATTTCTAGCTCTAAGACAGTGTCCAGATACGAACCATCTTCACGTTCCTCTGTTTCGATTTTTATCGGGATAAAACCAAAGCTACATCCGATAACATCTCCACGCTTAACACGGGCATAGGCTCCAACCGCTTGAGGATCATCCTTGTTAATGATGATGTCCCCAAAAAGACCAACATCATCAACACCCAGAGTCAGAGTTCCGTTGCCTGTTCGACCGAGAACAAGACTATCATCGTGGTTAAATAAAGCTCTGATATCAGCGTCTTTGATAGCTTTCTCAACCCCGACACGCTTAATAACTTCACAGTAGCCTGGCCACAATTCCGTCTCCTCGTCAAACTTGATAAAGTAGCCACTCAAAATCAAATCACCAGAGTCTTCTTCTCGCGTTTGAAATTGAGTGGCACGATAACTATTCCGTTTCTGCATTCTCTTCCTCACCTCCTTTCAATTTATTTTGGTCTCCTATCTTCTCTTGAGGGATAAAGTTCTCAAGGACAATCAACTCTTCCATCTCAGGATCAGGAGCCATACCAAGCCAATCTCTCCACTCATTACGACGCATTGCAGTACTGTTTGTCATTTGACGTGCAACCTCAGACAACTCTGTAATGTTGTAAGAGAAGAGTGAGCGAGGATTTAGCTTGAAGTAACGATTACTAGACAAAAGTAAGTCTCTGGTTAGTGTTTGAGTAATAGTGGTAGCGATACTCATGACAGTCGTATTTACAAAGTTGTTATACTCTGTCTTGTTGAACTCTCCCACGCCCAAAATAAAAGCAGGTACTCCTAATAAACCTGCAACTGTTCTTTTATCTAATTCGACAGACTCATTTAGAGCGATATCCGTTAGACTAAGTGGCTTTACCTGTTGGATGTCCAGCAATGCCTCTGGAACAATCCATGGAGCGCCAACCCTGCTAGTACTTAAATACTTCTCAGCGATACGCTCACGCCCTTGCTCCGAGTCTAGTTCAGCACTAGACGAGTCTACTTTAACGATAAGACTAGGAATGTTCTTACCGTTCATGAAGCTTTTTTTAGTCTTAGTAGCCATGTTCAAACTTTGAACCACATCTGTCAACGTCACCCTAAAACCAGTACCAATGTATGGAATATCCGGATCTGGATTGATGACGAAGTGGACTACTTCGTTAGGGGAATACTTTTCACCCCTAAATGAGATTACATAGGAATTCTTATCTGTTTGGAAAGAAACTTCTCTCATCGGAAATGGTCTTAAATTGGAAATATAATCCGTAACAGGTTCATATTCCACATGTAAGACAGAATTTCCATCGCCGTATAGAAGCAAATCGCGCACAATCTTGAAAATCCATGACTTCCTTGTCATGTGTTCACACGGATTAATGTCAATCTTTCTAGCAAGCCCATCACGGATTCTGATATCACCTTTATCTGTATTCTCCATCAGGTGGATGGTCATATTAGAGACCAAATCAGCAATCTTATTAACCGCTGTCACCACATCTGGATTTCTGGCCAAAGGTACATACGAATCCATCAGGTTTGACAATCCTAAATCTGAATGACTCAGCATGTTGATTGGTTTACTTGGCTTGTTTCGTTTCCAAATTTTTTCAAAAATACCCATGTTTCCTCACCTCCTTTCTCTCTAATCAAAGAATCTCATCACATCGCCACCCTTGCCAAGATTAGCAAGAGCCTGTATACAAGCAAAGACGCTGGCATCAAACAAGTCAATCCTTGCAGTACCACCGTCTCCATCTAATTTTTCATATTGCACAGCGTCATCCACCTTTTCAATTGCTCTAACATTGCTCACACAGTATTCATAAGCGTCAGAATGAAGATAGTAAAATTCCTTGTTCTTGACTTTGAACTCAATCCGTCTGAACCCCTCAGATTTCAGATAGAATAACTGAGGCTGGTCAATCATCTTGAACTTAGCCTTTTTCATCTTAGTCAAAAACTCACGACCAAACTTCCTATCCATTCCCACAGCTTGGATTTTAAATCCACGCTCACGCATACTGATGAACCATTTGACGATATCGTCATAGAGAACGGTAGGAGTATTGCTCATCGTCAGCCAGCCATCAGACTGCCAGCCAAAAAGTGGAATCCCATCATCATTAGCCTTCTTCTGAGCATTGATACGAGGAAAGAAAGCATGTGTGATACAGATATCAACATCTTTTTCTCCATCGTGATAAACACCGTAGAGAGCAGCCGCTGTTAAGTCATGCAATCTTGACAAGTCCGCACCACCATACCAACGAATCGGCAAGCGTGCCAGCTCTTCTAAACTCCAGTCATAGCAACTGTCCGACGCTATAAACTCATCGGGATTGAAATAAGCGTTCATAGAGTTAGTGAAGATATTCAATGTCTTATTGAAAAACTCGTTTCGAGTCTGAGGATCATTCATGGCCTGCTCTGCTTCTTCCTTGAGAGCCTTGAGCGAAACCGTGACCCCCCATGACGGATTAGCCATCTTGAGAATATTCTCATCCAGATAGTCCACCACGTCTCCATCAGCAGATTGATTAGCCTTGCAGATGAAGATAAAAAATGAATCATCAGTGACTAATTGCTTAAGCACCTTTTGACAGTATTTCAGACGGTTAGCAAGGAACCCCGTAGGAATATCCCCAGCGGTAGAGATAACAAAAAGCATACTGTTACGGTATGCTGACATTGTTTTTTTCATAAGACCATGCTTCTTACTGTTTCGCATCGTATGAGCTTCATCTAGGATAATAACGTTGCCATTCAGAGAGTCCAGACGACTCTCATCATTGGCAAGTGCTTGGATAAAGAAAGAACCTTCATCACCAAAATTAGCAGTGATAGAATGCTCTTGGTTATTATCCTTGATACGAATGTTCTTATCATTCCAACGCTCGACGTTGAATCTTAAAAATCCAAAAGCTTCCATCGCTTGCTTGACTGAGTTAGCAACGATATAGCATTTTGAACCGCTATCCGTGTCCAAAATCTGATAAGCAAGTGCGATTGCAGCAGTAAACGAGGTTTTTCCATTCTTCCGAGCAAGCATGATGAGCGCTTCTTTGAACCTACGCTCATTCGTCCCCTTATAGTAAAAACCAAACAGGTTAACAACAACGAAATGTTGCCAAGGTTGCAAAAGCAACGGCTTGTTACGGATAGACACCGCAAACATATCATCGCCCTGCTGATGAACTATCACATTCTCGATAAAGTGAATAACAAAATCCACCATATCCTCATCCATCTCAAACGCTGGATTTTCTAAATCACGGAAAAAACGTTCAGCAGCAAGAATGTTCTCCTCGCAATGTTCCTCTTGGTGAGTTAAGACGTGTTGAGCGTATTCTTTTGCTTTATCAAGATTACCCATTTCCACTCACTCTCTTCTTCTTGATTTCATTCTTGAACTTCAAGACTTCTGCTAGAGGTGACTCTCCTTCTTGTTCAACCACCTCACCGAGAGATTTCGGATTCATCATCAACTGATTAGAGTAGCTGAGAATGTCTTTCCTCAAAATTTCCATAGCTGTCAAGATTGGAACTTTGCGCTCATTCTCGGCACCAGCCTTATTGACGTAGGTATCTGTCACTGGATATCCCATATCAGCATAATCTTGAGCAAGTTTCTGATACTGATATAGCATTCCTGCAAAAATACCAATGATCATTTCGAACTCTTTACGATAAGTGCCCAAGTCTTTCATCTGCTTGACTACTTTTGACTTAATCGACTTTTCTGTAATTGGTTTAGCCAACAACTACCTCCTTTCGTCAAAATCGCTTAGTTTTTACCCCCTTTTTGTTTGAAGGCCCCCGACTTGGAAAAAGTTCCCTTCACCGGTTCCCAGAGACTTCGAAAAAAATTTTTTGAAGTGGGGGGATAGAAAAAAATTTTTCATTTTTCATTTTTATTTTTGAAAAAAGTTAAAAATTCTTTTTTTCTTTTCTTCTGCCAATAAATTCCATTTCCAATTATCTTATCGTTGTTGCGGTCATGAAACGTATTGTGTTTACGGTTAGTCAGTGGCAAACAATTCCAAGATACATACTCCAGCTCTGGATACTCAGATACTGGGTAAATATGATGAACCATTTCAGCTGGAACTGACTGACCATATCTTAGACTTTCTTGGCAAAGGTAATCGTATTGTCTCATGACCTTGTCACGGAACTTGTACCACTTCCTTGTCTTCAAGCTCTGTCTGACTGGTTTGTTGTACATGATATATACTCCTCTGCAAAATAAAAGGACAGGCTCTTGACCTATCCCATCTCATACAAGAAATCTATGCTACCATAATAAACCTTTTTTTGTGAGACTTCAAGATGTCTTTTGTCTCATTTTACTTTTCTTGATTTTCTTTTTGAGTAACTAAAAATTGGATTCCTTAATTCTAATTCTTTCTGTTTGTGGTAATCTTGATGTTTCCACATGACTCCATCATGGTCATCAACCTTTCTGTATAAATTATATTGATTGTCCATTTTTCACCTCCTGTAACTATACCAATTTTATCCCTCACTTTCACATATCTTATATTTTGTTAAACTCACTCTAGATCTCAAACCCTTACTAATTATGGTTTTTAAAGCGTTTCGTTTTTTCAGTTTATGCTTAACTCATTATGTGAAAGTAATATCTAAAAAATTAAATGACAAAGTTCCGTAGTGCGTCATCAAGCTCTGCTTGTTCTATTCCTATGTATCTCAATGTGATTGCAGGTGATGAATGATTGAACATTTTCTGTAATGTTCCTACGTCCTTTGTCTTGTTGTAATATTTATAGCCGAATGTCTTGCGCATTGTATGTGTACCGACATTATCAATACCAAGTTCTTCAGCAGCTTCATGAATGATTTGATAGGCTCGCTCACGAGTGATCGCTTTATTCTGACCTTGCCTACTCTTAAATAAGAAATGATGAAATGGTTTCCCTTCAACATATCTTCTCATTTCTTTCTTAAGTTCTTTTGTCATCCGTCTTGTTATCTGCTTGCCAGTCTTCCGTTCTCTCAGCTTGATGTGCCAACCTTGAACATCTTTAACTTTCAAGGTAAGTATATCTCCAACTCGTAACCCAGTATTCAGACCTGTGATGAATAGCATGTAATACATCTCATTCCATTCTCTGAGATAATCTTTCATAGCTTGTATATCATCGTTCTCTTTTATTGGTGATACAAATTCCATATTCTACCTCCTTTCCCAAAACAAAAAGCCAGCATTTGCTGACTCTTGACGATACTTCTGTTGGACAACTTTTCTGACTAGAATTAAGGATGACTCCTAAAGTGTGATGTGTGTTTTTGTTTCAGAAGTTCATGCTATCATAATAACCCTTTTTTTGTGAGACTTCAAGATGTCTTTTGTCTCATGTTTATTTATAGCTCACCTTTCAAAATAGCGTACTGCTCTAGGATAATCCTTCTACGTCGATAGATTGTAGCTTTGCTCATGAATTTCTGTTCTGCTATTTCTTCCCATCTCAGTTGAGGATATCTCCAGCGCAGATTAAAGATTTCCTTATCCTCATCAACTAGATTGATTAGGAGTTTGTTAATAATAGCTTTGAACCCTTCGAGAAATTTTAAGGTTGGATCATCCGCTATTCTGATTGCAATGGTTTCGGTAGGTTTGCTTATTCCTACGCTGGGCCCACTTTGAGAATCTGGATTTCGAGTTTCTAGTTCTAGCCTTCTCAAATCTATTGTCCGTTGAATGTTTTGAAATTTGAAAAGTTCTCTGTCTAATGTTTTGAGGTCTTCGTCGCTTAATTTCTTCAATTCCTACCCCCTCGATATCTTCGTGATTGTTTCCACTTGATAATCTTACCATCGTTATTGTTGTTAAAATAATCTGGCAATCTTGCTGTTGGACTTTCTTTGTAGACCACTTTTTCGACTACCTGGATTCCAGGCATCATTTCATCATCTATCCATCCGACTAACCAAGCAGGATTTACATCATAGGTTTTGGCAATCATTTCTATTTGCTTAATGGACGGATATCCACCACGTTCATACAAATGAATTGTATTTTGGGAAACACCTGTATCTCTGGCCATATCTTTGACGGAAAGACACAAGTCCTCTCTAAGTTCTTTCAGTCTTAGCTACATCTTGCAAATCTCCTTGCGTATTTCAAATAATTTTCCCTTCAAATATCAGAGTTATTGTCCCTGTCCCGTCTGTGTGTTTAGAGGTCAGCGCACGACAATCTGATCCAAATTCAACTCCTTCAATTGTGAGGCTATTCTTCACGCTATCAACGTTGATGATAGAATCATTTGATGTTTTTATTCTCATGCTCCATCTCCTCAATCAGCCAGTCTAAATTTTTTCTAGCTTTCTTCAGGTCTTCAAGACCGTTTTTCTTTTGGAACCGTAACATATACTTGATTGCATTTCCCCAAAAGAAAGCAGACGCTCCAGAAAGATTCCCAACGAAGTTATGCACGACCTCGATAGCCTCCAGACCGTTTGCGCCTTGGTAGTGGCTTGGTTTGTTTATGTTGTCAATTATTTCTGGGTTCATTCCTTATCCTCCAAAAGCTCTGGGTTTTCGTAGATGTTGCCGATGATTTCAAATGGATATGTGTTATTTTCAACCAATTCCGCTAAGAGTTCCTGTTCGTTATATTTTTTCGACTCGAACATAAACAAAGCGTGCTCTTCATCCCAAAATACATTCAGGTTTATCACTTCATCATCAGTTTCACATGCTAAAATATCCCCCTCAAAGATTTCCTTACCTTTCTTATCTCTGAGTCCTGTTGATTGCATGATACATTCATAATCATCATCAAAATGTAACCATTTTTTTCTTTCTTCAATCCAAATAATAGGACAAGTCCAGTTTTCATCACTTAGATCACAATTGCCTACCATGACTTTGTAGTTCATTTCGTTTCGCGTTCTATCCCACGCTCTAAATTTTGGTATCATGCCAAATCCTCCTCTTTTACGAAAGTTCCGTCAATCCAACGACCCTTGCGGTCTTTGATTTCGTTGTAGGCCATTTTAAAGCATCCCTCGAAGCTATAACCAAGTGCATAGCTGATTGATTTCAGGTAGCCTATTGAACACATTAAACTATATTGACACATTTTCTCGTATCTTGAATTCTGATACGATTGAAAATTACTAATGTTAGTATTCAGCCATTTGAAACATTCCATCACATCTCCGGTTTTTACAAAGCACGATTCCTCAAAAATCTTATCCACATCCACTTTTATCAGCAAGCCCAAACCAACAATCACAACTGCGCAATCTCCGATGCTGTCCTTGGTCAGCTTCTCATTCTTTTTGAGATAGCCTGCGCATAACTCGCCGAACTCTTCGCTGAGTTTTAATGATTGCTTGTCCAGTCGTCCGCCGTTCTCTAAATCTCGGTCTATAAACCATTGTTTAACTTTGTCTAGTGTGTTCATCTGTTTCATTCCTCCTTATCTAAAATCCATGCAATATAGACACAAATCAGAGCAAGCATAATGGAATCCGCCAAATTCCCTATCACTCCACCTAAGATGATAATTTCAAGTATCTTCCAGAGATAGTCCAATACAATAAAATGGACAAATTGGGTTAAGAAGAAGTTATACTTCCCATTAAATCGAACTTTCACAACATCACCTCATCCCCAACTTTCACTTTCTCATACACTTCCTTCGTAACCACGAACACACCGTAGTCACGAATCGTAAGCGTGTACAGCTTCCCATGGCGTCCTTTCTCAAGGACTTTACCAAAAATCTCAGCGCCTGCGTTATCTGCCTTATAGATAACCATGGGCTTCTTCTCTTCCAAATCTCGAATCCTGTCCATCTGCCAGATGTTTAGTCCAGCAGATAATAAAATCCAGATAGCTATGAATCGTTTCATCACTTACTCTCTCCCGTAACTTGATTACGCTCGACTCTTAACTTAAAGCAGTCGTTGTTGCTTGTGCGAAGTATTGTAATCTCTTCTCCCCACTGACTTCGTGTATACGGGTATCTGTTTGGTCGTTTCATTATTTTTCCTCCAACTTCTTAATTTCCCATTCAACCTGTTCTTTTCTGCGATTCAGGTCTGATAACTTCTGCACTTCAATTGCTTTTTTAATAACTTCAAGCCGTTCGATTTCTTTTTTAAACTCAATAAGCTTATCGACTTTTCGTGCGTATTCTCCGAAATTTTCAGCCCAGTTATATTCTTCCCATCCAAAAGCTCTTCTTAATTCTCTTTTTTGCTCATTAAATTTATCTATCATAGCCTTATTAAGATAAGCTTGTACAATCAAGATATAAATTGACATACCGATTACTAACGAAGAAATTAAAATCATCCCCCAAAACATCAAATCTTTCAATCTGTGACCTCTCTTTCATCTCTCACTTTTTGCAAATAATATTTATATATTTCATTGCCGCTATGTTCATTTACTAACTTTTCAAGTGCTTTATTGACCACTTCTGATATGCTTCTATAACCACCATATTCTTTTAAGGCTTCGACATGGTCATACATATCTTTGGTAAACGTTGCTTGTACCTTTCTAGCCATCACTCCAGCTCCTCTTCATTGTACGGTATGTCTCCATTTGATAAGCACTTAGATTCAATCATCAAGAAATCATTGACGCATTGCTGACTACAGAAACAATTTTCAACATCGTTAAATAATGCTAGAATAACATGATTCTCTTGCACTACCAGAAACTCGTCTTCGATTTCTTTGCAACAGTTTGAACACTCATATCTCATCACTCAACCTCCTCAATCTTTATTATTTTTATTATTTTTAAAGAACTTATAAAAAATTACTGACCAATATGAAGTCCACATAAGGTAGGATAACGATTGAAGGAATTGTTCTACTGTCATCCTTCAACCTCCTCAATCTCAATACCCGGACAATCAAACACCCAGCCGAAGCCTAAGTCTTCGATATCGTTTCTTGTGAAATCAGATATAAAAAACGAACTAAAAAAAATGCTGGTCTCGTCTTTGCGTAAGTATTGACTAGTGCCTTTTATCTTTACTCTACACCTTTTCTCTTCCTCAACCTCGTAGCCTAGAAGCCATGCAAGACAGAATTTTTCGATATTGCCCTCGTAGAACCAATCAGGAACTTTCTTATCATAGTGATCTTCAATTACTCTCATTGCGCCGTAAACATGAAAGTTGTTTTTCTTTTTAAATTCTATATATTCCGCCACAAACTGCGGAACTTTGACTTTTTCTGGTTCGTCTAGTTGTTTGATTAAACCAAGGACAACTCTCTTGTCAATCCAAGGTCTTGTTCTTGTATTATGTGCTGGTACGGCTTCGATTCCCTCAATCAATTCCTGCTTATTCATCTTCGCTTCCTCCATAAATCAAATAAACTGCAATAACTACCTGAGCCATGCTTGGCGAATAGCCAACCCAATCATCAAACTCCTTAGATTTTGGCAACCAACCCTTAGTAGCTCCCAAATCATAGTCTGTAGGCTTTTCATCAGCGAAGATGCATTCCATCGCTCCTATAAACGTCATACCATCTTCTGTCATTTCCCAAAAATAGTCCGCCCGGTCTTTCACCGCTTGTGGTAAATCTTGTTTGGGAGGTTTGGGTTTCCCGTCTTCTACCGTCCAGTTGTATACTGCATTAACTTTTTGCTTTAACTCTTCCATCATCTTCCAACTCCTTTTTCAACTGTTTTACTTTCTTCCTCAACAGGTCACGTTCTGCTGCTCGCAAATGCCTGTATTTTGGCAGACAAGGTTTAGATAGTTCCACTATCCGTTTTTCTAGCACCTCGATAGCGTGCTTCTTACCATCTATCACAGCTTGTTTGTCGTACTTCATCAATATCTCTCACACTAAAACGGAAAATCATCTTCTTCAAGGGAGTATCCTGGCATTTGTTCCTCAATATTCGAACGGTTAGCTGTATCATCACGCTTTTCAAGTCGCTCAAAACCATCTGCGACCACCTCAGTCAGATAGACTCTGCGACCCTCTTGATTCTCATAGTTCCTTGTCTGGATGCGACCAGTCACACCGACCAGATTGCCCTTCTTGCACCATTCTGCAAAGAGCTCCACCTGCTTGCGCCACATCATGCAGTTGATAAAGTCCGCCTCTCGCTCGCCGTTGGCTCCTTTGAAATTCCGATTGACCGCCAAAGTAAAGGTCGCAACCGCCACATTCGATGGCGTATATTTTAATTCAGGGTCTTTTGTCAAGCGCCCCACCAACGTAACATTATTGATCATCTTTCTTTTCCTTTCTTGCTGCACGTTCTCCAACTAAATAGCCGAGAAATAACCACAGAATAGCCATTCCAAATTCTTTAAAAAGTTCAATCATTTTCTTCTCCTCCTGAAAAAGTCGCTAAATAGTAACAATCCTTAGCACCATAGTCAAATCGTGTTGTCCGCTGACCGATGTGCTTCTGAAACCTTGGGTGAGTGATAGCCGAGAATGCCCTTTGATGGTCTTCCATACGCTCAATGAGATCATCGACGTTATTAAACGCACCAAGGAAGAATTGACAGTACCCGTTATAGACGAAGTAAAGCTCTAACATCACTCCACCTCAACAGGGTAAAAGTTCCCAAAGGAACCCCTCAATGCCTTACCAACCTGTACGGCTGCCCCACGAGAAACAAACCGCAAGGCTTTCTTCTCCTCTGAACATGAAATATCCAAGCCAGTCACACCGATAACAGCGGACCTTAGAAACGGCTTATCCTCTCTTGTACCATGCTTTAAAATAAACATCAGCCACCTCCGTTTTAAAAATATTGCTTTCGCTTGTTTGTCAAGTCGTTGAAAACCATCAAATGGTCTTTATCCACACCCTTCATTAGTCTGGACATGAAAGGTCTGCCATATCTTTTCTGAATATCAGCAGAAGTCAAATTCGTGGTAATGATTGTATTTGCACGCTTATTCAGGATATTGTAGAGAATAGTAAACGACCATTCGCTATCCTTTTCCATGCCCAAATCATCCAAAACCAAGAACTTAGCACTCGCAATTTTATTGACCAGAAACTCTTCCTGACTAAAATCAGCTTTAATCTTCATCAGCAAGTCCGTCACGTTGATGAAAATAGCAATCTCTTTCGTGTACTCAGATAAAGCTTTAATCATCGCAAAGGCCAAATGACTCTTACCCGTTCCAGCTTCTCCTTGCAACACGATGTTGTTCCTAGCACCATCAGACCACTCACGACAAATCCTCTTTGCAAAAGCTAGCTTTTCCGCTTCTTTTTCAGTGGGTGTCTCAAAATTGTCCAAAGTAGCATTTTTCAAAACCTCATCATAAAGAGAAAACTTCTCAAGATAGTATTTCCTCTCTCGTTCATTCTCAGCGTCGGCCAGTTCATTCACTCTTACTTGATTCTCCTCATGGATCCGCTCAGATTCACACATACGGCACACAACACTCTCAGTCCTCAATATCTTTATCAAAGGAATGTTATGTTTTTCGCAAAGCTCTTCCTGTTGTTCTGTATTCCTACGATAAGATAAGGCGATTTCCTCAAACACATTCTCTACCATACTAGCCGACCTCCGCATTCCTGCCAGCTAGCCATTTCAGACAAGCAAGCAACCACTTGATGAATTGGCTGGTTCGCTAAAAGAGTTTTCTTTTCGTAGCTTAACGGATAAAATTCCTCTTCAAATTGCTTGATAAGTTCTAAAACCCCCATTCTTCCTTTGCCCCCTGTTCTGATTGATTTCCACGAGAAGTAGTAAATCCTCTTGACTTGTTAAAGTTTGATTGCTCTTCTTCTTGTTGTACAGTAGTTTTGATACCATTTTGCGCCCAATTCTTCAAAATACTATTTACATATCCAAAACTTCGTTTTGAATTATCAGCAGCCTTGTCAATCGCAAGTTTTACCAATTCATACTCCATATGGTCAAATCTAATGTAGTCAAGTAGTTGTTCAAATTGTTTCCCATCAAGCACTCCGACACGAGATTGATAATATTCAGCAATAGCAGCAGGAGAATTGTCCTTTGCAGAATCTATCTCTTTTATATCTCTATTCTCTTTTATATCTCTATTCTCTATCTCTATCTCTGGTGCCTGTTCGTCCGACAAATGTCCGGACGAATGTCCCAAAAGTTTTTGACCTTTTTCTAAAGCGA
This sequence comes from Streptococcus mitis, assembly GCF_002005545.1. Taxonomy (GTDB): domain Bacteria; phylum Bacillota; class Bacilli; order Lactobacillales; family Streptococcaceae; genus Streptococcus; species Streptococcus mitis_I. Next base: position 1,622,059 of record NZ_LBMT01000001.1, read on the forward strand.
TTTTTCGTCTATATTCACGCTTTCTATCAGCTTCAGTATTTGATGAACCAATAAAATTTTGGATATCAAGCATGTAGATGGCCCCGTTATCCAAAACCTCAATCAATCCCATCTCTTTAAATATTCCGACTGACTTTTCTACAACTGCAACTGGTTGCCTAGTAATCGTTGATAGCATCTGTGCATTATAAGGTATGCGGTCATTAAACATTAATTTACCATTGTTTTTAAGGCTTCTAAGATAAAGTTTTAGTAGAATGTTAGAATAAAGTATCCCGTCTGGCATGCTTTCAAGGATTGCTATATCGTCATTATCAAAAAAATTGTCTCGCAATTTTAAGTAATAATATTTTTTATTATCAGACATATACTCCTCCAATCCACACTAAGTCTTTGCCCCCCATTTCCTACGATTCGCACGGTACTTCATTCGCATATCCTCATAGATGTGTCTGCCTTCTAGCGCCATTTTCTCAACCTTTAACAGCTTATTTTCAGAGACCACATCACGGTAGTCCTTGGCTAGTTTTTCATAGTCGGTTAGGTATTCTTTGATAAGTGAAATTTTCCTGTTCTCGTCCTCTAAATATATTTCAAAGTCAGACTTTTCTTCATCAGACGATAACATTTCTTTATTCACTCTTTCATGCCACAACAGCCATTCAATCAATTCTTCCATTTCCTGCCCTCCTCACTTCAAGGTGTGCCTTTTAGGCTCTGGCAATGCCAGAGGTTCAGGGCGTAAACCTACAGGCGGTTCGTTGTCGTAGGTGAAGCCTTTAAACTCTCGCCGAATATTCTTGCGAATTTCTTGCCATTTGTCCTCTCTACCACGTTCGTATGCATGGTTATAGCCTTGGATAATCATAGACGCAAATTCTTGCTCTTCTCGTCTCTCTTCTTCCTCGCGTTGTTCTCGCAATTTGATATGACGGCAAGCCGCTGCAAATCCAATCAGCAAGCCTCCTACTCCCATTAATTGATTTAAAATCGGTGGTTCAAACATTTTTATCTCCTTATGCTCTTAATTTTCGTACTTCTTTTTCTAATTCCAAAATCTCATAAACATCATTGACATCGTACATAATATCTTTCCCTTGCTTACGAAACCTTAAGCCTTTACGTTCTAGCTTCTTAATATAGCCATGAGTGAAGCCAAACTTCTTCATCAAAGCTTGTTGATTGATTGGCATGCGATCATTCTCTAACTGCGCCTTGACCTGCTTTTCAGCAAAAGCCAATAATTGATTCGTGAACAATTCAGCACTTTCGCCGTCCAATCGTAATTGTAACGTTATACCTTCCATTTTCTACATCCTCTCAACTATGCGGGCAAGCATTTTTGTGATATAATGGTTTTAATTATTTAAGTATGCGCCTGACTTCGTTAGGTGCTTTTTTTGCGTTGTTGTCAAACTGTTTTACTTTCCATAGCCCTGAGTTCAATCTCATGGCTTACTTGTCTAAATAGCTTCTCTGTACGTTGTGGATTCGCTGATGAAGTAATCAGCAAGTTCGATGATTTTATCTTCCATGCCTACCCCTACGCTTGACTAAATGCGTTCAGTTCCATAATCTTCATCTTGGTATTGGTGCTTGGCTCCCACGTCATCCAGTAAGCAAGAGCAGCTTCTGCAAACTTCTTCGGTAACAAGTCATAGCGACTGATATTAAAATGATCCTTGAAATCAATCTCAGCTTGTCTAAAGACTGACTGAGCAAAATTCTTATCCGCATAAGCTGGACTATCGATACCACCAAGGCAAGCAACTACTCGAGCCTTGCGCTTCTTCAGTAGCGATTGAGCATAGCTTGGATGAATCGGTTGCTCACTCTTCAGATAGTCAATGTCTTCCAACATGGTCGCCTGTTGCTCACGCAATTTCTTTTGTCCAGTGAATAGAGCAATAAAAGCATCTTCGTCCAAGTCCTCACGGATAAATCCGCCCTGTTTACGAATAGCTGGCAAGACCTCTGATGTCACCCAGCGCTTGAACTCTTTAGCTTGAGGCAACTTGCTGGATAAGATGAGAGAGTAGAGACCAGATTCGTTGATGATAATAGTATTTTGTGTTCGTCCCAGATTGTCTGTGAGTCCGTATTTCACGGAGTCATCTTCATCAACGTGCCTAGAAATTGCGTCCAGAGGTTTAGCATATCCTAAGATATCCGCTACATCCTTCCCGACAAACCAAGGCTCGTCATTAATTGTCAAAGTACGGACTTCCTGCCCGTGAAAATTAAAAATTTCGTTCATAAAGTTCCTTTCTAAATTTGGTATAATGAAATAAAAACGATTGGAGAGAAAATATGACTGAAAAAATTTGTTTTATTGTAACTGCTATCGGTGAATCTGGAACACCTACCAGAGAACGAGCTGACAACGTATATAGATATCTTATTGCTCCTGTTTGTGAAGAACTTGGTTATAAACCTGTTCGTGTTGACCATGTCAACGCAGTTGATAACATCAACGAAACTGTTATAAACTATCTCAAAACTGCCCCTATGGTTGTAGCAGATATGACAGAGCATAATCCCAACGCATTTTACGAATTAGGTTTCAGACAAGCTCTTGAACTTCCTCTTGTGCCAATTATAAAAGTGGGAGAAAGACTTCCTTTCGATGTTATTACGACTCGTACCGTTTTCTATGATACGGATGTAGCAAAAATCGAAGAATCTAAAGAGAATTTAAAAGCTAAAATACAAAGTTTTAAAAACTTTGAAATGCCTGAGAATCGTGCTGAAAGAAATCTTACACTTGACGATCTCAATGACAATTTGACCAAAAAGCTAAACAAGATACTAAATCTGTTAGAAAAGCAACAGTCTTATTCTCCTCTCGTACACACGCATGATTTTGATTTTAAACCATTGCAAATCGACAATCAGTCATTTACTTAAGAGATAATCAATCGGATACAGAACCGTCCATTATTCCCCGAAGATAAGAAATAGCTAGCTCTTGTTGAATTTGAAGTTCCCCAATCTCAGCGAGTTTTTCATTTATAAGTCTAACGGTCCTCAACACTTCATTGAGGGCTGTTCTTTCTAGTTCGTTCATAGTGTTCCTTTCTTCAATTTGTCGCACTTATGCGACTGTTTCACTAAAAAAAATAGATAAAGCTTCGTCTTTTGAAAGACCGAGGGAAGAAACAATCAAGTTTACTTCTTGTATAGAGAAACTACCATTTTGTTTCATTTTTCTATAGAACGTACTCTTATCAATCCCAATATCTTTTGCTAAAGCCTCTTGAGTAGTATTGCGTTCGATAATTTTTCCTTTTAATTTCGATACATTTACCATATCTTCTCCTTTCTGTTTGTCGCATTTGCGCGACTTATTGTTTTAAGTATAACTGATAAAAAAGGAAATGTCAACAAGAAAATCGCATTTTTGAAACTTTTTATATTGCATTTTTGCGACTAATGTTGTAAAATTATTGTGTAATATATAATAAGGGGTAAAAAAATGAATGTCGGAGAAAGAATAAAACAACGTCGAAAAGCGTTGAAAATGTCTGCGGACGAGCTTGCAGAAAGTGTAGGTGTCTCTCGTTCTACTATTTTTAGGTACGAAAAAGGAGATATTGAAAAGGTTGGACCTGAAGTATTAAAAAAAATCGCTGACAAATTAAATGTATCACCTGGAGACTTGATGGGATGGGAAGACAATCAACAAGAATTGAAAATCCCAACCTCCCCGTTAGTTCACAAAATTACTGAAAAGGTTGTCAAGCTATCAACTCCGAGAAAACAAAAGGTTCTTAACTACGCTAACGAACAATTGAAAGAGCAAAATAATAAAGTAATCACAATTGAGGAAAAGCTTTTTGAATACCGTGTTTTTGAAAAACTTTCAGCTGGTACTGGATTCTCATACTTCAACGATGGGAACTATGACACTGTTTTTTACGGCAAAGACCTAGACCACGATTTTGCTTCTTGGGTTTTCGGAGATTCCATGGAGCCTAAGTATATGAATGGAGAGGTCGTTCTTATCAAAGAAACAGGATTTGACTATGATGGTGCTGTTTATGCAGTTGAGTGGGATGGCCAAACTTACATTAAAAAAGTTTATAGAGAAAAAGACGGTCTTAGACTCGTCTCTATCAATAACAAATATAAAGATAAATTCGCACCATTTGAAGAAGATCCAAGAATCATTGGAAAAATAGTCGGAAACTTCATGCCAATAGAAAATTAAAAGGAGAAAAAACATGAACAAAAGAAAAAATTCTAAGCCAATTTATAAAAGAGTATGGTTCTGGGTGCTAATAGCTTTCTTAGCTATCGGTGTTATAAATAGTATTTCAAAGAACCCATCTAAAAATACTGAAACCAAAGCTGAAAAAACATCCTCAACAACGGTTGAACAGAAATTTAAAATGACTAAAGATTTAGGCGAAGATTTCGCTTTATACTTTAAAGACAACGCTGAAATTATTGACAAAGGGGAAAAGGTTAATTTTGTTCCTGGGGGCGACGATAAATACATTTCAGTGCGAATTGGAGAAAGCTGGAAAAATGAAAGCCCTAGCCGTAAAATTTATATTTCAAATGAATTTTTGAAAGCTAAAAATACTATCTTTGAAAAGTGGGCTCAAGAAAAAGGTTACAATGTTGACGTAAAAAAAGATACACCTCAACTACTTGTTTATGCCTCGGACTCTGATAAAACTCAAATATCTCAAGAGTATAAAGGAGAGATGAAAATACTGAAATAAAAAAATCCCCACACTCGCCATCGCCAAACTTTGAGTGTGAGGATTTAACTTTCCATCAAGCAAGCAATGGAAAGGATGATAAAAAAATACAACTATAGTTTATCATAAGTTCTACACCTTTTCAACTATGCGGGCAAGCAATCGAAAAGAAAGGACTTTTTTATGATAAAAAAATATATTACAAAAAAAGGAGAAACTAGATATCTCTTTCAAACATATCTGGGCATAGACCCTGCTACTGGAAAAGAAAAACGCACCACAAGACGTGGTTTTAAAACCATTAAAGAGGCAAAAGCTGCCGAACGTGACCTTCTCTTAGATGTTGAAGAGAATGGTTTTCCAAACAATGAAGATTTCCAGAATCCTACTTTCGCTGAAGTCGCTGAATTATGGCTTGATAGCTATAAGAGCACTGTAAAACCAACAACCTATCAGAACGTTAAGAAAAAACTTGATGTTATGATTGACTTGTATTTTACAGATATGAAAATCCAGCAGATCAGTGTAGCTTATTGTCAGAAGGTTGCTATCCAGTTAAGCAATCGCTATATCCTCTATGCCAATTACTACTCTGTCATCAGCCGTATTTTCAAGTATGCCACTTCTATTGACATCATTAAGTCAAATCCCTTAGATAAGATTATCAAGCCTAAAAATAGGCCATTAAAGGGCAAAGAAAACTACTATACAAAAAAGGAACTAACAGAGTTTCTTAAAATTTGCAAAGTGGATTGTAAGCCTGTAGAGTATACCTTTTATCACTTACTAGCTTTTACTGGTTTGAGATGTGGTGAGGCACTTGGGCTCATGTGGTCAGATGTTGACTTTGAAAATAAACGGTTAAGCATTTCTCGGACAGCTGTCGTTGTGAATAAAAAACAAACTGTTCAGGACCCTAAAACCAAAATGAGTAAGAGAGTTATCACTTTAGATGATGAAACTCTGAATGTATTAAAAATCTGGAAACGTCAGCAGATAAAAGAATATTTTAAGTCTGGTGTGCCTTACAAAAATGATTCGAATTATATTTTTACGAATAGTTTTGGAGCTTGGATTTCTCCTTCAGCTGTGAAAGAGAGACTTAGAAGGTTCTTTTGTGAACACAATGATATCAAGAAAATTACTCCTCACGGGTTCAGACACACACATGCTTCTCTTCTCTTTGAAGCTGGTGTTACAGCAAAAATCATTTCAGATAGATTAGGTCACAATAATGTTCAAACCACTCTTGATATGTATACCCACATCAATGACAATCAACGTGTTGAAATCGTGGATCAGCTCATGACTTTTATCCGTTCAAGCCAAAAGTAAAGTCGTATTCAATCTCGTATTCACTTTTAGATATATACTATAAAACCAATGATTTCAAGGATATAGGAAACCGTGAGCAGTTTATACCATAAATCCGCTTTCAACGATAAAGAAAAGGTAAGAAAAATGAAACATTTAGAAATTGAATTGAAAACACTCTTGAAAAAAGATGAATATAATCATCTAAAAGAACAGTTCACAGGTGTCACTCCTGTTCTTCAAAAAAATTACTACATGGACACGCTTGATTTTGAACTGCGAGAAGAGAAAGTTGCTATGCGCATTCGAACCTTTGAAGACTGGGCAGAATTGACACTCAAAGTCCCGCAAAGTGTTGGAAACATGGAATACAACCAAAAATTGCAACTAAAAGATGCTGAAAACTATCTGAGCAAGAAAGAACTTCCTCAAGGGCTAGTACTGGATGAATTGGCGAAACATGGTATTAAAACTAGTGAATGGCAGGTGCTCGGTTGTCTAACAACGCTTCGCTATGAAATGCAAACAGCTATTGGTCTCATGGCACTGGATGAGAGTCAGTACTTTGATATTACAGATTACGAATTAGAGCTTGAAGTTGAAAATCATGAGCACGGCAAACAGGATTTCCAACAATTTTTAGAGAAAAATCATATTTCCTACCAAAAAGCCCCTTCAAAATTGGTACGATTTGTCAAAAGCATGAAAAATAGCTGAAATAATCTCCATTTTTTGGTAAAATAGAAAAGATAAAATACAAAAATCCCAGTTCATATAGGCTAGGCAGATATGGCTAGGATTTAAAAAGTTTACAGAGGACGGTCTATAATGTCAGATAGAAAAAACATGAAACTTTTCGCACTCAACTCTAACCAAGAGATTGCACAGAAAATTGCACAAGCTGTTGGTGTCCCACTTGGAAAACTATCATCACGTCAATTTTCAGACGGAGAAATCCAAGTGAATATCGAAGAAAGTGTCCGTGGTTATGATGTTTACATCATCCAATCAACAAGTTTCCCTGTTAACAACCACTTAATGGAATTGTTAATAATGGTCGACGCCTGTGTGCGCGCAAGTGCCCACAGTATCAACGTTGTCCTTCCATATTTTGGCTATGCACGTCAAGACCGTATCGCTTCACCACGTGAGCCACTTACAGCTAAACTAGTTGCTAATATGCTGGTTAAAGCTGGTGTTGACCGTGTTCTTACGCTTGATTTGCATGCTGTTCAGGTGCAAGGCTTCTTTGATATTCCTGTTGACAACCTCTATACAGTTCCTCTATTTGCAAAACATTACTGCGATAAGGGGCTCCTTGGCTCAGATGTTGTTGTCGTTAGCCCTAAAAATTCAGGTGTGAAACGTGCTCGTAGCTTGGCTGAGTATCTTGATGCTCCTATCGCCATTATCGACTACCCTCAAGACGATGCAACTCGCAACGAAGGTTATATCATCGGTGATGTTGAAGGTAAAAAAGCTATCTTGATTGACGATATTTTAAATACTGGACGTACCTTCTCTGAAGCTGCTAAAATCGTTGAACGTGAAGGGGCTACAGAAATTTATGCTGTTTCTAGCCATGGCCTCTTCGTCGAAGGAGCTGCTGAACTTCTTGACAATACTAATATTAAGGAAATTCTTGTGACTGATTCAGTAGCAACAAAAGAAAAAACTCCTAAAAACGTATGCTACATCACTGCTAGTGAGTTAATTGGTGATGCTATCGTCCGTATCCACGAAAGAAAACCAGTCAGCCCACTCTTTGCCTACAACAAAAAGAAATAAGGTGATTCTTTGATTTATTTGGACAATGCTGCAACGACTCCTATGTCAGCAGTTGCTATTTCAGCTATGACCAAGGTGATGCAAGAAACCCATGGAAACCCTTCTAGTATTCATGGTCATGGTCGTCAAGCTGGCAAACTCTTGCGAGAAGCCCGTCAGGAACTAGCTCAGTTACTAGGGACAAAACCTCAACATATCTTTTTCACTTCTGGTGGGACTGAAGGCAACAATACTGCTATCATTGGGTACTGCCTTCGTCACCAAGAGCAAGGAAAACATATCATCACAACTGCCATTGAGCACCATGCCGTCCTTGAAACCATTGATTACTTAGTTCAACACTTCGGTTTTGAAGCAACCATTATCCAGCCAGAAAATCAAGAAATCACAGCCCAACAAATTCAAAAAGCTTTACGTGGCGATACGATTTTGGTTTCAACCATGTTTGCCAATAATGAGACAGGAAACCTACTGCCCATTGCTGAAATTGGCCAAATACTCAAGCAACACCCTGCTGCCTATCATGTCGATGCAGTTCAGGCAATCGGAAAAATCCCTATACACCCAGAAGAATTGGGCATTGATTTTCTCACCGCTTCTGCCCATAAATTCCATGGTCCTAAGGGAATCGGCTTTCTCTACGCATCTGGCATGGACTTTGATTCCTATCTCCATGGCGGAGACCAAGAACAGAAAAAACGTGCAGGGACTGAAAATCTAGCTGCCATAGTGGCTATGGTTGCAGCCCTAAAAGAAGACCTAGAAAAACAAGAAGAACATTTTCAACATGTACAAAATTTAGAAACTGCCTTTCTGGCAGAGCTAGAGGACATTCAATATTACTTGAATAGAGGAGAACATCATCTCCCTTATGTTCTCAATATTGGATTTCCTGGCCAGAAAAATGATCTCTTACTCCTTCGTCTAGATTTGGCTGGAATTTCAATCTCTACTGGCTCAGCCTGTACGGCAGGCATTGTTCAATCCAGCCATGTTCTTGAAGCTATGTATGGGGCAAATTCAGAACGCTTGAAGGAATCCGTTCGTATCAGTTTGTCGCCAGAAAATACTGTTGAAGACCTACAAACCCTCGCAAAAACCTTAAAAGAAATTATCGGAGGTTAGCCATATGGCATTTGAAAAAACCATTCAGTTAAAAAATTGTCGTTACGACTACACTCTTAGCCCTTCTGTTAAAAAATTCACCCTCAAAGACAACACTTTTTTTGAGACAAAGGTTGGTAACTATGAATTGACTCGCCTTTTGGAAAAAGTGCCAAACAGCGGTGAAGGCTTCCAACTCAAAATCATTATTAACAAGGAACTTACAGGGGCTAAAATCAATATCACTGACAAGTTTGGCCTTCGTCTAGTTGATATTTTCAAATCAGAAGACCACCACATTCATCAGGAAAAATTCTACTTCCTCATGGATAGCTTGGTAGAACGTGGTGTCTTTACAAAATCAGAAAGATAGAGCCAAAATGTTTGAACTGACCTATAAGGATAACTATCATGTAGAGCGGACTCTCAAGTATGAAGATTATGAGGCTCTCATGCTGGCTCTGTCAGGATGTGTGACCCTACCAGATACACTTTATGTGACTTCTTTGACTTTTAAGGGCCAGGAAGTTTACCAAGGTCTGGTCGGAGACCTCTACCGTTTTCTATCACATGCAGATTTTTTACATTAAAACTAAGATTTTTCTTAGTTTTTTCTTGTTTTTGTTGATTTTTTCACAATGTTTCTATAAAATAGAAGAATAGAAAGGTTGTGATTTTGTGAAAGATAAACAGTCTGCTATTCCAAAAGCTACAGCAAAAAGACTCTCTCTCTACTATCGAATTTTTAAGAGATTTCATGCAGAAAAGATTGAACGTGCCAACTCTAAGCAAATTGCAGAGGCCATTGGGATTGATTCAGCGACCGTACGTCGTGATTTTTCCTATTTTGGTGAACTAGGTCGGCGTGGATTTGGATATGATGTCAAAAAACTGATGACATTTTTTGCCGATTTGCTCAATGATAACTCTATTACCAATGTCATGCTGGTTGGTATTGGAAATATGGGCCATGCCCTTCTCCACTACCGCTTCCACGAGCGTAACAAGATGAAGATTATCATGGCCTTTGACCTAGATGACCATCCCGAAGTCGGAACCCAAACTCCTGATGGAATTCCTATTTACGGGATTTCTCAAATCAAGGATAAAATCAAGGATGCTGATGTGAAGACTGCTATCCTGACCGTTCCTAGCGTTAAATCACAAGAGGTTGCCAATCTCTTGGTTGATGCTGGCGTGAAAGGAATTCTCAGTTTTTCACCAGTCCATCTGCATTTACCAAAAGATGTGGTCGTTCAGTATGTCGATTTGACAAGTGAACTCCAAACCCTCCTCTATTTCATGCGAAAAGAGGATTAGAAAGCGAAAATCATTTTATGAAAAAACCAGTTATAGGGATTACAGGAAACGAAAAAACTCATCCAGATGATGACATCATGATGAGCTACGCAGCAAAAGGCTTTGTTGAAGGAGTTAAAGATGCTGGAGGAATTCCCATCATCCTACCGATTGGTGATCAAGAAATGGCTAGCCACTATATCAGTTTGATTGACAAGCTCATCTTGACAGGTGGGCAAAATGTCGATCCAAAATTCTATGGTGAACCGAAAACCATTGATAGCGATGACTACCACCTTCAAAGAGATATCTTCGAACTGGCTCTTATCAAGGAAGCTATTAACCAGAAAAAGCCTATTTTCTCCGTCTGTCGTGGGACTCAACTCTTTAACGTTGCCATGGGTGGAACTCTGTATCAAGATATAGAAGACCACTGGCAAGATTGTTCTGCTGAGTACACAACTCAACGCTTGGTGACAGAACCTGATACAGTTCTTCGAGAAATCTATGGAGAAATTTCCCATATCAACTCCTTTCACCACCAGAGCATCAAGGATTTAGCACCAAATTTAAAGATTGCGGCTCATGATCCTAAAGATGGTATCATTGAAGCTGTCATGAGTACGGATGATGTTGCCTTTCTCGGTGTCCAATGGCACCCAGAATTTCTATTTGAAAATCGTCCCAAAGATAAAAACCTCTTTGACTATGTCGTAAATGAACTTTAAATTAAATCTGTCTTTTCACGGTAACTAAAGTAACTAGAATGTGAGACAATCAAATGGTCCAAGAGGACAATCCCCATCAGGTCACAGGCTTCTTTGACAAGTTTAGTGACATGATCATCATTTCGGCTAGGCGATACTGCTCCTGAAGGATGATTGTGAACCAATATGAGTGAAGTCGCCATATGCTTGATAGCATAGTGAAGAATCTCTCGTGGTTCTGCGATACTACGAGTTGCAGAACCGATAAAAATGGTCTGTTGATGGATGATTTGATTTTGAGTATTGAGATAGAGCGCCACCAGGTGCTCTTGTTTTTTGTCCCCCAATTCCTGCTGCATCTTCTTGGCCAACTTTTGGCTACTGAGAATACTTTCCATCTCAAAGGTCTCATTCTTGTGAATACGATGCCCCAGTTCAATCATAGCTTGTAACTCTATGGCCTTAACACGGCCGATACCTGATAGACTCTGCAATTCCTGCAGGGTCATTTTTTTCAAATCCGTTAGGTTTGAAAGATTGTTCAAGACTTTCTGGGCAATTTCAAAAACGCTAGCTTGACGTGTTCCTGTCCTGAGTAAAATAGCTAGCAACTCTTGGTTACTGAGTGCTTCAACTCCTTCTTTGGCCAGTCTTTCTCTTGGCAGCAGTGAATCTTCTTGGAATGAAATACTGTACATAAAAATCCTCCTCACTTTATTATTCGTGAGAAGGATGGAAAATTAGATTTTTTTCTCAATTGGAGCCACACTGGCTAAAAGTTTTTTCAAACCTACTTCTGGGAAATTGATTTTTAATTCCTGAGTAGCTCCGTTACCTGAAACTTCCAGAACAGTTCCCTCTCCCCACTTCTTGTGGAGGGCAATGTCACCAATGGACCAACTTGCCTCATTAGAAGATGATTTTGCACCAGCTGTAAATTGACCAAATGGGAGACCGCTTGACTGGATAGTTTTTGGAGCTGCACTGCGTTTACGGTCTTGGAGTGCCTGCGCCAAACTCATACCTTGACCGAAGGCAACCCCACCACTGCTATAAGATGCCTTAAAGCTTGAATTTGAAGGACGAGCCAGACCTTGATACTCAAGCAAGTCTGAACTGATTTCGTTAATAAATCGGGTCGGACGGTTGTAGTTGGTACGACCAAAAAGCAGGCGCGAGTTGGCATTGGTCAGATAGAGAATTTTCTCTGCACGCGTAATACCTACATAGGCAAGACGACGCTCTTCTTCTAATTCATCTTGATCTTCAGCCGCACGGCTAAGCGGAAAGACATTTTCTTCCATACCAATCAAAAATACAACTGGAAACTCAAGACCCTTAGCAGCATGCAGGGTCATCAAGGTCACTTCTGATGTCTCCTGACTACCTGAATCTGTATCCGCAATCAAGGCCAAGTCATTTAAGAAACGACTCAGTTTGTCCAAACCAGTTTCATCTTCGGGCACATCAGAGGTGTCATCAAAGTTTTTCGTCACAGAGAGGAACTCTTCGATATTTTCAACCCGAGCCTTGCTTTCTAGAGTCGCTTGGACATTAAGAATATCGACATAACCTGTTTTTTCTAGAACCGCCTCAACCAACTCAGTGATACTTAATTGGTCCAGTTGCTCCCGCAAATCCAGAACCATATTGGCAAAATCCCAAATTGACTGGGCTGCTTTACCCTTGATACCAGATAACATGATATTAGCTGAAGCATCTAGCATGGACATGTTTTGCATATTGGCAAAATCACGGATTTTCTCAACAGTACCTGGGCCAATTCCACGTTTAGGCTCGTTGATAATACGCTCAAAACTGATATTGTCACTCAAATTAGCAATGAGGTTGAGATAAGCAATAATATCACGGATTTCCTTACGGCTGTAGAACTTGGTCCCGCCGACCATTGTATAAGGAATATTGGACTTGAGCAGGGCTTCCTCAATAGTACGAGACTGCGCATTAGTACGATAGAGAACTGCAAAATCCTTGTGAAGGAAGTTTTGACTGCGACTAAGTTCATCGATGGTTCTAGCTACAAATACAGCCTCATCCAGCTCATCATTTGCACGATAGTAAACGATTTGCTCCCCATCAGCATTTTGAGTCCAGAGATTTTTAGGACGACGATTTTTATTGTTTTTAATAACCTCGTTAGCCGCTTGGAGAATGGTTTTGGTTGAGCGGTAATTTTCCTCCAACAAGACAACCTTGGCTTGAGGATAATCCTTTTCGAAGTCCAAGATATTCTGCATATCAGCCCCACGCCAACCGTAGATAGACTGATCCGCATCCCCAACCACACAGATATTTTTAAAGCGTGAAGCTAAGAGTTTGACCAGTTGGTACTGGGCATGGTTGGTATCTTGGTACTCATCAACGTGGATGTATTGAAATTTTTGCTGGTAATAAGTCAAAACATCAGGATTTTGATCAAAGAGACGTAAGGTCAGCATAATCAAATCATCAAAGTCAACGGATTCAGACTGACGAAGCTCCTTCTGATAGGCTGTATAACACTGAGCCACGATTTGTGTATACATATCTCCAGCTTGGGCAGCATAAGCCGCATCATCAATTAGGTCATTCTTAGCATTAGAAATAGTCCCTAAAATGCTCCGTTCATTCCATTTTTTAGGATCCAGGTTCAACTGTTTGAGAATACGTTTCATAAGTGTTCGCTGTTCACCTGGATCAACAATAGTAAAATTTCGGTTGTAGCCAATATGATCCGCATCGCGACGCAGAATACGAACACACATGGAGTGGAAGGTCGCAATCAGACAGTCCTGAGTGGCTGGATTGAGGCTATAAGCACGCTCCTTCATCTCACGCGCAGCCTTATTAGTAAAGGTAATGGCCAAGATATTCCACGGATTGACCAGCTTTTCATCAATCAGATAAGCAATGCGGTGGGTCAAAACTCGGGTCTTTCCAGAACCAGCCCCCGCCATAATCAACAAGGGACCTTCTGTCGTTTGCACCGCCTCAGCCTGACGGTCATTCATTCCATTTAATAATGCGTTCATCTTCTCTTCCTTACTCTTGAAGTCAATATTTCTATTATATCAGAAATCAGGGAAAATATCTTTACCTAGATTAATTGTGTGTAGAAGGCAACTCTTTCCGTAACTTCTCAAAGTAACTTCCAGCTCTCTCCCAAAACTGGAAGTTAGTCTCAGACGACGAATTATGCTAGAATTAAGCCTGAGACTTTTCGTGAGGAGGCACCTCATGACGAAAAAACAAAAACATCTCACTCTAGAAGACCGTATTGACATCCAAACTGGAATCAGCCAACAGGAGACTTTCCGTTCCATCGCTGAGAAGATGGGAAAAGACCCGTCAACGATTTCAAAGGAAATCAAGCGCAATCGCATCATTCATCCAACATCCGTCAAATCTGATTGCACGGATTGCCCTCTTCTCAAAAAAGCTCCTTATGTCTGTAACAACTGTCCAAAAAAGAGGACGGATTGTGGGTTTAACCGCTATCTTTACTACGCGAAAAAGGCACAGGAACAGTACGAGACTATGTTGAGGGAGTCCAGAGAGGGCATTCCCCTAAACAAGGAAAGTTTTTATCAGATGGACAAGGTCTTAACCCTAGGCATCCAGAAGAAACAAAGCATCTACCATATCATTCAGACACATAACCTACCTGTGTCGAAAGCTACGGTGTATCGGCATGCCAAGCTGGGATATCTGACAGCCAAGCCCATTGATTTTCCTCGGATGGTCACGTTCAAGGAACGCAGAAAATCCAGAAAAGTAGCTATTCCCAAAGAGCTAAAAATTGGGCGAACCTACCAAGATTTCCAAGAGTTACGAGAAACAGATGATTTCTTCAAATGGTTGGAAATGGACACGGTCATCGGCAGACCTGGTGGAAAGCTACTGCTCACCTTCAACGTTTCCTTCTGCAATTTCCTCTTCGCCTTGCTTTTGGACAACAAGACTGCTCTGGAGGTCGCCACTAAATTCGCAGCTTTGAAAGAAAGAGTCATGGACGGAGGGGTTGCGTTCCATCAGCTGTTCCCTGTCATTCTAACGGACAACGGCTCTGAGTTCTCCTATGTGGAGGAGCTTGAGAGAGACATTGATGGGAAGTCTCACCTCTACTTCTGCGACCCTAGCCGTCCTGACCAGAAGGGGCGGATTGAGAAGAACCATACGGTTTTGCGAGCCATTCTGCCCAAGGGCACTTCCTTTGACCAGCTGACTCAGAAAGACGTCAATCTAGTCATTTCCCATGTCAATTCCTTGAAACGAGAAGAGTTTCAAGGAAAATCTGCTTACGACGTCTTCACCTTCACCTTTGGCGAGGACATCGCCGCTCTTCTGGGTTGCCAATTTGTCAAACCAGAAGACACACACTTATCACCTGATTTATTGAAATAAAGGGAATTTTCCACTCTAACTACACATCTTATCACCATCGAAAAGTCTCAAACTAAACGCTAGCAACTGGAAGTTACTCTAAGACGACTCTGTTTTAGGGCTATTTGTCGTGCACTTTTTTCTGTGTCTTTTCGCTTTTGAACCCTTATATATCAAGAAAAAGAAAACCAGCGGAAGTTAGTCTAATACGGATTTCCACTGATTTCACGCGTTTTTCTCATACTAAAAGCTAGGTTGGGGGAAACTGGAAGTTAGTTTTAGAAGTTACCAGGCAACTCTTTCATTAGCTGAAAACAACTCCTTAGAACTAGATAAGAAAATGAGCTTGGATAGTGTTTCCAAACTCATTTAAAGTCAATTGTAATATATTAGAACAAGCCTAGAACTGTTCCGTCACTTTCAACATCCATGTTGAGGGCTGCTGGTCGTTTTGGAAGTCCTGGCATGGTCATGACATCACCAGTTAAGGCAACGATAAAGCCTGCACCTAATTTTGGTACCAATTCACGAATGGTAATTTCAAAGTTTTCTGGTGCTCCAAGAGCATTTGGATTATCTGAAAAACTATACTGAGTTTTAGCCATACAGATTGGCAATTTGTCCCAACCGTTTTGAACGATTTGAGCGATTTGTGTTTGAGCTTTCTTCTCAAAGTTTACTTTGCTACCACGGTAGATTTCAGTAACAATCTTTTCAATCTTTTCTTGGACAGAAAGGTCATTGTCATACAAACGTTTATAGTTAGATAGGTTTTCAGCGATAGTCTTGACAACTGTTTCGGCAAGTGCTACTCCACCTTCTGCGCCATCAGCCCAGACACTTGCTAGTTCAACTGGTACATCGATTGAGGCACAGAGTTCTCTCAAGGCTGCAATTTCTGCTTCAGTATCAGAGACAAATTCATTGATTGCTACAACTGCAGGTACACCAAATTTACGGATATTTTCAACATGACGTTTCAAGTTGGCAAAACCGACACGAACAGCTTCTACGTTTTCTTCAGTCAGAGCGTCTTTAGCCACGCCACCATTCATCTTAAGGGCGCGAAGGGTTGCAACAATAACTACTGCATCTGGAGATGTTGGCAAGTTTGGTGTCTTAATATCAAGGAATTTCTCGGCACCAAGGTCTGCACCAAAACCAGCTTCAGTAACTGTGTAATCAGCCAAGTGAAGGGCTGTGCTTGTTGCCAAGACAGAGTTACATCCGTGAGCAATATTGGCAAATGGACCACCGTGCACAAAGGCAGGTGTTCCGTAAATTGTCTGAACCAAGTTTGGCTTAATCGCATCCTTCAAAATCAAAGCTAAGGCACCTTCAACCTGCAAATCACCTACAGAAACAGGTGTACGATCATAGCGATAACCGATAACAATATTAGCCAAACGGCGTTTCAAGTCCTCGATGTCTGTTGCCAAGCAAAGAATGGCCATGATTTCGGAAGCAACGGTAATGTCAAAACCATCCTCACGTGGAATACCATTTAGAGGGCCACCAAGTCCAACGGTCACATGACGAAGAACACGGTCGTTCAAGTCCACAACGCGTTTCCAGAGGATACGACGTTGGTCAATTCCCAGCTCATTCCCTTGGTGCAAGTGGTTGTCAATCAAGGCAGAAAGAGCATTATTGGCAGTCGTAATGGCATGCATGTCCCCAGTAAAGTGAAGGTTAATGTCCTCCATTGGCAGAACTTGGGCATAACCACCACCAGCAGCACCACCCTTGATACCCATAACTGGACCAAGAGATGGTTCGCGGATAGCAATCATGGTTTTCTTGCCAATCTTGTTCAAGGCATCCGCAAGACCAATGGTAATAGTTGATTTTCCTTCACCTGCAGGTGTTGGGTTGATGGCAGTAACCAGAATCAATTTCCCAACTGGATTGCTCTCAACTGCACGAATTTTATCAAAGCTGAGCTTAGCCTTGTACTTTCCGTACAACTCCAAATCGTCGTAAGAAATACCAAGTTTCTCTACAACATCAACGATTGGCTTCAACTCAATACTCTGTGCGATTTCAATATCTGTTTTCATTCAAAACTCCTCTAACCTCTTATATGATAATTCATTATAACACAAAACAAGATTTTTAACATCCAAAAACTCTCTAAACGTTCGTAAATATCCCTATTTTTAAAGTTTTTAGAGCCCTTTCTTAAATTTTATATGCCTTTATAGTTTGAAACTATATTCTTTCCTTTTACCAAAATTTTATCACTTTCATTTTACTTACCGTTTATTTTTGTGTACAATAGTGCTATGAAAATTTTAGTTACATCGGGCGGTACCAGTGAAGCTATCGATAGCGTCCGCTCTATCACTAACCATTCTACAGGACGCTTGGGGAAAATCATAACAGAAACCTTGCTTGCTGCAGGGCATGAAGTTTGTTTGATAACAACAAAACGAGCTCTAAAGCCAGAAGCCCATCCCAACCTAAGCATTCAAGAAATTAACAATACAAACGACCTTCTTCTTGAAATGCAAGAACGTGTTAAGGATTATCAGGTCTTGATTCACTCAATGGCTGTTTCTGACTACACTCCTGTTTATATGACAGGGCTTGAGGAAGTTCAGGCTAGCTCCAATTTGGAAGAATTTTTAAGCAAGCAAAATCATCAAGCTAAGATTTCTTCGACTGATGAGATTCAGGTTTTATTCCTGAAAAAAACACCAAAAATCATCTCTCTAATCAAGGAATGGAATCCTGCTATTCATCTGATTGGTTTCAAACTGCTGGTTGATGTCTCTGAGGATTATCTCATCGAGATTGCCAGAAAAAGTCTTATCAAGAACCAAGCAGACTTAATCATTGCAAATGACCTGACTCAAATCTCAGCGAACCAGCATCGTGCTATCTTTGTTGAGAAAAATGAGCTTCAAACAGTCCAAACTAAAGAAGAAATTGCAGAACTCCTCCTTGAAAAAATTCAAGCCTATCATTCATAGAAAGGAAAGCTATGGCACATATTCTCTTGGCTGTAACGGGGTCTATCGCCTCCTACAAGTCGGCAGATTTAGTTAGTTCGCTTAAAAAACAAGGTAATCAGATCACAGTCTTAATGACTCAGGCTGCTACAGAGTTTATCCAACCTTTGACACTACAGGTCTTATCACAGAATCCTGTTTACTTGGATGTCATGAAAGAACCCTATCCAGATCAAGTCAATCATATCGAACTTGGAAAAAAAGCAGATTTATTTATCGTGTCCCCTGCAACTGCTAACACTATTGCAAAACTAGCCCACGGCTTTGCGGACAACATGGTGACCAGTACGGCGCTAGCCCTGCCAAGTCATATTCCCAAACTCATCGCACCAGCTATGAATACAAAAATGTATGACCATCCAGCAACTCAGGCTAATCTGAAAACATTAGAAAGCTACGGCTATCAGCTGATTGCTCCAAAAGAATCCCTACTAGCTTGTGGAGATCACGGACGAGGAGCCTTAGCCGACCTCACAATTATTTTAGAAAGAATAAAGGAAACTCTCGATGAAAAAACGCTCTAATATTGCACCTATTGCTATCTTTTTTGCAACCATGCTTGTGATTCATTTTCTAAGCTCACTTATCTTTAATCTTTTTCCATTCCCAATCAGACCGACCATCGTTCATATTCCTGTGATTATTGCTAGCATTATCTACGGTCCACGAGTTGGGGTTACACTTGGGTTTTTGATGGGACTTCTTAGCTTGACAGTTAACACGATTACGATTCTACCGACAAGCTACCTCTTCTCCCCATTTGTACCAAACGGAAACATCTACTCAGCTATCATTGCCATTGTCCCACGTATTTTGATTGGTTTAACTCCGTATCTAGTCTATAAACTGATGAAAAATAAAACTGGTCTGATTTTAGCTGGTGCCCTTGGTTCACTTACCAACACAGTCTTTGTACTTGGTGGAATTTTCTACCTTTTTGGAAATGTCTTTGATGGTAATATCCAAAAACTCCTAGCAACTGTTATCTCAACAAATTCCATTGCCGAATTAGTCATTTCTGCAGTTCTAACCCTAGCTATTGTTCCAAGACTACAAACCTTGAAGAAATAAAAACAATCTCCGCTTTCAAACCTGAAGGTGGAGATTTCGTTTGATGTAGTTTGTGTTTTTAGTGAAATGTTTACGAGTCTTTAATTAAAAAAACGACCTATAAACCCAAGTAAATCCTTGCTTTATTGTCTTGTTTATAGTACTATACTAGTGTATATACAGTTAAAAAGGAGATTCTTATGAACACACGGAAAAAGACACAATTTATGACAATGACTGCCCTCTTAACGGCTATTGCAATTTTGATTCCAATTGTTATGCCTTTCAAGATCGTCATTCCACCTGCTTCTTACACTTTGGGGAGCCATATCGCTATTTTTATTGCCATGTTCTTATCGCCCTTGATGGCTGTTTTTGTCATCCTAGCCTCTAGTTTTGGATTTTTGATGGCTGGCTATCCCATGGTTATCGTTTTTCGAGCTTTTTCCCATATCTTTTTTGGGACTTTGGGGGCTCTTTACCTACAAAAATTCCCCGAAACCCTTGATAAACCAAAATCTTCCTGGATTTTTAACTTTGTTTTAGCGCTTATACATGCCCTTGCTGAAGTATTGGCCTGTGTCGTTTTTTACGCAACTTCTGGTACCAATGTAGAAAACATGTTCTATGTTCTATTTGTGCTAGTTGGATTTGGCACAATTATCCATAGTATGGTAGACTATACATTAGCACTAGCTGTCTATAAAGTGCTTCGAAAACGCCGTTAAAAGGAAGAACTATGACAAAAGATCGCAAACAAGCCCTGCTCCAACTCTTGAAAGAAGCTCCTAAAGCCCTCAACGGCCAAAGTTTAGCTGAACATTTTCATGTCACACGTCAGGTCATTGTGCAGGACATTGCAATTTTGAGAGCCGATGGCGCTCCTATCCTATCCACCAATCGTGGCTACATCTATAAGCAAATTGAAACCAATCCTTATGTTCACAAACTTTTCAAAGTGAAACATGAAGTTGAAGAAATCGGTCAAGAACTCCTTGCTATCGTAGATAATGGTGGACGTGTTCAAAACACTTTGATTGACCATCCCGTTTATGGAGAAATCGAAACCTTGCTGAAACTGTCTTGTCGCCGAGACGTGCAACATTTTCTTGAACAAGTCGAGCATTCTGACTTTAGACCTCTGTCTGAATTGACAGATGGCATCCATTACCACCTAGTTGAAGCCGAAACACAACAAGACCTCCACTATATCGAGGAGGCCTTAGATCAGCTAGGTTATTTAGTAAAAGACTAGAAGATTTTCTTCGCCCAGCCATCTTCTGTACGGTGGCGGTAGAAAAATTCAGATTTGTCAGGAGCTTCCATCATCTCCATCAAAGGTAGCATATCATAGGCCAGATCCAAGTTTGGAATCTGGTCTTTTTGAATCCAATAGCTCAAATAGTAACAATGATATTTAAAAAGCACATTGAATGAAAATTAACAACTACTTGCTTACTAAAAATATATCACCAGTTATGTTGATCAACATTATCCTTAGTCACAAGATAAATTGGAGAAACTGTTTCTTTTTCCAGTTTTTTCCCTTGATAATGATCTATTGCTGATTGAATAGCAATTTCACCCATCTTAGCTGGTTGCTGAGCAATAGTGGCAGTAATATCACCTTTTGCAATAGCATCATGTGCATCTGGTTGACCATCAATACCAACAATTAATACATTGCTAAGACCAGCTGCTTTTACTGCTTGTGCAGCTCCTAACGCCATCTCATCATTCTGTGCAAAGATTGCTTGTACTTCTTTGTTTCCTTGAATCATATTTTGCGCTGTATTCAAAGCTTTTGCGCGATCAAAATTAGCGGATTGACTAGAAAGAACATCTAAATTTGTCTTTGAAATTTGTTCAAATCCTTTACCTCTATCTACAGTTGCAGAAGCGCCAGGGACTCCTGATAATTCAAAAGTTTTTGCTTTTTCTCCCAATTGCTTGGTAATAAATTCTGCAGCCATTTTACCTGCTTCTACGTTATCAGAAGCAACAGTTGTCAAGACTTCACCACCATTACTACCGCGGTCAATTAAGATTACCGGAATGTTTGCATTATTAGCAGCTTTAATAGATGTAACAATTGCATCAGAATCAACTGGATTAATTAGTAAAGCATCTACATTTTGACTAATAAAATTTTGAATATCATCTGCTTGTCTAGCAGCATCATCTTGTGCATCTGCTATCTTCAAAGTTACTTCTTTTTCCCCTGCAGCTTTTTCAAGGCCATCTTTCATAGCCACAAAATAAGGATTGTTAGTAGTAGAAATAGAAACTCCTAATTTTAATTCTTTTGCCGACTTTTGAGTCGTAGATTTATTATCATTTGATGAATTTCCTAAACCAGTTTTTCCACAAGCTACTAAAGCAAAAATAAATGTTACAAACAAAGCAAAAATGCTAATTTTTTTAATATTTTTCATGTTATTACTCCTCGTAATATATATCTATAGGGATAGTTTCAATCCCGATTATTGTACGTCATCTAATAAATTGTTACTATTTCCAAAAAAATTGAAAATTATTCTACTGTTTTACAACTTTAAAACGATCAATCAGAACAGCAATTAAGATTACAACTCCTTTTACTACTTGTTGCCAAAATGCTGAAACACCAATAATATTAAGTCCATTATTCAAAACTCCAATAATTAAAGCACCTATTAGAGTCCCAAGTATACGACCTTTACCTCCAGATAAAGAGGTTCCTCCAAGAACAACAGCTGCAATAGCATCCATTTCATAACTAGCACCTGCTGTTGGTTGAGCAGAACTTAAGCGTGATGTTATAATTAATCCAGAAATTGAAGCCATAATACCTGATATTGAATAAATGATAATTTTCACTTTATTTAATTTCACACCTGATATATATGCTGCTTTTTCATTCCCCCCTATAGCATATACAGATTTACCAAATGCTGTTTTATGAAGTAAAACATATAAAACAATAAATACAATAAACATAATAATTACAGGAAATGGAATTCCTACTATGTAACCTTGCCCCAAAAATTGAAATAAGAATGTATCACTTAATCCTTTTGTAATAGGATTCCCATTTGTATAAACAAGTGTTGCTCCCCTAAAAATAGTCATAGTCGCTAAAGTGACGATAAATGGAGCTAATTTCCCGTAGGAAATCAATAACCCATTCATCATACCTAGAATGCAACCCAAAATTAAAGAGATGAGAATTGCTAACGTAACAGGCATTCCAGATCCTAATAAACCTGCTGTTAGCGCGCTGGATAAGGCTAAAATTGATCCTACTGATAAATCGATTCCACCTGTTAGAATAACAAAAGTCATTCCAAAAGCAATCAGTGCATTTGATGTTACTTGCAATAGTAAATTTAACAGATTATTTGCTGTTAAAAAATTTGAATTGATAATAGTGATGACAGCCATTAAAATTATCAATGCTATTACCGTTGTCAATTCTGACATGTACTTCATAGTATTTTTCACACTATTGTCCTCCTGTAGCTAGTTGCATAACTTTTTCTTGTGTAGCTTCTCGACGTGTTAATTCCCCACTAATTCTACCTTCATGCATGACCATAATGCGATCACTGACTCCAATCACTTCTGGTAAATCTGAAGAGACCATAATAATCGGTACACCTCGTTCAGCTAATTCATTCATTAATTGGTAAATTTCACGCTTAGCTCCAACATCTACCCCACGAGTTGGCTCATCTAAAATCAGTACTTTTGGTGCAATACCTATCCATTTTGCTAAAACTACTTTCTGTTGATTACCACCAGAAAGTGTCCCAACTTCCTTATCTGGATAACCTGATTTAATTTGTAACCTATCAATTAAGCGTTGTACAAATATACCACTTGTTTTATTATCGAAAATGCCATTTTTAACAAAATCACGAGTACTAGGTAAAGTCATATTATCTTTAATAGAAAAATCTAAAATCAATCCCTCATCTTTACGATCTTCTGTTAAGAAACCAATTCCATGCTTAATTGCTTCAAAAGGATTTTTAATTATCAGTTGTTCTCCGTTTATTATAATTTGACCAGATTTTAAAGAATCAATTCCAAAAATTGCTCGCATTATTTCAGTACGACCAGCACCCATCAAACCAGAAAAACCAAGAATTTCCCCTTGACGTACATAGAAAGAAATATCCGTAAAAGCATCACCAGAAAGATTCTTAGCTTGAAAAACAATATTCCCAATCTCAGCCTTTTTTTCTGGATAATAATCTTCTAATTCACGGCCTACCATCTTCTGAACTAATTCATCTGCATTAGTAAACTTCGTTTTCTTGGTATCAATTACAAACCCATCCCTCATAACAGTTATAAGATCTGTAATCTTAAAGATTTCTTCCATCCGATGTGAAATATACACAATACCTACACCATCAGATTTTAATCCTTCTATCACTTTAAAAAGTGTTTCAGTTTCACGATCAGTTAAAGCTGCTGTGGGTTCATCCATAATTAACAAGGAAACCTCTGATAATAAACATTTTGCTATTTCTATCATTTGTTGTTGTCCGACTGATAATTGACCAATGAATGCATCGAGAGGAATAGAGATATTAAGACGTTTAAATGCTTCTTTAGCTTTCATTTCCATACTAGCTTTATCTAGAAACCCAATCGAATTTTTAATTTCTCTTCCTAAAAAAAGATTATCAAGTACAGTCATATCTGGCCAAGTATTCATTTCTTGATGAATAAAACTCAGTCCAAACCGTTCTGCCTCTTGAGGATTAGAAAATGTTTTTTCTTTACCATCAATAAAAATAGTTCCTGAAGTAGCTGGAAAAAGTCCAGTTAAAATATTCATTAAGGTTGATTTGCCTGCACCATTCTCTCCCATTAAAGCATGAACTTCTCCTGAATTAAGAACCAAATCAATACTTTCTAAAACACGATTATTCCCAAAAGATTTTGAAATGTTCTTCATTTCAATTTTCATAGGCAACTCCCTTCTAAATAATAACTCCTGATTGCAAGATTATATTCGAATATGGTGTATCTTCCCCAGTGCGAATAACTGCCTTAACTTTAGTATTCATAGCTTTCAATTCTTCATGACTAATATATTCAATAATTATATTCGATTCTAAAAGATCTAGAACTGCTTGCCACTGTTCTTTGTTTTTTTCTTTAATTTCTTCTGCTAAAAAAATTTTTTCAATAAGTACATTATCTGAATATTCTTTTAAAACTTCTAAAAAACTTGGGCTACCTTTTCTTAATGCTAAATCAATTTTATCAACACCTTTTGGAACTGGCAATCCTAAATCTCCGATACAAACCAAATCCATATGACCTAAATCATCAGCTAGTTTTGCTAAATTACTATTTAAAATCCCATATTTCTTCATATCCTGAATGCTCCTTTATTTCTTTCAAACTCGGCATGCCTCCTTGCGCTCCAAATCTTTGAACAGAAAGATGTGAAGCAATCGTTGCAAAGGACAATGCAACATTCATCTCTTTTCCTTTTGAGATAGCATAAGCAAAAGCACCATTAAACGTATCTCCTGCTCCTGTAGTATCAACTACTTCTGCTTTTATGGCAGGAATCTTCTGAACTACTGTCCCATCATAATAAATAGAACCTTCAACTCCTAATGTCACAATCATTTTATTAGGATAAATTTTAATAATTTCTTCTAATTTCTTATCTGGAAAAAGCTCTGAACATTCATGCTCATTAGGAGTAATAAAATCACAAAAAGGAATCATCTCTATGTCTGTTTCTCTAGCTGGTGCAGGATTGTAAAGCACCTTAACTTTATTTTCTTGACAAAATTTAGCTATACATAAGTTGGCTTCATGTGGTATTTCATTTTGTAATACAACAATACTTGCATCACTAATCAATTTCCACTCATTTTTCCAATCATTTGTTTTAACTAAATTATTCGCTCCGGGATAATAAATAATCCTATTATCACCTCCATATAAAGTAATTTGTGCAACTCCTGTAGATTGTGGTACCGTTCCCACATGTTCTATAGAAACATTATTATTTTGCAGATTACCTAGTAAATCTGCTGAAAAAATATCTTCCCCAACGTTCCCAAATATGTAAATATTATCTTCTACACTGGATAATCTACCAATAGCTACAGCCTGATTTGCACCTTTTCCCCCTGGAACTATATTAAATGAATCCCCAAAAATCGTTTCACCTCCTTCTGGAATTCTTTTTGTTCTCATAACTAAGTCCATTGAAATACTTCCAACAACAACAATTTTACTCATTACTTTCTCCTTAATGTATTTCTTTCTACGTATCTAACAGGTAGTTTAATTTTAACTTCATCTATAGAGAACTTATTTGCCATATTATAGATTAGCTTTGCAGCCTGTTCTCCCATTTTATATGATGATTGGTGAATAGTTGATAAAGAAGGGTAAATAAATTGACTAAGTACAATATCATCGTAACCAATAATTTGAATATCATCTGGAATTTTTTTACCAATTGCTAAAATTTCATGAATATAAGCTATCGCATGAATATCAGAAGGTGCTATAATACTATCAATATTTGGATTTCTTTTTAGATTCTCTTTAGCTTCTTTTTGAATTTTTTCAAACTCAAACGTTTCACTTTCTTCAATACGAATCTCTAAAGATTTATCCCTCAAATAGTTTAAACTTGCTTCAAATCGTTCCGCAATGTTCTCAGCTTTATCATCTAAAACTTTAATAATCATAACTTGCTTAGCGCCAGCTTTCCAAATTGCTTTAGCAGCCAAACGTCCACCCAACTGATTATCAGAAAAGACACCGTAACCTGTATCTTTACTAATCCGGTCAACCACAACAACAGGTAACGTCAGATTTGGAAATTCCTTTGTAAAGTCAAGTGTCGTTATAATGCCAGCTGCATTTGTTTTTAACAAAAGGTTTATATATTCTTCTAACGAATCATGATCTGAAATAGTACCAACCATAATCCTATAACCTTTATCTTTCAAATATGATTCAGCCCCTCGAACCAATCTTGGGAAGAAGGGATTAGAAATATCTGGCAATAAGAGTCCTACCATTTGATTTTTTTTAGTTTTCAAAGATTGTGCTAATACATTCGGCGTGTAATTTAATTTCTTGATAGCATTTTTTATCTTTTCCCTAGCATCATCTCCGACATAGCCTTTTTTCGAAATATATCTTGAAACTGTTGATTTTGATACTCCAGCTTCTTCAGCAACCTGTTTTATTGTAGTCATCACTCCTCCTTTTTATATTATGGAACCGTTCCCTTATTTATATAGTAAGCGTTTTCTTTGTTTTTGTCAATACTTTTTTAGAAATATTTTAAATTTATTTTAGAGTATTTACTTTTTTCCCTAATCTTCTATTACTATTAGGCAGGAAACACAACAAGACCTCCACTATATCGAAGAGGCCTTGGACCAACTTGGTTATTTAGTAAAAGACTAAAAGATTTCCTTCTCCCAGCCATCTTCTGTACGGTGGTGATAGAAAAACTCTGATTTGTCAGGAGCTTCCATCATTTCCATCAAAGGTAACATATCATACGCCAGATCTAAGTTTGGAAGCTGGTCTTTTTGCACCCAAGAAACTTCTTCAAATCCAAAAAGTTGAGACTTTTATATAGAACCAGCTGGAGTATGCTCTAAAGACTATCCGCTTGATTGTATATTGAAAAGCTTCTCCTTAATTTTACTTTCGAGCAATAAACATACCATATTCTTTAGGAATAATTAACTCACCTTTATAAAAATGTACTTCTAATCTTTTACGAATGACTTTTTCTTCTAGCGAACCTATTTCTGAAATTCCTTTAAAGGATTGGATGTATTTAACTAGATCATCTATGCTAGTTACCTGTAACTCATCATCATAGAGTAATGTATCGACAGAGTTAAAATACCTACTCAGGTACCTTTTGCCATTTTGTAAAGTAAACGTTTTATTTTCCAAATCTTGATTAACATCATCTTTAAATAAACTTGACAAATAATCTACAACTCCATTTTCACCAAATGTAGCACAGTAAAAAATTCCTCCTGTTTTTAAGACTCTATTCACCTCAGAAAGAGCTTTAGGAATATCATTGACATGATGTAGAAGCATATTAGCAATAACAATATCAAACGTTTCATCCTCAAAAGAAATCTTTTGAATATCCATTATTTCATAGTTAACATTGTCTCTATTTCCAATCACTGACCTCGTTGTTCTCACCATATCTTTAGAAAAATCTGTAATAACCAACTGCTTCATTTTATCTATAGAATCACTATTACTTTTCCACAGTTCTCCTGTACCACATCCCAATTCTAGAACCTTTACTTCATTAGTGATTTGGTAGTTGGAAAATATCCAATTGTTAAATCCTAATTTATTTTTTGAATAGTTCTTATGCAATTCTACTCGAATATCAAGATTATCATGACTTTTATATTGTTCAATTACTTTATCATCCATTTTCTGATACTTCCTTTCATATTTTAAGATTATACCATAAAACAAAACACTCTCCGATTTCAACATTGAAGGTGGAGATTGTTCAAAATATAGATCGAAAAGAATAATAAGAAATTTAGAGATATTCAGTTGACTTACACCACCATACTTAGCCTATATTTCAGTACCTTACTTTAAAAGATAACACCTATCGACTAATCATAGAACTAAAAAGTTTCTTTCTCCCAGCCATCATCTGTACGGTGGCGGTAGAAAAATTCAGATTTGTCAGGAGCTTCCATCATCTCCATCAAGGGTAACATATCATAGGCCAGATCCAAGTTTGGAATCTGGTCTTTTTTCACCCAAGAAACTTCTCCTTCATCTGAAGAGCGAAGGCTACCAGAGAACTCAGTCGCCTTGTAACAAATGACAATATAGCGCCCACCTGTATCCAGAGGCCAATTTTTAATGCCGACAAGTTGAGGATTTTGGATAGTCAACCCTGTTTCTTCATAGATTTCACGAATGACAGACTCCGCAAAAGCCTCACCATTTTCAACATGACCTCCAGGAAAGGCATAACCAGACCAGCGATTAGTTTCAGGAGAGCGATACTGCATAACCACGCGCTGGGTTTCAAGATCTTCAATCAGACAAATGTTTGTTAAAATCGTTAATTGGGAACGGGACATAAATTTACTCGCTTTCTAAGTTATTAAAACATATCTTCGTTATATTTTACTTCGGACTTCATGATAAAGGGATTGAGCAATTCATTTTAATCTCACTAAATTCTCTAAAACACCTTCTGCTTTAAGTTATCATCAACTCAACGATAAGGAATTTTCGAACTTTCTATCTCTATATCAGGATTAGCAAGTTTGAGATAAGGAGCAATATAATCTGCATCCGTAACCTTTGGTCCTAGAATAACTTTTGAGTATTTCAAAGGAAGTAAATTGATGTATACAAATAAATCATATCTGCCATTGTCTTTCGAACTTAATACAATATACTTTCTAAAATCTTTATAGTTAACTTTATCAAAAACTTCTAACCCAATTTCTTCTTTCTTAAAGTACTTCTCATTTGATGAATCATTAGCATCTCTTTTAATAATATTTTGTATAGCTGTATCATCTAAATTAATTAAAATGCGATACTCTATTTCATACTCATAGTCTTTAACTTTGAAAAGGTAAGAAATCTTCTTCAATTTCTCAGCAAAACTTATCAATTCTTTTTCAGCTTCCAGCTCTTGCAATTTTTCAAATAGCTGTTTTAAATTATCAAGAGATTTACCAACATCTGTTTCTTCTTTATTCTCGGACATTAAATCTAAATAATGAACTTTAACAAACTCTATCGATTTATGAGCAACTATATCTTCAAGATAAGACAGATCATATTCAAGAAATGCTCCCTGAGATGAATCAGCATATTCCTTCCACATAGGTAAACTATCAGATACCGTGGTTAGAGAAGATATAAAAACATTGGAAGTTTGATATTGTTTGAAAAACGTATTATCTATACCCAAATAATCATATATTACTCTTCCTTCCATCGGGTCATTTAACTGTTTTAGATTAGTCAGTCGTAAAAATGGAGGTTGAGTTTCAGAATTGTTTTCATTTTTCCAGTCTGCTTTTATAAGAAAATTTGTTAAAGTATCAATCTTAGTATAATGTCCAAAAGAACCTATTTTTTTCAACTCTTCAGCGTCAACAGTTAATTTAGAACGTATATAGGAGATAACATTATCTGCTTGTTTTAAAAGTTGCTTAGCATCTAACGAGGAGATTGATTCTGAATAACTTTTCTCATTCGAGTAAGCATTATCATACTTCTCAATTAACTTAATTGCTTGATCTCGAATTATATCAGAATTATTTTCTTCTGCTATCTTTCGAACAACATCAATCGAATCATTAATTACAACATCAAAGTGTCTTGACACAAAATCTAGATAGTCATCAATATCTTCAGCTTGTGGATTATCAATAAAATATTTATTTATTATCTTTAAGTGCTCAAATTGAAAAATTGAAACAAGCTCATCTAATCTAAAATACCAATATCTAGTATAATTAAAATCAATATTTTCAAAATCAATATTTTCAAAATCAATATTTTCAAATATAAAGTTGATGAACGGTTCTAATTCACTTTTAAAATAGTTCCTTCTTTCTTCTGGTAAACTTTTCTGTCTAAATAGTGGAACAAAAACTGAAAGCAAATCCGAATAAATCATTTTACTATTCTCTAGATTATCTTTTAATACTAAATCAATAATTTTAAAGAAATAACTCTCATTTTCAAACAATATAGAATATTCTTCATATTCTTTTGGTTCAAATAAATAATAATAAAGAGAATCTAAATACCTAAAGCATACACTCCAACTATATACTTGTGAATTATTTGATAGTATTTTATTTATGGACTCTAAAATCTTTTTTTGGATAATTTTATCAATCTTCTCTTCAAAATCACTAAAAATATAAAGAACAAGTTCAACACATTTCAATTGTTCTTCTTCAGATAATTTTAAATATTGATTTATAAAATTTTCAAGTTCGGATTTCAGTTTTTCTTCATTCAAGGAATCAAAATGATCTTCTAATTCAGATTTACTAAATTTACCTGTAAAATAATTTAACTTTTCCATTTTGTCTCCTTCCAAAACCTACCCCAACGCCTTGACTTCCAACATCATATCACGAATCTGAGCTGCTAGTTCAAAATCAAGCACTTCGACGGCTTCTTGCATTTGTTTCTCTAGTTTCTTGACTAGTTCTTTGCGTTCTTGTTTGTTTAGGCTATTGATATCGATTTCCTTGTCTTCTTCCTTAGCAACTGCCTTAGTTACAGCAATCAGGTCACGGATTTCCTTCTTGATTGTCTGAGGTACAATACCATGCTCTTCATTATAAGCCATCTGGATTTTCCGACGACGAGCCGTTTCATCAATGGCACGTTGCATAGACTGGGTAACCG
Source organism: Streptococcus mitis (assembly GCF_002005545.1). Taxonomy (GTDB): domain Bacteria; phylum Bacillota; class Bacilli; order Lactobacillales; family Streptococcaceae; genus Streptococcus; species Streptococcus mitis_I. Next base: position 1,652,869 of record NZ_LBMT01000001.1, read on the forward strand.
TGTCCGCATACATGATGACATGGCCTTCGCTGTTACGGGCAGCGCGTCCAATGGTCTGGATGAGTCCACGCTCGTTACGAAGGAAACCTTCTTTGTCAGCATCGAGAATCGCTACGAGGCTCACTTCAGGAACGTCAATTCCTTCACGGAGCAGGTTGATTCCGACCAAGACATCAAAGACACCCAAACGCAGGTCACGGATAATCTCTGTCCGCTCTAAAGTCTTGATATCCGAGTGCATGTACTTGACCTTGATACCCATTTCCTTGAAGTAGTCGGTTAAGTCCTCTGCCATTTTCTTGGTCAAGGTGGTGATAAAGGTTCGTTCGTTCTTTTCAACACGGGCATTGATTTCACCTAAGAGATCATCAATCTGTCCCATAGTCGGACGGACTTCTACCTCAGGATCCAAAAGACCTGTCGGACGAATGATTTGCTCAATCACAGTCTCGGTCTGTTCATTTTCATAGTCACCAGGTGTCGCTGAAACGTAAACAATCTGGTGCACATGGCTTTCAAATTCTTCACGACGGAGAGGACGATTGTCCAAGGCTGATTGCAAACGGAAACCATAATTAACCAGCATTTCTTTACGCGAACGGTCTCCATTGTACATGCCCTTGATTTGCCCCATGGTCATGTGGCTCTCATCAATCATAATTAAGAAATCATCTGGGAAGAAGTCGAGAAGGGTATAAGGAGGCTCGCCCTCACTCCGTCCATCCATGTGACGTGAATAGTTCTCAACCCCATTGGTATAGCCCATCTCACGCAGCATTTCGATATCATACTCTGTCCGCTGTTTCAAACGCTGGGCTTCAAGCAGTTTGCCTTCCTTCTCAAAGATAGCTAGTTGCTCTTCTAGTTCTGCTTGAATCTTGGCAATAGCATCCTCCATATGGTCGTCATTGGTCACAAAGTGAGTCGCAGGGAAAATCGCCAAATGATCCACTTCTCCCAAGACCTGACCTGTCAGAGCCTCAACCTCACGGATACGGTCAATTTCGTCTCCAAAAAATTCTACTCGAAAGGCGTGTTCATCACGAGATGCTGGGAAAATCTCCACCACATCCCCACGCACACGAAATCTTCCCCGTTGGAAATCAATATCATTGCGCTCAAACTGAATATCGACCAAGTCATTCAAGAGTTTATCACGAGAAATCTCTAGACCAGGACGGAGACTCACGACACTATCAGCGTATTCCTTGGGCGAACCCAAACCATAGATACAAGAGACTGAAGCCACGACAATAACATCATTACGCTCCAGTAGGGCCGAAGTCGCTGAGTGGCGGAGCTTATCAATCTCGTCATTGACAGAGCTGTCCTTTTCAATATAGGTGTCACTGGAAGGGACATAGGCCTCAGGTTGGTAATAATCATAGTAAGATACGAAGTACTCAACAGCATTTTCAGGGAAAAATTCCTTAAATTCTCCATAGAGCTGTCCTGCCAGAGTCTTATTGTGGGCGATGACCAGAGTTGGTTTATTAACTTTGGAAATGACCTGACTCATAGTATAGGTCTTCCCTGTTCCAGTCGCCCCCATCAGAATCTGAGCTTTTTCTCCCCCCTCGATATTATCAACCAACTGCTCAATAGCTTGAGGTTGATCTCCTGATGGTTGATATTTTGATACTAGTTTAAATTGATTATCTGTAATGCGGTTAATCATAAGAATCCTCTCTCCATGTGCTATTCCTATTTTAGCATACTTGTAGCATTTTCACGAAGAAAAGGACGGACCGAAGTCACATCCTTTCATTTTCTTTCTTTAATTTATAGCCAAGATAGACAATCAGCAGTAGCAAGACTAAACTTGTCATGATAGAACCTTCAATCCCAAAAGATCCTCCTGATAGCCAGCTCTGATCGCCTTGTGGTAAAAAGGTCATCAATGACGTTCCTGATGGTTGACCACTAACTAAAATCCCAAAGAGATTGCCCTGAGCAAAATTCCAAGCCCCATGAATACCTGCTACACCCCAAACTGTATCTGTTTTGAGGAGGTAAAGTGACATGGCAACTCCGAATAAGAAGAGATTCACTAGAGATAGTGGTGTTAGACCAGAATTGCCCATATGAAGCAGGGTAAAGAACATGCTAGATATAAGAACAGCAAGTTTTAGATTGGTTCTTGAGGCCAATTGAGGAAGGAGCCAAGCACGGGACACCACTTCTTCTGCTGTCCCCTGTAAAATCCAAAACGGAATGGTAAAAATAACAAAGGCAAGCGAATAAGGATTCAAGTGAATGGACTCCAAACGATATTGCCCCAAGGCTACTAATCCTAACAAGGTCAGAAGAAAAAGTGCCAGGCCTAAGCCAAATCCTTTCAGAAGACTGCTGAGGAAATTTTCTCTATAAAATCCCAAGGTTCGAATAGGTCTTTTCTCAACTTTTCTAGTCCATCTGAACACAGTGTTGAGAATAAACCCAAAGGCCAGCAATTCTAAAATTAAATGAAAGTCACTTGTTTTATCCGTCAAGCTCTGTTGCAATGTCTGCAAGTAGGTTGCAAGATTTTGACCAGCCTCTCCAAAATTTCTAGCAAGTCCGATGAGAGCTAACAAACTAATACCATACAGAGTATAAGCCACAAACTCTCCTATGAAGACAAAAGCAAAGGCTAACAAGGGGCTTGTGTAAATGTTTAAACTCATTTTTGAAGCTTGGAAGTCTTTAAATATTCTTTTGTTCTTCATATCCCTGTCCTCTTTTCTTCTATATATACTATTATTATAGCACTTTATAGTAGCAATTCAAGAAAGAAAAGGAAAAAAACAATGTTATATTTTCTGACACAGAAATATAAAAATTTGCCTTTTTTTACTTTTTCTGATATAATGGGAAAATATTCGGAAAAGGAGACTAAAAATGAAGAAAAAATTTCTAGCATTTTTGCTAATTTTATTCCCAATTTTCTCATTAGGTATTGCGAAAGCAGAGACAATTAAGATTGTTTCTGATACCGCCTATGCACCTTTTGAGTTTAAAGATTCAGATCAAACTTATAAAGGAATTGATGTTGACATTATCAACAAAGTCGCTGAGATTAAAGGATGGAACATTCAGATGTCCTATCCTGGATTTGATGCAGCAGTAAATGCAGTTCAAGCTGGGCAAGCCGACGCTATCATGGCGGGGATGACAAAGACGAAAGAACGTGAAAAAGTCTTCACCATGTCTGATACTTACTATGATACAAAAGTTGTCATTGCTACTACAAAGGCACACAAGATTAGTAAATATGACCAATTAACCGGCAAAACCGTTGGTGTTAAAAACGGAACAGCCGCTCAACGTTTCCTTGAAACAATCAAAGATAAATACGGCTTCACTATTAAAACATTTGACACTAGTGATTTGATGAACAACAGCTTGAGTGCTGGTGCCATCGATGCCATGATGGATGACAAACCTGTTATCGAGTATGCCATCAACCAAGGTCAAGACCTCCATATTGAAATGGATGGGGAAGCTGTAGGTAGCTTTGCTTTCGGTGTTAAAAAAGGTAGCAAATACGAGCACCTAGTTACTGAATTTAACCAAGCCTTGGCTGAAATGAAAAAAGATGGTAGTCTTGATAAAATCATCAAGAAATGGACTGCTTCATCATCTTCAGCAGTGCCAACTACAACTACTCTTGCAGGCTTAAAAGCTATTCCTGTTAAAGCTAAATACATCATTGCCAGCGATTCTTCTTTTGCACCTTTTGTTTTCCAAAATTCAAGCAACCAATTTACTGGTATTGATATGGAATTGATTAAGGCCATCGCTAAAGACCAAGGTTTTGAAATTGAAATCATCAACCCTGGTTTCGATGCTGCGATCAGTGCTGTCCAAGCTGGTCAAGCAGATGGTATCATTGCTGGTATGTCTGTCACAGATGCTCGTAAGGCAACTTTTGACTTCTCAGAATCATACTACACTGCAAATACTATCCTAGGTGTCAAAGAATCAAGCACCATTGCTTCTTATGAAGATTTGAAAGGGAAGACAGTCGGTGTTAAAAACGGAACTGCTTCTCAAACCTTCCTAACTGAAAATCAAAGCAAATACGGCTACAAAATCAAAACCTTTGCTGATGGTTCGTCAATGTATGATAGTTTAAACACTGGGGCCATTGATGCCGTTATGGATGATGAGCCTGTTCTCAAATATTCTATCAGCCAAGGGCAAAAATTGAAAACACCAATCGCTGGAACTCCAATCGGTGAAACAGCCTTTGCTGTTAAAAAAGGAGCAAATCCAGAATTGATTGAAATGTTCAACAACGGACTTGCTAACCTTAAAGCAAACGGTGAATTCCAAAAGATTCTTGATAAATACCTAGCTAGTGAGTCTTCAACTGCTTCAACAAGCACTGTTGATGAAACAACTATCTGGGGCTTGCTTCAAAACAACTACAAACAACTCCTTAGCGGGCTTGGTATCACTCTTGCTCTAGCTCTTATCTCATTTGCTATTGCTATTGTTATCGGGATTATCTTCGGTATGTTTAGTGTCAGCCCCTACAAATCTCTTCGTGTGATTTCTGAGATTTTCGTTGACGTTATCCGTGGTATTCCTTTGATGATTCTTGCAGCCTTCATCTTCTGGGGAATTCCAAACTTCATCGAGTCTATTACAGGCCAACAAAGTCCAATTAACGACTTCGTAGCCGGTACCATTGCCCTCTCACTCAATGCGGCTGCTTATATCGCTGAAATCGTTCGTGGTGGTATTCAGGCCGTTCCAGTTGGCCAAATGGAAGCCAGCCGAAGCTTGGGTATCTCTTATGGAAAAACCATGCGTAAGATTATCTTGCCACAAGCAACTAAATTGATGTTGCCAAACTTTGTTAACCAATTCGTTATCGCTCTTAAAGATACAACCATCGTATCTGCTATCGGTTTGGTTGAACTCTTCCAAACTGGTAAGATTATCATCGCCCGTAACTACCAAAGTTTCAAGATGTATGCAATCCTTGCTATCTTCTATCTTGTAATTATCACACTTTTGACTAGACTAGCGAAACGCTTAGAAAAGAGGATTCGTTAATGGCAAAATTAAAAATTGATGTAAATGATTTACACAAAAACTACGGAAAAAATGAAGTCCTAAAAGGAATTACGACTAAGTTCTATGAAGGAGATGTTGTTTGTATCATCGGTCCTTCAGGTTCTGGTAAGTCAACCTTCCTTCGTAGCCTTAATCTTCTTGAAGAAGTCACTAGCGGCCATATCACTGTGAACGGCTATGACTTAACTGAAAAAACAACCAATGTTGACCACGTCCGTGAAAATATCGGAATGGTGTTCCAACACTTCAATCTTTTCCCACATATGTCTGTATTGGACAACATTACTTTTGCTCCAATTGAGCACAAGTTGATGACTAAGGAAGAAGCTGAGGAATTGGGAATGGAGTTGCTTGAGAAGGTTGGACTAGCAGATAAAGCTAATGCTAACCCAGATAGCCTATCAGGTGGTCAAAAACAACGTGTGGCTATCGCTCGTGGACTAGCAATGAATCCAGACATCATGCTCTTTGATGAACCAACTTCAGCCCTTGACCCTGAGATGGTCGGAGACGTACTAAACGTTATGAAGGAATTGGCTGAGCAAGGTATGACCATGATTATCGTAACCCATGAGATGGGATTTGCTCGTCAGGTTGCCAACCGCGTTATCTTTACTGCAGATGGTGAATTCCTTGAAGACGGAACACCTGATCAAATCTTTGATAACCCACAGCACCCACGTCTGAAAGAGTTCTTGGACAAGGTCTTAAACGTCTAAACTCAAACTGTAAGGATTTCCTTGCAGTTTTTTTCTATCTCGTATTGGATTTTTTGATTTTTAGGAAAATTATGTTAGAATTAAGTTTATGAAATGAGGTTTCCTCATACCTAGCAAGACTAGGAATAAAAATAGAAATTAGGTAGCTAGATGTCATCTAAGGTTATTGTTACAATTTTTGGTGCGAGTGGAGACCTGGCTAAACGCAAGCTCTACCCTTCCCTTTTTAGACTATATAAATCCGGCAATCTTTCCAAGCACTTTGCCGTTATTGGAACTGCTCGTCGTCCTTGGAGCAAGGAATATTTTGAATCTGTTGTAGTCGAATCAATCCTTGATTTGGCAGATAGTACTGAACAAGCTCAAGAGTTTGCTAGTCACTTCTACTATCAAAGTCATGATGTCAATGATACAGAACACTACATTGCTTTGCGTCAATTGCAGGCTGAACTAAATGACAAGTACCAAGCTGAACACAACAAGCTCTTCTTCTTATCTATGGCACCTCAGTTCTTTGGAACTATCGCCAAACACCTCAAGTCTGAAAGCATTGTGGACGGTAAAGGTTTTGAGCGCTTAATCGTTGAAAAACCATTTGGTACAGATTACGCAACTGCAAGCAAGTTAAATGACGAGCTCCTAGCAACATTTGACGAAGAACAAATTTTCCGTATTGACCATTATCTTGGTAAGGAAATGATCCAAAGTATCTTTGCAGTTCGCTTTGCAAACTTGATTTTTGAAAACGTTTGGAACAAAGACTTTATCGACAATGTTCAAATTACCTTTGCGGAGCGCTTGGGTGTAGAAGAACGTGGTGGCTACTATGACCAATCTGGTGCCCTCCGTGACATGGTACAAAACCATACACTACAACTTCTTTCTCTCCTTGCCATGGACAAGCCAGCAAGCTTCACAAAAGACGAGATTCGTGCTGAAAAGATTAAGGTCTTTAAAAACCTCTATCATCCAACAGATGAAGAGCTTAAAGAACACTTTATCCGTGGTCAATACCGTTCAGGTAAGATTGATGGCATGAAATACATCTCTTACCGTAGCGAGCCAAATGTAAATCCAGAATCAACAACTGAAACCTTTGCATCTGGTGCTTTCTTTGTAGATAGCGATCGCTTCCGTGGTGTTCCTTTCTTCTTCCGTACTGGTAAACGTCTGACTGAAAAAGGAACTCATGTCAACATCGTCTTTAAACAAATGGATTCTATCTTTGGAGAACCACTTGCTCCAAACATTTTGACCATCTATATCCAACCAACAGAAGGCTTCTCTCTTAGCCTAAATGGGAAGCAAGTAGGAGAAGAATTCAGCTTAGCTCCGAACTCACTTGATTACCGTACAGACGCGACCGCAACTGGTGCTTCTCCAGAACCATACGAGAAATTGATTTATGATGTCCTAAATAATAACTCAACTAACTTTAGCCACTGGGATGAAGTTGGTGCGTCATGGAAATTGATTGACCGTATCGAAGAGCTCTGGGCTGAAAATGGTGCCCCACTTCATGATTATAAAGCTGGAAGCATGGGACCTCAAGCCAGCTTTGACTTACTTGAAAAATTCGATGCCAAATGGACTTGGCAACCAGATATCGCCTATCGTCAAGATGGTCGTTTAGAATAAAAAAATCCTGCAAGTTTGTACCTTGCAGGATTTTTGCTTCTGATTAGATTAAGCCTTCCAAGAGACCCTTCATAAAGTTTTCTGAGTTAAACTCTCCAATATCATCGATTTTTTCACCAAAACCAATCAATTTTACAGGAATATTGAGTTCTTCACGAATGGCTAGAACCATACCACCTCGAGCAGTTCCATCAATCTTAGTCAAGACGATTCCTGTCAAAGGGGTGATTTTTGAAAATTCTTTAGCCTGTACCAAGGCATTTTGACCTGTTGATGCATCAAGTGCTAAGAAGGTTTCATGAGGCGCTTCTGGCACGACACGTTTGATGATACGACCAATCTTTTCCAACTCAGCCATGAGGTTGTCCTTGTTTTGCAGACGACCAGCAGTATCAATCATAAGAATATCGATACCTTCAGACACGGCACGTTCCATGCCATCAAAGACCACGCTGGCTGGATCAGCTTTTTCAGGTCCAGTCACAACTGGAACGTCCACACGACGACCCCATTCAGCTAGCTGGGCTACTGCCCCTGCGCGGAAGGTATCTGCCGCAACCAACATGACCTTCTTACCTGCTTGTTTGTAGCGGTGAGCTAGCTTCCCGATAGAAGTTGTTTTCCCAACACCATTAACACCAACAAAGAGCATGACTGTCAAGCCATCTTGGAAGTGGATACTTTCATCGTAGCTACCATCCTTTTCATAAAGCTCAACCAATTTCTCAATGATGACACGACGAAGTGCGTCAGGTTTCTTTGCGTTTTCAAGCTTGGCTTCGTAACGTAGCTCCTCTGTTAAGTTAGAAGCGACTTGAACACCAACGTCACTCATAATCAGCAGTTCTTCCAGTTCCTCGAAAAATTCTTCATCAACAGAGCGAAAATTGGCAAAGAAAGCGTTCAAGCGAGCTCCGAAGCCTGTACGAGTTTTCTTAAGACTGCGGTCATATTTTTCCTGAACAGTTTCTTCTACTTGAGGCCTTTCTGCTTCAAGAACTTCACAACTATTTTCTTCGACAGTTCCTTCATACTCAAAATTCTCTTCCTCTGTGACTTCTTCTGAGTTTGGCAATTCTTCGACTTTTTCTTGATGAACCTCTACATCTGGCTCTGAATCATGATTTTCTTCAACTGTGTCTTGGATTTCCTCTTCCTCAAGCATAGGCTCTTCAAAACTTTCAACTTCTGCTTCTTCCTGAGGAACTTCCTCGGCCTCTGTAACAGCAGGCTCAATATCTTCAGACAAATCAAGATTTTCCAGAGCTTCTTTTACAACTTCTTCGATTTTAGGTTCTTCTTTTTTTCCGAATAGACGGTCAAACAATCCCATATCTTAGTTCTCCTTTAGCACATATTCTTCGATAGCCCAGGCGACAGCCTCTTCATCATTGGTCATTGGCGTCACTACATTTGCGACTGCCTTGACTTCAGGAACAGCGTTTTGCATGGCAACACCGAGCCCTGCCCATTCAATCATAGAAAGGTCATTGGCTTCATCACCACAGGCCATGACTTGGCTTTGGTCGATTCCAAGATGGCTGATTAGTTTTGCCAAACCTGTTGCTTTATGAACATTCTTTGGTGACCACTCTAGCAACATTTCACGTGATTTAAAGATTTCATATTGGTCAAACAATTCTGGAGAAATCTTCTGAATGGCTGCATCTAAGAGTTCTTGAGCAAAGGCAGTCACGCATTTATTGTAAGTCATTTGGCTAGACAAGTCTTCAAAGTCAACTGGAACAAAGGTCAAAGCTGGATTAAATTTGGCATAAAGACTTTCTTGGTACGATTGGATTTGATAAACAGTTCCTTCTGAGATGGCATCAAGAGGCAGTGATAATTTCTCTGTTTCTTCATACAAGCGTGCTACATCATCATATGAAAAGACTGTTTTATCAAGGATTTCACCTGTATTTTTCTGAACCAAACCACCATTAAAAGTAATCGTATACTCATCTTCCTGACCGTCAGTCCCTAGCTCATGGAGAAAGAAATCCATAGCTTTTAGGGGACGACCAGTTGTCAATACGACCTTGATACCACGATCACGCGCAGCTTTCAAGGTTGCCTTGGTACGATCCGTCAGCCTTTTATCAGTAGTCAGCAAGGTCCCGTCCAAGTCCAATGCAATCAATTTTATATCTGCCATTATAAGCCCTCCATATAAGCTATAACCGACTGGTCTTTATGGTGACCAATCACAGTCTCTGCTAATTCTAAAATTTCTGGTCGTGCATTTTCAGGAGCTACAGGATGTCCCACAACCTGCATCATATGCAAGTCATTTAGATTGTCTCCAAAAGCCATAACCTGATCCATTGTGATACCAAGTTTTTTAGCTAATTCAACAATAGCCACACCCTTATCGACATAGTCCAGAACAATATCAATGGATTCAAAGCCAGTTGTCATGGCCTTAACACCAGGAACATGTTCATTAACCCAAGCTTCCCCAGCTTCCAGCGTTTCTTCTGTGAAGTTGGTCGTAAATTTGAAAATGTCATCTGTGATATCTTCCAAACTTGCTACTTTTTGGATATTTTCATTATAGTGCTGGCTCACTTTCAAATAGGTCTCATCAACCGTATCTAGAACATAAGCTCCCTTTTTGCCCGTCAAGAGCAGTTTATTGATATCTACATAAGGTGACGTTTTCAGCTTTTCAAAAGTTGCCAGATAAAACTCACGAGACATGGTCGCTTCATACAAGTCTTGACCTCGATACTCTACCAAACTGCCATTTTCCGCGATAAAAATAATGTCATCACGAACATCAGCAAATAATTTTTCTAGAGATAGGAATCCGCGCCCCGAAGCCACTGCAAAGTAAATCCCTTTTTCCTTGTAGGAAACCAAGAGAGACTTGAGGCGGTCCATATCAAAGCATCCATTCCCATCTAGGAAGGTTCCGTCCATATCTGTTGCTACTAGTTTAATTGTCATCCTTCAATACTTTCTAAATCTTTTAACTTAACCGAAACAATTTTTGAGACACCTGACTCTTGCATGGTCACTCCATAGATAGAATCAGCCGCTGCCATGGTTCCCTTACGGTGGGTTACGACGATAAACTGGCTGTCCTTGTCAAAGCGGTTGAGGTAATCCCCAAAACGCTTAACATTTGCTTCATCCAGCGCAGCTTCCACCTCATCCAAGATGACAAATGGGATAGTCTTCACTCGAATGATAGAGAAAAGCAAAGCTAGAGCCGACAGAGCTTTTTCACCACCACTCATGAGGTTAAGCGACTGGATTTTCTTACCTGGAGGTTGAACAGAAATCTCCACACCAGCTGTTAAAAGGTCACCCTCAGTCAATATCAAGTCTGCCTGACCTCCGCCAAACATCTGTTTGAAGGTCACTTTAAAGGACTCACGAATAGCTTCAAAAGTTGATTTAAAGCGTTCCTTGACCTCATCATTCATCTCTGTAATGGTCTCAAGGAGCAGGTTTTTCGCTGACAAAATGTCATCTCGCTGGCTATTGAGGAAATCCAGACGGCTGTGAACTTCTTCGTACTGGTCAATAGCATCCAAATTGACAGGACCCAGTGAGCGAATAGCCTTCTCTAATTCCTGCACCTCTTGCTCTGCCAGATTGAGATTTTCAAGTTCATGTGCCTTTTCTAGAGCCTCAGTATAGCTAATCTGATACTGGTCTGTTAATTGGCTTTGTAAATGGCGTAAGCGCTCGCTGACCTTTTCTTTCTTGGCTTCAGCACGCGTTTGCTTGCGAATCCACTCCTCATTCTGCTGGCGAGCCTGATCCAAATGACTGGTAATATCATCAAGTTGACCTTCTATATCATCCAATTCAAACTGCTTGCGAATCAAACCTTGTTGGAGATTTGTTTTCTGAATTTTAGCTTCTTCGGCCTGTTGACTGAGCAATTCTGTATCAACTTTCTCAAGATTGTCAACCTTTTCTTGAAGAAGGCGCTGGATTTCTTCTTGTTCGATATCTAAATTGTCTAATTCCTTGCCTAAACGCTCAATATCAGCTACTTCATAACGTTTTTGCCCTTGTAGTTCTGTCTTAAGCAAGCGAGCTTGCGCTAGCTCTTCCTGCAAGTTTTGATAGCGTTCTTGGATGGCATTTTTGTTGGACTTAATCTCTTCAATCTCAGCTTCCAGATTTTTCTTGTCACTGGCGATTGCAGCAAGGCGCTCTTGGCATTTTTCCTTATCTGCTTGCCAATCTCCCTCAGTAAGACGATCTAATTCCTCTTCTTGAAGTTTCCAAAGAGTTTCTAATTCTTCGACTTGCTGACTAGTTTGCTGATAAGCAATAGACAAGCCTTGCTCCTGAATACGTGCCTTCTCTCCTTGAGATTTGATAATTTCTAATCTTTCTGTCAATCTAGCCATCTCATCTTGCAAGGTCTTCAAAGTCGCCTCTTCTGAACGCAAGCTTGCTTCTTCTTCAGCAATTTCTTTTTGCAATTGCTCCAGCTCTGGCTTGATAAAAATACTGTTATTCTGGCGATTGGCTCCACCTGCATAGGAACCACCTGTACGAAGCTCTGTCCCATCCAATGTCACCATGCGAACCTGATAACGAACCTGACGAGCTGCTGCACGCGCATGCTCTACAGTATCAAAAATAGCTGTCGTAGCTAGCAAGTTCTTGAAAATAGCTTCCAATCTATTGTCAAATGTCACCAGCTCATCAGCCATACCCAGAAATCCTGGGCTTGTAGCAATAGTATCTTGGTTCTGACTAGAAATCGTACGTGCCTTGATAGTCGTTAAAGGAAGGAAGGTTGCACGACCAGCTCTGTTTCGTTTAAGGAAATCAATGGCCTTAGTCGCCGCGTTCTCATCTTCTACAATGATGTGCTGACTGCTTGCTCCAAGCGCAATCTCTAGGGCAGTTTGATAATGCACATCAAAGGTCAGATGCTCACTGACTGCCCCAATAATCCCACCAAGTCGATCTTTTTCTTGGAGAACACTCTTAACACCTGCATAAAAGTTACTATGATTTCTCAGGATATTTTCCAAACTTTGGGCTCTAGCCTGCTTGTTTTTGAGACTATCCAGACGGTCAAAGAGTTGACTTTGTTGAGCTTGATAGGAAGTTTTCTGATCCTCTTGCTCCTTGGCAATAGCTTGGTAGTCAGCCAATAATTTCTGAACCTGCTCCTTGGCAGTTTCAAGCTCGTCTTTTTGATGACCAGCCTTCTCTTTAGCTGTAGCTAACTGTTCTTTCAGCTTTTCTAATTGATCTGCTTGTTTTTGAGAAAGCTGACGACTATTTTCCAACTCGTTTTCGATACGGGTCAACTGGTTTGAGACATCCGCTTCTTCTTGTAAAAGGGCTACAAAGCGTTCACGTAAGAGCTCAATCATCTGATCAGGATCATCTGAAAAAGCCAGTAATTCAGCTTCTAAACGATTAAGTTTTTGATTATTTTGGACTAGATTTTCCTCTAACAGAGTTAAAGAGCTTTCTTTATCAGATTTTTCTTTGCTGAGTGAATTTCTCTTATCCTCCAAAGCAGCCAAACGGGCTTGTGCTTCCTGTTGATTCAGGGCTACTTGCTCGGACTCTAGTTTAGATAGGGCTAATTTTCTCTCTAAGTCACTAATTAGACTGGTCAAATCCATCAAACTGCCCTGGTCTTTGGCCATTTCAGCCTGTAAATCTTGGCGTTGCTTTTTAAGAGTTTGATTTTCTTCTTCTAATTTTTCCCGCTTTTGGTAGTAGCTCGTCAAGAGTTCCTGAACCTGAGCCAACTCTTCTTCTGTCGACTCTAGTTCAGCCTTATTTTCCTTGATTTGAGCAACCAGAACATCCAAGTAAATAGCTTTACGTTGGCCTTCCAAGTCTAGAAATTTACGGGCATTCTCAGCTTGCTTCTCAAGAGGTTTGATTTGATTATCCAATTCGTAGATAATGTCTTCAAGGCGGTCTAAATTATCCTGAGTTTGTTGTAGTTTACTCTCTGTCTCTTTTCTACGAGTCTTGTATTTCAAAACTCCTGCAGCTTCTTCAAAAATGGCTCGGCGTTCTTCAGGCTTGGAGTTAAAAATTTCCTCAACCTTCCCTTGGGAAATAATGGAGAAGGAATCTCGTCCCAATCCAGTATCCAAGAAAAGGTCATGAATATCACGCAGACGGACTTTCTTGCCGTCAATCTTATATTCGCTATCTCCACTACGATAGATATGGCGTTCTACCCTAATTTCTTGCCCTGCATCCTTGATAAATCCGTCATGATTATCCAGAGTCACAACTACAGAAGCATAATTGAGCGGTTTGCGACTTTCGGTCCCAGCAAAGATGACATCCGGCATCTTGCCACCACGGAGACTCTTAACACTTGACTCCCCCAAGGCCCAACGCAGACTTTCTGTAATATTAGACTTCCCAGAGCCATTGGGTCCAACGACTGCCGTCACACCTTGGTCAAAGACGACCTTAGTCTTGTCAGCAAAAGACTTGAATCCCTGAATTTCGATTTCCTTTAAATACATGAATCCAGCCCTTTCTCAACGGCATTTTTAGCAGCTTCCTGCTCTGCTAATTTCTTAGAACGACCTTGACCTTGACCGATACTCGTACCCTCAACAAGAACTTCTACTTCAAAAACCTTATCGTGGGCAGGACCTGTTTCAGAAATTACCTGATAACGAATAGCCACATCCCCATTGACCTGAAGTAACTCTTGGAGATGGGTTTTGTAGTCTGTAATCATCTCAAATTCGCCTGCTTCAACCTTAGGAATCATGACTTGATAGATAAATTCCTTGACCTTGGCCACATCCTTGTCCAAAAGAAGAGCACCAAGAAAGGCTTCAAAGGCATCACCAAGAATGGTATCACGATTGCGACCACCAGATTTTTCTTCCCCTTTACCCAACTTGATAAATTGATCAAACTGGCAATCACGCGCAAAACCAGCCAAACTTTCCTCGCGGACAATCATGGCACGGAGTTTAGACAAGTCACCCTCAGGCTTTTTAGGATATTTTTTATACAGATATTCTGAAATCAATAACTGTAGAACAGCGTCTCCTAAAAATTCCAAGCGCTCATTGTGTGAAATTTTTAAGAGGCGGTGCTCATTGGCATAACTCGTATGAGTAAAGGCAGTTTCCAGTAAATTTTTGTCTGCAAATTCGATTGCAAAATGGTTCTTTAGTACAGTTTGTAATTCTTTCATACCAACCTCTTTCTAACTGATAACAGTCCTTTTTATTATATCAAAAAAAGCCCCCTGAGTCACTTTAAAACGGGACTGGAGAGCATTTAGGAATTCTTTAAAAAGAGATTTTCAGTTTCAAGGACCAATTTAAGGTTGTGTAAAGAAAAAGCCCTATTAAAGGCTTTTTTAGGATGTTTACATCCACCCTGAGGGAATCGAACCCCCATCTCAAGAACCGGAATCTTACGTGATATCCATTACACTAAGGGTGGAAACTTGTTTTATTATAACAGAAATTTGCTCTAATAACAAGTTTTTTTCTAGTGAGATAGCCCGTCTTAGTGGGAAGCATCCCCATTCCAGATGGAGTTTTTCACGATAACATAATCAACGTGTTTAAGGTCAGCAACCTGACGTCCACCTGCGTATGAAATGGCACTTTGAAGGTCTTGTTCCATCTCAGTTAAAGTGTCTTGCAGATGACCTTTAGCTGGAAGCAAGATGCGTTTGCCTTCCACATTTTTGTAAGCACCTTTTTGATATTGTGAAGCTGAACCGTAGTATTCTTTGAATTGTTCACCATCGACTTCAATCGTTTTCCCTGGACTTTCGATGTGTCCTGCAAAGAGGGAACCAATCATGACCATGTTAGCACCGAAGCGGATAGACTTGGCAATATCACCGTGAGTACGAATTCCTCCATCAGCGATAATCGGTTTTCGGGCAGCCTTGGCACACCAGCGTAGAGCAGCCAACTGCCAACCACCTGTACCAAAACCAGTCTTAACCTTGGTGATACAAACCTTACCAGGACCAATTCCGACCTTAGTAGCATCTGCACCAGCATTTTCCAATTCACGCACAGCTTCTGGTGTTCCCACATTTCCAGCAATGACAAAAGTATCTGGCAATTCTTTCTTGATGTGTTGAATCATAGAAATCACGCTATCCGCATGACCATGGGCAATATCAATCGTGATGTACTCAGGAGCATCAGCCTTGAGCTGGCTGACAAAATCATACTCATAATCCTTAACACCGACAGAGATAGAAGCAATGAGCCCTTGCTCATGCATGCGTTTAATAAAAGGAATGCGTTCTGCCTCATCAAAACGGTGCATAATGTAGAAGTAGCCTCCTTTAGCCAGTTGCTCTGCTACATTTTCATCCAAAATCGTCTGCATATTAGCTGGCACAACAGGTAGTTTAAAGGTGTGCTTTCCTAGAGTGACACTTGTATCTGCTTCTGCACGGCTTTTAATGACACATTTATTTGGGATCAATTGAATATCTTCGTAATCAAAAATTGGAAATTCATTTAACATATCGATGTCTCGTTTCTTTTGTAATGACCTACCTATGCTCTCGCATCACTACGCCTTTTCCGACGTTTCCTTAATTTATTATAAACCAAAGTACAGTTTTTGTCAAATAATTTTATAAATTAAAATATATTGTTCGGATTTTACTTGTATAAATAACAAAAGAAAGAGGAGAGATTATCTTCTCCCCACTTCTTCTACATTCTAATAATACTCACCCTGACGGTAGTCCCATGAGTTAAAGGTGTCTGACAGGTGCATCATGATTTTATCAATATCAAGCCCTTTACGGATCACAACTGGGGCTGGTGAAGTTGAACGTGCTCCTCCTTGTTCTGGGATGAGTTTGCCGTCTTTATCGACCATAGAGACCATCACACCTTGCTCGTAGCGAGTTTCAATCGTTTTGTCAGGCTGGATTGATGCCACGTAGTCGTCTGCCTCGATAACAAGGTCAACTGCCCCTTCGATGCGTTCTCCGATACCTTCTACCTTACCACGATTTCCTTTTCCAGATGGGTTTGCAGATGAGGCATAGACCATCTTGCCTTCTTCCCAAAGTTTGGCAGCTAATTGTTCACCAGCTTTCCCAAATTTGATAACAAAACAGCTAGTACCACGCACGTCAGTCATCAGTTCTTCACGGCCATCACCGTATGATTTGAGTTTTTCAAAGGCTTCTGGTTTCCAAGGAAGGATACAACCAAGAAGAATATCTTCGTCCCAATGTTTTTGGTAGAAGGCTTCAATTTCTGGGTTGAGTTGTGCTAAAGCGCGAAGCTCATCCATGCTACCACAGAGAACAACGCCTGGTTTGTTACGGTTACGCTCTTTGGCTGCGAACTTGCGTTCAAGTCCTGCCTTGTCGCTAGTCATGATAATGTAACCAACTTTAGTAGGGCAAACGATACATCCGCCCTCACCTTTTAAAATATCATAGCCTTCTTGTGAAAGTGTTCCGTTCCATTGAATGTGTTTTGTCATAATTCTATTTCCTTTTCTAATTTTCTTCTAATCCTGCCAGTAGGCTGGTCGTTGTTTTTCATAGGCAGCAATCAAGTCTTCATACTGCAAAGTAATACCGATATCATCCAAACCATT
Source organism: Streptococcus mitis (assembly GCF_002005545.1). Taxonomy (GTDB): domain Bacteria; phylum Bacillota; class Bacilli; order Lactobacillales; family Streptococcaceae; genus Streptococcus; species Streptococcus mitis_I. The sequence goes on from NZ_LBMT01000001.1 coordinate 1,669,872, forward strand.
TAAGAGCTTGTGTTTCCATTCACTATCTATTTCGAAAGTGAATTCTCCAACTGGTGAGATGATTTTTTGTTGTTCCAAGTCCACAGTTATCTGGTCAGTTGGTTTCAAGTGGGCTAGTTTCTCTCTAACCTCTCTGGGCTGAACAATGGGCAACATACCATTATTAAGTTCATTATTGTAATGAATATCACCAAAAGATCCTGCAATCACAACCTTAAAACCATAGTCTGCTAGAGCCCAAGCTGCGTGTTCTCTGGACGATCCTGCCCCAAAGTTATCCCCTGAAATGAGAATACTGGCTTTGCGATATTCAGGTAGGTTAAAGACAAAGTCTGGATCCTCAGTATACTTGTCATCCAAATAACGCCAAGCATACATGAGGTACTTACCAAAGCCTTTTTTATCAATTAACTTGAGAAACTGCTTGGGTAGGATTTGGTCAGTGTCGATGTTATCATTCATGAGAGGAACGGTCGTTCCCGTATAAACTGTAAATTTCTCCATATCCTCTCCTTACTGTGCTTCTGGCATTTGTCGAACATCTACAAAGCGCCCTGCAATAGCTGCTGCTGCTGCCATGGCTGGACTGCAGAGATGGGTCTTAGCACCAAAGCCTTGTCTGTCTTCAAAGTTACGGTTGCTGGTTGAGGCACAGTGAACGCCATCTGGAACCTTGTCAGGATTCATTCCTAGGCACATAGAGCAACCTGGGTCTCTCCATTCAAAGCCAGCATCTAAGAAAACTTTATCCAAGCCTAATTTCTCAGCAGCTCGTTTGACAGGACGAGAGCCTGGAACGACGATAGCCGTTAAGTTGGGTGCTATTTTCTTTCCTTTGACAAATCGCGCAGCCAGTTGCAAGTCGCTGAGACGAGCATTGGTACAAGAACCGATAAAGATATAACCTAGTTCAATATCAGCTGGCTTTTGACCAGGCTCCAAGTCCATGTAATTGTAGGCTCGCTCATCATTCATATCCTTAATTTCTGGGAAGCTACTGTCAAAGTCAACCCCCATAGCAGGGTTGGTTCCCCAGGTCACCATGGGAGCCAAGTCTGAGACATCCATCTGGATAACCTTATCATAAACAGCATCCTCATCACTGACAATTGTTTTCCAATCCGCCACAGCCTCTTCAAAGTCCTCTGGGACACATTCTCGTCCCTTGAGATAGTCATAAGTCGTCTGATCCGGATTCATGATTCCCATCTTAGATCCAAACTCGATGGACATATTGCAGATGGTCATTCGCTCTTCCATGCTCAGTGCATCAATCGCTTGTCCCCGATATTCCACCACATAGCCAACACCACAGGCAACGCCGTACTTAGCAATCAAGGCTAGAATGAAATCCTTAGAATAAACTCCTTTTTGAGGAACACCAGTGAATTCTACCAGCATTTTCTTGGGTTTGACCTGCCAGAGTGTCTGGGTAGCGAAGACATGCTCAACCTCACTAGTCCCAATCCCAAAGGCGATGGCTCCAAAAGCTCCGTGAGTAGCCGTATGACTGTCTCCACAGACGATGAATTTTCCTGGTTGGGTTCTTCCTGTTTCTGGACCAACCATATGAACAATCCCCTGCTTTTCAGAACCGTGGGCCGCATGTTCAATCCCAAACTCCTCAACATTTTCAGCCAGCTTATCAATTTGAGCCTTAGAAATCACATCTCGAATATCGTAGATATTGACTGTCGGGACATTGTGGTCAAAAGTTCCAAATGTCAAGTCTGGTCGTCTCAATCTGCGTCCTGCATCTCGTAATCCTTGAAAAGCTTGAGGACTGGTCACTTCATGAATATAGTGCTGGTCCACATACATGAGTTGGGGTTGCCCCTCTTCTCCTGTGATGACATGACGGTCCCATAATTTATCAAAAATCGATTTTCCTGCCATCCATTACCTCCAAATAAAATATAAGGCTCCTAGTGTGGTCACCATCCCGAGAAACCAAACCGTTTTAAAGTACCATTTTCGAGTCTTGTGATGAAAGGTGATTCCTGCTAACCAGGCGCCAAAACCACCACAAGTAAAGGCTAAAATGAGTAAGATTTTCTCTGGGATGCGCCAAGCTCTTCTCCTTGCCTTAGATTTGTCAATACCATAAATCAAGAAAACCATGACATTCCAAATCAAAAGGACTAGAGTAATTTTTTCGTCTAACTTCATAACCTTGCAATGATAGCTTCCGTCATTTCCTTGGTCGAAGCCTGTCCACCAATATCTCTTGTTAAAACACCAGCTGCCAAACTTGCCTCAACAGCACGCTCGATACGTTCCGCATCCTCATAACGTCCAAAACTGTCTCTCAACATCATGGCAACTGATAAAATCATAGAAATAGGATTGGCAATTCCTTGACCTGCAATATCAGGAGCTGAACCGTGAATGGGCTCATAGAGACTTGGACCCTTTTCAGAATGACTGGCTGATGGCATAACTCCAAGGGTGCCAGATAAAACGCTTGATTCATCAGAGAGAATATCTCCAAAAAGATTCTCCGTCACGATGACATCAAACTTAGCAGGATTGGTAATCATAAGCATGGCAGCTGAGTCCACTAACTGGTGTTCCAAGGTTACATCTGGGAAGACCTGCGCGACCTCCTCAGCTACTTTCCGCCAGAGTTTTGAGGTCGCTAGAACATTTTGCTTATCGATACTAGTAACGATTTTTCTGCGATTTCTTGCAATTTCAAAGGCTTTGCGAACAATCCGCTCCACTTCCTCATGGCTATAGTCGTTGATATCACGCGCTTTGCGCTCTTCAAGGATATGATCTCCAAAGTAAATCCCGCCTGTCAACTCACGCACTACGACAAAGTCCACCCCAGCAATTCGTTCTGATTTTAGTGGTGACAAATGCTTGAGACTGTCAAAGATTTTTACAGGGCGAATATTGGCATAGAGATTGAGTTCCTTACGGAGAGCCAGCAAACCTTGTTCAGGCCGAATCGCTGCTCCATCATACTGAGGACTACCGATAGCCGCTAAAAGAATAGCATCTGCTTCACGACATACCTTGAGGGTTTCATCAGGTAAGGGATGCCCTGCTGCATCGATACCTGCACCTCCAAAAGGTCGTTTGTCTATTTCATAGTCAAAGCCTGTTTTTTCAGCTAGAGCCTCCAGAACTTCTAAACCAGCCTCCATGATTTCTGGGCCGATTCCATCCCCTGCTAGAGCTACTATTTTCTTTGTCATAGCCTTCTCCTTTACACACTAGGCATGTCGCGATAGGAAACGCTACGTCCCATCTCACCAGCATTCTCTTTTTGAACAAAGGTATTAGCATTGATGTAGGCAATAGCCGAAGCCTTCAACACATCGAAATCAAGACCTGCTGCATTAAAGATGGTTTCTGTATCTCTGTTTTCAACAGTGACCAAGACCCGAGCCTGTGCATCAATTCCATCTGTCACAGCATCAATGGTATAGGACACCAAGCGAACGGATTGGTTGAAGAACTTGTCGATAGCGTTAAAGATTGCTTCAACAGAACCTTGCCCTGTCGCATTAAATTCGACCTTTTCACCATCCATATTGGCTAGGCTAACAAGCGCTTCAATGTCATTATCTGCATGGGTTTGCAGTTGTAAATCATCAAAGTGGAAGCCTTCTGGATTTTCAACCATGGTTCCAGCTACCAGAGCACGAATATCTGCATCTGTGATTTCTTGTTTCTTATCGGCCAGTGCCTTGAACTTAGCAAAGAGTGGTTTGATGTCCTCTTCTGTAAAGTCTAAGGCCAGTTCTCTTAGTTTCTCGACAAAGGCATGGCGCCCAGACAATTTTCCAAGTGGGAGGCTGTTACTCTTGACACCGACCAATTCAGGGGTGATAATCTCATAAGTGAGAGGATTTTTAAGAACTCCATCTTGGTGAATACCAGATTCGTGAGAGAAGGCATTACCCCCAACGACGGCCTTGTTTTTAGGAACTGGAATACCTGAGAAGCGAGAAACCATTTCTGACGTATTGATGGTCTCATTTAGGACAATACTGGTTTCTGCTTGGTAGTAATCTTGGCGAATATTGAGAGCAACTGCTATTTCTTCCAAAGCAGCATTTCCAGCTCTCTCACCAATACCGTTGATAGTTCCTTCAACACGTCCTGCCCCATTCTTGACGGCAGAAAGGCTATTAGCTACTGCCATTCCAAGATCATCATGACAGTGAGGTGAATAGATGATCTGGCGATCCGTCTTGACATTCTCAATCAGGTATTTGAAGATGGCTCCATATTCCTCTGGTGTGGTAAATCCTACCGTATCAGGAATATTGATATAAGACGCCCCTGCATCAACCGCTGTTTGAACAACTTGCAAGAGGAAATCCAACTCTGTTCTGGTCGCATCTTCAGGAGAGAATTCGACCACTTCAAACTTAGAACGGGCATAAGAAACATGCTCCTTAATAGCTTCCAAAATCTCTTCCTTGCTCTTATTGAGCTTATACTTACGATGAATCGGACTGGTAGCGATAAAGACGTGAACCTGTGGATACTTGGCATCCTTGAGGGCCTCGTAACAAGCATCAATATCAGACTTGACCGAACGTGCCAAACCAGTCACCGCTGTTTTCTTCAAGACCTTAGCAATCTCCTGCACTGCTGTGAATGAATCAGGACTCGCCGCTGGAAAACCAGCTTCTATGGCTGAAATGCCCCATTTCTCCAGCTGTCTTGCAATGGCAATTTTTTCCTTGATTGAAAAATTAACACCAGGTGTCTGTTCTCCATCCCGAAGGCTGGTATCTAGAAATTCAACTGTTCTCATAAGATTTCCCCTTTTCCAAATGTGGTTTTTAAAAAAACATCTCGCTTAGAAGTCCAAGCGAGATGTTGATTCACTCCCGCTTGGTAAGCCAAACAGGACTAATGCTTTTTGCACTAGCCCGAGTACCTCAACAACAAAGCAAATTGATTAAACTTAGCTGTTTTCATGTTTGACTTTCTCCTTCGTTTGATATCTTGTTTAGTATTTTAGCATAGGCAAAAGCACTTGTCAAGAAAAAATCAAATATTTTCTGAAAATTTCTTCAGTATAGAATATTTAGCTAATTGAAAATTATTGAAATGTTTCATTTTTTAGAAGTTAAGTTCCAACTTTTTTCTATCAATTCTAGTACTTCTTCATCTGATAAAGTATCATCAAGCGCCACACTAATCCAGTAACGTTTATTCATATGAAAAGCTGGATAAATGCCCTTTTGTGAAAGCAGATCCACTACTTGATCATGTTTGAGGTTGACTGCTTCGACTAAACCTTCTCTACCCTTTTCCAGCTTATCCCAAGAGATTTTCATCAAAACAGCATACCATTTTTTATTGCCTTCATGTCTTAACACTGCCGTATCAGGTGATTTTTCCCACAGATACTCCAACTGATTACCATACTTTTCCTGAATCTGAGCCATGATACGCTTAGTCTGAGGACAGATAAAATCCTGTACCTCAAAACAAGCCTTCCGAATCTGGTAGAGAATCTCCAGACAAGCCTCACGGACACTTGCAACAAAACTTCCTGTCATACTTTCCATATGAACTTGAGGATAGAGGTCGCCCATTTCCTGATCAAAGACCTGAAAATTCACATTATCAGCAGTGATGGACACAGTCATGACAAAGTCACCCTGCAAAATCTGGCAACTATAGGTCCAGACTCCACCATTTTCTACAAAACCATAAGCATGAGCCTTTTCTTGATTCAATTGATAGGATTTAAAAATTTCAAACATAAGTTAAAACTGCTACCCAAAGCTAGCAGTTCCTTTCTATTTTTTAAAAGACAACCTTGGTTCCATGCAATTGTGTCACGCCCAGCCGGTCAATAAAGGTTTGACGGTTGTCAAGGTCAATCCCCCCACCTGGTAGAATTTCAATTTTACCTTTAGCGTGCTCCAAAATTCTGTGATAGTGAGCAAAACGTTTGTCTAGTGAATCGCCAGATACACCCGCACGAGTTAAGATACGAGTGACTCCAGCTTGGCTGAGCCAGTCAATAGCTTCTAGTTGATCTTCATCGCTCAATTCATCAAAGGCCATGTGGAAGACAATTTCCATTCCTTTTGATGCAGCAATTAACTTTTCAAGATTAGGTTTATCCAACTTCTTCTCAGCAGTTAAGGCTCCAAATACAACTCCTTGACTTCCAGCCTGAGCAGTCAATCGAATGTCTTCTAGCATGATTGCAATTTCCATATCATTATAGACAAAGTCGCCACCACGTGGACGAATCATGGTCATAATGGTTGTATCGTAGTTAGCTGCCAATTCAACCGCTGCCTTGGTTACTCCATAGCTTGGTGTTGTTCCTCCCACTGCTAGATTATCACAGAGTTCGATTCGACGAGCTCCAGCCTCCATCGCTTTTTCAAGCAAGGTCACATTTTCAGCACAAAATTCGTAAATCATTTGATTCTCCTTGAAGATTACTTTGAATTTATTATATCATATTGTGGTGAATATGCTTTCATTTTTATCAAGGGAAATAGTTACAAATTTTACTTATTCTTTGTCTGGAATGACCTTGAAGAGATAATAAGTGATAAAGATGGTCAAGGCTCCCAGACCGATTTTGACTGGTAAGAGAGGGGCAAAATAAATGGAAATTCCCATCAATATATAGATAGATACGATGATTTTTTTCTTACGTTCACGCGCAATAGACCTAGTCTCGCGAAAATCAGCTACATATGCTTGATAGAGCTTGGTATGATAAAGCCAATCTTCGAAGCGCTTGGAACTTCTAGAAAAACAAGCAATAGACAACAAAAGAAAAGGCGTTGTGGGTAACAAGGGTAAAACTACCCCAACAATAGCCAAGGCCAGTGATAAAAAACCAATAATTAGATAAATAATACGCATAACTACTCCTAGTTAAAATAATCTTCTTCTAGTTTCGCATAAAATGATGAATTTTGTCAAGTTCCAACCAAAAAGAGCCTGAAATGCACTTTCAGGACTCTCCTCTTATTTAATCTTTTCTTCTTCGTAGTCACCCTTGCTACAAACAACCTGCTTGCCACCACCACGGACTTTTTTCTCCATGAGGAAGTTGCCACATTTTGGACAGTCACGACCAACAGGCTTGTCCCAAGAGGTAAATTCACATTCTGGATAGCGATTGCAACCATAGAAGAGGCGATTACGTTTGGTTTTGCGTTCAATGATTTGTCCCTGATGACAACTTGGACACTCAACACCAATCTCTTTCACGATTGCTTGGGTATGACGGCAATCTGGGAAATTGCTACAAGCGTAGAACTTACCAAAACGACCAAGTTTAATGACCATTGGACTGCCACACACTTCACAGTCAAATCCAGCTGGTTCATCCTTGATTTGGATTTTTTCCATTTCTTCTTCAGCCTTGGCGACTTCTTTAGAGAATGGTTTGTAAAAGGCATCTATAACACGTTGCCACTGCTCTTTTCCGACTTCGACATCATCCAGTTTTCCTTCCATTTCAGCTGTGAAGGTCACGTTTACGATATCTGAGAAATATTCAACGATGAGCTTGTTAACAATTTCTCCCAACTCTGTTGGTTCAAAACGTTTGGCCGCAAGGCGAACATAGTAACGTTTCTGAATAGTTTCAATGGTCGGTGCGTAGGTTGACGGACGTCCAACCCCATTTTCTTCCAAGGCCTTGATAAGGGTCGCTTCAGAATAGCGAGCAGGCGGTTGAGTGAAATGTTGCTCTGGTTTGCTATTAATCTGCTTGACCACATCTCCAACAGCCATATCTGGTAACATCTTATTCTTGTCAGAATCATTGTAAATGGCAAGATAACCATCAAACTTAACCTGACTACCATTAGCAGCAAATTGAACCCCATTTTGAGACAATTTAACAGCCATGGTATCAAAGACAGCAGCTGTCATCTGACTCGCTACAAAACGATTCCAGATAAGAGTATAAAGCTTGAGCTGATCCTTGTCCAGATACTTAGCAATACTTTCAGGTGTATTAAAAACACTAGACGGGCGAATAGCCTCATGGGCATCCTGAGCTCCTGAAGCATTTTTGACCTTGCTACCATGCTTAGAATACTTGCTACCGAAACGGTCCGTAATGAAGTTTGCTGCTTCGTTCTGCGCTACTGGACTGATACGAGTCGAATCGGTACGCATATAGGTAATCAAACCTTGAACACCAGAACCGATATTAATTCCTTCATAGAGCTGTTGGGCAACCATCATGGTTTTTCGAGTACGGAAATTGATTTTATTGGCAGCGTCCATCTGCATGGATGAAGTGGTATAGGGTAAAGGAGCATTGCGTTTGCGCTCTTTCTTATCTACCTGATCCACTGAAAAGTCTTTGCTAGTCAGACGAGACAAGACTTCCTTGACCTCATCATTACTAGTCAGTTTCAGCTTTTTACCATCCACTCCATAGAAGGAAGCCTGAAATTGCTTGGTTCCCTTTTTAAAGACAGCATCAATTGTCCAGTATTCTTCTGGCTGGAAGGCATTAATTTCATTCTCACGGTCAATGATTAACTTAAGCGCAATAGACTGAACGCGACCTGCTGACAAGCCCTTCTTGACCTTTTTCCACAAAATAGGCGAAATCGAATACCCTACCAAGCGGTCCAAGACACGGCGTGCCTGTTGGGCATCGACCAAGTCCATATCAATCTTGCGTGGCTCTTTGAAAGCATTTTTGACCGCATCCTTGGTGATTTCATTGAAGACCACACGGTTGGCATCATTTTCATCCAAGTTGAGAATATGGGCCAAATGCCAAGAAATCGCTTCTCCTTCACGGTCCGGGTCACTCGCCAGAAAGACTTTATTAGCTTTTTTAGCTTCTTTTTTCAAGTCATTGATAAGAGGACCTTTTCCTCGGATATTGATATATTGCGGTTCATAATTATTTTCAATATCGACGGACATACTGGATTTCTTCAAATCACGGATATGCCCGACACTGGCTAAAACCTTGTAGTTTCTGCCTAGATATTTTTCAATCGTCTTGGCCTTAGCAGGCGACTCCACGATTACTAGATTTTTTTTAACTGTTGATTTTTTCTTTTTTGTTGCCGTAGCCACAGTATCACACCTTTTCAAAGTAATAAACTTTATAAAGTGTAAACCATTTTGCCATAACTGTCAAGACTTAGCTCCTATATATAGAAGAAAAGTTGGTTTAGAAAGAGAAATTTTGTCTTAAAATTCAAATTCTGCAAGAACATCCTGCCCACTGGTGACCAATTTTGCCCCTTCTTGAATCAAATGATGGCAACCGTCTGATAGTCCATCTAAAATGCTACCAGGAATAGCAAAAACATCGCGCCCTTCCTCCATTGCTCGCTCACAGGTAATGAGACTACCTGAGCGCATCTTAGCCTCTGCTACGATCACACCACGACAAAGTCCAGCAATGATGCGATTACGGGCAGGAAAATGAAATTTCAGAGGTTGTTCGTCTGGTCCATACTCACTGAGAACCAGATGGTCATTGCCGATGTAGTCTTGCAAGCGTTTATTGGCTTTAGGATAAAACACATCCAGTCCTGTTCCAATCACTGCAATGGTTTTTCCGCCATTCTGAAGAGCTGCCATATGAGCTGCTGTGTCAATGCCCCTAGCTAATCCACTGACGATAACCAGTTCATTTTCCAATCCCTGAATGACTTTTTCAACTGACTTAACTCCCTGTTTGCTACAAGCACGACTTCCTACTACCGCTACCTTAGGAAATTTCAAGAGGTCAAGATTTCCCTTGTAAAATAAAAGTACAGGCGCATCATATATTTCACTCAAATCCCAAGGATAACAGTCATCTAAAATGGAGAAAGATGGAAATTTTTGAAATTCTTTCTCCAAATGCGCATCGTCTATCTGAAAATAACGTTCCATAAAAACAGCTGGATTTCGGCAACCTGATATTTCTGCAATATCACCCAACAAAAGTTCTTGATCGACATTTTCACCGTATTCTAGGACATTCAAAATCTGTTGATTGGTCAAACCTGATTTTTTTAACTTATAGATTTCATAGTTTGTGATTTTCATAAATAACTCCATTTCTTTTTCTACTCATCTATTCTATTCGTAAAAAATCAAAAAAACATCCGACTATTTTAGCCAGATGTTGGAATCTTTAATTTTCGTTTTTAAGAATTTCTTCTAATTTATGATAATCTTGGACACTATCGATTTCATAGATGCTATTGCCTTCTAATTCTTCAACATAGACATCTAGCTCTTTGATGTTATCCTTAACCATATTGTCCCAGTAGAGATCAACAAATTCGCCACTTGCATAAGCCTTATCGATAAAGCTGACAATCTTTTCTGCAGTTGGAGCATCCCAGAAGGATACACCACTAAGGATGCGACCTGCCTTACTATCAACAGTAATATCTTGAACCTTGTAGTCATCTCCATAGACCAAGAACCATTCGTTGGTACAATCTTCACGATAAACACTAAAATAAGTCGAACGAGTCAAATCATTGCGGAACATATTTTTGAAGAGATAGTTATCCGCATCAATAACATAACTGTTGGCCAATTCTTCTTTTACAAGATAGAGAGAGTAAAAGTTATTGTAGTCAGCGTATTTATCATTGAAAACGAGGCGAACTCCATATTTCTCTTTCAAGTAATCGAATTGTTCTTTAAGGTAACCAACGATGATGATGATGTCATTGATTCCTTTTTCTTTGAGAAACTCAATTTGGTATTCAATCAAGGGTTTTTGATTAACCTGAACCAAGGCTTTAGGGGTATTTTCAGTCATAGGACGCAAGCGAGTTCCTAATCCCGCTGCTAAGATAATGGCTTTCATACGAATCTCCTTTATTCTTTAATAATAATATAAACTCCAGCAATAACGACAAGTGACGTAATAATTGTCAGCATATCTAGCGGTGCACCCAAGAAAACAACTGCAAACAAGACAGTCCAAACTACATAGCTCACGTTCAATCCTGTAGCTTTAGCAGGTTGCAAGCGATTGATAGCGATATAATAAGCCAAGTAGGAAATCATATCAAATGCTGCAAAGACAATCATAAGACCTAGCAATTGTCCATTGGCCACTTCTGCAAATGACTGATGAGAGAAGAGCACAATCACAAGATAGGACAAGAATGAAGTTACTTGACGGATTAAGAGGGCTTCGATTTCACTCAATTCACTTTCCATGGCAAAGGAGCTAAGGACACTCTCACTCCCCCATGCAATGGCACAAACCAAAGCACAGAGAATGCCAATGTAGAAGGAATTGACCTGTTCAACCTTATAGGTCTGAGCAATAATCCCTCCAATAATCAAGACAATCCCAAACACAGTATTTTTTGAAATCTTGTGTTTCAAAAAGAAGAAAGCCAATAAAACTGAAATCGCAGGGTAAATAGCCGATACAGATGAGGCTAAGGAACTTCCGATATACTTAACCGCATAAAGATTGGCCTGCATTCCGATAGGACCTGCTAGCAAGGCTCCGATGATAACACTAACATTGCGAATATTTAAGAAAATTGAGAGACGAACTTTTCCTTCTTTCACCAAGAGAAAAGCTAGTAAGATAAAGATACTCAAGAAATCGTGAGCAGCGGCCACCACAAAGGGCGACAAATCTGTAAAAATCGAAAAGATATAAGCACTAATCGTTAGACCTAAACCCCAGAAAATACCTGAGAGTAGACCAAAAGAAACTCCATTTTTATTTTTCATCAGAACCTCCATAATATGACAAACCTTTAACAGCTCTTTGGTAACGACTCACACCATAGTCACCAAAATCTGCACCTTGCTCTTCTTTGTAGACTGTCCATAGACTCCAAATAGCATCTTGCAAAATTTTATAGATTGCAATCTTTTCACGAGAGACAGGTGTTTGCTCACTCTCATAGTGAGACAAGAAGTCTTCTTCCTCTTGACGAGTGAATTCAGACTCTAAAAAGAGGGCAGCCAAATCCCACATTGGATCGTTCATTGATGAATATTCCCAGTCAATCAGATAAAGTCGTCCTTGTGGTGACTCGATAAAGTTTTCAGGCACCAAATCGATATGACAAGATTTTCTGTCAACACCTAAGTCAGCCAGTCTTTTCTCTAAGGAGAAGACTTCTTCTCGAACAGCTTCATAGTTGACATAAGGGATTTTCGCTTCAATCAAGGATTCGTATTTTTTGATTTCTTCAAAAGGAGCAAATTCTCCTCTTAACTCCTTACCAGATGCATGAATAGTTTGTAATATTGGAGCAATTTTGTCAAATTTGGTCTTGATTGACGTTGAATCAAGCGTAATCGCAGATTCGATATACTCATTTACTTTGATACCAGCATCAATATCAAAAAGATAATTTTTTACATCTAGGTCTAAATCTTTAAGTAGTTCAAGATTGTACTTTTCATCTTGACGATTGATCAGCTTTTCTGTCCCTTTACCAAAGAACTTAACGATGTATTGCTTATTTGTTGTTTTGACCAAATAGTTTTGATTGGTCATTCCCCCCAGTTGTTCAACACTGAGGACTTCCTCTTCTTGACTAAGTAGGGAAGAAATTTTTTCTTTAATGATTTTCTCCACAATTAACCTCCAGCACTTATACTTCCCACTTAAACACGGTTTTAAAGGCTGTGTTTAAATCGGTTGCAAAGACACGGTGAATATCTTTAATTTCTCTTACAGGTTCTTCTAGATAAAGGATATTTTTAAGACGATTGGCGAATTTCTTGACTTCCATCATTTGGATGGCATTTTCAAAATCAATGCGACCAGAACGAGAGGAACCAACCAAGAGCAAGCCTTTTTCTAAGGCATCGCGTGTATTGAGATTGACTTTATACTCGCTAACACCCATCATGAGAATCGTTCCCTGAGGACGAATATAGCGAATTAAGTCATTAATGGCTGGTCCAGTACCATCACCACCACAACACTCAAAAGCATGGTCAAAGGCCAAATCTTCAGGAATATTATCAGTAATATAGCATTCTTTGGCAAATGAGAAAAGTTCCAACTTTTCCCAATGACGACCAATAACCACAATCTCTGCTTCTGGCAAAGTATAGTTGATAATATTGGCAACCACAAAAGCTAAACTTCCATCTCCGATAACAGCAATTCGGTCCCGCTTGCTATGAGCAAGGGTCAATAGACGATTCATAGCGTGCATGCCGACACTGACAAACTCTGTAATCGCTGCAACCGTATCTTCAATAGCATCATAAGCCACCACACGGTCTTTAGGGAGAGAAACAAACTCTCTCATAAAGCCATCAAATCCACTAGACAAGAAATGGGTCCCTGTCATGTAGTTCTCATAGAATTCTTCATCACTCTGCATAGGAGGCTGATTAGGAATCATGACAACTTTTTGACCAACTTCGTAGGTTCCTGTAGGGTCAGAAATAACGGTTCCACATGACTCGTGAATCATTGCCATTGGAAGCTTTTTATTCAAAACCTTGGGATCACGTTTTCCCTGGTAGTAACGCTGATCCGCATGACAGACAGCCATGTAGTTGGGACGGATAAGGATATGATTTTCTTGGTCAATAGCCTCTTCCTGATATTTGACATTGATAAACTTAGGCTTAGTTAGTTGATAAATTTGATTAATCATTTTACTAGTCTTTCTCAATCATACTTTTTGCAATCTTCAAATCTGTTACGGTTGTAATTTTTAGATTTGAATATTCACCTTTGGCCAAGGCTACATCTTTTCCTTTAATGACAAAGATTTTACATGCATCTGTCAGGATTTCCTTCTCTTCAGCAGAGAGAGAACCGTAAAGGTCCATGAAGTCCTTGCAACGGAATGTTTGAGGTGTTTGTCCTTGATAAAGGTGAGCACGATTTGGAATATCTGTAATAAATTGACCGTTAGTGCTTTCAACGATAGTATCAACCGCTTCTACCACTGTGTCCACTGCGTCATGATTTTGGGCAAGTTTGATATTGTCTTGAATCATGCGAAGTGTAATAAATGGACGAACAGAATCGTGGGTAACAACGATATCCTCTGGAGTAAGCGGACGATAAGCATCGATAGCTTCAATGATTTTCTCAATACTCGTATTACGGTCAGCACCACCCTTTGTAATGATGATACGTTCCTTATGAAGAGGAAGATATTTATCTACAAGATCTTCTGCATGAGAAACCCAGTCTCCATGAACCCCAACTATAATTTTTTCAATACTTGGTTCCAAGACAAATTTTTCAATTGTATGAATCAAGATAGGTCGATCACCTAGCTCTAAAAATTGTTTTGGCAAGTTACTGATTCCCATGCGTGTGCCAGTTCCACCAGCAAGAATTCCTGCATAAATCATCTATTTTCTCCTTTTTCTTACTAAAAAAACTTATTCTCTCTATTATACCACAATCTAGTCCTATCATGAAAGAAATACCGACCCTCCCGTTCTAGAATAGGAGGGTTAAGCAGTTCTATTATTCAAAGAAACTAGCCCATTTCTAGTAATAACCAGGAATTCTGTAGTCATTACTAATAAATGGCTGTGAAATTTTAGAGTTCTTCAGAATAATATACTTTCCTTAAAGAAAACTTAAAATTAAGCTTTGAAACTTCAAAGTGATCACTTGACTTATACTCAATGAAAATCAAAAAGCAAACTAGGAAGCTAGCCGTAAGCTGTACTTGAGTACGGTAAGGCGACGCTGACGTGGTTTGAATTTGATTTTCGAAGAGTATTACTGCCCTTCATTTCTTATTAGCTGACTTTATGATATAATGAAAAACGAGGTAAATTGAATGAAAAGTATAAAATTAAATGCTCTATCCTACATGGGAATTCGTGTCTTGAATATTATTTTTCCCATCTTAACTGGTACCTACGTTGCGCATGTCTTGGACCGAACTGACTATGGTTACTTCAACTCAGTCGACACAATTTTGTCATTTTTCTTGCCCTTTGCGACTTATGGGGTCTATAACTACGGTTTACGGGCCATCAGTAATGTCAAGGATAACAAAAAAGATCTGAATAGAACCTGAACTGCACCCCAAAAGTTAGACATAAAAATCTAACTTTTGAGGTGCTTTTATTATGAAATTAACTTATGATGATAAAGTTCAGATCTATGAACTTAGAAAACAAGGATATAGCTTAGAGAAGCTTTCAAATAAATTTGGGATAAACAATTCTAATATTAGGTACATGATTAAATTGATTGATCGTTATGGAATAGAGTTCGTCAAAAAAGGAAAGAATTGTTACTATTCTCCTGAACTAAAACAAGAGATTATTGATAAAGTTCTTCTTGAGGGGCATTCACAAATTAGGGCGTCTCTGGATTATGCTCTTCCAAGTAGTGGATTACTTTCTAATTGGCTGGCACAATATAAGAAAAACGGAAATTGTTCAAGGACTGGTAACAGAGTTTTCTTTAGATATTCTTCTAAAGATTATTAAGCTTGCCCGTTCAACCTATTATTGCCACTTAAAACAGCTGGATCAAAGCGATAAAGATTATGATATTAAAGCTGAAATTCAGTCAATTTATACTGAGCATAAAGGAAATTACGGCTATCGTCGCATGACTCTAGAATTACGAAATCGTGGCTTCGTAGTGAACCATAAGAAGGCGCAGCGTCTGATGAAAGTACTTGGTTTAACGGCTCGAATTCGCCGTAAACGGAAGTATTCTTCATACCAAGGAGATGTTGGCAAGAAAGCAGATAATCTTATTCAACGTCAATTTGAAGCAACCAAACTAATGCAAAAATGCTACACAGATGTGACAAAATTTGCCATTCCAGCAAGTAGACTAAAGCTTTATTTATCACCAGTTTTAGATGGCTTTAACAGCGAAATTATCTCCTACAATCTTTCTACTTCGCCGAACTTAGTACAAATGAAAGCTATGCTAGAACAAGCCTTTACAGAGAACCATTACGAAAATACAATTCTCCATAGTGACCGAGGAGGGCAATACCAACACGATTTCTATCATCATTTTTTAAAGAATAAGGGAATCCAGCCATCTATGTCACGTAAGGGAAATAGCCCAGATAACGGTATGATGGAATCTTTCTTTGGCATTCTTAAGTCTGAAATGTTTTATGGTTATGAGAATACGTTTCAGTCACTTGAACACTTGGAACAAGCTATTGTAGACTATATTGATTACTACAATTGATTACTACAACAACAAACGAATTAAGGTAAAACTAAAAGGACTTAGCCCCGTACAATACAGAACTAAATCCTTTGCTTAAATAATTGTCTAACTTTTTGGGGTCAGTACAATATTATGCGTTTTTAATTTTTCTTCAATCCATTAAAATAGATAGAGAACTCAATTTCTTATAGATAAAGGAATTTGAAAATAGCTACTGCCGCAATTGCTGCTGCGATAGGTGCTACTACTGGTACCCAAGAATACCACCATTTTGAATCGCCTTTGTGCTCACCAAGAACTGATTTTGGAAGGAAAGCATGAAGGAGACGTGGTCCCAAGTCACGGGCTGGGTTCAAAGCAGGTCCTGTAGGTCCACCAAGTGATGTTACCAAGGCCATAACAAGGAATCCAAGTGCCAAGTGAGCTACTGAAAGTCCTGAAGCAGTATGTGGTGCTACTTGGGCCTTGATTGCTAAATCAGAAAAGTCAACATTTTGACCTGCTTGACTAGCCATTTGTTTCATGTATTGAAGCACTTCAGAACCAAAGAAGTTTTTAGTCATTCCAAGGGCTGCAAAGAAAAGAACAAATGATCCAACAAACTCATTTACAAAACCATTAACAGTTGCTGCAAAATGTGATTCTTTTGTACCATTATCCAAACTTGAAATTGTTGAGAAAGTACCCAAAATGTTGTTTGGATTTTCAGTTTTCAAGTAGTATGGGCGGTGTGTTGCCACAACCAAGGCTTGACCAAAGATAGCACCCAAAACTTGTGCAATGATATAAGGCGCAACTTGTACCCAAGGGAAAAGACCGCTGATTGCAAGTCCAAGAGTGAAGGCTGGGTTGATGTGATTTCCAGATACGTTACCAAACATTAATGCTGGGATCATAACCCCCATACCATAACCAACAGCGATAACGATCCAGCCACTTTGGTGACCTTTCGTACCTTTAAGTTCAACGTTGGCAACTGCACCATTTCCAAGAATGATCAAAATAGCAGTTCCCAAAAATTCAGTGGCATATTTAATTGCCCATGTGAAATCCATTTGATAGATTCTCCTTAAAATTTTTTAGATAATCCTTATTCTATCAATTTTTACATCTTTTAGCAACTACTTTCCCGAAAGATTGTGACAGAAAACGATTCCAAAACATATAAACTAATCTTTGTTTTCAAGATATTCCCAGCTCATTATGTTATCTGAGCTAATCTGATGCTTTTATGTCAATTCCTACTGATACATAGTATAGGGAATAAGAAGTATCTTTCCCCATTCACCCATAAGAGTTTTGCTATGAAAACAAAACTCTATCTTTCTAATGAAACAATCTTAACCTGATTTATATAAAAATTGTCGTCACATTGCCATAAAACCTCAGCCATATTTTTGTAAGAAATGGATTTATCGTGATTTGCTCTAATCGTAAGATTATAACCACTTTTATTCCTATCCATGTCAATATTTAGATTGTAAAATCCCTTCTGTTCAATGAGAATATTCAAGGTATCTATTGAAGGTTTATTGGTTACAAATCCAGTCATTCTGATATGATAATGGGTATCGCTTTTCAAAAATTTGGAGCTACTTTTCTGAACAGAGACAACAATTAGACTACAAAATAAGCCTAGAAAAGCAAAACCTGCTCCAATCGCCATTCCAATCCCTGCAGTTGCCCAAATACCGGCTGCTGTGGTGATACCGCTAATTTTTTATCCCTCATGAAAATAATACCGCCACCAATGAAACTAATTCCACTGACAATTTGGGCCGCAACCCTAGAAGTATCATAATTAGGCGTATCCAAGAAAGCTTCTTTTGATAAAATCATCATTAAAGTTGCAGTTAAGGCAACCAAAATATGAGTCTTTCTCCCAGCCTACTTGTGCTTAGATTTTCTTTCATAGCCAATAATAAAACCAGAAAAACAAGACAATAAAATGAGAATAATGTGTCGGACTTCAATCAGTAGAGCTATCGTATCAAGCATTATTTCCCTCCTCTATCACTCATAATTTTATATTATAGTCCTAGTTATAACTTTTTTCAAGAGAATATATTATACTCTTCGAAAATCAAATTCAAACCACGTCAACGTCGCCTTGCCGTACTCAAGTACAGCCTGCGGCTAGTTTCCTAGTTTGCCCTTTGATTTTCATTGAGTATTAGTTAAAAATGGTACTTTTTAAAACAAAAAACCGCAATTATCCTCTAGAGTCATAACTTGCAGTTTTCTGTAACTAATGGATTCTTACAATGTCTCAAACAATTCTTGCATTTGCACATCATCTGGAACCAGTTTTAAGTAAGCTTGTGCATTGACTTTGGCTTCCTCAAAGTAGCCCAATTCACGCAAGAGATAGATATAGTGTTCCAGAAACTCTGGATTGTCCTTTAAATCTCCTGCCAACTCTTGGTAAAGCTCATAGGCAGTATCCAAATCGTCCATTTCTTGATAGGAACGAGCAATCATCCACTTGGTCAAGAGATTTTCTGGCTCCTCACTTTGCAAGTCTAGAATATCCTCATAACGCTCCTGCTCTAGAAAAATAGTTGCAAGACGGAGTAAGATTTCTTCCGTATCCTCAGCATCTTCTTTAGCAGTAAGGAGGTAGTTCTCTGCTCCACTAGCATCATGCAATTCATAAGAGAATTGTGAAGCAGCCAGTAAGAGGCGAGTTTCAAAGGGATTTTTCTCCAAGCCTTGCTTAGCAATACGCAGAGCTTCTTGAACTTGATGTTCCTTATGTAAGGCCTGACTGTAACCATACTCATAGCCTTCAAAATCAGGTGAAATGGTATCAAGTTGCTTAAAGTAGAGAACAGCTTTTTGATATTCTTCTTGATCAAAGTAAAGACTGGCTAACTCAAAAGCTGTTAAATCATCATATTCTAACTCCAGGGCTTTTTCTAAAAACTCTGTAGCCGTTTCAAATTTCCCTAACTGGGCATAGGCAAAGCCAATTCGTTGATAGGTAGAAATACCCGTTTGTTCATAAATCGAGCGATTATCTAACTGGGCATAGCCTTGAATAGCTTCTTGGTAATTTTCCAACTCACTATCCAACTCTGCTAAGCCCAATATCAAGAGAGGATCCTCTGAGTAGCTCAAGGCTTCCAGCAATTTCTCACGCGCTACATCTGTCAAACCTTCCAACTGGTAAAGGTCTGCCTTCAGAGCCAAAGCCGAAATATACCAGTCACTGTCAGCTTGGATTTCCTCAAGATAAGCAAAGGCTTCTTCGATTTGACCATCCTCGCTAGCAATAGCTGCTAGATTAAGATTAACCTCTGGAAAATCCTCTATGATTTTCAGGTAAATTTCCTTGGCCTGAGGATAGAAACCAATTCCTTCTAGATAAGTCGCTAATTCATACAGAAGGTCACTTGGATCATTTTCTAAAGCTTTAACGAAATAGTGCTCTGCCTTAACTAAATCTTGCTCCTCCAAAGCCTGTAACATCTGTTGACTATTGTTCACTCTTAGCTTCCTCTCCTTCTAGTTCATATAGGCCACTAACTACCTTATACCATTCAAAAATCGCTGAAATGACAACCTTTGCAGAGGCATAAACCGGAATACCGAGCAAGACTCCCCAGATGCCAAACATGGATCCTGAAGTCAACAAGACAAAGAGAACATTAATGGGATGGATGTTTAATTGACTTCCCAAAATCAATGGAGAGACAAAACGGCCTTCAATAGTTTGTTCTACGATAAAGACAATCACTACTTTCAAAAGCATGACTGGACCAGCAATCAAGCCCAATACTAGGGCAGGAAGCATGGCTAGGAAACTACCAAGATAAGGAACCAGATTTAAGATACCAGCAGTAACACCCAGCGTAACCGCATAGCGTAGACCAATGATCTTGAAGAAGATGATAAACATTACTGCTACAATAATAGCCACTGTCACTTGCCCTCGAACATAGTTGGACAACTGCTGATTCACATCTGATAAAACTTGTCCAACAGGTTCTTTCAATTTCGTTGGCATGAATTGGGTCAAATAGTGACGCAGGCCTTTCCCATCACGTAAGAGATAAAAGAGCATGAAAGGAACGATAATCAAGGCAACAATCACTTGAGATGCACCGCTAATAAAGGCGCTTACCCAGTTGACCGCCTGAGAAGAAACCTTACTTGCCCAAACTGTAGCCTGACTAGAGAAGTTTGTCAAAACTTGCTCTAACTGAGGCCTGAAATCATCTGGCAAACGCTTGGTGACCAAATCATCAATAACCCGATCAGCATCTTCAAGGTAGATTGGTACATTTCTTGCAAATGTTAAGACCTGACGTTGCAGATTTGGAATCGCTACTGCCAAGCCCCAAATGATAAAGAGAGCGATGATGACAAAGACAATAGTGATAGCTATAACACGATTAATTTTGTGTTTCTCCATCCAATCAACAATGGGATTCAGTAAATAATATAGCAAACCAGATAGAATGACTGGTAACATCACAACTGCCAAAAAGTCCAAAACAGGTGAAAATAGAAAACTAATCTTACTTAAAATAAAAAGATTCAGTCCCAACAATAAGGTTACCAAAAATACCGTAATTGCCTTGTTATCCAAAAACCACTTGAAAAACCAAGACAGGCTAAAATGTTTCTCTTTTTGTTCCATAAATAATTCCTTTCTATCGTCCTTTCATTATACCATTTTTAGACCAAAATAACTCTTTTTTAAAGTGCTTACATAGAGACAGCGACATAAAAAATCCCCTCAAAAGAGGAGATTTGATTAGTCTTGAATATGACGGTCTAAGTTCTTCTGATAATCAGCATTGGATTTGGCTTTTTCATCAGCAAATTTCTTGCGGAACTCATCCATTTCTTTAGTAGTGACAATCTTATCTTGGAGTTTAAGATATTTATAACTGTTTTCCCCTGTTTTGTCACCAACCCAACCATCAGCACCACTACCTAATACTTTCTTCGTTACTAACATTTGGGCACCGTCTGAGTGTACAGGAATAACTAGAGCACTATCTGTTAACCAAGCTTGCGCCTTAGCATATTTAGAATAACGTTTTTGCAGATCTATTTTTTCACTATTTGCATCATCAATCAATTCTTTGTATTTATCCAATCCAACTGTTTTAATGACTGAATTGTCTGTTCCTGGTGCTACACCAAGAGAGCTTAGGAGACTTGGACCTGAAGTTGGATCAAATATATCTAGATAGGTTGATGGATCTGCATAATCTGGACTCCAACCACTATTAACATTAATGTCCCAATCAACATTATTATTTGATGTCGCTAGAACAGTCATGCTTCCCAATTCATCATCAGAAACCTGCTGAATGTCAACAACTACATTTTCAGAACCCAGCGCTTCTTCAATGGATTGCTTATAAGACTGAGCTTGATGAATAAAATCTGTCTGAGTAGATGAAACTGGAAGATCTAAATGAATTGGGAACTGGGCTCCATCGGCTTGAAGAGTTTTCTTAGCAGCTTCAAACTTAGTTTTAGCCTTGTCTACATTATGAAGTGAATCTTGGGCATCATCAAGACTGACATCTTTCCAGACATTATCCAATTTATCCAATTCTGTCTTAGTAACTTGACCAAATGTTTGATCTCCTAGTTGTACAAATGTTGGAGGAGTGAAACTTGTACGTAGTTTACGAGGCGCTACTTCATCTCCAAACACCTGAGAAACAGCTGCTTTACGATCTGCAGCAAATGCCAAAGCTTGACGGAATTCTTTATTTAACAAAGCTTTTTTTGTAGATGATTTTTCTGCATCACTTGTTTTAGCAGTATGATTGTATGACACACGATCAATATTAGTAGACATATAGAAGACACTACCTCTTTGTTGGCCGTACACAATATTATCCTTGTATTTTTCTTTTAGACGTTCATAGTTGGCGGAGTTCTTAAAGAGTGGAGCAGCTGGATAATGTCCCTCATCAAAACCTCGTCCTAGGGAGTCTGCATCTTGACCATCAAAGAAGGATAACTTGATATCATCAATAAAGACATTCTGCTTATCCCAGTAGTTTTGGTTTTTAGTCATTTCGATAGAAGATTTAGAGGTAAGTCCCTTAAGAAGGAAAGCCCCATTGTATAGAATGCTCGTTACATCCGTTGGTTTACCAAAGTCATCTCCTTTAGAAGCTAAAAAGTCTTCATTAACTGGTGCAAGGACTCCCATTGTTGTTTTTGAATTCCAGAAAGATTCTGGATGATTCAAAGTATAGACTACAGTATAATCGTCAGTTGCTTTTACCCCAACACTAGAAAAATCTGTTGTTTTCCCATTTACATAGTCATCCAATCCTTTGATAGAATCCTGTACGAGATAAAGAGCCTGTGATTTCTTATCTGCTGCGTGTTTCAGACCAGTCACAAAGTCTTGAGCCTTGACTTCACCATACTCTTCCCCCTCATTGGTATACCATTTGATACCCTGACGGATTTTATAGGTATAGGTCAAACCATCTTTGGAAACAGTCCAATCTTCTGCAACTGATGGAACAAGATTCCCATATTGGTCATTTTCAAGCAAACCGTCAATAACGTTACCTGTGACCTGTTTAGTGCTGACATTTCCAGAAACTGTATAATCCAAAGTAACAGGATCTGATGTAAACACATAAGCATAAGTCACTGGCTTAGTAGCATCCTTATTACCATTACCAGATGAACACGCTGCTAGAACGGCAGTAGACAAAACGGCAATTCCAGTCGCTAAAAAAACTCGTTTTTTCATAGTCAAACTCCTTTGATAATTTGATAGATTCATTATAGCACTTTTAAGAAGAAAAGTAAGGAAAACAATCTCAATATTATTATATTTTTCAAAAAACCAATCAATTATTTTTTTAAAGTGCTTACATCTAATTGGATGTCTTTAATTGACTTGTTTTTGTGATATAATAGTCTTATCTTTATATAGAGGTAAAGTTATGAAAGAAACTGTTTATTTTGGAACTTATACACGTCGTACTTCTCAAGGGATTTACAAGGCAGACTTTGATACAGAAACTGGTCAGCTTTCAAATCTAGAACTTTTTGCAGCTGAACCAAGCCCAACCTACCTTGCCTTTGACCAGCACCAACATTTATACACTGTTGGTAGTCAAGACGATAAGGGAGGAATTGCAGCCTATCAAACTGACGGGACTTTATTAAATCATGTCGTTGAAGAAGGAGCTCCCCACTGTTATGTTGCTGTTGATGAAAAGCGTGATTTGGTCTATGCAGCCAACTACCATAAAGGACAGGTCCTTGTTTATAAACGTCAGAAAGACGGTAGTCTTCTACTTAGTGATGTGGATCAACACAGTGGCCAAGGTCCACATGAAAATCAAGCTTCTCCCCACGTTCACTATACAGATTTAACACCTGACCACTATCTAGTGACCTGTGATTTGGGTACTGACCAAGTCATCACTTATGACCTTGATCGAAAAGGGAAATTATCTAAACTCTATACCTATCACAGCCAGCCAGGATCAGGCTCACGCCATATCGTTTTCCATAACCACTATAAAATCGCTTATCTCATTTGTGAACTCAATAGCACTATTGAAGTTCTAATCTACGATGGTGTTGGCGAATTTGAACGCATGCAAGTTATTTCAACTCTACCAGAAGGTTACGAAGGTTTTAATGGTACTGCTGCTATTCGTCTCTCTAAAGACGGTAAATACCTCTACGCTTCTAACCGTGGCCATGATTCTATCGCAGTATATACAATCATTGCGGACGGTAGTTTAGAGTTGTTAGAAATCGTTCCGACACATGGTCAGACTCCACGTGATTTTGATTTGACACCAGACCAAGAATTTGTCATTGCTGTCCATCAAGACTCTGACAATGCAACTGTCTTTAAACGCAACCCTGAAACTGGTCGTCTAGCAGAACTTTCTAACAACTTCCATGTACCAGAAGCAGTCTGCATCACTTTTGCCCCTTAAGAAAACATAAAAAATGAACTTGGTAACTCAAGTTCATTTTTTCTTATAGTCTTTTTCCGACATTAATACGGTTAATAGCACGTTGTAGTGCAATCTTCGCACGACGTTCTTGGTCAATCAAGTTTTTATCTTGTGCTTCTTCAATTTCACGCTCCGCTCGAAGTTTGGCACGTTCAGCACGACTGATATCGATATCACGAGCACGTTCTGCAGAATCCGCAACGATTGTGATGGTATTATTGGCAATTTCAATAACGCCTCCGTTTACTGCAATCCAGTTCACGTGATCTTCATCATCAATACGTTTTACCTTTACTTCATCAACTGCTAAAACCGCAATCATATTTTCATGTCGTGGCAAGATCCCCATCTCACCATCCAGAGTTCGAACCGATACATAGCTGGCATGGTGATCATAGACGAGACCATCTGGTGTCACGATCTGGACAGTTAACTGAGCCATAGATCACCTCTTAAAATCCCATTTTTTCAGCTTTTGCAATCACATCTTCGATAGAACCTACACCACGGAAGGCATCTTCTGGCAAGTGGTCATGTTTACCATCAAGGATTTCCTTAAAGCCACGAACAGTTTCAGCAACTGGAACATAAGAACCTGGCTGACCAGTAAATTGTTCCGCAACGTTGAAGTTTTGTGACAAGAAGAACTGGATACGACGGGCACGAGCCACCAAGGTCTTTTCTTCATCAGAAAGCTCATCCATACCAAGGATAGCAATGATATCTTGCAACTCATGGTAACGTTGAAGGACA
This sequence comes from Streptococcus mitis, assembly GCF_002005545.1. Lineage (GTDB taxonomy): Bacteria > Bacillota > Bacilli > Lactobacillales > Streptococcaceae > Streptococcus > Streptococcus mitis_I. Next base: position 1,694,715 of record NZ_LBMT01000001.1, read on the forward strand.
CGTTTTACTTCTGCAGCAACTGCATAGTGCTCTTCTCCAACGATTTCAGGTGCCAAGGCACGTGAGCTTGAAGCAAGTGGGTCAACGGCTGGATAAATACCCAATTGTACCAACTTACGTTCCAAGTTTGTAGTAGAATCCAAGTGAGCGAAGGCTGTTGCTGGCGCAGGGTCAGTATAGTCATCCGCTGGCACATAGATAGCTTGGATAGAGGTTACAGAACCCTTCTTAGTTGATGTAATACGCTCTTGCAATTGACCCATTTCCGTAGCAAGTGTTGGTTGGTAACCAACGGCTGATGGCATACGACCCAAAAGGGCAGATACTTCTGAACCAGCCTGAGTGAAACGGAAGATATTATCGATAAAGAGAAGCACGTCTTGGCCTTCTACATCACGGAAGTATTCAGCGATTGTCAAACCAGTAAGGGCAACACGCATACGTGCTCCTGGTGGCTCATTCATCTGACCAAATACCATGGCTGTTTTCTCGATAACACCTGATTCTTTCATTTCCCAGTAAAGATCGTTCCCCTCACGAGTACGTTCCCCAACACCAGTAAATACTGAAATACCACCGTGTTCTTGGGCAATGTTGTGAATCAATTCTTGAATCAAGACAGTTTTACCAACTCCGGCACCACCGAAAAGTCCAACTTTACCACCTTTTAGATAAGGGGCAAGAAGGTCGATAACCTTAATCCCTGTTTCAAGGATTTCAGAAGAGGTAGACAATTCATCAAAAGTTGGAGCTTTTTTATGAATTGGCTGACGCTCTGCATCTTCTGTAAAAGGAGCTTCCAAGTCAATGGTATCTCCCAAAACGTTGAAGACACGTCCCAAAGTTTCTTTACCTACTGGTACAGAGATTGGACGACCTGTGTCCAATACTTCCATTCCACGAGTCAACCCATCTGTTGATTCCATGGCGATAGTACGGACCATACCATCTCCCAACTCCAAGGCTACTTCAAGGACGATTTTTGTTTTTCTTTCGTCATTTTTGTAGACGACAAGTGCATTGTTAATCTCAGGAAGTTTTTCCCCTGCTGCAAACAAGACGTCTACAACGGGACCGATAACCTGAGCAATTTTACCTGAACTCATCTCCTTCTCCTATTCTATATAAGATACTGTCGGTTCCTAGCTAAACTAGGTCCTAAGTTCATTTTCATACGAGCTGGACTAGTGCCTATTCTAAGGCACTAGCTCCTGCTACAATTTCTGTAATTTCTTGTGTAATCGCCGCCTGTCTGGCACGGTTATACTGAATTGTCAAATCATTAATGACTTTCTTAGCATTATCTGTCGCTGTTTGCATGGCTGTCATACCAGCAGCATTTTCAGCTGTCTTGGCATCGATAATAGCCCCGTAAATCATACTTTCTGCAAACTGAGGCAATAACTGCTCCAAAATTTCTTCTCGGCCTGTCTCCAATTCAAAAGTCAAGCTGTAGTCTTCATCCGCTTCATTGGGATCCAAGTCAACAATCGGAAGCATTTGTTCCACACGCATTTGACTGGTTAGTGTGTTGACATGGTGGTTGTAGCAGACATAGAGTTCATCAAAAAGTTCATTTTGGTACATTTCAACAGTTTTTGAAATAATCTTACGGACTTCATCAAAGCTTGGTTGATCTGCCAAGCCACGTAGTTCATAAAGTGGTTGAATACCACGAGCCTTAAAGAAATCAGCTCCCATTCCACCAATACAGATCATTTCAAAACCTTTACCGTCTGGATGGTATTCTTCTTTCAGCTCCATAACGGCTTTCAGAATAGAAGAATTATAACCTCCAACCAAACCGCGGTCTGAAGTAATGACGATATAGCCTGTCTTCTTAACTGGACGGCTAATCAACATCGGATTAGTTGAACTACCAGCTCCATTCCCATGAAGAATATCCGTCAACAGTTTACGAACTTTCTGAGCATAAACTTGGAAATTGCGAGCAGCTTCTTCAGAACGACCTAGCTTAGCAGCTGATACCATCTGCATGGCATTAGTGATTTGACTAGTATTTTTTGTTGAGGCGATTTTTGTTTTAATATCATTTAGAGATACTGCCATCTGACACCTCTATTCTTATTGGAAGCTGGTTTGATTGAGAAACTCTGTAATCGCAGCATCCAAGACTGCTTCTTCTGGCAAGTCTTTTGTATCACGAATGGTTTCCAAAATCTCTGGATGTTGAGCATCAAAGAAGGCATGGAACTCTTCCTCGAAACGAACAATATCATCTACTGGAACAGTATCCAAGAAACCATGTGTCAAAGCATAGAGAATGGTTACTTGTTTCTCAACAGGTAATGGTTTGTGAACAGGTTGTTTCAAGACTTCAACTGTACGACGTCCACGGTTCAACTTAGCCTGTGTTGCCGCATCCAAGTCAGAACCAAACTTAGTGAAGGCTTCCAACTCACGGTATGAAGCAAGGTCGATACGAAGTGTACCAGCAACCTTTTTCATGGCTTTAATTTGTGCAGAACCACCTACACGTGATACAGATGAACCCGCATCAATGGCTGGACGAATACCCGCATTGAAGAGACCATCACCAAGGAAGATTTGTCCATCAGTGATTGAAATCACGTTGGTTGCGATATAGGCAGAGATATCTCCTGCTTGTGTCTCGATAAACGGTAGGGCTGTAATCGATCCACCACCAAGTTCATCAGAAACTTTAGCTGAGCGCTCAAGCAGACGGCTGTGAAGGTAGAAAACATCCCCTGGGAAAGCTTCACGACCTGGAGGACGACGAAGCAAGAGAGACAGTTCACGATAAGCTACCGCTTGTTTTGAAAGATCATCATAAACGATCAAAACATGCTTACCTTGGTACATAAATTCTTCTGCCATGGCAACCCCAGCATAAGGAGCTAGGAAAAGCAATGGAGATGGTTGTGAAGCAGAGGCTGTCACAACGATTGTGTAGTCCAAGGCACCGTACTGACGTAGTGTTTCTACTTGCGTACGAACTGTTGATTCTTTTTGTCCAATCGCAACATAGATACAGATCATATCTTGACCTTTTTGGTTCAAGATTGTATCAATCGCAATGGTTGTTTTCCCTGTCTGACGGTCACCGATAATCAACTCACGTTGACCACGACCAATCGGTACAAGGGCGTCAATAGCTTTCAAACCAGTTTGCAATGGTTCTGATACAGACTTACGTTGCATAACACCAGGAGCTGGCGCTTCTACTGGACGAGTTTTATTAGTGTGGATTTCTCCAAGACCGTCAACTGGACGACCAAGTGGGTCCACAACACGACCAATCAGACTTTCACCTACTGGGACTTCCATGATTTTACCTGTACGGCGGATTGTATCGCCTTCACGGATATCAGTAAAGTCACCCAGGATGATAATACCAACATCTGTTGACTCCAAGTTTTGAGCCATACCATAAGAGCCGTTTTCAAAAATCAACAACTCTCCACTCATGGCATTTTCAAGGCCGTGAGCACGCGCGATACCGTCCCCGATATAGGTTACAACACCTGTTTCAGTCACATCAAAATTGGGTTTGAAATTTTCAATTTGTTGCTTAATTAAAGCGCTGATTTCTTGTGCGTTAATTGCCAAAAGAACACCACTTTCTATTTCAAATTTTCTTTAACAACTTTAAGTTGTTGTTTAATACTCACATCAATTGTCTTGTGATTGGCAAAAATGACAAAACCACCAATAAGACTTTCATCGATTTGTTCTTTTACACTCCTTACTTTGAGAGACATTTTTTTCTCAATCAAAGGGAGCAAGCGATTCTTCTGTTCATCAGTTAAAGGATGAGCTGACGTAATCGTCACTTCAAATCGATTTGTTTCTTTTTCAAGTCGGTTCAAGCAATCTACAAGAATATCATAAAAAAGATTTGCTCTGTGATTGTAGATAAGAACCTGGATAAAGTTTTGCAATAAAGTCGACACTGAATCTTGGAAGAACGCAATCGTTTTTTCCTTGTCAGACTCGTCTACTGCCACTTTTTTTAAAAAAGAAGGTAAACCTGTTTCTTCAGCAACTTGCTTGATTTGAGCTAAGTCTGAAAAGATACGGTCTTCTTCTCCTTTTTCTAAAACCAATTGGACAAAAGGCATGCTGTATTTTTCAATTACCTTTACTGTTTTCTTGTCCATTAAGCTTCTCCTAACTGATCGATATACTGATCAATGAGTTCTTTATGGGCATGACCGTCAAGGTTTTGTGAGATGATTTTACCAGCCAAGCTGATTGTCAAATCTGCTACCTCACCCTTAACGCTTTGTAAAGCTTCAGCTTTGTTTTGAGCAATTTCTTGGTTTGCTTTTTCTTTTAAGCGTCCTGCTTCTAGTTTAGCATCTGCTAAAATACTAGCCTTACTTTTCTCAGCTGTTTCTTTCGCATTCTCAATGATTGTCTTAGCTTCTTTACGGCTACCAGCCAATTCATCTTCGCGTTTTTGAGCCAATACTTCTGCTTTTTGACGTGCTTCTTCAGCTCTGTCAATATCTGAAGCAATTTTTTCAGCTCTTTCTTCGAAAATGCCTGTAATATTAGACCATGCAAATTTTTTAATCAAGACTAGCAAAAGGATAAAAGAGCCAGCGATTAAAATAAAATTACCAATTAATTCACCTACTGTTACGTGCATCAGTTACTCCTTTCTACTCTTCATCATTAATTTTATTTCCTAGGTACATAGAGGATAATAGTGTAAAGACATAGGCCTGTACACAAGAAATGAACACGGAAAATGCAGTCCAAACTAAGTTTGTCCCAAATGCGATTGGATACCAAAAAATAGCCTGATGTGAAAGTAAGAGAAGCAAGCTTGTCATTACTTCACCTGCAAAGATATTCCCAAAAATCCGCAAAGCAAGAGAAAGGAAATTCGTGACTTCTTCAAGTAGATTCATCGGTGTCATAAATGCAGGAGTTACAAAACCTTTTAGGTATTGTTTAATCCCACGACGACGAATCCCCTCAATGTGCGCCATCACAATAATACAGAAAGACAAGACAAGGTCAAATGAAAGATTTGCAGTTGGCGATGTCCAAAGGTTTGTCCCATCTGTTGTTTGAAGTTTAGCCATCAAACCAAGATTATTGGCGATGACCATAAAAAGAAATAAACATAAGTAAAAGAGTGAGTAATCTTTCATGTAGTGGGAACCAAGGTTAGGTTCTGTAAATCCAATTACAAAATCATAGAGATACTCTAGTACATTTTGTTTACCTTTGGGTTTCAAGGTCATATTACGACTTGCCCAATAGATAAATGCAAAAATCAGAAACACAGACAGCAAAGTCAAGGCTGTCAAAGTTAAATCAAAGGTAACAGGACCAATATTGATGGTTGGATTGATACTTTCTTCCATCTAACATTCTCCCTTCTCCAATTTATATTTCGTTATTTAATAATAAATGAGAAGACAAGAGTTACGAAGAAAGTTCCTTCAATAAAGGCAACCCCTAAAAACATCAAGCTACGAAACTCAGCGATAATATCTGGTTGGCGAGCTACTGATTTCAACAAACCATTCATCAACATACCCTCACCAAGAGACACACCCATACAGGCAAGACATAGACCGAAAAATGTTAAATTCATGACGAATTCTCCTTTTAATTAAAATTTACTTACTTAGTTTAGTCCTAAAAATTGGATTTGTCAACTTTTTACTAACATTGAAAGCGTTTAATGAAAATTATTTACAATTTTACTATTTTTAAGCCTATTATATAGAAAACTTTGTAAAAAACTTGTAATAAATCCGACCATTATCTAGACATTTCTGAAAAATATTGAAAAAATCCGAGATGAAATCTCGGATGGAAATTAATATATTTTCTTTAACCTAATGTTCTTTAGTAAGTAGGATTAAAGGGAAAGTAGCTAGAAAACTTTCGTCTCCTACATGTTTATTAAGCACGAACTGTGACGCTGGTTCCATCTTCCTTATAAAGATTGATAAGGCCTTCTTTTAGAGCTCGAACCATGTCTCCAGCTTGAACAGGTTGTGGGACTTTGATTGTCAAGAGTTCCATCGGATTTGGAGCGCGGTCGATTTTATTGCCTTTGGCATCATGCAAATCTTCGATATAAGTTTCAAAGTGACGGAAACCTGGACCATAAAACTCTACTTGGTCTCCTTCGTTAATGACATTCCGTTGACGAATGGTTGCTGTTTGTGTCGCATCATCATAAGAAACCACTTCAGCGACAAACTTGTACTCAGGAATTTTACGACGAGCACCAAATAACTGTTCATTTTCAGATGGTGTACCGTAGTAGAAACCTGTTGCCAATTCACGTTGGGCAACCTTCCACATCTCATCAATCAAGTCTTGCTTGATAGCTTCAAACTTCTCTGGACTTTCTAGATAAGCATCAACAGCTGCCTTGTAGCAGTTGGTTACTGTTGATACGTAGTGAATAGACTTCATACGTCCTTCAATTTTTAGACTGTCCACACCATTTTCAATCATATCTGGAATATGGTCAATCATAGACATATCTACGGCTGACATTGAAAATTCTTCAGGAATCTCTCCCTTAAGGCTCTTACGTTCTTTCCCAAAAGGCATATCGTAAAGGTCGTACTTCCAACGGCAAGACTGAGAACATCCACCACGGTTGGCATCACGCATACTCATGTGGTTAGAAAGAGTACAACGACCAGAGTAAGAAATACACATGGCTCCGTGGACGAAAGCTTCAATCTCAACGTCTGTACGTTTGCGGATTTCAGCTAATTCTTCCATTGAAACCTCACGCGCCAAAACGACACGTGTTAAGCCCAGTTCTTTCCAGAACTCAAGAGTTTCATAGTTAGTCGCACTTGCTTGGGTAGAGAGGTGGATTTCAAGACCAGGCGCTTCAGTCGCTGCAATCATAATCAAGGCTGGGTCAGACACGATAACTGCCGCGATTCCGATATCACGTAATTTACGGAACCACTCACCAGCACCAGCCTCATTTCCTTCGTGCATAACCATGTTGGCAGCCACATAAACCTTAGCACCATACTTGGCCGCAAACTGGACACCTTCTTCCATCTGTTCGAAAGTAAAGTTTCCGGCACGGCTACGAAGACCATAGGCCTGACCACCGATAAAGACAGCATCTGCCCCATACTGAACAGCTACTTTTAACTTCTCTAAAGTCCCTGCAGGTGATAAAACCTCAGGACGTTTTAATGTTTTTGTCATGTTTTCTCCTATTTGCAATATAAAAGTTTGACGTTTTTCCTTCTCATTTTATAGTAAATAAGGGATAAAATCAAGCCTAGACAGATTGTTTTGACAATTCTAATCTTTTAGTAGTTGAAACAAGTAATCAAAAAAAACAGATAAAGCAAAAACCAGTATCCAAAAATACTGGCTAATTAAACTATATAAGATAGTCCTTAAATGACTATTCCCACTCAACTGTTGCAGGTGGTTTACTTGTAATGTCGTAGACGATACGGTTAACATGTTCCACTTCATTTACGATACGTACTGAGATTTTTTGAAGGACATCCCAAGGAATTTTAGCGAAATCAGCTGTCATACCATCGATAGAGGTGATGGCACGGATTGCAATCGTGTAGTCATATGTACGACCGTCACCCATAACACCGACTGAACGAACGCCTGTGTTCACTGTGAAGTATTGCCAGATATCGCGGTCAAGACCTGCTTTAGCAATTTCCTCACGAAGGATAGCGTCTGATTCACGAACGGTTTCTAGTTTCTCTTCAGTGATTTCTCCCATGACACGGATAGCAAGACCTGGGCCTGGGAATGGTTGGCGCCATACGATATGGTCTGGCATACCAAGCTCTGTACCAAGGGCACGAACTTCGTCCTTGTAAAGAGTGTTGAGTGGTTCTATCAATTCAAACTGCATGTCTTCTGGAAGACCACCCACGTTGTGGTGTGACTTGATAGTTTGAGCTGTATCTGTACCAGACTCGATAACGTCTGTGTATAAGGTACCTTGAGCAAGGAATTTCACATTTTTGAGCTTGCTTGCTTCGTCATCGAAGACATAGACAAACTCGTTACCGATGATTTTACGTTTTTGTTCTGGGTCAGAAACGCCAGCAAGTTTATCAAGGAAACGTTTAGCAGCGTCTGCTTTGACGATATTCAAACCAAACTTCCCACCAAGCATATCCATAACTTGGTCAGCTTCTCCTTTACGAAGAAGACCGTGGTCTACGAAAATACAGATCAATTGATCGCCAATCGCTTTTTGGAGAAGAACCCCAACGACAGATGAGTCAACCCCACCTGAAAGGCCAAGAAGGACACGTTTATCACCAACAGTTTCACGAATTTTTTGGATCTGCATATCAATGAAGTTATCCATTGACCAGTCGCCTTTAGCCTTACAGATGTTAAGGGCAAAGTTACGAAGGATATCATTTCCGTATACAGAATGACGAACTTCTGGGTGGAATTGGATACCGTAAATGTGCTTATCTGGGTTTTCAATGGCTGCATATGGGCAGTCAGCTGATGTACCTGTACGAACAAAGTCAGAAGGAATTTCAGTAACTGCATCACCATGGCTCATCAATACAGTTTGTTCATCAGGTGTTGATTCAAAAAGAGCTGATGGTGTGTGAGTTAGGGTTGATTGACCGTATTCACGATTTCCAGCATCACCTGCAGGGACAACTTTTCCTCCAAGTTTATGGGTCAATAACTGCATACCGTAACAAATTCCCAAAATAGGAATTCCGAGTTCGAAGATTTCTGGGTCAATATCGAATGAACCATCTTCATATACAGAGTTTGGACCACCTGAAAGGATGATTCCCACAGGATTGATTTCACGAACTTCAGCAGCTGAAATTTTATGGCTTTTTAGTTCTGAAAAAACACCAATCTCACGGATACGGCGTGAAATCAGCTGGTTGTACTGGCTACCATAGTCCAATACGATGATTTTTTCTACATCTTGCAAATCAGTTGAAATGTTGCTCATCTTTTTCCTTTCTCAAAAGAAATATCTTTTTTCAATATTCTATCACAAATAAGGGCGAATTACCAACTAAACAAGGCGAAGATTGACTTTTTCTAGTTTATTGAGGTACAATAGAGAAAAGATAGAAATGAAGTGAAAAATATGCTACCTGCTTATATGAAAATCCATGATCAGATTAAAAAGGATATTGACGAACATCGTTGGGCCATTGGTGAGAGACTTCCCAGTGAACGAGATTTAGCAGAGCAGTTTGCAGTCAGTCGCATGACCCTCCGCCAAGCCGTATCTCTATTAGTCGAAGAAGGCGTTTTAGAGCGTCGTGTAGGAAGCGGCACCTTTGTTTCCAGTACTCGAGTACAAGAAAAGATGAGAGGGACAACCAGTTTTACTGAAATTGTTAAGTCCCAAGGTAAAGTTCCCTCTAGCCAACTCATTTCCTACAGAAAAACTATTCCCAATGAGCAGGAAGTTGCCAAGCTAGGAATTTCTCCAACGGAGAATATTATCCGAATGGAACGGGTCCGCTATGCCGACCAAGTCCCTCTGGTTTATGAAGTTGCTTCTATTCCTGAAAAATTCATTAAGGACTTTAAAAAAGAAGAAATTACTAGTCATTTCTTCCAGACTCTACAAAAACATGGCTATCGTATCGGCAAATCACAACAGACCATCTATGCTCGCCTTGCTAAGGAAAAAATCGCTCACTATTTGGAAGTTGAAAAAGGACATGCTATTCTTGGGCTGACTCAGGTTTCCTACCTAGAAGACGGGACAGCTTTTGAATACGTAAAAAGTCAGTATGTAGGCGAACGCTTTGAATTTTATCTTGAAAACAATTAATACTCTTCGAAAATCAAATTCAAACCGCTTCAACGTCGCCTTGCCGTACTCAAGTACAGCCTGCGGCTAGTTTCCTAGTTTGCTCTTTGATTTTCATTGAGTATAAAATACTATGCAAAAACTCTCTGTCACGGACAAAGAGTCTTTTTATTTTTCTAAGAGTAAATCTTTCAACGAAATCAGGGTTACAGCAAACAATATCATTGCCATGCCAAGAAAATCAATAGGATAAAATTGTTCATTCATAATTAGGAAAGCAAAGAAAACCGCTGAAATTGGCTCAATTGAAGCCAACAAGCTTGACTTGACCGGTCCTATCAAACTGGCTCCTTTTAGAAAGGCTGTATAGGCAAAGACAGTCCCGATAAGGATAATGCCTGCAAAAGCAAGGAGAAAATCAAGACTAGTTGGGATAGCAGTCTGTAGAACCCCTGTAAAAGGAAGGGCGACCAAACCTGCTATGACCATTCCCACACCAATGACCAAACTGCTCCCCCACTTCTTAATCAAGGCTATGGGCAAAATGATATACAGGGCGTAAGTCAGAGCAGAAAAGAGACCCCAGAACAGACCTGCAGGTGTCATGGATAACTGGTTCAACTGCCCATGAGTGGCGATCAGGAAGGTTCCTCCGATGGCTAATATGATAGAAACAATCTCTCCCAGTGTAGGCGCCACCTTATCCTTGATACAGCTATAAATCAAAATTCCAACAGGACAAACATACTGAAGCACTGTCGCGGTACCTGCATTGGTCTCCTGAATAGCAGTTAGATAAGCAAATTGATTGAGGAAGAGGCCAATTAGAGCAAAAATGAGAAGAGACAACAAACTTTTTCTATCCTTTAAAAAGGCCAGCATTCTATCCTTTGCAGTAGCATAAGCCAAGAGCATGAGAATTCCACCAGCTATTAAAAGACGTAAGTTGGTCAAAACCAGAGCCGAAATTCCGTGCGCCATCAGGTATTGGCCACTCGTTCCTGACAAACCCCAAGCAATCCCAGCCACAACTGTTAATAAAGTCCCTTTTAAACTATTTGACATGTCTCTCCTTACTCTTCTTTGCGAATCAAGTCCATCACTTGATTGCGGTCTAAAATCCATTGAGCCCTCTCATCCTTTTCATAGGTACGATTCGATAGAAAAATAGCCGCTTCTTGCTTCTGGCGATTCCACATGATAAAGGTACCTGTATAGCCCGTATGGTCTAGCCAATCTCCTTCCAAATTCCATGCCAAAGAACGTTCCTTGTCATCCAAAGGAGAAAAATTTTGACTCAAGTCTCTTGCAAAATCATCTGCTAAATAGTGTTCTAAAAAGATTTGTAAATCCTTTACAGTCGAAAACAAACCAGCACTCCCTGCATGTCTGCCCAGGAGGCGAGCCTTGGGATCATGTACCAGACCTGCCTCGACACCTCTGACGGTTGGAACAGCAAGCTCAACAGGGCCAAACTTGGTTTCCGTCATTCCCCAAGGTTTCAAAACTTGTTCTTGTAAAATCACATCCAAGTCTTGATTAAAGATTCTTTCCAAAACAAAACCCAAAAGTAAAAAATGGACATCCGAATAAAGAAAGGCTGGTTGACTTCGTCTCTTAAGATGAAACATCGCTTCCTTTAATTCAGGTGCTGTTAAAAGATCACGATTGGGAATAAAAGGATCAAGATATGTTGCGTGAGTCAAGAGCTGGCGAATAGTGATGTCTGGATAATCACTCTCAGCTAAAAAATCTGTTACCGGTCTGTCAATATCTAATTGACCTTTTTCCCACAAAAAAGTAAAAACGGTGCCAACTCCAACAACCTTGCTGACACTAGCTAGGTCATAAACGAGTCCTGCCTCAGTCTGCAAGCCATGCTCTGGGTCACTCTGGCCTAAATAAAACTCCGTCCATTGATGGTCCTTAAAATACGCAAAAGAGGCTCCAGGATAAATCCCTGCCTCGATTTGTTCTTCTATTTTTTTAATAATCTTGGTCCACTTCATACTTCTTCAAACCACAATTCAACATTATTTCTATCTTTACCAAGGAAGAATTTTTCAGACTTAGGAATAAAATATTCGGTAGACTCAAACTTCTGGCGAAGACTTGCTATATCTAGTTCATTGACCAAGAACTTGATCATAGATAAATCCCAAGTAGCCGTATTGTCCACAGTCAAATCTTGACCCTGAGCTGGGATAAAATCAAGTGACGCTCCAATTTCAGATACTTCCAAGAAACTTTCGATATCGGTTGGGAAATGTAATTCCATAGAAATCTCAAATTTACTTAAAGAAATTGACTCCAGATCTGTTTGAAATCTAGGCTTTTCTTCTACTTCTACTAGACTTGCTCTGTCATCTTCTGCATGAATCAAAATCAAATCATTTTCGGGTGAAAAAATCTCAAAAGCGTAGCCATTTTGACCTTTATATAATTGATGAATCGAATCTGTTTTAGCTAATAAGGCCTCGATTTCTAAGGGATTTTCCACCTTGACAATCAATCTAGCCAGTTTTTTTCTTCCCTCTACCTTACGAGTGCGCATACTTGGAGCTTCTTCTAAAACCAGCTTTTCTAAACCTGTTTGATCACCTAGTGACAGAAAGGCTGACTCTTCTAATAAGGCCTTCATGCCAAGGGTTCCTATATAAAATGTTTCATTTAATTTTCTATTATTAACTTTTAAAGTAGGAATAATCCGTACAATCTGATTTACATTCATAAATTCCTCCAACTCTTTTATTTTAAAGGATTTTAGAATTTTTTACAAGAAATTATGCTCAGATTTACCAATTTTCACCCCATTAATAATTTTTCTTCAAAAGGCTGACCTAAAACTCCATTTTTAGGGAAACATACAAAAGTCAAAAAGTAGATAGGATAAACTGGAATGCTAATCAATGGATTGATAAGAAATAATTGACTGTCTTTGTTGATTTTTGATTACGGAGGAGTATTAGAAAGAAAAAGAACCAGCTCTTAGAACTGATTCCTTTTACAAGTGAAAAATTAGTTATTTTCAACTTTTTCATCGTATTTTGGTCTTAGTGTTGTACCTGAGTTAACAATGGTACGTTTTTGAACAAGAGGAAGGTCTGTGCGATTATAAACTGTACGCCATGGTTCCCAAACAAGACCTGTTTTTTCTTGAATCTTCACGCGAATATTGCGCACATTTCCTCTAAATTGAAGTTCAGTTTGGAAACCAGCTGTTCTGTTTTTACCATTATCTTCCCATTGACGTGAGCGAATGCTTTCAACTCCATCCTTATCATAAGTTACTTCATCCCAGTAAACATAGTAACGAGCGATATAAGCTCCCTTATGGTGTAATTTGAGGTAACCATTTTTATATGAAGTCACTTTAGTTTCAATGTAGTCTGTATTGCTTTGAATTGTGGCTACTTGATTATCTTTCAAGAATGCAGTCTTATAAGAAATTGGAACAGCAGGGTTTTGTGTACTGAAAGTAGCTCCTTCTTGAATCAATTTCTTCAAATCTTCTACTGTACCTGTCACAACACGTGCAGCACCATCAGCATTTCCACCTACGATTGAAACTGTTACAGTTGTATTCTTCAAAACACGTGCCCATTCAGATTCTGGTTTAATAGGCACCCCTTTGATGACAGCATTAATTGCTGCTTTCAACTCTGTACTCTTGCTTGTTGTTTCAAATTTGACATACATTTGACGTCCGTATGAAACGCTTGACACGTATACAGGAGGTGTTTTGTCATCAATTCCACGTGCTTTCAATTGATCAACCGTTACTCCTGGAGCAAATACATCTGATGGATTTTTTGGAGCATCAAAGTTAGCAGTATAGTAAATTTGTTTAAAATCAACAACTTCAACTTGTTTTTCACCCTTGTTCACAGCCTCAAAGTCAATTTTCAAATTAACACCGACTTTTTCAAAATCACTTCCGAATTTTGCTTTCAATTGATTCATGCTGTAAGCAGAAGTTGATTCGTACTGCATACGTGCTGGAGCAGGATTTTTCGCAGCATATTTTTCATGCCAACGATTTAACAAGGTATTCACACCTTCCTGCATACCACTTGCAGTTGGATTAGCATCTACATAGCTATCTCCGCCTACCATTCCAGGTAAATCAACACTGATTCTACCTTTGCTACGATCTAAACTAATTTGTTGTGGTTTGTTTTCTAGAAGGTCTTGATTTGCTTTAAATAAAGCACCTAAGAAGATATCTCCGTTACCATTAATAGCAACATCTGCAGAACCATTAGAAAGGTTTTTCTTCACTTTTTCCACAACCACAAATTCATTTCCTTGTTGCTTTGTGCTTGTATTAGTGTAATTTTCTAATGCTTCGCCTTTTCTAGTCAAAATATTTAGTTTATCGTAATTTAAACCAAATAAATAGTTATTTAGCTCTGCAGTATAATCTTTTTTAGCTTTACTTTCTGTTTTAACTTGGTTTTCTGTTTTCTTATCTGCTACTACTTTTTCTTCTTTTACAGCACGATATACTTCAACTTCTGCCAAACTAAGAGGAGTTTTAGATTTATTTAATTCAATTTTTACATATCGTGCATTAACTCCTGAGAATTGAACATCAATTGTTGGTTGATTGTTTAAGCTATCGACATGTTGACGAGTTACTTCCTTACCATCTTTATCTAACAAAATAACATCAAAATTAGATAAACGATTTGCTACATCCCCATCTCCACGATTGTAAATACGAACAGTTCCCACACCTTCTTCTTTTGCTAGATCAACTTTCCACCAAGAATGATCTTGAAAATTTGTATGAGTAACTGAGTGATGTCTGTAGTTATTATCTCGATTACCGTCAACCGCTCTAGAAGCATCTGCATCATAATAAGTCGAACTCTGACTTGCAGACTTATGAGCAGCAATATTTTCACCAGCAACTGCAGCAACGCTTGGTTCTGTTGCTTTTACTACATTTGTTTGAAATACAAGGCCAGAACCTAGCAAAAATGTTGCAATGGCAACACCACATACTCCAACGCTACGTTTACGAATAGAAAAACGAAATCCTTTATCTTGTTTGTTTTGAGACATACAAAACTCCTATATATTTGAACGAATTATTTCTCGAACGCGCTTTCTTGAAACAATAAGAGTATAACATAAAAATATTATAGATGCAATCGTTTTCTTAAAAAAATTATTATTTTTTATTAGCTAAACTTGTATAGTTGCCCATATGTTACTAATTTCACATTTAAACATCAAGTGGTCTATACCACTAAAAGCAAGAAAACGACCAGGCTTAAATCCCTATCAGTTGGGAATCAGCACTGTCCGTTTTTGTATATATAGTCAAATTCAACTCTTAAATCTATAGGTTAACAAATTTCTCAATGCAAAGCTTTTCATTTTTTTTATCATCTCTTAGATTCAAATTCTTTATAAGCTTCCTGAAGATAGGCATCAAAAACTTCTTCATCTGAAATCGTGTCAGAGATGAAGCTACCGTTACTTGTTCGTTCTGACAGGTTCAAGTCTTGTAGTCGACTTTCATAGATTGTTCCTTTGTTAGATTGAACAAGCAGAGTTTGGTCATTCCCGTCCACTTCTGTACTAAAGAGGTCACCAACGAAGCCTTGTTCTGCGACTGCTCCTGCTAAGAAGACACGATGCGGTTTGTTTTTCAACTCACGCAAGACTTGAAGTCCTCGTTTGGCACGGCTTGTTGCTGGAATTTCCTCAATAGAAACACGTTTCAAGCTTCCACGCTGAGTTAAGAGATAGAAGGAGGAGGTATTACAGATAAAGGCCGATTGGAGGACATCATCTTCTTTCAAATTCATAGCCTTGACACCTGCAGCCTTAGCACCTACAACCGGAACCTCTTCGATATTGAAACGCAGGGCATAACCATTTTGACTAACCAAGAGAACATCATCTAGTTTAATCGGAGTCACTGCTACAATCTGGTCTGTCTCATCTTTTAGTTTAGCATACTTGACTGATTTAGATTTATAGGTCCGCCATGGAGTGAATTCTTTACGTTCTACACGCTTGATTTGACCAAGACGAGTTGCAGCAAAGTAAGTTGTCGCATCATCAAACTGATCTACTACTTCCACATAAAGGATTTCTTCGTTAGTTTCAAAGTTGGTAATGGTTTGGCTCAGATGCTCTCCGATATCCTTCCAACGAATATCTGCTAATTCATGGATTGGTCTGTAGATGACATTTCCAAGACTTGTGAACATCAAGAGGTGCTGGGTTGTCTTGGCAGATTGAACAAAAATCAAACGGTCGTCATCACGTTTGCCAATTTCTTCCAGCGTTGAAGCTGCGAAGGAACGTGGACTGGTACGCTTGATGTAACCTGCCTTGGTCACGCTGACATAGGTATCTTCCTCGGCGATAAGACTAGCTGTATCAATCTCGATTGCTTTCGCAGTGTCTTCTAAAGAACTCAAACGCGGAGTTGCAAATTTCTTCTTGACCTCACGAAGCTCTTTCTTCATAAGATTGTACATAGTCCGTTCATCACCGATGATAGCCGCAAGCATGGCAATCTTTTCACGAAGTTCTGCTTCTTCTTCCTGCAAGACAACCACATCGGTATTGGTCAAACGATACAGTTGCAAGGTAACGATGGCCTCAGCCTGCTCTTCTGTAAAATCATAGCTGACCTTGAGATTTTCTTTGGCGTCAGCCTTGTTTTCAGAAGCACGGATAAGGGCAATGACTTCGTCCAAAATCGAAATCACGCGAATCAAACCTTCGACGATATGGAGACGCTTCTCAGCCTTTTCCTTGTCAAAGCGGGAACGCGCCAAAATCACTTCACGACGGTGGGCGATATAGCTAGACAGGATTGGAACAATCCCAACCTGACGAGGTGTGAAATTGTCAATCGCCACCATGTTAAAGTTATAGTTGATTTGCAGATCAGTGTATTTGAAAAGATAATTAAGAACAAGCTCTGTATTAGCATCTTTCTTGAGCTCAATAGCGATACGAAGGCCGTCACGGTCAGACTCATCACGAACCTCAGCAATACCTGCCACCTTGTTATTGACACGAACATCATCGATTTTCTTGACTAGATTAGCCTTGTTGATTTCATAAGGAATCTCAGTGATAACGATTTGTTCCTTACCACCTTTTAGCTTTTCAATCTCAGTCTTGGAACGAACAACCACGCGCCCTTTTCCTGTTTCATAAGCTTTCTTGATTTCATCACGGCCTTGGATGATGGCTCCTGTCGGGAAGTCTGGTCCCGGCAAGAATTCCATGAGTTTATCCACCTTGGCAGTTGGGTGGTCAATCATGTAGACTGTCGCATCAATAACTTCAGCCAAATTATGCGGTGGAATATCTGTGGCATACCCAGCTGAAATCCCAGTTGAACCATTAACTAAGAGGTTTGGAAAGGCTGCTGGTAAGACAGTTGGTTCCTTCTCGGTATCATCAAAGTTCCAAGCAAAAGGAACGGTCTTTTTCTCAATATCTTGAAGAAGGTAACCAGCAATCTCTGACAAACGCGCCTCGGTATAACGCATAGCCGCAGGCGGATCTCCGTCCATAGAACCGTTATTACCGTGCATTTCAACTAGAATCTCACGATTTTTCCAGTCCTGTGACATACGAACCATGGCATCATAGATAGAACTGTCACCGTGTGGGTGGAAATTACCCATGATGTTCCCGACAGACTTGGCCGACTTGCGGTAACTCTTATCAAAGGTATTGCCATCCTTATTCATCGAATAAAGAATGCGGCGCTGAACCGGCTTCAATCCATCCCGAATGTCTGGCAAAGCCCGGTCTTGAATGATGTACTTGGAGTAGCGACCAAAGCGCTCTCCCATAATGTCCTCCAAGGACATATTTTGAATGTTACTCATATAGGATACAGAGCCCGTAAAATATCAAGTGAAAATAGAAAATTCTTAAAGCGAGCGATGTTCGCAAGAGAATTTATCTTTTTCACCCAGCATTGAGGGCGTGTTCAACTCCTTTCAAAGAATATAGAGTAGGTTTTTACAGAAAAGGTGTTCAGTTAAGATATAAAGGGACGATTTGGCTTGCCAAAAATGTCTGTAGAAAAATAGAAAATCGATGTAGGGCTCGATGAAGTCAAGACGATTTGACTTTTTTCCGAAAAAATTAGTCCCGTGTTCAGATACTACAAATAACCAAACGACCCTTTCTGTAGTTTAATCTTTTAAATTAAGGTCTTTAGTTAGTTAGCGATTAAGAAGTCTCTCCTCAGCATACTCAATCATCTTCTCAGCCACTTCTTTATCGTAATCAAAGCCCAGCTTTTGAGCAAGTCTTTGAGCTTCTCTATGGAAAAGTTGCATCGTAGCCAATAAAGACTGAGTGATTTTATCTATACTTGAAAAATCAAGCAAATCTGAGAATTCCTTTTCTTTCTCAGTGGGTAAATAGTTAAAAAGATACTTATAATTCTTGCCTATGTCGACTACTCCCCTATTACTTGCAACCTGCCAAGCCAAAATTTTCAAGAATTCTTGTTGACAAATGCCATAGAGATGGTCAGTCGCGTAGATGACTTGCTTACGACAGATTCCTTTGACCACGTAGGCTGACACCCACCAAAATTCATTGCAGGATTTTTCAAAATCTGTCTCACTAGCTGGACTCATCCAGAAACGCTGAGGACTGGGAGAATAGCACTCAAATAAGCCCTTCTTATCTTCTAAAAATATGAATTCCGCTTCACTATCCACCCACTCTTTGATGTGCTCTTTTGGGCAAAGAGTCAAATCGATACGGTTGCCATCTTCAAAGAGCATGAGATAAAGACGACGATGATCAAGAACAACCTCTTGCTCTATAATTCGTTTTCCGAAATAGTCCAACCAAGAAAGGTCACTCATCAGATTATCAAAATCATCCACGACATAGACCACATCGTAGTCTTGAAATTCATCTTTTGGAGCATTTTGGTTTGTCCGTGAACCAGACATAGCGACAGCTTTGACTTGTAAAGTTTTGGCAGTCTGTAAAATCAGATCTAGCATTTCTGTTTCGGCTCTCATGTTGATACCCATTCATTAAAAAGGACTTAAAACACTGTCGCTTCTTCCAGCGTAAACCTGACATTATCCTCAATCCACTTACGGCGTGGTTCGACCTTGTCACCCATGAGGACATTGACGCGGCGTTCTGCGCGTGCTAGGTCTTCGATAGTGACACGGATAAGGGTACGCGTTTCTGGGTTCATAGTTGTTTCCCAGAGCTGGTCCGCATTCATCTCACCAAGACCTTTATAACGTTGGAGTGTAGCACCTTTACCAAACTGTTTGCGGAGTTCTTCTAGTTCTCCGTCCGTCCAAGCATAGGCTACTTCTTCTTTCTTACCCTTACCTTTGGACATCTTGTAAAGAGGCGGAAGGGCGATATAGACATGACCTGCCTCAACTAGCGGACGCATGTAGCGGTAGAAAAATGTCAAGAGTAAAGTCTGAATGTGGGCACCGTCTGTATCCGCATCGGTCATGATAATGATCTTGTCATAGTTGGCATCTTCAAGGGAGAAGTCTGCTCCGACACCCGCACCGATGGTATAAATCATGGTGTTAATTTCTTCATTTTTGAGGATATCCGCCATCTTGGCCTTGGCTGTATTGATAACCTTACCACGAAGAGGTAGAATAGCCTGGAACTTGCGGTCACGGCCTTGTTTGGCAGAACCACCGGCAGAATCTCCCTCGACTAGATAGAGTTCATTCTTAGCTGGATTCTTAGACTGGGCTGGGGTTAATTTCCCAGACAACAAGCCCTTGTCTTTTTTATTTTTCTTCCCATTTCGGCTCTCATCACGCGCCTTACGTGCCGCTTCACGAGCGTCACGGGCCTTGATAGCCTTGCGGATGAGGTTAGAAGCCAATTCCCCATTTTCCATAAGGAAGAAGGTCAACTTATCCGCCACAATGCCATCCACAACTGGGCGAGCTAGTGGACTTCCTAGTTTGTCCTTGGTCTGTCCTTCAAACTGGAGGTGTTCTTCAGGAACCAAGATAGAAAGAACGGCCGCTAGTCCCTCACGATAGTCTGAACCTTCAAGGTTTTTATCTTTTTCCTTGAGAAGCCCCGTCTTACGCGCATAGTCATTCATGACCTTAGTGATAGCAGACTTGAGTCCTGTCTCATGCGTTCCGCCGTCCTTGGTACGAACGTTATTGACAAAGGACAAAATATTATCTGAAAATCCATCATTGTACTGGAGGGCAACTTCTACTTGGAAACCATTATCTTCCCCCTCAAAGTAGAGAACTGGTGTCAAGGTCTCCTTGTCTTCGTTCAGATAAGAAACAAAATCTTGTACCCCATTCTCATAGTGGAACTCAATCGCTTCATCTGTTCGCTTATCTGTCAGAGACAAGGTCACATTTTTCAAGAGAAAGGCTGATTCATTAAGGCGCTCTGAGATGGTATTGTACTTGAAGTCTGTAGTAGAGAAGATGGTCGCATCAGGCATAAAAGTAACCTTGGTACCTGTCTTAGACTTGGGCGCTGTACCGATTTTCTTCAGAGTCGTGACAGGTTTGCCACCATTTTCAAAACGTTGCTGGTAAACTGCACCATCACGAGTGATTTCTACCTCCAGCCAACTAGATAGAGCATTTACAACGGAAGAACCAACCCCGTGGAGACCGCCAGATGTCTTGTAGCCCCCCTGACCGAATTTCCCTCCAGCATGAAGAATGGTAAAGATAACCTCAACAGTTGGAATTCCCATCGCGTGCATACCAGTTGGCATTCCACGTCCGTGGTCTTGAACCGTTAAACTTCCGTCTTTATTAATGGTCACATCAATACGGTCACCAAATCCAGACAAGGCCTCATCGACTGCATTGTCGACGATTTCCCAGACGAGGTGGTGGAGACCTGCCCCATCAGTCGATCCGATATACATCCCTGGACGTTTACGGACCGCATCCAACCCTTCTAGCACCTGAATGGCATCATCATTATAATTGTTAATATTGATTTCCTTTTTTGACACAAGGAACCTCCTATTCGTTCATCTTTACTATTCTACAAGTTTTCCAAGGATTTTGCAAAATTTTTCTTTCTCCGGTGTGACAATTTCAGAAGAGATTCTATGCCTTTCTTCTCCATTTCATGATATAATAGGAGTATGATTACAATAGTTTTATTAATCCTAGCCTATCTGCTGGGTTCGATTCCGTCTGGTCTCTGGATTGGACAAGTATTCTTTCAAATCAATCTGCGCGAACATGGTTCTGGTAACACAGGAACAACTAATACCTTCCGCATTTTAGGCAAGAAAGCGGGAATGGCAACCTTTGTGATTGACTTTTTCAAAGGAATCCTAGCAACACTGCTTCCGATTATGTTTCATCTGCAAGGCGTTTCGCCTCTCATCTTTGGACTTTTGGCTGTTATTGGCCATACCTTCCCTATCTTTGCAGGATTTAAGGGAGGCAAGGCTGTCGCAACCAGTGCGGGAGTGATTTTCGGATTTGCGCCTGTCTTCTGTCTCTACCTAGCAGTTGTTTTCTTTGGAACCCTCTATCTTGGTAGTATGATTTCACTTTCCAGTGTCACAGCATCTATCGCAGCTGTTATCGGAGTTCTACTCTTTCCACTTTTTGGTTTTATCCTGAGCAATTATGATCCTCTATTCATCGCTATTATCCTAGCACTGGCTAGTTTGATTATCATTCGGCATAAGGATAATATCACACGTATCCAGAATAAGACTGAAAATCTTGTTCCTTGGGGATTAAATTTAACCCATCAAAATTCTAAAAAATAAACGCCAGTTTGAATGTACTGACGTTTTTTGTATGCTTATTTTGATTTGATATAGTTGATACCATCTGCTTTTGGTGCGACTGCTTTTCCAAAGAAGGCTGCCAAGACAAGAATTGTCAAGACATAAGGTGCGATTTGAAGATAAACCGCAGGAACTCCTTGTAGGAATGGCAATTGAGAGCCGATAACAGCCAAGCTTTGTGAAAGCCCAAAGAAGAGACTAGATAGCATGGCTCCGATTGGATTCCATTTTCCAAAAATCATCGCAGCAAGTGCGATAAATCCAGGTCCAACAATAGTTGTCACTGAGAAGTTAACTGAGATGGATTGAGCATAAATCGCTCCACCAATTCCACCTAGAAAACCTGAAATAATAACCCCTAAATATCTCATCTTGTAGACATTGATTCCCAAAGTATCCGCTGCTTGAGGATGTTCACCTACAGAGCGGAGACGAAGACCAAATCGGGTCTTGAAGAGGATAAACCAAGCAAGGAACGAGAAGGCAATCGCTAGATAACCAAGTAGACTAGTTGACTTGAAGAAAATATCACCGATAACTGGGATATTTGCCAAGACTGGGAAATCAAAGCGTCCAAAAGTCTGACTTAGGTTGTCGGTTTGTCCTTTATTATAAAGCACTTTCACCAAGAAAACAGCCAAGGCAGGCGCCATCAAGTTCAATACCGTACCGCTGACAACATGGTCTGCACGGAAATGAACCGTCGCTGCTGCGTGGATGATAGAGAAGAGACCACCAACTAATCCTGCCACAAGCAAGGATAGCCATGGAGTTGCTGCTCCAAATTGTTCTGCAAATTCAAGGTTAAAGACAACTCCAGAAAAGGCACCCATAACCATAATTCCTTCCAGGCCGACGTTTACGACACCACCACGTTCAGAGAAAACACCACCGATACTTGTAAAGATGAGGGGTGCTGAGTAAATCAGCATAGAAGACACCAAGAGGGTGAGCAAGGTTGTAATAGACATCTTTACTTACCTCCTTTAACTTGTTTTTTCGGTTTGACAAAGCGTTCGATAAGGTAATGAACACTGACAAAGAAGATAATAGACGCTGTTACAATGCTGACAAGCTCAGACGGTACCTGCGCCGCATTCATACCAGGGGCTCCAACTTGGAGAACACCAAATAGGAAGGCTGCAAAGAGAATACCAATTGGTGAGTTGGCCGCAAGCAGACTAACCGCCATACCGTTAAATCCGACAGCTAATGACGACCCCTGAACATAAACGTTCTGGAAGGTTCCCAGACCTTCAACAGCTCCACCAAGACCAGCCAAGGCACCTGAGATAATCATTGAGAGGATAATCGTTCGTTTTGCAGAAATACCAGCGTATTCTGAAGCATGTGGATTAAGACCAACTGCACGAATTTCAAAACCAAGGGTTGTTTTCTTGAGCATGAACCAAATGACTGCAACGGCAATGAGAGCAAAGAAAATACCGATATTCATCCGTGAGTTACCAGTCAACTCAGCCAACCAAGGTGTCTGGTAGGTTGCATTAGCACCAACACGAATGGTCGAATCTGTACTTTGCATAAAGTCTTTAGGGAAGGCATGGATAAAGGCATTCCCTACATACAAAACAATGTAGTTCATCATAATGGTTACGATAACCTCTGACGTCCCTAGATAGGCTCTCAGAATACCCGGAATCGCTCCGACAATCCCACCAGCAATCAAGGCAATCACGATAGTTGCTAGAATCATCAAGGGACGTGGCATATCTGGATGCGACAAGGCAAACCAACCACTGAGAATCCAACCAGCCAAAGCCTGACCAGGAAGCCCGACGTTAAAGAAACCTGCACGACTGGCAACAGCAAAACCAAGACCAATCAAGACCAAAGGTCCCATAGCACGGAAGATTTCTCCAATCCCACGCAGACTACCGAAGGCTGTATAGAACAATTCTTCGTAGCCCCAAATAGCATCATAACCGAAGATCCACATGACAATGGCTCCAAGTAAAATTCCTAGGAAGACAGAAATCAAGGGAACCGAAATTTGTTGTAATTTTTTAGACATCACTCTTCTCCTTTCCCAAGTTTCCACCAGCCATCAAGACACCAAGTTCTTGTTTATTGGTTGTTTCTGGTGATACAATACCTTGAATCTTACCATCATGGATAACGGCAATCCGGTCTGAGACGTTTAAAATCTCATCCAATTCAAAGCTGACAACAAGGACAGCCTTGCCATTATCACGCTCTTCAATCAAGCGTTTGTGGATATATTCAATGGCACCGACATCCAAACCACGAGTTGGCTGGCTGACGATAAGGAGATCAGGATCACGATCAATTTCACGAGCAATAATTGCTTTTTGTTGATTTCCTCCTGAGAGTGCAGCTGCAGGAACAAATTCACTGGCAGCACGAACATCAAATTCTTCCATTAGCTTTTTAGCATAAGAAGTAATATTTGAATAGTTCAAAATTCCATTTTTACTATGTGGTTCTTTATAGTAGGTTTGAAGGGCAATATTTTCGGAAATCATCATTTCCAAAATCAAACCATCACGGTGACGGTCTTCTGGAACGTGCCCAACACTCAACTCTGTAATCTGACGTGGGTGCAAGCCTACAATTGAATCTCCTTTTAGCTCAATGCTTCCAGATTCAACCTTGCGAAGGCCTGTAATGGCTTGAATCAGTTCAGACTGACCATTTCCATCAATCCCCGCAATACCAACAATCTCTCCAGCACGAACATCCAAGGACAGATTTTTAACAGCTGGAACACCGCGGTTTTCATTGACCACCAAGTCTTTGATAGACAAAACCACTTCTTTTGGTTGAGAGGCTTGTTTCTCTGTTTTAAAGGAAACAGAACGTCCTACCATCATTTCTGCCAAATCAGCATTGGTAGCCCCTGCGATTTCGACAGTTTCAATTGATTTCCCACGACGGATAACTGTAACACGGTCAGAAACTGCTCGAATTTCATCCAACTTGTGGGTAATCAAGATAATTGATTTTCCTTCTTTGACAAGATTTTTCAAAATAGCCATCAACTCATCAATTTCTGATGGAGTCAAGACAGCCGTCGGTTCGTCAAAGATAAGGATATCAGCTCCCCGATAAAGGGTTTTTAAAATTTCTACACGTTGTTGGGCTCCGACTGAGATGTCTGCTACCTTGGCAGAAGGGTCAACAGCTAAGCCATAACGTTCAGAAAGAGCCTTGATTTCTTTGCTAGCTCCAGCGATATCTAGCACACCATTTTTAGTCAATTCACTACCTAAAATGATGTTTTCAGCCACTGTGAAGGCTTCTACCAACATAAAGTGCTGGTGAACCATTCCAATTCCCAAACTAGCTGCTTTAGATGGTGAGTCTAGGTTAACAACTTGTCCGTTGACCGCAATTTCACCACTGGTTGGTTCAAGAAGACCTGCTAACATGTTCATGAGCGTGGACTTACCAGCCCCATTTTCTCCTAAAAGTGCATGAATTTCACCTTTTCTTAGGTGCAAGTTGATTTTGTCGTTGGCAACAAATTCACCAAACACCTTGGTAATATCACGCATCTCAATGACATTTTCGTGTGCCATGTGCTCTTCCTTTCAGAGTCTTATTTTATTTCAATAAAACTTGCTAGTTTGTATAGTAGCAAGCTTTACTGAGACAAAATGACTTTGTCTCAACTCTTAAAAAGCGGCCGATGGCCGCTTCCTAAGAAATAACTTCCATCCATTATTTTTCAGGAACTTTTACGCTTCCATCAAGGATTTTAGCTTTAGCATCTTCGACAGCTTTTTTACCTTCTTCTGAAAGGTTTGTCACTGCCAAGTCAACCCCTTTATCTTTCAATGAGTAAACGATCACTTGACCGCCAGGGAATTCACCTTTTTCTGCCTTGTTAGAAATATCTTTTACAGTTGTACCAACTTGTTTCAAAGTAGATACAAGAACAAAGTTTGATTCTTTACCATCTTTAGAAGTGTATTTACCTTCTGCTTCTTGGTCACGGTCAACACCGATAACCCAAACTTTTTCATTTTCAGGACGGCTTTCGTTGAGTGATTTTGCTTCTGCAAAGACACCTGCACCTGTACCACCAGCTACTTGGTAAACAATATCTGCACCAGCTGCGTATTGTGCGGCTGCAATTGTTTTACCTTTAGCAGCATCACCAAATGAACCAGCATAGTCAACTTGTACTTTGATAGATGGGTCTACTGAGGCAACACCAGCCTTGAATCCTGCTTCAAAACGAGAGATAACTTCTGACTCCATACCACCTACAAAACCAACTTGTTTTGTTTTAGTTGTTTTGGCTGCGGCCACACCAGCAAGGTAACCTGACTCATTATCAGCAAATGTTACACTAGCAACATTCTTTTTATCTTTAATCACATCATCAATCAAGACATAGTTCAAATCAGTGTGCTCTTCTGCTGCATCTTTAACTGCATTGTGAAGGGCAAAACCAACACCGAAGATTAGGTTGTAACTTCCAGCCGCTTGTTGCAAGTTGTTAGCGTAGTCAGCTTCACTTGTTGATTGGAAGTAAGTGAAACCTTTATCTTTTGAAAGATTATGTTCTTTACCCCAGTCTTGCAAACCTTCCCAAGCTGATTGGTTGAATGATTTATCATCAACACCACCAGTATCAGTGACGATTGCTGCTTTTGTCTTCACATCAGAAGATGAAGCTGCGTTACGAGAAGAGCGGTTACCACATGCAGCAAGTCCAACTGCTGCCACTGCAACTAGACCAAGGCCTAGCCATTGTTTCTTGTTCATTACTGAACCTCCTAAATAAGATGTGCAACGATGTTGCAAGTATGGATTGATTGGTCACAAGGACCGTGCCACTCAAAGAGCGACTCAGACTAGTTTAAGTCTGTAAAAGAATATGGAAGTAATTCCCCGACCGTCATCTCGACCGTCGATTTATCTTTTGCGACTAAGGTCACTTTTAGATCTTGTTCAAAAAATTCGACCATTACTTGGCGACAAGCACCACATGGTGAAATCGGTTTTTCAGTTTGACCATAAACAATCAGCTCTGAAAATTCTCTTTGCCCTTCAGATACAGCCTTAAAAATGGCTGTTCTCTCACCGCAATTGGTCAAAGGATAGCTAGCATTTTCGATATTCACTCCCGTGTAAACACTTCCGTCTTTGGCTACTAAAACTGCTCCGATAGGAAAGTGAGAATAGGGGACGTAGGCATGTTTGCTGGTTTCAATTGCCAGTTCAATCAACTCAGTAGTCGCCATCAGCCAATTCTCCTTTTAAAATGGCTACCCCAGCTGACGTTCCAATACGGGTCGCCCCTGCTTCCACAAAGGCAAGAGCATCCTCATAAGAACGAGCTCCACCGGCAGCCTTGACACCCATTTCTGGTCCAACTGTTTCACGCATTAATCTAACATCTGCTACCGTAGCACCACCAGTTGAAAAACCAGTAGATGTTTTAACGAAATCAGCCCCCGTTTTTTGGGCTAATTGGCAAGCTACAACTTTTTCTTGGTCTGTCAGAAGGCAAGCTTCAATAATGACTTTCACTAACTTGTCACCACTTGCTTCCACTACTGCACGAATATCTGACTCAACCAAGGCTAAATTGCCTGATTTGAGAGCCCCAACATTGATTACCATGTCAATCTCATCTGCACCATTTTGGATAGCTTCTTTTGTCTCAAAAGCTTTCACAGTTGAAGTTGTTGCTCCCAAGGGGAAACCTACTACTGTGCAGACCTTGACATCTGTGCCTTCAAGCCCTTTTTGGGCATGTTCAACCCAGGTCGGATTAACGCAAACACTGGCAAAATCATACTCTATAGCCTCAGACAACAAACAATCAATTTGATTTTCTGTTGCATCTTGTTTTAAAAGCGTATGATCGATATATTTATTTAATTTCATATTCGGATTCTCCTGCGGTTTATGAGATAATTTCTATAATTTCTCGTAAACTTTGCACCCTATCATTTATTTTAACATATTTTTGAAAATCTGTAACTAGCTGAGGAGAAATTTTTCCATTTGTGTATACTTTTGCAACAATTTCTCCCTTTTGAACGGAATCTCCAACTTTCTTTTCAAAAACAATTCCTGTTTCATAGTCCAAGGCATCAGACTTGACTGCACGGCCTGCCCCCAGTCTCATAGCATAAAGCCCAAATTCCATAGCTGGAAGAGCTGAAATGACACCCGTTTCCTGAGCAGGGATTTCCACCACATGGGTAACATTTACAGGACGATAGAGGTCTTCCAAGTCTCCACCTTGGGCTTGGACCATCTCCTCAAACTTAGCCAGTGCTTGACCATTTTCAAGATGTTGGCGAACTTCTTCAACTGTTTTATTTACATTTGCCAAACCAAGCATAATTTGAGCCAGTTCACAGATGAAGTGGGTAATATCCTGACGTCCTTGACCTTGTAAAATCTCCAATGCTTCAAGGATTTCTAGACGATTTCCAATCGCTCGTCCCAAGGGCTGACTCATATCCGTAATGACTGCTACCGTTTTTCTACCAACTGCCTTACCAAGTTCCACCATGGTTTGAGCCAATTCACGCGCCTCATCAACCGTCTTCATGAAGGCACCTTCACCGACAGTCACGTCTAGCAAAATAGCATCCGCCCCTGCAGCAATTTTCTTGCTCATCACCGAACTCGCAATCAAAGGAATCGTGTCGACAGTTGCTGTCACATCACGTAGGGCGTAGAGAAGCTTGTCAGCTTTAACCAGTTGGTCTGATTGCCCAATGACCGATACACCAATGTCCTGTACCTGACGAATAAAATCCTCTTGACTGCGTTCCACTTGATAGCCCTTGATAGACTCCAATTTATCAATTGTTCCACCAGTATGGCCGAGACCACGACCACTCATTTTGGCCACAGGAACACCAAAGCTTGCAACAAGAGGAGCCAAAATCAAGGTCACCTTATCACCAACACCACCAGTAGAATGCTTGTCAACCTTAACCCCATCAATAACAGATAAATCAAACTCTTGCCCTGTCTGAACCATCTTCATAGTTAGGTCAGAGATTTCTCGAGTCGTCATTCCTTTGAAATAGACAGCCATAGCAAAAGCAGACATCTGATAGTCAGGAACAGTTCCTAACACATAGCTTTCAACTAGCCATTCGATTTCACTCGAAGTCAGTTCTTGACCGTCTCGTTTCTTTTGGATTAAATCAACTGCTCTCATTCTTTCACACTTCTAAGGATATAGTATCCCTTATCTTTTTTGACGATTTCACAATTGCCAAACACTTCCTCCATCTTTGACTTGGCGCTTGGAGCCCCTTGTTTTTTCTGGATAACAATTGTTAAATCCCCACCAGTTTCCAAGAAATCTTTACTTTTCTCAATGATTTCATGAACTACTTGCTTGCCCGCACGGATAGGAGGATTGGAAATGACATGGTCAAATTTCCCTTCAACTTGTTCATAGATGTTGGACTGGAAAATCGTCGCTTCTACTTTATTTCGTTCAGCATTTTGTCGTGCCAAATCCAAGGCACGATTATTGATATCGACCATGGTCGACTGAACTCCATAAGCCTTAGCCAAGGACAAGCCCAGAGGCCCATAACCACAGCCTACATCAAGGACATTCTCTCCTTGGTTGACCTCAAGACACTTGAGCAAAAGTTGACTGCCAAAGTCAACCATTTTCTTGCTAAAAACACCTGCATCTGTCAAAAAGGTCATTTTTTCTCCCAACAAGTCCACTCTTAACTCATGAATGTCGTGAGCAGCGTCAGGATTTTCTGCATAATACATTTTACTCATGAAACTATTTTACCATAATTTGACTTAAATTGTAAATCGTTTACAAATTGATAATAAAACGAAAAAGACTGAAGAAAGCTAGTAAGTAAAACATTTTCTTCAATCTCTTTCAACACTTATAGATGAATGATAAGCCATTTAGAACTAGAAATATCATAGTCAGGATATAACAAAAAGTTTATCATCTATAATCGGGCGTATTTATTATGACTATTGCTTAACCTTCAAATACTTTATTATCAACAAAATTCCCAACAGGATGTTTAGATAAAAGCCCAACTGATACGTTTTTGTCAGGAATTCCAAACTTGTCCAAAGTCGTATCAAATCTTCTAGTGACATGCGGAAGAAATAACCCTCTGTAGCAATCCATAGAACTAAAAAGACATAACTACCAGCAGCAAGCCATTTCGTCCACCGTTTTTTTAGGAAGAAAGCAATCAAGAGCGAACAGATAAAGACCGCTGTTACAATGGCATGTTCCATCAAAAAAGTAAAACCGTAATAGGTTTCCACAAAACGTCTACCATTATCCGCATTCGCTCCTTTTAAAAAAGGTAGTGCAAAACTTAAAATAAAACAGAGTTCCAATATATAACTTTTTAAGATTTTCATGACACACCTCCTATAAGTTGTGATTCCCAAAGCCCCCTTTATTAGCTTATAAGTCAGGAGAAAGTAGCTCCTACTTCATCACTAAATTGTTCATCCTCTATCTACATCTATTATATAATATTGACTGACCACATTCAAGAAACCGCTTTATTTTTTTAGCTTTTTATGGTATGATAAACAAAATATCTAGGGGAAAACAAATGACCAACGAATTTTTACATTTTGAAAAAATCAGCCGCCAGACTTGGCAATCTTTACATCGAAAGACAACACCTCCTTTGACAGAAGAGGAATTAGAATCCATCAAGAGCTTTAATGACCAGATTAGTCTGCAAGATGTTACCGATGTCTATCTTCCCCTAGCCCATCTCATCCAGATTTACAAGCGTACCAAGGATGATTTGGCCTTTTCAAAAGGGATTTTCCTCCAACGTGAAAGCAAATCTCAACCTTTTATCATTGGGGTTTCTGGGAGTGTTGCCGTTGGAAAATCTACAACTAGTCGACTACTGCAAATCTTACTGTCCCGTACACTTACAGATGCTACGGTTGAGTTGGTAACAACTGACGGCTTTCTCTATCCCAACCAGACCTTGATTGAACAAGGGATTTTAAATCGTAAGGGATTTCCTGAAAGCTATGATATGGAAGCTCTTCTCAACTTCCTGGATCACATCAAAAATGGACAAGATGTGGATATTCCTGTCTATTCTCATGAAGTCTACGACATCGTACCTGAGGAAAAGCAAAGCGTCAAAGCTGCTGATTTTGTCATTGTTGAAGGAATCAATGTCTTTCAAAATCCACAAAACGAGCGTCTCTACATTACTGACTTCTTTGACTTTTCCATCTATGTTGATGCTGCAGTCGATGACATCGAGAGTTGGTATCTGGACCGTTTCTTGAAGATGCTGAGCCTAGCCCAAAACGACCCTGATAGCTACTATTATCGTTTTACTCAAATGCCGATTGGGGAAGTGGAATCCTTTGCCCATCAAGTCTGGACCAGTATCAATCTCACAAATCTACAAAATTATATTGAACCAACCAGAAATCGAGCGGAAGTGATTCTTCATAAAACAAAGAACCATGAAATCGATGAAATTTACTTAAAAAAGTAATTTTCCCTTGTCAAAACGTAAGTTTTCAGATATAATGGTATAGTTAGTAAATATGGAGGTAAGAACATTGGCAAACATTAAATCAGCTATCAAACGTGCTGAATTGAACGTTAAACAAAACGAAAAGAACTCAGCTCAAAAATCAGCTATGCGTACTGCTATCAAAGCTTTCGAAGCAAACCCATCTGAAGAACTTTTCCGTGCTGCTAGCTCAGCTATCGATAAAGCAGAAACTAAAGGTTTGATTCACAAAAACAAAGCAAGCCGCGATAAAGCTCGTCTTTCAGCTAAACTTGCTAAATAAGAAACAGTCCATAGAGGCTGTTTTTTTGTCTCCAAATAGGAAAAGGTAGAAAATGAAAATTGCAATTATCGGATATTCTGGTGCAGGTAAGTCAACTCTCGCAGAAAAGTTGTCTCACTACTACTCCATCCCAAAACTTCACATGGACACACTCCAATTTCAACCCGGTTGGCAAGACAGTGACCGTGATTGGATGTTGGATGAGATGAAAAAATTTCTCACCAAGCATGAAGCTTGGGTTATTGATGGTAATTATTCTTGGTGTTTCTATGAGGAAAGAATGCAGGATGCTGACCAAATCATCTTTCTTAATTTTTCGCCATTGACTTGTCTCTTTCGAGCCTTTAAACGCTATCTTAAATACAGGGGAAAAGTCAGAGAAAGTATGGCAGCTGGTTGTCAAGAACAATTTAATTGGGAGTTTATCAGATGGATTCTCTGGGATGGACGGAGCAAATCCGCTAAGGAACGCTACAAGTGGATTCAAAAAAACTATCCATATAAATTGGTCATCCTCAGATCACAAAAAGAGATAGACCAATTTCTAAATAAGAAAAGGAAGTCCCCCAATTCATAAAGAAGGGCTTCCTTTTTTGGCTATAATTATTCTGCAATCAAGGTTTCCAATCCAACCTTCATCATATCGGTGAAGGTATTTTGGCGTTCTTCTGCAGTTGTATCTTCATCTGGATTGACCAAGCTATCAGAGATAGTCATAATAGCTAGCGCATCAACATGATGTTGGGCTGCCAGATAGTAGAGTGCTGCTGCTTCCATTTCCACAGCCTTGACTCCCCATTTACCAAGTTCGATGTTCTTTTCAAAGTAGTTTGAATAAAAGACATCAGAAGACAAAACGTTCCCAACGTGGGTGGTCATACCAAGTTCTTTGGCGATATGGTAGGCCTTGTCCAGCAAATCAAAGCTAGCGATTTGTGGGAAATCGTACTGTGGCCAGTCATTGCGGATGATGTTAGAGTTGGTTGCAGCTGCCTGCGCCAAAACTAATTCACGGACGTGAACATCTTCATTCAAAGAACCTGCAGTTCCCACACGGATCAATTTTTTTACACCATAGTCAACAATCAACTCACGCGCATAAATCGAAATGGATGGCATTCCCATCCCAGTTCCCATAACAGATACACGGTGACCCTTGTAAGTACCAGTGTAACCAAACATATTACGCACTTCGTTAAAACAAACAGCATCTTCAAGGAAATTCTCCGCAATAAACTTAGCACGAAGAGGATCCCCAGGAAGAAGAATTTTATCAGCAATTTCACCCTGCTGAGCAGCAATATGGATAGACATAATTTATGATACAAAGAGCGACAAGAAAACGACTGAAAATTAGGAATCTGACGAGAAATCCTGATTTCTCAGTCAGATTATCTATTTTCCAAGTTTTCCGCTCGTGTTCAAATCAGAACACACGCTCTACCTTTCTTTATTTTATATTGAGAAAGATACCAAACCCGTCAAAAAGCAAAGGGAAAATAGGAGTTGGGTGCAGTGAGCGATGCTCGCTAGACCAACTATCTTTTTCCCACTGCTTTTAGGGTGGGTTCAATTCCTTTCTTTCTTAATTTTGATGATATTGAGAAGATTAGAGCGGCTTCTATTCAAATCCGAACTCCCCTTCTCTTCTGAGTTTTTAGAAAAGTTTTCCGCTCGTGTTCAAATTAGAACACCTCACTCCACCTTTCTTTTTTTATTTTTATATTTCATAGCTAGGAAAAATCGGATTCAATCAAGATTCCAATAGGCCTACTTCATTTTTATTTAAAACAGTTATTGATAAACTGACAATAGTTTTTAATCTTTTAAGTTAAATCCTTAACTAGAAGAAATGGGCATTTCCTACCTAATTACTTTATTATTTGACTTCTGACACAGTATGTTAGCCCAAGAAAAACGGTCTAACATTTTTGCAAATTCATAGGCTAAAACAGCTATTGCTAAGAGATACGGAAGAGAATCTATACCTAGCCCAGTGAAACCTATTACTAATCCAGTTGCAGACCAGGGAGCCCTCAAGGTCACAGACAAAAAGCAAACCGATCCCAAAAGCAAAATGCTTGGCTGGCTATCCCCACCTAGAATCATTCCAAAGAGAGCAGCTCCAGCCATCCCCAAGGCAAAAGATGGCGTAAGTGTACCACCATAGGCCCCTGCCCACAGAGTAATAAGAACGACCAGTGCTTTTAGGATAAACAAGAGGAATACTGTTTTGCCATTGCTACCATTCAATACTTCCTGAGCCATCATACGTCCATTTCCAAGTAGATGTGGAAAATAACTTGCCAACCCAGCAAGAAAAAGAAAAGCTGTAGGCAATGTGAGAAGTATTCGTTTATCTTTTATTCTGTTTGAAGACGCTGCCTTACTTAAGTGACCAAAAAGCCAAGCTAGTGGGGTTAAGAAAAGAAGTAATAAGGGAATAATCCACGTTTCCTTTAATGACCATGTAATCGCTGGAATATGGTAGAGAGCCTGATCTGAAATAACCAAGCCTGCTGTATAGGTTGACACATAGGTAGTCAAACCGACTAAGACAAATCGTTTAATAGATAGAGCAATTCCTAGAGTTTCAAAAACAAAGAAGACACTTGTTAATGGAACCTGATAGACAGCTGCTAAACCAGCGCCAGCACCACAAGCAAGGAGAAAGATTTGATCCTTCTTAGAGAGAAAACATATTTTTCCAATTGGCCCTGCAAATAGAGTTCCAATCTCTCGTGGCGCAGCTTCTTTGCCAATAGGCGCTCCCCCGCCAACTGCAATAATTTGCCAAATTGAATGAAATAGCTGTCTTAAAAAATGAAGCTTGTATCGTGAAGTCTCATCCTTCATCTGAGCTTTGATGGAATAAATCTTCGACCCTTTTTGCAAGAAATACCAGACCAAGGATGAGCCAAGACCCACGATTATTAAACTTAGTCCTATTCTTGAGGAGGAAACTCCATCTGTCAAAAATCCACTATGATGCTCTAACTGACCAAAAGCCAGCTCCTCCACCATCTCTAAAAGATAATGTAGAAAAATACCAGATAAACCTGAAACTATTCCTTGCAAAATGACTGCTAGGAATAATTTAAGATTATAAGGGATTTTCTGAAAAATACTCCTCAATTCTTTTAACATAATAATAATTCAGCAAAAACGGCTTTAAGTAAGCCTTTAACACACTCAGTCACGTCTATAACCTCTTCGTGGTTAAGCTCTTCTTTGAAACCAGTAGTATAGTTAGTAATACATAAAATTCCTAGAAGTTTCAAACCTGAGTAGGCTACAACAATAACTTCAGGAGCAGTTGATATTTCGACCATATTTTTTCCAAGCATCTTATAGGTACGAATTTCTACTCGTGTTCACATTAGAACACGCGCTCTACCTTTCTGTTTATACTCTTCGAAAATCTCTTCAAACCACGTCAACTCTATCTGCAACCTCAAAACAGTGTTTTGAGCTGACTTCGTCAGTTATATCTACAACCTCAAAGCAGTGCTTTGAGCAGCCTGCAGCTAGTTTCCTAGTTTGCTCTTTGATTTTCATTGAGTATTCATTTTGTTCTTTCACAGAGAGCTACCTGAGTTCTATTCAAGCTCAGGTAGTACTTTCTTATAAACTAAATTAACTAACTGTCATTGTATCATCAGATTACAAGACATCATCGTCACTCACCTTGGAATTCAATGTCGTACCCCAATGAGTGATTTTTCTATGTGGTTGGGCGAGAAGAGGTCTGTTGTCATAGATTGTTTGCCATCTATTCCAGATAAGACCTGTTCTCTTTTCGATCTTAATTCGAAGATTTCTCATATTTTCTTTAATTGGAAGGTTGAGTACAAAACCTGCAATCTGGTTACGTCCATTTCCTTCCCAAGAATGACTGCGAACAACTGAATGACCATTTTTATCTACTGCAACTTCTTCCCAAGTTATAGAATAGCGTGCAATGTAAGCTCCACTATGCTGAATAGTTAGGGTTTTATCTTTTACAGGAGTGTAATTTAACACTTGTACTGGCTTAGAAGTTGGTGGTGTCACAGCATTCTTAGCTATAAATCGAAATACTTCTACTTCAGCAAGACTGAGAGCTTGATTTTTTTGACGTAGTTGAATGCGGACACGGCGACCCAACTTGCCATCCAACTGAAGATCTAGACGATTCCTTTCTAAACGAGAAACATATTTTCTAGTAACTTCTTTCCCTTTTTCATCATATAAAATCACATCAAAATCTGCCAAACGTTTGGAAAGTTCGCCATCTCCACGATTATAAAGACGGACAAGTCCTACCTGTTCTGTACGACCTAAATCAACTTCCCACCAAGGCTGGTTTTCAAATTTTGTATGAGTAATTGATTGCTGGCTGTAGTTACTATTAGTATTTCCATCTAGAGCACGACTAGCATCTCCTCCAAACTCGGTAGAACTTTGGCGTGCTTGCTTTTTCCATGCGATATTCTCAGCACGCAAAACTTGAACTTCTGCGAGACTGAGAGCATTATAACCATCTAACTCAATACGGACAAAACGAGCTTTTTTATAGTCAATTGCAATTTGTGCAGAGATATCTTTCAGAGATGCAATGCGCTTTCTGTCAATTTCTTTCCCAGAACTATCTAAAAGAATCACATTAAAATTGGTAAGCCTATCCTGAGCAGTATCTGTTCGATTATAGATATTGATTTGACGAATCGTTTCTTCCTTGTCTAAATCAACTTGCCACCAAGGCTTAGATTGAAACTCTGTATGCGTTACAGAATGATGAGCATAATTCCCATCAACTTTTCCATCTACAGCCCTTCTAGCGTCACCTCCAAAAGCTGTCGAACTTTGGGTAACCCGTTTCCCTAGAGCTATATTTTCAAGAGGTTCAGCGCTTGGTTGACTAGATGACAGAGGGACTTGTTGTTTCTTAAAGAAAGAAATTTTTTCCAGTTTTGGATCACGGTAACCCTGCTTATCCAATGTTGTTCGTTTTCCAATATTAAAGTTTGGAATATCATTCATACGGCTTTCAAAATAGCCACGCGAACGGTGTTTAACATTGGCACTTCCTGTAGATGTCACCACATCACTATCATTTTGTAGCACAGATGTAACCACATTGTCGTTATCCACTACATAATGTTTAATTTTTCCATTTACAGCGAGCTTCCGACTTTCTAGTCCTACATCCCAGAAACCATTTTTGGCATTCCAGATTGTTCTTGAAGTAATGACCTTAGGTGCATTAAATGTTGTCACTTTTTTCAAAACATTATTATAAAAAGTAGGATATTTCTGATAAGCTTCAACTGCTGCTATTTGAGCTAGATAGCCTCCTAAAGAATGGCCTGTCATATAGAGATTGGTTATAGTGGAATCCTGCGCCAATTCTTTTACCACATTGCGGATATCATCCGCTTGTGCAGGTTTATTTCCTCCTAGCAAGGTCAAGTCCGTTCTCAAATCTTTGGCATCATTCAGTCTTGTCCCACGTATAGCCAACATTTGAACAGTATTGTCTTTTAAATAAGGAAGATCACTCTTAGTTTCAAATAGATAAGCATCCAAACCACTAGCTGTATGGTAAGCTTTTTTCATCTTCCAAAACGGAGCTAACTCATTGTGCATCATCTTATATTCTTGACGATTCAAGTAGAGACTCGGAAATGGATTTTTATGATCTAGAATTTTTTCGATATAGTCATCATCACGATAGGATAATTCCATAAAGAGAAGAGCGTCTCGATCTGTAACATACCATTGTTTCTTATTATCATCTTCCCCAT
This sequence comes from Streptococcus mitis, assembly GCF_002005545.1. Taxonomy (GTDB): domain Bacteria; phylum Bacillota; class Bacilli; order Lactobacillales; family Streptococcaceae; genus Streptococcus; species Streptococcus mitis_I. Next base: position 1,731,898 of record NZ_LBMT01000001.1, read on the forward strand.
CTGCTAATCCGTCTCCATCACTGTCCGCCAGTAATGGATGACTGTTATATCCTAAATAGTCCTTACCATCTTTACGATAAACATAAAGCTCATCCTTATTTTTGATACCATCCTGATCATCATCACCTTCTAAATCAAGGACTTTTTCACCATAAAGAGAATTGTCAAGCAAATCATTTTCTGAGTGCAGTTCTCCTTTTGAGATTTTCAAAAGATCTTCTGCTGTCACAGGACGAGAAGTTGTAGACTCATCCTTTACATTTTCCTCTTTATTCACTTCTTCAGGAACTAGAGCAGGCTCTGTTTTATGGGATTCCAGCTTTTCTTCTTCCTTCTGATTTTTAAGGACTTCTTTTGTTTCCGGAGCTGGTTGGATAACTGCCACTCTTTCCTCTATAAGAGGCGTTTCCTGTTTTTTATCAGTATTTTCTAGTTTTGTCGGACTATCCGTTGCATTTACTACTAGAGGAGTTTCGTTTTTCACAACTGGACTTCCTTCATTGGCAAAAATTCCTGTCGGTGCTAAAAAAGCAAAACCAACTGCAACAGATACAACCCCGATACTTAATTTTTTTATGCCAAAGCGCATAATTCGTTGACCGATTTTCATTCTTTTCTAACTTTCTTTTATTTTCCCCTATTTACCAATAATTGATAAATAAGCATGTGATAAATTTTTACTAAAGATATAGTAGTTGATTGGATTTTTGTTCATCTTTTAATCACAACAAACCCAATCTTCTCTACTGAAGACGATGAGAACTAAAACCTTCATCTCTAGTCTAATGCCATCACCAATTTTTTTACAATTCAGCAAGAATTGCTTTCAGCAAGCCTTTGAAGTCACCTTTAACACGTTCTGTTACTTCCACAACTTCTTCGTGGTTGAGTTCTTCTTGGAAACCAGCCGCAAAGTTAGTAATACATGAAATTCCTAGAACTTTCAAGCCTGAGTGGGCTGCCACAATAACTTCAGGAACAGTAGACATACCAACTGCATCCGCTCCCAGTGTCTTATAGGCACGAATTTCTGCTGGTGTTTCATAAGTTGGACCAGTAACACCGATATAGACACCTTCATCAAGCTTGATACCAAGTTTTTTAGCCACTTCATGGGCAGTAGCACGGTATTCTGGTGTGTAGGCTTTAGACATATCTGGGAAACGTGGACCAAAATCATCCAAGTTTTCACCCATCAATGGGTTTTGCCCCGTCATATTGATATGGTCTGAGATAGCCATCAAGGTACCAGGACCAAATCCAATACCTCCAGCTGCATTGGTTACAATGACACCTTCGCATCCGAGAACTTTCATCACACGTACTGGGAAAGTCACGACTTCAAGAGGATTTCCCTCGTAGAAATGGAAACGACCTTGAAGAGCCAAAACCTTGCGACCTGCAAGGTCACCATATACTAATTTACCAGCGTGACCAACTACTGTTGAACGGCCCCAGTTTGGAATCTCAGCATAGTCTACTACAACTGGATTTTCGATTTCTTCTGCCAATTCTCCAAGTCCTGACCCAAGGATTAGACCGAACTCAGGGGCTGAAATTCCCTTTTCTTTCAGGAAAGTAGCAGTTTCATGGATTTTGTTTAAAAATGTCATTGTGTGTCTCCTTTATTAGTTTTTAGCATTTGACCGATTTTGTCAAAGGTTTTTGCATTGCGAATGGTGATGTTGCGATAAAAAGGCATCTTGAGCAAGTACTTGTGATAGGCAGTTGCATAATAGGATTCCTCAGAGAATTTCCCCCAGAAAATCCCAAGTCTTCCAAAATGAACGACTTCATCTTCCAGTTCCAAACCGTTCACTTTCTTGATGACTTGAGCCACATCCAAGCCCTCCGTGTAAAAGAGGACATCCTTTCGTGCCAAATCTTTAGTCCACCATTTAGGTAGATTTTCAAGTTCCGCTTCATAGTCTTCATGACTCAGCAAGGAAAAGCTCTGAATAAATGGATAATGGATTTCAAAGAAAGACTCTAACTTTTCAACCAATTGGGCTTTGGGATCTGTCGAAGTAAAGAAAATATTGCCACTGTTGATGTAGGTTTCAACCTTTCCCAGTCCCAACTCTGTCAGTTCTTGACGAAGTTGCGCCATGACAACCTTATTCTTCCCACCGACATTAATGCCCCTAACCAGTAAAGCATAGCGCGTCATCTTACACCAATTTATCTAAGAAACTTTCCCCAATCATGGCAGTTTCAACACCAAAGTTATCGGCAATAGTCGCTGAGATATCTGCAAAATGTCCAACTGGAATGACACCATTTCCCTTAAAGCTAGGGCTGTAAGCTAAAAGTGGAATATATTCACGAGTATGGTCTGTTCCTGCATAAGTTGGGTCATTTCCATGGTCAGCAGTAATCAAGAGAAGGTCGTTCTCCCTCATGGCTGCGATAATTTCAGGCAAGCGTTCATCAAACTCGTGCAAGCAATCACGATAACCGTGAGCATTACGACGGTGGCCGTAAAGAGCATCAAAGTCAACTAAGTTTGTGAAGGAGAATCCTTTTTCAAACTCAGCAAGGCCCATGGTCTTCAATAGTGTATCAATTCCATGGCTGTTTGACTTGTTGTGGCCCATGTCATGGTTGATACCAGCACCGTTAAAGATATCGTTGATTTTACCAACAGCGTAAGTATCGATACCTGCTTCATTCAATTTATCCAAAACAGTTGGTGCAAATGGAGAAACGGCTAAGTCACGACGGTTGGCTGTACGAGTGAAGTTACCTGGTTCACCTACATAAGGGCGAGCAATGATACGACCTAGAAGGGCAGGGCGCTCAAGGGTGATCGAACGAGCGTATTCACAGATACGATACAATTCGTCCAAAGGAATAATGTCTTCGTGGGCAGCAATTTGCAAAACAGGATCAGCTGAAGTATAGATAATCAACTCTCCAGTTTCCATTTGACGTGGTCCAAAATCATCGATAACAGCTGTACCTGAGTAAGGTTTGTTGGCTTCACGAATGACCTTACGTCCTGAAAATTCTTCGATTTTTGTCAAGATTTCTTCTGGGAATCCGTTCCAGAAAGTATCGAAAGGCTCAGTAATGTTGAGGCCCATGATTTCCCAGTGCCCAGTCATAGTATCCTTACCAAGAGATACTTCTTCCAATTTTGTTGCATAACCTGTTGGATTGCTTTCAGCTGGTACAGTCTTAAGAGGAGTTTCGCGAGGAATATTTCCAAGACCGATTTTAGCCATGTTTGGCACATTCAAACCAACGGTTTTAGAAATGTGTCCCAGTGTGTCAGAAGCTCCATCTGGAACCCCTGCATTGACAAAGTTATTAGCATCTGGTGCAGCACCGATTCCTACAGAATCTAGTACCACCAAGTGAATACGATTAAATTTTGACATAGTGTATCTCCTTATTATTTTAGTTATCTTGCTTTTGTTGAAGTTAAAATCTGAACCCCGTCTCGTCCAGCAACGATGACCTTATCCACCATTTGGTTGAATAAGCCGTGCTCCACGACGCCAACGACATGGTCCAATTCTTGTCCGAAAGTAATTGGATCTTCAATGACATCCAAGGCAAGGTCAATGATAAAGTTCTGCATATCGGTCACAAAACGTTGGCCATCTTTTTCACGGAAACTTGGTTTGTAGCCAGCTCGCTCAAAACGACGAAAGACTTGTTCTGCGCCATACTGAACCACTTCTACTGGCAATTTAAAAGCACCTAGTTTGTCGACCAGCTTGCTTTCATCCACTACCCAAATGTAGTCTTTTGAGGGCGTTGCAACAACCTTCTCCATCAAGAGGGCACCACCACCGCCTTTGATTCCATTAAACTGACTATCCACTTCATCCGCCCCATCGACTGTCACATCGACAAAGTCTACTTGGTCAATAGACTTGAGTGGGATATTAAGCCCTTCAGCCTGTTTACTAGTCACACTAGAAGTCGTTACAGCTGTAATCTGCAATCCTTCTTCCTTGATACGACGACCGATTTCTTCTACGAAATAATAGGCAGTAGACCCCGTTCCCAGTCCGACAACCATCCCATCCTTGACAAATTCAGCAGCCTTGATACCTGCCATTTTCTTCAGATTTTCCACTCAAACACCTCCATTAAAGAGCTATCTCTATTATATCATGTATCCGTTTTTATTTCATGGATACACTAGAAAAACCCGAACATTTTTATGTCCACCTTGTTTTGGTAGTTAGAATCTTAGTTATGAGAACTTGTAGATAAAAACAAGTCCTAGCCAAAAGCAGCAACAGTTGATTTTTTATCATAAAGATGGTTAAATAATTAAGTACAGAAAAGGAGAAATAAGATGAACCCATTAGATTTGTTTAATCAAGTAAAAGAGTTAATCGAAACAAAAGATTTCGAAGCTGCTAAAACATTCGTTGCAGAAAATCAAGAACAACTTGGAGAATACTTCTCTCAAGCTCAGCAGTTGATTTCCGGTTCAGAAGGTCTAGATGGACTCGTTAGCAAGATTAAAGGATTTTTCTAAAAATATAAGAGGCTGGCAAAACTCAATTTCAGTAGAAAATGAAATTAATTTTCCCACAATAAAACGCATAGTGTCAAATTTTTTGTAAATCTGATACTATGCGTTTTCATAATTAACTATGTTCGGTGATAAACTTGTAAGCTTCTTGACCAGCGATAGCTCCATCTCCAACTGCTGTTGTTACTTGGCGAAGGTCTTTCAAGCGAACATCTCCAACTGCAAAGATACCGTCAACTGCAGTTTTCATGTGGTTATCTGTCACAACCCAACCTTCCTGATCTTGGATATTCAATTCTTTAACAAAATCGCTAAGAGGGTCCAATCCAACATAGATAAAGACACCACCAAAGGCTTGCTCTGTCACTTGACCTGTTTTCACATTTTCAAATACGACAGATTCTACTCTGTTTTCACCCTTGATTTCCTTCACTACAGAATCCCAGATAAAGTTGACTTTCTCATTCGCAAAGGCACGATCTTGTAAAACCTTTTGAGCACGAAGTTGGTCACGACGGTGAACAATGGTAACAGTCTTAGCAAAACGAGTCAAGAAGAGGGCTTCTTCAACAGCCGAATCTCCACCACCAACTACCAGCAAATCTTGGTCACGGAAGAAAGCACCATCACACACGGCACAGTAAGAAACACCTCGACTGTTCAGTTCTTCTTCTCCAGGCACTCCCAAAGGACGGTGTTTAGAACCAGTTGCTACGATAACGGTACGAGTTTCATATGTTTGGTCATCAGTAATCACTTTCTTAAAATCACCATGGTCTTGGACATTTTCAACATAGCCATAAATGTGCTCAACACCAAGATTTTCAAGCGGTTCAAACATCTTTTCTGCCAATTCTGGCCCACTAATATTAGCGTATCCTGGGTAATTTTCAATATCAGATGTATTATTCATCTGACCACCTGGCAGACCACCTTCAATCAAGGCTACTTTCAGATTGCTTCGAGCAGCATACAAGGCTGCAGTCATCCCTGCAGGTCCAGCACCGATAATAATAGTATCGTACATATAGATTCCTTCTTTCTTGTTGTAACTTTCTTTATTCTAACTCTTTCTTGTCAATCAAGCAAGGATTATGCTTTGAAAACAAGAATTAAACTCATAACCGCAAAGGATAATACTGGAACAACCAAGACCCCAATCATAATCATATCATAGAGATGGGCTTGGCGAGCCTTAGCTGTCTTATCAACTCCCGACATGGCTCTCAGTCCAATCCAAATCCCTAAAAAAATCAGGACGAGGATGGTGGTCAAGATCAAACTCTCGAAATATAAAGAAAATAGTTGCAGTAGCATGATTTCTCTCATTTCTATCTTTTTTAAAGAGTAAACTCAGCTAGTCCAGCTAACTGAGTTTTCCTTTATCTATTATATCAAATATACGTCCGTTTGTAACTAGCGAAGAATTCTTTTGTCCGCTCTTCTTTTGGATGGTGGATAATCTCATCCGGTGTTCCAGACTCAATGATTTTCCCCTTATCTAAGAAGAGAATTTTATCAGCCACTTGGGCTACAAAGGACATGTCATGACTGACTAAAATCATGGTCTGACCTGACTTAGCAGCATCTGCAATAGACTTCTCTACTTCACCGACCAATTCTGGGTCAAGGGCTGAAGTTGGTTCGTCCAAGAGCAAAACATCTGGTTTCATAGCAAGCGCACGCGCTAGAGCAACCCGTTGCTTTTGACCACCTGATAAATGGCGAGGATAATGGTTTTCACGATCAGAAAGTCCAACCTTAGCCAACTCTTCCTTGGCAATCTTAGTCGCTTCTTGATCAGATAATTTCTTGACAACAACCAAGCCTTCTTTTACATTATCAAGTGCTGTGCGGCGTTCAAACAAATTAAACTGTTGGAAAACCATAGACAGCTTACGGCGTAGGGTAAGAATTTCTTCTTGAGTGATTTTAGAAAAATCAACTGAGAAATCATCAATCTGAATAGAGCCACTATCAGGTGTTTCAAGATAATTGAGACTACGAAGGAAGGTTGATTTTCCAGCTCCTGAAGAACCAATCAAGGCTACAACTTCCCCTTTTTGAATATCCAAGTTCAGATGATCCAAGACAGTCTGTCCTGAAAAGGATTTGCTTAAATTCGAAATCTTAATCATTAACGAAGGTCTCCTTTCACATCTGTTTGCACTGTATCAGGTGCAGAAATAGCCATCTTTCTCTCAATGAAACGACCGAGGCTTTCAATTCCAATATTGACTACCCAATAAACAAGGGCAACGGAGATAAAGCGTTCAAAATAGCGGTAATCAGCTCCACCTAAAATCTGAGCTTGGGCAAAGACTTCCACAACACCCGCACTAAAGGCTAGGGAAGTTCCCTTGGTCAAGCCAATTAGGGAATTGATTAAGGTTGGAGTTGCCACAACTGCTGCATTTGGAATAATTACGCGACGATAAACTTGTGCTCGGGTCATACCCAGACTGCGTGCCGCCTCAATCTCACCAGGATTGACTGAGAGAATGGCTGCACGAATTGTTTCACTCGCATAAGCTGCTTCATTGAAAGCAAAGGCGACAATCGCAAAAGCAGCGGCTGGAATCGCATTGATATTGAGACCAGTTCCCCATTGCTGATTGAGGGCTTTCAAAGCCAAGGGAATTCCGTAGTAGGTCAACATGAGTTGCACCAAAATCGGTGTCCCTTTTAAGAAACTAACAAAGAAGGCCTGCAAGGGATATAAAATTTTAACACGATTGATTTTCACAATGGCAAAAAGAAGTGCCAAAACCAAGCCAAAAAGAGCACCACCAATGGTCAACATAATCGTTGTTGGAAGTTGTTGGACAATTCTCGGAATTCCATCAAAGACCGAACGCAGGCTAAAAAGCTTACCATCCGGAATCAATTGCATCAAGTTTTGGTACCAATCTGATGCTAAAATCGTTGTAACATTCATAAAAACATCCTCTCCTGATAATGATTCATTCTACCATACTTCTGCCGTCAATGAAATTATTTGCTACGGTCAGATACAGACTTTGTCTACCTACTAGTTTATCATACTTTGAAACAGGGAGGCTATATATTTTATCTATCAAAGAGATAGATAAAAACTATTTCAATCCCAATTCTTCGTAAGCTTTTCGATAACCGATTTGCTTAACAGTTCCATTCTCCACTAAAATCGGTCGTTTTAACAACATTCCGTCGCTTGCTAGCAACTCAGCTGCTTCTTGGTTTGACAGATTTCCTACCTTATCTTTCAGCCCCAATTCACGGTATTTGATCCCACTGGTGTTAAAAAATTGCTTTAACTCAAAACCTGAGGTCTCTAGCCAGTTTAAAATGACTTCTTGACTAGGTGTTTCTTCGACGATATGGACGTCTTTGTAGTCCACACCGAGTTGGTTTAATTCTTGTTTTGCTTTTTTACAAGTTGAACATTTTGGGTATTCAATAAATTCTAACATGTGTTTCACTTTCTATTGTTTATATCTTTAAAATCTGCGCCTTCATGCTCCAAGAGCCAAGCTTTCTTTTCTACTCCTGCAGCATAACCTGTCAGACGCTTGTCTGCTCCCAACACACGATGACAAGGTACTAGGATAGACCAAGGATTACGTCCCACTGCTCCACCAATTGCTTGGGCAGAAGCCACTTGTAGGTCTTTCGCTATTTGTCCATAGGTCACTGTCTGACCATAAGGAATTCCCTGTAAATAGTCCCAAACTCGCTTTTCAAAATTTGTTCCGAGTGGAGCCAAGGGCAAGTTGGATAAATCCTGAAACTTGCCTTTAAAGTAATCATCTAAGCAAGCAATAACTGGGGTTAAAATGGGGTGACTAACAACTTCTTCTATCGTTTCATCTCCTAGTCCTCTCTCAAAATGCTTCTGCCCCTGCACCCAAATTCCATATAAATAATGGTCATCAGCTACGAGAGATAGAATACCAATTGGCGAATAGTAGAGCATTTTTGCGTACTTCTTTTGCATTATTTCTTCAATTTTTGATAGGCCAAGCGTTCGCCATCAACTGGAACCTTACCAACCTGTTTAAAACCAAGTTTTTCAAAAATATGTTGCATAGCTTTGTTTTCAGCATGTGTATCCGAGCGAAAATCAAGATAATCAAAACCTTCAATCAATCCCTCTAAGAAAGTTTGAGCAACTCCCTGTCCCTGGACATCTGCTGCCACAGCAATACGGTGAAAGACTAGGTACTCTGACTCTACAGATTGCCAGCTTCCTTCATAAATGGCTTCATAGGCTGCCTCTGGACTCTTGGTCACAGCTGCATAAGCTAGTAATTCTCCCTCTTCCAAGGCTACATAGGCTTGACCTGAGATAATATCCTCAATAATAATATCAGCATTTGGATAGCCATTTTGCCACTGGTCACTACCAGCATCTGCTAAACATTTTTTAGCATCCTTCATCACTTGCATGATGGTATCTACTTCATTTGGAAAAGCTAAACGAATCTCCATCTTTTCTCCTCATTTCTGACTAGTTTCTCCCATCATAGCATAATTTAAGCCTTTTCACAAGCAGTTAAAACTTGACTTTTTATTTTTGTTACTTTATACTCTAGTTATTAAAACTAGATAAAAAGGAGTTGAAAATGAAAACCACCTTTTCCTACCCAAAATGGGCAGAAATCCCAAATATTGACCTCTATCTGGACCAAGTTTTGCTCTATGTCAATCAGGTCTGCGCCCCTATCTCTCCTGATAAAGATAAGGGCCTGACAGCATCTATGGTCAATAATTATGTCAAACATGGTTACCTGACAAAGCCTGACAAGAAAAAATACCAACGCCAACAGATTGCCCGTTTGATTGCTATTACAACCCTCAAGTCTGTCTTTTCTATTCAAGAAATAGCCCAGACACTGAATACTCTCCAAACTCAAGCAAGTTCAGACCAACTCTACGATGCTTTTGTAAACTACATGAACCAAGGAATTGATCCAGCTAACCCTATCATCCAAACCAGCTGCCAAACCGTTAAACTCTATCATCAAACTCTAGCCTTAATCGATCATACTCAAGAGGAGGTAATCCAATGAACACCAGTCTTAAACTCAGCAAACAACTCAGTTTTGGAGAGGAGATTGCTAATAGCGTGACCCATGCCGTAGGTGCAATCATCATGCTCATCTTACTGCCTATCTCCTCCACCTATAGTTATGAGACACACGGATTTTTATCATCTATCGGAGTTTCCATTTTCGTTATTAGTCTCTTTCTCATGTTCCTATCATCCACCATTTATCACTCTATGGCCTATGGTTCGACCCATAAATATGTCTTGAGAATCATCGACCATTCGATGATTTATGTGGCTATCGCAGGCTCTTATACACCAGTCGTCTTAACCTTAATGAATAACTGGTTTGGCTATCTGATTATTGCCATCCAATGGGGAACGACCATCTTTGGTATTCTCTATAAAATCTTTGCTAAAAAGGTCAATGAGAAATTTAGCCTTGCTCTTTACCTGATTATGGGCTGGGTGGTTCTAGCTATCATTCCTGCCATTATCAGTCAAACGACACCAATTTTCTGGAGTCTCATGGTAACTGGCGGACTTTGTTATACAGTTGGAGCTGGGTTTTATGCAAAGAAAAAACCTTATTTCCACATGATTTGGCATCTCTTTATCCTGGCTGCGTCCGCACTCCAATACATCGCCATTGTTTATTTCATGTAAAAATAGGTTAGGACAAAAAATCCTAACCTATTTTTTATTCTCTATGATGTTTTATACCCAATCAAAAAAGTACTCTAGTCCATTTTATAGTACCTACTAGCGTGCCGCCTCAATTATGGGATACTGCTTCCCTGATAGTATGTAAATCAGAATAGTTATACTCTTCGAAAATCTCTTCAAACCACGTCAGCGTCGCATTACCGTATATATGTGACTGACTTCGTCAGTCTTATCTACAGCCTCAAAACAGTGTTTTGAGCAGCTTGCGGCTAGCTTCCTAGTTTGCTTTTCGATTTTCATTGAGTATAAATCATAATCATTCGTTAATGAACCGTACCTAACGAATCAAGACAGACAAATGGTCACATAACAAAAAAACGTTTTTCAACGTTTTTTTGACTGTGATTTCTTTAAATGTATTTTTTCCTAAGGTAAATTATTCCCTGCTGCAAGATAAATTTCATACCATTCTTTTCTTGTTAAGCTAAAGTTTGCCGCTTGGCTAACTTCTCTCAAATGCTTAGGATTTGTTGTACCTACGACTGCCTGCATTTTTGCTGGATAACGCAATATCCAAGAAATGGCAATAGTTGAAGAAGTTACTCCATATTTAATAGCTAAACGCTCAAGTACTTGATTTAAAGCTTGAAATTTCTCATTGCCAACAAAATTCCCTCTAAAATACCCGAATTGTAAGACAGACCATGCTTGAATGACCACATCGTGTAATTTGCAATATTCAAAAATGCTGCCATCTCGCATAGCTGCTTGACTATCTTCCATATTAACATGAAAACCTGATTCGAATCCTGGAGTAAAAGCCGCACTCAATTGTAGCTGATTAACAGCTAACGGCTGCTTGACATCTTTTTTAAGCAACTCCATCATCATGGGATTTTGATTAGAAACTCCAAAATTTCGAACCTTACCTTGTTTATAAAGGAAATCAAAGGCTTCTGCTACTTGGTCAGATTCCATCAAAGCATCTGGTCGATGAAGAAGCAAACTATCTAAATAATCAACCTGCAATCTTTCTAAAATCCCATCAACTGATTGTAATATATACTCTTTTGAAAAATCAAAATAGGTAAATTCTTCTATGCGAATGCCACATTTGGACTGAATCCACATCTTTTCTCTTAAATCTGGACGATTTTTTAGGACAAGACCTAACAGTTCTTCACAACGACCACGACCATATATATCAGCCAAGTCAAAAGCATTGATTCCAACAGAAAGTGCTGTTTCTACAAGCTCTTCAACTTCTTTTACAGACTTATCTTTTATTCTCATCATTCCGAGAACAATTTCTGATAATTCTTTGTCATCTTGACCAAGAGTTATGTATCTCATCAAATTTTTCTCCTTTAATTTCTAACATTCTTCCCTTCATTATAACAAAAAACCGCTTTGCAACGGCTTTTTGGCTATATTTCACTCCATTTTATCTTCTTAAACCCACGGAACAAGAGAAAAATGCCAATAAAAAGAACAGCTAAAGGAATGAATTTTGTAAGGAAAACATTTGAAATGCCCATCCACGCATAATAACGGAGCAGAGAACCTACAATAAGGTGGGCAATAATCATACTGACAAAGGGACGAAAGACCGCTTCTTTCCAATTCCAAATACTGATGACTAGAGAAAGCGTAAAGACAAGGAAACTATCCCAGGGAGCAGGAAGATAAAAGGCTCCTTCTTGTACAAAACTTCCTATTCCTACATATCCCAGAACAACTAGCAGAACAAGAATCCCAACGATAATATAGGTGCTAATTTTCATTTTAGGAGAATCTTGGACTAAACTTTTTCGTAAAATTGTAGCCACAAACCCAAATCCAATCAGAAAAAGAAGAAGTTGCCCTAAAAAAGTAAGCAAATTGACTGTTAAGAGAGGACCTTTAGAAAAATCACCCAGTAGATGATAGTAACGTAATATCGCTAGGACAAAAATTGGCGTCAAAAGGGACTCCTTGATAGAACTGCGTGGTGCTTCCTTGAGAATCTCTTTCATTATTTTTTTAGGATTCTTACCTAGATAATCCTCTGCACTCATGCCATCTCGTTCTGCTTCTGAGAAATCTAACATAATCAAATAAATCTGCTCTCTGAGATAGTCCTCATCATAGAGAAATCCAGCAAGATTAAAACTATCCCACAGCTCCTCAAAATACTGCTGATTCTCCTCAGAAAACTCATGCAGCAAAGCGCTTGTTTCTTCGTAATACTTCATTTTCTTCATGGTTTACCCCCATTCTTTATCCCTTCTACTTTTTGACTCAAATCGTCCCATTGTTGCCAAAAGACTGAGACACGCTCTTCTCCTTCTTTAGTTAACGAAAAATACTTCCGATCTGGACCATCTGGTGACGGACGCATATCACCTCTTATCCATTGATTTTTTTCTAACTTTTGCAACAAAGGATAAATAGTTCCTGGAACGATAGTGTCAAATCCAGCCTCTCGCAAAGTCTGAACCAACTCATAACCATACCGCTCTTTTTGACCAATCATATCCAAGACACAACCTTCAAGAACACCTTTTAATAGTTGAGTTTCTTTCATCCCTTCTCCCTTCTAATCTATTTTGTAATACCTACTAGTAGCTTCATCTATAATATACCACTTTCACACTAGTTTGTAAAGCATAATAGTTAATGCTCTTCGAAAATCTCTTCAAACCACGTCAGCGTCACCTTACCGTATATATATGTAACTGACTTCGTCAGTCTTATCTACTACCTCAAAACGGTGTTTTGAGCTGACTTCGTCAGTTTCATCCACAACCTCAAAACAGTGTTTTGAGCTGACTTCGTCAGTTTCATCTACAACCTCAAAGCAGTGCTTTGAGCAACCTGCGGCTAGTTTCCTAGTTTGCTCTTTGATTTTTATTGAGTGTAAATAAAAAAACAGAACTAGCATGAACTAGTTCTGTCTCTTTTTATCCAATCACACTTCCGTTTGGTACAGCTGGATCAACTGTAAGAAGGGTTAATTTTCCATCATGTTCAGCTGAGAGGATCATCCCTTGGCTGACATATTTTTTCATCATTTTACGAGGTTTGAGGTTAGCAACGATTTGAACTTTCTTGCCGACCAATTCTTGTTCGTTTGGATAGTATTTTGCAATTCCTGAGAGGATTTGACGATCTTCACCATCACCAGCATCCAAGCGGAATTGAAGCAACTTATCTGAACCTTCTACTTTAGACACTTCTTTGACTTCTGCGACACGGATTTCGACCTTGTCAAAGTCTTCAAACTTGATTTCTTCCTTGTTTAGTTTGAGTTCAACTTCGTCTGGGTTCCACTCTTTTTCGACTGCTGGTTTGTTGCCTTCCATTTGTTCCTTGATATAGGCGATTTCTTCTTCCATATCCAGACGTGGGAAGATTGGTGTTCCTTTGGCAACTACCGTTACACCTGCAGGGAAATCAGCCAAGCTCAAGTTTTCAAGGCTTGCTACTTCTTCCAAGCCAAGTTGAGTCAAGACTGCGCGACTGGTCTCCATCATAAATGGCTCAATCAAGTGAGCAACGACACGAAGGCTAGCTGCCAAGTGACTCATGACACTTGCCAATTGGTCACGAAGAGCTTCATCCTTGGCCAAGACCCATGGAGCAGTCTCATCGATGTATTTGTTAGTACGAGAGATAAGAGTCCATACCGCTTCAAGTGCACGTGGGTAGTCAACTGCTTCCATGTGTGTATGGTAATCAGCGATTGATTCAGCAGCTACTTGAGCAAGAACATGGTCAAACTCTGTTACACCTTCTACATAGGCAGGAATTTGTCCATCAAAGTACTTGTTAATCATAGAAACCGTACGGTTGAGGAGGTTTCCAAGGTCATTGGCCAATTCGTAGTTGATACGGCCTACATAGTCTTCAGGAGTGAAGGTTCCATCTGAACCAACTGGAAGGCTACGCATGAGGTAGTAACGAAGTGGATCTAGTCCATAACGCTCTACCAACATTTCAGGGTAAACAACATTCCCTTTAGACTTAGACATCTTACCGTCTTTCATGACAAACCAACCGTGGGCAATCAAACGATCTGGCAATTTGATATCCAACATCATAAGAAGGATTGGCCAGTAAATCGAGTGGAAGCGAAGGATATCTTTTCCTACCATGTGGAAGACAGTTCCATTCCAGAACTTATCAAAGTTACCGTTCTCATCTTGACCGTATCCAAGAGCTGTCGCATAGTTAAGAAGGGCATCAATCCAAACGTAGACAACGTGTTTTGGATTCGATGGTACTGGAACACCCCATGTAAAGGTTGTACGAGATACCGCCAAGTCTTCCAAACCTGGCTCGATGAAGTTGCGAAGCATTTCATTCAGACGACCATCTGGAGTGATAAAGTCAGGATGAGCTTTGAAAAAGTCTACCAAACGATCTTGGTATTTGCTGAGGCGAAGGAAGTATGATTCTTCAGAGACCCATTCCACCTCGTGACCTGATGGAGCGATACCACCAGTTACATTTCCAGCTTCATCACGGAATACTTCTGCAAGCTGGCTTTCTGTAAAGAATTCCTCATCTGAAACTGAATACCAACCAGAGTATTCACCCAAGTAAATATCATCTTGAGCAAGCAAGCGTTCAAAGACCTGTGCGACAACTTTTTCATGGTAGTCATCAGTCGTACGGATAAATTTATCGTATGAGATATCGAGTAATTGCCAGAGTTCTTTGACTCCAACTGCCATTCCATCAACATAAGCTTGAGGTGTGATGCCAGCTTCTTCTGCTTTCTGCTGGATTTTCTGACCATGCTCATCAAGACCTGTCAAATAAAAGACATCGTAGCCCATCAGGCGTTTGTAGCGAGCTAGGACATCACAAGCGATGGTTGTGTAGGCAGATCCGATATGAAGTTTACCAGATGGATAGTAAATCGGCGTTGTAATATAAAAATTCTTTTCAGACATAATTTTTCCTTTCCAGGCAAATGAAACCTGTTTTTCTAACACTTCATTATATCACATTTTTAAGGATTTTCTATAGGGAAATCCATACAAAAACAAGATAGACAAGTGTCCATCTTGTTGATCTTATTCATAACGAAGCGCTTCGATTGGATCAAGTTTCGATGCCTTGTTGGCTGGCAAGACTCCAAAAACGATACCCACACTAGCCGAAACTGCAAGACTAAATAGGGCAACTGGAATTGATACTCCAACTTCTATACCCGCAATCAAACCTTGCAGTAACAAACCTGCTAAGGCAGTTAAACCACTTGCAATTGTCAATCCAATTAATCCACCTAACAAAGTCAAAATCATGGATTCAATCAAAAACTGGATTAAAATATTGGCACGAGTTGCACCCAAAGCCTTACGGAGACCAATCTCACGGGTACGCTCTGTCACCGAAACCAGCATGATGTTCATAACACCAGTTCCTCCAACAAAGAGGGAAATACCTGCAATGGCACTAATAATCGTCGTCATAAAACTAAACGATTGTTGAATTTCTGCGAATGCAGCTGACTCATCTGCTACTTGATATTCTCCCTGTTGCAAGCCAGCAAGCTCTGTCATTTTTCGTGCTAATTCTGGACCCAGAGTTTGAGTCAAGCTTGTGTCATTTACTCGAAAGACAATACTAGCAATTTCATCTACATTAAAATTCGCAGCAAGGGAGATATTTGTGGTAATAGGCAAGCCGCCAAGACCATACATTTTTGAATTTTTAGATTCTGGGCTAGTATAAACACCAATGACTCGATAACTAAAACCATTGACTTCTACAACCTTGTTAATAGCCTCTTGAGGAGATCCAAATAGACTAATGGATAATTCTTCATCAAGCAAAATGACACTTGCAAATTCTTTGAAATCTTGTTCTCTCAGACTACGACCTGCAAGAATTTCATTGTTAACAGCCTCCATATAAGTTCTGTTTCCACCTGTCAAATTGGCATTTTCAACCTTTTTATCTTTATAAGTCAAGATGGCGTTCGTTGAATTGGTTACATAGTAATTATCCACTCCCTTCAATTTGGCTGCCTCCTTGACCCAAGATTCTTGCGGTTTTGGTGGTTCAACATGAACTTCCTCTTCTTTTCCAGAAACCGTAAAAGCTGATTGTTTCTGAGTAAAAGATCCATCTTTACTTTTTTTAGAAGAGAAAAAGACACTGATATTTTTCTGAGATCTGGTCATGTTTTTATTAAGCTGTCGAGACATGGAATCACCCAGAGCCATAATCACAACAACTGATGAAACACCGATAATAATCCCAATCATGGTAAGCAAAGAACGCATCTTGTGAGCCATAATAGATGAAAAGGCAAATTTCAGATTCTGCATCTTAGTTTTCCTCCTTTTCTAACTGAGCACTATCAGATGAAATAACTCCATCACGAATGACAATCTGGCGTTTGGCATAAGCAGCTATTTCAGGCTCATGCGTTACCATGATAATGGTTTTTCCTTCTTTGTTCAAGTCAACCAATAGTTGCATAATTTGATTCCCTGTTTTGGTATCCAAGGCTCCTGTCGGTTCGTCCGCTAGGATAATAGAAGGATTGTTTACCAAGGCACGCGCAATAGCCACACGTTGCTTTTGACCACCAGATAATTCTGAAGGCAAATGATGACTACGTTCTGTCAATTCAACCTTATCTAGATATTCCTCAGCTAACTTGCGCCGTTTTGAAGCCGAAACTCCTGCGTAAATCAAGGGCAATTCTACATTTTGCAGAGCATTAAGTTTGGATAGAAGAAAGAACTGCTGAAAAACAAATCCGATTTGTTGGTTACGGACCTTGGCTAGTTGTTTTTCACCAAGTCCAGCCACTTCTTGACCTTCAAGATAATACTCTCCACTACTTGGTGTATCCAACATGCCAATGGTATTCATGAGAGTGGACTTACCAGAACCAGATGGTCCCATGATGGCAACAAATTCACCCTCATTCACTTCTAGGTTGATATTTTTGAGAACCTGCAGTTCTTGGTCACCATTACGGTAACTCCTGCAGATATTTTTTAGACTAATTAGTTGCTTCATCAGCCTTCACCTCTTTTCCTTCCTCTAGAGAAGACGTTGGGTTACTGATGACCTTGACTCCATTTGTCAGACCTGAAGTGATTTCTTGGTTGTCTGCATCAGCATTGCCCAAACCAACTTCCACTTTCTTGGCCTTTTTCTGCTCGTCAAGCACCCAGACATAGTTCTTATCATTTTCAGTCACAATACTTGTTAGAGGAACCAAAATAGCTTTAGTCTTATTCTTGACCTCAACACTTACTGAGAATCCTTGTTTCAAATCACCGATTTCACTTGTAACATCGATGGTATATGGATATTTAGAACCAGAATTACCACCTGCTGCAGCAGTAGCTGCACTTGCTGCTTCACCATTGTTTTTAGGGTAGTCAGAAATGTAGCTAATCTTACCGGTCCAGCTCTTATCTTGGTAAACTTTAGAAGTAAAGGTTACTTCTTGTCCTACAGAGAGGTTGGCAAGGTTATATTCAGATAGTTCCCCCTTAACTTGCAAGTTTTCATTGCTAACGACATGAACTACCACCTGGCTAGCTCCAGTTGGAGATTTAGAAACATTACGGTTGACTTCGACCACAGTTCCCTCTAGGGTACTGAGAACCGTCATTGCATCCAACTGACTTTGAGCCTTGCTTAATTGCGCTGCTGCATCTGCACGAGCATCACGAGCATCACCTAATTGTGCATCAATAGATGACACTGAATTTCCTGAGACTGGAGTTGGAGTTTGGGCTGCTACACCTTCGCCTCCTGCTGGTACTGGTAACTGGGGAGCTGAAGCAGCTTCATTTCGTGCTTGATTGAGTTCATTGATATGACGATCTGCCTTCGCAACTGCTCGACTCGCTGAATCATAGGCCGCCTGGGCTTCTGAACTACTGTACTTGACTAAAGCCTGCCCTTCACTGACTTTATCACCCACAGAAACAAGGATTTCATCTAAATCACCCTTACTAGCATCAAAATAAACATATTGTTCATTTTTTGCTGTTACTGTCCCTGATAATAAAACAGAGGATGCCACGCTTCCTTCCTTGGCAACAACAAGATGAGTAGCCTCATCTTTTACAGCAGTCTGAGAAGGTTGTCTAAAGAGCAAAATTCCCCCAGCACCCAATACAACCACACTTGCAGCACCGATTGCTGCATACAATTGCCACTTTTTAGCTTTACCATTCTTTTTCATAATGAAACTCCTTTTTGATTTAAAGTTCTTAACAATATTATACAAAAATTATCAATTTGAAACAATAACATTTCAGAACGAAATAATGACATTTCAGGATTTAATTATTGTTCGGAATTTATTTTACAATCGTTGTACTAGTTATATAATACACTTTATTTTTCTTTTTTGCAAGCCTTTTCTTTAATTTTTTTGAACGTAGCAGATTTTTGCAATCACATCAAAAAAAAGATAGAATATGACTATCAAAAAATGACACTCTACTATTTAAAAGAGTATAAAGGAGTTTTCAATGAGAGAATATGATATCATTGCTATCGGTGGAGGTAGCGGAGGAATTGCTACCATGAACCGTGCTGGTGAACACGGAGCCAAAGCGGCCGTTATTGAGGAAAAGAAACTAGGCGGAACATGTGTCAATGTCGGTTGTGTTCCTAAAAAAATCATGTGGTACGGGGCGCAAATCGCTGAGACTTTCCATCAATTTGGAGAAGACTATGGTTTTAAAACTACTGATCTTAACTTTGACTTTGCAACCCTACGTCGCAATCGTGAAGCCTACATCGATCGCGCTCGTTCTTCTTATGATGGCAGTTTTAAACGCAACGGAGTAGACTTGATTGAAGGTCATGCTGAATTTGTAGATTCTCATACTGTCAGCGTAAATGGTGAACTGATTCGAGCTAAACATATCGTGATTGCTACTGGTGCCCATCCAAGTATTCCAAATATTCCTGGTGCTGAGCTAGGTGGCTCTTCTGATGATGTATTTGCCTGGGAAGAATTGCCAGAGTCAGTTGCTATTTTAGGCGCGGGTTATATTGCCGTTGAATTGGCTGGCGTGCTCCACACTTTTGGTGTCAAGACAGACCTCTTTGTTCGCCGCGATCGTCCTTTACGTGGTTTTGATTCTTATATCGTTGAAGGTCTGGTCAAGGAAATGGAAAGAACAAACTTGCCACTTCATACTCACAAAGTCCCTGCCAAGTTAGAAAAAACTGCTGAAGGCATTACCATTCATTTCGAAGATGGTACTAGTCACACAGCTAGCCAAGTTATCTGGGCTACTGGTCGCCGTCCAAACGTTAAGGACTTGCAACTTGAAAAAGCTGGAGTGACTCTGAATGAACGTGGCTTTATCCAAGTAGATGAATACCAAAATACTGTTGTTGAGGGAATCTATGCTCTAGGTGATGTAACAGGCGAAAAAGAACTAACTCCAGTTGCTATCAAGGCTGGACGTACTTTATCTGAACGTCTCTTTAACGGCAAAACAACTGCAAAAATGGACTACACAACTATTCCAACTGTCGTCTTTTCACACCCTGCTATCGGAACTGTTGGCTTGACAGAAGAGCAAGCTATTAAAGAATACGGTCAAGACCAAATCAAGGTTTATAAATCAAGCTTTACTTCTATGTACTCTGCTTGCACTTGCAACCGTCAAGAAACTCGTTTCAAATTGATCACAGCTGGTTCAGAAGAAAAAGTTGTCGGACTTCATGGAATTGGATACGGTGTTGATGAAATGATTCAAGGATTTGCTGTTGCTATCAAAATGGGAGCAACCAAGGCAGACTTTGATGCAACTGTGGCGATTCACCCAACTGCATCTGAAGAATTTGTAACCATGCGTTAATCGAAACAAAAGAAGCAGAGCAAAAAACACTTCTAAATATCAAAAAGCGAGTATTTCCGTAGTTGGAGATACTCGTTTTCTTATGTTTTATTTTATAGTATGTTGAAATAAGATATGCAAAAATCAATTAACAAACCATAACAAAATATAAGGATTATAACACAATCATTTATTCTTTTCTTTAAAAGATTCATATATTTTTTTATATAACTCTTTCATATCTTTTTTCTGAGAATTCAACTCTTCACTACCGTAGTCAAAATTTGCTACTACAAATCCCTCGTCAGCATTAGAAAAAGTAAAAAATTCTATTCCAATGAGTTTATTATGCTTAGAGTCCTCAATAGTGTCTCCTAAATTATTATTAAATTGCTTCACTTCTTCTTCACGAACTCCGAACCCCGCAGCAGCTCCATTTGCAATGATGTTTGAAAATACTTCTTCTGAAGACGCTACTTCTTTCACAGTTATGATATATGTAGCTTCTTCCGTTTCTACTTGTTTCACTTTATTCCATTTTTCTGTATCACTAGAAGAAAGCGTATAGACTATTAACTCCAGTGTTGGTTTATTGGTATTTTCTTTTGTGATCATTTGTTTTCCAAAGAAGAAAATGGCAAGCATTCCAGCTACAAAGATCAAAGCAATATAAATTATCTTTTTCATACATTATCCCCTATATCTTTCATATCAATGATCACATCAACTTCGTTATAGACAGCTGGATCATGCGTCGCTATAATGACATATTTATCTTCATCTCTTTCATTCAATAATAAACGAATAATTTCTTTTCCAATCTCACCATCTAAAGCTCCTGTAGGCTCATCTGCTAAGATAATTTTACGTGGTTTCATTAACATTCTGGCAATAGCTACACGTTGAGCCTGCCCACCAGACAATTCATATATTTTTTGATGTAAATAGTCATTTGACAGTCCTACTTTTTCAAGTACATCAGTTATTGTTTTTTTGTCTTTAGTGATAAGTTTCAAATTATCATATACTGTTTTGTTATCTATTAAAGAATAATTCTGAAATACATATCCAACAGTATTTTTAAAAAAAGTTCTTTCTTTTATCTTCCAAATATCTTGTTTATCAACTAAAACATTCCCACTGTCAATTTTTTCTAATCTTCCTATAATGTTAAGAAGGGTGCTTTTACCAGAGCCAGAACCTCCAATCAATGCATAACTTTTTCCAGATTCAAATATTAAATTTAAGTCTGTAAAGATCTTTTTTGAGCCGAAACTTTTTGAAACGTTCAAAAGGTCAATTGTCATGTTTCATCTCCTTTTAAAATTTTAGTATAGCTTTCAGATAATTTTCTAAAACTCATGATTATTGACAACATCAAAACGAGCAGAGAAGCGAGACCAATATATAGCAACTCTATTTGACCTGTCATAAGAAATGTAAATAGGATAACTATTGTAATAGTCATCATAAAATACTTGAGACTTGAAATTGCTATATATGTTTTTGACAGACCCAAAATAATTTTTTTCACATATTCATTCTGTTTTAGGGCAATATAAAGTTGGACATATTGATAAATGAGTATAAAGACAATACTGTAAATTATCTTCTGCAAAATTTGTGAAAGTAGAATTTGGTGCTCTAAGGACTGGATCTTTAATTTCACAATTTGGTAAACATCTACTGGATTCATTGAAAAATTCAACTGGCTAGCCATTTCATTTATTTTATTTACCGCCTCAGGACTAAAAAGAGACTTATATGTTATATTACTAGCCAAAGAAAACTTGTTGTTTTCAATCATTTTGTCCGTATCTAACACAACAACAATGTTATCTTTACTATCTGCTACACTTGCGATTGGTAAAAACTCTTTCATTTTATGATTATCATCAGCATCTTCATTAAAATAAAAAATTTTTTTCCCATCAGGAATTATTTGTACTGCAATTTCTTCTTTTGTATAGTTTGTTCCAATAAATTGTTCTGCTACAACTGTATTTTCAATAGATTTCTGATTTTCTTTCCATTTCTCAGGAATATAGATGGTTGCTATCTTATTATCTAAAAGATGATAGTTTGTTCCATTCACTTTATTTTGTAGGTTAGCACCTGTTTGATTGATATAAATCAACTCTTTATTTATTTCTGGATTCGTTATTCCGTCATTTTCTAATTGTTTAGAAAAATTTTCCATAACATGTGAAGTTTTCATGAAATCTGGAACATATGCTGAGGATCGATCTATATATAAATAATCTAAGTTTTTTAAGGAAGCAGCTATCTGTAGATACTGACCATCCGAATCATTAACTTCTCCATTTTTAGTAGAGTTACTTTCAATTCCAAGGAACTCAATCCTTCTCCAGTCTTTTACTGTGTCCCATGGTACTAAATTCTGTATCTGAATGTTAATACTGGATTGACTACTCTTTGTTTCTTGTAAAAAAACTCCTGAGATAAGGATAATAATCGAAATAATGGCAAGCCATACGACAAAAATAAGTTTATTTTTTGCCTTGTTTTTAATAATTTCAATAGGCTTTTCAACCTGAATCGTCAACCAAAATAAAACAAAGGTGATGAGATCAATGATTTGAAATAGTATAAAATTCGTTAAAATCAGAGAGAAAAATAACTTAGAACTATAGGTGAAGAAACCATTTCCCAAAAAAGAACTGTAAGAAATCATCAATAAAGCCATCATAATCAGTTCAAAAATAAGAGAAATACCATAATCTCTTCTTAGATCGTATACAGGCAGGCCCAAAGAACGTCGTATCACTCCTTCTTTGATCTGCCTCGTCCTAACAACAAATAAAACAACTAATAAAGTTAAGTAAATTGAACCCATTAACAGTATTCTTAAAGTTCCTGTGAATTGTAATATTCCTCCTATATACCAAGGATAAGCCATATATACTGTTTGTAGTCCAGTCATCGTAAGTGGTTTCAAACTGTCTATATTTATTTTCCCAAGGGTGTAATACATCCCTATTATTGGTGCTGACTTTAATTGCTCATTGTTTTCATCATCGAAATTTACATACTTCAACTGACCAGAACTCTGAACGATTGGCTTGTAAATGGTAACCTTTTCCGTTTTTGATAAGTCACGAACCATTTCGTATATTTCGTTATTAGAAAGATTACTTTTTCCTTGAATAGAAAAAGCACCATCAATTGGTAAAGGTACGGGGGTTTCAGTATCGCTGATAGTGACCAGACCAATTGCAGCGATCAAACAAAAGAAAAATCCAATGATACATAATTTTAATTTCATAAGCACTTACCATATTACAAAAGACCCTATCTTATAATCGGGTCTCTTGTTTTCATAGATTATTTTTAAAATCTATAATAATCCCAATATGCATTTAATCGAATATCGCTCCAAGATTTTGTAGCACTTGAATATGCCCATCCATAATCTTTTTTATCATAAGCTTTAACGGTTCCCCAATAATTCGTTACTGAAGATTTTGAACCAATATTATTTGGAGAACTAACAAAGTAATTTGAATAACCATAGCTATTATCTACACCATACTGCCATACATCAATAATGGGATATGGAGCAGGGTGTGCTGTAGTTGCACTAACAACACTAGCTGCAGTAGCAAAGCCAAAACTTAAAACACTTGCAACTAGAAAAACAGATGCTTTCTTATTAATTCTTTTTTCATTTTACTTCTCCTTGAAGTTAAATATTTGATGAAGATTAAATAATAGTCCCTCCATATTACTTTAATATGAATTGATTATATTTAGGTTTTTAATCACCGTTACGGTATCTAGAGTCGTTAAAATATCTCATAACTAACCCTCTTTTTAAAATTGAACATATCTAGATGTATTCGTTTACATTTGCAATTGTAGTACTTATTTTTTAGTTTGTCAAGTATTTATAGTATATTTTTTTTGATAAAATGGGATTATCTATAAAGGCGATTTTCGAATCAACAAAATAATTATCCAACTTACCCAGTCATCAAAATCGGCCGTTACAGTTTTTGTTACCTTATTTTTAAAAATCGGTTGACAATGATTCTTCTATGAGTATAATAGTTACTATACATCGGAAAAGAGGTTAACTATTTTGAAAAAAGCTCACGTTTATGCCATTCCTGCTATTGGGGCTGCTCTCATTGCTGTTTTGGCACAAATCAGTCTTCCAATTGGACCTGTTCCCTTCACTCTGCAAAACTTTGCAATCGGCTTGATTGCTACTGTCTTTAGACCGAGAGAGGCTGTACTTTCTGTCGGACTCTATCTTCTTCTAGGTGCTATCGGTCTTCCTGTCTTTGCAGGAGGTGGAGCTGGATTGCAGGCGTTGGTTGGTCCTACTGCAGGCTATCTTTGGTTTTATCTTGTCTACTCTGGACTTACTTCTTCCCTAACTAACAGCAAGAGTGGTGTTGTCAAGATTTTTCTTGCAAACCTCTTGGGTGATGCCCTTGTCTTTGTCGGAGGGATTCTCAGCTTGCATTTCCTAGCCGGAATGGCATTTGAAAAAACTCTTGTTGTGGGGGTTCTTCCCTTTATCATTCCAGACCTTGCTAAACTTCTGGCTATTAGTTTTATTAGCCGTCCGCTACTTCAACGCCTTAAAAATCAAGCTTACTTTGCTAACTAAAAAAGGATATCGAGTTGTCATGACTCAATATCCTTTTCTTTCATTTTGAAAACTTAGTTGATTTTAAAGGCATCCACCATTGTTTGAAATTCTTCATTTGAGAGAGTAATTCCCTTACCCATTTTAGTATGATCTGGGCTCCAAGCACGAATATCAAACTTTGCAGGGGCACCATTAAAGCTCACACGGTTGATTTCCTTGGTCCAACCTTTTTCGTTTTCAGAA
The DNA here is from genome assembly GCF_002005545.1 of Streptococcus mitis. GTDB lineage: Bacteria > Bacillota > Bacilli > Lactobacillales > Streptococcaceae > Streptococcus > Streptococcus mitis_I. Next base: position 1,756,782 of record NZ_LBMT01000001.1, read on the forward strand.
AGAGTCAACAAGTGCTCTTCAATTTCAAATGTAAATTCTGCCATTTTCTTCTCCTTTTTTAGCTTTCATTTGATTATTCGTAAAATCTTGTAGATTTTAGGAAAATTTTATATAATATTGATATAAAAGAAGGGAGGTCAATATGAGACATAAATTCCAGCAAGTTCTAGATAAAATACATGACTTTTTAAATGGACATGACCAACCTGACCAGACTGAAAGCAACTCCCTTACAGCTACTATTGAAGAGGCTATCCAGAAACAAACCGCTGTTCACCTTATCTTGTCTGAGACAAGCTTTACAGGTGATATCATCAAATACGATCAACAACGCCAGCAAATTATCGTGAAAAATTTTGCCAAAAATGTGACCCGTATTATCCGTATAAGCGATATTCAACGCCTGCGATTTGTCCCTTCAACTGTCCAAACAGCCCAAAAAAATAGATTTAAGAAAGAGTGAGATGTTGTTGCTTCATCCCACTCTTTTTTCTTAGCGAACTTGTTCAAAATGTAAATGAACCGCGATATGATCTCCATAACCACTTCTTTCCAAGTCACGTTGTAGACGATAGGAAATGTAGTGTTCTGCAATGGTAATGTAACCTGCACCCAGCAAACGATGTTCAACCATAGACTGAATCATGCTGATGGTAGCACGTTCCACCTTGGCTTCTTCCAAATCCAAAACCACTTTCTTAGTGACTTGTGCAAGGTTTTGACGCAAATCATCTGTCAATACATAGACAGTCTGGGCTGCTTTTAAGATAGCTTGGTAAATCTTATCTGGATTAAATTCAGCAATTTCTCCATCACGTTTGATTACTTGCATAGGTATCTCCTTTATTCTTTGTTTTCTTTAATTTCTGCCAGCATTTTTTCTTCTTCTGTTGTCAGTTGATAATGTTCAAGCAAATCCGGTCTGCGTTCATAGGTTTTCTTTAAACTCTCATACAGGCGCCACTGACGAATCTTTTCATGGTGACCACTCATCAATACATCTGGTACAACCATACCTCGATAATCATAGGGACGTGTGTACTGAGGATATTCAAGAAGGCCAGAAGAAAAACTATCATCTTGATGGCTAGACTCCTTGCCAATCACTTCTGGAATCAGGCGAACCGTCGCATCAATCATGGTCATGGCCGCCAACTCTCCACCAGTCAGGACATAGTCGCCCAGAGAGATCTCATCTGTCACCAAGGTCTTAATTCGCTCATCATACCCTTCGTAGTGACCGCAGATAAAGATCAGTTCCTCTTCTTTGGCCAAATCCTCAGCATAAGCCTGATCAAACTGCTTGCCAGCTGGGTCTAGGAGAATGACGCGCGGATTTTTCTTTTCAATAGCATCAAAGGCATCGAAAATAGGTTGCGCTCGGAGCAACATCCCCTGACCGCCTCCGTAGGGCTCATCGTCGACATGACGGGCCTTTTCAGCATTTTCTCGAAAATTATGATACTGGATATCCAAGAGCCCTTTTTCACGTGCCTTTCCAACAATTGAGTGCTCCAGTGGAGAAAACATCTCTGGAAAGAGGGTTAAAATATCAATCTTCATCGTCTAACCCTTCTAAAATTTCCACATCGACCCGTTTATTTGGAATATCAACATCGAGAATCACTGGTGGGATATAAGGCAATAACAAATCACGCTTGCCTTTTCGTTTGACCACCCATACATCGTTGGCACCTGGTTGCAGGATTTCCTTGATGGTTCCAATCAAGTTATCACCCTCATAGACTTCCAAACCGATAATCTCGTGATAATAAAATTCACCATCATCTAGGTCATTCAAATCTTCCTCAGCGACCTTGAGACTGTATCCCTTATACTTTTCGATAGCATTGATATGGTACATATCTTTGAATTTAATAATGTCAAAGTTCTTCTGTTTACGGTGGCTAGCGATGGTCACTGTTTGAACAAACTGATTTTTTTCATCAAACAAGGCCAGCTCAGCCCCTTTTTTAAACCGTTCTTCTGCAAAATCTGTCACAGACAAAACTCGCATCTCACCCTGCAACCCCTGCGTATTGACGATTTTCCCAACATTAAAGTAGTTCATCTTGTCTCCCGTAGTCTATTTCTACCCTTTATTTTATCACGTTCCAAGAATTTTCTCAAGTTGGAGGAAGGGGGGCAACATCTCTACTTTCCCTTCAAAAATCCTTCCAAATCACGTTCATGCTGATATTTGATAGCTGCCTTTTTGTCTTTTTCAAAAATGGTCTTGGTTAGATCTATGTCGTTGATGGCCGCAATTGCGACAGTGTAGTGAATAATATCAGCCAGTTCTTTTGCTAGTTCCTCGTTCGAATCTTGAACTCCCTCTTTTCTACCAGAGCGACCATTCAAAACTTCGGCTACTTCTCCGACTTCCTCCACTAGCTTGATAAAGAGACATTCCTCAGTTCGAGACTGCTGATAATGTTCGAGTAATACTCTTCGAAAATCTCTTCAAACCACGTCAGCATCGCCTTACCATACTCAAGTACAGCTTGTGGCTAGCTTCCTAGTTTGCTTTTTAATTTTCATTAAGTATAAGTAGTCTTGTAATTGTCTAAACGTTAAATCCTTCATATCCTACTCCTTGCAAAAAAAGCGAGACATCCGTCCCGCCCTTCTTATTTTTCGTCAATAACGATTCTTACTTTTTTATCTTCAGTTGGGACAGAGTAGACAATCGTTCTTATCGCAGAAATAGTGCGACCCTTACGACCAATTACACGACCCACATCGCTTTGATCAAGATCCAAATGATATTCCAAAAACTCTGGTGTATCTTCAATCTTGATAGTTAAGGCATCTGGTTGTGAAATCAAGGGTTTCACAATCGCAATAATGAGATTTTCAATCGTATCCATCTGTCAACCTACTTTAAACTTATTTTGAGAATTTAGAATCGTGGAATTTCTTCAATACACCTTCTTTTGAAAGGATGTTGCGAACTGTATCTGAAGGTTGAGCTCCATCAGCCAACCATGCAAGAACGCGGTCTTCTTTCAAAGTTACTTGGTTTTCAGCAACAAGTGGGTTGTAAGTTCCAACTGTTTCGATGAAACGTCCGTCACGTGGTGAACGTGAATCTGCTACGTTAATACGGTAGAAAGGTTTTTTCTTAGAACCCATACGAGTCAAACGGATTTTAACTGCCATTTTTAAAGTCTCTTTTCTTATTTTTTATTTCGGTGAAATAGCTGAGCTATTTAGCACATGTTCTATTATAGCAGATTTCTGACAGGTGTCAAGAAAAAAACTTGACAGACTATAAAATTTTTAAACCATTTAGAAATTTGTTAGAAGTAGGAAACAAATGTTTGAAAGAGGCTATCAGTGAATACTATTTTATACTCAATGAAAATCAAAGAGCAAACTAGGAAGCTAGCCGCAGGCTGTACTTGAGTACGGCAAGGCAAAGCTGACGTAGTTTGAATTTGATTTTCGAAGAGTATTAGAAACATTTTATAAAGACCATCAACTCAAACCCATATCGCCTGAACGTGATTTGGATGCTTGGCTTCTAAATCCCAAGCCTGTTCCCAAAAGAAACATGGAATTATTAACAGATGATTTACTAGCAGGAGATATCATTCTACTCTGGAGAATCCAGTTTGGCACTTTTACCACCGAAACCTGGTTTCCTAAATACTTCGAGTACACTTATGGTATTGATACCCCTAAGCATCTAAAACTCTGGTAGAAAAAGGTTATACTGTCATTGAAACTGCATTTGACTCACTTGACCATCTGAATGCTACAATGAAAAAGAATATTCTGAAAAGCAAGGGAATTGCAGGACTATCTAAGATGAAGGCTGCCGATCTGGACCAAGCCCTTCATGACAACTTTTCAGAAGAAGAATTAGCAAGTCACTTTTCGATTCGTGGCTACAAATTGACTCCAAAGGGGAGCAGATACTGGAACAATACAAGGGAATTATCGACCGTCATCCAAAGAAAAATCTCTAAGCAAGCGACTTTCTGGTTGCCTTCCTCTTAAACTACCTTGTCACTAATATTTGAAATCCACTTCCTTTTAGGGTACAATGGTAGAAATAAATTTTTGAGAGGAACAGAATGAAAAAACTAGCAACCCTTCTTTTACTATCCACTGTAGCTCTAGCTGGATGTAGCAGCATCCAACGCAGTCTGCGTGGTGATGATTATGTGGATTCTAGCTTGGCCGCTGAAGAGAGCTCCAAAGCAGCAGCCCAATCTGCCAAGGACTTAAACGATGCTTTAACAAACGAGAATGCCAATTTCCCTCAACTTTCTAAGGAAGTTGCTGAAAATGAAGCCGAAGTCATTCTCCACACAAGTCAAGGAGATATCCGCATTAAACTCTTCCCTAAACTGGCTCCTCTAGCAGTCGAGAACTTCCTCACTCATGCCAAAGAAGGCTACTATAACGGCATTACCTTCCACCGTGTCATCGATGGCTTTATGGTCCAAACTGGAGATCCAAAGGGAGACGGTACAGGTGGTCAGTCTATCTGGCATGACAAGGATAAGACAAAAGACAAGGGAACTGGTTTCAAAAACGAAATCACTCCTTATCTCTATAACATCCGTGGTGCACTTGCGATGGCTAATACTGGTCAACCAAACACCAATGGTAGCCAGTTCTTCATCAATCAAAACTCTACAGATACCTCTGCTAAACTCCCTACAAGTAAGTATCCAAAGAAAATCATCGAAGCCTACAAAGAAGGTGGAAATCCTAGTCTAGATGGCAAACACCCAGTCTTTGGTCAAGTGATTGACGGAATGGATGTTGTAGATAAGATTGCTAAAGCCGAAAAAGATGAGAAAGACAAGCCAACTACTGCTATCACAATCGACAGCATCGAAGTGGTGAAAGACTACGATTTTAAACTCAATGAAAATCAAAGAGCAAACTAGGAAACTAGCCGCAGGCTGTACTTGAGTACGGCAAGGCGACGTTGACGAGGTTTGAATTTGATTTTCGAAGAGTATTAAATCTTAAAAACCAAAAAATACAGTACCCACATTCGGTACTGTATTTCTTTTATCCTCATTTTTAAGTTAGATTATTAAAATCCCAGATTTGGTCCATCCAGCCTTCATAGAAGTCTGGTTCGTGACAGACCATAAGAATAGATCCCTTGTATTCTTTAAGAGCACGTTTGAGTTCATCCTTGGCATCCACATCCAAATGGTTGGTCGGCTCGTCCAGCACTAAAACGTTGTTTTCACGATTCATCAAGAGACAGAAACGAACCTTGGCTTGTTCCCCACCTGACAAGACCTGAATTTGGCTTTCGATATGCTTGGTTGTCAAACCACAACGGGCAAGGGCTGCACGAACTTCTGCTTGGTTGAGAGCTGGGAAGGCATCCCAGACAGCCTCTAGTGGTGTTTGACGATTGCCACCTTCTACTTCCTGCTCAAAGTATCCAAGTTCTAGGTAGTCACCGCGTTCCACTTCCCCAGCGATTGGTGGAATAATGCCCAAGAGACTCTTCAAGAGAGTTGTTTTCCCGATACCATTTGCCCCGATAATAGCAACTTTCTGATTACGTTCAAAAGTAAGATTTAGTGGCTTAGTCAGAGGACGTTCATATCCAATCTGCAAATCCTTGGCTTGAAAGATAAATCGCCCTGGTGTACGAGCTGGTTTAAAATCAAAGGAAGGCTTTGGTTTCTCACTTTGGAGTTCAATGATGTCCATCTTATCCAATTTCTTTTGACGAGACATGGCCATGTTTCGTGTTGCAACACGCGCTTTGTTTCGAGCCACGAAGTCCTTGAGGTCCGCAATTTCTTTCTGCTGACGTTCGTAGGCAGCCTCCAGCTGTGATTTCTTCATAGCATAGACTTCTTGGAACTGGTAGTAGTCACCAGAGTAACGCGTCAGCTGTTGATTTTCCACATGATAGACAATATTGATAACGTCATTTAGGAATGGAATATCGTGTGAAATAAGGACAAAAGCATTCTCATAGTTTTGGAGATAACGCTTGAGCCAGTCAATATGCTCAGCATCCAAGTAGTTGGTCGGCTCGTCCAACAGCAAGATATCGGGCTTTTCAAGGAGGAGTTTAGCCAAAAGCACCTTGGTTCTTTGCCCACCTGACAAAGAGGTTACATCTGTATCCATGCCAAAGTCCATAACACCAAGGGCACGCGCTACTTCGTCAATTTTAGCATCCAAGGTATAGAAATCACGACTCTCCAGACGGTCTTGGAGTTCTCCCACTTCTTCCATGAGAGCATCAACATCTGCTCCGTCTTCAGCCATTTCCATATAAAGGTCATTGATACGGACTTCTGCTTTGAAAAGCTCATCAAAAGCAGTGCGGAGAACATCGCGCACCGACTGCCCCTCAGCAAGGACAGAGTGCTGATCCAAGTAACCTGCCGTCACATATTTAGACCACTCAACCTTCCCTTCATCTGGCAACATCTTACCAGTCACGATACTCATAAAGGTCGATTTCCCTTCACCATTGGCACCGACCAGACCGATATGTTCTCCCTTGAGGAGACGGAAAGATACATCTTCAAAAATTGCACGGTCACCAAAACCATGACTCAGATTTTTAACTTCTAAAATACTCATTTTAATTCCTTATCTTGTTTTTATGTAATCGTTTATAAAGTAGCCAAGCCAGATAGCCACCCAAGGTATTGGTCCACAAATCATCAATCTCAAAGACGCGATTAAAATCAAAGAAAAAATCTAAGACCAACTGCGTACACTCGATTCCAAGACTCACTAGAAAACTAAAAAGAAGCACTTTTCTTGTCTTACGCAAGTTTGGAAGGAGATAAAGGAGTTGGAACATCAGAGGAAAAAGCAAGAAGACATTAAGGATATTTTGTAGAAAAATCCAAGATAATTGTCCTATGTCACTCACTTCACCCAGTTTCCAGAAAGAATTGAAAGGAGTCAAAAGAAAAACCAGGCGTCCAAGATGCTGAATACCTGGAGTTTCCACCCCCACAGGAGAATGTTCTTGAGGAGTAAAGCAAAAGTAAATGATACAAATGCTATAGAAAATGACTCCCCAGATCAAAACATGATTATAAGTTTTCTTCATCATTAAGGATTGACTGCTGCGACTGCTTTCTGGCGGTCACGTTTCATTGTATTAGAACGCAACTGTCCACAAGCTGCATCAATATCAGTACCATGCTCTTGACGAACAACACAGTTGACCCCTTTTTTCTTAAGCGTATCATAGAAGGCCAGGACGCGCTCTTTGGGACTACGGCTATATTGGTCATGCTCACTAACTGGGTTATAAGGAATCAAGTTGACATAAGACAATTTCTTGATGTTCTTGAGCAATTCAGCCAATTCCAAGGCTTGTTCTACACCGTCATTTACTTCATTGAGCATGATATACTCAAAGGTCACACGGCGATTGGTTGTTTCGATGTAGTACTCAATAGCAGCAAAGAGTTTTTCAATCGGAAAGGCACGGTTAATCTTCATGATGCTTGAACGCAATTCATTGTTAGGCGCGTGAAGAGAAACGGCAAGATTGACCTGAACTCCTTCATTAGCAAAGTCACGAATTTTATGAGCCAAACCTGAGGTTGAAACCGTGATGTGACGAGCACCGATGGCCATTCCTTTATCATCATTGATAGTACGGACGAAATTCAAGACATTATTGTAGTTATCAAATGGTTCACCGATACCCATGACAACGATATGGCTGACGCGCTCGTCCTGACCACGCTCATCAAAGTATTTCTGAACCAGCATGATTTGCGCTACGATTTCACCGTTATTGAGGTCACGTTGTTTCTTAATCAAACCAGAGGCACAGAAGGTACAACCGATATTACATCCGACCTGAGTGGTCACACAGACAGACAAACCATAGTGTTGACGCATGAGTACTGTCTCAATCAGCATTCCATCTGGCAATTCAAAAAGATATTTAACTGTCCCATCAGCAGACTCTTGAACGATACGTTGTTTCAAGGGATTGACCACAAACTGGTCATTAAGCTTAGCAATCAAATCCTTGGAAAGGTTGGTCATCTCTTCAAATGACTGGATACGTTTACGGTAAAGCCATTCCCAGATTTGATCTGCACGGAATTTCTTTTCTCCCTGCTCCAAAACCCATTCCTGCATGGTTTGACGTGTTAAACTATAAATTGACGGTTTCATTTCTTCTCCTTATTCCTACTCACTTCTGACGAATGACAAAATGACGTTGCCCCTTGTCCTCTTTCTGAGAATGCTGGTCTTTCTGACGACGTCTATTTTTCTTATCTGCATTCGGTTTTCGTTTTGTTTGAGCCGATTTCTTTCCTTTTCTAGAAGGTGTTTCTTCTTCCTTCTTACGCATTTTCTTGTCAAATGATGCTCGCTTAGGGGCTTCATTTTCTAAGACAAAATAGGCACAACCATAACTACAATACTCTAAAAGGTAGTCTTGTAAACGACTGATTTTTTCAAGTTTTTCTTCTGTTCGGTCATCCTTGTAAAAACCTCGTAGGCGAAGCTGTTCGTTGCTCCAGTCTCCCACGATATAATCAAACTTGGTTAAGACTTCTGAAAAACGCTGATTAAAAGCCGTCACATCAAAGGCATCCTTGATATTTTCCACCAAGGAAAAAGCGAGTCCTTCCGTTTCGACCTTGTCCCCGTGTAAATGAAACTCAGGACCAGGAAACTTGTTATAGTTGTATAATTCAGGTGCAATTTCTTTTCGCATAGATATCCTTTTTCCACGATTACTTAATACTTTATTCTACCATAATTTCTAGCACTTAGCACGTTTCTCATAAAAATGAAAAAAGTCTGACGATTTTGTCAGACAAAAATAATATAACCTTAAAAAGAGAAGAACAATTCTTCCCTCCAACTATCATTATTTAGCTGCTACGTACAATTCATCTACTTTGTTCCAGTTGATCACTGAGAAGAAAGCTTTGATGTAGTCAGGACGCACGTTGCGGTATTTCACGTAGTAAGCATGTTCCCAAACGTCCAAGCCCAAGATTGGTTTTTTACCTTCTGAGATTGGTGTGTCTTGGTTTGCTGTTGAAGTCACTTCAAGCTTCCCTTCTTTGTTGACAACCAACCATGCCCATCCAGAACCGAAACGAGTTGTTGCTGCTGCAGTGAAGGCTGCTTGGAATTCTTCGAATGAACCAAATGTTGCATCGATTGCTGCTCCAAGTTCTGCTGATGGAGCTGTTTTTTCAGGAGTCATCAATTCCCAGAAAAGAGCGTGGTTCAAGTGTCCACCACCATTGTTGATAAGCGCTTGACGGATATCAGCTGGGATAGATTCTACATCAGCAAGCAAGGCTTCAAGATCTTCACCGATTTCAGGGTGTTTTTCTAGAGCTGCATTGGCATTGTTGACATAAGTTTGATGGTGTTTGTCATGGTGCAAGTGCATTGTTTCCGCATCGATGTATGGTTCCAAAGCGTCGTATGCATATGGAAGATCTGGTAAGATAATAGCCATCTGTAATACCTCTTTTTCTTTCTATATGAAAATGATAACGCAAACATTCACTTTTTTCAAGTTTTTTGCTTATAGATGAAAAAATCACTGAAATACTTTCTAATAATACTCTTCGAAAATCTCTTCAAACCGCGTCAACGTCGCCTTGCCGTAGGTGTAGTTACTGACTTCGTCAGTTCTATCCACAACCTCAAAACACTATTTTGAGCAACCTGCGGCTAGCTTCCTAGTTTGCTCTTTGATTTTCATTGAGTATAAAATAAGTAAATCACTAAGAAACCCACGACAAGATAATCTTGACGCGGATTATAGTTTCAACAAATGTCAATTGACCTGACTAGCAATCTGTAAGAGTGCCTTTTCAAAAAGGAAACCTTTTTCATAAAGACCTGTTTTAATCTGATAGTCTGTCTCAATCAAATAGGAAATAGCTTGCTTCAAAAAGCTTAAGGAAAGTCCTCGCGAATCCCTCAGCGCAAACTTAATCTGATAGGGATTTGGATTGCGTCCGAGAAAACTTCCCAGACTACTTGCAATCTGAGATTCTGTTTGCCCAGACTCCGACAAAATTTTCACCTGAGTAAAAGTCCGAAATTGTCCTAGCATGACAGCTATGAGCTTAACTTCGTCTTCTCCTTGCAAGATCAAGTCTCTAACCAAGTCGCGAGCCTGGTCCATCTTTTTAGTCAGAATAAACTGAGTTAAATCAAAAATATTGTCCTGCAAGGTCTTGGGAATAGCATTGACAATATCCTCTTCCTCGATAACAGAGTCTTCCTTATAGGACTGTAAAAAGAGGAGATTTTTCTGAATTTCGCTAAATTGAAAACCTGACTTGACGAGAAGATTTTCAAAAGAATGATTGGCAAACTGCAGACCTTGTTTCTGGCTCCACTTTTGGAAATACTGGCGCAATTCTTGTTCTTTGGCTTCTACTGCATCAAAGACCTTGGCATCACGCTTCAGTAATTTAACCAACCGCCTTTTGCTATCCAGTTTTCCTTCCGCAAATATCAACAACTTGGTTGTTGGCGAAGGATTGTCAAGGTATTCCTCAAACGACTTGAGTTCATCATCTGTTAAAAAGCGTTTCTTGGCTGTTGTGATATCGACAAAATGATCCAATATCACGATTTTCTCATCAGCAAAGAAAGGAAGGCTGACCAACTCCAGTTCCACATCCTTGTAGATCACTTCTTTCATATCAAAGTAGGCAAAGTTGAGGTCTGCAGAATCATAGCCAATCTGTTTCAACACTTGACTCTTCATCACTTCAAACTGACCCTGGTCTGTCCCTGTAAAAAGGCTCAGGTTCGGTAGATTTGCTAGAGTCAGTTTTTGACTTTCTTCAATGGCTAGCATCTTCTCTCCTTTCTTCTGATTTTTCGATTTAATTTAGTCAATATAGCGCAATTTCCCACGGAAATCTTCTAGGCTTTCGTACCCTTTTTCCGCCATGATTACTTTCAGTTCATTGGTAATGCGGTCAAAAGCACTGACTCCTTCTTTGTGAAGAGTGGTTCCCACCTGCACCATACTTGCTCCACAGAGGATATGTTCAAAGGCATCACGACCAGTCAACACGCCACCTGTTCCGATGATTTGGATTTGAGGGTTTAAGCGTTGATAAAATGCGTGAACATTAGCAAGAGCAGTCGGTTTGATATACTCTCCACCGATGCCACCGAAACCATTTTTAGGACGAATAACGACAGACTCATCTTCTATATAAAGGCCGTTTCCGATAGAGTTAACACAGTTGACAAACTTGAGTGGGTACTTGTTAAAAATAGCTGCCGCTTGGTCAAAGTGAACAATATCAAAATATGGTGGCAATTTAATTCCAAGAGGTTTGGTGAAGTAGGAAAATACTTCTGCCAAAATCCGGTCTGTTGTCTCAAAATCATAGGCAATCTGAGGTTTTCCTGGAACATTTGGACAGGAGAGGTTTAGCTCAGTCAGACCACAAAAATCACTCTCTTGGACTTTTTTCAAGATAGTATGGGTTTCCTCTGGAGACATGCCGACTAGAGATAGGAAGAACGTTCGGTTTGGCTCCTTTTCCTGCAAGTCCAAAAGATAGTCCAAATAATAGTCTAAGCCCTTATTTGGCAAGCCCATAGAGTTGATAGAACCAAGGGGAACATCTTGATAGCGTGGCTCAGGATTTCCCTGACGAAAGTCCAAGGTCGCTGTCTTGGTCACAAAAGTTCCTGCCACTGAGTTTTTAACCCCTTCCAGCTCCTCTATCGTCATACAAGCCACACCTGCTGCATTCATCAAACAATTGTCAAACTCAAAACCAGCAATTTGCGTTTTCGTTGATACCATGATTCTGATCCTCCAGATTCCTTTTATTGCTAATATTATACCACATTTTCAGATTTTCTCTTTGAGAAAGGCATTTATAAGAAAAACGTTCGTTTTTTATCTACTTTCAAAAAATCCCAAAAACTAAATTGAAAGAATTTTTAGAAAATTTTTGTTTTTTCTCTTTACAGTTAAAAAAAATTCTGCTATAATGACACACATAATTAAATTAGAATTTAAGGAGAACGATATGACATCTGCTAAAGAATATATCCAAAGCGTGTTTGAAACTGTAAAAGCTCGTAACGGGCACGAGGCTGAATTCCTCCAAGCTGTTGAAGAATTTTTCAACACTTTAGAACCTGTATTTGAAAAACACCCTGAGTATATCGAAGAAAATATCTTGGCACGTATTACTGAGCCAGAACGCGTGATTTCTTTCCGTGTTCCTTGGGTTGACCGTGATGGAAACATTCAAGTAAACCGTGGTTACCGTGTTCAATTCAACTCTGCTGTTGGGCCATACAAAGGCGGACTTCGTTTCCACCCAACTGTAAACCAAGGGATTTTGAAATTCCTCGGATTTGAACAAATCTTTAAAAACGTCTTGACTGGTCTTCCTATCGGTGGAGGTAAAGGTGGATCAGACTTCGATCCTAAAGGTAAAACAGATGCTGAAGTAATGCGCTTCTGCCAAAGCTTCATGACTGAATTGCAAAAACACATCGGACCATCACTTGACGTACCTGCTGGTGATATCGGTGTTGGTGGACGTGAGATTGGTTACCTTTACGGTCAATACAAGCGTCTTAACCAATTTGATGCTGGTGTCTTGACTGGTAAACCTCTTGGATTTGGTGGTAGCTTGATTCGTCCAGAAGCAACTGGTTACGGTTTGGTTTACTACACTGAAGAAATGCTCAAAGCTAACGGTAATAGCTTTGCTGGTAAGAAAGTTGTCATTTCAGGTTCTGGTAACGTTGCTCAGTACGCGCTTCAAAAAGCGACTGAACTTGGCGCAACTGTTATCTCTGTATCTGACTCAAATGGTTATGTCATCGATGAAAACGGTATTGACTTCGATCTTTTGGTTGATGTTAAAGAAAAACGTCGCGCTCGTTTGACTGAGTATGCTGCCGAAAAAGCAACTGCAACATACCACGAAGGTTCTGTATGGACTTACGCTGGAAACTATGATATCGCTCTTCCATGTGCGACTCAAAACGAAATCAACGGTGAAGCAGCTAAACGCTTGGTTGCTCAAGGCGTTATCTGTGTATCTGAAGGTGCCAACATGCCAAGCGACCTTGATGCCATCAAAGTTTACAAAGAAAATGGTATCTTCTACGGACCTGCAAAAGCTGCCAACGCTGGTGGTGTAGCAGTTTCAGCCCTTGAAATGAGCCAAAATAGTCTTCGCCTCTCATGGACTCGTGAAGAAGTTGATGGACGTCTCAAAGATATCATGACAAACATCTTCAACACTGCTAAAACAACTTCAGAAACATACGGTCTTGATAAAGACTACCTTGCAGGAGCTAACATTGCTGCCTTTGAAAATGTAGCAAATGCTATGATTGCACAAGGTATTGTTTAAGAATCATTCGCTTAATCCTCAATCGCTCCGATTGGGGATTTTTATGTTGGCTTCAAAAAAACTCACCATTAACAGTGAGTTTTAACATCAGAATTTATTTTACTTTCATTAGGGCAGATGACAAACATTCAACAATCTCATCAACTGCTTTATCTATGTTTATAGTTCCTTCATCATTCAACATCATTGGAATAAGATAAGAAAAACTCAATGCTAAAATGTATCGAACAATTCTTTCATTTGACCAATTTAGAATAAGTCCTTTTTCTTTAAATTGATTTAAAACAGGGCTAATTGGTTCTATTATAGATTGAACAATAATATTTCCTAACTGGATAGAAAGATTTTTATCAATAAAAGAACGCCCCAAGAGAATTTTAACATGCATTTGGTTCTCCTGAATGAAAAAGAGCCTATCTCGAACAATACTTTTTAAAAAGAAGGGAAAAGTTTCCTGATCTACTGTGAATTTCTTTTCTGAGAAATCCGCAATCACTTCTGGAATAACCTGTTCTAGAAAAGTAGATAAAATGGCTTCTAAAATACCTTCCTTTGTTTTAAAGTAACTAAAAACCGTTCCTTCTGACACTCCAGCGCGTTCGGCAATAAGGCTGGACGTTGTATTTTCAAATCCAATTTCTGAGAATAATTTTAAGCTTGATAATAATACTCGACGTTGTTTCAAGCTCAAGTTGCTAACTTCTAACGTCTGAGCATACTTTTGTTCTAAACTTTCCATCGCTAGCACCTCTCTTCTACTCTCTTACTTTTACGACTTTTTTGCCTCGACTGTGTCCCATTTTCAGACTACGATAGGCTTCTCTAACTGACTTTAGAGAAAAGTCGTACACTTGATCAATTGTCAGCTGAACCTTCCCGTCTGAGACCATTTCAGCTAAAGTGCTAAAATCATCATATGTGGAATGTCTCGGACCAGTAAACTGAGCACCTTTTATCATAACATAGGGCGAAGGTACTAATGTCCCAATAGCTGTCCCCTTCAAGCCTAAACTAAAAGCCAATCTAACATAATCAGATCCATAACAATCCAAAAATTTTGTAATAGGCGTTGGACTAGCTGATATAAGAGCCTTCTTGATATTCTCTTCGTAACTTACTGGTATGGCACCTAAAGACTTCAGATACTCTGCATTTTTCTTACTTGCAATTCCAATCACTGTCGCCCCCTTAGCAACTGCATACTGTACTGCAATACTTCCAATACCTCCTGCTGCAGCTGAAATAACAACAGTATCTCTTGAATTTAAACCTATTTTTCTAAAAGCCCCACCTACAGTTAGAGCAGCTACTCCCATAGTAGCTGCGTGAGTCATGTCAATCATCTCTGGTTTCAATACAATTTCCGATTCATTGACACAAATCTCTGTTGCTAAAGCTCCCCTCTTAGTTCCCAAACCAGGATCACTAATCATTGTTCCAAACACCTTATCTCCTACTGAAAACCTAGTTACTTCATTTCCAACTTCTGTAATAACTCCAGAAAAATCTCTTCCCACACCTCTTGGAAATAAAGATGATTTAGATTCAAACCAACGACTTGGTTTCCTTAATTTCGTTATAAAAGATAGAAATCGAAGGGGTTTCGCTCCCTCAAAAGTTTTATAATCAATAGGATTTAAACCAACAGCATGAACTTCTACTCTCACCTGATTTACATCCAAGGGTGCAGAGTCAATCTTCAGCAAATCCAAGACCTCTTCGTTACCGAAACGACTGTACTCTATTGCTTCAACAACCATTTTCTTTACTCCTTAATTTCACAAAAATTGAGTGAACACTCATTTTTATAAATTATACTCTTAATTTGTAAGAAAATCAATATTATCGTTTGATAACGATTTATGGCATGATACAAATATCTATCATTTCGATTTACCAATATGATTCTTTCAATCTAACTCTCCTCACTTTTAAAAATTCCTTTCCCTTTTTTGCCCCCTGGCACATAAAATAAAAAACCGCTAGTCCTAAGAATAGCGGTTTAATCATGTTTTTAAGCTACTAATGTAGTCGCTCTATTATTTAAGAGTAACTGAAGCTCCAGCTTCTTCCAATTTAGCTTTGATTTCTTCAGCTTCTGCAGTTGCAACGCCTTCTTTAACAAGTGCTGGTGCACCGTCAACAAGTTCTTTAGCTTCTTTAAGTCCAAGACCTGTGATTTCACGTACAACCTTGATAACGCCAACTTTTTTGTCGCCTGCAGATGTCAATTCAACGTCGAATGAATCTTTAGCAGCACCAGCGTCAGCAGCACCAGCTGCAGCAACAGCTACAGGAGCAGCTGCAGTTACACCAAATTCTTCTTCGATAGCTTTTACAAGGTCGTTCAATTCAAGGATTGAAGCTTCTTTAATTTCAGCAATAATGTTTTCAATGTTCAATGCCATTGTTATTTCCTCCAAATATGTTTTAAATTTATAATAGATTTTTGTAGCTAGGCTACGCTGCGTAGCTTAAGATTAAGCTGCGTCTTCTTTGTTGTCTGCAACCGCTTTGACTGCAAGAGCAACGTTGCGCACTGGCGCTTGAAGTACAGAAAGGAGCATAGAAAGAAGTCCTTCGCGGTTTGGAAGAGTTGCAAGTGCAAGAATCTCTTCTTTAGATGCGACAGCGCCTTCGATTGCACCACCTTTGATTTCAAGTGCTTCAGCGTTTTTAGCAAAATCGTTCAAGATTTTCGCTGGTGCGATAACATCTTCGTTAGAAAATGCTACTGCAGATGGTCCAACAAATACAGATGCAAGATCTTCAAGACCAGCTTTTTCAGCTGCACGACGCAAGATTGAGTTTTTAATCACTTTATACTCAACTTCGCTTCCACGAAGCTCACGACGAAGAACTGTATCTTGCTCAACTGTCAAACCACGAGCGTCTACAACGACGATAGATGCAGCAGCTTTCATTTTTTCAGCTACTACGTCAACTAGTTCCGCTTTTTTAGCAATAATTGCTTCACTCATTAGTGTGTTCACCTCCGTTATTATTTTGCTTGGGGAATTTTTCCAAAAGAAAAACGCGCCCAAACCTAGACACGAAAGTACAATACGCTTCTTTTTACATGATACGTTTTGTCCTCGGTAGGATACTTATGAGTCGAGCTCCCCTACTGTCTTAGGCAGTTTTTTCAAACCGTATATAAGTATAGCATAGTCAAAAAAAGAATGCAAGATTTTTGCAAACTTTTTTTTAAAATTTTTTCGTGATTTTTCTTTTAAAGTTCTACCGTCAAAACTTTACCTTGCTTGACAACCTGTTCTCCTGCAATATAGACATCATCAACATCACTGGATTTGACAGCATAAACCAGGTGAGAGAGCATATTTTCTTGGGGTTGAAGATGGATTTCCCCTTGTGGTTGGATGACCAGAAAATCTGCTTGCTTGCCAACTTCCAGACTTCCTATCTGTTCTTCCATTCCAAGAACCTTAGCCCCTTCGATTGTCAGAGCCTTGAGGGCTGTTTCGATTGGGAATTGGCTGGCATCTCCGCTATTCATTTTCTGAAGGAGGGCTGCAGTCCTTCCTTCCTCAAACATATCTAGATTGTTATTGGAAGCAACCGAGTCCGTCGCAATTCCCACTGCTACTCCTGCTTTTTGGAGCTGGATGATTGGAGCAATCCCTGAAGCCAGTTTGAGGTTACTGATAGGATTGTGGGCAATAGCCACTTGAGAAGTTGCCAAGCGTTCAATTTCTCTCTCGTTTAGTTCGACCCCGTGAGCAAAGACAGACGGATAATCTAAATATCCCAGTTCTTCTAAGAAAGCAAGGGGGGGTTTGCCGTAGCGTTTCAGGATAATGCCTGATTCCTCCTTGGTCTCCGCCACATGCATATGGATTGGAATAGCAAGGTCTTTTGCCATATCTAAGCTTTCTGCCAGCAAGTCTCTACTACAGCTGTAGGGAGAATGTGGGGCTACCATCACCTTGAAATTTGGATTTTTATATCCAATAATTTCTTCAATGATTGCTCGAGTTCTGCTTATAGTTTCAGCAGTTGTCTCTGCCTCTGAAGAAAAGAGGGTCGGTGAGAAATAACAACGCATCTTGGAAACTTTCACTTCTTGATAAATCCGTTCAATATCCACACCATTGGGATTATACATATCGTTGAAGGTTGTTGTTCCTGACTGGAGCATTTCTGTCAGCGCTTCTTTGACCGCCTTGGTAGTCATGTCTGGAGTAAACTCAGCTTCTGCAGGCCAGATATAGTCATTGAGCCATTCATGGAGATTACTATCATCTCGAATCCCTCTCAAACCTGTCATAGCAGAATGGGTATGACAATTGACCAAACCAGGCATGATCCAGGCCCCCTGATAGTCTATAATCTGCTCAGCTTGCTCTAAAATCTCTGACTTATCTTGACCGACATAGACGATTTGAGAATCCTTAACGGCTAAGATTCCATCTAGATAGACATGGAAATCTTGGTCACAAGTCACGATATTTACATGCTGATAGACTTTCATTGTTTTTCTCCTTCTAAGGCCTTGATTTTTTCTAGCTATTGTAACAAAAAAGTCACCCGAAGGCAACTTTTTTCGTCCATAAACTTTCAAAAGAGAATGGCTTATTCAAAGCTAAAATCTGCTGCTTGCTGCATTTGATAATACTTACCCTTTCGAGCCATGAGTTCCTGATGGCTCCCATACTCAACAATGTCGCCATCCACCAAGACAAGAATCAAATCCGCATCCTGAATGGTTGACAAGCGGTGAGCAATGATAAAGCTTGTGCGCCCCTTCATGAGTTTAGCAAATGCATCCTGAACTAGCACTTCTGTCCGTGTATCGATGGAGGAAGTCGCCTCGTCTAAGATGAGAATCTTTGGAATAGCCAGAAAGACTCGGGCAATGGTCAAGAGCTGGGCTTGACCGACAGAGAGAGATTCTCCTGCATTTTCCAACTTGGTATCGTAACCCTGCGGCAACTGTTGGATGAAAAAGTCTGCATTGGCTGCTTTGGCAGCAGCAATCACTTGCTCCCGACTAGCATCAGGATTTCCAAAGGAAATATTGTCATGAATGGTCCCTTGCTTGAGCCAGGTTTCTTGGAGCACCATTCCAAACTGCTGGCGTAAAGAGGCACGACTATAGTCATAAATGGATTTCTCATCCAGCAAGATATCTCCAGAGTTAATGGGATAAAAACGCATGAGAAGATTGATAAGGGTTGATTTTCCAGCACCTGTCGGACCAACGATAGCCACCTTGCTACCAGCTGGAATATCGATAGATAAGTCCTTAATCAAAATCTTTTCAGGATTGTAGCCAAAAGAGACCTGTTTAAAGGAAATGGCTCCCTTAACTTGGTCACTGGTCAAGACTTCCTTACCTGTTTCAGCAACCTCTGGACTTTCTAAGACAGCATAGACGCGCTCTGCGCAAGCGAGAGCACTTTGCAACTCGGCTAGAACTGAAGAAATATCGTTAAAAGGCTTGGTGTATTGCTGAACATAGTTCAAAAAAGTCACTAAGCGTCCAATGGTCAAGGTAGAGCCCATCATGATACGATAAGCACCCACTCCAGCTAAAAGAGCATAAATGAGTGCATTGACAAAGCGAGTCGAAGGATTGACCGTTGATGAATAAAAGATGGCTGACTGAGAATAGCCTGCGTAGTTGTCATTAGCCTCACACAGCCTTTGGATAAACTCTTCCTGAGCATTGAAGGACTGGATAATGGTTTGCTGGCTAAGCGATTCTTCAATCAACTGAGTCTGAATTCCCCTCGTCTCCGTTTGCTTTTGGAAGAGATGATAGGAGCGTTTGGCAATAAAGCGTGAGATTACCATAGACAGTGGCGTCAACAGCAAGACCAAAAGAGTCATGAGGAGATGAATTTGAAGCATGGCTAGAATACTAACCAAAATCATCAAAACACCAATGAAAAATTGGTTAAAAATCATGGTCAAACCAGCTGATAACTGTTCTATATCCGTGGTTACACGACTAACCATCTCTCCACTGCCCTGCCGATCCACAAAAGCAATCGGTAAGCGATGGAGCTTATGGATGATTCGCTCTCGCAAGTCTCTGGTATAAGAAAAAATTAGGCGATTATAAAGAAGAGGATTGACCCACTGCACAAGGGTATTTCCTATGACCACCAAAATCATTTGGAGAAAAATCTGCCAAAAAACTGGTGCAGAGCCAGTCACTAGGACTTGGTCGATGACCTGCCCAATCAAGATAGGTAGGTAGATTGATAGGGCAACCTGAACAATAGTTCCTAGAAAGGCTAGGAAAAGAAGGAAGGGATGACTTGCAAGGTCTTTAGCCAAACGTTTGAGTGTTTGATTTGCAGTTTGTCGTCTCATGCTAGTCCTCCTTACCATGTTGGGATGCATTGATTTCGCGATAAACTTGACTGGATTTCATCAAGTCCTCGTGCTTTCCGATAGCTAGTAACTCACCTTTTTCCAAGAGAAGAATCTGGTCAGCCATCTGTAAAGTCGATGTTCTTTGAGAAATCAAAATTAAGCTCGTATTTGGCAAATTTTCTCGAATAGCTTTCAAGAGCCTAGACTCGGTAATAGTGTCGAGGGCCGAAGTCGCATCATCTAGGATGAGAAACGGAGCCTGGCGCAAGACTGATCGTGCGATAGACAGCCTTTGTTTTTGACCGCCCGAGAAATTTCGACCTCCTGCCTCAACTAGAGCATCCAAGATTCCTTCCTTTTCACTGACAAAATCCTTTGCTTGCGCAATTTCCAAGGCCTGCCAGAGTTCTTGGCCAGTTACTTCTTGATCTAAACCTAGAGTCAAGTTGGAACGAATGGTTCCTTTAAAGAGTTCGACTTTTTGGGGCACATAGGCAATCCAAGACCGCCACTGCTCAAGATTACGAGGACTAGATCCATCTCGATAAAGGTCAATGCTCCCCTTGTCTGCTGGATAAAGTCCTAGAATGAGTTGCACCAAACTTGATTTACCAGAACCCGTTCCCCCAATAATACCAAGGATTTGTCCTTGAGTCATATCAAAAGAAATGTCTCTCAGAGAAGGCTGGGCCGCATCAGGATAGGTAAAGGTTAATTCTTGAACTTGTAAAATCTGCTCGCTGGTTGCTTTCTTTTGTTCTAATTTTGAATGAATATCTTCTGGAGCCTCAGCAAAAACTTCCTCGATTCGCTTGGCTGAGATATAGGACTGATTGAGAGAATTGATCAGCATGG
The DNA here is from genome assembly GCF_002005545.1 of Streptococcus mitis. Classification (GTDB taxonomy): domain Bacteria; phylum Bacillota; class Bacilli; order Lactobacillales; family Streptococcaceae; genus Streptococcus; species Streptococcus mitis_I. The sequence goes on from NZ_LBMT01000001.1 coordinate 1,777,358, forward strand.
CGAGCTTGACCAATTCCACCAAAATCTGCAAGAGGTAGTTGATAAGGGCAATCAGGGCACCTTGACTGAGTAAACCTCCTTGAATTGAAATATAACCCTGCCAGATAATAACGAGGAGAGTTCCATTGACAATCAGATAGGTCAGAGGTGTTAATAAACTAGACCAGAAACCTGTCTTTTCTTGTAATCTAGCATAGACTTGGTTAAGGGTTTGAAAAAATTGTAACTCTCGTTTTTCTTGACCAAAAGCACGAATAACCCGCATCCCTTGTAATTGCTGGCGCGTTTCCTGAACCAGTTGGTCCGTTTTCTTTCTGAGACTACTGTAGAGAGGATTGACCAGTCGAGATAGCCCTACAATGACGATAGTCAAAATCACAACCATGACCAAGAACCAGAAAGTCAGCTCAGCTGAGATTCGATAAGCCATAAAAATGGCACCAAAAACAATAATAGGTGCTCGTAAAAAGAGACGCAGGAATTGATTGATCCCAGTCTGAATCTGGTAGGTATCCGAAGTCAAGCGAGTGACCAAGCTAGAAGTTGTCAAACGGTCTCTGCTATCCTTGGGCAAGGAAAGAATATGACGATAGAGGTCGTTTGTCAATTCATTGGCAAATCCTACCGCTGCCTTGGCTGAGTAAAACTGAGCTACCAAGGCCACCACAACGCCAATCACTGCAAATATAAGGAGCAGACCAATCTGCATCCAAAGATGTCCTTGATTTCTCTGAGGCAAGGATTGGTCAACAATCCCAGCAATCACCATGGGAACCAAGAGCTCAAAAATAGCTTCTAACAGCTTGAACAAGGGGGCTAAAATTGATTCCTTGATGTAGGGTTTGAAGTAAGATAATAGGTGTTTCATAAATCCCTTCTATTCGTTTTCTAGAAATGAAGAAAGTGGGAAGCACCCACCCTCTCAGTTTTATTTGTTTAAGTAAGGTAATAGATAGCCATATCCTGCTTTTTCCATCTCATCCTTGGCCACAAAGCGCAAGGAAGCCGAATTGATACAGTAACGAAGGCCACCTAATTCCTGGGGTCCATCTGTGAAAACATGACCCAAGTGGGCATTGCCTGACCGAGAACGAACTTCGATTCGCTCCATTCCATGGCTGAGATCCTTGTAGTAGTGAATCAATTCCTTGGAAATCGGACGGCTAAAACTTGGCCAACCACAACCTGAGGCAAACTTATCCTTGGCAAAAAAGAGTGGCTCACCCGTCGTGATGTCTACATAAATGCCCTCTTCAAAAGTTTGGTCATAAGCATTACTAAACGGAGCCTCTGTAGCAGCTTCTTGGGTGACACAGTAGGATTCTTCAGTTAGGCTTTCCTTTAACACCTCTTGACTAGGCTTTTCATAGTTGGCTGCATCAATCAATGGCTTCTCAGCATCGGTCACATCGATATGACAGTAACCCGAAGGATTCTTCTTAAGATAGTCTTGATGGTAGTCTTCAGCCAGAATGTAGTGGCGAAGTTTCTCCACCTCTACTGCAATCTTTCGGCCAAGCATGCGCTCCTGCTCCTGCACCACAGTGTAGACAGTTGGCAAGTCTGCTTCATCTTGGTAATAAATCCCAGTACGATATTGACGACCACGGTCATTCCCTTGTTGATTGATGGATAAAGGGTCGATAACTCGAAAATAATAAAGTAAAATCTCTCTGAGTGACACTGCCTTCTCATCATAAATCACTTGCACCGTTTCTGCATGGTCTGTTTCCTTGAGCAGCTGATAATTGGTCGTTTCGACTTGTCCATTAGCGTAGCCGACACTGGTTGCTAGCACTCCAGAAATGCGTGAAAAATATTCCTCTAGGCCCCAAAAACAACCACCTGCTAGATAAATTTCTGCCATCTTTATTTCTCCTTTATCAAGTTTTTAACTAATACTCTTCGAAAATCTCTTCAAACCACGTCAGCTCTATCTGCAACCTCAAAGCAGTGCTTTGAGCAACCTGCGGCTAGCTTCCTAGTTTGCTCTTTGATTTTCATTGAGTATAAACTTCTTTTCAAAAAAAGGATAGGAAGCCCTCTGGTCAAGAGTTTCCCCATCCTATCTTCTATTCTTTTCTTTATTTTGCTTCTACACGAACACCTTGGGTATCAACTTTCAAGTCATGCAGTTTTCCTTTGAAGGGTTGCTTTTCCAATTCTTCCTTAATCGTTGGCATCTTGTCATGAGAAGCCAATACCATAACTGTCGGCCCAGCACCAGAGAGGTAGGTTGCATAGGCACCATTTTCTTTGGCCACTTGCTTAATCGTCGCAAATTCTCTCACCAAGTCCTGACGATAGCGCTCGTGGAAGAGATCTCCCTCGATTGCTTGACCAGCTGTCACCATGTCTCCTGCCAACAAGGCCGCAACCGCCACATTGGCGATAGAACTAGCTGCAACAGCTTCCTTGTAAGACAATTTCTTAGGCAAGACGCCACGGCTGTCTCGAGTACGCAATTCATAGTTTGGAATGTAGGCTAGGAAATCACATTCTGGGAAGTCTGCTACGATAGCAGAAACTTGTCCATCAACGGAACTTGCAATAACGAGATTACCATAAATGGCCGGAGCTACATTGTCAGGGTGTCCTTCAATCTTAGTTGCCAACTGTAATTTTTCATGGTCAGATAAGTTGAGATTTCCCAGTTGGTTAGCTAGTTCAATCCCAGCAACAATAACAGAACTGGAAGAACCCAAACCACGCGCTAAGGGAACATCACTTGTCATTTTCAAGCGTCTTGGTGGTAAATCTGGCACAATTTGCAAAGCAATTTTGAGCAAGAGATTACGCTCGTCATGTGGAATCCATTTGCCAATCTGGTGTTCAATCAGCCACTCATCTCGTTCTTCACAGACCTCAATTTGAAGATACTTGGTTACAGCTACACCGACCGAGTCAAATCCTGGCCCGATATTGGCACTGGTTGCAGGTACAATAATCTTCATTTTATTCTCCTAGCACCTTGAAGGTATTCAAGAGGTCGAATTCTGAAACCTTCTTCAATTCAGCTGAGACATTTTCAAGCTGGGCTTTATTAATCTTGTGTGTAATGATGACAACACGCGCCTTGTCACCATCTTTTCCATCTTGGAGGATTTGCTTGAAGGAAATATCTTGAGCGTTGAAGATTTCAGCCAATTTCAAGACCTGACCTTTTGAGTCTGGAGCCAAGATTGAGAAGTAGTAATTTGCTTTGACATCTTCTGGATTTGCCAAGACCAAGTCACGGCTGTATTCGTTGAAGTCTTTACCGATGGTTCCATCATTCAGGCGACGAACGATACGGACAATATCCGCCACCACACTTGTTGCTGTTGGTTTTTGACCAGCACCTGGTCCGTAGTACATAGACTCACCGATACCAATAGATTCTACAAAGACAGCGTTCATTACGCCATTCACACTAGCAAGTGGGTGCGCTTTAGGTAGGAAGGTTGGAGTTACTTCTGCAGCAATACCTGAAGGAGTTTCTTCGATTGAACCAACCAATTTCACTACATAACCCAAGTCTTGGGCTACAGCTACGTCTTCTGGTGTAATATTGCGGATTCCCTTGTGGGCTACATCATCAAAGGCAACCTTCATGCCAAAGGCAAATTGGCTCAAAATAACCATCTTGTAGGCTGCATCAATCCCATCTACGTCATTTGTCGGATCGCTTTCTGCAAAACCAAGTCTTTGCGCTTCCGCAAGAGCATCGTCGTAAGACCATCCTTCTTCCACCATCTTGGTCATCATGAAGTTGGAAGTTCCATTAACCACGCCAAGGACACGAGTGATTTTATCAGAAGCTAAGGAATTTGCTAAAGTACGAAGAATTGGAATCCCACCAGCTACTGCTGCCTCGTAGTAAAGTGCTACCTTGTTAGCTTTAGCGATTTCTAACAATTCTGCACCATGGACAGCCAAAAGGTCCTTGTTAGCAGTAACAACGTGTTTCCCAGCTTCCAAGGCACGAGTGATAAAAGTCTTAGCAGGTTCGATACGCCCCATCAATTCCACTACGATAGTAATATCTTGGTCTGACAAAATATCATCCACATTGGTTACAAAGTTAAAGTCATTCCCTGCTGCAAGCAAGCGATTCTTTTCATCTTCATCCTTGACCAATACCTTGGCAACTTCAATATCTGAATGTGCTGATTGAGTGATTTTTTCTCCGTTTTCCTTTAGGAGGAAAGGCACACCACTTGCAACGGTACCAAATCCTAGTAAAGCAATTTTAACTGTCATGTTTGTCTCCTCGAAATTTTCTAATATAGCCATTATAACAGAATTTTGTGAAAATTCCTATTATAGTAAATCACTATTTCAGTATAAAAAGAAAAAACGAATCAGACGATTCGCTCTTCTCAAAATCTAGAAAAAGCTTTCCAGAAATGATTATCCGATTTTTTGCAGATTAAGCACTGCATCGTGATTCATCAAGACTTGGCCATACTCTTGCAAGACTGAGCGACTGATGTCGCTATCGTCCGCAAACTCGCGCATACGGGCCAACAGCCAAGCTGGATATGGACTTGGATGATTTTCAATATCCACCAAAATGGTCAAATAATAGCGCTCATTCATCTTGTAGAGTTCAGAAGTTTCCATCTCAAAAGTCACTGTCTTGGCAAAAGCCACCAAGTCAGCTAGTTTTACAAAAGAAAGAATGTAGTAGATGTAAGGCTCTTTCTTGCTTTCAACTTCTTGTTGTTCCTGCTCCTGCTCTTCTTCCTTGGCTTCGACTTGCTCTAGAGATTGAATGGCTTCGATATCATCCTTGGTTTTGTCTGCGATGCTTTTTTCTAAGGTTTTAATAAACTCATCTGGCGACATTTGAGCCAATTCTTCCATATCTGGTAAATCCGATAAATCTTCAAAATCTAGATTTTGGTCAATCTTTGATTTGGTTACAAAAACATCGACCTTATCAGGTTTTGGAGTCACACGGAAGCTCAACATGCCTGTATCCAGAAAGCTATCAGGCATCTCTAACTCATCCAAGATAGCATAAAAGAACTCTTCTGTTTTTTCTTGAGGAACAAGAAAGTCAGCAATCTCCATGCCACGATCCATCAAATCCTCTAAAGACATCGTGATTTTCAAAGTTGTATCACTAATTTGTTTCATTTTCATTGCTAGTAACCTCATACTTTCAGTTCTATCTATTATACTAGATTTTTACGATTTTATCAAAAGAATGGAGCGAGAATGTGATATAATACTAGAGACCATTTTACAATACAAGAAAGAAAGTACAATGAAAAATATAAAAGTTAATGCACTGGCTAGCTTACTAGTCAATGTTCTCAATATCGTTTTTCCGCTGATAACCAATCCTTATCTGACTCGGATTCTCAGTAAATCCAATTACGGTTATTTCAATACCGCAAATACCTGGGCTAGCTTTGTCATTCCTTTAGCAGCATTTGGAATCTATAACTACGGAATTCGAGCTATCAGTAAGGTCAAGGATGATAAAAATAAAATCAACTATGTTTTCTCTAAGTTATTCTATATCTCCATTATTACATCTGTTCTAACAACAAGTATCTATTTCCTATTTATTTATCTGGATAATAGTATTGAAAATTTGAAAGAACTCTACTATATACTTGGTGTCCAAGCTCTCTTCCAATTCCTTTATATCGAGTGGATGAATGAAGCTTATGAAAATTATGCATTCATCTTATATAAAACATTGGTTATTCGTATTGCCATGTTGGTCGCTATCTTCACCTTTGTAAAAACTCCAAATGATATCGTACCTTATGCAATCATCATGAGTGCAACGACAATTCTTAACTATCTACTCAGTTTTCTTTGGATCAAGAGAGAAGTTTCCTTTGTTAAGATTGGTCTTGTCGAATTAGTCAAAGCATCTAAACCACTCTTGACCATGTTGCTTCTAGCTAATGCCAATATGCTCTATACCTTACTTGATAGAATGTTTATCACCAAAGGGCCTGATGAAAACTATATTTCTTATTATACCATTGCTTCCAGCATCGTCATGTTGATTGCCAGTGTCTTGAGTGGAGCTATCAACGTTAGTATTCCACGTCTCGGCTACTATCTCGGTAAGAAAGACTACGAATCTTATAAAAATCTTCTAAACCAAGGAGCCGCCCTCTTTTATTTCCTTATCATTCCAACCAGTATTGGGATTATGGTATTAGGGAACTACGCTGCAGTCATCTATTCTTCTGAAAAATACCTTGAAGCTGGTATTGTGACTAGTGTCTTCGCTTTTCGGACTATCATTTGGGCCATTGAGTTAATCCTTGGTAAACAAATTATCTTCATCAACGACCACGAAAATCGTTTAACAGCCTTTTACTTTATTGGTGGCGGTGCCAATATCCTACTCAACAGTCTCTTATATTTCAATAATATTTTTGCACCAGAGTATTACATTGCTACTACTATTATTGCAGAAACTGTAGTTGTTCTACTGGAAATTTACTTTATCAAGAAACATCATCTGCTTGACTTAAAAGAAATCTTTACTACTTTAACACGCTATACTATTGTATCGCTCGGATTCATTCCGATCTATTTTGCGTTTAAATTCCTTTTCCAAATCAACTCTTATATAGTCAACCTCAATATGATACTCATGGTTCTCTCGACTGTTGCAACCTGTGGAATCTACTATCTCTTGATACTTTTTATCACAAAAGATAAAACATTCCATTATGCACTCAATCTTGCTATTGCTAAGATTAAAAGAAATTAAAAAAATCACCTACCTATCTAAAACAAGGAATATTCCTTGTTTTAGATAGGTAGGTTATTTATTTTATCGAATTATCAAATCAAAGCAACTTGCTCATAAATTAATCAATCCAGTAATTTTTATCAGTTCCTGGATTTTGATTTTCAATAGGTGGAGGAGTCATATAGTCTTCACCAAACTCGTAAACTAAAATCTCATGGAATTTTCTAGGAACCTTCACAAGAATATTCTCATATGGCATTTCAATTGTATCATATAACCACTCTTTCTTAATTCCACTTGGATAGTAAGAGTCATAGGTAGTACATGCAAGATCTGTAGCCTGCTCAACATCATATTGCAAAGCTAACTTCTCTAATTTTTCATTCCATTTCTGTGGAGAAGTCAGTCTAAAAATTGTAGATGCAAAATAACGTGGTAAATTTTTGACACCTCCATTATCTATTTTGACTCCTTTAAAATTCAGAGACGAAAGTCGAATAAATTGTTTATAAAGCCTCATCTTTTTTCTATCACGTTCATCTGTAACAACCCCATCGTATGGGAAAATATCAACACAAGTACCTAGAACAACCGACTTATCTAAAAGATTAGCATCTCTTCTTGTCCTCACATCATAAACTCTCATATATGTATAAGGGTAGCCTTTTGTTTCTCTATATGAAATTAATCTGTAGTAGGGATGTTTTTCATTTTTTAATATCTCATAGAGCTTTTCAAATTCATCTCGAGCCAAAGAAATGTCGGTATCATCATCCCAAGGAATAAAACCTTTATGGCGTACAGCTCCTAGCAAGGTTCCAAAATCAATAAAATACTTGATTTCATGCTCCTCACACAATTCATGCAAATAGTTTAAAATATCTAATTCAATTTGTTTAATTTCTTCAAGAGTCAAAATTTTCTCTGACATCTATTATTCACTCCTAATCTTTTTACATCGAGTTAATGGCTTCTTCATTTCAATGACATCATTGGGATACCTTAATAATCTTCCACAATTGAAAATCATGATGAGAGAACCTTAGCTCAACTGGTGGCAGTTGCGTGTAATCTCCGTAGTCCGAGGTCAGAATTTCATGATAGTTTTTTGGAATCATAAATTCCTTACCTTCGAATACACCCATAATAGTTTGATTCAACCACTCCCGCTTCCAGACTGGTTTATTCATATCTTTATAAATAAGATAGTCAACCAACTCGTAATCATCTACTTTTCTAGATTGAGCAAGCTCATCAATACCTCTAATATACTTGTTCGTATTTGTGAAATAGAAGATAATGACTGATATATAGCGAATTAAAGAATTTAATATACTTTTAGTATTGGTAATACCTTTAAATGTATAACAGCTCAATTGACGTTTTTTTATAAGTCTCGTCATTTTATCTTTAAAAACCGAGTCATCCTCGTAACCATCTACAGGGAAAATATCCACATAAATCCCCATATTGGAATCAATTCGAACATCTTCTTCTAGTAAATAAGTTTGATTATCCTGAACTTTCATAAAGGGATAAACATAGTTGAGATTATTTTTATAAGACATCACTTCGTAACGTTCATCAGGGTTAGCGATAAGATAGTCTTGCAACTTTTCATAATCTTCTCGTAACATACAGATATCCATGTCATCATCCCAAGGAATAAAACCTTTGTGACGAACCGCACCGATAAGACTGCCATAAGCTAGGAAATATTTGACACCAATTTTCTGACAAGTTTCATGAATGTATTCCATGATTCCTAGTTCCATCTGTTGAATCTCTCTAATATCAGTTACTTCCTGATAACGAATACCTTCATCACGTTTACAAATAACTAATCCATAACCAATGATCAACCAAAAGATAATATTGATAAAGTTAGTTGAATACATAATCTGACTTTCAAATAATTGACCGAACAAGATGCCAAAGAAAAGAATCATAATCAACTTTTCAGAGTTCTTTTTGGAAACAATCAAATAAGTCAAAAAACGTTTCATTATATATCCTAGTATAAGGAGAAAGGATACTAAACCTAAAATTCCAGAACTAACAAATATCGTTACCAAAATGTTATGGAAATTTCCACCAATAAGAGAATTTTGAATTTCGAATTTACTGAAATATTTTGTGTAATAATCTGGAACATTCCGTACACCATAACCAAAAATTGGTTTTGCACTTCCCATTTTTATAGCATTTTTCCAAATATAAGTTCTACCACTAGGTGTTGTTTCTATTAGATGAAGTTCGCCTGTTTTTTTTATAACTGAAGAATCTGTTTCTGCATAAGATTGTCCTTTATTTAAGTCTAATACAGTCGCTTTCCCCGAAGATATGTAAATAGAAGTTACATAACTCAATCCGATGTTAGTAGCAGAAACAAGTAAAGCAGAAACAATAAAGATTAGAAATCGCTTAGCTAACTTGCCCCTGTTAATAAAGAAACTATAAAACCCAATCATTAACACTAAAGATAATAAAGCACCCCTACTTTGCATGGTTGCAAAGTAAACTAATTGAATCACATTATTCAGTTTTAGATAAACAGAGTATTTGTTTCCTTTATGAATCAAATACATAGCCAAAACAATGCTAATATATGAAAAAATTGCACTAGCATTGGGATTAACAATTCCCCACAAACGCCCATTCATAACACCATAGTAATAAGATTGCTGTCCAATTTTAAATAGGATAAGTACTTTACTTACTAATAATGTAAATGCAAATATAGCAGAAGAAAAAGAAATAATTTGAATAGTGTAAGAAATCCAATCAAATAATTTCTTTAATTGACATGATTCTAACATGGTAAATAATAAAATATAGGTTACCATAAAGAGGATCTCGATCACATTTCCAATCAAATGTCCAGAGCGATTGAAAATAGCTGATAACAGATGACTTCCAGCCAATAGACCAAATAAGGACAGAAATTTACGATCCACTATGATTTTTTTCCACTTAAACAATAATGTATAGCAAATATAAAACAATACAATTGCTGATAATCCCTTATAAAGAGGATTGGCTATCTTATAAACTAGTGAACTCATACTTAAAATCGAAATAAAAACAAACAGATATGAAACCCATAGTTTTGATTTTTCAAAGTATTCATTCATTATTGGAAAATTCATTTTCAACTCCTTCTCATAATATTAGTTTCTTAATCCAACAATTTTTTTATATATCCATGGAGAAAAGACAAGTGACAGGACAGCTATCTTACGAAATGTGGTGAAATAAGTATCCTTCCATATTTCGTGTCGATGCTGAATAATCCAAGTTCTTAGTTCAACTTTCTCCTTTTGATACTGCTCAGATGAAGTAAATATGATTTTATCGTAAACTGTGATATATGACCAACATTCTCTATTTTTTAATTCATATTTTAAATTAGGAAATACTTGTGATACTTGAGCAATAATGTTCTTATAAACTTCTATCGTATCAAATACATACCGATTAACAGATGTTGTCGCACTTCCCTCACGATGATCATAATAATAAATTGGTTTGTCAATAAATACGCTACTGCATCTTGTCTTTAGTAGCAATTCAGTTAAAAACAAGGCATCTTCAGCTAGATGGTAGTCTGTATTAAATTTCTCATCTACCAGCAGGTCTCTCTTAAATAGTTTTGCGACTGGAAAAAATGATGTCTTAGTGGTCATCAGTAATTCTTTCATGGTTTCTTCTGTTGACCAAAGTTCTTTTCTACCAGAATACGGGGGTAAATCTGTCACTATTCCATTTTTGATATGATGTAGAGGAGCAATCACAAAACCTACATTTCTTCCCTCAACTGCACTAGCTAAAGTAGCTAGGTAACCCTTGGTGACGAAATCATCACTATCAACAAAAGTTATCCAAACACCCGTCGCTAGCTGAATTCCAATATTTCTGGCATTAGAAACACCAGCATTTTCGATATGGTAAACCTTGATATTTTCATACTGATATGCTAAATGATCACAGATTTGTCCACTGGAATCAGTAGATCCATCATTTATTAGGATTAGTTCAAAATTAGTATAAGTCTGATGAAGAATTGACTCCACACATCGCTCCAGGTAGGCTTCTACATTGTAGACTGGAACGATAACGCTAATTTTTTCACCCATCATGCTCCATATTCTCCCTTGTATTCTGTATAAGACTTATCCATATCAGCGATGACAGCATCATGATGTGGTAGCTGCTTATCTGCTGGTGGAGGTGTCATATAATCCCCAAAAGCAGTGCTGAGATAGGCATCGTAGCCAACTGGAATAGGCATCTCTGTCCCTTCAAATGGCAAGAAAAGATTATCCTCAAAAGATGCGATTGGGTACTTGTTTCTCATGTAGCCAGGACCTGAGCATAATTCTGTGATGCCATCGCTCTCATCCAGACTATACTTGGTCATTTCTTTCTCAGCTTTTTTCCAAATGCGATAACGGAGAGATTTTGGAGTCACACCCAGTAAAATACGGCTTCCCCATTTCATAAGTGCACCATGCTTTTCTGGAATAGTTTGGGCACAAAAGAGTGAATAAAACAAGGCCCAGCGAACCTGTTTCTTCCGCTCAGCTGGATTTTTAGGATAATAATCCAAAGGCAAAACATCCAAGGCCAGACCATGTGGCAATTCTAAATCCTGCTGATAAGGTTTGATACAGGTCGTTTCCTTGTCACGAATGGTAATAAAAAGATTGCGGTCGACAAAATCCTTGTTACTCTTCGACAAGAAATAACGTTCATCTGCATAACGAGGCCATAATTCTGCTAATTTCTCATAATCTTTACGAGGCATAAAAAAGTCTAGGTCGTCGTCCCAAGGAATAAATCCCTTGTTTCGAAGGGCACCAATAGCACCTCCTCCACAGAGATAACAGAGTAAATCATGTTCCTTGCAAAAGGCAACAAAATATTCAGCCATCTCCAGGCTACGAGCCTGAATTGCTTTTAAATCAGTCATATTATTCATTATTCTTTCTATCGTATCGTTCCATTATACCACAAATAGGGGGTGAAAATCTATTGCAGACTGTAAAAAATCAAAGCCTGACTGCTATCCAAATAGCTATCAAACTTTGATTCTTCTGTCTTATCTTATCTCAAGCCCATCTGAGACAATTTATTCTGATATTTGTTTTGATCGACAAGCAAGCCCAAGCCTCCATAAACATCATAGGCATCTACCCAGTCACCCAGTTCTGGAATCGTCAATTTTTCAATACCATTTTGAACTCCGTCTAGGAAAGACAAGCCATTTGTTAACAGGAAGGTATAAGGAACATTCGTTGAGGTCATTGCGAATACCTTGCCAAGTGCCTCTGAGCCTGTAAAAAGCTTGGTTGGATCTTTGATTTGCTGAAGAACTGCTGTCAGTACTTGTTGCTGTCTTTTGGTACGGCCGTAATCCGCCTCATCATCATCACGGAAACGAGCATAATTGAGCAAGGTCGAGCCATTCATCTGCTGTTTTCCGACTTTGATGGTTTGGGTTGGAGACTCAGTCTCAGTAGCGTGTAAATCATCGCCGACTGTAGCTTCTGTTAGTGGACGCCCATTCAATGTTGAAAATTGAGCATCAATTGTCACCCCATCAGGGAAAAGTGTGTCAATCGCTGTAGCAAAGGCCTGAAAATCGACCAAGGCATAGTATTTAATGTCCAAGTCAAAATTATCTTTCAAGACTTGACGAACCATTTCTGCCCCTTTTTGCCCCTCTTGTTCTCCTAACTCATAGGCTACGTTTAACTTGTTATCTGTCTGTTTTCTACCGTTAATCACTTGACTGTAACCGTCTATATAAACCAAATTGTCACGCATGAAGCTGACCAGCTTAATTTTCTTATCTGAGCCGCCAACATTTAATACCATAATAGAGTCCGTCCGCGTCTCAGCACTATTTTGACCGATTCGCCCATCTGTACCCATGATCAAAATATTAACTCCATCTCTGGTATCTTGACCATTAAAAACTTCTACTTGAGCTGCCCTGGCATTGACATTTTTATCTGGATTAGCATTGGTGTAACCTTTTAAAAACATAAAAATCATACCTAAGGCTAGACAAGCTAAGATAGCCAGTAAACCTGCGAAAATGCGCCCCCAACGTAGCTTCCGCTTTTTAGTTTTTTTCTTTGGAAGAGAATTGATTTTCTGGTATCTCTCAGAACGACTACGGCTATTATAAGAAGGAATCGAAGTGTTAGCACTTGTCTTTCTATAATCCTCTGTCAATTCCTGACTTTCTGAGGGAGCGTCACTACTTGCCCTATTTAATTTGTCTTGCAAATAAGCAAATTCCTTTTTCTCTCGCTCATTGAGGTAGTGAATATTCTTAAGTAGATAGTCATAACGCAACTGCTCATGATGGCTTAAGGGATTTTCTTTACTCATCTTCTCTCCTTTCCATGGTCTGATATTGGATAAATAGGATAGGCACCCAGAATTTTATACTGGATTCCAATAGCTTCTAATTCTTTTTGGGCAAAGTGAACCAAGTCCTTATCAGTATAGTCCACATCGATAATGAAAAAGTATTCACCCAACGCTGTCTTGAGTGGACGACTTTCAATTTTTGTCAGGTCAATTCCTCGCCAAGCAAAGGTCGAAAGAGCCTTGTAGAGTGCACCTGGAAGATTGTCAGGTAAGGTCAAAGCTAAACTCATTTTTTCAGTTTGTGCTTGCAAGGGAATGGCTACATCTTCAGCTCCCAAAACCCAGAAACGTGTGAAATTTGCTTCCATTTCCTGAATATCCTCAGCAATCAGTTCCAAGCCATATTCTTCAGCAGAACTTCTAGGCGCAATAGCCGCAAAAGGCTGGTCTGGATGTTCGGAAATAAAGCGGGCCGCATAGGCTGTACTGGCTGTCACCTCAATTTGAGCCTCTGGATACTGTTCATCGATGAATTTCTTTCCTTGAGCCAAGGCCTGTGGATGTGAAAAAATCTTTTCAATCTTAGTATGACCTGGAACCACCATCAACTGCTGATGAATAGGCTGAACGATTTCTGCCACTGCTTGGATGCGAGCCTGATGAAAAAGGTAGTCCAAGGTTTCATGAACACTACCCTCGATAGAATTTTCAACTGGCACCACAGAATAGTCCACCAAGCCTTGCTCATAGGCCTTGATGACATCTGTAATGTTGGCAAAGGCCTGCAATTCCTCCTGAGGAAAAGCTGTCTGCACAACGTGGTGTGAAAATGATCCCTTGGGACCTAGATAAGCAATTTTCATCTCAGTTCCTCTATAATTTCCTCTGGGCTTAACTCGGTCACATCCAAAACCCGACTAGCTACTTCCTCATACCAAGCCTGTCTTTCTTGAAAAACAGCTGCAAGTTCTTCCTTGCTATTATTTAGAAAAAGCGGACGCTGATTGTCCTTATCAGCTGCGATACGTTGGTAGAGGGTTTCAAAATCAGCTTTCAGATAGATATTATCAGAATTGGTTTTGAGTAAATCACGATTTCGCTGAGAAATGACCACTCCTCCACCAGTTGACACAACTTGGTCTCTTTGTAGTAACTCAGCTAATACTTCTGACTCTACCTGTCGAAAGACCTCTTCGCCCTTTTCAGCGAAAAATTCCGCAATAGACATACCTAAGCGCTTCTCTATCAGAGCATCCATATCGAGATAATCTGGGTCCAAGCCTCTTGCAATAGTCGATTTGCCAGCCCCCATAAATCCTAGTAATACCTTAGCCATGAATCAAGTTCTCCAAATCATCAAAGAAGCTAGGATAGCTGGTATTGATAGCCTCAGCACGGTCAAGCGCCACTTCTCCATCTGCAACCAAGAGGGCCGCGATAGCCGTCATCATGCCGATACGATGGTCTCCAAAAGTATTGACTCTAGCACCGTGAAGAGTTGATTTTCCTTTGATAATCATCCCATCTGCCGTAGGAGTAATATCTGCTCCCATGCTATTTAAGGCGTCTGCCACAACCTGAATACGGTCTGTTTCCTTAACCTTGAGCTCCTCAGCATCTTTGATAACTGTTACACCATGTGCTTGGGTAGCCAGAAGAGCAATAATGGGCAATTCATCAATCAAGCGTGGAATCAAAGCGCCACCAATTTCTATTCCTTTCAAGTCAGAAGATTCAACAATCAAGGTAGCAGATTTAGCGACTGGGTCAATTTCAGTCATTTCCAATTTTCCACCCATGGCACGAATGACATCGATAATACCGGTGCGCGTTTCGTTGATACCCACATTCTTAAGCACCACACGAGAGTTTGGAACAATCAAACCTGCGACCAACCAAAAGGCTGCACTGGAAATATCTCCTGGAACAACCACCTTTTGTCCTGTCAATTTTTGCGGCCCTTGGACTGTAATTTTCTTGCCGTCTACACTTAAATGACCACCAAATTGTTGCAGCATATCTTCAGTATGATTACGGGTGCATTCTTTTTCGATAATCACTGACTCACCTTGAGCCTGCAAGGCCGCAAAAATCAAGGCTGACTTAACCTGGGCAGATGCAATTGGCAACTCATAATGAATAGGTGTTAGGGTTTTCGTTCCTTTCAAACGCAAAGGAGGCAAATCTCGCTCAGTTTGCCCTGAAATGCTGACGCCCATTTTTTTCAGTGGAATAGTCACACGATCCATAGGACGTTTGGAAAGACTATCATCTCCAAACATTTCTACTTCAAAGTCTGCACCAGCAAGGACACCTGAAATCAGGCGAATAGAGGTGCCAGAATTTCCCATATCAAGGGCATTTTGCGGAGCTTTTAGGCCGTCCATACCGACACCTTGAATGGTAATAACCCCATCTTTATCCTCAATCTCAACACCAAGGTCACGAAAAACTTTAATAGTTGAGAGCACGTCCTCGCCACGCAAAATATCATAAACCTTGGTCTCACCCTCAGCCAAACTTCCAAAGATAATGGAACGGTGGCTGATAGACTTGTCACCTGGAACGCGGATACTGCCATGTAAGTGGCTAATGTTTGTTTTTAGTTTCATATTGGACCTCATACTTGCAATACTTTTACCTATTTTATCATAAAAAGCCAGAAATTCCTTAAAAATTCCTGACTTTATGATAGTTATTTTCTTATTTTAGTAATTCTGAAACTGGTTCAAAAACAATTTTTTCAATGTCAGAAAGATAAATTGCCAATTGTTGTTGCTTGGTAAAGAATTCTGACAAGAGGCTATTCCCCTGAATCTGTTTACCAAAGCCTTCCATTTTCGCTTGAAAGGAAGCGTCTGGCATTTGACCTGTCTGCGCTAGTCTTTGAATTTCCTCTTGGAAGGCAACGTACTCTGTAAAGATTTTACTTGCCTCAGCATCTACTGAAATCGCATCTTTAGCTGCTTTGACAGCCTTGTATTCTGGCAATTCGCGTAGACCGCGACTGAGTTCGTTTGCACTATCGTAAATATTTGACATGATTTTCTCCTTATTTATTTCTTTTAAAATTACTAGTCACTCTGTGGTCTTTATTATTGTGCAATCACTTTTATATGACCTCTTGAATATCCATTGCTTAATTCCTTATCTGGTATATACTCTATCTTCAAAGTTCCTAAATTAGAACCTGTTTTTATTTCATTTGACATAAGATTATCAAAATAGTTATTTATCTCATCATCAGATAAGGATGATTCAATCGATTTAACAATATCATGAAATACTTCTTTCATTCCTGCAACACCAGATTCACTATTTTCATTTGTCTGATTTATTGTTACATTGATTTTATAAGTATCATTTGCATGTAAAAGTTCCAAGTAGTATCCGTAGCTTGATGCGAAATATTTTATTTTTATATTTCCTTTTTTGATATTTTCTAATGGGCTATTAGAATTTTGATTATAGCCATTGATAAACTCATTAATAATTCTATCGTCTACATACTTGAATTGTTTTTCTCTTAACTTATTTCCTTGTTGGATGGTTCATTTTTTGTCTCGACACTTGCTTCTGAATTAGTTTTCACATCTTTTTTAACAGCGTAAGCTCTAAGTAAGATAAAAGAAATAAAGATAATACCAAATATGAATCTAGGCTCTATTTTAGGCATATTTTTCTCCTTATTTGATGACGACTGTATAGTCTGTATTTTCTGTTATGAGATGTTCGGCTCTTTCCAAGTCTTGAGCGTTTTTAAATGAAATTTGTAGGATCCCGTGAATATCTTCACGGTTTTCCTCATTGATGTGAATATTAACCAAGGAAGTTCCACGTAGCAATTCCAAAATCCTCAAGATGACATCTTCTTCATCGGGAACATCGACATAGAGGTCGTAAGAGCTATCCACACCGCCACGTTTATGGATTTCCATGGCCTGACGTTGCTCACGCGCTTGGTTGAAAAAGTTCCAGATCTGCTCTTCATCTCCCTTGCTGATAGCCTGACCAACCTCATCCAAACGTTCCTTAAAATCCTCAATTCTCTCTAGGATTGTCTCACGATTGGACAAGAGAATGGAGGTCCACATTCCCGGCTCGCTTTCCGCAATCCGAGTCATATCTCGAAAACCACCTGCCGCAAAGCGCCTTGCCATCTCATGTTCTTGAGCATAAACCGCGGTCTGTTCCATGAGACTAGAAGCCAGAATATGAGGAAAATGGCTAATCTGAGAAGTGACACGATCATGCTCCTTGGCATCAATCTCGATAAAACGAGCATGAAGACCTGAAAGCAGGTCCTTCATTTCCTCAAGCGTGTCCTGACTTGTCAGACTCGAAGGTGTAAAGATATAATAGGCATTTTCAAAAAGATTGACATCCGCAGAAGCAGCCCCTGTCTTGTGACTACCAGCCATGGGATGGGCCCCGACAAAGCGAACAGATTTGCCAGCCAAATACTGCTCCGCTGCATCTACAATAGCTGACTTGGTTGAACCAGCATCTGAAATAATGACGCCTTCTTTCAAGTCCAAGTTGGCCAACTCCTTAATGAAAGCAATAGTTTGTTTGATTGGCAAGCTGAGAATGATGATATCCGCAAGAGGAGCAAAACTGGCAAAATCATCCGTTGCACGGTCAATCATGCCTTCTTTCAAGGCAATATCTCTCGAAGCTTGACTGCGATTATAGCCTAAAATTTCATAATCTGGATGATCGCGTTTGATACCAAGTGCCATAGAGGCACCAATCAAACCAAGACCTGCGATATAGATTGTTTTTGCCATAGGAACTCCTTAATAGTTCTTTGTATAGTCTCGGTGTTTGGCTACCGCTTCTTTTAGTTCCTCAAGATTATCTGATGAGAATTTTTCGAGGATTTCTTGTGCCAGAACCGTAGCCACAACAGCTTCCATGACTACTCCTGCAGCTGGAAGAGCGGTCGGATCACTTCTTTCGACTGTTGCCTTGTAAGGTTCATGGGTTTCGATATCCACACTCATAAGTGGTTTGTAGAGAGTAGGAATGGGTTTCATGACGCCACGAACAACGATCGGTTGCCCATTAGTCATACCACCTTCAAAGCCTCCCAGATTGTTGGTACGGCGGGTATAACCGTCTTCTTTAGACCAGAGAATTTCATCCATGACTTGGCTGCCTTTACGATAACCAGCTTCAAAGCCAAGACCAAATTCCACCCCTTTAAAAGCATTGATAGAGACAACTGCCTGGGCCAATCGCGCATCTAATTTTCTGTCCCATTGGACATAGGAACCAAGACCAACCGGAACACCTCCAACGACTGTTTCCACAACTCCACCGATGGTATCTCCATCACGCTTGATTTGGTCAATATAGTCCTTGATTTCCTGTTCTCTTTCTTGGTTGACAATAGAAACTTCGGACTGGGCGGCTCTTTGCTTAATCTCAGCAACTGTGAGATTCTCAGGAACATCGATTTCCTTACCACCAAAGACCACGACATGGTTGGCAATCTCCATATCCAGTTCAGCCAAGAGGCGTTTGGCTACAGCCCCGACTGCCACCCGCATGGTGGTTTCACGGGCAGATGAGCGCTCCAAAGAATTTCTTAAATCATCAAAACGGTACTTGATACCCCCAACCAAGTCGGCATGACCTGGACGAGGATGGGTAATTTTCCGCTTGCTTTTAAGGCGGTCTTCAATGTCCTCTGCAGACATGATGTCCAGCCATTTCTGGTGGTCCTTATTGACGACATCCATGGTAATAGGAGCCCCTGTCGTCTTCCCATGGCGAACACCTGAAGTAAAGACAACTTGGTCGCTCTCAATCTTCATACGACCGCCACGACCGTAGCCACCCTGACGGCGCTTAAGGTCCTCATTGATATCCTCAGCTGTCAAAGGAAGTCCAGCTGGAATTCCCTCAATAATAGCTGTCAGACGAGGGCCGTGTGATTCTCCTGCTGTTAAATATCTCATACACTCTCCTTATTTTACCAAGTAGTCTTTCATCTCTTCCAGAGAAACTGGGTGAATGGTCGCTGAGCCGAGCTCTGGTACCAAGACCAATTTCAAGGTGTTTCCACGCGCTTTTTTGTCATGAGTAAGAGCCTGATAAAGCTTGTCAACTTCCCAATTTTCATAGTCAACAGGCAAGTCGAATTTCTGACACATCTCTGTGATAGATTGGGTAATGCCAGCTGGCATGAGGCCTTTTTCCTCAGCAACCTTGGAAATCTGTACCATTCCCATAGCCACAGCTTCACCATGCATGACTTTTCCATACCCGGCAGTCGCTTCAATAGCATGGCCAATAGTGTGACCAAAATTGAGGTAAAGGCGAACACCGTTGTCCAACTCATCCTCAACAACCATCTTGCGCTTGACCTGACAAGAATGTTCAATCAAGGTCTCTGCATGTTCCAGAATGCTCTCTACAGAACCATCCAGCTCCGTCAAGAGAGCCCAAAGTGCTGGATCCTCAATCAAGCCATACTTGATGACCTCACCCATTCCTTCAATCAACTCTCTCTTTCCGAGCGTTTCAAGGACAAGCGGATCAATCAGAACCCCGTCTGGCTGGGCAAAGGTCCCCACCATATTTTTAGCAAATGGAGTGTTGACACCCGTCTTTCCGCCGATAGAAGAATCCACCTGAGCTGTCAAGCTGGTCGGAATCTGAACAAAGTGAATACCCCGCATATAGGTAGAGGCTACAAAACCAGCCAGGTCCCCAACGACACCACCACCAAGAGCCACGATTCCATCGCTACGAGTCAACCCCTGCTTAACTAGGAATTCATAGACTTTCTGAACAGTAGTCAAATTCTTTCTTTCTTCACCTTCTAAAAAGTCAAAAACAGCTACCTGAAAACCAGCATCTTCTAGGCTGAGCTTGACCTTCTCTGCATAAAGAGAAGCTACATGATTGTCTGTTACAATGACCACTTTTTGAGGTTGCCAGAGTTCTCGCAACCATTGACCAGCCTGAGCTAGACAACCTTTTTCAATCTGAATATCATAAGGATGATGAGGAATATCGATTCTGATTTTCATAGGAAAATCTCCCTTTCTTTATTGGTATTTTTCTGTTAAGGACTGCCAAATTTCTTCTGTCGGCATTTCCTTGCCCGTCCACAGTTTAAAAGCTTCTGCAGCTTGATAGAGCAACATTCCCAGACCATTGACCGCTGGATTGCCCTGCCTCCTAGCCCATTTCAAAAATGGTGTTTCAAAGGGTTGGTAAATGATATCTGCTACTAAAAGAGTTTCTGATAGGACAATGCTTTCAGCAACTGGAGATGATTGACCATCCATGCCCACACTGGTCGCATTGACAAGTAAATCCGACTCAGCAATCCTTGCTTGCAGTTCAGAAACATCTTCTAAAGCATACAAGTCCACTTTAAAGCCTGTCTGCTCCTGTAACTTGTTCAGGTAAGGTCTTGTTTTTTCAATAGAAACTGAACGAACAAAGACAGAAATCTGACTGACACCATCCAAAATAGCCTGTGCCAAAATGGACTTGGCCGCACCACCTGCACCCAGCAGGGTCATCTTCTTACCTGTAATTGTAAAAGAAGGCAAGCTCTTAAAAAATCCCTTGCCATCTGTATTATATCCAATTAAATTGCCATTCTCATTGACAACCGTATTAACTGCACCGATTAAGCGCGCTTCATCGCTCAGCTCATCCAAATAAGGAATCACCTGCTCCTTATAAGGCATAGATAGGTTGATACCAAACATCTGGTAGCGACGAATATTAGCCACCGTTTCTGCTAAGTCACTCGCTTCAATCTCCCAAGCCACATAAGCACCGTTGGTAGCTGTCGCCTCAAAGGCGCTGTTGTGAATAAAGGGGGAAATAGAATGCTTAATAGGATTGGCAACAACGGCAGCTAAACGTGTATAGCCATCAAGCTTCATCCAAAATCTCCCGAATTTTTTTCATGTTAGCTAAGGAAATCTGACCTGGGGCACTTGCCTCATCTAGACTAGCAAAGGACCAGCTAGAACCAGTCACATCCGCAGTGATACGAGAGACCTTGCCCACCTTGCCCATAGAAATGGTCACATATTCCTGCTCAGGATTGAGGGTTTTAAAGCCTCGTGTATAGTTCATTAAGTCTAGCACATCTTGCTCCGTGTGAGCCATCACCGCAACCTTAACAAGTTTTGGATTTAGGCTCGTCAACTCTGACAAGATTTCCATCATGTTCTCAGGTGTTTCTTGGAAATTGTGGTAACTCAAAACGAGATTTGGGAAGTCCAGCATTTCTTCAAAAACATCCTTGTAGGTATAGTACTCAAAATCAATATAGTCTGGTTGATAGAGTTGCGCCACTTCCTTGATTAGATGGATATATTCTTCTGGAGAAAGTTCGATTTGTCCCCCTTCAGAGCGAGTTCGCAAGGTGAAAACCAACTCACGGCCTGCGAATTTTTCAAAAATAGCTGGAGCCACCTGCAAAATCGCTTCCTTAGGCAGATAGTCGGCACGCCATTCAATGATGTCGGCATCCAGATACCTCATGGCATCCAGAGCCTGAGCCTCCTCTAAACTTCTTGGCATTACTGAAACGATTAATTTCATTTACTAACCTTCATACTAATCACCTTGAGGTAATTACTACTTTCATCTTTTTTATTATAGGCAAAATCTGCTGGAAGACCGTATTTATTTAAAATCTGGTAACTTCTTCCTGCAAAGCCTTTATCAATTTGTTCTGTAAATTTCTGGCGGGAAACATTGGCAGCATTGGTACTGGCAATGATAATCCCTCCCGGATTTAAAATCTCAAGACTCTGAGATATCAACTTGTGATAATCCTTAGCCACAGAGAAAGTTTGTTTTTTATTCCGAGCAAAGCTAGGCGGATCTAGGACAATCACATCGTAGGTCAAGCCTTTTCTCTTAGCGTATTTGAAATATTCAAAGACATCCATAACTATAAAACGATGCTCGTCTGTGCTGATTCCATTGGCCTGAAAATGCGCTTGTGACAATTCTCGTGAACGTTTAGCTAGGTCAACCGAAGTAGTCTGGCTTGCTCCCCCCATAGCTGCAGCTACTGAGAAGGCTGCTGTATAAGAAAACATATTGAGCAAGGATTTGCCCATAGCCAATCCATCCACTAAACTACCGCGAACCTCATGCTGGTCTAGGAAAATCCCTGTCATCAAGCCATCATTCATAAAGACTTGATACAAGACACCATTTTCCAAAACAGTGAAAAAGTCAGGTGCTTCTTGACCATAAACATGGGCAGATTCATAGTCCAAAGCCTTAAAACGGATCTTCTCATATACTCCTAAAACCTCAGGAAAAACCTGTCTAAAAGCTTCTGAGATAACCTTGCGAATCTGATAAACATAAGAGTTATACCAAGAAAAGACAGCATAGTCGCCATAAAGATCCACTGTCAGACCCCCAAAGCCATCTCCCTCTTGGTTGAAGAGACGAAAGGCAGTTGTCAAATCATCTTGATAGTAGGTTCTTCTCTTTTCTTTAGCTTGTCTAAACAGCGTTTCAAAGAAAGCTTGATTGAAGGTCACCTTGTCTGTGCTCACAAACCAGCCCAAGCCCTTGTTTTGCTGAGAAAGGTAGGCAGTCCCAAGAAAGGTTCCTTCCTGACTCTGCACTTCTACTTCCCGATCCTTGAGATGAACATTCTCAAGATCACTGGCTTCTAGTAAAACTAGCCCCTTAGCGAGCTTCTTTTCAACCCTTTTGCTGACTCTTATTCTATTCATAACTACCATTATATCAAACTTTTAGCCAATTCTCAAAAAAGAAACTACCCTTGCTTTTTTACTCTTCTTTTAAAAAATGGTATACTAATACTAATAAAAAATTAGGAAGTAAATGTGTGAAAAGCAATTTTAACAAAATCCAAAAAGCCGTCGGTACCAGACTGGGTTTTGTCCTAACCCTTTTAATCCTATATTGGCTCAAAACCTTATTAGCCTATGCCGTTGACTTTAATTTAGATATTCAAGTGGGCAAGTTGCAGGGAAATTACCTTGCCTTTATCGCCTTTTTCAATCCCCTTCCCTTGGGACTACTCCTGCTGGCTCTAGCCCTCTATGCTCGGTCAACCAAGATTTTTTATGGCCTGAGTATAGCTATTTATAGCCTTTTATTCATTTGGCTTTATTCTAACGTCTTTTACTATCGAGAATTTAGCGACTTTATCACGGCTAATACCATGAAGGTGGTCAGCAAGGTGTCTGTCGGCACTGCAGAACTAGAGTTACTGCGTCCTTGGGATTTCATCTATTTTATGGATTTCCCATTGCTGGCTTTCCTTTTCTATAAAAAATTCATCCAGCTGGATAGGAGACCCTTCAAATTCCGCTCCAGTGTTGCTATCACTGCTCTCTCAGCCCTGCTCTTTTCTGCTAATCTTTTCTTGGCTGAAATTGAGCGTCCCGATCTCCTGTCGCGAGGATTTTCGAATTATTATGTTGTCCGCGCCCTCAGTTTACCAGCTTTTCTAGGTTATAGTGCCAACCAATCCTACAGCGCCAACAAGGAACGTGCCAAGGCCTCTGAGACTGATCTTCAACCTATTACAGATTATATTCAAGAACATTCTGCTAAGCCCAATCCAGACTATTTTGGCTTGGCCAAAGGAAAAAATGTGATTTATCTCCACTTAGAGAGTTTCCAACAGTTCCTACTTGACTATAAACTCAACATAGATGGAACTGAGCATGAAGTCACTCCCTTCCTAAATTCACTCTACCATTCGCAATCAACCCTAGCCTTTTCGAATATCTTTAACCAAGTCAAGGCTGGTAAGACCTCAGATGCGGAAACCATGCTAGAGACCGGTTTGTTTGGACTTGACCAAGGTTCCTTCATGGTCAACTATGGAGGTACCAATACCCAGCGGGCTGCGCCTTTTATCCTATCAAAAAATGGCTACCAATCAAGTGCCGTCTTTCATGGTAATATTGGGACCTTCTGGAACCGGAATACGACCTACAAACAATGGGGCTACCAATACTTCTTTGACGCATCCTATTTTACTAAGCAAGACAGTAGCAATTCTTTCCAATATGGTTTAAATGATAAAATCATGATGAAAGATTCTATCCAGTATCTGGAGCATTTACAGCAGCCTTTTTATACTAAGTATATCACGGTGTCCAATCACTATCCCTATGCTAGCAATCTGACAGGCGATGAGCTTGGTTTCCCACTGGCTAAAACCAAAGATGAAACGATCAATGGCTACTTCCAAACCGCCAACTATCTGGATAGTGCTATCAAGGCCTTCTTTGACTATCTCAAAGAAAGTGGCCTCTATGAAAAATCCATCATCGTCATCTATGGAGACCATTATGGCATTTCCAACTCCCGCAATCCTGAGCTGGCACCCTTGATTGGAAAGACTTCTGAGAACTGGTCGAATTACGACAATGCCATGTTGCAACGAGTGCCTTTTATGGTGGTCATGCCTGGTTATGAAAAGGGGCAAATCATCAATACCTACGGTGGACAAATCGATATCTTACCGACTCTCGAACACCTCCTTGATATTGAGTCCAATTCCTTCCTTCAAGTTGGGCAAGACCTTCTGTCTCCAGATCATCAAGAAATCGTTGCCTTTCGGACTGCCAATTCCTTCGTCACACCAAAATACACCAGTTATGACGGACGAACCTACTATACTGAAAGTGGTCTTGAAATCAGTAATCTTGATGAACAAGCTCAGACTGAACTAGAAATCGTTCGGCAGGCAGCCAGCCAACAGCTGAAAATCAGCGACCAGATTCAAACTGGTGATTTAATACGTTTCTACCAAGCAGATCATCTTGGAAAAGTTGATACAGAAAGTATTTCTTACCTCAATTCTTTGCCAATTCTGCAAAAGATTGAGCAGGAAAAAGGTAGTCAATCAACCAGTCTCTTTAGCCAACGACAAGGTAAAACCAGTGCTGACCTTTTCAAGGCACCAAGTTACCAAGAACTCCATCCAGAGTCAGCAGAAACCGAATCAAAATCACAATAAAAGATGCTCTTCCGTCTTGGAGGAGCATTTCTTTTTATAAAATAAAATTAAACAAAAATCAAAGAGCAAACTAGGAAACTACCCTCAGATTAACTGTGAGATTATAGGTAGAGAGGTTGTACCTGCAATATATGACTGTCAAGTTTAGTGGTGTAGATAGTAGAATAAAGATGAGAAGGCATAGAGAGAAGATAAATCACCTTAAGCAGGTATCTGGAAAATTTGATTTTATAGAGAAGCCTTTTGTTACAAACTCAATATACTATCAATAAATAATATTATAGAAGCAACAATAATTATAATTTCACCTATCTGCATCATTCTATTTTGAACTCTAAATATATGTTCTATCAAAAATACTTGGATCACACACATTATAGGAATTAACGTTTTTGAAATTGAAAAATATCCAAATAAATAAACTATAAACAACAAAAATAGAAACTTGTTATATTTGTTATTCATGACATTCCCCTCTTTATTTTTTGATTACCAATCTTAATAATTTACAACTACATTATAACAAACGACAAAATTCTTGTTAACAAATATTGCCATTTTTAAAAATTTTTTGTGATTCTAATGTGATAAACTACTTCGATATTGATTTCAGATGACTTTTCGTCTATACTTAGGGGTGAACACAATGCGATACTTACAGTTCTACTTTGTGTGCGATAAACTATGAGACTTTTGTGCCATATTTTTCTCCTTTCGCTTTACAATTGGCTTGAACACCTTTATTGTATCGCGTTTGGAGTTTTTTTGGTATAACCTTCGACGCACACCCGCATAGCGGGTGGTTTTTTGTCTCGTACCTAACGGAGCGAGACGGACCGAAAGTCACATAATTAAAAAAGTTGGAGCTCAGCACTCCAACAATTACTATTAAAATGTTTGGCGTTTTGCTTTACGCTCTGCACGACCACGAGCGCGATTTTCGGCACGCTTGGTTTTGCGGCGCTTTTCATCAACCGCCCATTGAATTTTCTTCTTATAACCCGGTTTGACTTTTTTCTTTTTCTTTTTGACCAAGCCAATCATTTCGATATCAAGTTTATCTTGTTTTTTCTCACGGTTAGCACGACGATCACGGTCATAAGTATCTTGAAATTCCCCGTCTTTGACCATCTTAGGAGTAAACTTGATTCCCAATTTCTCCAATTCACGGATATCCGAATCATCGCTTGGTTGGTAAAGGGTAATGGCTGTACCTGGTAGGCCATTGCGTCCGGTACGACCAACACGGTGGACAAAGAAAGATAAGTCTTGCGGAATGGCATCATTGATGACATGGCTGACACCTTCAATGTCAATCCCACGCGCCGCCAAGTCTGTTGCGACAATGTACTCAAAATCCAGATTTTTCACCTGATTCATGATACGCTTGCGCTCACGAGGGGCAATATCCCCATGGATTTTTGCCACCTTCAAGCCCTGAGCAGTCAGATATGAATGCAATTCATCAGCACGCGTTTTAGTGTTAACAAAAATCATTGCCAAATACGGTTGCATCAACTGAGTTAACTGGTAAATTTGAGCATTCTTATCTCGGCCCTTGGTCGAAATCAACCAATTATCAATAGTATCAGAAATGACCGTTTTGGTCTTGATTTTCTCCATAACAGGATTTGATAAGTATTTTTTCAAGAATGGTTGCAGTTTTTGTGGAATAGTCGCTGAGAAGACCATGAATTGCAGATCTTTTGGAAGGCTTCCAGCAATCTTATCAACAGTTTCTAAGAATCCCATATCCAAGGTCATGTCTGCCTCATCAACCACAAAGGTCTTAGCCTTGTGAATAGCTAGGTCACCAGACTTAACTAAGTCATAAATACGGCCAGGCGTTCCGATAACAATATGAGGCTGGTTGCTTGCCAATTTCTCAATCTGACGAGCCTTATCTGTCCCTCCCACATAATTAACCACACGAACTTCTACTTCTGAGTGGGCTGCAATCTGACGAGCTGCTTGGTAAATTTGAGTAGCCAACTCACGACTCGGTGCAGTAATCACGGCTTGTACACTATCGCTAGCTTCATCTAATTGCTGGAAAATCGGTAACAAGAAAGTATGAGTCTTACCCGAACCTGTTTTTGATTCACCGACTAGGTCACGACCTGCCAAAACAATAGGAATCAACTTATCTTGCACCTCTGTTGGAGTTGTAAATTTCAACTCCTGCAAGGCTTCTCTAATATAGTTTTTAAATTGAAATTTCGTAAATGACATAATACCCTCGATTCTATCTATCTTATCAATTATACCACATTTTATTCCATTTCAGTAGCCTCACTTATTTATACTCAATGAAAATCAAAGAGCAAACTAGGAAGCTAGCCGCAGGCTGTACTTGAGTACGGCAAGGTGAACCTGACGTGGTTTGAATTTGATTTTCGAAGAGTATTAGGCTATTTCCAGTAGCTTCTCTAATAAGAAAAAGGCTAGAATTTTATAATTCCAACCTCTTTTCATACTCAATGAAAATCAAAGAGCAAACTAGGAAACTAGCCGCAGGCTGTACTTGAGTACGGCAAGGCGACGTTGACGTGGTTTGAATTTGATTTTCGAAGAGTATTAGTTATTATTTCCAGTTTAAAATAGCACTCAAGCCATAGTGATCACTCACTTGTGGACTCTTGTTACCATCAAACACGACATGTAAATTTTCCACCGCTAACTCTTTGGTAGTAAAGACATAATCGATTCGAAGGGGTTCAGTGTTCCCTTTCCAGCCATCAATTTCTGGTGGAACGGTATAGCTACCGCTTTTCTCTTGAGAAACTTCAAAAGCGTCTTGTAAGCCTAATGGACTAGCTAAAATAGCTTGGTAGCCTTCCTGTCCAGCCGGATTGTTGAAATCTCCAGCTAGCAAAAGCGGCTTGTTCAATTCTTTCAAGACAGCCTCAAATCGTGCCCATTCTTCTTGGAAACCTTTATCCCACCAAGAAAGGTGGACACTTGCAACTGCAAGCTCCTTACCATCAACTACAGTTTCAGCCACGGCAACACGACGAGTATGATAGTCTGTTGGATCATCCACATCTGAAACCAAAATTTCTCTGGCTTCAATAGGTGTTTTAGACAAGATAGTCACACCTTCGTGGTAGCGATCATAACCGATATGGTTATAGGCCCAAGTCCAGTAGTAATTTTTCCCTTGCTCAGACAACTTTTCAACCAAGAGTCTAACATAGTGGTCTTGATGAATAGGCTCAGCTGCTGGCAAAGCTTGATAAAAGTCATTAACCTCCACCTCTGGCGAAGTGATCTCCTGATTGATTTCTTGGAAACAAATCAAATCATAGTCTTTTTCAAGAATATCCTCAAGCAAAATCTGGAATTTTTCCTCTGCTTCTTTCTCCATCCAACTATGAGTATTGAGTGTTAAAAATTTCATTCTTTTCTCCCAAAATAAGAGGTTGGAATACAGCTTCCAACCTCAAGTATATTACAATTCTACTTTAGCAACTGCTGTTTTAGCTGCAAGAGAACCTGTTTTTTCTAATTTAACTGATTTAATTGCATCACCATTTGTGAAGACAACTACTGTTGAAGTTTCACGTCCTGCTGCACGGATAGCATCCAAGTCAGCTGTGACAAGAAGATCTCCTGCTGCAACTTTTTGTCCTTCAGCAACATGAACTGTAAATGGTTTACCTTCAAGACTTACTGTGTCCAAACCAATGTGAACCAATACTTCAAGACCTGGTTCAGTCACAATACCAAGAGCATGTTTTGTTGGGAAGATGCTTGATACAGTACCTGAAACTGGAGATACAATGTTTCCATTTGCAGGTTCTACTGCAAATCCATCACCCATCATTTTTTGAGCAAATACTGGATCTTTTACTTGTTCCAAAGCAACAACTTGACCGTCTGCTACTGAGTAAACTTCCTCAGTAAGACCTTTGAAGTGAACAGTGTTTTGTTGTGCTTCAGTCATTTGGCTTGGAAGAGTTTCAGGAATGATTTCACCTGAATCAAGGATATCTTGGATATCAGATTTCAATACGTCAGCTTTTGGTCCGTAGATAGCTTGAACCCCTTGTCCTTTCATGACAAGACCCATAGCTCCTTCTGCTTTCCATTGCTCTGCATTTCCTACTTTATCTGCATCTTTAACAGTAACACGAAGGCGAGTCATACATGCGTCAACATCAACGATGTTTGCACGTCCACCAAGAAGGTTAATAATGTTTACAGCTTGAGAACCTGCTGCAACTTTCACTTCGCTGCTAGATTCTTCTGAACCTTCAGCAGTTTCGTAGTTTCCGTTACGCCCTGGAGTTGCGTAGTTGAATTTTTGAATCATGAAGTTTGCGATAAAGTACATGATTACAGCAAAGAGAACAGTTACCCAAATGAAGTTAATGATATCCATACCGATACCAGCACTGATTGCAATAGGTGTACGAGTCAAGAACTCGATTGAACCGAATGAGTGCATACGTAGGTTTACAACGTCAGCCATAGCGAAGGCCGCACCTTGAACAAGTGAGTAAACAAGATACATAGGTGTTGCGACGAACATGAACATGTATTCGATTGGTTCAGTAACCCCTGTCAAGAATGTTGCAAGAGCTGTTGCAATCATCATACCTTTGTATTTATGTTTCTTGTCAGCATCAACATTACGGTAGATAGCCACAACTACACCCATCAAGATACCGAATGAACCGATCATTTGTCCAACTTTGAAACGAGCTGGATGTACTGTATCTAACAAGTGTTGGTATTGACTAGCATCAGTACCTTTAAGGTTTACAAGGTCTGTTACCCACGCAAGCCAAAGTGGATCTTGACCAAATACTTGACTACCTTTAGCTGCACCAGTTAAGACATCATAAGTACCACCAAGAGCTGTGTAGTTCATTGGGATAGTCAACATGTGGTGAAGACCAAATGGCAAGAGCAAACGTTCCAATGTACCATACAAGAATGGTGCAAGGATTGGAGCAGTTTCTTGTGAGTTGGCAATCCAGATACCAAAGCTATTGATACCTGTTTGAACTACTGGCCAGAAAGCAGCAAGTACAATTGCAGCAATTATTGAACGAAGAATAACTACAAACGGTACAAAACGTTTTCCGTTAAAGAATGAAAGTGCATCAGGAAGCTTACGGAAGTTATAGTATTTATTGTAAGCAGTTGCTCCAATAAAACCAGAAATAATCCCTACGAACACACCCATGTTAAGTGCTGGGGCTTCCATAACACTAATGAAGTAATCAGCAACTTTGATTTGCCCACCCAATAGTGTTGAAACCATAGCATCTGGATTTTTCAACATATCGCCTGATACACCAAAGATTGTACCAGTGATACGGTTAATCAAGATGAAGGCAAGACCAGCGGCGAAAGCACCACCAGCACGTTCTTTAGCCCAGCTTCCTCCAATAGCGAGGGCGAACAAGATATGAAGGTTAACGATAACTCCCCAACCGATTTGCTCTAGTACACCACCAGTAATAACGAGTGGTGCAAAGGTTGGGTTAATCATCACGATAGACTTACCGATTGAAATCATCAAACCAGCAGCCGGCATAACCGCGATAACCACCATCAAAGCCTTACCGAATTTTTGCCAAAATTCGAAAGACAAGACATTTTTGAATGTATCTTTCATCATTCAAATCTCCTTTATTTTTATTTAGGCAAACGTTTTACGAAAACGTTTGCACCTTTTATGATTTAATTATACCACTTTAATTTTTTTTGTAAAGGCTTTTACAAAAAAAATTACACTTTTTTCTAAAATTTTTGTAGCAAAAAAGGAGATCATTTAATCTCCTCATAAAAGTAGCTAGTTTACCTAAATCTTCAAGAATCTGCGCATAGAAATTCCTGATCCCAGTGAACCAATGAAAATTCCAATCACAAATAATAGGGCAATCATCAGAGGAGTAAATACCTCTGGCGCAATCATAGAAAGATTTTGACCTACCAACGACTTATTGACAGATTGGTAAACCATTCGATAAACAATAAAGACCAATACTGATGGTGCAGTTGCTCCAAGCAAACCAATGAAGGCACCTTCAAGTAAGAAAGGTCCACGGATATAACTGTTCTTAGCACCAACCAAGCGCATGATTTGAATTTCGCGACTGCGAGAAATAATGGTAATACGAATGGTATTTGAAATCAAGAAAACTGCAATGAAAATCAAAAGTCCTGCAATAACTAATCCCCAAACACGAATAAATGATGCTAGTTGGAATAGGCGTTCTGTATTGGCACCACCATCCTGAACCTCAGACACACCTTCAATTTTTTTAGCATCTTCAGCTACAGTTTTTACATCACTTGGCGTATTGGTATCTACTATATAAGCATCATAGAGGGGGTTGGCATCTCCTTCAAAAATTTTCCAGTTATCACCCATTGTCTCGGTTAATTTGTCATATTGTTCTTCTTTACTTGAAAAAGTAACACTCTTAACAGTAGACATCCCCTTCAAAGCATTGTATACCTTGTGGTAGTCATTATTTGTAACAGTTTGACCTTCTTTTTCAATAGTCTCGCTATTATCAGCTACATCCTTGCGAATATAAACCATCACTCGAACATTATTTTCAATATCTGTAGCTAGTTTCGCTGTATTGAAAATAACAGAAGCAAATATGGCAACTAAGGTCAAAGTAATCATGACTGAGCTGACAGCAGCCACTGTCATCCAACCATTTCGTTTCAAACTTTTTAGTGATTCAAATAAATGGCGAAAAAATCTACTAATCATCGTATCCATACTCTCCTTTTGATTCGTCACGAACGACACGGCCATTTTCAATGGCAATGACACGGTGGCGCAAGGTATTTACAATCTGGCTATTATGAGTCGCCATTAAAATAGTTGTCCCTTGTAGGTTAATCCGTTCCAAGAGATTCATAATTTCCCATGAATTATCCGGGTCCAGGTTTCCTGTTGGTTCATCGGCTATCAATACTTTGGGATTATTTACAATGGCACGTGCAATCGCAATCCGCTGTTGCTCTCCACCTGAGAGCTCATTTGGGAAAGAACGAACCTTGTGCTTCAATCCAACCAAGTCTAAAACTTCCATCACACGTTTTTTGATATTACGGCGATTTTCCCCGATTACTTCCATAGCGTAAGCAATATTTTCATAG
The DNA here is from genome assembly GCF_002005545.1 of Streptococcus mitis. GTDB lineage: Bacteria > Bacillota > Bacilli > Lactobacillales > Streptococcaceae > Streptococcus > Streptococcus mitis_I. The sequence continues at coordinate 1,809,601 of NZ_LBMT01000001.1, forward strand.
ACCGTTTTCTTTGGCAAGAGTTTATAATCCTGGAAGACAACCCCAACACTACGACGTAGAAGCGGGACGTCTTTCTTTTTGATCTTAACCAGATTAAAACCAGCAACTGATAGGCTTCCTTTATCGATTTTTACTTCACGATATAGAGAACGAATGAAGGTTGACTTCCCTGCTCCTGAAGGTCCTACAATGTAAGCAAATTCTCCCGGTTGAACGCTGACCGAAACACCGCGTAGGGCAGTCGTTCCGTTGTCGTATTTTTTGACGACATCTCTCATTTCAATGATTGACATGTGAGTTCCTTTCTATCTTAGCTGATTCGCCACTTGAGATAAGCATCGATAAAACCATCTAGGTCTCCATCCATAACCTTATCTACCTGCGCAACTTCAAAGCTAGTTCGATGATCTTTTACCATAGTATAAGGCGTGAAGACATAAGAACGGATTTGGCTTCCCCATGTGATTTCTTTTTTCTCACCCTTGAGGGAATCTACCTCCGCAGCTTTCTTTTCTTGCTCCATTTGATAGAGCTTAGCCTGCAACATCTTCATAGCTCGATCTCTATTTCCATACTGGGTACGATCCACTGTTGATTGGACAACAATTCCAGTTGGAATGTGGGTTAAACGTACACCTGTTGAAACCTTGTTGACGTTTTGTCCACCGGCACCACCTGAACGGAAGGTATCCATCTTGATGTCATCTTCCCGGATTTCCACTTCAATGGTATCGTCCAACTCAGGCATCACTTCTACAGATGTGAAAGAGGTATGGCGACGTTTGGCAGAGTCGAATGGTGAAATTCGCACCAAACGGTGCACACCCATTTCTGACTTGAGAAGACCATAGGCATTAGGTCCTTCAAATGATAAGGTTACTGACTTGATACCAGCTTCATCTCCTGCTTGGTAATCCAATACTTCTACTTTAAAGCCTTTAGCATTACCATAACGAGTATACATACGAAGCAGCATATCACCCCAGTCCTGTGCCTCAGTACCACCGGATCCTGGATGGATTTCCAAAATCGCATTATTATGGTCATAAGGTTCTGACAAGAGCAAGGTCATCTCGTAACTGGTCATCATCTTATCAAGTTCTGATAACTGCTCAACCAATTCTTCATGCACCGACTCATCTTCAGCTAAAAAGTCTAATAAAATTTCGACTTCATCCTGTAACTCTTCCATTTTGTGGAAGGTGTTGTAGGTGTTTTTTAATTCATTTAATTCTTGCGACGTTTTTTGGGCCGCGATATTATCGTTCCAAAAATCAGGTTCTGTCATCTTATTTTCCAAGATGGCAATCTCTTCCTCTAGACCTTCTAGGTCAAAGAGACCCCCTGAAAGAAGCTAATTTTTCACGATTTGCGTCAATTTTCTGACGAATTACTGAAATGTCCATAAATACTCCTTTTTTACATCATTTCATTATAGCATATTTTATCATTTCTTTCCATCTTTTGCTCTAATACCCTTTTCATGAAAAAAGAACCGTAAAAAAGAACGTAAAAAGAAGCCTTTCGGCTTCCCTTCTTACAAGACTTTTGCTGAAGTACGAGTAATTTCTTCTACTTGAATATTCTCTGATTCAAATTTTTCTTTCAAAGCTGGTAAATCAATTGATCCTTCGATTTGAACTTCGATAATCACCTTACCATCCTTACGCGGAATATTTACTGTATGAGAGATATTCAAATTTTCTTCTGCAATCAAAGAAACAATCTTTCCGAGGACACCGACTTCATCTTCTGTAACAAAGCGCACACGAATTCCTTCTTCACCATAACCAGCAATTTCAAGAAAGGCTTGGAAAACGTCACGATCCGTAATAACCCCATAGACTTGATGGTTATCTACTACAGGAAGAATACCAATCTTATTTTTCAACATCAGATAAGTTGCATCTTCTAGACTCGCATAGCCTGAAACAGTCACAACATCGCGAATCATGACATCTTTCACTTTTGTCTTATTTAAAAGATAATTCATCTCATAGATAGAAAGACTGGTTGCTTTTGATGGACTAGCTTGGGCAATGGTTCCCTCAGTTACCAAACCAACCAATTGATCATTTTCGATAACAGGCAAGCGGTGCAACCCTTGCTCTCTCATCAAATCTGCTGCATGAGATACTGTTGTATCTGGACTAATATAAACTACCTTGCGGGTCATAAAATCTTTAACTGCCATGAGACTTCTCCTTTTCTATTCTTATCCCTATTATACAATCTTTTTGTAAATCTATCAAACGCTTACATTTCTTTTTCAAAATTCAGAAAAGTATGAATAAGCTAGCAAAAAGAGCTCTAAAATCGAGCTCTGTGAATGAAGGTAAGAAACGTTTCATTCGATTTTTTCAATTATTAGAAATTCATCTTTCAGTGTAGATGAGAATTGCTTCGCAATCTTCATCTGCCGACTAAAAAGGTCCCCCGGACTATAATGATGATTACTGCGTAATCTTTATCTGCAACCTAAACTAGTCTCCCAGACTATGCGATGATTGCTTCGCAATCTTCATCCGCCGACTAAAAAGGTCCCCCGGACCTTTTTAGCCACCTAGATATGCTTTTCTGACTTCTTCTGATGAGGCGAGTTCTTTTCCTGTTCCTGATAGGACGATTTTCCCTGTTTCCAATACATAACCTCGGTCAGAGATTGCGAGTGCTTTATTGGCATTTTGTTCAATCAAGAGGACAGTTGTTCCTTGCTTCTGGATATCTTGAATGATATCAAAAATCTCTTGGATAAAGATTGGTGCAAGTCCCATTGATGGTTCATCTAAAAGAAGAAGTTTTGGTGTTGACATAAGAGCACGTCCCATGGCAAGCATTTGTTGTTCCCCCCCTGAAAGAGTAGCTGCATCTTGGTTCTTCCGTTCTTCAAGACGTGGGAAGCGTGAAAAGACCTTCTTCAAATTAGCTTGATTTTCTTCACGATTTTTCTTTAAGAAAGCTCCCATTTCAAGATTTTCCATAACAGTCAATCCAGGGAAGACGTGGCGTCCTTCTGGAACTTGCGAAAGACCACCTGCCACGATTTTCTGAGCCGGCATTTTTTGGATTTCTTGACCTAAAAATTCAATCTTTCCTGAACTCGGTCTAACCAAACCAGACAAGGTACGGAGAATGGTTGTCTTACCTGCACCATTGGCACCGATAAGGGAAACTACTTCTCCTTCATTAACTTCAAAGCTTACATCACGGACTGCTTGGATCATACCGTAATGCACAGAAAGATTATCAACTTTTAACATAGACATTAGGCTTCACCTCCTAGATAAGCTTCGATAACGCGTTTATTGGTCTTAATTTCGTCTGGAGTTCCCTGAGCAATCAAACGACCGTATTCAAGTACGTAGATACGTTCTGTTACTTCCATGACCAGATTCATATCGTGTTCAATCAGCATGATCGTAATCTTAAATTCATCTTTGATACGACGAATTAACTCAGTCAATTCGGCTGTTTCCTGTGGGTTCATACCTGCTGCTGGTTCATCTAAAAAGAGAATTTTAGGTTCCGTAGCGAGGGCACGAACAATTTCCAAACGACGTTGTTGTCCGTAGGCAAGATTTTTAGCAAGCGTTTCTGCATCACCATCTAAATCAAAGATTTTAAGCAATTCCAAAGCCTTAGCCTTTAATTCTTTTTCACTCCTGTAAAAAGCTGGTAAGCGCAAAAAACTAGCAAAAACATGTTGTTTGTGATGGTTGCCAAAAGCAATCAAAACATTATCCAAAACTGTTAAATCTTTAAAGAGACGGATATTTTGGAATGTACGTCCAAGTCCCAAAGAGGCAATCTTATAAGGTGACTTCCCATTCAAAAGGTGACCATCTAGGGTTACTGTTCCCTCGCTTGGTTCATAAACACCGGTCAAAAGGTTGAAAAGAGTGGTTTTCCCAGCTCCGTTTGGACCAATTAGTCCAACCAATTCCCCTTCGTTCAATTCAAGAGTCACATCTCCAACAGCTGTTAGACCGCCAAAATGTTTGGTTAGCTGTTTTACTTCAAGTAATGCCATTAGTTTTGTTCCTCCTTCTTAGATTTTTTAAAGAAACGTGATAGGCTCAATTCCCATGTTCCAAGGAGTCCACCTGGTCTGAAAATCATTACCAATACCAAGGCCAAAGCGTAAATAATCATACGCACACTAGCAACATCTTGGAGAAGCATATTCAAAATTCCCAAAACAATAGCTGAAACAATGGCACCTGTAATGGAACCAAGTCCACCAAATACAACAATAATCAAAACGTTGATTGAGTTGATGAAAGTGTAATCTTTCGGTACAACAGACCCGATAAATCCAGCCTGAAGTGACCCTGCAATACTTGCAGTAATAGCACCAAAGACAAAGGCGATGATTTTAATTTTAGTCGTATTAACCCCAACTGACTCAGCAGCGATTTCATCCTCACGAACGGATAGGGTTGAACGACCAATTGGACTACGCAAGAAGTTCAAGGTTGCAATGGTTGTAATCACGACAAAGAAGTAAACCATTTGCCAAGTTGTAAAGTTAGGAATTCCTAAGATACCTGCTGCACCATTTGTAAGGCTTCCACCATTGATGATAAAGATACGGATAATTTCAGAAACACCTAGAGTCGCTACCGCAAGATAGTCCCCCTTCAAACGCAAGGTTGGAATGCCGACAAGCAAGGCAACCGCTCCTGAAAGCAAAGCTCCTACCAGCATAGCTCCAAAGAAGGCACCGTAGGTTGGTGATTTAGAACCAATAATAGCTGCTGCATAGGCACCAATCGCCATGAAACCAGCATGACCAAGTGAAAATTGTCCTGAAAAACCAACGATTAAGTTAAGACCAACAGCCAGAATAATATTAATTCCGATTTGTTGTAAAATCTGTACATAGAATAGATTGAGTACTCCGACTGAAACCAGTACACTAATCAAGCCATAGCCAGCTAACAAAAGGAGTAACCATAGAATATTAACTTTTAAATTTTCTTTCATCGCTTACACCTTCTCTTTCACATTTTTACCAAGGATACCAGCTGGGCGGACAATCAAGATCAACAACAAGATTCCATAAACAATGGCATCACGGAAGTCTGACATCCCAAAGGCTGTCGCAAAGGTTTCCAATAGACCAATCACAAAACCACCAAGAGCCGCACCAGGAATAATTCCGATACCACCAAGTACTGCGGCAACGAAAGACTTAAGACCTGGAGTAACCCCCATCAAAGGCTCAAGAGAGTTATAATAGAGGGCAATCAGAACACCAGCCGCACCCGCAAGAGCAGAACCCAAAGCGAAGGTAAAGCTGATAGTACGGTTTACATTGATCCCCATCAATTGTGCCGCATCGCTATCTACGGATACCGCACGCATGGCTTTCCCCATCTTAGTCTTTTGGACAATGACTTGTAACAAAATCATCAAAATCAAGGAAATGGCCAAAATCATTAACTGCACATTTGTTAAGCTAATTGGTCCCAAATCATAGCGAACTGTTTGAATTGCTTGAGGGAAGGCACGAGTATTGGCACCAACCAGATAGACCATGCCATACTCCAATAAGAAAGAAACCCCAATAGCCGTAATCAAAACAGCAATACGAGTAGAGTGGCGCAAAGGTCGGTAAGCAAGGAACTCAATCACGACACCAAGAATGGCTGTCGCTAGCATGGCTACAATAAGCGCTACAAAGAAATTCATTTGGAAAGAATTGATCAAGAAATAACCGATAAAGGCTCCCATCATATAAATATCACCGTGGGCGAAGTTGATGAGCTTGATAATTCCGTAAACCATGGTATATCCTAGGGCTAACAGCGCATAAACACTACCTAGAATCAAACCATTTACTAGTTGTTGGAGCATAAGATTCACTCTTTCTATTTATAATTTCGAGGATTTTTCCTCAATTTTTGATAGGTTCTTATACTCAATGAAAATCAAAGAGCAAACTAGGAAACTAGCCGCAGGCTGTACTTGAGTACGACAAGGCGACGTTGACGCAGTTTGAAGAGATTTTCAAAGAGTATTAAACATCGAAACAGGGAGTGAGTCAGAGGCTCATTCCCTATTTCAACATTTTTCTATTATGGTTTTACAACTTCTGCTGCTTCAACCTTACCATTGTTCATGGTCATCATGTAAGCAGTTTTGACTGTGTTGTGGTCTGCATCGAAGCTTGTTTGACCAGTTACACCTTCAAAGTCTTTTGTTTTAGCAAGGTTATCCTTGATTTCACCAGAGTTTTTAGCACCTTTTGCTGCGTTTGCTACAAGGTGAACTGAGTCATAAGCCAAGGCTGCAAATGTTGAAGGCTCTTCATTGTACTTAGCACGGTATGCGTCAAGGAAGGCTTTTGCTTTAGCCGAAACTTCTACAGTAGTTGAGAAGCCTGAGATAAAGTAAATGTTTGATGCTTTTTCAGCAGTTGCTTGTTGTACAAACTCTTCACCGTTGAATCCATCACCACCAACGATTGGTTTGTCAATTCCCATACCACGCGCTTGGTTTACAATTTTACCAGCTTCAGTGTAGTAACCTGGGACGATGATAGCATCAAAGTCTTTCCCTTTCATTTTTGTAAGGGCTGCTTGGAAGTCTGTGTCACCTGCTACGAAAGTTTCATCTGCAACGATTTCACCTTTGTAAGCTTCACGGAAGGCTTTGGCAATACCTTTAGCATAGTCGCTGGCATTGTCAGTGTAAAGAACAACTTTCTTAGCTTGCAATTTTTCAGAAACATAGTTTGAGATAATTTTTCCTTGGAAGCTATCTTGGAAAGTTCCGATAAAGAGGTAATCTTGACCTTTAGTCAATCCATCTTGCGTCGCACTTGGTGAGATCAATGGAACACCTGCTTTTGTAGCGTTTGCTACCGCAGCTGCAGTTGCACCAGATGTCGCAGGTCCTACGATTGCTGATACTTTAGATTGGGTTACAAGGTTAGTTGTTACTGAAGCCGCCTCAGCTGTTTCAGACTTGTTATCTTTATCAACTACTTCGATTTGTTTTCCATCGATACCACCTGCTGCATTGATTTCATCAACGGCAAGTTGGGCACCTTTTTGTTCAGATGTACCGTAGGCTGCTACAGCACCAGTTTCCTCGAAGTTAAATCCGATTTTGATTGTCTTTTCCTCTACTGAGTTACCAGCAGCGTTTGACGCTCCAGACTTCACTTCTCCACAGGCTGCAAGAAGTGCTACACTTGCAAGCGCCACAAACGATAGGGCAAATTTTTTCTTCATCTTTTTTTGTCTCCTTATTTCTTAAATAAATAGCATGTTAAGAATATACCGAATTATCAGAAAATTGTCAACACTTTTCTTGAACTTTTTCGATGATAACGTTTTCCTCTCGATGAAGATTGCCCACAAAGGGTGTTTCCAGCTCTTGGATATGACAAACTCTGACTTTTTTGATAAACTTTTCCTTGCTCAAGCGCCCGACCAATTGCTCCACTTCTTGAGTTGGAACATAAAGCTGTAAGTAACGATGTTTCTTGGAATGATAGGTAATATCTCCATAATCCTGCAGTTTTTTGGCATCACGATTATAGTAAAGATAGATAATCAAGCCAGATCGATTGACTTTTTCAAACATGATAAATCCTCTTTCTAAGAAATCTCTCCCTATTATACCAAAAAAAGCAAACCCAGTCGAGTTTGCCTCCTTTGATTATTAGTTCAATGAATTGTTGGCCATGATTTCATCAATAAAGCCATATTCAAGTGTTTCTTGAGCACTCATCCAGTTATCGCGTTCTGCATCTGCATGGACTTTTTCGATTGACTGACCTGAATTTTCAGCCAAGATTTTTTCCAAGGTATTACGAGTTTTAAGTAAGTGTTCTGCAGCGATCGCCATATCAGTTTGTTGGGTACCACCACCTGTACCACCCATCGGTTGGTGGATCATGTATTCAGCATTTGGAAGCATGAAACGTTTGCCTTTTGCTCCACTTGATGCGATGACCGTCCCCATAGATGCAGCCATTCCCATAACAATGGTTTGGACATCTGCCTTAATAAAGTTCATGGTATCAACGATTGCCAAACCAGCTGAAACGGAACCACCAGGTGTATTGACATAAAGGTAAATATCTTTTGTACTATCTTGGGCATCCAAGAAAAGCAATTGGGCAATAACAGAGTTGGCCATGTTGTCTTCAACTGGACCAGTCAGCATAATGATGCGGTCTTTGAGAAGACGTGAGTAAATATCGTAGGAACGTTCTCCACGGCTTGTTTGTTCAATAACTACAGGAATCATTTATTTCTCCTTTTGAGTTTTATTTTTGTTGGTCAAATGACTGAAGATAAGACTATTATAATATCTAGGTCAAAAAAGGTCAAATTTTTGCTCTGTTTTCATTAGACAGAAACAAAAATTCAACCTCCTTTCGTGACTGGAAATCCTTTTCCAAGTCAATCTCTTTTTAATTTTATTTTGTACCGAACAAGCGGTCTCCAGCATCTCCAAGACCTGGAACGATATAACCGTGTTCGTTCAAACGTTCATCCAAGGCTGCTGTAAAGATTTCTACATCTGGATGAGCTTCTTGAAGGGCTTTTACACCTTCTGGAGCAGATACAAGGCAGACAAATTTGATATTTGATGCGCCACGTTTTTTAAGAGAATCAACAGCCAAGATTGCTGAGCCACCTGTTGCCAACATTGGGTCTACTACAAAAATTTGACGTTGGTCAATATCTTCAGGCAATTTCACCAAGTACTCAACTGGTTGAAGCGTTTCTTCATCACGGTACATACCGATGTGACCAACCTTAGCAGCTGGAACCAAGCTCAAGAGTCCATCAACCATTCCGATACCTGCACGCAAGATTGGAACGATGGCCAATTTCTTACCTGCCAATTGTTTTTGAACTGTTTTTGTGATTGGTGTTTCGATTTCCACATCTTCTAGTGGAAGATCACGAAGTACTTCATACCCCATCAACATTGCAATCTCATCTACTAGCTCACGAAAAGCTTTTGTAGAAGTATCTGTACGACGCAAGATTGACAATTTGTGTTGAATCAGTGGATGATTAATAACTTCAATTTTTCCCATTTTTGGAATTCCTTCTTTCAATTTATTCTTCTTATTATACCAAAAAACGGTTTAAAAATCTTTCTAAACCATTTATTTTTGATAATTTTTACATTAAATCCGCCTCTTTAAGAGCTGCCTGTACTGTCTCAAGTGGTAAATGGGTTAATTCTGTTCCCTTTTCTTGATAAAGGTATTGGGCGTAGTCATCCATTCGGTACTGGTTGATATAAACCACACGCTTACAACCGACCTGAAGCAATTGTTTGGTACAGTTCAGACAAGGAAAGTGGGTCACATAGGCTGTAAAGCCTTTAGGAACACCACGTTCTGCACCTTGAAGGATAGCATTGACCTCAGCGTGAAGGGTGCGAACACAGTGTCCTTCAATGACTAGACATTCGTGGTCAATACAATGCTCGGTTCCTGACACTGAACCATTGTAACCAGTTGAAATTACCTTATTATCCTTAACCAGAATAGCACCCACTTTGGCACGTTTACAAGTGGAACGATTGGCAATTAGTAGAGCTTGGGCTGCAAAATACTCATCCCATGCTAGTCTTTTTTCAGTCATATGTCTTCTCCTTTTTCTCTATTTTTTAAAAAATGGTAACCGTAAATCCGCAATCTTTTCAGCTGGTACCTTCATGCCATCCTTGATCCATTTTAGAAGGACTGAGACGATGGCTGAACTCCAGAAGGAATGAAGATAAGAGCTGACACCTTTTGATTTTCCATGGTATTTTTCTAAAAATTCCTGCATGGCTTGGACAAAGATTTTTTCCAGATGGTAATCTAAGGCCAGTTGAATCACTCTGGCTTCCTTTCTTGCTTCTCGGAAAAGGTGAACCCAGACCAGATAAAGGTCTGTCTTTAAATCATAATGATGCAACTGTTCCATAATATTGTGGACAGTTCGTTTAAAGACACTTTCTAAAATCTCCTCTTTGGAATCATAATTGCGATAAAAGGCCGCACGAGAAACGCCTGCACGTTTGACCAATTCAGAAATACTAATCTTGGTCAAGTCCTTTTTTTCCAAGAGTTGCAAGAGAGCTGTTTCGATGGCTTCTCTGGTTAATAAATTGGATTCTTGGTTTGATTTTCTGAGATTTTCAAGAGACTTTTCAGAGATTCTACGTTCAGACATAACATTTTCTTTCTACTTGTCACAACAGACTGATGAGGCTTTTGTTTCAAGGGCTTTCATGATATAATTGTAAAAAAAGACAGAACCTTTGTCAATGTATAACTGGCAAAGATGGAGAATTTCTATGACTTGGAAGATTATTGCTGACTCTGGTTGTGATTATCGTCAGCTAGCAACACCAGCTATTGATACGACCTTTGTGAGTGTTCCCTTAACCATCCAAGTAGCTGATCAGGTCTTTGTTGATGATGCTAGTCTTAACATTGATAAAATGATGGAAACCATGTATGCAACCGCAGAAGCTTCAAAATCAGCTTGTCCAAGTCCAGATGACTATTTGCGAGCATTTGAAGGAGCCAAAAACATTTTCCTAGTAACCATCACAGGTACTCTCTCTGGCAGTCACAATAGTGCTCAACTAGCAAAGAATATTTATCTGGAAGAACATCCTGACACTAAGATTCATGTAATTGATAGTTTGTCTGCTGGTGGAGAAGTTGACTTGCTCGTAGAAAAATTGAATGACTTGATTGACCAGGGCTTATCTTTTGAAGAAGTGGTTGAAGCTATCACAGCTTATCAAGAAAAAACCAAGTTACTTTTTGTCCTAGCTAAAGTCGATAACTTGGTGAAAAACGGCCGTTTGAGCAAGCTTATCGGTACGGTCGTTGGCCTTCTCAATATCCGTATGGTTGGGGAAGCTAGTGAAACTGGAACCCTCGAATTGCTACAAAAAGCAAGAGGAACAAAGAAATCGATTCAGGCAGCCTATGAAGAGTTGATAAAAGCTGGATATGCTGGTGGTCGTATTGTCATGGCCCAACGCAATAACGAGAAATGTTGCCAACAGCTTTCAGACCGAATCCGTGAAAATTTCCCACAGGCGGATATTAAAATTCTCCCAACATCTGGTCTCTGCAGTTTCTATGCAGAAGATGGTGGTTTGCTGATGGGATATGAAATTGATTAATTGCATTCTTGACAAGAGGTGACTTCATCTCTTGTTTTTTTGTGGTACAATAGAGCTATGAAACATTTTGATACTATTGTCATCGGTGGAGGTCCTGCTGGCATGATGGCTACGATTTCCAGTAGCTTTTATGGACAGAAAACCCTCCTCATCGAAAAAAATCGGAAACTTGGAAAAAAATTAGGTGGGACTGGTGGAGGACGTTGCAATGTAACCAACAATGGTAGTTTGGACGACCTGCTAGCTGGCATCCCTGGAAATGGGCGCTTTCTCTACAGTGTCTTCTCCCAATTTGATAACCATGATATCATTAACTTTTTTACAGAAAATGGGGTTAAACTTAAGGTCGAAGACCACGGCCGCGTCTTTCCTGCTAGTGACAAGTCTCGTACCATTATCGAGGCCTTGGAAAAGAAAATCACTGAGCTAGGTGGCCAAGTTGCTACTCAAACCGAAATTGTTTCGGTTAAAAAGGTAGAAAATCAGTTTGTCCTTAAGTCCGCAGGCCAAAGATTCACTTGTGAGAAACTTATTGTCACAACTGGTGGGAAATCCTATCCTTCTACTGGTTCTACTGGTTTTGGCCACGAGATTGCCCGTCATTTCAAACATACCATTACCGAGCTTGAGGCTGCTGAAAGTCCTTTATTGACAGATTTCCCACACAAGGTCTTGCAGGGTATTTCGCTGGACGATGTGACCCTAAGTTATGGTAAGCATGTCATCACTCATGATTTACTCTTTACCCACTTTGGTTTGTCAGGCCCTGCTGCTCTGCGTATGTCAAGTTTTGTCAAAGGGGGGGAGGTTCTCTCACTGGATGTTTTGCCTCAACTTTCTGAGAAGGACTTAGCTACATTTCTAGAAGAAAATCGGGAAAAATCTCTAAAAAATGCCTTAAAAACTTTGCTTCCAGAACGCTTGGCAGAATTTTTTGTACAAGGCTATCCAGAAAAAGTCAAACAGTTGACTGAAAAAGAACGAGAACAACTTGTCCAGTCCATTAAAGGACTTAAAATTCCTGTAACTGGAAAAATGTCCCTTGCCAAGTCCTTTGTTACCAAGGGTGGAGTCAGTCTCAAGGAAATCAATCCTAAAACCCTGGAAAGCAAACTGGTTCCTGGGCTCCACTTTGCTGGCGAGGTCATGGATATTAACGCCCACACAGGTGGCTTTAACATCACTTCTGCCCTCTGCACCGGCTGGGTGGCGGGATCAAATCCAATCTAAATCTAAATTATTCAATGGCTAAATCAGCCCCAAAAGAAAGGAAGTCCTTTGGAACATATTATCTTGTTAAGGGGAGTTACTCCTAATGGAAAAAATGCTATCCCTAAAATGTCTTATCTAGTAGATATCTTGACAGAAGCTGGTTTTCAACAAGTTCGAACCTATATTCAAAGTGGAAATATTATTCTTGAAAGTAACTTAGCTCTCGAAGAAATACGAGAACAGGTTCATACTCTAATAAAGGAAAAGATTGGAGCCGATCTCAAAATAATCATTAAGAATAAGGATGATTTTGAAAACATTGTCCAAGAAAACCCGTTTGGAGAACACTATCTTTATGACCGTATACACGTGATTTTTTATCAAGAATCTATTCAAAGTCTCCCTTTAGAAAAATTGAAAATTGATTACGGTGAAGAAGAAATTTGTATCGGTAACCACTGCCTTTACCTCTATCTCCCTAGAACTGCTAAACAAAAGAAACTCCATACCAACTATCTTGAAAAGCTTTTTAATGTAGATTTGACAATGCGAAAACTAAATGTAGTAGAAAAATTATTAAGCAAGTAGTGCTTGAATTTAGTAAAAATCGGAAGATCACTCCTCCGATTTTATTTTGTCTGAGTTTGGACATAGTGGGCAATGACATCTGATGTATACTGGGCTGTTCCAGTTCCAAATTTGTCAATGTTTTCCTTAAATTCTGGATTGTAGACGTAGCCTTTACCGATATGACCGAATACCTCAATAGAGCAGTCGAATCCATAAGTACGGATGGCTTGCAAGAGTTTAGCAGCTTCTTCTTGGTTTTCTGTTGCTGTTACAGGTATACCAGCTTGAAGATTTTGTGCCAAAGCTTGAAAAACTTGGTTGAAGGCAGCCGTAGCCTCATCTTCGTGACCTTTCTGGCGCTCCAGCGCTTGATCCATGACTTCTTGTCCATATTTCTCTACCGCCTCGTGGTGGTATTTTTGATGGTCTTGGTAGTTAAATCCAGCAAATTTCTCTTGAATGCTCATTTCTCTTTCTCCTTTTTGTTCTTGAATGGTTTTTTGCAAAGTTGAAATCAAGGTATCCAGATGTTCCCTTTCTCGAGTCAAATAGTCCAACTGTCTGGTCAAATGAGGCAATAAATCTGTCCTTTCTTCCCTTAACAGCTCTGCTATTTTTTCTAAAGAAAAACCTAGATATTTGTAATAAAGAATAACCTGAAGTCGATCTAAATCCTCCTGACTGTAGGTTCGATAGCCGTTTTCCGACTTTAAAGGAACCAAAAGTCCTATCTTGTCGTAGTGGTGCAGGGTCTTGACAGAGACACCTGAAAGCTGCGCAGCTTCTTTTATATGGTACATGATTTCCTCCTTATACTCAATGAAAATCAAAGAGCAAACTAGGAAGCTAGCCGCAGGTTGCTCAAAGCACAGCTTTGAGGTTGCAGATAAAACTGACGTGGTTTGAAGAGATTTTCGAAGAGTATTACATTGATAGTATAACCCCTCCCCTTAGGTCAGAGTCAAGCGTTTTTGCGAAATTTTTTACTTTATCATAACATGAAAATGGTTTTCTTGACAGACCTTAGAAAACATGATAGGATAGTCAAGTCTATCAATCAAAAGAAACGCTCATCTTGAGTACTGATGAGGCTATTTGCCAAGGGCAGTAGCTTTTTCTTTTGTAATACTAATTTTAGGAGTTTAACTATGTCTGAAAAATCGCAATGGGGTTCTAAACTGGGCTTTATCCTAGCATCTGCTGGTTCAGCCATCGGACTTGGTGCCGTTTGGAAATTCCCCTACATGACTGCTGCTAACGGTGGAGGAGGCTTTTTACTGGTCTTTCTCGTTTCCACTATTTTAATCGGTTTCCCCCTCTTGCTTGCTGAATTCGCCCTCGGCCGAAGCGCTGGTGTCTCAGCAATCAAAACCTTTGGAAAACTGGGCAAGAATAGCAAGTACAACTTTATCGGTTGGATTGGTGCCTTTGCCCTCTTTATCCTCTTATCTTTCTACAGTGTTATTGGAGGATGGATTTTAGTCTATCTAGGTATTGAGTTTGGGAAATTGTTCCAGCTTGGTGGAACGGGTGATTATGCTCAGTTATTTACTTCAATCATTTCAAATCCAGTCATTGCCCTAGGAGCTCAAGCAGCCTTTATCCTATTGAATATCTTTATTGTATCACGTGGGGTTCAAAAAGGGATTGAAAGAGCTTCTAAGGTCATGATGCCCTTGCTCTTTATCATCTTTGTTGTCATCATTGGGCGCTCTCTCAGTTTGCCAAATGCCATGGAAGGCGTTCTCTACTTCCTCAAACCAGACTTTTCAAAACTGACCAGTGCTGGTCTCCTCTATGCTCTGGGACAATCTTTCTTTGCCCTCTCACTAGGGGTTACAGCCATGCTGACCTATGCTTCTTATTTGGATAAGAAAACCAATCTGGTCCAGTCAGGAATTTCTATTGTAGCCATGAACATCTCGGTATCCATAATGGCGGGTCTAGCTATTTTCCCAGCCATGTCAGCCTTCAATATCCAATCTGAAGGGGGACCGAGCCTACTCTTTATCGTCTTGCCTCAACTCTTTGACAAGATGCCTTTTGGAACCATTTTCTACATCCTCTTCCTCTTGCTCTTCCTCTTTGCGACAGTCACTTCTTCTGTCGTGATGCTGGAAATCAATGTAGGCAATATCACCAATCAGGACAACAGTAAGCGTGCTAAGTGGAGCGTTATTTTAGGAATTTTGACCTTTGTCTTTGGAATTCCTTCAGCCCTTTCTTACGGTGTTATGGCAGATGTTCACATTTTTGGGAAGACCTTCTTTGACGCTATGGACTTCTTGGTTTCCAATCTCCTCATGCCATTTGGAGCCCTCTGCCTTTCACTCTTTACTGGCTACATCTTTAAGAAGGCACTTGCTATGGAGGAACTGCATCTTGATGAAAGAGCATGGAAACAGGGACTGTTCCAAGTCTGGCTCTTCCTTCTTCGTTTCGTCATTCCAATCATCATCATCGTGGTCTTTATCGCCCAATTTATGTAAATAAAAAGGACTTGAGTAGTGAACTCAGGCCCTTTCTTTTTTTATGGATGGCTAACAATCAATTCCAAACCTTGCCCTTCCAGAGTCCAAGCTTCAACATCACTTGGTAGGATAAAGTGGCTACCTTTTTGAATTGGATAGTTGTTCCCATCGACAGTCAGTTGACCTTGACCAGCTAAGACACTAAACAAGCTGTAATCAGCTGTCTTCTCAAAATCAACTTTTCCATCAATTTCCCACTTGTAAACTGCAAAGAAATCATTGGATACAAGGAGAGTTGAGCATAAATCATCAGCTTTGACAGTTACAGGACGGCTATTTGCAGGCTCACCAATGTTCAAGACATCAATAGATTTTTCAAGGTGAAGTTCACGCAAGTTGCCCTTGTCGTCCTTGCGGTCAAAGTCATAGACACGGTAGGTGGTGTCGCTAGACTGTTGGGTTTCAAGAATTAAGATGCCCGCACCAATAGCATGCATAGTGCCACTTGGTACATAGAAGAAATCTCCAGCCTTAACAGGGACTTTGGTCAACAAATCATCCCAGTTCTTATCCTCTATTTGCTGACGGAGTTCTTCTTTTGACTTGGCATTGTGACCGTAGATAATCTCTGAACCTTCATCCGCAGCGATGATGTACCAGCATTCTGTTTTTCCAAGTTCGCCTTCATGCTCGAGTCCGTAAGCATCGTCTGGATGAACTTGAACACTGAGCCAGTCGTTGGCATCGAGGATTTTGGTCAAAAGCGGAAATACAGGTTCTGGACGATTGCCAAACAATTCACGGTGTTCTGCATACAAAGTAGCTAGGTCTGTTCCCTCAAAACGACCATTGGCAATTTTAGAGACTCCATTTGGATGGGCTGAGATGACCCAATATTCTCCGATTTTTTCACTTGGGATGTCGTATCCAAACTCATCACGTAGCTTGGTACCACCCCAAATTTTTTCTTGCATAACTGATTGTAAAAATAATGGTTCTGACATCATATTCTCCTGTCTGATTTTTCTCCCCTCATTATAGCAAAAAAAGAGTTCCAGTTGAACTCTTTTTCACATCTTATAAAGTAGGGAGAAGATTTTATAAAAATAGTAAAGAAATGTGCTCTACTCAATGCTTGCACCATTGCCGGTAATGACATCCTTGTACCAGTAGAAGGACTTCTTCTTGCTACGTTTGAGAGTCCCATTTCCTGCATTATCTCGATCCACATAGATAAAGCCATAGCGCTTATTCATTTCGCCTGTTCCAGCTGAAACCAGATCGATACATCCCCAAGTCGTATAACCAAGCAAGTCAACTCCATCTTGGTAAATGGCATCTCGCATAGCCTTGATATGAGCCTCTAAGTAAGCAATCCGATAGTCATCTGCTACATAACCATTCTCATCCGGTGTATCCATAGCACCTAGTCCATTTTCTACGATGAACATGGGCTTTTGGTAACGATCCCAGATGGCATTGAGGGTAATACGAAGACCAAGTGGGTCAATCTGCCATCCCCATTCTGAGGATTCAAGATAAGGATTTTTGATAGAGGCAAAAACATTTCCAGCTGTTAATTCTTTAACTTCTGGATCACCTGAGGCTACTCGACTTGCATAGTAAGAGAAGGAAACAAAGTCAACAGTATTGTTCTTCAACAAGTCCAGATCCTCTGCTGTCATTTGAATCTCAATCCCCTCACGCTCCCACTGCTTCTTAGCGTAGTTTGGGTATTCCCCACGCACTTGAACATCAATGAAGAAGTAACTCTTACGATCTTCCTCCATGGCTGCCCAGTAGTCTCTCGCTGTGTTAGGATAGTATTGCCCTGCTGCCAACATACATCCGACCTTGTTTTCTGGATCAATTTCGTGGGCAATTTTCGTCGCAAGGGCTGAAGCCACCAACTCATGGTGGGCCGCTTGGTATTTAACCTGTTCTTGATTTTCTCCTTCTTCAAAACAGATCCCAGCTCCCATAAAGGGGGCATGGAGAATCATGTTGATTTCGTTAAAGGTAAGCCAATATTTGACCAAACCCTTATAGCGGGTAAAAAGCGTGCGACAAAGTTTTTCATGGAAGTCTAACATCTGACGATTGCGCCAACCACCGTATTTTTCAATCAAGTGCATAGGACAGTCAAAATGCGTGATAGTCACCAGAGGTTGGATTCCATACTTGTGACATTCCTTAAACAAATCCTCATAAAAGGCTAGACCAGCTTCATTTGGCTCGGTTTCGTCACCCTTAGGAAAAATCCGAGTCCAAGCAATGGAAAGCCGATAAGTCTTAAAACCCATCTCTGCAAAAAGAGCAATATCTTCCTTGTAATGATGGTACATATCAATGGCTTCTTTTGCTGGGTAAAAATAGCCCTCCTCAAACGAAAACATCTTTTTCTGACCTGTGATAATGGCTTCACGGTCTGGACCGATGGGGACGACATCCACGTTGGCCAACCCACGACCGTCTAAATTATAAGCACCTTCACATTGATTAGCTGCCGTAGCACCACCCCAGAGGAAACCATCAGGAAATTGTAGTATTTCTGTCATCACTTTACCTCACTTGACTTGATAGTCCTATTATACTAAAAAGAGGACAAAAAGTTTGGAACTATCTGGGTAATGATGGGCCTGAGCTTGCTCACATGTACGAAAAAAAGACTGAAACCAGTCTTCTTTTTAAATCAAAGCTGTAATAGCTGTCACTAGGCCAAAAACGATACCTGGTGCATTAGCAGCTGCAAGTGGAATATCTCTTTCCTTCTTGAAAAGACCGTAATAAACCCAGAGACTACAGTTGATGGCTGCAACCAAGGGTTGGATGAAGTTTCCTTTTTGACCAGCCAGATTATTCATGATTTATGGGAAGTAAGACACATACATCATAACGGACATGAAGGTCGCTACCCAACCCAAAACTTTCATTTGTTTTTCGGACATTTTCAAAACCTCTTTTATTCTTTTATGCTTTTTATTTTATAATATGATGCAAAAACAAACAAGAATTTGGAAATTTTGTTATAAAAATGTAAACTATCACAGTCTTGTGATAAGAAAGAAGAGTGCAGTTAGAAAAAGTATATATAATTAGAAAAACGCATATTATTATGTATTGAAAAATCTTGATACTGGGTGTTTTATTGCTGAAATATTTACTTTATTTTCTGATAAAACTGACTTTTAAACCATAATCAATATTTTCCTAAATCTACAACTTGTTGATATCTACTTTCATCATCAATATGATGGGCAATTTCTAACATCATAACAGGAAGAGAAAATAGTAGTTCATGTACCATGAAGGCATTTTCTTTATCTAGGGTTGCGGTCACTTCATCAGCCAATAACAGATTTTTTCTACGAAGAAGAAAACGTGCCAATTCAATCCTTACTCTTTGTCCCCCAGAAATATTCTCCCCGTTATTTTTGATAATAAAATCCATCCCACCCGTCAATTCAAAATCTAGTTTGACTTGTTTCAAAACAGCAATCACCTCTTCATCAGAAAATTCTTGTCCTAAGGTCAAATTATAACGCACTGTATCGTTAAAGAGAAATGGATGTTGGCTAATAATTCCTATACTGGATACAAAACTTGATGTACATTCATTAACAGTTGTCACGCCGATAATTTCTCCCTCATCTGCTACTTCTTCTCCAGTAATGAGTCGAAACAAGGTTGACTTACCACAACCACTCGGTCCTTTGATTAAAACTTTCTGACCTGCTTGAACATCCAAATTTAGATGAGTAAAAAGTTGTCTGTCACCATAGGATTTACTTAAATTTTTAATGTGCAGAGCATGCAATTCTTGTGCATCTTTTTTATCTATCTGTTTTACATCTCCAATTTCTAATACTCCAAAAATCTTATCTGCTGTCGTTTTTGCCCCTTGTATATCTACAGCATCATACATAATAGTCTGAATAGGGCTCACTAGCTGACCTGCTGCGATATACATAGCAACAAGACTTGCCACTGACACTTTCTGCCCAGCCATAGCAAAGTAAAAACCTAAAACAAGTGGTAAAACTTGGCTTAAAAAGACCATGAAACCGTTGCAAAAGAAAATTATATTATGGGTAAAGCAAAATTTTTGAATGGCTAGTTGATAATTTCGATTAATCTTCCAAAATCTGTTCTGATTTTCAGAAATTGCTTGGTTCATGAGTAGAGTATGTGCTCCTCTGATACTATCAGATACTTGATTATGCACTTCTACTCTGCCTTGTGCCATCTCATCACCAGTATGTTTGAGTCTTTTATTCATCAAGAACTGAGGAATAGGACGTAAAATAGTGAAAAAGACAAAAATACTACCTAGTAACAAATTTTGCGAAATAATATAAATCGCTGTTAGTAATGCTACAAAGCTCCAGCAAATGATATTGACGTATTTTTCTAAGTAATTATCCCCCAAATACTCCATATCTTGTGTGAGCATGGTGATTTTTTCATCTCCGCTAAAATCTTTTTTTGTCATCAGCTTATCAAATAAATCTGCCCTCATATTCATTTGAATTTCACGTCTAAAAACATTATGTGTATGATTACAAAAGAGCATTAAGCTATACAAGACGAAGTATACTGTAAAACCAAAAACAGCAAACTGTATGATTTTAGAATAAGTCAGTTCTCCTTGATTTAAGGATAAGGCTTGTGATACGACTAAGGGTTGAGCAAGAGCCAAACCTCCATTTGCCAGTGCACCGATGATAGTATAAAACTTCGTTTTCTTATCCAGATAGTGAAATATTTTATTCATAATGCCCTCCTAGAAAAAGAGAGATGCTAGCACTTCTCTCCATTTTTATTATATAAATTTTACAAATATTACAATTATTGCTTACAGCTTCAGTTTTTTACAACCTTTTTGTTTTTCTTAACAGACATTTTTTGCTTACCCCTCTCTAGTCCACATCTAAAATATCTTCATAGGATACAGAAATAGCATAAAGTGCTAGATTTTTACGAATTTTCTCTTGCATATTCTTACAAATCACAGAAGAGCTTAATTTTGTAATATGCTTGTTCATTGGACAAAATCCTGATTTACAAACTAAAACAAAGGGACATGTTTTACAGTCTTCTCTAACAGACAGAAACCATCCTTTCATATGAATCTTATTTTATACTGTTATATTTTTATTATAAGATTTTAGAAAAACTCTGTCAATTGTTTATATGCAATTGCTTTATATTAAAAAGACCGGATTGCTCCGATCTGTTCAGTCTTTTTCTTCGCGTACATAATTCCAAATCGCTATAGCTAAAGATAACAAACTTAGTAAGCAAATCATCTGTATAATTAGCTTTGTAGGTTGACGCAGTAAGCCAAACTGAGTCAGTATTACAAAGAGAGAAGAACCAAAAATCATTACTTGGAAAAAAATTGTTGTCAAACTAAATTTTGTTTTCATATCTTTTCCTTTCTAATTTCTACAACCTGATCCATTCGTTCATATACACTACTATCATGAGTTGCAATAATAATCGTACGTTTTTCATTCCGTAATCCAAGAATAAGGTCAATAATTTCACGACTATTCCTACTATCTAAAGATGCTGTTGGTTCATCTGCTAAGATTATTGGGGAATCTTTCAACATTATTTTAGCAATTGCGACACGCTGCGCTTCACCACCTGAAAGAGTAAAAATCTTACGTTTTAAATCTAATTGTAAATGAACATGCTCCAAGGCTTCTTTCATAAGAGTTTCTTGTTCTTTTTTACTTTCTTTTCTCCCAATAAATGCAAGTTCTAAATTATCTTTAATACTCTTGTTCTCAATTAAACCATAATTTTGAAATAAGTAGCTTACATAATCCTTAAAATAGATTTTTTCCTTAATTTGTTTTAAATCCTTACCATCAACTTCTACTGAGCCACTTTGGACAGTTTCTAATTTACCTATAATATTTAAAAGAGTTGTTTTGCCTGCTCCAGACTCACCTATCAAAGCATAGGTCTGACCTTCATGAAATTGATAATTAAAGTCTTTAAAAATAACATAATCATCAAATTGTTTACAAATATCTTTCAATTCAATCATACTAACCTCCTTTTAGATATAAAATATTAGCCTTTTTATCTTGTCTCAGTTGAAGAAGAAAAATTCCTGTAAATAATAGCAATGAGAGCAAAGGAATAGAAATTACAAACAAATTGAAGCCTAATATTACTGACAATAAAGTACAAAAAATATAGCTACTAGATAAAATTGAAAAATAAACATGATGAATTTCAAAAAGTGACTTACCTGCTAATCTCTCAATGAAATAAGTTTTGCGCCCTTGATAGAGGTAAAGAGTGTTCAGTAATACCATTAATAGAATGGAACTCACAAAACTAATAATCATCGCAAAAAATAATATAAATCTATCTGTCTCTACTTTTTGAATTCTATTTTCAAATGAATACATGCCATTTGAAAAACTACCAATACTAGCTGTTAACTTATATTTAGAAATCAATTCTTTCACTACCTCGGGTTTATCAAAAATATAATGTGCCAAAGAGAATTGGCGAATTGTTCTATTTTCATAAGCAGAACCAAACACAGTAATAATTGGTTCATGAACAAAAGCATTTTGATTCACTAAGTAATTAACCGAAGTGAAGATAGGGTAAACAAATAGATTTTCACCGCCTTGATAAGTGGCTATCTCAATTTTCTCATTAGGATCTTTCTTTTTTACAGGAGCATCGTCTGGAGCAAAGCCTTTTTGTTCATATCGCAACCAAGCCTTATGTAATTCTGAAAAGTTTGATTCTTGATTCTTTGGTATTAACACGAGACGATCAAAATCTCCCATCTGTTCAAAGAATGCTTGAGCTTCCATACTCAACTGAATTCCACTTTTTTCAACAAAACGTCGATTCACACGAATTTCATTTGATACCATATCTGGGGTAGGATAATAAGAATTAGCTGAAGAACTCTTTTGAAAAGCAATTTTATCTAGATTTGTATCTATATAAAGGAGATTTGTTTTTTGACTAAGTTCTGAATAAAAAGCTACTTCTGCTTCTCTATCTTTATTTGACTCCCCAGTATATAATTCATTAGTAGCAAAATAATTAGAATGCTTACTCCATTCGTCTCGTCCTACTTGTAATGTTGACAATTGTTGATTTAAGTTAACAACACCATAAACGCTATACATCACGATTAAAAGAGATAGTAACTGCGTCAAAATAACCAAAATGAACACAAGATGCAAAGGTGCCCTACCTTTTATGGATAGATTAAGAGCTTGCTTTTGTAAAATATGGTAAAAAATATTTGATAAAAAGAAATTTAAAAAAAGTAAAAGAAATAACCAAGAAAGCAAAGGATAAAATACTAGACTTAACGACAAAATGTTTACAGTTCTAGTAGAAAATAAGAATAAAACTGTCGCTAAATAAACTATACTTGCTATCAATATTAAGAAAATACTATCTTTGCTAATATTTCTCAAAGCAATTTGATATTTCCCTCTACCTGACAATCGTTCTATACTTACAGAACGCAGTTTGGCTATGTAGTCAGCTAGTGTCAGAATCCCAAAAGCAATTATCAAAACTAATGTAAAAGTAATCGATTGAGGATAAGTCAAAAATACCTTTAACAAGGTCAAACCAGAACTTGATTGTTCAACAATAGCTTGATGTCCTTTTTGGTTTAAAGCTTGTGCTAGCTCCTGTGCACTTAAGTTTCCTCTTACAATCAAATATAAAGTATCATCAGATGCATTTTGGATTAGGTTTTGATCTTGTTGTAATGGTAAATCTACAGGTAGTCCACCTCCAATTGGTATGTAGGTATTTTCTGTCTTTCCCCTAACATTATCCTTTACAGAAACAATCCTACGAGCTAAAACACTCTGTTTATCTTTTGCAATCTCTTCTAAATCCTTCTTAATGGTAGTAGTAGATTTCTCTACAGAAATCATCTTACTATATCCACCCAACATTTCACTTTTATATTGGCTAATAAAGAAAAGGCTAACAAAAGCAATTAAAACAAAGGAAAAAGTTGCAAGGCTTCGTTTTAGTATGTTATACATAGACTACTCCTTTCTACATTGTTTAAAAAGGTTGCTCTCTATCTATTCATGGAGATATTTCAATCCCAAGTTCCAGTGAAATAAGAAAATTCACTTACTACAGCTGTTTAATCATATTTCTCCTTTCCATATCAGTCTTATTTTCTGCTGTTATATTTTTATTATAAGATTTTAAGAAAACGTTGTCAACTATTTATATGCAATTTTTTTATATATGCAATTTCTTTATATAAAAAGACCGGATTGCTCCGATCTTTCAATAGTTCATATTCTCACATTCTGTTTTAAGAATAATTAAGGTTATCTTCAAATAACTAAGCCCCTTATTTCATACGATAAAAATCAATCACTAGACCAGCAGGGCCTTTAACTAATAAGGACTCTGTTCCCCAATCCGTTTCACAAATACCGTGTAAAATCTCGACACTGATCTCTTTTAAACGTTGGTAATTCTGATTTAGATCCTCAACCTCGATATGAAGAATGATTCCTGACTGAAAATTTTCCAAAGGAATCAAATGATTTTGGGACAACATCAGACAGTGACTGCCAATCGTAAACTGAGCAAAACTGTCATCAACATAATCGGACTTTTTATCCAAAATACGCTCCAAGTCAGCACAAACTTGAGGAACATCTGAAACGATAATATCTAATTGATTTAAATTCATTTACTATTCTCCATAAAAAGACCGGATTGCTCCGATCTTTTCAAGTTTCGCTCTAAGAAAATCAAAGAATAAACAAGGTGAAACCAAGTTTGATGGCAAATCTTTGCTCATCAAACTACGAAAAATCCTTTGGGACTTTTTCTAGGCTCCACACTAGATTCCATCATTGAAATTTATGGTTTCAATGATGGAATCGTCGGCAGTAATCTAATAAAGAAGTCTATAAATTTATCTTTGATTTTCGACGAGAGAAATTATTTAATTGCGCGTGATTGCAACCCTTCTTCTTCCAAGAAGAGACGGAATGGTACGAGTTCTTCTGCTTCGTATTTTTCTTTGAAAGCTTTAATTGCTTCTTCTGAGTGAAGTTTTGGATCCAATTCAAGTACTTCTACTGGAAGTGGACGGTGTGGAGTGATGCGAGCATCGATCACAACAGTTTTACCTTCTTTGTTCAATTTAACAGCTTCTGCAACAACTGCATCGATGTCTTCGATACGGTCAACTGTAAATCCTACAGCACCTTGCGCTTCAGCGATTTTCGCATAGTCAGCATTAGGGAAGTCACAACCAAACAAGTGTTTGTTTGTGTCTTCGTATTTGTCCTTGATGAAGGCATATTTACCATTTGAGAAGACAACGTTGATAACTGGAAGGTCGTATTGAACGTTTGTGATAACGTCTGGGTAGCACATGTTGAATGCACCGTCACCCATGATGTTCCATACTTGGCGATCTGGATTGTCTTTCTTAGCAGCGATACCACCAGGAAGGGCAATACCCATTGTCGCAAAGAGTGGAGATGTACGCCACATGTTCTTAGGTGTCATGTGAAGGTGACGAGTAGATGTTTGAGTAGTGTCACCTACGTCGATTGAATAGATAGCGTCTTGATCAGCATGTTTGTTGATTGCATTGTAAACTTGATACAATTGCAATTCACCCTCAGTTTTACCTTCGATTTTGTTCATGTAATCACGCCAGTTTTGGTTGTTCTTAACGTTTGCACGCCACCATGGAGTAGATTCAACTGGGTTCACTTTGTCAAGGATAGCTTTAGCTGCTTGACCTGCATCACCAAGGATTGAAGCGTCAAGGGCATGACGTTTACCAAGTTTGTAAGGATCGATATCGACTTGGATGAATTTTTCAGTGTTCTTGAAGGCTTCGTAAACTTCAGCAAATGGGAAGTTTGAACCAAGGAAAAGAACTGTGTCTGCTTCAAAGACCACTTCGTTGGCTGGTTTCCAACCAACACGGTAAGCAGAACCTGTCAAACCTTCATAGTTCCATTCGAAAGCTTCAAAGTTTTTACCAGTTGTGATGATTGGTGCTTTGATTTTACGTGACAATTCAGTAATCACTTCACCAGCTTTAACACCACCGTAACCAGCATAGATAACTGGACGTTCAGCATTGTTCAAGATTTCAACAGCTTTATCGATTTCAACTTCGTTCAAAGCAGGAGCGATGAATGAACGCTCGTATGAACCTGATCCATAGTATGAGTTTTCGTCGATTTCTTGGAAACCGAAGTTTACTGGGATTTCAACAACAGCTGGACCTTTTTTAGAAACTGCAGCACGGCAAGCTTCGTCAATAACTTTCGGCAATTGCTCAGCGTAAGCTACACGTTTGTTATATACAGCGATACCGTTGTACATTGGGTTTTGGTTCAATTCTTGGAAAGCATCCATGTTGAGTTCGTTAACTGGACGTGATCCAAGGATTGCTAGGAATGGAGTGTTATCCATAGCTGCATCGTAAACACCGTTAATCAAGTGAGTCGCACCTGGACCACCTGAACCAACTGCAACCCCGATTGAGCCGCCGAATTTAGCTTGCATAACCGCTGCAAGAGCACCTGTTTCTTCGTGGCGAACTTGCAAGAAGCGGATATCTTTATCTTCAGCCAAAGCGTCCATCAATGAGCTGAGTGTTCCTGATGGGATACCGTAGATTGTGTCTACGCCCCATGTTTTCAATACATTAAGCATTGCTGCAGATGCAGTAATTTTCCCTTGAGTCATAATGATAACTCTCCTTCAAATATTTTTAAATCTACTAAAAAAGGTTTCATATAGTTTTTGAAAACGTTTCAGTAAATTTTTACACTACTAATTTATCACATTTATTTTGACTTTACTAAGAATCTGCTCAGAAGTTTTTATTCTCTATTACAGTACAGTTTGAAAACGTTTTTAGACTCTGTTTTATAATAAAAAGCGAGCAAGCCCGCTTTTAATCTATTTTACTAAAGTTTAAGAGAAGGGAACTGGTCAGAACGGATACAGAACTAAAGGCCATCGCTAGACCTGCCAGTTCTGGATTGAGGGCCAGTCCAACACCAGAAAAGACTCCTGCTGCAATCGGAATTCCGGCAACATTGTAGATAAAGGCCCAGAAAAGATTGAGCAGAATACGATGAAAGGTTTTCTTACTCATGTCAAAAGCACGAACCACTCCTAGGAGGTTATTAGTTGTCAACACCAAATCTGCTGACTCGATGGCAATATCTGTTCCATCTCCCATAGCAATCCCCACATCTGCTACACTGAGGGCAGGAGCGTCATTGATACCATCACCAACAAAGGCTACTTTTCCAGTCGCTTGTAGTTTATGGATTTCATGGGCTTTTTCTTCTGGCAAGACACCTGCAATGACCTCTTCGATTCCGATCTGATCGGCAATAGCACGCGCCACACCTGCATTGTCTCCTGTCAGCATGACTGTTTTAAGACCTCGTTTTTTCAACTGACTGATGGCTAACCTGGCATTTTCCTTAGGAATATCTTGCAGAGCAAGCAAGCCTTTGATTTCATTGTCCACAGCCAAGAAAACAACTGTCTTAGCTTCTTTTTCTAGTTCTTCTAGTTTTTCTTGATAAATGCTAGAAATATCCATGCCATCCAGCATTTTAGCATTTCCAAGCAAAACTTGTTTTCCATTGATTTGCCCTGAGACACCTTTTCCGTGCAAGGCTTGGAAATTTTCAACAGTTTGAAACTCAAGTCCAGCTTCACTCGCTCGTTTCACAACGGCTTCAGCCAGTGGGTGTTGAGAAGCTTCTTCCAAGGAAGCTGCCAATCCAAGCACTTCTACTTCGTCGCCGATGATATCTGTGACCACAGGTTTCCCTTCAGTCAAAGTCCCTGTTTTATCAAAGACAATGGTTTGGACTTTCTGGATTTCCTGTAGAACCGTTCCATTTTTGAGGAGAACTCCCATCTTGGCACTGCGACCTGTCCCCACCATAAGGGCTGTCGGTGTTGCAAGTCCCAATGCACAAGGGCAGGCAATAATCAGAACTGCTACTCCATAGAGAAGCGAAGACACAAAGCTAGCTCCAAGCACGACTACACTATCCCTGAGCAAGACGAACCAAACCCAAAAGGTCACAATCCCTAAAATGACAACTGCTGGGACAAAAATCCCTGAAATCTTATCCGTCAAGTCCTGAATCGGCGCACGACTTGTCTGAGCTTTCTTCACAAAATCCACAATCTGAGCCAAAACAGTCTCTGAACCAACTTTTTCTGCTCTAAAAACAAGTGTTCCACTATTATTGATGGTTGAACCAATGACGGTATCTCCAACTGTCTTGTCCACAGGCAGACTCTCACCTGTCACCATAGACTCATCAATACTAGAGATACCTTCTACTACGACACCATCAACCGCAATCTTTTCACCGGGACGCACTCGAATCAGGTCACCTACCTTGACTTGCTCCAAAGGGACTTGAACATAGTTATCCTCACGCAAGACTTCTGCAGTTTTAGCCTGCAAGTCAAGTAATTTCTCCACAGCTTGGGAAGTATTTTTCCGCATTTTCTCCTCAAAAACGGCTCCCATAAGAACGAAGAAGAAGATAAATGCAGCACTTTCAAAGTAAACGGGGAGGCCAGCGAAGAGGGCAACTAAGCTGTAGAAATAGGCCACTAGGGTTCCCAGAGCAACCAAGGTATCCATATTGGCATTGTGCTTTTTAAAACTAGCCCAAGCACTTTGGATATAAGGACCACCTGCTACTAGCATAATCGGTGTTGTGGCTAAAAAGGTGCCCCAACGCATGACTTGGTGACTAATTCCTCCTGTCGACATCCCAATCATGAGGATCACAAGAGGCACAGTAAAGATACTCGTAATCCAAAAACGCTGTAAAAGTGATAGAGATTTTCGAGTCTTCTCAACAACTGTATAACTTCCCTTTTGCATCTTCATACCACAAGAAAATTCATGTTGACCTAATTCTTGAGGTGTAAAACGAATGACTTTCTCCTCATCTACGCCGATTGGTTCCAAGATGCCTTCTTCTTCAAACAGAATTTCCTTATAACAGTTTGAAGGCGTAGCACGATGAAAGGTAATCTCAGCTGGAATTCCCTTTTGAAGCTGGATATGGGCTGGATGATAGCCTTTGTCTGCCGTGATACGAATTTTTTGAACACCATTTTCAAGACTTGCTTTTACAATTTCAGTCATATCATTCTCCTATTCTACAATCATCTTGCCGTGCATCATATTCATGCCACAAGAGAAACCATACTCTCCAGCCTGCTCAGGCGTGATTTCCACTACATACTCTTCGCCCATAGGCAGGTCCGCATGTACACCAAAATCTGGAAAAACAATTTGGTCCAGACAGGGTGAAGGGTCCTTGCGGTCAAAGACAATGCGTGCTGGCACTGATTTCTTGAGGATAATCAACTCAGGCGTATAGCCCCCCATGACCTCCACTCGAATCTCTTGGTAGCCGTTTTTTTGCTGGGCCTTTTGTCCAGATTTTTCAGGCTTTTTGAAAAACCAAAACAAGATAAACGCGATAAGGGCAATACAAATAATTGTTACAATACTATTTAACATGACGTCTCCTTTACATACAATTACATTTTACTTTTGTTACAGCGCTTGATTTCTTCTCAGAAATCACAGCTTCCAAGTCTTCCAAGTCAGCCTGAGTAAAATCACATTCAGCAATCAAATCAGCCAACAAGTTCTTAATCCTACGAGAACAAACCTTGTCCTTGATATCTTGAACAAGTAAATCCCGACTTTGGTCCAAAGTTAAAAGGGCTGAATAGACAAAGAACTTGCCTTCTTTTTTCCTTGTCAGACACTCTTTCTCAACCAAACGAGCCAAAAGAGTTTGAATGGTTGACTTGGACCAATCGAACCGCTCCGCCAGAACCCTGATCAAATCCGTACTGGTCTGCTCTCCTTGCATCCAAATAATCTTCATGACCTGCCATTCTGCATCTGAAATCTGCATAATCACACCTCCAAAATCTACATTTGTCAATTACAATTATCAGTATACTCTTAAAATCTACATTTGTCAACTATGAAATTAATCTTTTCTTTGAAAAATTGAATTTTAATCATTTGAAAAACTATTTGCAGTCAATTTTCACTATATAAACTATAAAAATATGCTATACTAAAGAAAAAAGAAAACAACCACTAGGGGTGCGTAAAGCTGAGATTAACGACTGTTAGACCCTTTGACTCAATCTAGGTAATGCTAGCTGATGGAAGTGGAAATGATAATGGGGACTTGCAGTCTTCTATTACCTTTCTAAAACAGACCAGCTTGTTCTTAAGAATACAAACTTCAGTTGGTTGGGAGGTTTTAGATGACTTATTTACCCGTTGCTTTGACCATTGCAGGGACTGACCCTAGTGGTGGTGCTGGCATTATGGCAGATTTAAAGTCGTTCCAAGCTAGAGATGTCTACGGAATGGCCGTTGTAACCAGTCTTGTCGCTCAAAATACCAGAGGTGTTCAATTAATCGAGCACGTTTCTCCTCAAATGTTAAAAGCCCAATTGGATAGTGTCTTTTCAGATATCAAGCCTCAGGCTGTAAAAACAGGGATGTTGGCTACTACTGAAATTATGGAAATCATCCAGCCCTATCTTAAAAACCTTGATTGTCCATACGTCCTTGACCCTGTTATGGTCGCTACGAGCGGAGACACCCTGATTGATACCAGTGCCAGAAGCTACCTAAAAACAAACCTGCTTCCCCTTGCAACCATCATCACACCCAATCTTCCTGAGGCGGAAGAGATTGTTGGTTTTTCAATCCATGATCCTGAAGACATGCAGCGTGCCGGACGCCTGATTTTAAAAGAATTTGGTCCTCAGTCTGTGGTAATAAAAGGTGGTCATCTTGAAGGCGGTGCTAAGGATTTCCTCTTTACCAAGGATGACCAATTTGTCTGGGAAAGTCCACGAATTCAAACCTGTCACACCCATGGTACTGGATGTACCTTTGCTGCAGTGATTACTGCTGAACTAGCCAAGGGGAAAACCCTCTATCAAGCAGTCGATAAAGCCAAGGCCTTTATCACTAAAGCCATCCAAGACGCCCCTCAACTCGGTCATGGTTCTGGCCCAGTCAACCATACAAGCTTTAAAGATTAAAAAAACTCTCTAGTTCCCACTTTAAGGGAATTAGAGAGTTTTTATACTTCTTCAAACTACGTCAGTTTTATCTGCAATCTCAAAGTTGTGTTTTGAGCAACCTGCAGCTAGCTTCCTAGTTTGCTCTTTGATTTTCATTGAGTATTAATTAGAAAATAATGTCATCCAACTTTGTTAAAAAAGCTTGTGTTTTTGCCTCTATATCTTCTGACTGCATCAAATCACGCACTACAGCTACACCAGCTATACCCGTGCCGATAAGTTGGTCAATATTCTCTGATGTCAAGCCGCCAATGGCAACTACTGGAATAGCGACCCTTTGGCAAATTGTTTTCAAGGTTGAAATCAGGGTGATAGGCGCATTTTCCTTGGTCGTAGTCGGGAAAATGGCTCCTGTCCCCAAGTAATTCGCCCCTCCTTCTTCTGCCTCGAGGGCTCTTTTTACAGTTTTAGCAGTGACACCGAGAATTTTTTCAGGGCCCAAGACTTGTCTGGCAACCGAAACTGGTAACTCATCGTCTCCGATATGCAGACCAGCAGCATCGACTGCAAGACAGATATCCAACCGATCATCGATTATCAAGGGTACCTGATAGGCATCTGTTATTTCCTTGACTTTTTTTGCCAGTTGATAATATTGATTGGTTGTAAGATTTTTTTCTCGTAATTGGACTATGGTAACCCCTGAACGGCAAGCCATCTCAACCTTTTCAAGAAAGCTTTCCACGGAATCTTGGTAGCGATTGGTGACCAGATATAGTCTAAGTGCTTCTCTATTCATAAATATCTCCTTTGAAGCCATCTAGCCAATTCTCATCTCTTTTGAGGAGCGAAAGCTGATTGAGTACTTGGTAGCGAAAATCTTCCAATCCCATTCCTTGAACAACTATTCTCTCAGCGGAGATATTGAGATAAGAAACCGCTAGACACGAAGCTTCAAATGCAGTCATTCCTTGGCTGAGAAAAACGGCTGTCAAGGCTCCAACCAAGTCTCCTGTCCCTGTTATCCAGTCTAATTCTGCACAGCCATTCTCCAATACAGCGACCTGATTCTTCGACACGATGAGGTCCTTGGGGCCTGTGACTAAGAATGACATACCTGGATAGGTCTGACACCAGTCTTTCAAGACTTGAAGTAAATCCTCAGTTTCCTGGTCTTTAGCACTCGCATCGACCCCAACGCCGTGATGTTTTAAGCCAACAAGACTTCGGATTTCCGACATGTTTCCTTTAAGGACCGTAGGGCTATAGTCTAAAAGGTCTCTGACTAGTTCCTTACGAATGGGCGACGCTGATACACCAACCGCATCTACTACCATTGGGAGACCAGCTTGAGCTGCATCAGAAGCTGCTATACGGATTGCTTTTTCCTTCTCAGCTGACAAATGCCCCAAATTGATGAAGAGTGCCTGGCTTTGCTTAGTAAAATCAAGAACCTCACGAGGATCATCTGCCATAACTGGTTTACATCCCAGAGCTAAAATCCCATTGGCCAGCATCTCACAAGAAATCTCATTAGTGATACAGTGAATCAAGGAACTCGTTTCCAGAGGAAAAGGATTTGTAAATGCCTGCATCAGTCTATCCTTTCACCAAAGAAATATCCCTGTACTTTTTTAAAGAATTCCTGCTTGATTAAAAATCGAAAGGCAATAAAGGAAATCGCTGTACCAATCAAGGTTGCTCCGAAAAATCGAGGAGTGTAGATAAACCAACTAAGCTTAGCGGCCGATCCTGTAAAGAGTACCATAACAGGATAGGAAACAATAGAACCAATAATACCTGTTCCCAAAATTTCTCCCAAAGCAGAAAAGTAAAATTTTCGACCATACTTATAAAAGAGACCTGCTAGAAGGGCTCCAAAAGTCGCTCCTGTGAGAGCTAAAGGCGGAATCCCTTGAGTCGTCATACGGATAAAGGCTGTCACTGTAGCCATAGCCAAAGCATAAACAGGTCCCATCATGATTCCTGCTAAAATAT
The DNA here is from genome assembly GCF_002005545.1 of Streptococcus mitis. GTDB lineage: Bacteria > Bacillota > Bacilli > Lactobacillales > Streptococcaceae > Streptococcus > Streptococcus mitis_I. The sequence continues at coordinate 1,842,162 of NZ_LBMT01000001.1, forward strand.
TGACTACACTGGACATCGGTGCCATTCCCTCAATCCGAAAGATAGGCGTAAGGACTACATCAAGGGCAATCATCATAGATAAAATGGTTAATTTGTGAACTTGTAATTGGTGCTTTCTCATGTTTCTATTCTTCTCCTGTTTCTAAAGACTGTAAATCGCTCTTCCATGTCTGGTGTTGGTAGGCCATTTCCCAAAACTTAGCTTCCATATGAACACTGATGTGGAAGGCATCTAGCATTTTTTTCTTGTCTGTCTCGTCACTTTCTCGATAGAGTTGATTGACCAGCGCTCCCTCCTCTCTGAACTGCAGCTCCAACTCATCTGTAATATAAGTTTCAATCCATTGTTGGTAGAGAGGATTTGGTGATGGTTTAAGATTAAGTGATTTGCCTATATCATGGTATAACCAAGGACAAGGCAGTAAGCTCGCAAAAGCAATGGCTAAGTTGGGCTCTGCAAATTGCCGATAAATGTGCGAGATATAATGATAGCAGTTTGGAGCGATTGGATGTTGCTCCATTTCCTGATTGCTGATTTCCAATTCCTTGAAAAATTGTTGGCGGATAAATAACTCACCTTCCACTAGACTCTGAGCATTTTGTTTCAAGAGTCTTTTCATCTCTTGGTTTGAAGTCTTATCAGCCAAGAGGTGATAGGCTTCTGAGAAGGCCTTCAAATAGTAGGCATCCTGAATCAAGTAATAGCGAAAGATGGACGGGTCTAAATTTCCCTCTTGTAATTGTAAAATAAAGGGATGATGAAAAGAAGCCTGCCAAGCTTCCTTGGATAATTCCATCGCAATATCTGTAAATTCCATAATAACTCCTTTATAAAAATAGACTGGTTTGAAGCAATAAAAAGAAAAGCAGGTAGATTAATTTTGTTTTTTTAGGAATATTAAAAGTCCTATAGCTATTCTTCAACTGTGCATGTTCGTCATATCCGTGCGCAGATAGAGCTCTCAGGTAAAGATGGCGCCATCTAAAGACCGTCATCAAAACCTTGCTGTAAATCAAGGGCGACCAAAAATGCAGTTCTTGACCACGTAATAGGCAAGCTTCTTTGAGAGACTTAATTTCTTGCTGAATGAGGGGGAAGGAATTGAATACCACAATCAAGGCATAGGCCCAAGAACGTGATAGCCCCTTTTGAGTCAAGTACAAGAGAAGCTCTTTTAGGGAAATAGAGGAAACAAAGACAAGGCCTATACAAACTGTCACAAAGGCCCTCGTTCCAAGCATAACTGCCTGCGAAGCATCTCCATGTAACTGAACTGCCCAGTAGTTGGCCAAAGATGGCAAAATAGCGAGCATAATCATCCAAGCCAATACTTTAAATCGCCGGTAATAGAGCATAAAGAGAATACAAAATGCGACTACCGAAAGATTCAGAGCAATCGAAGGAATGAAAGATGTTTCCAAGGATAAAATCAGCAAGAAGAGACCGATAATCGGTGTCTGGGTTGCTACTTTGACCATACTATCTCACCTCCCCTTGGGTATTGCTACTCTGAGATGTGATTGGTTTGGTAATTGTCACTTCTTTCACATGACTGAGCCCCTGACTAGTCATCTCAATCCAATAATCAACTACAGAGATCAAGGGATCTAAACGATGGCTAATGATCAGAAAACTTCTTCCTTGATTTCTCTCCTCCAGAATCCACTGACAAAAATAATGGCAGGCTCTATCATCCAAACCAGCAAAAGGTTCGTCTAGCAAGATCACAGAAGCTTTGCTGGTCAAAATGGTCAATAGCTGAAGAATCTTTTGCTGACCACCACTTAATTGATAAGGACTCTTATCGAGTGCCTGCTCCAGATCAAAATATCGTAAAACTTGAAGAATTCGTTTATTTCTTTCAGAATCAGGTCCATCTAATTGAAGCTCTTCCCTCAGACTGACTCGGATAAACTGCTTCTCAGCTTCTTGAACAACACCCGTCAGGTCACGATACAAACTCTTTTTCTTTTTGAGAACCGAACCCTTCCAACTAATGCACCCTTTATACTTTTGAAATTGAAGAATAGACCGAAAGAGGGTGGATTTCCCGACACCATTGTCACCCAAGATACAGGAAATTCCTTGGTGAAATGTAAAATTCACAATCGAAAAGAGGGGACGCTTATCCAGCTCACAAGTCGTTCGATCCATATGGAACAGTTCCGGGCTAGAAGCAACATTCTTTGAAGAAACCTGTGTCATCTCAGAGGTAGGGATTTGATTTATTTTCCTTAGTTGTCCGTCTCTTAGCTCCACCATATGGTCGATATAGGCTTCATAATCAGATAAATCATGGTCGCACAAAATAACTGTCTTCCCATTAGAGGCTAACTCTTTTAGAATCTCCAATATCTCGATCCTACTCTTGCGGTCAATGGAAGCAAAAGGTTCATCCAAGAGATAGACCCTAGGATTCATAGCAAAGAGAACAGCCAAAGCAGCCTTTTGCTTTTCCCCACCTGATAAGTGATGAATTGGACGGTGCAAGATTTTCTCGCAGCGACATTGCTGGACCACCTCTGCTATTTTAGAATCAATTTCCTGAACGGGATGGCCGATATTCTCCAGGGTAAAAATCAGCTCCTCAAACAAGTTCTCCATGGTAAATTGATGATTGGGATTTTGAAAGAGAATACCAACCGTCTGGACACGTTCGATGATAGAAAGCTGACTGACCTCGCTCCCATTTATCAGGACTTGACCGCTATAGGGAAGAGAACTGACTTGGGCAATCATTTGAAAGAGACTAGATTTTCCTGAACCGCTGCTTCCAACTAACAAGGTAAATGCTTGCGCATGAAAAGTAAAATCAATCGGCTCAGAGAAGATTGGGGACTGAATCGCTCGTAGTTCCAGCCCCATCTATGCCTTGCCCCCAGTTGCAAACTGATGATAAAGTTTGACAATGGCACGAACCAAGATAGTACAGAAGAAAAAGACGGAAATAAAGCGCACTACAAGCAAGGAAAGGACAAAAGGAAGGGAGAAGGCGTAGTAACCTAACTTAATGTACTCATAGACAAAGCTAACAAGCGTAATCCCAATACTATTGGCAGTTAGAGAGAGCCAACTTTCATAGCGATTCTTGGTTACGATAAAACCAAGTTCACTTCCCAAACCTTGAACCAAGCCAGACAAAAGGGCACCTAGACCGAATTGGCTACCATAAAGGACTTCAGCAAGCGCAGCTAGCACTTCTCCAATCGTTGCGCTTCCCACTCTTGGAACAAAGATGGCAGCAATGGGCGCAGCCATACACCAGAGACCAAAGAGGATTTCATTGGCAAAGGCCTGCAAACCAAGAGGGGCTAAAATCAGAGTGAGGATATCAAACAGATAGCCGGATCCTACAAAAACGCCACCAAAAAAGATAGACAAGAAAGCAAGTAAAATAACATCTTTTAACTGCCATTTTTTCAACATAAAAAACTCCTTTTTTAAAGACAAGTGGGGCATTCAAGGAGACATACCTAAATGCTTTGTATCCAGTTTCGTAAAAGAAAAAACTCTAATTACAGATAGGAATTAGAGTTCAGCTTACAAGATTAGACAGTTCTTTTCGACATACGAAAAAAACCTTTTCACATTTCCCTTCGCCAGTCTTAACTGTATCAGGTTCAATGGGTATCATCTCAGCCTAAAGCACCCCAAATGTCTTTATTATTTAATTACTGTGCTAGTATAACAGAAATTGAAAGCCTTAGCAAGATATTTGACTGGAAAATATATTTATATAGTTTGTTTGTTAATTCTTTTAATCTACATAAAAAGATTAAATTTATCCTATAATTCATAACCAATATCAAAAAAGGCTAATTCTAAAGTGACTGCTTGGTTCCAGCGTTGCTGAAGTTCTGTCAAATCTTCTAGATTTTTCCCGATACGATTGAGTTCGTCAACCAGAAATTGAACCCACTCTGCAAAGAAAGGACCTCTGTGGAGATTGATCCATTCCGAATGAGTATAGGCTTCAGGTAGAGCCAAATCTTTAGAACCCCAGTCTAAATAGAGACCTTCTGCAATGACCAGCATGACCAAAAGATGGGCATAGTCTGATGATGACACAGCAGAATACATAAGCTCCTGAAAGGCTTTTGTTACAGGATGCAAGGTCACTTCCAGATAGTCATTCTCAGATACTTTTAACTCTTTGAAAGCCTTCTGGAAATAACCGTCTTCATCTGCTTCAAGAAATCCTAGTTGCTTGGCAAAACGAATCTTGGATTCAAGCTGGTCTGCGTGGGCTACGCAAGCACCCAGCATGGATAAGAAGGCATCAAAGAAGTGATAATCTTGAATCAGGTATTCTTTTAAGACCTTATTCTCAATTGTCCCCGCAAAAAGTTCCTTAACAAAACGATGATTGATTGCAGCCTGCCAATCCTTCTGACTGCTTTTTAATAATTCTCCAACAGTCAAACCTGGCTGAAATGCATATTCTTGTGTTTCCATATTTATCTTTCCTCTCTTTACTCCTTAGTAATCAATAAAACACCAAGAAAATCCTAGTTTTACTTGACCTTTTTAAAGAAAATCAAGGGCGTTCAAGAAGAGCTACCTAAATGCTTTGTATCACCTTCATCCAGCTTATATAAACAAAAAAACTCCAATTACAATCAAGAATTAGAGTTGACTTACAAGATTAGATCGTTCATTTCGCCATACGAAAAACCGTTTCACATTTCCCTTCGCCAGTCTTAACTGTATCAGGTTCAATGGGTATCATCTCAGCCTAAAGCACCCCAAATGTCTTTATTATTTAATTACTGCATCAGTATAGCAAAAAATGAAAGCCCTAGCAAGATATTTGATTAGAAAATATATTTATATTGTTTTTAATGGTGATTTCTTCCTCCTATAGACGAAGAAAAACCTCCACATCAAGTGGAGGCAAGCTGTTTTATCAATACAATTTTAAGTCACGAGGGTCAACTGGGAAGGTTGGGTTGTATGGGTTGTGACGGAGTTTAAAGTGTTTAACATCTTCAATGGTCTGAGTTCCAGACAACTGCATGACTGTCTTCAATTCCGCATTCAAGTGCTCAAAGACTTGACGCACACCGACACTACCACCAAGGGCCAAGCCATAGATAACAGGGCGACCAATAGCTACCAAGTCTGCTCCTGAAGCCAAGGCTTTAAAGACGTGTTGGCCACGACGAATACCAGAGTCAAAGACGATTGGCACACGTTTGTCAACTGCTTCTGCTACTTCTTGAAGTGAATCAAAGGCAGCTGGTCCACCGTCGATTTGGCGGCCACCATGGTTGGTTACCCAGATACCAGAAGCTCCCGCAGCAAGCGAACGTTCAACGTCCTCACGGCATTGTGGTCCTTTGACATAAACAGGAAGTCCAGAGTATTCAGCGATAAATTCTACATCACGTGGAGACAAGCGTTGTTTAGCTGATTTGTAAACAAAATCCATTGATTTACCAGCACCTTCTGGCAGGTATTCTTCAACAATCGGCATGCCAACTGGGAAGACAAAACCATTACGCTTGTCCACCTCACGATTACCCCCTACAGTCGCATCTGCCGTCAAGACAATGGCTTTATAACCTTCAGCTTTCACACGGTCCATGATGTGGCGATTGATTCCGTCATCTTTACTAAAGTAAAATTGGAACCAATGAGGTGTCCCTTGAAGGGCTTCTGTAATTTCTGGAAGGTCGACAGTAGAGTAAGAACTGGTTGTATAGAGGGAACCAAACTCATGCACACCACGCGCAGTCGCCACTTCACCCTGTTCATTTGCCAATTTATGAGCCGCAACAGGCGCCATAATGATTGGTGAAGACAATTTTTCGCCTGCAAATTCAATCTCTGTACTTGGATTTTCTACATTGCAAAGCGTATGCGGAACGATGAGTTTGTGGTTAAAGGCGCGAATATTCTCACGTAAAGTGAAAGTATCTTCCGCTCCACTAGCGATATAGCCAAATGCTGCTTTAGGAATCACTTGTTGCGCCATTGGTTCCAAATCATAGGTATTAATGAAATCTACATGACCTTCTGCATTGCTTGTTTTGTATGACATAAAATGCCCTCCTTAATAAGTAAGCGTTTACTTTGTATATTACAAAAATATCTTAACTCTTTTTTCAAAACTTTTCAAATATTTTGTTTGGAAATTTCAGAAATTTTTGGACTGAAAAATTCTACATTTTTACTTAACTTCTATTTACTAACCTTTATCAAATAAATATCTTAAAAAAAACAATAACATTAAGCAGATAACCGATAGCAAGATTGTTTCATTATTATTGATAATATGATATGTTCTCAAGAAGTATAAAATAATTATATATATACAAATGCTAACTGTGCCTAATTTTTTAAACATACTAAGCCTCCTTACTAAATAATAAAGTCAAATAATAACTAAGACACACTATTCCTAACATAATAAATATCCACAACATTAAGAATATTATGACACTAATAAAAACATCCACTGGTAACTGAATAAATGTTCTAATATTAACAAGCAAAAATAAAATCTCAAACGATGAAAAAAGCCATACTATATTTTCCAAAGATGTTTGAATATTTTTATTGTAGTAAGCATAATACATAGCAAAAAGAAGACCCAAAAACAACACTAACAATTGTGTTTCTATAACAGCGAACTGTCCAATAGTAGATAAAAAAGCTACTCCTCCTGATAATAAGCAAAAACAAACTGAACGAATAAATTTTTTCAATCTAGTATTATTATCTTTCACTTTGTTATTTTTTTTACAAACTGGACATTCTCCATCTTCCAGAACATATTTTTCTTGAATTAGAGCATGAGTTCTCATGTTATAAATATAAGCATTATCTATTATAATCTCATCATAACATTCGAGGAATATTTTAACTATTAAATTAGTCATTATCCCCCCCAAAATAGCAGGCATCTCTGGTGTAGTCGGCCACTTTGTCTTGTCAGATAAAGTGTATTTATTTATGTCTTTGTTTATATTCCGACAACCAAAGCAACAACTGATGGTAGGGATATATATATTATCAATAATAAGATAGTATCCATTAAACCCTCCTGATACGTAGGGTAACTTATACGATACAGCAAATTGATTAACAATTTTTATAATATCAACGGGTGTATCAATTGCTTTAACGATAAAATCTATACTCCCATATTCCGCAACAATCTTTTCTAAGTCTTCTATTGAAGCAATTTTAACAGAAACAGTTACTACCTGTACATCTGAATTATACTTGTGTATTTTTTCAGAAAGAACATTAATCTTTTCCTCACCAACATCCGACTCGGTATAAAGAATTTGCCTATTTAAATTTGATGATTCTATTATATCGTAATCAACGATGATAAGTTTTTTCACTCCATACATACTTAGACTTAGAGATATATAACATCCTAAAGCTCCTCCTCCTAACACTAATACTGTTTTATCATGTATCTTCGTATAATCTTCATTATAAAATAACGAATAGTAACCTTTGGTTCTAGAATACCTACTATCAATATCTATCTCATCCGAAATTAAAATTTGTTCATTTAATAGTTCAAATGTTAGTTTACTGCCTAATACTTCTTCTATCTCCAATAGTTCCTTACAACTATTAAATAAATCGTTGATAAATTCTTGTGAAATTTGAGGTTCTATAGCTATTTCCCGCATACTCCGACCACGCAAATACATTATACCTTCTTTTTTATAAGCAAAAACATAACTATTTACGTAGAACATATTTCGTCCTTTCTCTCATATATAATATAGAAAGTAGTATAGAAATAACCATTCCTCCTATACTACGAACAATAACGTTAGATGTTAAAAAGTGTAATAATTGACTCAAAGGGAAATAAATAATAATAAATGCTATTAAAAGCTGAACTATATATTGAAAATTCAAGTTATTATTGTTGGATTTCAAGTATCTTAAAATGATACCACTATCATACTGAAAAAAAGGAATCGAATTAATAAAAATCATGCCCAAGTTAATGATAAAAAATAAGAGTCCAAGCAATTTATACGATGTAAACACTGAAATAAGTAAACCTATAAGTGATAAAATAGAATTTGAAGCAATTCCTGCTAACATAATTTTCAAAAATTGTTTTTTATTTTTTAGGAATTGCACCCCACTTAAATCTACAAAAAAAGCCAAATTAAACAAAAGTAGCATTATTCCACAATTCGGAATTTCAATTTGATAATTCTTCGCAACTATTGCATGACTAAATTCATGTATCGTTGCAGATATAATAACAACAATCCACCAAAATAAGAGAGTCTTTAGCATTATTGGGAAGTTTTGTAAATTAGTAAAAATATCCGCCCTATGAACATACATAATAAAACATTGCAAAATAAGTGCCAATGGGAAAATGCCAAATAAGATTTTTTCAAAATTTTTATTAAATCTTTTACAGTTTAATGTTTCAGATAATGTTATATTAAAATCCCAAGATATTTTAAAAATATTTATCTTTCTTGACTTCATAGAATCTATAAGTCCCATTTTACTGAGAGCAGCATAAAATCTTAAATAATATTTCTCTCCTATTAACACCAATAAATCCGATATAGTAAATTCTTGACCTATTAATTGCTCTAACCATTTTTTTCTTGTTCCCCAATTAATATATGTTTCTTACTAGATGGTATATATAGATGATAGCGTCCCTCATAAGGAGTAGATAATATCTTAATCTTATCAACTATTCTCATAACAAACCTACCTTTAATAAATAAAAGAGGGACTGAGTAAAATATACTCTAGCCCCTCAGTCTGCAATCAATAAAACAATGACTATTCTATTGATTTCTTGCTGCAAGACTAATACAGAAAATTCAAATGACTATATAAAATGAAATTGAAATAAACTCGTTGTTAGTAAATTATTTGAAAACAGAGAACTATTCCGCAAATACATTTACTTTTCTCATTTTTTAATTTAACAAACCTCAACAGCCAACAAGACCAAGAATTGCTAAACCAAAACCAATACCTGTTGCAAGTCCAGCTGAAAAATCACTAACTGGTACTGAGATTTCTTCAATTTCCTCAAATAAAAAGTTATCTTGCATGATTATCACTCCTTATTTATTTAACAACTAACTACTCCGATTAAGAGAACTATCTCTGTTCCAAGTAAAACTCCTCCCCAAAATTCACTATCGGTAGGAGCTACGATTTCTTCAATTTCTTCAAATAAGAATACTTCATCTGACATATGTGTCACCTTCTTTATAAAAATTACTTTGTAACCGATTACATTTTTTGTTTTAGCAGAAAGAAGGACAGATGTCAAGTTAAACATTGAGGACTTCATTTTTAAAATTCTAGGTCTATGATAAAAAATCCTTATCACGGCAATAAAAAATAGATATTATCCAAAGGAGCTTTTAAGTGCTACAATAACTGTATTATTTCTAGATGGGAGGTTCTATTTTTGGATTGGTCCATTGTTGAACAATATCTACCACTATATCAAAAGGCATTTCTTCTGACCTTGCATATTGCAGTTTGGGGAATTTTGGGATCTTTTCTGCTCGGTTTAATCGTTAGTATCATCCGGCATTATCGAATCCCTGTTTTGGCGCAAGTAGCGACAGCCTATATTGAATTGTCACGTAATACGCCCCTTTTGATTCAACTCTTCTTTCTCTACTTCGGACTTCCTAGAGTAGGGATTGTCCTATCTTCAGAAGTCTGTGCCACTTTAGGACTGGTCTTTTTAGGAGGCTCCTATATGGCAGAATCTTTCCGAAGTGGGCTGGAAGCCGTCAGTCAAACCCAGCAGGAGATTGGATTAGCAATCGGTCTGACACCTCTACAGGTCTTTCGCTATGTAGTTCTTCCGCAAGCAACAGCGGTGGCCCTACCGTCTTTTAGTGCCAATGTCATTTTCCTCATCAAGGAAACCTCTGTTTTCTCAGCAGTAGCTTTGGCCGACCTCATGTACGTTGCCAAGGACTTGATTGGGCTCTATTATGAGACAGACATTGCGCTAGCTATGTTGGTAGTTGCTTATCTGATGATGCTTCTACCCATCTCACTGGTCTTTAGTTGGATAGAAAGGAGGCTCCGCCATGCAGGATTCGGGAATCCAAGTACTCTTTCAGGGAAATAATCTCCTGAGAATCTTACAGGGATTGGGCGTTACGATTGGCATATCCATCCTGTCTGTCCTCTTATCCATGATATTCGGGACAGTCATGGGAATCATCATGACCTCCCATTCTAGAATCGTACGATTTTTGACACGATTGTATTTAGAATTCATCCGTATCATGCCCCAGCTGGTGCTACTCTTCATCGTTTACTTTGGCTTAGCTCGAAACTTTAATATCAATATCTCAGGTGAGACTTCTGCTATTATCGTTTTTACCCTCTGGGGAACAGCTGAAATGGGAGACTTGGTACGTGGAGCCATCACTTCCCTCCCTAAGCATCAGTTTGAAAGTGGACAGGCGCTAGGTTTAACCAATGTTCAACTTTACTACCACATCATCATCCCACAGGTTTTGAGAAGACTGCTACCGCAGGCCATTAACCTTGTCACTCGGATGATCAAAACCACTTCCTTAGTCGTATTGATTGGAGTTGTAGAGGTTACCAAAGTTGGACAACAAATCATCGATAGCAATCGCTTGACCATCCCAACCGCTTCCTTTTGGATTTATGGAACCATTCTGGTCTTGTATTTCGCAGTCTGCTTTCCCATTTCCAAACTATCCACTCACTTAGAAAAACATTGGAGGAACTAAATGTCTGAAACTATCCTAAAAATCAAGGAACTAAAAAAATCCTTCGGAGACAATCCCATCCTCCAAGGACTTTCTCTAGATATCAAAAAAGGGGAAGTTGTGGTTATTCTGGGGCCATCTGGTTGTGGAAAAAGTACCCTCCTTCGTTGCCTCAATGGCTTAGAAAGTATTCAAGGTGGAGATATCCTACTGGATGGTCAGTCTATCGTTGAAAATAAAAAAGATTTTCACCTCGTTCGCCAAAAGATTGGCATGGTCTTTCAAAGTTATGAACTCTTTCCCCATCTAGATGTCCTACAAAACCTCATCCTAGGGCCTATCAAGGCTCAGGGAAGAGACAAGAAGGAAGTAACGGAAGAAGCTTTGCAACTACTAGAGCGTGTCGGTTTGTTGGATAAACAACATAGCTTTGCTCGTCAATTATCTGGTGGACAGAAGCAACGGGTTGCGATTGTCCGTGCCCTGCTCATGCATCCAGAAATTATCCTCTTTGACGAAGTGACTGCTTCTCTGGACCCAGAAATGGTACGTGAGGTGCTGGAACTTATCAATGATTTGGCCCAAGAAGGCCGTACCATGATTTTAGTAACCCACGAAATGCAGTTTGCCCAAGCTATTGCAGACCGCATTATCTTTCTAGACCAAGGGAAAATTGCTGAAGAAGGAACAGCTCAAGCCTTCTTTACCAATCCTCAAACCAAACGAGCCCAGGAATTTTTAAACGTCTTTGACTTTAGCCAATTTGGCTCATATCTATAAAGGAGATTCTTATGAAACTATTCAAACCACTCTTAACTGTTTTGGCACTTGCCTTTGCCCTTATCTTTGTCACAGCTTGTAGTTCAGGTGGAAATGCTGGTTCCTCATCTGGAAAAACTTCTGCCAAGGCTCGCACAATCGATGAAATCAAAAAAAGCGGTGAACTACGAATCGCCGTGTTTGGAGATAAAAAACCCTTTGGCTACGTTGACAATGACGGTTCTTACCAAGGTTACGATATTGAACTTGGGAACCAATTAGCACAAGACCTTGGGGTGAAGGTTAAATACGTTTCAGTCGACGCTGCCAACCGTGCTGAATACTTGATTTCAAACAAGGTGGATATTACCCTTGCCAACTTTACAGTAACTGACGAACGTAAGAAACAAGTTGATTTTGCCCTTCCATATATGAAAGTTTCTCTTGGTGTCGTATCACCTAAAACTGGTCTCATTACAGACGTCAAACAACTTGAAGGTAAAACCTTGATTGTCACAAAAGGAACGACTGCTGAAACTTATTTTGAAAAAAATCACCCAGAAGTAAAACTCCAAAAATACGACCAATATAGCGATGCCTACCAAGCCCTTCTTGACGGACGTGGAGATGCCTTTTCAACTGACAATACGGAAGTTCTAGCTTGGGCGCTTGAAAATAAAGGATTTGAAGTAGGCATTACTTCCCTCGGTAATCCAGATACCATTGCGGCAGCCGTTCAAAAAGGCAACCAAGAATTGCTAGACTTCATTAATAAAGATATTGAAAAATTAGGTAAGGAAAACTTCTTCCACAAGGCCTATGAAAAAACACTTCACCCAACCTACGGTGACGCTGCTAAAGCAGATGACCTGGTTGTTGAAGGTGGAAAAGTCAACTAATACTCTTTGAAAATCAAAAAAAAGAAATCAGGTAATCCTAGTGACTACCTGATTTTCTATGTCTTAGGCATTTTGCCAATTTTCTTGGTCTTCTTTAAAGCGTTTTAGAAGGTCGAGTCCTTCTGGCGTGATGTAACCTTCTTCTTGGGCTAGGTGGATGAGTTCGCTGTAGTTTGAAAGTGTCACAAGTTTGACACCTGCATCTGAGAAGTTCTTATCTGCTTTTGGCAATTGGTAGCTGAAAATCGCTACTACTCCAAGCACATCTGCTCCTTCGCGTTTAGCTGCGGCTACGGCCTCGAGAACAGAACCACCAGTTGAAATAAGGTCTTCAACCACTACCATTTTTTGACCTTGAGCCACGCGACCTTCGATTTGATTACCAGCTCCGTGGTCTTTTGGTTTGCTACGGATATAGGCAAATGGCAAGTTCATCTTATCAGCAATAATAGCTCCATGTGGAATTCCTGCTGTTGCAGTTCCTGCAATCACTTCAACCTCTGGAAAGGCTTCTTTAATAGCATCCACAAAACCATTTTCAATTAGTGTACGAGTTTCTGGATAGGCTAGTGTCACACGGTTATCAGTGTAAATCGGTGACTTGATGCCAGATGCCCAAGTGAAAGGCTCCTCTGGTTTGAGGTAAACGGCTTGAATTTTCAAGAGGTGGCTAGCGATATCTTTAGCAAGTGTCATGGTCTTCTCCTTTTATTTTTCTAATCTTTTTCTTTAATTCCAGTCCTGTGTCCATTCATCCTTGATGGTATGATAAGCTGCAACAGGATTTTCAGCTTGAGTAATGGGACGTCCCACCACGATATAGTCACTACCGATTTGATAGGCATCAGCAGGTGTCATGACGCGTTTTTGATCTCCTACTGCAGCACCGGCCGGACGAATGCCCGGTGTCAGACAGATAAACTCTGGATTGGTAGCCTGCTTGATGACTTGTACTTCCTGAGCCGAGCAAACGACACCATCCAAGCCAGCTTCAGCTGTCTTCTTAGCATAATGAATCACAGACTCTTGCAGGCTGGTTTGGATATTTTGAAACTCCTTCATCTGAGATTCTGACGTTGATGTGAGCTGAGTAACAGCAATCAATTTGGCTTGACTTCCAAGGCCTTCACGCGCAGCCTTCATCATCTCTACACCGCCAGCAGCATGAACATTAGTCATATCAACACCAAGCTGAGATAGAACCTTCATAGCTGATTTGACTGTATTGGGAATGTCATGAAGCTTGAGATCCAAAAAGACACTATGACCCAAGCCTTTCAAGTAGGACACAATCTCAGGCCCCGCTGCGTAATAAAGCTCCATCCCTACCTTGAGATAAAGGCTTTCTTCTGCTGGAAAAAGAGCTAAGAATCCCTTGACTGCCTCAAAACTAGGAAAATCAAGAGCAATGACTGGACGATGTTCTCGCATAGGTTTCTCCTTCTACCTTTGCTAGTGAGAGAGTCTGGGCAACAGAAGCCACGAAAAAAGGAACCTGCCAACAGCAAGGTTCCACGAAAAATGGGTAGTCTCCACCCTTTCACCGTCTAACCTTAGCTGCCTCTCTGGACTGCTTTAAAGGTTTTTTACTATTATATTATTTCTACTAGCACTTGTCAAGTAAAAACATGGCACCTAAAGAGCTCTAGGAGAAAAGGTAAACCTAGCGACGCGATGAACGCTGACTTGTTTGGTTTCGATTGCTCTCTTCCTCTTGTTTTTTCTTTTCTTCTTCTAAACGTTTACGTTCTTCTTCCTGCTTTTTCTCAGCTTCTTCGGCCTCTTTTTTGGCTTTTTCTTCTGCCTCCATAATTAATTTATCCGCTACAGTGTAGCTGTAGATTCCAGCTTCCATATCGACCACACTTGGTTCTGACAATTGAGGCTTAATCTTACTATAATAAGGCAATTTCTTGCTCATTTCAGACAGGGGAACCAAGATTTCGTCCGAATCATTCATGGTTAATCGAATTAAATCTGAAGTCACCTTGCTTGGGGCTAATTCCACCTTTTGGATAGCAGCCTTGAGTTCCGGGCTAATTTGAGAAAGTTCTGAGACAAAAGCCTTGATTTGTTCACTGTCATTAAAGAGAACAGACAAATAAGTTTCTGGCAGACTGACCAAGCTCACAGCACTGGTCTCAAGCTGACCACTGGAAAGAATAGGATAATGATTTTCACCAGAAACATAGTAGGCAACAATATCATATTCCTTGACCTTGATAGTGAACTTAGTTGGAAATTGATAAACAAGATGAGCTGATTCAACCCAATAATTAGACTTAATCCGCTCTTCATATTTTGCCTTGTCTAGCAGAAGGTTAATCGTATAATCCGTATCCTGAATGCCTGAAGCCTGTTGGATATCATCAGCCGTAGTTTGCACCGTTCCCTCAACACGGATATCCTTCATGGTCGCATAAGGACTGAGTAAGTAGGCAGAGACAATCAATAAAAGCAGACTTGGAAATAAAATCGTTAAGGCTCGTAAGATATGGAGGCCAGGAATCTTTGCTTTGGCTGTTTTTTCTTTTGTAGCCTTTTTATCCTGTTCCTCGCCCTCTTTAGACCCTGATTCTTCTATCTCTTCTTCCTCTTTGTCACCCTCTGAGGATTCTACTTTTTCTTCAGACTCTTCCTTAGCTGATTCTTCATCTTCCTGGTCTGTTTCACTCTCCTGATCCTCTGACTTCTCAGATTCTTCTCCCATTCGAGCTTGTCTTTCCTTTTCCTTCTCCTCAGCTAGGGCCGCCTCTTCTTCAGCCTTCTTTTTTAGATATTCTTGGTTTCGTTTCTGCCATTCTGATAACTCTTTCAATTCTTCGAGGATTTCTTTGCCCTCATTTTTCTTATCTTTTGACATTTACTTTCCTTATGATAAATCTTTTTTCAACAATTGATAAAAATCTGCTAGAGATTTCAATTCCTTAGAAGCCTTCATATTAGTTTTATATTCTTCCTTGTGGCTTAGTAAGTGAGAAAGCTTCTCTTCCAAACTATCCAAGGTCAAATCGCTTTCTTGAAGCTCTTCTGCATAGCCTTTTTTTACAAAGTAAGCCGCATTTTCAATCTGGTCTCCACGACTAGCTTCACGACCAAGTGGCACAATGACATGTAATTTTGCCATGGCCAAGAGCTCAAAAATCGTATTGGCACCACCTCGTGTCACAACAATATCAGCCAATTCCATCAAGGGCTGATAGAGATTGGTCACATAGTCAACACGAAAAAGATTTTGGCTCAACTCATTCAGGCTAGAATCTCCAGTTAAATTGATAATATTGTAGCGTTCTGTCAGCTCTTTCTTATGGTCTGTCACCAATTGGTTAAAGACACGAGCACCTGCAGAACCACCGACAAACAATACAGTTGGCAATTTAGGATTAAAGTGGGTTTGAATATCTACCAATTCATCTGGTTCTGGATTTTTTTGATCTGAAACCTTGGTCACTGCTCCCACATGCTCAACCTTAGACAAACTTGAAGCTTGCTCAAAGGTTGAATACATCTTCGTCGCAAATTTATAAGCTATTTTATTGGCCAAGCCCATAGACAGGTCAGATTCGTGAATAAAGACTGGCACTCCTGAAACACGTGCTGCGATAACAGGTGGCACAGAGACAAAGCCTCCCTTTGAAAAAAGTGCTTGTGGACGAAGTCGCAACATGATAAAGAGCGATTGGACAATTCCCCAGCCAACTTTAAATACATCCAGCATATTTTGCCAAGAGAAATAACGACGTAATTTGCCAGTCGCAATGGAGTGGAAGGTGACATCCAAACCTGACTTGAGGATTTCTTGGTGTTCGATGCCACGCTTGTCCCCGATATAGTGGACTTCCCAGCCATCTTCGATGAACTTGGGCATTAACAAAAGATTGAGGGTAACGTGTCCAACCGTCCCCCCACCTGTAAAGACAATTTTTTTCATATTATTCCTTTAACTCCGCTACTGTGTCGATAAAGAGGTCGCCACGTACTTCAAAGTTAGCATACATATCCCAGCTAGCATTGGCTGGACTGAGAAGGACTACATCTCCTTGAGTCGCAAGTTCGTAGGCCTTGCGGGTCGCATCTGCAATGTCAGTAGCATCCACATATGCCACACCAGCCTTATCTGCTGCCCGTTTGACACGTTCTGCAGACTGACCGAGAATGACCATCTTCTTGAGTCCAGTAATATCTGGCACCAATTCGTCAAACTCATTACCACGGTCCAAACCACCTGCAATCAAGATGACCTTGCTGTTGTCAAATCCTGACAAGGCTTTTTGAGTAGCCAAGATATTGGTTGATTTGCTATCATTATAGAATTTGACACCCTTGATTTCATCCACAAACTGGAGACGGTGTTTGACACCACCAAAGGCTGAAAGAGTTTCTTTAATAGTTTGATTGTCTACACCACGAAGCTTGGCTACAGCAATAGTCGCAAGAGCATTTTCCACATTGTGGCTACCTGGAACTCCGATTTCGCTAGCTGCCATGACCACTTCTCCACGGAAGTAGAGCTGACCATCTTCCAAATAAGCTCCATCAACCTTTTCAAGTGTTGAGAATGGTACAACGGTAGCTTGTGTTTTAGTAGCCAATTCTTTTGCCAAGTCTTGGTTAAAGTTCAAGACAAGGAAATCAGCTGCTGTCATCTTGTTCTGGATATTCCACTTGGCTGCTACATATTCCTCAAATGATCCATGGTAATCGATATGAGTTGGCATGAGGTTAGTAATAACCGCAATCTCAGGATGGAATTCTTGAACACCCATGAGTTGGAAAGAAGAAAGTTCCATGACAAGCGTGTCCTTATTTGTCGCAGTTTGAGCCACTTGACTAGCTGGATAGCCGATATTCCCTGATAAGAGACCATGTTGCCCAGCAGCAGTCAAAACGTCCCCAATCATAGTCGTTGTGGTTGTTTTACCATTTGAACCAGTAATACCAACAATCGGTGCTTCTGAAATCAAGTAAGCCAATTCCACCTCAGTCAAAACAGGGATACCTTTGGCCAAAGCCTTTTCAATCATGGGATTGCTGTAGGGGATACCTGGATTTTTCACCATAAGGGCAAACTCTTCATCCAAAAGTTCCAAAGGATGGCTACCTGTGATAACCTTGATTCCTTCTTCCAGCAAACTTTGGGCAGCTGGATTGTCCTCGAAAGGTTTCCCGTCATTTACTGTCACAATGGCACCTAGCTTATCCAACAAACGAGCTGCAGATTCACCAGACTTGGCCAAACCTAAAACAAGGACTTTCTTATTTTTAAATTGATCTATTACTTTCATGTCTCAAACTCCATTTCTACTCTTACTATTTTACCATTTTTATGGAAATAATTCTAAACGAAAATGCTCAGATTCAGCATTCTAACAAGCAAAAAAGAGAGCCAAAACTCTCTTTTTATCTTCTTTTACTTTTATGGACCGACATGAGGGTAATATCTCGCAAGCTAAAGTATGCTAGGAAGAGCATGGCGATTGCGATAAAGAATTCTGTCGGTAGCTGAAAGATTTGCAGAACAGACAACATGAGTAAAATCAAGAGTGCTACGAAAGCAAAGACGACAAGGACGATATTGACTGTCCCTTTAATGCTTTCTGGTGTCGCAAATACATAGAGTAGTAATAAGAGGAGTCCTATGATTAAATAAACCATCTTTATCTCTTTCTAGCTCTTATTCAGCTGATTTTTTCTTCTTGTTAGCTTTCTCACGCTCTGCCTTGTTAAGGATTTGTTTACGCAAACGGATAGACTCAGGCGTTACTTCCATGTACTCATCGTCATTCAAGAACTCAAGAGACTCTTCAAGTGTCAAGATACGAGGTGTCTTGATAACAGCTGTTTGGTCCTTAGTAGCTGAACGAACGTTGGTCATTTGTTTAGCCTTAGTGATGTTAACTGTCAAGTCGTTTTCACGAGAGTTTTCACCGATGATCATTCCTTCGTAAACTTCAGTACCTGGGTTGACAAAGATAGTACCGCGTTCTTCGATAGACATGATGGAGTAAGTTGTAGCTTTACCAGCATCGATAGAAACAAGGGCACCACGGTGACGTCCACCAATTTCACCTGGAATCAATGGCAAGTATTGGTCGAAGGTATGGTTCATGATACCGTAACCACGAGTCATTGACAAGAACTCAGTTGAGTAACCGATCAACCCACGCGCTGGAACAAGAAAGACCAAACGAGTTTGACCATTACCAGTTGAAATCATATCCAACATTTCACCCTTACGTTCAGAAAGGCTTTGGATAACAGATCCTTGATATTCTTCTGGAGTATCGATTTGTACACGCTCAAATGGCTCACATTTAACACCGTCGATTTCTTTTACGATAACTTCTGGACGAGATACTTGAAGTTCATAGCCCTCACGACGCATTGTTTCGATAAGGATTGACAAGTGCAATTCTCCACGTCCTGAAACAGTCCATTTATCTGGAGAGTCAGTTGGGTCGACACGAAGGGAAACGTCTGTTTGCAATTCTGCCTGTAAACGTTCTTCCACCTTACGAGAAGTTACCCATTTACCTTCTTTACCAGCAAATGGTGAGTTGTTGACCAAGAAAGTCATTTGAAGAGTTGGCTCATCGATGTGTAGGATTGGAAGAGCTTCTACTGCATCTGTCGGAGTAATGGTTTCACCGACAAAGATATCTTCCATACCTGAAACGGCAATCAAATCACCCGCTTTAGCTTCTTGGATTTCACGACGTTCCAAACCAAAGAAACCGAAGAGTTTTGTAACACGGAAGTTTTTAGTTGTGCCGTCAAGTTTAGAAAGGGTAACTTGGTCCCCAACCTTAACAGTACCACGGAAGACACGACCGATACCGATACGGCCAACGAAGTCGTTGTAGTCCAAAAGTGATACTTGGAACTGCAAAGGCTCATCTGAGTTATCTACTGGAGCTGGAATATGGTCGATAATCGTGTCAAAGATTGGTGCCATAGTAGCTTCTTGGTCAGCTGGATCATCTGATAATGAAGAAGTTCCGTTGATTGCTGAAGCATAAACCACTGGGAAATCAAGCTGGTCGTCATCAGCCCCAAGTTCGATGAAGAGTTCTAAGACTTCGTCCACTACTTCTGCTGGACGAGCTGATGGCTTATCGATTTTGTTAACAACCACGATTGGGACAAGGTCTTGTTCCAAAGCTTTTTTCAATACGAAACGAGTCTGTGGCATGGTTCCTTCGTAAGCATCTACGACCAAGACAACACCGTCAACCATTTTCATGATACGCTCAACTTCTCCACCAAAGTCCGCGTGTCCTGGTGTATCCATGATGTTGATACGAGTTCCGTTGTAGGCAACGGCTGTATTTTTAGCAAGGATGGTAATTCCACGCTCTTTTTCGATATCGTTTGAGTCCATAGCACGCTCTGCCAATTCAGTACGTGCATCAAGCGTTTCTGATTGTTTCAATAATTCGTCAACGAGGGTTGTTTTACCGTGGTCAACGTGGGCGATAATCGCAATGTTACGGATATCTTCTCTTAATTTTGTCATGATTTCCTCTATAATATTCAAAATTTATTTTCTAACTGAACGATTATACCATATTTTCAAGTAAATAACATAACTCAAGCAAGTGTAAATGTTTTCACTCCGCTTTTCTTTTCACATCAAGCCTTTTCAAAGCAAACAACTTATGATAAGATAGGCACAGTATGCGTTTAGATAATTTATTAGCCCAAGAAAAAATCAGCCGAAAGACCATGAAACAAGCCTTACTCAAAGGGGACATTCTCGTCGATAGTTGCCCAGCTCGCTCCCTAGCCCAAAATATCGATACAGGACTACAAGAACTCCTTTTTCAGGACCAAATCATTCACGGCTATGAACACACCTATCTTATGCTTCATAAGCCAGCTGGTGTCGTTACAGCCAACAAAGACAAGGAACTTCCAACCGTCATGGACTTGCTTCCGCCTGACATCCAGTCTGACAAGCTCTATGCCGTCGGTCGACTGGACCGAGATACGACAGGTCTCCTCCTCTTGACCGATAACGGCCCCTTGGGCTTTCAACTCCTCCATCCCCAATATCATGTCGATAAGACTTATCGAGTTGAGGTCAATGGACTTCTAACACCTGACCATATCCAAGCCTTTCAAAAGGGAATTGTCTTTTTAGATGGTACTGTCTGTAAACCTGCAAGACTAGAGATTCTATCTGCAAGTCCTTCCCTCAGTCAAGCCTCTATTACCATTTCAGAAGGAAAATTTCACCAAATCAAGAAAATGTTCCTATCGGTTGGTGTCAAGGTGACCTCCCTCAAACGAGTTCAATTCGGTGATTTTACATTAGACACAGAACTAACAGAAGGCCATTACCGTCCTTTGAATCCAGAGGAATTGGAAATCATTAAAAATCACTTAGAGAAAAGTGGATAAAAGAAAAAAGCTTTATGTTTAAAGCTTTTTGTTTATTGCTTATCTAAAAAATACTGCGACGGCTACAATCCAGTTAAGTACAGAAACCACAAGTCCTACGATGTTGAGAATTTTTTCTGTTTTATAGTCTAGTCCAGATTCTTTTTGGTATGAAAAAGCCAAGACCAATCCTATGATCCCCAAAATCAGGCCTACAATTGGAAATAACAAACCAAGGACGATAGATAAGATACCTAAAATAAGTGAAGTTTTTTTCTTTTCTTGTGAATTCATATTATAAAATCTCCTTAAAATTAATATAAATGATGATACCATAAAATGCTAGCTTTATCTATCATTCGACTAATTTGGAAATAAAGTTAGCTAGTCTTCACTTTCCCTTTCCAAGAATCCAGTCCATAAGAAAGGATATAAATCTCAGAAAAACCTCGTTTTTTCAAGTAAAGGGCTGCATTTGTCACACGTTGCGCACGTTGGTTTTCGTAGAGAAGGATAGGTTTATCCTTACGAAGGGCTGCAAGACTAGTCTTCAACTGACTTGAAGGAATATTGCGGGCCCCAAGGATATGTTTTCTGTGGAATTCTGCTGGATCGCGCAAATCAATCAATTGACCCGTACGAATCAAGGCTTCAAACTCCTCATTGTCTACAATTTTAGCCGCACGGCGAATACGAAGATAATTAAAGCCCATCCATGCCAACATTGCTAGTATAAGTGCCCACAAAATCCAAGTAACCATTAGTTCTTTTCTCCATTTTTCTCAATATAATCCAATTCTATCTTGTGCTCTCTGCGAAGAACCGCTTCCGCTTCCAGATAGTCTAATTTGTCCATCAACCCTGCATCGTAAATCCGAGAGAGTTCCAACTTCATCAGTTCAATATCATATAAGCGTTTTCCCATGTAAACAATAATACCAAATCGTTTGAGGAATTGCTGCACATCATAGAATGTTTTCATAAAACTCATTCTAGCAAAATTTTGTCTTTTTTTCAAGAAGAGACCCACACACTCCCCCTGATTTTCCTATCTTCTTTGGCGATTCTGACGCAAGTGTGGTACAATAAAAACATGAGAATTCAACAATTACACTATATTATCAAAATCGTCGAAACTGGCTCTATGAATGAGGCAGCCAAGCAACTCTTTATCACTCAGCCAAGTCTTTCCAATGCAGTGAGAGATTTGGAAAATGAAATGGGGATTGAGATTTTTATCCGAAATCCCAAGGGTATCACCTTGACCCGTGATGGGATGGAGTTTCTATCTTATGCCCGTCAGGTTGTCGAGCAAACTCAGCTTCTAGAGGAACGTTATAAAAATCCTGTCGCCCACCGCGAACTCTTTAGCGTTTCGTCTCAACACTATGCCTTTGTGGTCAATGCATTTGTCTCTCTGCTCAAGAAAAGTGATATGGAGAAATACGAGCTCTTCCTTCGTGAAACTCGGACTTGGGAAATTATCGACGACGTCAAGAACTTCCGTAGTGAGGTCGGTGTCCTCTTTTTGAACAGCTACAACCGTGATGTTTTAACGAAAATGCTGGATGACAACCACCTGCTGGCTCACCATCTTTTTACCGCTCAACCGCATATCTTTGTCAGCAAGACCAACCCTCTGGCAAAAAAAGACAAGGTCAAACTATCGGATTTGGAAAACTTCCCTTACCTCAGCTATGACCAGGGGACGCACAACTCCTTCTACTTTTCAGAAGAGATTCTTTCTCAAGAGCACCACAAGAAATCCATTGTGGTTAGTGACCGTGCCACCCTCTTTAATCTCTTGATTGGTTTGGATGGATATACCATTGCAACAGGGATTTTGAACAGCAACCTCAACGGAGACAATATCGTTTCTATCCCACTGGACATTGATGACCCAATTGAGCTGGTCTATATCCAGCATGAAAAAACCAGCCTATCCAAGATGGGTGAACGCTTTATCGACTATCTCCTAGAAGAAGTCCAGTTTGATAGTTGAGAGTCACTCTAAATCGAATAACCTAAAAACCTCAAGAACTAGCTTTCAACCCTAGTTCTTGAGGTTTTTTATCTAATAGTAAATCATAAGGATTTTATAAAATCTTATTTTTTAAACAAAAATATAGCAAGGATTAAAACAAGAACGAGTCCAGCTCCTGCAACAATGGCAAACACTGGAATGTTTCCGAATAGTTTTTGTTCTGGCTTTATCTCCTCACTACTGTCTTGAGTTGATTCTGGCACTGTATCTCCTTGTTTCGCTACTTCTTGCTCTGATTTTTTCTCTATTTTCTTAGGACCATAATTTGGATTTACAAAAGTTGCGAGCATGGTGGGCTTAGAATAGTCTTCCTCTCCTTCTTTGACTAACCATGACGCATTATATAAATTCCGTCCTTCCAATACCAGCCCAAAATCAATTCGCTCACCAGGAAGCAAAACTGCTCCTAAACCTACACTAAAAAAGAAAGCTTCTCCGTCATTTTTCTCTTTTAAGACAATAAATCCGTTCTCACTCACTTTTTTTAGTCGAGATAATTTTCCTTTAATATCTCCATCTTTAAAGGTTCCAGTGTAGTTTCCATCTTCTCCTAAAATGAGTGATGAAGCTCTACCAGGTTTAGTACCATTATTAGGTTCTTTATTAATCCAAGTACCCACTAATTCGGATGGGAGAGGAATTTCATCACCAATTTTAGCATCAACAAGGGGCTTGGGCATAGGGGGATTAGGATCCATATTATCTCCAACAATCGGGAGATTTAGAGAAGTATATTCAATAGTTGAGGTATCTATTTTTGTTTTAGAATCAAGATTTAACTCGCCTAGATCACCTTCTCCTGCTCTAAATTCACCTTTTTTAATTAAACTTGCCTCCTTATTTTCTTTAGAAAGTTGGAACAATCTATATGACATAATCCCTGGAGCACTTTCGAACACCATAATACTACCATCTGTGTAGGTATCAATAACTGTCCCCATTCTAAGACTTGTATCCCAAAATCTATCAAATAATGGAGTGGGAGTATTACCATTCATATAATATACTTCAAACAGTTCCCATTTTTCACCATTGGTCAAACCGATTAATAATTCATCCGTCCCATTTTTGTCAATATCCTTCAAAGCGTAACCAAGTCTATTAATATTATTTTCAAATAGATGTTTACTCTCCCACTTCTCAGTGATTTGTGGCAATAGTTGGTTGTAGTCAGTACTGTCAGCTTGGGCTGAATTCACTAGTGAAAACAAACCTAATATAGAACAAATAACCACCAGTAGTTTGTTTAGTAATTTCAAACGATTTTCCATATTTTTATAATCTCTCATATTCTAGCATCATTCTCTCAATATCGATTTTATCTATTGTCGACAAATCAGTCACGTTCTCACGTGATACTCTAATCGATAAATTCTTAATGATTTTTTCATTAATATTTCTAATCCAGCGACCATTACTACAATCATTGATTTTGTTATACAAAGATTTAATAGTTTGAGTATAATAGTCCACATCGATAAAGTATCCTTGATTGTTTAATCCTAATAAACCAATTTGAATAATTTCATCTGCTGTATAATCTTCAAAATCAAAAGTATTTGGAATTCGGCTTGGTAGTCCTGAATTTACTGAGAGAAATTCTTCCATTTCCTTTGTATATCCAGCAAAGATAATGACAATATCTCTTCTATGATCTTCCATGAATTTAAGAATCTCATCAATTGCTTCTTTACCAAATCGATCTTCATTAGAATTTGATAGCGTGTATGCTTCATCAATGAACAAAACTCCTCCTAAAGCAGATTTCAATACTTCCTGCGTCTTGATAGCCGTTTGCCCTACATACCCAGCTACTAAATCGCTACGAGATACCTCTATGAATTTATTTTGAGGAATAATTCCCTTTTGATACAGAATTTTTCCTACGATACGAGCTACGGTAGTTTTTCCAGTCCCTGGATTTCCCAAGAATAAGGAATGAAGTGAGAACTCGCTTACAGCAGCGCCTTGTTCTTCCCTCTTCTTATTCAACTCTGCTAATGAAATAAATTGTTCAACCTGTTTTTTAACTTTCTCTATTCCTATCAAGTTTTGTAGTTGTTCCAAAGCATCTTTTTGATTTTCTTCTGGTTTTTGAGTGCCTTGAAGAAGAATATCATCTATATCATCATTGATAATTGTCACATAGTCATCAACCTGCGTCTCAACAACACGATTAGCTAAAGCTCTCATTAAGTGTTCATTAAAATTTCGAATCCATCGTCCATTACTATGATCTAACGAGCGACTATAGGCCTGCTTGACTCTCATAGCATAATAAGCTTCGTCTTCAAGTTGATACGAAGATTTCTGAAGATTTTTCAATCCCATTTCGACAATTTCATCACCAGAATAGTCCTCAAAGAAGAATGTATTTGGTACACGTGACTTTAATCCAGGATTTGTTTCAAAAAACTGTTCCATTTCTTTAGTGTACCCCGCAAATATAATCATAATCTCATTGCGGTGATCTTCCATATACTTGAGTATCGTATTTATAGCCTCTAGTCCAAAATTATGTTGAGATGATTTTCCTTTATTTAAAGTATATGCTTCATCAATAAAAAGAATACCACCTTTAGCCTTTTCCAATATTGCTTGCGTTTGTACTGCTGTCTCACCAATATGAGTTGCAATAAGATCCGACTCAGAAACCTCAATAAATTTAAATTCATCTCCAGGGAGAACACCTCTGTCAAAGAGAACTCTACCTAACAATCTTGCTACTGTTGTCTTCCCTGTACCAGGATTTCCTGTAAAAACCGAATGTAGAGATTGTTCTTGAATTGGAAGACCTTCTGATAATCTTTTTTGATTGAATTCTACTGTTCTTAATAATTTTTGAACTTCTTTTTTTACATTATTTAAACCAATCAAGCTATACAGTTCTTCCTCATAATTGTGTTCGATAGTCTCACTGATTTCCTCTTGTAGTTCTGAATTTGTACTCTCTTCATTCAAAATTTTACAGCTATCATCTGAAATATCCCATATTATACCATCCGTATTTTCAAATTCTTCAAGAATAGTATCCGCAATTAAGTATGAATTCTTTGAAAGCCGAATATTGGGTTTAACAATACGATTTAATTTTATTGTATTTGCTATTAAGACAGAAGCCCAACAATAAATATCAACTTTTTCCTCGTTCTCCCCTTTGATGTCAACATAGTCACTAACTCTACAAAATGAATTTGATTCTAACATAAGAGATTCCCTAATGACCGTTTGCTCTATACAGACTCGACTACTAATTGCCCTTATTGATGTCAAAGAATCTCCAGTTGATTCAAGACTAGAACTATTTTTTAAACAAACAGCTGCTTGATACAACGGTTGAATGACTTCTGTATTTTGTAATTTTGCAGTCGAACGACTTAAAAAAACAGCAGGGTATTCTTGTTCAGCGTCCCCCCCTTTTAAGACGGTATTTATGGAAGTTACTGATGAATCTTTTATATTTAATATATTAGAACCCCATCTCTCAATCGCTGTATTTTCCATTTGAATAGAAGAGCCCTTATCTGCATTCAATTTTATATTTAACTCAGCATGCTTTAGTTCTAGAGTAGAATTACTAACTTTAATTGATGTTGTGCTGTGAGAACCATTATATAATTGATTGCCTGCATTTTCGATTAACAATTTTGACTTACCTTCAACCAATATGAAAACTTTTTTATTTTCTAATTGTTCATTAAAGTATACAGTATTTAGAACTACATTTGAATTACCCTTTATTACTAAAGCACAACGGTGGTCATCTACTTGAAACCAAATATTTTCAAACTGAACTGTAACGCCGTTCATAATTTGCAGAGTCGCTGCTATAGTATTGTGATAAAGCGTTCCTCCACCTTCGGTCCCAGAAATTTTCCCAACTATTTTTATGCTTTTTTCTATCTTATAGTGTCTTCCTGCGGGTAGTTCAAGCATATAACCTTCTTCAAATGCAAGAATATCCCCATCGTTAGCCTTCGAATAAGCTTCCCAAAAAGACCATGCAGTAAAACTTGTTCCTACTTTATATGTTGTCATTTTTCTAATATCTTTCTAAACCATGAAAAATCTAAATAAAATGACTTATAGATATCATTTCATTTAGATTTTATCATTTATTAATCTATCTATCAGTTTTATGTAATATTTAAGTTTATATTTAACTGACTAAAACATTCTTCTGATTGAATCTTCCACAGAATGCTCAATACCTCTAGCAATTCCCCCCGTAACTTTAAAAGTAAACAATACAACTTTTCCTAAAACTTTGAAAAATCCAATACTAATTCTAATTAAGATTGAGAGCAGTTTTTCCAAAATATTCCCAGCCTTTTCTACCCTTTCTTGAGTTAATAAATCAGACACTTTTCTTTTTTGCGAAGACATTTCTTGACTTCTATGATTACTAGATATTGGACTTTCATAATCTAATTCACTCCCCTGTACTTCAGGAGTTTGATTCACTTTTTGCATTGAAGGCATTTTTACTGCTTCATTTTGACTCTTTTTTTTGATAGGATGTTCACGATTATATTTAATGGCAAAGAACCAACCATAAAAGATGGTAAAATACCATGATGCAAATAAAGCTACTATCCCAAGACTAATACACACAACCCTAATTCCAAACTGAATCGCAAACATTCCACTAACTGCGTCAAGTGCACGATCAATTGCTCTATCATATACTGGTTCAATGGATGTAGGATATCCACGATAATCATAATAGATTCTATGTTTTAAATAAATATCCCCTTTATCCATTTCTTCTCTATAGGCCGCACCTATTTGCTTAAATATTAAACTGAAGAAAAATCCTTTTGGGATAATATTTGAGACTACTTTAAAAATGTAAGAAAATACATACGGATATAATAAAAC
Source organism: Streptococcus mitis (assembly GCF_002005545.1). GTDB lineage: Bacteria > Bacillota > Bacilli > Lactobacillales > Streptococcaceae > Streptococcus > Streptococcus mitis_I. Next base: position 1,869,861 of record NZ_LBMT01000001.1, read on the forward strand.
ATTTAAAATTGCCCAAATAATATGGAACACAATACCTAATATTACAAAAAACTGATTATGTGAATGAGCAACATTAAATTTCTCAAACTCAGCAATTTCTGAAAATATTCTTACAGTATTGTAATAGGTGATAAAACCTAATACACCTACACCTAAAAAATTAATTGGATTTAAATAATACCAAAATGGAAAGCGAAATAAAATTTTTTTCATTTTAACCTAAAACCTCTCTTATCACTATATAACACAGAATGTCTACTATCACATTCATCCCAACTACTACTGAAAGAAAGTTATTTAATGAATCTGTTTACTAGTAGTCTTATCACCTTTTATAATCACAATCGCCGCAAAAATATTTATCAAAGCACAGATAAAATATAGAATAGCTCCATAACCTAATTGAGATCTACCAACTAATTCTTTTAAGAATGTAAAATGAATAAACAAGCTAAATGCACTTAATAAAATAATGACAAGTGACTGAATAATTGCTATTACTCTTCTATTTACTATAAATAAAGATAATAATAAAATGATTACAAATGCACCGTACCAAACAATAAATAGCATCAGTAAAGAAGGCGCATTTAGATAATCAACTACATGCTCACTTACTGGGGCTACTGATTGATTACCCGATGAAACAACTGGCAATAAGAAAGTAATCAATCCTACTAAACTAGCTAGAGTTATTAATTTTTTAAATTTCATTCATATTCTCCCTATATACAATTTCTTACCCCAGTAACTTTTAGGGTACTGAGGTAAGCTTTTAATGTGTAGTCTATTTTACTCGGTTAAAGGTTTGATCTGGCTCTTGAAGATAAAGTTCCTTATCTTTTAACATATATTTTGTTTTTCCTAAATTTCTTCCTTTAGTGTCTGTGATTGTCAATTCTTTCTTTTGTTTATCAATTTTCACTAGTCTTTGTTCTTTGTCTCCGTCTGAATCCTCAGAGGTGACGTTCCCAGCATTTCCTTTAATCACCATGACTAAATGATCACGTTTTGTTAAAATTTCATAAGTTCCATCTAAGGGATCAGTCGTTAATTTCTTTATTCCAAAAATTAACACTAGTGCAATTACAACTAAACCTGCAATGCTCTCCTTACGTTTGGTTTCAAATAAGCTTTTTAATTTACCAATTACATTTTCCATATTGAACTCTAATTCCTTATTTTACCCACTTACCTGAGCCATCTACTTTGTAGCCATCTGGGGTACGTTCGTTGACTGCCATCTTACCATTCGATTTGAGGTAGTAGTCACCTACCCATTGGTTACGAGCATAGCTTCCTTCTGACGTTAGGTAATAGTAAGATTGGTAGCTACTATCATAAATCCACTCACTCTTGGCCATTTTACCATCTGATTTAAGGTAGTAACTTCCAGCCCAGGTATTACGTGCATAGCTACCCTCTGCTGTCAAGTAATAGTATGATTTATAGTTATTGTCATAAATCCACTCGCTCTTAGCCATGTAACCACCTGATTTGAGGTAATAACTTCCTGACCAAGCATTTTGAACAAAGTTACCTGAAGCATTTAGGTAGAAGTAAGAATTGTACTGAACATCAAAAATCCATTGATTGACTACTTTAACACCAGCTTTATAGTAAGAAGAACCTGACCAACCAGTCTGACCTGAGTTAGAGCTAGTGGTTTGTTTTGGAGCTTCAGTAGCTTTGGGTGCTTCTACTTTCTTAATAGGATAGTATTCCTTATCTGATATTCTAAAAATTTCTGAACGTCCAAAATAACGTTTTCCAAAATCATCTACACTATATATATCTAAATAATAATTGCCATCCTCTACTAGAAGTAAATTAATACCCGACTGTAATCTATTCTTGCCATCAAATTTACCAAAATAATGCGATTCAGTCAAAGTTCCAGTACTCTCATTAACTATATCAAAATAGAGAGAAGTACTATCATTAACGTTGGAACTTCTTTGTAGGTCAACTAAAAGAGTAGCCGATGTAGAACCTCCCGCTGTCGGTATTAAGGTGATTTTCAAGGGATTTTGAGTATCCTTGACACTCATATCTGTTAAAGCATGAACCTCCATTGGTTTAGAAGTCATAAGACCCACTGATAACAACGAACCTGCTAATAAAGAACTAACTAATATTTTTTTATTTTTCATGATTTCAAATTCCTTTTCTCATCCTTATCCTACCCACTCACCGTTGGTATTGACTGTATAGCCATCTGGTGTAGTGGTGTTTACTGCTAAAGCTCCTGAACTATAGGCGTAGTACCATTTACCAGAAACTTTAAACCATCCTGTTGTCATAGCACCTGACTTGTCAAGATAGTACCATGAACCATTATCTTTTACCCATCCTGTAGCCATAGCACCTGACTTGTCAAGATAGTACCATGAACCATTATCTTTTACCCATCCTGTAGCCATTGAGCCTGAGTTATTCAAGTAATACCATGTACCGTTATCTTTTATCCAACCTGTAGCCATTGAGCCTGACTTGTTCAAGTAATACCATGTACCATTATCTTTTACCCATCCTGTAGCCATTGAACCTGACTTGTTAAGGTAATACCATGTACCGTTGTCTTTTACCCAATCTGTAGCCATTGAGCCTGACTTGTTCAAGTAATACCATGTGTCACCAGTTTTGACCCATCCAGTTTGCATCCAACCTACTTGGTCAAAGTAGTACCATTTATCCTTGATTTGTTCCCAACCGTTGGTTGTATATGAACCGTCAGCGTGTTTGTACCACCAACGACCAGCTGACTGAATCCAGTTGCCATCTTGTGAAGGTTTTTCATCTTCTACTTTCTTGAGTTCTGTATCTGTTTTCTTATCCGCTTGTTTCCCTGCAAGATACTCCAAATACCAACCTGATAGATTGTAGTCGTCCTTTCTTTCAGCCTTGACTAACTTATCAAACTCTTCTTGGATTTCAGCTAATTTAGCTTGTTCAGCTTGCAATTTAGCTGTAACTGCATCCAATTTATCTTGTGCCAATTTTGCAGTAGATTTTGCTTGAGTCAATTTTGTTTCCAAATCAGCTACTTTTGCTTGCGCATCTGCAAGATTTTTATCTGCATTTAGATAAGCACTCAATTCTGTTGCAATCGCTTTGGCATCTGACACCAATTTGTCTTTTTCTGCATGGAGCTTCGCTTGTTCAGTTTGAAGAGCTGTCAACTTGTTTTCTTCAGCTTGCAATTTTGCTTGCGCATTTGTAAGAGCAGTTTCAGCATCTTTTTGAGTAGTTTTAGCTGTAGCTAGTTCATCTTTAGCTGTTTCGAGAGCAGTTTCTTTTTCTGCTTGGCTTCTTGAGAAGTTTTCAACAGCTTTTTCAGCGTTTGCTTTACGTTCTTGTGCATTTTTCAAAGCAAGGTTTGCCAATTGCAAGTTCTTTTCAGCAACTTCTGTTTGAAGTGGACTAGCTGTTTTGCTTGCCAATTCTTTTTCAGCTTCTGTTTTAGCGTCAAGTGCAGAAGCATATTTATGTGAAGCTTCTGCCAATTCTGCTTTAGCATTTGTAAGGGCAGTTTGAGCTTGACTGTTTTGTTTTTGTGCTTCAGCTAGTTTTGCTTCAAGTTTGGTAAGGTCTTGGTTTAGGTTGATTTTGTGTTTACCATCGCTACCAAATGAGTTGACAAACCAACGTTTACCATTGATGTTAGCAACAGTCATGGCAACACCACCACCGTTTAGGTTGTTATTCAAATGTCCCCAATTAGCATGTTTATCAAGGAATGAATAATTTTTGAAAGCACGTAATGCAGAGTTTTTCAAATCTTGCATTGTTGAAATATCATCACTAGCATAAATTGAAGCTAAGTTTTCTACACCATTGTTTTCGCGAATATGACCAGCCACAGCAGGGTCAGTTCCACGAGCTTCATAGGCTTTTGCCATTTTCTTACTATGTTCAAGTGTATCTTGAGCAGCATAAGCTCTATATGTTGTAGGATATCCCATATTTTCTTGCAAGACATTTACTAATTTAGCATAAAAATCACTAACTTCCGCAATTTCAGCATCTGTTAAATGGTCAATATCTACTTTACGATTGGCATCGTTTTTGTTGAAATCAACTGTAAGAGCTTTATACATTTTAGTAGATGTAAGCATCATTAGACGATTAGCTTTACCATCTTCTTTCCAACTGTTTTTTGCATAATAGCTAAGTGCATCTTTAAATGTGATATCGTTCTTATCAAGACCATAATAAGCTTTTTCTTCATCTGTCAAATGATGAACTGGATTTCCCATATGAATAACAGCTTCACCAGAGCGAGCTTTCTGTGCATCGAAGGCAGTTTGAGCTTCTTTTTCTTTAGAGGCTGTAGCATCTGCTTTTTCTTGGATGGATTCAACTTTATTTTGGTCGGCGTCCATCATTTCTTTAGCTAATTTCAAGGCGTCATTTTTGACATTTACATTGTTCTCAGCTTGTTTGATGGCATCTGCTCGGTTGCTATCTGCTTTCTTAGCAGTTTCGACAGCTGTTGTTGCGCTTGAGATATTTGAATTTGCTTGTTCAATATCTTTTTCAGCTTGGGCAAGAGAGGCTTTAGCTTCACCAAGTCCTGAACCATTTAGCGCGTCTTCAGCTGATTTTACATTAGCTTCTTTAGCGGTTACTGTTTTATCAGCTTCAACTTTCTTACTTGTTGCGCTGGCAACGTTAGCTGTTTCAGTCGCTACAGTCTCAGTTTGTGCTTTAATTGCTTCAGTAGACGCTTCAGTTGCTTTTTGATTGGCTTCTTGAGCTTTTACATTGGTGTCTTGTTTTGCTTTTGTAGCAGTGATATTTTCTTCTGTAGCATTGGCTTTAACTGCTTCCGCAGACTTCAAGTCCTCTTTAGCGCTTGTCAAAGCAGTTTCGGTAGTTGTAACAGCTTGGTTAGCAGAAGTAGCTTCAGCTTTTGCTGTTTCGCTTTCAGCTTCAACTTGCTTAATAGTAGATGTTTGAGCATCAAGAGCAGGCTTGACATCAGAAGATTTCTTCACTTCTGGTTTTGCATCAGCTACAGGTTTTGAAACAAGAGCTGGTTCATTGACAGCAGTAGTGTCAACTGCTGTTGTAGTAGTTGCTTCTTGAGCAAATGCAGGCACACCAACAGACGCAAGCGCAATAGCTGTTGAAGTTGTGAGGGTTTTCAGTTTCTTCATCATTTTCTCCTTTAATGACTGATAGAATAGGATTGAGTGGTAAGTCAATCCTTGTTATACTAGTATAACAAGCTTACTTTATTTTCCATTCTTTCCCTTATCATACCACAATAGATATTTAAATTTTTCGGCATTTAAACTATAGTTTCAATGTTATTTAAAAAATACAAAAATAGCATAGAATTCTAATATTTTGTAACTATAGTTTTCTTTTCTCTATTTTTTCTCTAAATTTTTGTATAATAGTTTTAGAAGTATATAAGGAGACTATTTATGGAAAACCTATATCCATTTGGAACTACATTTAAGTACCTGCGCGAAGCACGAGGCCTCAGCCTAAAGGAAGCCGCCTCAGATATCGTATCACCACAGTTCCTAAGTCAATTTGAAAAAGGAGACAAGGGAATTTCACTTGAAAACTTTGCCAAACTGTTAATTGTTATCGGAGTTGAATGGAATGATTTTGTTCTCGCCTATGCAAATAAAGGTGGAGATTGTTTAGAATTACCTGCTATTGAATTTGGCAAACATGTGGTCCATGAAGAAGATATCCTCACTTATGTTGAAGAATACGAAAAATTATTTGATGTCTATCTAAAAGACAATCCACTTCAAGCAGAAATGATTTTCAAATCTATTAAATTAAGACACTATCCAACCATAGCAAAGAGTCCAGAAACTGTTGCCAGAATTCAAAACATTATCAATCATTTAATGAAATCGGATGTCTTTAATAGCATCGAACTTGAAATTTATCGCGTCATCGTCAATCATTCTCCTATGGAACTTATTGACCATATGAGCAAACAATTACTACTTATGTACAAAGAAAGTGCTAATACTGACACCTACATCCGTATTTTAAATGCTCTCACTTTCTCCGCAAAATACTTCTCTGAACTGGGGTACTATCAAAAGGCTGATGAGATTATTAAAAAAATTAAATCACTTCAGACCTTCGAACGAGGCTACCTGGCTATTCCCCTCATGTTCCTAGAAGTTGAACATGTTTACAATCAATTTAGATGGAATAAACCTGAGGCTATTCCCTTAGCAAAAAATTTATTTAATTATCTTCAAAGCGCAAAATTTATTGATCAGCAATACTACTCTAATTTTATCAACGCCTTCACTTATCATTGCCATGCATTAAATAAGACTGGAATTGATTTATTCTAATCATCAAAAAAGTTGCTCCATTTTAGGAACAACTTTTTTATTTATAATTAAAAGTTTCCCCTGCCAGCTTATCAGCTAGCTTGGGAAAGAGAGTATAAAACTTATGGGCTAGGTTCAACAAGACAGGAAGATTGAGTTCTCGTTTGTTTTTTCCTATAATCTTGACAATCTTTTTAGCCACTGCATCTGGTTCTAGCAGGAAGCGGTCAACCGACTTGAGATAGGTTCCATCTGGATCGGCCTGGTCAAAAAATCCAGTGCGGATTGGACCTGGATTGACTGTTGTCACATAGACTCCATAGGGCATAAGTTCGAGGCGCAAAGCATTTGAAAAACCAATAGCCGCAAACTTAGTCGCTGAGTAAAGACTGGACTTGCCAGTAGCAATCAAACCTGCCATACTAACAATATTGATGATATGGCCTTTTCGACTTTCCTTCATTCGAGCCGCAAGACGACGAGATAGATTCATCAGGGCAAAGGTATTGACCTCAAACATCTGATGAATATCTTGGTCGGAAATCTGGTCAAATTCCTCAAAGATCCCGTAACCAGCGTTGTTTATCAAAACATCAATCTTGCCATAGCGGTGATAGAGGTCTGCTACCAGAGTTTCTAAGGCTGAATCATCGGTAATATCGATTTCAATCAATTCTGCATGGGGATGGTCTCCGTAGAGTTGGGCTAATTTTTCCTTATTTCTACCAAGCAAGATGAGTTGGTCATTTTGCAAGAGTTTGACCATTTCTTGGGCTAGGCCACCGCTAGCTCCGGTAATGAAAATAGTAGGCATACTTATCCTTCCCCAATCTTTTAGATTTCCACTTCTTCCAAGTCTTTGACCACATGGACATTTTCAAAAACACTAGCAGCGTCTTTTTTGAGCTTGCTGATATCTTTTGAGAGAAAACGAGCACTGATGTGGTTGAGCAAGAGGCGTTTGGCACCTGCTTCTACTGCTACTTGTGCAGCTTGCATATTAGTAGAGTGGCCATGGTTACGAGCAATTTTTTCATCACCCTTGCCATAAGTCGATTCATGGACAAGGACATCGGCATTGACAGCCAGACGCACACTGGCATCCGTTTTTCGAGTGTCTCCTAAAATAGTGATAATTTTACCTGGACGTGGGGCTGAGATATAGTCTGCTGCCTTGATTTCAGTCCCATCTTCTAAAACAACGTCCTGACCGTTTTTGATTTTCCCAAAAAGTGGGCCAAATGGGACACCTGCCGCCTTGAGTTTTTCAGCATCCAGCGTTCCTTCCAAGTCCTTTTGAATGACACGATAGCCAACACAGAAAATAGTATGATCCAGCTCCTCTGCATACACAGTGAATTTATCGGTCTCAAGGATTTTTCCTAAAGAATCTTGGTCAAACTCATGAAAATGAATACGGTAAGGCAGGCGCGAACCTGACACACGAAGACTGGTTAAGACAAATGACTTGATCCCTTGCGGTCCATAGATCTCCAAATCTGTCTGCTCTTCATTGGCCTGAAAGGCACGACTAGAAAGGAAACCTGGCAAGCCAAAAATGTGGTCTCCATGCAGGTGGGTGATAAAGATTTTGCTGACCTTACGTGGTCGAATTGTGGTTTCCAGAATGCGATTTTGCGTACCTTCTCCACAGTCAAAGAGCCAGACTTCGTTAATCTCGTCCAAGAGTTTCAGGGCGAGACTGGAGACATTGCGGGCTTTAGAGGGCTGACCAGCCCCCGTTCCTAAAAATTGAATATCCATTCGATACTTTCTAATTAATCAATATATAACATAGCTATGCGATTTTCCGATCGGAAATAGCGCTTGCCAGAAAAAGCTGTGGCTTCTTGTAATAACTCCTCTTGGCTGTAACCTTTAAGACGCTTGCGACCATCAGACAAGCTTTCCAAATCAGTCAAAGCTGTGAGACTATCCATGCTAACAACTTCCTCATCTCCAACAGCCTTCATGTAAATCTTGCCAGATTCTTCAAAGACTAGTTGATGGGGGAAAATTTGCGCAATCTCAAAGAGCAAGTCATCTGAAATCTTCTCCTCATTTTCAGAGAAAATTCTACCCAGTCCCTCACTCTCATAACAAAAACCAAAGGATTTACCAGACAGATTTAGGCGAATAAAGGGCTTGTTTTCTAAGGTGAAACTTGGATCAGCATTGTAGAGATTCAGTTCCTGACTGACTTCTGCAAAATAATCCGTCGCAGCCTCAGGACTTTTTTTCTGGTAGAGTTCTGCAAAGTAAGCATTGACCACGCTAGGTGGAGGAGTGATCAGTGCCAACTGCTCTTGCTCTGTTCTACCAGCTAGAAGTTGATCCAGATAGACCTTATCCAGACTTGTATAGCCCCCATATTTTAGAGCCAACGTTTTAATATCAGTCATAAAATTCCTCTAACCTCCATTTATTTTTCTCGGAAATGTAGCCTGTAATTACTTCGCCGTCCTCCTGATAATCGCGTTCTTCAAGAATCGCAACACTTTCTAAATCATGAATCTTATAGGACTTTGAAAAAGGCACGCGCAGGGTAAAAGATTCAAAAATATCCTTGATTTTCTCTAAAAACAAAGCCTGCAAATTCTCACGACTATCCTCAGACTTGGCAGAAATGAGGGCATAAGGCGTTTGGGTAGGCGTGAAATCCTCCACCAAATCCGCTTTATTATAAAGGGTCAGACGAGGAATATCTTCCATGTCCAGATCTTTCATGATGGACAGAACTGTTTTTTCATGCTCTTCGTGGTAAGGATTGCTGGCATCGATAACATGAACCAGAAGGTCTACATGCTTGCTTTCTTCCAAGGTCGACTTGAAACTGGATACCAACTCTGTCGGCAAATCTTGGATAAAGCCAACTGTATCTGTCAAAGTTACTTGAAGATTGCCTCCCAGATGGATACTCTTAGTCGTCGCGTCCAGAGTCGCAAATAATTCATCTGCTTCATACTGGGTCTTGCTGGTCAAGGTGTTCATGATGGTTGACTTCCCAGCATTGGTATAACCAATCAAACCAATCTTAAAGGTGCTTGACTCCAGACGTTTTTCTCGAACTGTCGCCCGATTTTTCTCAACCACCTTGAGCTGGCGCTCGATATCCGTGATTTGGTTGCGAACGCTACGACGGTTCAGCTCCAGCTGGCTTTCACCAGGTCCACGGGAACCAATTCCCCCTGCCTGACGACTGAGCATAATTCCCTGACCAACCAAGCGAGGCAAGAGATATTTGAGCTGGGCTAGGTGGACTTGTAGCTTCCCTTCATGGCTTCGAGCCCGCATGGCAAAGATATCCAAAATCAACTGCATACGGTCAATCACCTTAACACCCAGAACTTCTTCTAGATTGACATTTTGCCGTGGAGTCAAACGGTTGTTGACAATGACAGTAGTAATTTCTTCTGCATCCACCATAAGGGCAATCTCTTCCAACTTACCAGAGCCGACGAAGGTCTTGGAGTCATACTTTTCACGTTTTTGTCTGTAGCTATCTACAACAACTGCCCCTGCCGTTTTCGCTAAACTAGCCAATTCTTCCATGGAAAGATCAAAATTGTCCATGCCCTGCAATTCCACACCAATCAACAAGACGCGTTCCTCTTTTTTCTCCGTTTCAATCATCTAAAAACTCCTCTATCTGGCTTAAAATGCGGTCTTGCACACCAGCTTCTCCAATCTGATAAAAGGTGACCTGCATGCGATTACGGAACCAGGTTAACTGACGCTTGGCAAAACGGCGGGTCGCCTGTTTGAGACTCTCACTAGCTTCCTCCAAGGTCTGCTCTCCACAGAAATAAGGAAAGAGTTCCTTATAGCCAATTCCTTTAGCAGCCTGCACATCTGGATAATGGTCAAACAACCACTTGGCTTCGTCTAGAAGTCCAGCTTCAAACATCAGGTCCACTCGGTGATTGATACGTTCATATAATTGACTGCGTTCATCATCCAAGCAGATAATCAATGGTTCATACAAGGTCTCTTGATTTTCCAAATCCTGACCAAAATGGGCGATTTCCAAGGCACGCATAGCACGACGACGATTAAACTGGGGAATCTCAAGGCCAGCTTGCTCCACAAGATGAGCTAATTCCTCATCTGTATAAGGCTCCAAGCTAGCCCGATAGGCCAAAATTTCCTCATGGGGAGTCTCCCCACCTAGGTGGTAGCCTTCAAGCAAGCTCTGGATATAAAGCCCAGTCCCACCGGCTATAATGGCTAGCTTGCCACGGCTGTGAATATCCTCAATAGCCATCTTAGCTTCTGAAACAAAATCAAAAGCCGAGTAAGACTCGGTTACCTCTCTAACATCGATTAAATGATGGGGAACAGCTGCCTGCTCTTCTGGACTAGCCTTGGCCGTCCCAATATCAAGTCCTCGATAGACTTGCTGGCTATCTCCACTAACCACTTCGCCATTAAAACGCTTGGCCACTTCAATGGCAAGGGCTGTTTTTCCAACAGCAGTCGGTCCAACAATCACAATTATTTTTGTTTTCATCTTTTTTCCTTGAAAAATTCCCATTTTTTCGTTACTATTATTATAACACAAAAAGGTCAGTCAGAAAAATGTGACCTCTTGAAGAGGCTGGCTGATTGAGAATATAAAGGAGGAAGACTCATGGCTAAAGGATTCGCTAAAGGTCTTGTAACAGGTGTCGCAGGAACTGTCGCTGCACTTGCAGGCGCGGTATACGCATTTAAAAAGAAAGTAATCGAACCAGAAGAGCAAAAAGCAGCTTTCATCGAAGAAAACCGTAAAAAAGCAGCTCGTCGTCGCGTATCACGTTAAGAAACAAAAGAAGTTGGGATTTATTTCTCAACTTCTTTTTTCTATTCTTTTATACTCAATGAAAATCAAAGAGCAAACTAGGAAGCTAGCCACAGATTGCTCAAAGCACTGTTTTGAGATTGTGGATAGAACTGACGAAGTCAGCTCAATACATGGTTTTGAGGTTGTAGATGAAGCGACGCTGACGTGGTTTGAAGAGATTTTCGAAAAGTATTAAATTGCTAGGTCAAACTTCAACTGTGGCTTGACAGGGTCATAATCCACCAACTCAAAATCTTCTGCTTTAATATCAAAGAAATTGGTCTTATCTGGCACATTCAATACCAAACGTGGTTGGCAGTTTGACGGCTCCCGACGAAGCAATTCCTCTGCTTGTTCAAATTGATTGTCATAGATATGAAGGTTGTTGATAAAGTAGAAGAACTTCCCAACCTTCCAGCCAAAATGCTTGGCAATCATCATTTGAAGAGCCACATACTGCATAGCATTGATGTGGTGGGCCACTAGCATATCATTAGAACGCTGGGTCAAGGTCGCATCCAGATAAATTTCCCCATCTATACGGCGGACATCAAACATGGTCTGAAAGGCACATGGGAGCAGTCCATCGGTTTCTTCGAAAGCTTGGTAATCCCAGAGTGATATGATATTGCGACGGTTCCAAGGGTTGGCTTCCAACTGCTTGAGAAGCTTATTGATGATATCGTGTTTCTTAACAACGGCACCATAGCGCTCACCAATGGTTCCAGTATCACCCACTTCCCAGTCATTCCAGTAGTGAACATTGTACTTGTCATTGAGCACTTCTAGGCTATTGGACTGGTCTTGGTAAATCCAGAGCACTTCTTTGATAGCTGATTTGATGGCAATAGGACGCAAGGTTGTGATGGGGAATTCTCCTTTAGATAAGTCGTACTCGGAAAAGGCACCCGTTACATACTTGGAATTGGCAACAGTTCCATCCTTGTACTTGGGACGGGCCTGCTCAGAAAAAACACCATCTTTGAGGATTCGTTCAATATTTTCTTTAAAAATCGTATCTGCTTTTGTCATTCTCTCTCACCTCATTTATTGTCCTAACTAGTATAGCATAAAAAAAGAAAGGAGGAAAATCACTCGCTTCTGGAAAGCAATTTTCTCCTTTTTTATTTTACTGCAATACAAGTGATGCTGCTCCGATAACTCCAGCGTCATTTCCTAGAGTTGCAAGAGCCAATTTAGTGGATGTGCGTACTTGTGGGAAGCTATTTTCGTCGTAGACTTTTTGAACACCTTGTAGAAGGAATTCTCCCGCAGCTGATACACCACCACCGATAACGATTGTTGATGGGTTGAGGATTGAACCGATGTTGGCACAAGCGATTCCCAAGTAGCGTGAGAAGTTACGGTAAACGATCAAAGCAAGGTCGTCTCCTTCTTTTGCGAGATCAAAGACAGTCTTAGCAGTTACTTCTTCTCCGTTATCAATCAAGCGTTTCAAGGCTGCATCGCCTTCGTATTCATCGGCATAGCGACGAGTCAAGTTGACAATTCCTGTTGCTGAAGCAACTGTCTCAAGACAGCCTTTTTTACCACAGGTACATGCGATTGGTTGGTCAAAGTCAACAGTGATGTGGCCAAGCTCACCTGCTGCACCAGCAACACCATGAAGCAATTTGCCTTCTGCGACGATACCGCCACCAACACCTGTACCGAGTGTCATAAAGACAACATCTGGTTGGTTATCTCCAGCACCCATCCAACGTTCACCAAGAGCTGCTACGTTAGCATCATTATCGATGAAAAATGGAATACCCAAGGCTTTTTCAATCTTCTCTTTGATTGGTTGAAGGGTTTTCCAGTTCAAGTTGTAGGCACCAATAACAGTTCCTTTTTCACGGTCAACCACACCTGGTGATCCCATTCCAATACCTTGGAAGTCCGCTGCTACCAATCCAAGCAAGTCCAAACGGTGTTGAATAGACTCAATCATATCATCAACGATATGACTTCCGTCATCCAAAATATTAGTCTTGATAGACCATTTTTCTTGGATTTCTCCTGCTGTTGTTAAGATTGCAAATTTGATAGAAGTTCCACCAAGGTCAATCCCAATAATCTTTTGACTCATCATATTCTCCTTTTTCATTATGAATTAATTGAAAATGCTTACAGTACTAGTATAACAAAATTCACTCATTTATGCAAAGGTTTGCGTGAATGAATTATAAGGAATTTTTCGCCTACCAGTATCTGTTAGTCATCTAAATGATTAATTGCATAGTTAGCTTCTTCCTCTGTAAAGCCATCTATAGAAGAGGTCAATTGATTGATGAGACGAGACTTAGACATATTAAATAATTTTCTATAGTTCTTAGCATTAAATAAGGCATTATATTTATAATCGGCTTCTAAATGATCAACCGCATATTGAGCTGCATCATTTGAAAATTTATCAAAATCAGAAGTTAATTGTCTATACATACGTTTTTTTGACATGTGGAATAACGAATTATAACTTTTTGCCTTTCCTAAAGCAGCAGAATATTCACTATTGCTATCATTACTAGAAGAAGCTATGCTTGCTTGACCTTCCTTCCAAACTCCGTCAGCTCCAACATAATAACGTCCACCATCAACCCATTCATTGACAGCCATTTTACCATTCGATTTTAAATAGTAATTTCCTTGCCATGTACTATAAGCATAAGATCCATCGGATTTCAAGTAATACCAAGCTTGATAGGTAGCATCATAAACCCATTCATTGATAGCCATTTTACCATCTGATTTCAAATAGTAGTTCCCTTGCCAAGCATTGCGAGCATAAGAACCATCGGATTTCAAGTAATACCAGGCTTGGTAAGAAGAGTCATAAACCCATTCACCTTTAGCCATTTTACCGTTTGATTTAAGGTAGTAAGCTCCTTGCCATGTACTGTAAGCATAAGATCCATCGGATTTCAAGTAATACCAAGCTTGATAAGAATCATCATAAATCCATTCGCTCTGGGCCATTTTACCGTCTGCTTTCAGGTAATAACTTCCTTGCCAAGTATTTTTCACTGGGTTTCCATTTCCATCAAAGTAGTACCAAGCACCGTCCTGCTTAACCCAACCACTTGTTGTAGATGAAGTTGTGTTGGTTTGAGCCGCAGTTGCTTGTTTTGCTTTAAAGGCACCCTTAGGAGCATTTTTCAATTCGCAAGCCACACCATCATGATCGCGGTCTAACTTGGCAGAATAACCAGGATCCCCCTCATGAAGATCCGAATAGCCATTAGCCCAAGCTTCCATACAGCTAGAAAAATGGATGTTTTCTTCTGCTAAAACTGGTTGTGAAAACAAAGCCAAAACTGGCAATGTCGCCAGACTTATTTTTAAAAATAGACGTTTGTTCATCTTTTTCTCCCATAATTATGATATCGATTTCATGTTTATTTTATCAGATTTATTTCTTCAATTCAAGGAAAAATCAATCCTAGTTCTTATAACTTTTCATTACAATTTTTATTTTTGAATAAATAACTCATACAAGCCTCTCACTGCATTACAGCCGTAAATAGCTTCTGCTTGGACTAAGTCTGCCAAGGTCAAGACTTTCTCTTCTACCTGTCCTCTTTCCAGCAAATGCTGACGGTAAATTCCCGGCAAGATTCCAAGTCGAATAGGCGGTGTGTAGAGTTTTCCAGCGATTTTCAGAACCAAATTTCCTATAGAGGTTTCAAGAAGTTCTCCAGACTTATTGTGGTAAATAATCTCTTGCTCCCCTAGATTCAAATGCGGTCGGTGAGTCGTTTTGAAGTAGGTAAAGGCTTGTTGCAAATTGGATTCCTGCAGACAAAGTTTGGCCTGGCAGAAATGCGAACTAAGGGGGTTTAGGATTTGACGACTGAGTTCTATCTTTCCAGATTTGCTGAGAGAAATTCGCAAGCGGTAATCTTGATTAACTTCACAATCCTGACACTCTTCTTCTATCTTTTGTCTCAAAATTTCTGGGTCAAAAGGGTAAGCAAAATATCGACTAGCTTTTCTCAGTCTTTCCAAATGTTGTTCTTCAAACAGCAATTGTTTTTGGCTGATTTTTCCAGTTGTAATTATTTGGAAACGAGCTTGCTTACGATAGAGAACAGCTGCCTTTTGATGAACCTCTCGGTATTCAGATTCCCAAGTGCTATCCCAAGTAATGCCACCACCCACTCCATATATGGCTTTTTCTTGATGCAATTGAATGGTCCGAATGGCTACATTGAAAATCCGTCGCCCATTTGGAAGCAAGAGACCAATCGTTCCACAGTAGACTCCGCGCGGTTGTGGCTCCAAGTCCTTGATAATCTCCATTGTCGCAATTTTGGGTGCTCCCGTTATGGAACCGCAAGGAAAGAGAGAACGGAAGATTTCAACAAGGTCCACATCCTCTCGCAACCGACTCTTGATAGTCGAAGTCATCTGCCAAACCGTTGAATACTGTTCTACTTGGCAAAGACGCTCCACGTGCTCACTCCCCACCTCAGAAATACGGTTCATATCATTGCGCAAGAGGTCCACAATCATCATATTTTCAGAGCGATTTTTGGGGTCCTGTTCCAACCAACTGGCCTGCTCCAAGTCTTCTTGGTCAGTCATGCCACGCTGAGTCGTTCCCTTCATTGGTCGCGTCGTCAATTCACGGTCATTTTGCTCAAAAAAGAGCTCCGGGCTCATGGAAATCACTGCCATCTCGTCATGTTCAACATAGGCATTGTAGCCCGCCTCCTGCTCTACCACCATGCGATTGTAGATGGCAAACGGATTAGCACTTAAATCTTGCTTGAGTTGGACGGTATAGTTGACCTGGTAGGTATCCCCCTGCCGCAAATGATGATGTATCTGTACAATAGCCTTTTCATAGTTTGCTGCAGACGTTACTTCCTGCCAGTTTGAAGGCAGATCTATTTCCTCATAAGTAAAAGGAATAGGGGATGTTTCTACCCTATCATGAACAGTAAAATAAAGCAAATACTCGTCCAATAAAGGGGCCTTGTGAACTGCTAATTTTTCCTCAAAAGCAGGTGCAGCCTCGTAGCTGATATAGCCCACCACATAGTAGCCCTGCTCTTGGTAGCTTTCCACTTGTGCCAGCAAATCTGCCACTTCTGCTACATTTCTCGTTTTTAACTCTTTGATAGGCTGGGTAAAGGTGTATCTCTCCCCCAAAGCCCTAAAATCAATCACTGTTTTTCTATGCATACCTTAAGTATAGCACAAAATAAGAAAACCCTCATCCGCAAAGCAGATGAGAGATTTCAATTATTTAAAGATTGAAGTTTTAAAGCTGTTTGTTTGTTGAAGAAGTTTCTTGAAGATTTTCTCTTTAAGTGATACGGTATTATCAAATTTAACTGAGCCATTATTAAGAGTTGCTTTATCTTTATCAACGGCAGCAGAGAATGCATTCTTCAAGTCATCGTAACTACTGTATGTAGTACCGTCGATTGTAACAGGGTTAAATCCTGCTTTCGCTTTATCAACAACTTCTTTGAAGTATTCTTTCTTCCAATCTTCTAGAGTATTAAATTTACCATCAGAAACTTTCTTAATGATAAAGTCATCACCTAGAGTAGCATGACCAGCTTGTTTAGACTCATTTTTCAGCATGTTAGAAGCATAATTTAGGAAGCCTTTTTCATATCCAAAGTAACCCCACATACGGAAGGTGTTATGTTTGAATGACATAGAGCCTGGAGCTCCTTCACTTGTATTACCACCATAGATACCAGCAGTGATAGGCACCGTTACATAGGCAGAGCCAAATCCAGTTGGGTCATAAGTACCATTACCAGGACCGTGTTTGGTCATGAAGTTCTTATCTACTAGGTCGTTAACAGATGTTAAATGATATTCTTTTTCTTCTGCATTTAAATCTCTAACGTTGTCGTATTGGTTCTTCGTATTAGCTCCACGTAGTTTTTTATCCACTTTCTTGAACCAAGCACTATTTAAAGCTTTATCCTGTTTATCAATAACAGCTTCTCCTTCAAGGTAATCAAGAAGCATGAGGGTATCATTGAAACCTTTCATGTAATGATCAATTTCATCGCGAGAAGTAAGGTCATTTGGATTCGTGTTATACCATTGATTTCCATTATTTGGACGTTCGTAGGCCATGTTCAATCCTAGTGCTTTAAAATCTCCATTTGGACTTGTTTCAGCAGGTGATTGTAACATACCTTGTGCGAATGCTTCTAGGTCAGTACCTTCACGGTGTCTAGAACCACCTAAGTAAACCATACGGTCGTTTACGTGAGTCGTTTCGTGAGTGAAGGCTGAGATACCGAAGTCACTGATCATATCAGTAACCATGAAGAATACAGAATCATCTTTATAAGGGTTTCCGTAAATACGAGCTACAGCTCCCATACGCCAGTCAGTTGCGTGATAACGATCTGTTGGTCCATATAATTCACGAACAGGAGCGACATCTTTACCACTAGCAGTATGACCATAACGATCTGTGCTAATACCTTTATAGTTTTGGTTATCTAGTACTGGTGTTGGAACCATGTTGTTGCTCTTAAGTAGTTGATTACGAACTTTATCTAATGATAATCGAGACCAGAAGTCTAGGTAATTTTGTTGGCCTTTAGCAACTTTATCGATTTCTTTCTTGAATGCCTCACGTTCTGCTTCTGTATTCTTACCATATTTCTCAAATGAACTGTATGCCATAGTGTTATATGTTGAGATTAAGAACATGTGAGCATCTTTTAAGTTTAATAGTGGAAGAATCATTTTACCGTGAACATCATTATTCAATCCTTCGTATGCTCTGTGTTTCTTATCAGCAAATTCAGGAGTTGTTGTCTTCGGTTCAACGACATATACATTATCTTTAGTTGCTTTTATGAACCAATCGTTTAAGTCTGTATCACTTGTGAAGAGTTCCATATTGTATTTCAGGAACTCATGTAAATTACCTTTACCAGTAGCACCAGCAATAATTTCGCGGTATGCATCGTGAGTACGATTACCTTTCACGTTGTTTTCTTTAGAACCAATATTAATAATTCTATCTAATACACTAACGTTCTTACCGTAGAAGTCAGGTTTGAATAACATTAACTCTTTAATGTTAAAGTCATCGAATTTAACTCCGTAGTAACGGTTGAGGTAAGACAAACCAAGAAGAACTGCTGCTTTGTTGTCATCGATTTTCTTAATCAAGGCACGTTTAGCGGCTTCATCTGTGTTCAGTTGGTGATCTTCATTTTCCACTAACTTCGTAACAAATTGAGTAAGATTATCTTTCACATACTTGAAGCTTTCTTCTAGATAAAGATTCTTAACTGCGTTAACTTTTCCATCACCATTTCTTCCAAACAGTTTGTAAACATCGTCAGATTGCAGTTCAACTGGACTCAATTTACTTTCGATAGCACTGATTAAGTCAGCACGATCTTTAACAACCATGTTTGGTGTGTAAACAACTTCACCAAGCTCAGCAACACTATACTCTTTTACTTGCTTAACTTGAGAGTCCTTAGGAGAAATCGTAAAGATATCTTTTGTCTTATCCGCGTAGTGAACCATAATATGGTCGGCATCTGTAAGGTCTGTGACAAAGTCATTGCCTTTCATTGCAGTTACAGACAATACTTCTTTGGTCATTAATGGACTATCAGCGGCTAATTTATTTCCTTGATTTACAATCCATTCTTTGTTGTAGAACGGTTGAAGTTTTTCAACATTACGATAAGCAAGTTCACGAGATGCATCATAGTCATCAATGTTTTTGTATTGATCAGCTTTACTTACAATATTGTTCAGTTTGTCTTCAATAGGAAGTGTGCTTTCGAATTTATCAGCAGTGATTCCCATTTTAGCAATTAATTCATCAGCTTTTTCTTTAGTTATGCTAGGAATTTTTTTAGAATTTTTATAAGTTGTTTTACCTTCACTTACACCCTCAACACTGTAGTTGCGCTTCGTTCTAGAGTATGTAAAGTAATCATCAGCATCAATATCAGAGTGACCAAAGACCATTTCACCAGTCTTAACTTTCATCATAGTGATGTTGTCTTCTATAGCCCCTAGTGCCCAGTTAGTCCCTAACAGTCCACCAGACATAACGGCTTCTTTCAGTTCGATAGATCCTTTTGCTACAGAGTTTCGAAGAGTACCTTCTTTACCTAAAGTGCTGTTGTTGCCACCATTTTGAGATGAATATACGATTCCTGCAGCTTTAGCTTTGTTACCTGTAATTTCAGCATCAACATAAGCTTTTTCTACAATACCTTTCCAGTTCTCACCGACAATACCTGTTAAGTAACCACCTCGATTTCCAGCAGCGTGTACTTTACCGATAAATGCAACGTTACTTAATTTTCCACTACCATCAATTTTATTGATAACACCAGATACATCATTATTACCAACAACGTTACCTGTTACTTTAATGTTTTCTACAGTAGCATTATTTTTGATAACATTCGCTAGTGGTGCAATCCTATCAGTCCCTGGCATGTCGATATTTACATTTTCAAGTAGTAAATCTTTAACAGTACCACCGACAATATCACCGAACAAAGGTCTGTTCATATTGCTAATGGTAAATTTATTACCGTCAGTGCTTGTTAATGTTCCTTTAAAAGTATTAGTAACATAAGATTTTCCTGCTGGTTTAACGTTAGCAGCATTGATATTGCTACCAAGCTTAAATGTGCCAGTCGGGTCTTTTTGCATAGCTTTTACAAGGTCGTCAAAGCTATAATATACATCACCTTCGTGTGCTTTTTGTTTTTCAAAGTAATGAACATACTCTTCGCTAAGTGTGTTATCTGCATTACGTTGAACTAAGTCTGGTGCTTTGGCAGTGACTTTATATAAAGTTTTTCCGTCTTTTTCTACTTCTTCAATCTTGTCAACAGCAAGTCGTGTAACCTTGTTGTCGTGAGTGGTCACTCGTAGATAAAGTGGGGCAACATCAGCTGGTTTTTCTGTCAGCAAACTAGTATCTGTTTCATTACCGTCAGCGTCCACACTCATCAAGCTTGTTTCTTTAATGTTTTTGATTTCAACTTTTTTGAGGTCAAGTCTTAGAGGTTCTTCATTCAGAACTACTTCCTCATCGCCTTCACCACGGTCATAAACCATCTTAGTTTCAATCTTATAATCTTTGTAGTATTGCAAATCTGTCAGGTTAGCTGTTAAGTTGTCAGGTGAAACATTCAATGTTTTCACAATCTCATCACCTTTTTTCAGAGTTAAGGTGATAGATTTAATGGCTGCCTTGCTTGGATTTTCTAGACTGTATTTAACATCTGAAATCCGTTTCAAATCCTTAGGCTCAACTGCTGTGATGGTCAATACTGGTTTTTCAAAGCTCTTGGTACCACGTTTCAAAATTTTGTCTTGAGGGGCCTCAAGGATTTCCTCTGTAACTTTTGGAGCGTCCTCTGTTTTAACTCCCTTAATGGTATTAAAAGTCTTGGTGATTTTTTTCTGACCTTCTTTACCTTCTTGAGCTACAACTTCTAAACCGTTTTTCAGTTGAGCATCTTCTTCAATCTTTTCTTTGAATGGAATCTTTTCAAGGCTTTCCTCTACAAGAGTTCCTTCAATTGGTTTTGTACCACGGCTTACCTGTTGGTTTACAGGCTCCTTGGTCACTTCCGTACTGGTTGAAAGAACTTGGTCAGTTTTGACACCTTCTACCGTTTTATAGGTTGTTTTTGTAACTTGACTTCCTTTTTCACCATTTCGTAGGATAGTTTCTTCGTCTGTATACTTAGTTGGATCCTCAGTCGTTTCAGTTTTGTAGTCAATTTCTGTAGTTGATTCTTCAACAAGGGTTCCCTCAGTCACCTTATACTCAGGTAATTGATCTTGAACAAGTGCTTGACCTTCTTTACCTGCCTCTTGAGTTCCTTTAGACTCTACTATAGCTTCTGGTAGTTCCGGTTGTGTTAGAGCTTGTCCTTCCTTACCTGCCTCTTGAGTTCCTTTAGACTCTACTATAGCTTCTGGTAGTTCCGGTTGCGTTAAGGCTTGTCCTTCCTTACCTACCTCTTGAGTTCCTTTAGACTCTACTATAGCTTCTGGTAGTTCCGGTTGCGTTAAAGATTGACCTTCCTTACCTGCCTCTTGAGTTCCTTTAGACTCTACTTTAGCCTCTGGTAATTCCGGTTGAGTTAAAGCTTGACCTTCTTTGCCTGCCTCTTGGGTTACTTTAGACTCTACGGTAGCTTCTGGCAATTCTGGCTGTGTTAGTGCTTGACCTTCTTTTCCTGCCTCTTGCGTCCCTTTAGCTACTTGGTGGCTTGGTTCAGTTTGTGGTACTGGAGTTGGGGCAGGTTGCACCTCTTTCTTAGTTCCGACTGCAATGACTTGCGACACAGGATTTTGAACCACTTGGTCTTCAATGACTTCTCTAACTTCTTGACCATTGACCATCGATACTTTAGTTACAAGACGACGCTGACCCTTTACTCCTGCTGTGACGATACGAGTCTGTCCTTCTGCTAGATTCGCATCTGGGCTTGTGACCGTTTCAAAAGGAATCTCAACCAAGCTCTCTTCCTGTCTTGTCTGAGGCTTCTCAGAAACTGGTTTTTCTTCAATAGCAGGAGCAACTGGAGTCTCTACTACAGGTTTTTCGATGACAGTTTCTGGAGTGACAGCAGGTCTTTCTTGAACTACTTCTATTTTCTCATTTTCTTTTGAACTTTGCTTTTCTACTGGCAACTGAGGATGGTCAACTGAAGCTGGTCTTGATGGATGGAGTTCCGCTTCCTTAAAGTATCCAATATACTCATAGCCATCAATGTGGATAATCCCTTCAGCCAAGCCTTCATGGGTAGAGGCTGAAATAGTTTGGTTATAAGAAAGCAATTCTTTATTTTCAAATGCAAATGTCCCATAAGGTACAAAGGTACTAGCTCCTAAAGAACCAATCAAGAGAACACCTAGAACTTCTCTACGACCTTTTTTAGACACCAAAAAGACTGCTAGAGAAGCCGTTGCCAAGCCAAGACCTGCTAGGGCTAGCTCCTTACTTCCGGTATAGGGAAGTTGTTGACTGTTAGTTGCCTTCTTACGATAAACTACATAGAGAATATCATCATCTTGAAATTCTGTAGGAACCTCATGGTGAATCAGGGCTTTTTCAGACTCGGTCAATTCCTGCTCCGCCAAATAACGGTAATGAACGCTATGAGCACCGCCAACTTCATTGGCTTGAACCTTATCTACCGAAAGGGCACTGGCTCCAAAAAGGAAGGCTCCGATGGCTACAGGACCTACCCCAACAGTTAGCTTACGAATTGAATATTTTGTGATTTTTTCTAGTTGCTGTTTTGTTTTTCTCATTTTCACGACTTTCTAATAGAATCTTGTGGATAATGCGCACGCGCACCTCCAATTAATTTTGGACGACTAGCCAATGCCGTTACGTGGGCATGACCAATCTCTCTCAAAAGAGGACGAATCGGAACCTGAACATGCTTAACATGCATGCCAATTGCAGTGTCTCCGATATCCAATCCAGCATGAGCCTTGATAAATTCAACCTCAACTGGATCCTTCATAAACTTGAAGGCTGCCAACTGACCTGAACCTCCTGCATGAAGGGTAGGAAGGACACTGACGATTTCCAGACCCAACTGCTCTGCCAACTGACGTTCAACAACGAGGGCCCGATTGACATGTTCACAGCCTTGAACAGCTAGATGAATTCCTTTTTCCTCTAAGATATCTAGGATGGTCTTCACAATGATTTCGCCAATTTCTTGGCTGGATTCCTTGCCAATCTGACCACCTATCACTTCACTAGAAGAAAGGCCCAAAACAAAGATAGATCCTTGCTTCAAATTGGCCTTTTCTAATACATCTTTTACAATCTGGCTTGTTTCTCTTTGAATGTCTTTTTCCTTCATACTTGATACCTCTTTTGTCACTATCTATCATATCGTTTTTTCTACGTTTTAGCAAGATAGACAACCTAGAAAGCTTGCCCAATTACGCATAAAACTCCCAGAATTGACTGGGAGTTAGTTAGTTTCTATTCTATTTATGTATATTTCAACCGTCGTCCCTTTTGAGGGAATAGAATCGATCTTCATCTGGTAATTGGCTCCAAAATGAAGTTTGAGCCGTTGGTCAATATTTTGAAGACCAACTCCCCCACGTTTTAGCTGACTTTGACTACTATCGCTAGCATCTTGGAAACCAACTCCATCATCCTCAATACGGATGACCAGTCCTGAATCCTGTTTCTGAACAGAAACTCTAATATGTCCCTGACCTTCTTTTTCCTTAATGCCATGGTAAAGGGCATTTTCTACCAAGGGTTGTAACACTAACTTGGGCAAGACTAGATGATCAAAGGCAGGATTTTCAGCAATTTCGTATTCCAGCTTATCTCCATAGCGTTGTTTCTGGATAAAGAGATACTGGCGGACATGGTTGATTTCGTCAGACAGGCAAATCAAATCCTTGCCTTGATTGAGCGCCAAGCGGAAATAGGTTGCCAAGGACTTGGTCACCTGAACCACGCGCTGACTATCCTGAAATTCAGCCATCCAGATGATGGTATCCAAGGTGTTATAGAGGAAATGCGGATTAATCTGGCTCGATAGGGCTTGAAGTTGGTACTGACGGGTCGTTTCTTCCTGCCTGCGAACATCCGCCATCAGCTGATCAATCTGATCCAACATGGCATTAAATTGGCGAGTCACTTCTCTCAGTTCATAGGCACCAGTTTCCTTGGCACGAAGATTCTGAGTACCTGAAGCAATTTCCAGCATGGTTTCTCTCAAATCCTTCAAAGGAGCAATCCAGCGTTTAAGACTGAACCACACCAAACAGAGACAGGCAAGAAGAGAGGTGACACTAGCTCCAAGCAAGGTCCACAAGAGTTGATTCCGAAGCTGGTCTAACTTCTCCAACGAAGACACACCAAGCACCGTCCAATCTGTTCCTACAATCTTTTCCTGACTGACGTAGGATTTGTGATCTGGAGTATAGCCCTGCCCTGTCTCAATATAGGGTTTCATGGCCTCCATTTCGCTAGACGAACTATAAACTGTATGTTGAGGATGGTAGACAAATTCATGGTTTTCATTGATGATGAAGGCAAAACCCTGCTGACCCAACTGAAGCTGGTTGAGATAGGCTTCTAGAGTTTCGTAGGAAATATCCAAACGAAGCACACCCAGATTGGCTCCCTTTGCATCAACAAGTTCTTGAGTTACAGAAATAACCCACTGACTATCTGATTGACGAGCTGGAGTCAAAACAGGCATGGCTCCCTGATGAATGGCCTTTTGGTACCAATCCTCAGCCATCATATCAGAGGAAGTTTTCATTTGCACACTGTCATCTGTAGAAATGACCTGACCGGATTTGGTCACCAGGACAACAGTTTTCAAGTCCTGATCTGCCTTTAAGATGGTCAAAAACAGATTTCGGATTCCCTTTACCTTGTCTTTAGTGGGATTCTCAGCATAGGCTAGGACATCCTCCTGCTGGGTCAAACTGGTCGAGGTGGTTTCTAATTTTTTGATATAAGACTGGATAAAATGGCTAGTCTGACTGATAGTCGTTTGGCTATTGCCTTCAATTGTGGTCTCAATGGCTGAAGAACTCGATTGATAGTAGAAAGTCCCAACCAGAGCTAGTAGAATGAGAAAGACCAGAAAGATGGAAATAACCATTCTGACTAGGAGAGAAGAACGCCTCATCGATCTTCTCCCTTCTTAAACTGACGCGGAGTCACACCTGCAATCTGTTTAAAACGTTGGGTAAAGTAATTTATATCTTCAAAACCAACCTTTTCAGCTATCTCGTAAATCTTCAGATCTGTAGTTAAAAGCAAGAGCTTGGCTTGTTTGACACGTTCTCGCACCAGGTAATCCTGAAAAGGCAGACCCAACTCTTTCTTAATCAAGGAGCTCAGATAAGTCGGACTAAAGCCCAAGTCACTGGCCAAAGACTTCAAACTAAACTGACTGTCACCCAGATGGGACTGGATTTTCTGAGCCAGGTTTCCTTCAAACTTATCGGTCAGTAAATCTTGTAACTGTTCTTCTTTCTCTTCCTTATCCAATTTTTGCTTGATTTTCCCCAACATTTCCTCAATATCCTGACGAGAAAAGGGTTTGAGCAGATAGTCATCTACACCTAGCTTGACAGCAGACAAGGCATAATCAAAATCATCGTAGCCTGTCAAAAAAACTAGATGAATCTGAGGATAGGTTTCTCGAACCAGACTAGCCAACTGGATGCCATTTAACTGAGGCATATTGATATCGGTTAGAATGATATCTGGAACTTGTTGTTGAATCAATTCCCAAGCCTGCCTTCCATTTTCAGCCTGACCGATGATTTCCATATCGTAAGCTGCTACATTAACCAGTTTGGTCAAGCCTTGTCTTACCAGATATTCATCTTCTACGATTAAGATTGTATAGGTCATGCTTCTCTCCTTTGCCACTTACTAGTATCAGTATAGCAAAATTCTCCTCTAACTGCTTAGGAAAGCCCTCTTAATCGACATAATCTAGTAAATAAGCGTAGCCTTTTTCTTCCATTTGGTCTTTGGGAATAAAGCGGATAGAAAGGCTATTGATACAGTAGCGCAAGCCACCCTTGTCCTGTGGGCCGTCCGTAAAGACATGGCCAAGGTGGGAATCTCCAACTCGGCTTCTCACTTCCATACGTGTCATATTGTAGGACTTATCTTCTTTGTAAGTAGCAACATCTGGGCTGATGGGTTGGGTGAAACTAGGCCATCCGCAACCAGACTCAAACTTATCCTTTGATGAAAAGAGAGGTTCGCCAGTTGCCACATCCACATAGATACCAGATTCAAATTTATCCCAGTAACGGTTTGAGAAAGCCCGTTCCGTTTGATTTTTCTGGGTAACTGCATACTCCTCAGGTGACAGGGTCTTTTTCAATTTCTCATCACTTGGTTTGGGATATTTGCTGGCATCAATGACGGGGTAGGCTGCCTGATTGACATTAATATGGCAGTAGCCATTTGGATTTTTCTTGAGATAGTCTTGGTGGTAATCCTCAGCCACTACAAAATTCTTCAAGGTCTCCTTTTCAACTGCTAGAGGTTGATCGTATTTCTTAGCCACCTCATCAAAGACTTGGTTAATCACCTCTAAATCCTTGTCATCTGTGTAATAAACACCAGTACGGTACTGGGTTCCCACATCATTTCCTTGTTTATTTTTGCTGGTTGGATTGATAATGCGGAAATAATGAAGCAGGATTTCCTTGAGAGAAATTTGATTGGCATCATAGGTAACATGAACAGTTTCTGCATGCCCTGTTTGGTTAATCAACTCGTACTTGGTTGTTTCCCCTCTACCATTTGCATAGCCTGATACGGCATCTGTCACCCCGGGAACGCGTGAGAAGTATTCTTCCACTCCCCAGAAACATCCCCCAGCTAGATAAATTTCGTGCAAGTCTGCATCTTTACTCACTTCTGTTTTTTTCACTGTTTTTCCTCCTTGGCTAACTGATGCTTTCTCAATTTGCGAGCTATCTGTCCGCCCTGCATTTCGCATCAATAGAAAATAGAAACCGCTTATGGCTAGGAAAAAGATTCCTGCCAAAACAAACAATTTTACTTTATCATTCATGGCCTTTCTCTACCCCATTTCTTTCAATGTTTTTAAAATCATATCCTTATCCATAAAACCTGGTTGCGTTTTGACCAGCTTGCCTTCCTTGTCTATAAAGGCTTGAGTTGGATAAGAACGAACACCATAACTTTCTAAAAGTTTACCTGATGGGTCAATTAGAACTGGGAAATTTTTATAATCCAAGCCCTTGTACCAGTTCTTAAAGTCTGATTCTGCTTGTTCCCCCTTATGTCCAGGAGACACCACTGTCAAAACTACATAGTCATCACCAGCATCCTTAGCAATTTCATCCGTATCTGGAAGACTGGCTAGACAGATGGAACACCAAGAAGCCCAGAATTTGAGATAGACTTTCTTACCCTTATAATCAGATAAACGGTAGGTCTTGCCATCTACTCCCGTTAGTTCAAAATCAGCAACCGCCTGACCTTTAGTCGCAGTTTGCGAACTAACTTGTTCAGTTTTTGTTTGCTCCTTCATAGTAGATTCGTCTGACATGTTTTTAGCCGAACAGGCTGCCAAGCAACAGATTGATCCTACTCCAAGGAGACATGTTTGCCATTTTTTCATTTCTTTTTCCTCTCTATTCAAATAATGTAGTCAAAATGGAAGCATTTCCCAAAAGCACCAATATTCCCATCACGATAATGAAGAAACCACCTACTTTTTTGAGGGTTCCGAGGTAGGGATGGAGTTTTCGAAAATGTTTCAAAACATAGCTGGA
Source organism: Streptococcus mitis (assembly GCF_002005545.1). Classification (GTDB taxonomy): domain Bacteria; phylum Bacillota; class Bacilli; order Lactobacillales; family Streptococcaceae; genus Streptococcus; species Streptococcus mitis_I. The sequence goes on from NZ_LBMT01000001.1 coordinate 1,897,323, forward strand.
GGCTAGAGCTAGAACCAAAAATGGTAGCGCCAAACCCAGCGTATAGATCAACATGAGCCCAGCTCCCTGCCAAGCACCTGAACCACCTGAAGCCACCAAGGCTAAAACAGAGCCCAGAACCGGCCCCACACATGGCGTCCAAGCAAAACTAAAGGTCAAGCCCAGTAAAAATGCCTGACTATAGCCCTTACCCTTTTGCCCCTGCCTCTGTAATTGTAGCCTTCTTTCCTTGTAAAGTCCCTGAAAATGTAAGACTTCCATCTGGTGCAAGCCCAAGAGAATGATGACCGCACCCGTCACATACTGAAACCAAGAAGCATAAAGCAAATTGCCTAAAAAACCAGCTCCATAACCCAGCAAGATAAAAATAAAGGAAATCCCCGCTATAAAGGCCAGAGTTCGCAATAAACTGACAACTGAGATTAAAAATTTGCCACTCGAAGCCTGAGAACTATCTTTGTCATCCAGTAAGACTCCTGCATAGACCGGTAACAAGGGTAAAATACAAGGAGAAAAGAAGGAGAGAATTCCAGCAAGAAAAACACTGATAAAAAAGATTATATTATCCATTGCCTTCCTCCATTCTTTGATTTGATAGGACTATTATAGCCCCAAAACTCCAGAAAAAACAGGGACAATGATAGGGAAAAATAGGAATTTAATCAGGTTATTTAGAAATCTTACAAAAAAAGCCAGACAAGGTCTGACTTTGATGGAAACTGAAAAGAAAATTCACTAGTCTTCCCTACTTATCTGATAATAAATAAGGTCCGCAAGATAGCCTTTTCTCTCTACACCATTGGTAATAGTCTTGAGATAGGACATTCCAGCCTTCTCCATGACACGACCTGAAGCTGGATTGAGACTGGCATAACGTGCCTTGACTTCTTGAAATCCTGCTTGAGTAAAGGAGAAGTCCAAGACAGATTTCAAGGCCTCTGTCATAATCCCATGTCCCCAGTAAGCTTTGCCTAACACATAGCCAATTTCACAAGAAGAATCGTTCTCATCTATTGCAACGATACTGATATCTCCTATCACCTGCTCTGGCTTTTCTTTGAGACAAATGGCCCATTTGTAATAGTTGGGATTGGTATAGGAGGCAACCCAATTTCGAATCGAGTTTCGAGTGATTTCGACATTAGAATGGGGATCCCAGGTAACATAGGTCAGATTCTCAGCGGATGAAGCTCAATTCTGAAACATGACTTCTGCATCACTTTCCACAAATCTTCGCAAGATTAAACGATCTGTCTGTAATATTTGCGTACCGATTGCTGTCATGACGCTACCTCGCTTTCTGATAGATGATTCTCTGCCCAATCTCCATTGAAACTTGTTTTGCTTTTGAATTTCAAGATAATAAGCTAAAAAGGTCCACCGGACCTTCTCTCACTTTCTTATTTCAAGGTGAGAGGCTGAAAACCTCCACTGAAGGTTTTCACTCCCAAAAGTTATCGAATACGGTGATGGGTAGGTGGCGTTTGTGTTGACCTTTGTGCCACCAGTTTTCGATTCTTGCTTGGGCTTCTGGGCTGATTTTTTTGCCTTCTAGATAGTCATCAATCTCTTCATAAGTGACTCCGAGGGCTACTTCATCAGCTAGACCTGGTTTATCTTCTTCTAGGTCTGCTGTTGGGATTTTTTCATAAAGGGCTGGTTCTGCACCAAGTTCCTTCAAGAGTTGTTTTCCTTGACGCTTATTGAGGCGATAAAGAGGGAGAATATCCGCACCACCGTCACCAAACTTGGTAAAGAAACCTGTGATATTTTCTGCAGCATGGTCTGTTCCAATGACCGCTCCACTATGGGCACCCGCAAGGGCATATTGGGCAATCATACGACTACGAGCCTTGATATTGCCCTTGTTGAAGTCTGAAACAGGGCTTCCTGTCGCTTCAACTGCTACTGTCATAGCATCTGCAGATTCCTTGATATTCACTACTAAACTGACATCTGGCTTGATGAATGCTAGGGCTTTTTGAGCGTCTGCTTCATCAGCTTGCACTCCATATGGCAAGCGGACAGCAATAAATTTGTAGCTGTCATCGCCCGTTTCTGCTCGCAGTTCTTCCATAGCTAATTGAGCCAAGCGACCTGCTAAGGTTGAGTCTTGTCCCCCAGAAATCCCAAGTACAAAGGTTTTAAGAAAGGGATGTTTTTTCAGGTATCTTTTTAAAAAATCAATGGAACGACGGATTTCTTCCTGGGCATCAATCACTGGTTTCACGCCCAGTTCTTGGATAATCGTTTCTTGCAAACTCATTCTTCTTCTCCTTCACCAAGAGCTTCCTTGCGCATTTTGTCAATCAAGTCCATCTTATCTTGCCATACATCACGCGCCAAATCCACTGGATAGTGCTGCGGATTGAGCACACGCTTATACTCATCCCAAAGCTTGTCAAACTCCTTACGAGCATAGTCCTGAATCTCAGTCAAACTAGGCAGGTTGTAAATCAATTTTCCATCCTTGAAAATATCCACCAAGAGAGGAACAGCATCAAAATTACGAACGGTCTTCTTGATGTAGGTATAGGTCGGATGGAACATCTTGATTTCTGTCATGCTGGCAACATCTACGCCATCATAAGTGATATAATCGCCTTCTGACTTGCCTTTTTCACGACTGGTAATGCGCCACACCTGCTTCTTACCTGGCGTAGACACTTTTTCCGCATTATTAGACAGCTTAATCGTATTGCGCATGTTCCCATTTTCATCTTCGATTGCAACAATCTTGTAAACTGCCCCAAGAGCTGGTTGGTCATAGGCTGTAATCAGCTTAGTTCCCACACCCCAGACATCAATCTTGGCCTTTTGCATCTTGAGATTTAGGATAGTATTTTCGTCCAAATCATTAGAAGCATAAATCTTAGCCTCTGTAAAGCCAGCCTCGTCCAGTTGCTGACGAACTTTCTTGGAAATGTAGGCAATATCCCCAGAGTCAATCCGCACACCCATAAAGTTAATCTGGTCACCCAGCTCACGCGCCACCTGAATGGCAGCTGGCACACCGATGCGAAGAGTGTCATAAGTGTCCACAAGAAAAACGCAATTTTTGTGGGTCGCAGCATAAGCCTTGAAAGCTTCATAGTCATTGCCATAAACCTGTACCAAGGCGTGGGCATGGGTCCCCAAGACAGGAATGTCAAAGAGTTTACCCGCACGCACGTTGCTAGTTCCATTAGCACCACCAATCACCGCTGCGCGTGTTCCCCAGATAGCCGCATCCATTTCTTGAGCCCGACGTGTCCCAAACTCCATCAAGGGTTCGTCTTCAATAACCGAGCGAATACGAGCTGCCTTAGTCGCCACCAAGGTCTGGTAGTTGACAATATTCAAAAGAGCCGTTTCGACCAATTGACATTGGGCTAGAGGGCCTTCCACCTGTACAATCGGTTCATTGGCAAAGACCAAGTCCCCTTCTTGAGCAGAACGAACGGTCAACTCCAACTTGAAATTTCGAAGGTAATCCAAGAATGCCCCATGATAGCCTAGCGACTCCAAATAGGCAATATCACTATCTGAAAAACGCAGGTTTTCAAGATAACTCACAATTCTTTCCAAACCTGCAAAAACCGCATAGCCATTCTTAAAAGGCTGCTGGCGGAAATAAACCTCAAAGACCGCCTTTTTATTGTGAATCCCTTGGTCAAAGTAAACCTGCATCATGTTGATTTGGTACAAGTCCGTGTGCAATGTCAAACTATCATCTGGATACATACTTTTCCTACTTCCTTAACTAGAAACCCATGAAAATTTTCAAGAACTTTCATGTATTCCAATAAATTAGTACTATTATATCACATTTTAGCTGGATTGAGAAAAGAGTAACAAGCTATTCACCAGTCTCCAGTTCATCCATGTCTTGCTCAAATTTTTTCTGAGCCCATCCTCCATAGCTCTTCAGACCAAGATTGCCAATAAAGACCCAGGGAAGGTAAATCAGATAAGTAATGACCCAAGCAGATAAGTATTTAACGTTCAAAGGATTGTGCTGATAAATTTCTATGTTAAATTGATAATTCTGCAACATCAAAAGAGTCGTAATAGCGAGAGTTACCAGCAAACACCCTAAAATTGTAAAATGAAAACGACTATAGTAGTTCACACCCAAATCTCGAGCACGGCCGAAAAAGTAAAAAGTTCCAATAATGATAACGATGAGAATCATTCTCGGATTAAAAAGACTTGGTGCTAATACTGCAATCATATAAGATAAAAGCAAGAAAGCTATAGAGATATAGAAACTTTCAGCCCCCGCTTTATTGATCAGTTGTTCTTCTCTTTCGTCTAGTAATTGATAATAAAAAAATCTATTTTTCATCTTCTTCCTCCCAAACTTGCTGATTTCTGCGATTTAAGTATAGGATAACTCTATCCATAGAATAACTCCCAACGAGATAGATGATAACTGCTAGAACCACTTTTAGGGAGTACTTCCAAGTCAATAGACTGACCAGTTCCTCGCGATTGCCTATGATATCAATCAATAAAATCACTATAGAAAATCCCAAAGCAGATAAAATTCTTTCTTTTCCAGTATTCTCAACAATATCTCGAATATCAATTCCTACATACATGCGGCGAATAATGGCATACAAACCTACTCCAATCAATAAAAGTAATTCTGGTGAATAGGATAGAAGCGTTAAATTAAAAATATAAACTTTGGCAAAAATTTCCAGTGCCAAAAATAGGCACATTCCCAAAAGAATTTCTCCTGAAATCTTTCCATCCAATTTTTCTGTACGTTCATCTTTGATCACAAGTTTTTTTCTATTTTTCATCTTCTTTCTCCCAAAATAGTTGGTCTAATGTTTTTCCTAAGCATCTGCAAATGGACTGGCAGAGGGAAAGACTAGGATTGTATTTCCCAGCTTCAATCAAGCCTATAGTCTGCCTAGTAACGCCCACAGCTTCTGCCAAATCCCCTTGTGTTAAATCACGCTCCACCCGAGCTAATTTTAATTTTAAATTTTTAGCCACTAGCGTCCTCCTTCACATTCTTAAAAAGTTGCGCTTCTTTTAAAAACATTATACCATATATCTAACTTAATGCAATATATAAATGTCATTTTGTAATATTTTATTAACAAAAAACTCTACCACCTAAATGATAGAGAGTTTTCTGCTTATTCATTTTTTTTCAAAAAATCGACGGCATCGCTTCTTTTCTTAACCTTATAGACCTTGATTCCCAATTTCTCAGCTGCGGTTGTATTGTCCTCACTATCACCTAAAAAGACACAATTTCTAGGTTCTAACTGCTACTGATCGAGAATCTACTTAAACGTTACCCATAGCCACCATCATACCTCCATACTTATATAAAGCCCCTCTTTGCTTTATTCTCCTTACAAATCCTTTTGGTAATAATATCTTTTCCCAATGTAAGGATAGTCTTGTAAGGTAAAGACTTCCTTGTAGCCATGCCTTTTATAAAAATCTGGAGCTTGAAACTGGTAGGTATTGACAAAAGCAAAACAACAGTTTCGATTCTTAGCTTCAGTTTCTGCTTGCTGCAATAGTTTTGAACCGATTCCTTGCCCTCGCAGTTCCTCTTTTACAAATAAATACTCGATTTCTAGCCAATTTCCAAAAGTCTCTGCTATCAAACCTGCCAGGATATTGCCCTTTTCATCTTCGACATAAAGATTAAGTGGCTCACTTTCAGCTTCTTCTCTTTTTGAACGGTTATAAGCACGAATCAGATTTCCTATTTCTTGTGATTTATGGGATTCCTTATTTTCCAATCTAAAGTACATCTAAACCTCCTCAAACACTATTACAGCTTGATTATAGTCTTATTTCAATAGACTGTCAAACTAGCAAAAACTCACCAACCTGAGTTGATGAGTTTCAAATCTATTTTCTAAATTTCCACTGGCTATAAATCCCGAAACCGATAATCCAGATAGCTGATCCGATTGCTCCTACAAATGTAGACTCTTGTAAAAAGAGGGTTACAAAGACAAAGGCAAAGAAGAGCATGGTTAAGGGATTTAGGAAACGATAATGGGGCATAAGATAGCCATCTGCCATAAAGTCTGGTGACTTGCGGTATTTAAGGTGAGCCACCATAATCAAGATATAAATGGCGATATAGACACCTGATGATGATGCCGTAATCAAGGCAAAGGCATCCGAAACTCCTGGCAAGACATTAATAAAGGCTGCTAGGGCAATCAAGATTGCTGAAGCGATGATGGCATTTTGTGGCACATTATGGCGAGAAAGGGTATCTGCCTTGATCGCTTTTAGGAATGGATTGGGCGAATCATGGGCAATCTGATACAAATGACGACCTGTTGAATAAAGGGTTGAGTTAAGAGCAGATGCTGCTGACGTCAAGACGACAAAGTTAATCAAGGCCGCTGCCCACTTGATACCTGCCAATTCAAATACCGTAACAAAGGGAGAATCAGCTGAAGCAAGTTCACGCCACGGAATGATAGCCATGATGGCTAAGAGGGCACCACCGTAGAAAAAGGCGATACGCAAAGGAATTTCCTTAACGGCTTTTGGCAAGACCTGACGTGGATTCTTGGTTTCAGAAGTTGTGACCCCGATAAACTCAATCATGAGATAAGCAAAGAAAACCATCTGAAAGGCCATGACAAAATTCACTCCACCATTTGGGAAGAGGGAGAAATTGTCAGCAATATTAGCCAAACTTGCTACTCCATGTGGTGTCTTAAAGCCTGTCAAGACCATAAAGACTCCTGTTGCAATCATGGCTAAAATAGCCACAATCTTGACCATAGCAAACCAAAACTCAACTTCCCCAAAGAGCTTCACCGCGATCAGATTGACCAAGGCTAGAATGGTTAAAAATCCAATCTCAATCATCCAACTTGGCCAGCTAGGGAACCAAAACTGAACATAATGAGAGATAGCAGTGATTTCCGCCATACCGATAAAGACAACAGATAGCCAGTAAGACCAAACCGAGAAATAACCCCAGCCCTTACCCAAATGACGCGTGATAAAGTTGATAAAGGTATGTTGCTCAGGGTCTTGGTAGAGCATTTCCCCAACCGCACGCATCATGAGGAACATAAAGGCTCCAGTAATCATATAAATCAGCACAATGGAAGGACCTGTTAAGCTGATAGAGCGACCTGCTCCCAAAAAGAGTCCTGTTCCAATTGTTCCAGCAATGGCCATAACCTGCACGTGACGATTGGTTAGACCACGCTCCATCTTATTTTTTTTCTTCTTTGAACTCATATCGTCTCCAATTCAATTTAATTTATACTCAATGAAAATCAAAGAGCAAACTAGGAAGCTAGCCGCAGGCTGTACTTGAGTACGGCAAGGCGACGCTGACGTGGTTTGAATTTGATTTTCGAAGAGTAGCAAAATGGAAAAAGGAGTGAGTGAAGCGCATCGCCTCCCCACTCCTTTTTTCTATTTTTAGGCTGTTTTTTCAACCTTTAAGATTTTTACATCATAGCTACCAACAGGTGTTTCAATGGTTGCTGTGTCACCTGTCTTCTTGCCAATCAAGGCTTGTCCAATTGGACTCTCATTCGACACTTTACCTGCAAAGGCATCCGCACCAGCTGAACCAACGATAATATAAACTTCTTCTTCATCCTCACCAATTTCTTGGATAGTAACTGTTTTACCAATCGCTACTTCGTCTTGGGCAACTGAGTCACTATTGACGATTTCAGCATAACGGATTTTTGTTTCCAAGCTAGAGATTTGTCCTTCAACAAAGGCTTGTTCATCCTTAGCCGCTTCGTATTCACTGTTTTCAGAAAGGTCACCGTATGAACGGGCAATCTTAATGCGTTCTACCACTTCTGGTCGGCGGACCAATTTCAATTCTTCTAATTCTTTTTCAAGTTTTTCCTTTTCCGCAAGGGTCATAGGATATGTTTTTTCTGCCATTTTTCTCAACTTTCTTCTGATGATATTTTCTAACTAAAATTATGTGAAGCATCACATAATTTTAGTTTGTTTGGTTTAATTTGCTGTTGACATGTTCAGCGACATTACGATCATGCTCCTCCTGAGTAGTAGCATAATAGACCTTACCATCTGTAACATTAGCTACAAAGTATAAGTTATCACTCTTAGTCTGATTAATACTTGCCTCGATGGCATCCAAGCTTGGACTATCTACTGGACCTGGCATCAAACCAGCTTTCGTATAAACATTATACGGTGAATTAATTGTCGTATCAATTCCAACATCATCAGCAAGACTAATCTTCTGACCAAGTTTTCCTTGGGCATACAAGATGGCAATATTGCTTTGAAGTGGCATACCAAGATTCAAGCGATTGTAGAATACACCTGCAATCAACTTACGGTCTTCCGTCTTAGCTCCTTCTTTTTCGACAAGAGAAGCAATGGTCAGCAATTCATTGACCGTCAAATTCTTAGACTTAATCGTACTGTAATGAGGTGCCAAAGTCTTGTCCATAGCTGCCAACATCTCATCAATCAAGCTTTCAATAGTTGTACTTTCCTTGATAGAGTATGTAGCTGGGAAGAGGAATCCTTCCAAACGGTAACGAACGCCACTTTCCTTTGTAGGCAAGCTTTCAAGTAGACTAGGATATTTGGCAACTTCTTGGCTGATAAAGTTGTCATCTTGCACTTTAGCCAAGAAAGCATCCGCTGTCAAAGGCTCTTTGAATTCACCTTGCAATTGACCTACCGCTTGTGCCATTTGATCAATCGTATAACCTTCTGGAATTGTTAAATTCGCAAGCGCAGGTTCTTGAGCTTCAGCTGTTCCACCTTTTTGCAATTCATGGATGATATCTTCTGTACTCATACTCTTTTGCAAATTGTAATAGCCAGACTTCAAATCTGAATAATTTTTATATTTCGCATAAAAAGCAAAAATCACTCCGTGTTTAATCAAACCAGACTTTTCAAGAGTTGAACCAATTGTTTGAACATTAGCTCCTTCTGGGATTTGCACTGTCACATATTGTTTAGATGAAGCATCCACAGGCTGTAAAGATGACTGAACATACTGATAACCGAAGTAAGCACCTGCTGAAATCAAACCTAGGAAAATAAGTAGAGAAATGAAGAAGGTCTTAAATCCTGATTTTTTCTTCTTGGTTGACTTAACCGTCTCACGACGGCTACGACGTGGAGTTGCAGGCATTTCTTCTACAACTTTCTTTCCCTCTACTGGTTTTGAAGTAGGAACTTCTCTTTTTACCTCTCTCTGAGCTTCTGTCTTATAAGAAACAGCTACCCTCGTTGGGATTTCATTAAATTCCTTTTCTACTTTTCTAGGACTAACAGGTCCTGGAGTTGGTCTTGATACTCCCTCCGCTGATGGAGTAGAAGGTCCTTCTTGACTCGGGTGACTAGGAGCAAGTGGAGCTTGTCTTACAGCCTCTTCTGCGGGAGAAGAAGGCACATCTTGACTTGGATGACTTGGAACACCAGGAGTTTCTCTTTGAATCTCATCTGCTGGAGAAGCTGGTACATCTTGACTTGGGTGAGTAGGCACGGTAGGAGCTTTTCTCATAATCTCCTCTACAGCTGACAGAGAATCTTCCATTAGCTCTTCTATCGACTGGTCATTTTTAGAAGAAAATTGGGGTTTTATTGAAGCTAAATCAACTTCCTCCTGATCTTCTTCATGTTTTTTAACTCGTTCTAAATCTCGTAAAATCTGCTCTTTAAAGCTTAATTTTTCTTCTTCTCTTGACTTTTCACTCAAAAGTTTTTCCTCCTCGTTGACAATCCATAATATTATATCTTAAAAGTCTAGGAAAAGCAACCTATGATGCCTTGTCTTGCCTATTTTTTAGCTTCCCAGACCATATCATACCAAGTTTCCCCTGCAAAGGTTGACTGGGACAAGCCTTCGTTGACAAATCCGTGTTTTTCATAGTAGGCGATGAGATAGTCATGACAGGTTAGGTTAATGCCTTCTCTCTCATCTTCAAGAGCAACTTCTTTCAAGGCTGTTAGCAATTTCTGACCTAGTCCTATTCCCTGTGCCTCCTTGGCAATAGAGAGACAGGTCACAGAGATATAGCCACCAGGCTCATGACTATAGTCTTTTATGTCTTCTGTAAAAGACTGGTCTTGTAGATAGCGGTGAGGGGCAACTGGCCCTTCGATATAACCAATAATCTTACCTTCTTTTTCCGTAACCAGAAACGAGGTCTGAATTTCTCGCAAATGCGCCTCAAAAACAGAGTGAGGAATGGCTTCTTCAATCGAGAAATTTTCTAGTTCAATCTCAACGATACGATCCAAATCTTCTAATTTTGCTTGTCTGATTTCCATTGTGCCTCCAGATAAAAGGGATTAAACCAAATCATACTATAACCCTGGCTTGTTGCATAAAGGGAAGTTTCTTCATCAATAAAACCGTTCATTTCAAAATAGGAAAGCAGCTCATCAGGACTCTCCAAACGAATCCCCTTGTACTCCAGCTCAACTGCCACCTCTTTCAAGGCTGCAAGAAGAAGTGTTCCCAAGCCCTGTCTCTGATGGTCAGACTCAATGACTAAAGAATGTACTTTTAGACATTGCGGATTGTCTAACTGGGGACTTGATAGAATATAGCCTAACAGTTGATTTTCATCCCTAGCTAGAAGAAAGGTATCCGCACACTTACGGATACTTTCTTCTAAAATATGGGAAGGTTGCTGCTTTTCAGCTGGATAAGACGAAGTTTGAAGTGCCTCTATCTCAGCCAAATCAGACTTACTTACCTGAATAATCTTAATTGGAATTTCCATGAGAACATCCTATTGAACATTGCTTGTCAAGTTAGACAAGAGACGTTCAAATGAGTATTCATAGGTTTGGATGTCTCCTGCTCCCATAAAGACATAGACAGCATTGTCATGGTCTAGGAGTGGAGAAACATTTTCAACAGTAATGACTTGGTGTTTTTTGTTGATTTTTTGGGCTAGGTCTTCAACCTTAACATCTCCATGGTCCACCTCACGAGCAGAACCATAGATTTGTGCTAGGTAAACAGCATCCGCTTGGTTCAAAGCGTGAGCAAATTCGTCCAACAAGGCAATGGTTCTTGTAAAGGTATGCGGTTGGAAGACTGCTACAATTTCCTTGCTTGGATATTTCTGACGAGCCGCATCCAAGGTCGCAATAATTTCTGTTGGATGGTGGGCAAAGTCATCGATAATCACTGTATCATTGACAATTTTCTCAGTGAAACGACGCTTAACACCAGCAAATGTTTTCAAGTGCTCACGCACCAAGTTCAAATCAAATCCTGCTGTGTAAAGAAGACCAATAACGGCTGTCGCATTCATGATATTGTGACGACCGAAGGTTGGGATGTGGAATTGACCCAATTCTTGTCCACGGAAGTGAACTGTGAAGGTTGAACCAGTTGTCGAACGAAGAAGCTCACTAGCTACAAAATCATTACCTTCTGCTTCAAAACCATAATAATAAATTGGTGCATCAGACGTAATTTTACGCAATTCTGCATCTTCACCATAGACAAAAAGACCCTTGGTAATTTGTTTGGCATAGTCATTAAAGGCATTGAAAACATCCTCTAGACTTGTGAAATAGTCTGGATGATCAAAGTCAATGTTGGTGATAATAGAGTATTCTGGGTGATAAGGCATAAAGTGGCGTTCATATTCGTCAGATTCAAAGACAAAATATTTGGCATTGGCCGAACCACGACCTGTCCCATCCCCAATCAAGAAGCTAGTGTCTGTGATGTGAGACAAGACATGAGACAACATACCTGTCGTTGAAGTTTTTCCATGCGCTCCTGCTACTCCCATGCTAACAAAGTCACGCATAAAGCTACCAAGGAACTCATGATAACGTTTGTAGCTGATACCATTTTGGTCTGCATAGGCAATTTCGACGTTGTTATCTGGACGAAAGGCATTTCCAGCGATAATTTCCATATCACCGTCTAGATTCTTTTCATCAAAAGGAAGAATAGTAATTCCTGCCTGCTCAAGACCACGTTGAGTAAAGTAGTATTTTTCAACATCTGATCCTTGAACCTTGTGCCCCATTTGGTGCAACATCAAGGCCAAGGCACTCATCCCTGATCCCTTAATTCCGATAAAATGATATGTCTTTGGCATGTTTTCTCCCCTATTCTGTAATTCTGGTCAGATTTAACTCTTGGGCAACCCGACGTTCTTGTTCTGTTTGTTTACTTTTTTTATTGTAGATTTGGCTCTTCTTTAGAAAATCATAGTTGTTTTTCTTTGGAGCAGGTGCTGACACTTCTTCATTCTTGGTAGGGATAGAATGAACTTCTTCCGCCAAGATATAATGAGACTGGGTCAATTTTTGGCTATATTTGACAAATTCACCAGGATTTTCCTTTTGGAAAGGAGCTGTCGGTTGGTTACCCTGTCTAACAAGGCCTGATTTAGAATGACGTCTCGCACGGCTGAAATCCTGAGTTAGATAGTTAGCAGAGCGTTTCTTTTTCAAGTCTGCACGCGCTTCTTCACGCGCCACCTCCGCATAGCTCTTTCCTTCTTTTTTAACCCCTAAAGGAGCTTTTTTAGGTTTCTCGACTTGCTTTTCAATCGGTTTGACTGGCGCCTCTTCAGTAATAGGAGCCCATTCTAAATAATTTTTATCTCGATACTCACCCTTGATATTACTGATCAGATCAGACTCATCGTACAAGTTCATGACTGGCATTTCAGTCAGCATGACCTCGTCATCTGACACCAATGGAAATCGTTCTTGTTTCATTTTCTATTTCCTTTCAACACTTCATTATAGCGTATTGTCTTGATTTTTCAAGTGCTGGCTTCAGAAATTCCCAAAATTTCTCTAATTTCTGCTAGGGTGAGACTGCCACGTGACTCTGTTCCATCCAATACTTGTGACACCAGATGTTTCTTCTGTTCTTGGAGTTCCTGAATTTTTTCTTCAATGGTTCCCTTGGTCACCAAGCGATAGACCTCAACCGTTTCTTCCTGTCCCATCCGATGGGCACGGCCAATGGCTTGCGCCTCTACTGCAGGATTCCACCAAAGGTCAACCAAGATAACTGTATCAGCACCTGTCAGGTTCAGTCCGACACCACCAGCCTTGAGGGAAATCAGAAAGGCATCTCTTTCCCCTTGATTAAAGGCCTTGGTCATGTCTTGTCTTTCCTTGGCTGGGGTTGAACCCGTAATTTTAAAGGAAGTCAAGCCCAAGTCTGGCAATTCTTGTTCAATTTCCTCCAACATTCCCTTGAACTGCGAGAAAATCAAGACACGGTGTCCGCCGTCTGCCACCTGTACCAGCAGGTCTCGGAGACTATCCAGCTTGCCACTGGCTCCCTGATAATCTTCCATAAAGAGGGCAGGAGTGTCACAGATTTGGCGCAAGCGCATCAGACCAGACAAGATTTCCACACGACTTCGCTGGAATTCCTGGTCTGAAACTTGAGCCAATCTATCTCTCATCTGTTGCAACTGGGCTAGATAGATAGCCTTTTGCTGGTCTTCCAGTTCATTCTTATAAACTACTTCGATTAAGTCTGGCAATTCAGTCAGAACTTCTTCTTTCTTGCGCCTCATAACGAAAGGCTTGATAAACTGAGCCACGCGTTCAGCTGGCAATTTCATAAATTCTTTCTTGCTTGGCAGAAGTCCTGGCATGACGATTTGGAAAATAGACCACAGCTCACCCAGATGGTTTTCAATAGGAGTTCCTGACAAGGCAAAGACCGACGGCACCACAAATTGTCTCAAGGTCTGGGCAATCTTGGTCTGGGCGTTTTTCATGACCTGAGCTTCATCTAAGAAAAGGAAGTCAAAGTCCATCCCCTGATAAAGCTCACTGTCCTGACGGAAGGTAGCATAGCTCGTCACATAGATTTGATGGCTCTCAGCAAGAATCTCTTCACGACTAGCTTTCAAACCATGAACAACAGCCACATCCAACTGTGGGGCAAATTTTTGAAACTCATCTGCCCAGTTATAGATTAAACCTGACGGAGCTAAAATCAAAACCCGACTTTCTTTTGTCACTTGACTGGTTAAAAAAGCAATGGTCTGCAGGGTTTTACCAAGTCCCATATCGTCAGCCAAAATCCCACCAAAACCATAATGATGGAGCATTTGCAGCCAGCCGATTCCCTTTTCCTGATAATCTCGCAAGTCAGCCTGAACTTGAGTTGTTTGTCTAGGGAAGTCCTCTGGATGCGTCAAATCATGAGCCAGATTCTGGAATTCTTGTGAAAAAGAAACACGGTCACGCCCCTCAAAAAGATGAGCTAAACTATAGGCCAAAGATTTCCGAGTCTGTAAGGAGCCATCTTTTAGTTCAAACTGCCCCAGCTCCTGTAGATTTTGGCGAATTTTCTTGGTTTCTTCATCAAAAAAGTAGACTTGATTAGACGAATCAATATAAAAATCTCGATTGGCAACCAAGGCCTGCATGGCTTGGTCGATTTCCTCTTGGGCAATATCTTGAAAATCAAACTGGATTTCCAAGAGACCTCCCTTGGAAGCAATCTGCACTTGAGGACTCGCTAGGCTATAAAGCTCTTCTAGTTTATCTGATAGGTCAACATTCCCGAGTTTTTCAAAGACTGGAATGATTTCGTGGAAGAAATGATAGACAGACTCTGCTTTTAAAGCCTGACGCCAAGATTGAAAATCGGCTTCAAAGCCCGCAGCCAAACAGACTTGGAAAATTCTTTCTTCTAAGTCCGCGTCACTCGAAAATGGTAATTCTTCTAGCTCTTGTCGGCTAGATACCTGCCTATCCCCATAATCAAACTGGATTTCTAGACGAATTCGATTATCCTCTTCCCTATCAAAGTAAAAAGAGGGCGCAAAGGATTTGATTTGTAGACGTTCTGGAGCTGAAACGATCCCTATCTGGCCAAAGAGCGTTAGACAAGAAGCCAACTTATCTCGGTCACTACTATCAAATTGTAGGTATTTCTTTCCATGTTGATCTAAAGGCAGCGCTTTGATTTCCTTGAGAAGACGCATCTGCTGGTCTGTTAGAAAACAAACCTGACCTTTATGGAAAAGCACAGCTCCCTGATAAAAGACATTGACCCTTGGGCTCTCACTGATTTCCATTTCAAAATAATCCGAGTATTCTGTTACTGTAAAGGCAAATAGATTGGCATCAGCATGCATATCCTGAAAAAGCAGAGTCTGGTAGCTATCCACTTGATGGTCAAATTGAAAATGGGGCAAGGTCATCAATAAATTCACACCCTGCTCAAAAAAAGTCAGAGGGAAAAAGAGGTGCCGACCCTGGTTTTGGAAAAAGAGGTCTGGAGCCTGTCCTTCCTCCATCAGTCCACGCAAGAAAATCAGAAGTTCTTGGCTAGCATCATCAAAGGCTTCCCAAGAAAGAGACTCCTCATAAATCTTGCCAATCATATAAGACTTTCTCTGCTCGACAATCCTTAAAAAGAGTGGAATATCCCGAATGACGTAGTATTTTTGGCTATTGATTTGCCCGATTCTCAGAGTCCACAAGATATGATTGGTTCCTGCTTCCACTTGCCCCACAGCCGATAATTCATAGGCACGTTCTGATTTTGGAGACAAGATTCGGTCCAAAAATTTGCCACCCAAGGTCACCTTGGTTTCAACGGCCTCTTTTTCTTCATGACCTTCTTCCAGACTCTGCAAGATTTCCTGACCACGCTCATCATTTTTTAGAAAATGCTCCAGAGCTGCCAAATGCACACAGTAGCCCCTCTTTTGGAAAAAATCGCAAGCACAAAAAACCAAATCATCCTCTAAACTATAGCGTAGTTCTTCTTCTGCAACGCGAGCGTAGAGCCGATTGTTCTTTTCCTTGATAATGTCAACCTTACCAGTTTCATAAAGGGCAACGCCTTCGATACGGACTTTCCCCGGAATCAATTTAGCCATATTTTCACCTTTACCTTATCTTTTTATTATACCATATTTTCCCCTATGAAAATAGCCTTCTAAGGATACTTTTCTCCTAGAAGGCTGGATTTTTAACGTTTGGCAAAAGTCGTCACAATTCGCTGACAAACTTCTTGCAGCAGGGATTTAGGCATGGCTACATTGAGACGGGCATGGAGACTCCCTTCCTCTCCAAAATCCAAACCACGGTTGAGGATAACCTTGGCTTCATTTCTCAACAGCTCTTGCAATTTTTCATCAGTCAGGTCATAGGCTGAAAAATCAAGCCAAATCAAGTAGGTTCCTTGCGGTTTCATGACCTTGATTTTAGTCTCTTTTCCAAATAAATCTACCACATAATTAATATGGTCTTCAAAGACTTGCTTGAGTTCCTCTAGCCAATCCTTCCCATAGCGATAGGCAGCTTCTGTCGCCAGATAACCCAGACCTGAAATTTCATGCTGATTATTAGCCAACTGACGTTTCTGGTAAGCCAGTCTCAACTTAGGATTTTCAATGACTGCATAGGAATTTTTTGTCCCAGCGATATTAAAGGTTTTAGTGGCACTGGTCAAGACGATAGCAAATTCTTTAAAGTCAGGATTGATGGTATTGAAGGAATGATGCTTGTGACCAAAGAGGGCCAAATCTTGGTGAATCTCATCTGAAACCAAGAAAACACCGTGTTTTTGGCAGAGTTGGCCAATCTTCTCCAACACTTCTTTTTCCCAAACACGCCCACCAGGATTGTGAGGGTTGCAGAGAATATAAAGTTTGACATCCTCTTCTACCAAATCCTTTTCAAGTCGGTCAAAGTCAATCTCAAACAGACCATCCTTTTCCACCAAAGAATTGGTAATCAATCTACGGTTGTTCAACTTGATACTGCGAGCAAAAGGTGGGTAGACAGGCGTGTTAATCAGAACCGCCTCGCCTTCTTTTGTAAAGGCTTGAATAGCTGTTGAGATAGCTGGTACCACACCCTCGATAAAAACAAGAGCCTCTTTGTCAAAGTGGTAGCCGTGTTGTGTGGCTTCCCACTTTTGAACTTCCTTAATTAACTCTTCACTGGCATAGGTATAGCCATAAACCAGTTGATCAGCGTAAGTCTGCACGGCTTGGCGGATTTCAGGCAAGACTACAAAGTCCATATCCGCTATCCAAGCTGGTAGGACTTCACTATCCGTTTCTGCTTCTTTCCATTTATAGGTATGGTGCCCTAAACGATTGGGCAGGCTTGTAAAATCATATTTTCCCATCTTTGTCTTATCCTTCCAAGGCTTGGCGCAAATCTGCAATCAAATCTCTAGCATCCTCAATCCCAATAGACAAACGCAAGAGGTCATCTGTCAATCCATAAGAATGGCGTACTTCTGCTGGAATATCAGCATGAGTTTGCGTCGTTGGATAAGTAATGAGACTTTCTACCCCACCCAAACTTTCCGCAAAAGAGAAGACCTTGAGGCTGTTTAAAATGTGAGGAATGCGTGTTTCATCCGCTACTTTAAAGGAAATCATGCCTCCACGACCAGTGTAGAGAACTTCCTTAACTGCTGGAGAATCCTTCAAAAAGGCAACCACTTCTTGGGCGTTAGCTGTTGAGCGCTCCATACGAAGAGACAAGGTCTTGAGACCACGAATCAATTGATAACTGTCAAATGGAGACAAGACTGCCCCTGTCGTATTGAGATTGTAGAAAAGCTTCTCGTATAGTTCTAAACTATTGGTCACAACCACTCCAGCCAAGACATCATTGTGCCCTGCTAGATACTTGGTTGCCGAATGGAGAACGATATCTGCTCCATCTTCAATCGGACGTTGGTAGATAGGGCTGTAGAAGGTATTGTCCACCACCACTTTAGCACCCTTAGCATGAGCCAATTTGGCTAGTTTTTCGATATCAAATTCCAACATCAAGGGATTGGTTGGTGTTTCGATATAGAGAACATCCACGTCCTTTTCTAACTCGGCAATCAACTCTTCTTCTGTATTGGCATAGGTAAAATGGAAACGGCCTTCCTGCTCCACTTGATTGAACCAGCGGAAAGAACCACCGTAAAGGTCACGGACAGCCAAAACCTTACTTCCTACTGGGAAGACACTAAAGGCCAGTACAATAGCTGACATCCCTGAGCTAGTCGCTAGCGCATAGTCTGCTGACTCAATAGCCGCCAAGACTTCTTCAGCCTTACTGCGAGTTGGGTTTTTAGTACGCGTATAGTCAAAACCAGTAGACTGACCAAACTCTGGATGCTGATAGGTCGTTGAAAAATGAAGCGGTGTCACCAAAGCTCCTGTCGCTTCATCTGATTTAATGCCCGCCTGGGCCAAAATTGTGTTAATGTGTAATTCCTTGCTCATACAATTCCTCCAAATCTATAGTAACTATTGTACCACTTATTTTCATCAACTCATTTTCTTCTTTTCAAGAGCTAGTTATAGTTTCAAACTATAGACTTATCGAGTAAAGCTAAAAAGAATCCAGAAAAGCTTCCAGATTCTTTTGTGAAAATGATTGCTAGGGCTTACTTATACTGAAAGAAATCCTGTTGGGCTAAATAGTCATAATGGTCTTTGTTAAATTGATACTGACCTACATGCTGACTAATCTGACCGACATCCACGGAAAAAATATAGTCTTCATTTTGATAGTTCCAGTTCAGCCTAACTGTATTCAAGACTGGCTTATAAGTAAAATCTTGAACTTGATTCCAAGGCATCTCTACGACGTGATTAGAGCGATTTTCAGTTATATCACTGATGTCCATCAAGTAGATTCCCTTAGGTGTGAATGCCAGAATCTTAGGCTTCACACTCGACTGAACATAGTAGGAACCACCTATAATGAAAAAATCAATAAAGGATTTCAGCAATGTCTTTTTCTTAAAAGCCATCAGAAAATTCTTTTGCCCTTCAATGCGACAAGTTGAAAGAAATGATGCAATCTGTTTTTCTGTTGCAAACTCCATAATAGCGCCCATGATGATACCTCCATAACGATTAGTAAATAGGCAGATAAGAACTCTTCACATAAAAG
This sequence comes from Streptococcus mitis, assembly GCF_002005545.1. Taxonomy (GTDB): domain Bacteria; phylum Bacillota; class Bacilli; order Lactobacillales; family Streptococcaceae; genus Streptococcus; species Streptococcus mitis_I. Next base: position 1,916,217 of record NZ_LBMT01000001.1, read on the forward strand.
AAGAACTTATCATTTGTTGCATTTTATCTTACTTTTTCAGTAAATAACATCCCTCCTATAAAATCGTTCTAGCATGTGCATACTTCAGTTAACACTGGGTAGATTTTCGAAAATAGTTTCTCACGTTTTTGTTATATTCATTATAACATAAATTTAATAAACCAATTAAAAAATGTAAGCATTTTCTTCCAAATTTGCCATCATTCTATTAAAAAACGACAGCTTCCTTCGAAACCATCGTTTTTCGTGAAAAATCCTTATTTGACGTGTTTTGCCAATTCTTCTTGGGCTTTTCTATTAGATTCTTCTTTTTCTTTCAACCATTTTTCTTTAGCTTTTTCATATTCGTCTTTTGTAACTGTCTTATCTTGTAATTTGAGGTATTTATATGATTCAACCCCTTTATTACCAGCCAATGAATATGGTGTTGAGAAAGGAACAATTTTTCTCAATGTTGGTGTTCCGCCTAGTGAAACATTTGGAATTGCTAGAGAGCTATCTACTAACCAAGCTTGGGCATCTGCATATTTTTCATAACGTTTAGCTGGATCTTGCTCCTTATTAGCTTCTTCCAACATTTGAGTGTAGACATCCAATCCAACAGCCTTGGCCTTGTCATTGGCTTCACCTGGCTCTATACCTAGATTTTGCATCAAACCACCAGAATTAACATTAAACACATCAAGATAGGTTGAAGGGTCTTGATAGTCTGCACTCCAACCACCGTTGTAAAGATCATAATCTTTCTGAGCTGCAGTTTGAGCTAGATAACCTGAACTATCATAGTCCTCTGTAGAAAGTTGATGAACATCAATCACAACATTATCTGCACCTAAGACAGACTCAATTGATTGCTTCATGGAATTGATTCCTTGAATTTCAGCCTTATTAGCCAAATCTATAGTTTTATCTAAGTGTATAGGGAATTGGACTCCTTTGGCTTGGAGTTCTTTCTTAGCTTCAGCAAATTTAGCTTTAGCTTTTTCTGGATTGTAGTATGGATCCTGGGCATCTGCAAAGTTGATTCCTTGCCATTCCTTGCCATAGTTGACCATCTTAGAGGCTACTACTTCACCAAAGTCTTTTCCCTTGATACTTACGAAGTTTGGAGGAACGACGAGGTTACGCAAAATCTTAGTTGCCCCCTCTTCTCCTTGAGATTGGGCCCCGTAAGCTGTACGGTCATAGGCAAAATTAATGGCTTGACGGAAGTTCTTGTTAAGAACCGCTTCTTGAGTCGATTTCTTTTCAATATCGGTCGTCTTAGAAGTAAATTTATAAGATTTTCTATCCAAGTTGAAGTTTAAGAAGTAAGATGTAGCATCTTGCATGCTATAGATGATATTGTCCTTATTCTTTTCTTTAATCCCTTCAAAACTTGAACTGTTCGGATAGAGACGAGCATAGCTATAAACACCTTCGGTAAAATTACGTGCCAACGCATCTTGGTCACTACCATCAAAATAAGTCAATTTGACATCATCTACAAAGACATTTTTAGCATCCCAGTAGTTAGGATTTTTCTTGTATTCGATGACTGATTTTGAAACAAAGGATTTCATCAAGAAAGGTCCATTGTACAAAATGCTAGATGGATCTACCTTCCCAAAATCATCCCCTTTTGATTTCAAGAAATCCGCATTGACTGGAAAAAGAATCGTTGAGGTTGTTTTTGAGTTCCAGTAAGGTTCTGGTCGTGCCAAGGTATATTGAACGGTTTGGTCATCAAGAGCCTTAACTCCGACAGTTGAAAAGTCGCTTGTTTTACCAGTGATATAATCATCTAAACCAGCAACGGATTCTTGCACTAAGTACAAGGCTTCTGATTTTTTATCAGCCGCATATTTCAAACCAGTGACAAAATCTTTGGCAGTTACAGGAGCATATTCATCTCCATCTGCAGTATACCATTTAGCATCCTTACGAAGTTTGTAGGTATAGGTCAAACCATCTTGAGAAACACTCCAATCCTCTGCCAAGGATGGGATATAGTTCCCATACTGGTCATTTTCCATGAGCCCATCTACCAAATTAACCACGATATCATTGGTTGTTGCACGGTTTTCTGCTAGATAGTTCAAACTAGATGGGTCACTTACGTAAACATAGTTATATGTTTTTGACGCTGTGCTAGAATTTCCACAGGCACTTAACAAAATACCTGCACTTAACACGACACCTGCAAGTGCTGCATACTTGGCCTTAGACTTTTTCATCTCCAGAACCTCCTGATTTAAATATTTGTTTTATTATACAACTCGTATTTTATTTAGTCAATGGGTTTTTTAAAAAAATTAATCATTACATCTACAAACTATAGAAATTATTCTACAAAATAATAAAAAAGAGAATAATTCAAGCATTTCATGATAGAAATGTTCAAATTATCCCTTTTATTTATAAAAAATTATTGAGAAATTCTAAATTTTACTCGCAGGCGATCTGCTTGGGCTTTTCCAATCACCTTATCCAATAAACGAGTACGGAGACTCATGACTCCGTATACTCCTCCACCCATGGCACCGACAAGAGCTACATAAAGGAAGCTCCACAAACGTCCACTTGGTTGGAATACAAATCCTAAAATCCACTGGATGGCACCGACACCGATGAACATAACAAGGGTCAACAAACTGATTAAAATGGTTCGTTTCAAAATCACCTTGCGCTTAACACCAGTTACCTTACAAATATCCCGATACATCAAGACGTTAGGAATGATGAGACCGATAGTTGTAGAAATCAAGGGTCCGTAACTGTGGAAGAGGGCGATGGTAGGTATTTGCAAGACTAGCTTGGCAATGGAACCATAGATAAAATAGAGAACGGCCTTGCGGTTACGGAACATGGCCTGAAGCATTGGAGACAAAACCATGTACAAACCTAAAATAGTAGACTGCAAAACTGCAAAGACAAACAAGCCCAGAGCCAAACTATCTGGCTTACCATAGAAAACCGTATAAAGAGGTTCTCCGACCATGACCACTCCAACCGTTGCTGGTAGCAGAAACATAAAGAGTAGGGTGAGACTGTCCTGAACGAGACGAGAAGCTGCCTTCAAGTCCCCCTTGACATAGTTTTCCGTCAAAAGTGGCAAGCCTACACTCCCAATAGAAACCCCAACAGAAATCAAAATCATAGTGATTTTATTAGGATTGGCAGAGAAATAAGAAAACATGACAACCAAGTCTTCATTACTATAATTGGTAAACCAACTCATACTATTGATAAAGGTCAGCTGATCCAGAATCTGGAAAAGCTGGATGGCAGACCCTGTCAAGATAAAAGGAATGGCTTCCTTAATGGTATCGATCAAAAGATGCTTGCTGTTAATCTTATCCCCTGTTTCAAGGACTTTTTTGAGTAACCCTTCTTTGGCAAGGAAATAGATCAAAACTGCAAAACTGGCTACCATACCGACAAAGGCAGCAAAGGTCGATTGGGTAACGGCTGTTAGGTAATCTCCTGAACCGAGCTTCATAATGATAAAGGTTGCTAGGAGCATCCAGATAACACGAATGACCTGCTCAGCGATTTGGCTCATAGCATAAGGTTTGAGGTTATTCATCCCTTGGAAAAATCCTCGGATAACACTCATAGACGGGAAAATCAAGACTCCCCAAGCCAAGCTTTGCATGATCGGTATCAAGTCTTTACCCACGCCAGACAAGTCTGCTAGCCAAGGAGCAAAGACATACAAGACTAAAGCAAAAACCAGGCCTAGTCCTGTCATAAAGCCTAAAAAGCTCCGAATCAGGGCAAAGCTATGCTCTTCTTCTCGCATGGTATTGTACTTGGCAACTTGCTTGGCCACCGCAACTGGAATCCCTGCTGTTGAAACCAGCAAGAACCAGGCATAGATATTGTAGCCCATAGTGAAGAGACCATTGGCCGTAGCCGCATAAGATCCCATCCAGATGTACCAAGGGATAATATAGATGGCCCCAAGCAGGCGACTGATAAAGTTACTAGCCGTTAACCAAGCAGTCCCCCGTAACATCTGGGCCTGCTGGTGATTGTTTTCGTGCGACATAGATTCCTCATTCAATTTTGATAACTAGGAAAAACTCCTTATCTTCCATTATAAACTTTTCCTTGTTACTTGTAAATTTACGACTTTCGGTTTACAATAGAAAGTATGATAAAGATTGAAACCGTATTAGATATTTTAAAGAAAGATGGTCTCTTCCGCGAGATTATCGACCAAGGACACTATCACTACAACTACAGCGAAGTTGTTTTTGATAGCATCAGCTACGACAGCCGAAAAGTAAAAGAAGACACTCTTTTTTTTGCAAAAGGCGCTGCCTTTAAAAAAGAATACCTTCTTTCTGCTATAACACAAGGCTTAACTTGGTATGTTGCTGAAAAAGACTATGAGGTTGGTATTCCTGCCATTATCGTGAACGACATTAAGAAAGCTATGAGTCTGATTGCTATGGAGTTCTATGGTAATCCACAGGAAAAACTCAAACTCCTTGCCTTTACTGGTACTAAGGGAAAAACAACAGCAGCCTATTTCGCTTATAACATCTTATCTCAAGGGCATCGCCCTGCTATGCTCTCGACCATGAATACAACTTTAGATGGCAAGACTTTCTTTAAGTCTGCATTGACAACTCCTGAGAGCATTGACCTCTTTGACATGATGCATCAAGCTGTGCAAAATGACCGTACCCACCTCATCATGGAAGTCTCCAGTCAAGCCTATCTTGTCAAACGTGTCTATGGTCTAACCTTTGATGTGGGAGTTTTCCTCAATATCAGCCCCGACCATATCGGTCCTATTGAACACCCTAGCTTTGAAGACTACTTCTACCACAAGCGTCTCTTGATGGAAAATAGCCGATCAGTCATCATTAACAGTGACATGGACCACTTCTCAGTCTTGAAAGAACAAGTTGAAGATCAAGAGCATGATTTCTACGGTAGTCAGTCGAGCAACCAAATCGAAAATCCCAAAGCCTTTAGCTTCTCAGCTACGGGTAAACTCGCTGGAGATTATGATATCCAACTCATTGGACACTTCAACCAAGAAAATGCAGTCGCTGCTGGACTTGCTTGTCTCCGTCTCGGAGCTAGTCTTGAGGACATCAAAAAAGGAATTGCTGCAACCCGAGTTCCTGGTCGTATGGAAGTCCTCACCCAGAAAAATGGAGCCAAGGTTTTTATCGACTATGCCCACAATGGTGATAGCCTCAAAAAACTAATCAATGTGGTTGAAACTCATCAAACTGGAAAGATTGCTCTGGTTCTCGGTTCGACAGGCAATAAAGGAGAAAGCCGTCGTAAGGACTTTGGACTTCTCCTCAATAAACACCCTGAGATTCAAGTCTTTCTGACTGCTGATGACCCCAACTATGAAGACCCAATGGCCATTGCAGATGAAATTAGTAGCTACATCAATCATCCTGTTGAAAAAATTGCGGATCGCCAAGAAGCCATCAAGGCAGCTATGGCTATCACTGAACAAGAACTCGATGCAGTTATTATTGCTGGTAAGGGAGCAGATTGCTACCAAATCGTCCAAGGCAAGAAAGAAGCCTATCCAGGAGATGCAGCCGTCGCAGAAAATTATTTATAAGGATCGTAAAAAATCAAGGGAAACGAAACCCTTGATTTTTTCTATCTTTATTTAAAAGCGTTTTTCAAACCTTCAACGGCACCTTCTACAGCACCTTTAGCATCTTCAACTACTTCTTTTGCCTTAGCAACTGTTTTTTCAACAGCTCCTTCAAGTTCAGTCTTGCTATCCCCAGTAACTTTACCAAATCCTTCTTTGATAGCGCCTGTTGCTTGTTCCAATTTATTTTCAAGTGACATATGATTGTCTCCTTTAGTTTATTCCGATATGTGTTACCGGTTACATATAGTTTATACCGAATACTAAGGAAAGTCAAACAATGTGCTCAGAAACAAGAAATCACGCCAAGTAGAAAGTTAATCTGTCCTTATCAAAATCGATAGCCAACTCATACTTTCCATCTTCATTTTGGACTATATAACCCAGGACAACTAAACTGTCCACAAAGATGTCTCGGCGTTTCTGCATAAGCTGGTCTTTTTTAAGAAATTTTAGCAAAAAAGTTGTCATATATTTGAGAGCATATTCAGGATTAACATCTCCCAAAATGTCGTAAAGTTCCTGCTGTTTTTCTGTCAAAGGATACTGATGTTTGACCTTGTAGAAATAATTGGACAGGGTCATTTTTGATCTCGCAAAGTCCGTCTTTTCAACTAAAATAGCTGCATTGGTTTGATTTCGTAATTCCGTCTCAAAACTCTTCTGCAACAAAGCTTGATAGGCCGGACTATCTTCGCTGACAAAAATCTCTTGATCCAGTTCAAGACTATCGAGTGATTCAAGCATAGGAAAATTGAGGTAATAGCGCTTATTTTCTCGTAGAATCAAGCCTGACTTTATATACTCTTCCATGAGTTTGTCAACTGCTACATCTGGAAACTTGGCCTTAATTTCCCGTAGAATCACATCATCATGCTGATCCAGATAGCGAATCAATTCTCCAAAAAATGGCTGTCTCGTCAAACGAGATGGATTAAAAATCTGAATCATGAAGATTCCTTTCTTTACATTCTAACAGAGGCGATGTTGCCAATTGACTGGGATTGGTCCCAGCTTGGTTCAGAGGAACAGGCAAACCTAGTTCTCTATAATACTCTCTCCAAAAATCACTAATCTCCTGCTCCCCATCCCCAAATTTCATAGGTATGGTCTCAAAAATCGGTAGGATTTCTGCCATGTACTGGGAACAGTAAAAACCAGCTCCATCTGGATAGAAAGAAGCATTATAAGGAGCTCCAAGATGTTTACATGCTTTTTCCTTCACAGACTGGATATCCATTTCTGGGTAGACATAGAGGTCGTACAAGTGATTGGGCTCAAAGAAGTCTGCAGGTTCTTGACAGACAACACCAGCCTGTCCACTAGCGTGGTAAATCATCCCATCCAAATAAATGGCAACATGGTTATAGTTGCCTGTGGAAGTCTGGATGGCCTGTCCCATATCTGACTCATCTCTCACAAAAATCAAATCGCCATTTTCTAACATGCTTCACTCCTAGAAAAAAAGGAGCCGAAACTCCTTTCGATATAAGTCAAACTAGACTTTCCGATTTTGAACTGAAACCCAAAATCTTAAGCATTAAAACTTTCAGTCAATTGAGGTACCACTTGTTTCTTACGTGAAACGGCACCAGCAAGGAAGGCGTGGTTGTCTTCAAGTTTGAAGTTGAAAGCCGCTTCGACCTTGTCCATGTTAGCACCAAGAGCCAAGATTTCTGAGTTTGAGTTGACGATATCTGTAATCATCAAGACAAAGTCAGAATAACCATTTGCTGAGTTAGCGGCTTGCATTGCAGCTTCAATTTCTGCTTGGCGTTCCAATACTTCAGCGATGTCAACTGTGTTTACTTGAGCAACACGGACATTATTTCCGTTGAGTTCAAAAGTTTTAGCATCGATGTCAATCAATTCTTCAGCAGATTTGCTAGCTAAGTTTGTACCAGCTTTCAACATAGCCAAACCATATTCTTCCAAGTTGACACCAGCTAATTCAGCCAATTCAGGAGCAATGACTGTATCTGTTGAGTGTGTTGTTGGTGATTTCAAAAGAAGGGTATCTGAAATCAAACCTGAAAGCATCAAACCAGCAATCTCTTTAGGCACAGCCACACCATGTTCTTTGAACATACGGTAAACGATTGAAGACGCTGAACCAACTGGCTCCAAACGCATGTAAAGTGGGCTTGCAGTTTCAAAGTTAGCCACACGGTGGTGGTCTACAACACCATAAACTTCTACTTCAGCGATATCTGATACAGATTGTTGGAATTCATTGTGGTCAGTCAAGATAACTTGCTCTGCACCTTCTGCTTTGGCAGAAGTGATGACACGCGGTGCTTCCACACCAAAATAGTTCAAGACAAAGGCTGTTTCTTCATTTGGAGTTCCAAGGGCAACAGCTTCCGTATCCAAACCGTAAGCTTCTTTTGCAAGGTAGGCAAAAGCTACAGATGACCCGATGGCATCTGAGTCTGGATTTTGGTGACCAAATACTAGAATCTTAGACATGATAATACCTCATTTTGTTTATTCTCTTTATTGTAGCATTTTTTTCGCTTTTTGACAAAAGTAAGAGGAGTCAAAGGACTCCTCACTACTCTTCAAAATAACTGAGTAAATTTCTATCTTGATTTTCAGATAAAAATCTTTCCTTCTGCGGTCTATTCTTACGCTTGAGCAGGGCTTCTGCCGACATGGCTTCTTCCTTACTGGCAAAACCTTGAGCATAGATAAGTTTGACTGGCAAGCGTGCTCTTGTATATTTGGCTCCCTTCCCACTATTGTGGACAGCGAGGCGTCTTCTCACATCAGTCGTATACCCTGTATAATAAGAACCATCACGACACTCCAGCACATACATATAAGCCTTATGATCCATAATAAATCTCTTCAAGTTCGGGCGTATAAGAGCCATCATCATTGTGGACAATGAGAGGTGGCAAGACCTTAAAGCCACTTGTCGAGCCATCCTTGATAGCCTCAATCAAAAGCATATTGGCTTCCTTTTCTCTTTTTGGATAAACAAACTGCAGGCGCTTAGGGGCTAGATTATGCCGTTGCAACATATCCAGAATGTCCAAGAGTCGGTCAGGACGATGAACCATGGCCAAGCGTCCATTCGATTTAAGAATACTCTGGGCACTGCGACAAATTTCCTGCAAGTTGGTCGTGATTTCATGGCGCGCCAAGAGATAATGCTCGCTCTCGTTCAAGTTGGAATGAGGATCCACCTTGAAATAGGGCGGATTACACAAAATCATATCCACCTTACTCCCCTGGATGTAAGCAGACATATTTTTCAAATCATCACAGATGACCTGCATCTGCTCCTCTAATCCATTCAAACGGACAGAGCGCTCAGCCATATCCGCCAAACGCTCCTGAATCTCAACAGCCAAAATCTGTGCCTGAGTACGAGTGCTAGCAAATAGCCCCACTGCTCCATTTCCAGCGCAGAAATCCACTATCAAGCCCTTTTTAGGAAAACGTGGAAAGCGTGACAAGAGAACACTATCCACCGAATAGCTAAAAACCTCTCTATTTTGAATAATTTTGATATCTGTCGAAAAGAGCTGGTTAATGCGCTCTCCTGATTTTAATAATTGTTCTTCTTCCATGGTTCTATTATAGCAGATTTATATTAACATTACAAAAAATATAAAATTCTAAACTACTTCTTCTTTTTTAAATAGTGCAAGGCTTCTCTAGTCCAAATTGGCATCATTCGTTTAAGAGGCGCAAAGCCGTAGTTAAAACGGTCGCTTGAAAAGCGTCTCCGTCTCGGAAACTGGTGCTTTTCTTCCTCCAAAGTGCGGATAGAAAGACTTGCTTTCCCTGTAAATTCATCTAAATCCACTACCTGAACCTGAACCTCTTCATCGACTTTCAAGGCTTCATGAATATTTTCAATAAAACCTGTCCGAATCTCTGAAATGTGAATCAGCCCCGTATCACCTGTCTCTAGCTCAACAAAGGCACCGTAGGGCTGAATCCCTGTAATACGACCCTTTAGCTTATCACCGATTTTCATCTTAGTCCTCGATTTCAATTGTTTCAATCACAACATCTTCAACTGGCTTGTCCATCGCCCCCGTCTCAACAGCAGCAATGGCATCCAAGACAGCATAAGAAGCTTCATCAGCTAGCTGACCAAATACAGTGTGACGGCGGTCTAAATGAGGAGTTCCTCCTTGGTTGGCATAGATTTCCGCAATCGGTTCTGGCCAACCACCACGAGCAATTTCTTTCTTAGAATAAGGCAAATGTTGGTTTTGCACGATAAAGAACTGGCTACCGTTAGTATTTGGACCAGCATTAGCCATGGAAAGGGCACCACGGATATTGTAAAGTTCTTCTGAGAATTCATCCTCAAATGATTCACCGTAGATTGACTCGCCACCCATACCAGTTCCAGTTGGATCTCCACCTTGGATCATAAAGTCCTTGATAATACGGTGGAAAATAACACCATCATAGTAGCCATCTTTTGAAAGAGCAACAAAGTTAGCCACTGTTTTAGGAGCATGTTCAGGGAAAAGCTTGATACGCAAGTCTCCATGATTGGTCTTAATAGTCGCGATAGGACCTTCTACTGTTTCAATGTCTACTTGTGGGAAATGCAATTCTTTTTCTACCATACCAAATCCTTCTAAGGCATCAAAAATGCCATCTTCTTCTAATGTTTTTGTAATATAATCTGCTTTTTCTTTGATCTTATCATGAGAAATTCCCATTGCAACGCTGATTCCAGCATAATCAAAGAGTTCCAAGTCGTTGAGGCCATCTCCAAAAACCATGACGTTCTCTGGTTTCAAGCCTAGGTGTTCCACAACCTTTTCCACACCCGTCGCTTTGGAGCCTGAAATCGGCACAATATCAGACGAATGCTCATGCCAACGAACCATGCGAAGTTTGTCTGAGAGACTATCAGGCAAGTGCAAGTCATCTCCCTTATCTTCAAAAGTCCACATCTGATAGATATCTTCTTTTTCATGAAAATCAGGATCTACATCTAAATCGGGGTAAATTGGATTGATAGCCTCACTAATCATATCGGTGCGAGTCGACAACTTGGCATCATGACTCCCAACCAAGCCATACTCAATTCCTTCTTGCTTAGCCCAAGAAATATAATCCTCAACATCTGACTTCTCAATCTGATGCTGATAAATGACCTGACCTTTTTTATCTTCGATATAAGCCCCATTCAAAGTTACAAAAAAGTCAGGCTTGAGTTCACGAATTTCTGGCACAACACCAAAAATCCCTCGTCCAGAAGCAATACCTGTCAAAATTCCTTTCTCACGTAATTGCTTAAAAACAGTTGGGATTGAAGCTGGAATAAAACCTGTCTTGGAATTCCTCAATGTATCATCAATATCAAAAAAGACAATCTTGATTTTCTTTGCCTTGTATCTTAATTTGGCATCCATCTCACTACCTCTTTCAATCTAACTCTTTCCATTATACCATAAAGTAGCTAAATCCCCTATTTTCAAAGAAATTCGCTATCTCTTATTCGAACTTCTTGGATAAGTACAGAACTAAATCATCATTATTTTGAATAGTAGCATTCATTTCCAAGGGTTTATTTCTATACCAGACACCTGTCCCATCTGGAATATAGCCTCGTTTGATATACAATCTCTGGGCAGGGCCATAGCCTAAGTGTAAACCTACACCAAGAGTGACCTTACTCGAAACAAACTTGACTCGTTTTTCTGCTTCTTCTAGCAGTTGACTCCCAATCCCTTGATTTCGAAAAGGCTCAAACACATTAAAATCTGATAATTCTGGATAGACTTCTGCAAAAGGACCATGTTTAGCAGAGGGCAAAATGGTAACGTAGCCCGCTACAGCACCATCAAACTCTGCAACTAAGACTTCTCTATCCCCACTTTCCTGTTCCAGAAAATATCTAGCCAAAATTTCCTCTCTACCAGGCCAACCTTGATTCATAAATCCATGAGATAAGGATTCAATATCAGACTTAATCATATTTCTAATCGTACAATTCATCTTTGACTTACCCACCTTTACTCTTTTTATTACCATTATAGCACGCCAAGGTCAGAAAAAAACTATCTCGTGAAAAAAAGACCCAACCGGGTCTGAAAAAGAGGTCCACCCGGACCTCTTTTTTAATCTTCGTTTACGAAAGGCATCAAAGCCATTACGCGAGCGCGTTTGATAGCTGTTGTTACTTTACGTTGGTTTTTAGCTGAAGTTCCTGTTACACGACGAGGAAGGATTTTCCCACGTTCTGAAACGAAACGGCTAAGAAGCTCAGTATCTTTGTAATCAACATATTCAATTTTGTTTGCTGCGATGTAATCAACTTTTTTACGGCGTTTGAATCCGCCACGACGTTGTTGAGCCATGTTTTTTCTCCTTTATAATTTTACTTGTCCATTAGAATGGTAAATCATCATCTGAAATATCCAATGGATTTGTTGCTCCAAATGGATTTTCATCACGTGAAAAGTCTGGTACTGAATTTGTAGGTGCTGAATAGTTTGCAGTTGGTGCAGAGTAAGCTCCACCTGTATGACCTTCACGCACGCTACGGCTTTCCAACATTTGGAAATTCTCAGCCACGACCTCTGTCACGTAGACACGTTGTCCTTGCTGGTTATCGTAACTACGAGTCTGTATACGACCTGTCACCCCGATAAGTGAGCCTTTTTTAGCCCAGTTAGCAAGGTTTTCAGCCTGTTGGCGCCACATAACGACATTGATAAAATCAGCCTCACGTTCGCCATTTTGACTCTTAAATGTACGGTTTACTGCAAGAGTAAAAGTCGCAACTGCTACATTTGATGGGGTATAACGCAACTCAGCGTCACGTGTCATACGCCCTACAAGTACAACATTGTTAATCATAGTTTACCTTCTTACGCGTCAGTTTTGACGATCATGTGACGAAGAATGTCAGCGTTGATTTTTGAAAGACGGTCAAACTCTTTAAGTGCTGCGTCGTCGTTTGCTTCAACGTTAACGATGTGGTAAAGTCCTTCACGGAAATCTTTGATTTCGTATGCAAGACGGCGTTTTTCCCAAGATTTTGATTCAACAACAGTTGCACCGTTGTCAGTCAAAATAGAGTCAAAACGTGCTACCAAAGCGTTTTTAGCTTCTTCTTCAATGTTTGGACGAATGATATAAAGAATTTCGTATTTAGCCATTGATATGTTCCTCCTTTTGGTCTAATGACCCCAAGACTTTGCAAGGGGTAAGTGAGGTTCGCTCACAATAAACTATTATACTAGAAAAAAATTTTTTACGCAAGTAAAAACACCGAAATAAAAAAAGAAGATGACAAATCATCTTCTCAAAAACTATGAGTTTTTAGTCTTCTTTTTTCTTGCGAGCAAGAAGTCCAAATCCACCTAGGGCTCCAAGAAGTCCAAGCGCTGCAAGACTAGCGTTAGCTTCTGTACCAGTATTTGGCAATTCTTTTTGACCATCAACATATTTAGGTGTTGTTGGTTGTTTTGGTTGCTCAGGTACTGTTGGCATTTCTGGAGTCACTGGTTGCTCTGGGGTCTCTGGCTCTTGTGGAGAAACTGGTTGTACTGGTTCAACCGGTGTTGGAGTTGGCATCTCAACTTTGCGGAAGATATGTCTGATATTTCCATTTGAACCTGTCACAGTCTTCACATATTCGTAACCTGGAATTGTTCCCGGTTCTTTAGAACCTGGCTCAGTTGGTTTCAATGGATTTCCATTCTCATCAGTCCAAGTAGTTGTATTTTGCTTACCTGGATTTGGTTGAGGAACAGGTGAAGGTGTTGGAGCTGGTGGTGTTACTTTTTCGTAAACATGTTCTGTATCTCCATTTGGCAGTTTCTTCGTTTCTACGAATCTGTACTCTGGGATGTCTTTCTTATCTACTGTGCCCGGCTCACTTGGATAGTTCGGAATCTCATTACCTTCTTTATCTTTGAAGAATGTATTCACTTTTTCATAGACATGTTCTACATCTCCATTTGGAAGTTTCTTCGTTTCTACGAATCTGTACTCTGGGATGTCTTTCTTATCTACTGTGCCTGGCTCACTTGGATAGTTCGGAATCTCATTGCCTTCTTTATCTTTGAAGAATGTATTTACTTTTTCGTAGATGTGTTCTGTATCTCCGTTTGGCAGCTTCTTCGTTTCTACGAATCTGTACTCTGGAATATCTTTCTTATCTACTGAACCACTTTCTTTTTCTTTGATTTCATTTCCATCTTTGTCTTTAAAGAATGTTGTTACTTTTTCATAGACATGCTCTACATCTCCATTTGGAAGTTTCTTCGTTTCTACAAATCTGTATTCTGGGATGTCTTTCTTATCTACTGAACCACTTTCTTTTTCTTTGATTTCATTTCCATCTTTGTCTTTAAAGAATGTTGTTACTTTTTCATAGACATGTTCTACATCTCCATTTGGTAGTTTCTTAGTCTCTACGAATCTGTATTCTGGGATGTCTTTCTTATCTACTGTGCCCGGCTCACTTGGATAGTTCGGAATCTCATTGCCTTCTTTATCTTTGAAGAATGTATTCACTTTTTCGTAGACATGTTCTGTATCTCCATTTGGTAGTTTCTTCGTTTCTACGAATCTGTACTCTGGAATGTCTTTCTTATCTACTGTGCCTGGCTCACTTGGATAGTTCGGAATCTCATTACCTTCTTTATCTTTGAAGAAGGTATTTACTTTTGCGTAAACATGTTCTACATCTCCATTTGGCAGTTTCTTCGTTTCTACGAAGCGGTAACCTGGGATATCTTTCTTATCTACTGTGCCTGGCTCACTTGGATAGTTCGGAATCTCATTGCCTTCTTTATCTTTGAAGAATGTATTCACTTTTTCATAGACATGTTCTACATCTCCATTTGGAAGTTTCTTCGTTTCTACGAATCTGTATTCTGGGATGTCTTTCTTATCTACTGTGCCCGGCTCACTTGGATAGTTCGGAATCTCATTACCTTCTTTATCTTTGAAGAATGTATTCACTTTTTCATAGACATGTTCTGTATCTCCATTTGGCAGTTTCTTCGTTTCTACGAAGCGGTAACCTGGGATATCTTTCTTAGGTTGTTCGCCGTCTTCTCTTGGATAATCTGGAATAGATACTTTTTTACCATTTGGATCAACTGTCACATAAGACGTTGTAATCTTCGTATAGTTGATTGGTGTATCTTGACTCGGATCAGTTGGTAATGTTGGTGGCACATAACCTTTTGTTGGATCTTCTGGATCAACTGGTTTCAACGGATTTCCATCTTTATCTCTTGGAATGTAACCTGGAACATAAGGAATTACAATATCTTCCGTTGGTACACCCGGTTTAGTTGGATCACCGTTTGGATCATTTGGATAATCAATACGTGGAGGATTTGTTTGTTCTGGCACGTTTGGAATCCAGGCTCCAAGTTTCTTATAGACAACTTTTTGAATGATATCTTTGTCTTCAGCCTTAACAGTTTGATCCTTGGTAGATGCCTCAATATCTCCACTTACTGCAATATAACCTTTAACAAGTGGAAGTTTGTTACCAGAAAGAACATCAGTTGTAGCTTCTTTCCATTCGCCATAAGTAACTTCACCTGTCACCAAGTTCACCTTAGCATCACGAGTAAATTTAACGGATGAAGTCACAGAAGTAGTAACCTCTTTACCATCTCCATCAACATAAGTAATTGTACGAGTTACTTCTTCTGAAGTTGTCAATTCCTTAACGCTTTCAGGCCATACTGGTGAATTTGGATCCTCTGGATCAATTGGTTGACCTGGAACTGGTGTCACATCACTTGGAATAACTGGAACAAGGCGTGGTTGAACTGTAACAACAAATTTTTGAACAGCATTCGTATCATTATCAAATGATTGCTTGCTGCCATCAGCTTTTGTAAACTTATCAGACACAAGTTCGTAGCCAAGTTTTTTCAGTGCGTTGATACGTTCTGCAGTTGAGTAGTTCATTTCAGAACCAGAATCACCTTGAAGGATATCCACTTCACCAAGAATTGTTCCGTTAGTATCTTTGTAAGTTACAGTCGCAACTTGTGTATCAGACTTCACTTCATAAACAGTTGGTGTATACTTAGCTTTCGCTACAGTGCCATTAGTATCCTTACGTACAATAGTTACTCCTGTTGCAGTTCCAACGAAATCTTTATTTGGTGTGAAGGTTACCTTACCTGTTGCATCAACAGTATACGTTCCTTCGTTTGGAACTGTTTTACTTGTTGTATCATCTTCAAATGTAGCAGGAACAGTATTGTCCATTGGTACATCTTTATGACCAGGTACAAATGTTGGTGTACCAGATTGAGGAGTGTTCTTAGGACCTGTAGAACTTGTATCCACACCTGTTGGTGTAACTGGTGTTACAGTTGGAGTGTAACTTGACTCAACAGTTGTACCATTTGTAGGATCTGTTACAACTACTTTAGCTGAATCTGGTGTGCCAACGAAGTCTTTATTTGGCGTGAAGGTTACTGTACCAGTTGGATCGATTGTATATGTACCAACTGTCTTACCATCCTTAGTAGCTGGGATAGTTGTTTCCTCAGTTCCAACGAACTTAGCTGGATTATCTGTTGTTGGTTTCAACTCAGTTCCATCAGCATGTTTATATGTTGGAGTACCTGTCTGTGTCTTACCTTGGATATCAGTTGATGTAGCAGGTGTTGTAGTTGGTGCTACTGGTGTATAGATAACGTACACTGTACTATCAGTTGACTCATTTGTTACCTCAAGGCTTGTAACAGTTTTCTTATCATAAGTATAATTAGCTACTTCTGGAGAAACTACCGCCTCAAGAGTTTGTGCTGCTGACCAGTCAGTATATTCCACATTTCCTGTTACCAAGTTAACGCTTGCGCTACGTGTGAAGGTTACTGTTTGAACTTTATCAGCTGTTACTTCTTTACCATTCTCATCGTTGTAGCGGTACTTGATTGTACGAGTAACTGTTTTAGTTAACTCAAGATTTTCTGCAGTACTTGGCCATACAGGTGAGTTTGGATTTTCTGGATCCACTGGTTGTCCTGGAACAGGTTTCTCATCATTTGGAGTCACGGGTTCCACACGTTGTTTAACTGTTACCGTGAAGTTTTGATTCACCGCTGTGTCGTTGTCAAAAAGCTTATCAGCTGTCGTTGCTACAATGAAACCATCTTCTACTAACGTATAGCCAGCTTTTTCAAGAGCTGCAATTGCTTTTTCACGATTAACAAAGTCGATAGCACCGTTATAAGCACCTTCTACTGTCTCAACAGCTGCTGCTGGAACTTTAGCTGAATCTATAGCAACTTCTGCACCAGTTGTCACATCATAGTAAGAAATAGTTGCTGTTTGAACATTCTTTCTATAAGTATATGTCACAGTAGTTTGCTCATTTGTAACTTTACCTGAAACCTTCTTAGTACCTTCATCAACCTGACCATTTGTTGTTACCACTTTAACAAGAGTGTAACCAGAAATTTCTTTTGGTTCAGTCGTGAACGGAGTCGTCACTTTTTCGTTATTTACTGGAGTTGTTGAAGGAGAGATAATATTACCCTCTTCATCCTTATACTCAACAATGACTGTTCCATCTTCAGCAACAACAGTTGGAGTGTAAGTAGTTGTTACAGTAGTACCGTTGATATCTGCAATTTGTACACGTACTGGTGTAGCTTTGCCTGTAAATTCTTCAGTTGGTTGGAATGTAATGACATTAGTTGTTTTATCAAGAGTGTAAGTTCCTTCACCATCAACCGTAACTGTAGTTACAGCATTTCCATTCGCATCAAGAAGTGTCAAAGTACTCTTATCAAGAGCTACTGATTTTGGTTGACCATCTTCACCTAATACTTCAGATGTTTCTCCTTTAGCAAAGTTCAAAGTTGTAGCATCTGTATCAGGAGTGTCAAAAACAATTTGTGATGTTTGCGCTTGACCTTGCTTACCAGCTGTAGCTGATTCTTTAGCTGTTGGGACTACAGGAACTACTGTTGGAGTATAAGCAGCTGTACCTGTGATTTCTGTTGATTCACCTTTTTCATTAGTAATAGTTGCTGATGCTTGAACTGTTACTGATGCTGGTGTTCCTGTATAAGTTGCAACTGGTTTGAATGTTACTTTGCCTGTTGTTGAATCAATTGTATATGTACCAACATTTTCAACAGTCACTGAAGTTGCAGTCGTTGGATTTCCAGTAGCTGGATCTACAAGTTTGTAATTTGATACTGGAGCACTCTTATCTGATGATGAGAATAGTGGTTTTTCTGACTGCGATTCACCTTGGATATTCTTAGATGTTACATTTTCACCAGTAATCGTGATTGGTGTTACAGTTGGTTTATAAGTAGCTGTTGCTGTCTCACCATTTGAGTCTGTTGCTTGAACAGTTACTCCTGTTCCTTCTCCAGTAAATGTTGGGACTGGTACGAAGGTTACAACACCTGTTGTTGGATCAATTGTGTATGTTCCTTCATTTGCGATTGTAACACTAGTAGTTGGTTGTAGAGTTGTGGGATCAAGCAACTGACGTTTCGCAATTGTTACTGATGAATCTGACGTTTCAAACTCTGGTGTTCCAGTTTGTGTTTTGCCTTGAACGTCTGTAGATGTTGCATTTTCAGCTGTCATAGTGACATCTGTGACAGTTGGAGTGTAAGTAGTTGTTACAGTAGTACCATTCGCATCTTCAATACGTACACTAACTGGTTTTGTAACAGTTCCTGTGAATGTTGCGACTGGTTGGAAAGTAATAACATTTGTCGCTGTATCCAGTGTATAAGTTCCCTCATTTGCAACTGTTACAGATGTTACAGCAACACCGTCTGCATTAAGAAGAGTTACTGATGCTGTATTAAGATCAACAGATTTTGTTGTATTTGCATCAATAGCAACTGTTCCTTTAGCAAAGTTTACAGTTGTATCATCTGTGTCTGCTACGTCAAACTTAATAGTAGAAGTTTGGGCTTTCCCTTGAGGTCCAGTTGTTTGAGAAGCTACTGCGGTTGGTGTTACTGGAACTACTGTTGGTGTGTAAGTAGCTATCGCAGTTGCAGTAATATTAGCATTGTTAGCATCTGTACCTAGAATTGCAGTTAGTTTAACAGTTACTGGACTTGCTGGTCCTGTGAATGTTGGAAGTGGTTTAAAGGTTACAACACCTGTTGCTGGGTCAATTGTATAAGTTCCCTCATTTGCAACTGTTAAAGTCTCAACTAGACTACCGTCAGTTGCAACCAACTTAGCTGGTGATGTTGCACTTGGTGAAATAGTTGAACCGTCACCTACAGAAGTAAAGGTTGGTGTTCCCGTTTGAGTAGCTCCTTGGATATCAGATGATGTAGCATCGTGACCTTCAATCGTGTCTGTTACTGTGATATGGTAAGTAGTTGTAGCTGTTGATGAGCCAGCCCCATGATCCACACCAGATTCAGTTCCACCTACTGTAGCATCTGTTGTGTAATTGCCATTACTATCAATAACGTCAACTGTTACCGTATAAACTCCCACTTCATTAAGTCTATAACCACTAGCAAGATTATAGTTACTTGCATCTTGTTTAGTATCATAAACCTTCTGAACTCCTGAAGGAGATGTTACCGTAATACGAGTAATGTAAGTTGTTTTTCCGTACTTAGTATCTTCTGTATCAGAAATTGTCACTGCAGCTTTTGCTTCATTACGAAGGTCAACCGTAGTTCCTTTTGTAGACGTATAATCCTGTGAACTTGCTGTTGGTTTTGTATTAACTACAGTTGCAACATCTGAGTTTGTTGCAATTGTTCCTCTAATGATACCACCAAATCCTGATTTAGTAAGCACTTCCCAAGAATTGTCACCCAATTTGGTAGCAGTCACTTCTGTACCATCTGATGAAGACCAGGTATTGGAATGTTTGTCATAGGTGATTGTTACTGACATTCCATCACCTGCTTGACTAGTATTCTGAGAAGCATATACAGTGAGTGGGCGAGTTGGTGTATCAACACTTGTTACTTTACCATTTATATCTAGCTGACGAGTATACTCATAGATGTAGAATTTCATTGCTCCATCTTGTTGCGCTTCAGTATACACTTCGCGTTTTGTCCACGTTGTAGTTCCATCACCATTTGGTGTCTTTACTTCAGCATAATCAGCTGGAAGTTCCCAATGACCAGATGTACTATTTAATTTTGCGATGTGTTTTTGACCGTCAGTTCCAGTTAATTCAACTTGTTCACGTAGGAAAGTTCCCTTAACGTTTTCAGACGATGCTTCAACAGTAATGTTATCCACACCAACTTTTGCTGTCGCTTCTGATGTGACGGGAATGTTAAAGACTGTATTAGAATCTACGGCACCTAGTTCTTGATTTTCAGTAACTGCTGTATTGGTTGAGCCACTATCTACAAGCCACTTACCGTTAACTGCTTTTAGATTTGTTACAGTTCCATCTGGCATCGTTACTTTTGCACTTGTTGCACCCTTAGATATTTTAACTGGTACCGAAGTTGAGTAAGTTTCAACGTTTTGAACCTCAACTTTGGGTTTCACCACAACTGTGAGAGAAGCATGTGCCTCTTGACCTGATTGGTTCCAAACATTATTATTAGCCAGTTTATCATAATCTTTAGCAAATACAGAGACTGTATATATCCCTGCCTCAGTAAGCTTGCCACCAATAACTCCTTTACCCATATTTGTTTGATTGGCAGCTTGCTCTTCGGAAGTACTATTTGAAACTGTGTAGCTAGTACCTGGAATTAATACTTTTGAGTCATCTAATGCAGTTCCTGTAGTATTGTATCCTGAAATTCCTGTTACACTGCGTGAAAAATTTTTACGTACTGTAATTACTTTTTCTTCAGCAGTTGTATAACTATAGTTTCCAGCGTTATTTCCTGGTATAACACCAGCTCCCGAAGCATCATTAAATCGAATATTGATATTGGCGTCATCACCTACTGTACGTTCGTATGTTGCAGAATCGGATTTTATTTTAGGAGGCGTGGTATCTTGCCATCCTACCCAACCAGCACGTAAATTCTGAAGTCGAAAAGTTACTGAACGACCGTCAGTATGGGTTGCAGTTACATCAAAACGTAAATCATATACCCCGTTTTCAATATTGGCAGAGACCACCCCTTGAATAGTATCTGTAGCCTCATCATATGCTAAACCAGGAACAAGGTTGGTTGGTGTTACAGAAGTAAGACTCCATCCAGCTTGCTTAGCAGACTCTGTAACAGCAATACGATCTTTTAATCCTTTAATATATACGCGATCAATTCCTTGTTCATATCCATATCTGTAAATTTCAGTAGCTAGATATTCATAACCACCGTTAGCTGAATAAATTGCAGTTGCTGCATTTGAGATCTTTGAACCATCAGCACGAAGTTTATTTCTCCAAAGTGGAGCTTCTTCAGCTAATTTCTTAGCCGCCTCTGGTGTTAAAGGATAGTCAACACGACCTGTATTGTTATGCCCTCTTGTCCCACCTTGTTCAGTATGCATCCCATTTCCTGCATTTGTTTCATCACCATCACGTTGGTTAGAATACACAACTACTTCTAGGCCTGAAGTATCAGTACCTGCACCTTTAGTAAGTGTAATTTCTTGGTGTGGAATTGTATATGTATCTGATCCTGTATGGATTGTTGCATTTATTTCTGAAGCATGAGTAGTACTTGTAGATCTTTCAGCATAAAAATCTTGTGCTGCCAACACTACAGCAAATTTCCCATCACGACCAATTCCTGATTTTTTCAGTTCACTATAAACCGCAAGGATAGACTCATTCAAGCGTGAAAGTTGAGCATTCACTTGTTCCTTTGTGACACTCTTATCAGCTAAAAGAATTTTTGATTCGTCAATTACGGCTTGGTTCTTGGCTACCGCTGCTTCAATTGCAACTCGATTCTCTTCTGCTACTTCCTTCTTACGAAGTTCTGTAACCGCAAGTGTATTGGTTACATCTGCTTCTGATGTAACTTTATCGAGTTCCGATTTAGCTTCTGAAAGAGCTTTTTCAGCTGGAGTAGCTTTCTTTTCAACTTCTTCTTTAGCCGCCTTATCCTTATCAACCTGTTCTTTCTCTAGTCCTAGTTTGTTTGATTCAGTTACAACTGTTCCCAATGCAGAAAGAATCTCTTTTTGAACATTTACCTCTTCTTGCTTGGCAGCTTCATTTGCCAAAACAGCTTTCGCAGTAGCTAAGGCTTCACGGGCATTGGCTACAACTGAGGCATCCGCATACTTAGCATTTGATAATGCAACCTCTAAATTTGAAATACTCGTTTCAAGAAGTGACTTATTTACTTTAACTTCTTCTTTCTTGGGTGTTTCAGTTGTCTTAACAACCAACTGAATATTACTTTCTCCTAATTCTGGAGAAGAATTTTCTACTTTTTGAATATTTTCTTTAGAGTCTGAAACTGGATTTTGTTCAGTAGCTAAAACTGCTCCACTTCCTAAGAACATTAAACCAGCCGCAATCGCTACTGATGCTGCTCCAAAACTGTATTTACGAATACCGTAACGAATATACTTTTCCGTTCTAAAATCTTGTTGTTTACCCTTCATTTAGAGTCACAACCTCCTTCATACATATTTTTTTAATATTGAATTGAAATATACAGACAAATAAAAAGCCCCCCCCCTTAAATTTTTTAGTAATATTAAGAGGTTATCATTTTAAAAAGGGTTGCCAAATAATTATCAATATCACTTAATATTGTATCATGCCACTATTATTAATTCAAGTTTCATGCTTATATATATTTATGGTTTCAATCTGATACTCCCTTGAATAAAATAGTACATACATCAGTTTTTAAACAATAAAATCAATGTACTAAGATACAAAACTCTATTCTAAACAACTAATAATATGTTTCTATCAAAAACTCAATTTTATAGGAAAACGAAGTAAAGATTTTCACGAAAACGGCATATTATAAAGATTTTGAATATAGTGGATTGAACCTAAAATAGTGCGCTACGGATTCTAAAACATTTCTAGAAATTAATTTGACTTTCCTAAGCTCTCTGTTCATATCTTATTTCAATCCACTATACCTAATAATATTTCCTTTCGTTTCCAGAGCTTTCTATAGAAAAAAACGCCACAATGGGCGTTTTCCTGTTCTTATGGTTTAATACGGTGCAACATACGTGGGAATGGGATAGCTTCACGGATGTGTTTTGTTCCTGCTGCGAAGGTTACCATACGCTCGATACCGATACCAAATCCTCCATGTGGAACTGTGCCGTATTTACGAAGGTCAAGGTAGAATTCGTACTCTGTACGATCCATACCAAGTTCATCCATCTTAGCAACTAATGCATCGTAGTCTTCCTCACGCATAGACCCACCGATGATTTCTCCATAACCTTCTGGAGCAAGCAAATCTGCACAAAGCACGCGCTCTGGATTTCCAGGAACTGGTTTCATGTAGAAAGCCTTGATGGCTGCTGGATAATTCATGACAAAAGTTGGCACACCAAAGTGGTTTGAAATCCAAGTTTCATGTGGTGAACCAAAGTCATCACCATGCTCAAGATGTTCGTAGTCAGCATCTTCATCATTTTCATGTTCTTGCAAGAGGTCAATGGCTTGATCGTAAGTGATACGTTTGAAGGGCTCTGCAATGTAGCGTTTCAAGAGTTCTGTATCACGTTCCAAGGTTTCCAAGGCTTGAGGCGCACGGTCAAGAACACCTTGAAGAAGAGCTTTTACATAAGCTTCTTGCAAGTCAAGTGACTCATCGTGTGTCAAGTATGAGTACTCTGCGTCCATCATCCAGAACTCAGTCAAGTGACGGCGCGTTTTTGATTTTTCAGCACGGAATACTGGACCAAAGTCAAAGACACGACCAAGAGCCATCGCACCTGCCTCTAGATAAAGCTGACCTGATTGGCTCAAGTAGGCTGGTGTTCCGAAGTAGTCTGTTTCAAAGAGTTCTGTTGAATCTTCTGCCGCATTTCCTGAAAGAATTGGGCTATCAAACTTCATGAAGCCGTTCTTGTCAAAGAACTCATAAGTTGCATAAATAATAGCGTTACGGATTTGCATCACGGCCACTTGCTTACGAGAACGAAGCCACAAGTGACGGTTGTCCATCAAGAAGTCTGTTCCGTGTTCTTTTGGTGTGATTGGGTAGTCTTGAGATTCACCAATCACTTCGATGTCTGTAATGTCCAACTCATAGCCAAACTTAGAACGTTCGTCTTCTTTGACAATACCTGTCACATAAACAGAAGTTTCTTGGCTCAAACGTTTGATAACATCAAACTTTTCAAGTCCCACTTCTTCACCAAATTTTTCTACAAAGTTTGGTTTAAAGGCTACACCTTGGAAGAAGGCTGTTCCATCACGCAATTGCAAGAAGGCGATTTTCCCTTTTCCTGATTTGTTGGCAACCCAAGCGCCAATTGTCACTTCTTGACCAACATAGTCTTTTACATCAATAATCGTTACACGTTTTGTCATTATTTTTCCTTTTTCTTTTTTATTCTTTATGGCAAACCACTTCTATATTGTTCCCATCTGGGTCAATCATAAAAGCAGCGTAGTAAATCGGTTGCTCACTGCGATAACCAGGAGCTCCATTGTCTCGCCCACCTGCCTCTAAACCAGCCTCATAACAAGCCTGAACTTCTTCCTTATTTTCTGCTAAGAAAGCAAAGTGAATAGGATCTTGTGTCCCCTGAGCCAGCCAAAAATCACCACCAGGATGAGGGCTGTTAGGGGCAAGAAAACTGATTAGAGAACTAGTCCTAAAAGACAATTCATATCCTAAAGGAGCGAGAAATCTCTTATAAAATCCTTCTGAAATTTGTAAATCTTTTACCTTAATTTCAAAATGATCAATCATTCTCACTACCCATAAATGCTTTCAAGCGACTAACTGCTTCTTTAAGCGTGTCTAGGTCTGTCGCATAGCTGAGGCGTACATTTTCTGGCGCTCCAAAACCTGCTCCTGTTACCAAGGCCACTTCGGCTTCTTCTAGGATAGCGGTTGTAAAGTCTGTCACATCGGTATAACCTTTCATCTCCATGGCCTTTTTGACATTTGGAAAGAGATAGAAGGCTCCTTGCGGTTTGACCACTTCAAATCCTGGCACTTCCGCAAGAAGGGGATAGATGGTGTTTAGTCGTTCCTCAAAGGCCTGACGCATGCTTTCTACAGTATCTTGCTCCCCTGATAGGGCCTCAACTGCTGCATACTGGGCTACTGCTGACGGATTAGAGGTTGTTTGACCTGCAATCTTGGACATGGCCGAGATAATGTCTACTTCTCCGACGGCATAGCCAATACGCCAACCAGTCATAGCATAGGTTTTAGACACACCATTGATGACCACTGTTTGCTTGCGAATCGCTTCGGATAGGCTAGAAATCGGTGTGAATTCATGGCCATTATAGACTAAGCGACCATAGATATCATCTGCTAGGATGAGAATGTCCTTTTCTACAGCCCAGTTCCCGATTGCCAAGAGTTCCTCACGGGTGTAAATCATACCTGTCGGATTGGATGGCGAATTCAGCACCAAAACCTTGGTCTTGTCTGTGCGAGCCGCTTCCAACTGCTCTACGGTCACCTTAAAGTGATTGTCTTCCTTAGCAGGAACAAAGACTGGCACCCCCTCTGCCATCTTGACCTGGTCTCCATAACTGACCCAGTATGGGGTTGGGATGATGACTTCATCACCTGGATTGACCACGGCCATAAAGAAGGTATAGAGAGAATATTTGGCTCCAGCAGCGACTGTCACTTGATTTGGCGCTACAGAATAGCCATAAAAGCGCTCAAAATAGGTATTAACCGCCGCCTTAAGTTCTGGCAGACCTGAGGTTACTGTATAAAAAGAAGCACGCCCATCTTGAATCGATGCAATGGCGGCATCTTGGATATTTTTTGGAGTAGTGAAATCTGGCTCACCTAAGGTTAGAGACAGGATATCTCTTCCCTCAGCCTTCAGCGCTTTGGCACGGGCTCCAGCAGCCAAGGTCACACTTTCTTCCATTTCTAAAACACGGTTGGATAGTTTCATAGGCCCTCCTTATTGACCAATGCTCCTGTTTCAAAATCTACTAGATAAAAATCAGATCCTGACTTAACTTCCCAGATTGGCTTGTCTTGATAACGACCAAAGGTAATCTTGTCAATCTCGCCAGCTCCTTTTTCCTTCGAAAGAGCTTCTGCTTTTTCTTGTGAAACACCCTGATTTAGCTGATAAACGTAAATCTTATGGTCATCTTTTCCAATCAGGACAGCAAGTGCTTCTTGTTTTTTATTACGACCAAGAATGCTATAATAGGATTCCAAGCCATTGTATAAGTCAACCTGATCAGCCTGCTCTAATCCTGCATACTGCTGAGCTAATTTTTCTCCTTCACTTTTAGCTGTTTGATAAGGTTTCATACTCAGAAACACTAGATACAGAAAGGAAGCACTGATAACCACAAATAAAATCGTCATCCCTAGACCATACTGCCACAGTAGATTATTTTTTGCTTTGTTTTGTCTTTTTTTCACTCGTCTATTTTACCATCTATTAGGCTTTATTACAAGTGAATGCAAGAATACTCTTCGAAAATCCAATTCAAACTTTGTCAGCTTCGCCTTGCCGTACCCAAGTACTGTCTGCGGCTAGCTTCCTAGTTTGCTCTTTAATTTTCATTGAGTATAAGCAACCAATTCTATTTCTCCCTTCAAAGCAAACCGATTTTTCTTGATTAAAACCGATCAAGAAAAGTAAAGACAGCTCCAAAATCAACCTATTAAAAAACCTGAGCTTGGCACTCAAGTTTTCGTAAGTTTTTTAATCTATAGAATCACTTTATCATCCATTCTTTTAGCCATTTTTCCTAAAAAGATAGCCAGTAGAAGGCTAATCATGACTAAAAAGGATCCTAGATAAAGAAATGTTACTACAAAGCCTAAATGGTCAATCAACCACCCTGTCAGTGGGAAGAAGACAATCATACTCAGACTAAACATCATAGAGTAAACACTCAGCATGGTTGCCCTTACTTCACTTGGGAGCCGCTCTTGCAAATCATTGTCAAAAATCGGCTGAAAAAGAGCATATAGAGCATTACTAATCAAATAAACCAAAATATAGATTAAAGGTGTTCCAAAGTAAGACAGTAGGTAGGTAACTCCAGTCAGCAGGACGAGAACAGGGAAAATCTTCAAGGCGGCATATTTCTTTCCAATTTTACTTGCTAGATAGACTGCGACGATATTCAAAAGACTACCAAGTAGCATAACTGCTGAAATTTGCCAACTACTTAAATCTGGTAACTGATTTTGATAGTAAAAATAAAACATGCACATGAGTGTACCAACAATCTGAGACAAAATCATCCAGTTGAAGAGCATGGGATTTCGCTCCAACTCTTCCTTAACAGTCCAAATAATCTGTTTCATGGTCACACTATCAGTTTTTTCTAGCTTGACACTGGGCTCTTTCAGCATCCAAATCAAGACAAGAACTATGATAGAAGTGGCAATCATGATATAGTAGGTCAGGTGCAATTGACCATGGACAAAAAATCCCGCCAACACTGTCCCCAAAGAACGAGTTCCTTCTGCTACTCCTGACATGAAACTTGAAATAGATAAGTAACGCTTCTTGAGTCCAGCCTCTACAGCCGAGTCATAGACCATTGCTGCGCTTGTTCCTGAATCAAAATTATAAGACAAGGCACTCACCACCATTGCTAGTGCATAAATCCAAAAATTTCCCTGACCAGCCAACATGAGAATAGAAGACACAATCCCTGCTATACGACTTAAATAAAGGTTGGTCTTATAGGAATAACGATCAGCCAACATTCCAGATGGAATTTCACAGAGAAGACTGGTCGCATGAAAGATACTTTCCAGAAGTCCAATCTGCCAAAGAGACATTCCGTTTTGACTGAGAAAGAGAATCCAAAAGCTGGTAATCCCTAAAAAAGCAAAAAACTCAACTCCGGCCATCAGGCCAATATTTTTCCGATAATTTCTTATTAACATCTTTTCTCCTTAACAAGTGTATTATTATTTCTTTTGTCCGTCACTTGTTAATCTTTGCCTTACATGATCTCCACCCCTTTTAGAAGCATTCTTCAATGCCATTATTGTTCCTTTAATGATTTATGAAATGATACCGGAAAATAGCTGTTCTGCGGTTTCTATTGCTAGTTTTCTTGTTTATTTTAGCACTTATGTCATTATATTACAAGAGAATATTGGAATACTCCTATAAAATCAAAGAAAACTAAAATCCAAAAAACAGTTCTTACTTTTCCAGTGGCAACTGACTAGAGTTTCAGCAATTTTATAATTTTCAAATAAACTCTGAGCAAATTTCTTGCAAGTCCTTTTGTTTTGTTGTAATATATTTTATAACAACGAGAGACTTCTCGGAAATTTAAGAAAAAGGAGACACATCATGTCTAAAAAAGTATTATTTATCGTCGGATCACTACGTCAAGGTTCTTTCAACCACCAAATGGCTCTCGAAGCTGAGAAAGCACTTGCTGGTAAAGCAGAGGTTAGCTACCTTGATTATTCAACCCTTCCTCTCTTCAGCCAAGATTTGGAAGTTCCAACACATCCAGCTGTAGCTGCTGCTCGTGAAGCAGTTCTCGCTGCGGATGCCATCTGGATTTTCTCTCCAGTCTATAACTTCTCTATCCCTGGTACGGTGAAAAACTTGCTTGACTGGCTATCTCGCGCTCTTGACTTGTCTGATACTCGTGGCGCTTCTGCCCTTCAAGACAAGTTTGTCACCGTATCATCTGTAGCCAATGCAGGTCACGATCAACTTTTCGCTATTTACAAAGACCTCTTGCCATTCATACGTACACAAGTCGTTGGTGACTTTACTGCTGCACGTGTTAACGACTCTGCCTGGGCAGACGGAAAATTGGTTCTTGAAGAAACAGTCCTAAACTCACTTGAAAAACAAGCTCAAGACTTGGTCGTAGCAATTCAATAAAAAATAAAGAATTTTTAAAAGTCTAAATCAATTATCGCCACCTCATAGGGTGGCTTTTTTAGACTCTATCAAGATTCTCAGACAAACATCAGCCATCCAAAAAAACCTTGAGCGTTACCACTCAAGGTTTTTAGCAGTCTTTTCCATCATGGAAAATCGTTCTAAGAATATTCTTTCATTCGATATCTATCACTTATCATCTTCTTTCGAGAAATTAGTGACTGCTTTTGGCTGATTAATCTTCTTTTCTTCGTCCTACATATAGGCTCAATAGAATACCGCTACCTAAAAGAACAGAGATATAATCAGATTGGCTTCCAGTTTCAGGTAGTTTGTCCCCATGGTTTTCTTTAACTGTAGTTGGTACTACTGGGTTAGCATTTACTGGAGTTGCTGGTTGAGCCGGTGTTGGTACTACTGGTTGTTCTGGAACCGCTGGTACTGGTTTAACCGGTACTTCTGGTGTTGGAACAACTGGAGTTGGTTGTACTGGCACTTCTGGTGTCGGTACATTTGGTTTTGGTTGCGCTGGCACAGATTTAACCGGTACTTCTGGTGTTGGTTGTGCTGGTACTGTTGGAATATCTAATTCTGGTACCTCTTGTACTTCAGGCATTCCTGGCACACCACCGTTAAATTCTGGCAATTCGTAAACTGGTGGTTCTGGCATTGCAAACGTTGGTCTTTCTGGTACATTAGGTGTTGGAGGAACTGGTTTGTCATTTGATGGTGTTACTGGTTTGTCTTGGCATCCACATTTACCATCTTTGCCGTCTTTACCGTCTTTACCGTCGCGACCATCTCTACCATCTTTTCCATCTTTAACAACTGTTTTTGTCACAGTTCCGTCAGAATTGATGATTGTAATTGTATGACTACCATCTCCATTATCTTCAACAGAAACTTTTGGTGATTTACCATCTTTACCGTCTTTAATCACCATTTCTGTCTTACTTCCATCAGGATTAATGATTGTAACAACGTGAGTGCCATCGTTATTATTTTTAACAGTTACAGTTGGTGAAACGCCATCTTTGCCATCTTTGATAATAGATTTGTATTCACGACCATCAGAATCAACGATTGTTAATGTGTGAGTTCCGTCTCCGTTATCAACGATGTTCGCTTTTGGTGTTTTACCATCAAAGATTGTAGTTGTCGTTTCTTTACCATCAGTTCCTATTACCTTAATAGTGTGTGAACCATTGTTGTTATCAATAACTTCAAGTTTTGGTTCTTTACCATCACGAACTGTAGTTGTTGTAGTTGTACCGTCTGAGTTCACAACTGTGATAGTGTGAGTTCCATCTCCGTTAGCCACAACCTTAGCAGTTGGTGATTTACCGTCACGAACTGTGGTTTCAGAAACAGTACCATTACCGTTTTCTACACGAATAGTGTAAGTACCATCATGGTTGTCTTTAACAGTCGCTACTGGTGATTTACCATCTTTAATGATCGTTTCAGTAGTTGTTCCGTCCCCATTTAGAACTGAAATCTTATGAGTTCCATTTTGTTCATCAGTTATCGTAACTTTTGGTGATTTACCATCATGAACTGTGGTTTCAGTTGTCACACCTTCTGGATTTGTAATAACGATTGTATGACTTCCGTCCCCATTGTCACGAACAGATGCGGTTGGAGTACGTCCGTCAACACCGTCACGTCCATTTTTCACAACAAACTCATTCTTAGTTCCGTCTGGGTTTGTAATAGTTACTGTGTGGCTTCCATCTTGGTTTTCAGTAGTTGTTGCTGTTGCAGCTTTACCGTCTTTACCATCTTTGATAATAGCATTTGTAATATTACCTTCTCCATCTGTCACTTTAACAGTGTGAGTTCCATCGTTGTTATCAGTGACTTCAACTTTTGGAGTCTTACCGTCTTTACCATTTTTAACAACAGTTTCTTTTGAGCTTCCATCTGGATTTGTTACAGTAATTGTGTGACTTCCATCTGGATTTTCAGTTGTGGTGATAGTAGCTGTTTTCCCATCTTTACCATCTTTAACTTTAGTAGTTGATTCAGAGCCATCAGGGTTTCTAACAGTAATAGAGTGTGTTCCATCTCCATTATCTGTCATTGTGACAACTGCTGATTTACCATCTGCTCCATTATCACCTTTTTCACCTTTTTCACCTTTTAGTCCATCAAGAACTGTTGCAAGTGGTTTTGTATCATCTAATGGTTGACCTGGATTTGTCGGATCTTCTACAAAAATCTTAGTTTCATTACCTTCTTTTTTAGCAACTAATGATTTACCATCTTTACCGTTTTTAACATTAACAGTAATCGGATCTTTTCCTGGTATTGTAATTGTAATATCAGTACTATTTCCATCTGCACCTGGTTTAGCTGTAACTTCTGGACTGTCTCCTTTGGCACCTTGTGGCCCTCTTATATTACCTGTCTTATTCCAAGTTCCATTGTTTTTCTTATATACATCACCCGTATTGCTATCAATATAAGTATCACCATTTTTACCATCATTTGGAGTTGGAGCAACATTTCCACTTAGAAGTTCACTACCATTACGTCCATCTCTACCACGATTGCCGTCTACACCATCATTTCCATCTAAGACATCACGTTCACTTAGTAACTCATCAACACCTGGATCGTAGACATCATTGCCATTATTATCATAATAAGCTGTAACGTGTGTCCCTGTTGAAGGATGTTCGTTGGAAATTGGTTGGTTGATTTCATTAGCAGTTTCCTCTTCAGGGTTATTTCCACTACTTCTAGATACTCTAGCGCTTCTAAATGATTCTACTCCGTGATTAAATGGTTTCAAATCGATTTTTGGTGCACGTCCATCATGTCCATCTAAACCATCTCTCACTGTGAATGTTACTGGTTCTTTTCCTGGTGTTGTAAGAGTTACAAGAGTACTGTGACCATCTGCACCACGCTGAGTTATTACTGTAGGAGTTTGGCCATCATGACCTGCTACTCCTGCTTCACCTTTTTCTCCATCTTGAACAAATACTTTTGTTGGTTGTGAACCATCGTGATTATCGACAGTAATCTCTACTCCTTTATGCCCTTCCTCATCTTTACGGATAGCTGTTACCGTTGGTGATTTTCCATCTACACCATCTTTAATGACTGCAAGAGGTTTTTCTGGGTTCAATGGTTGACCTGGATGAGTTGGATCTTCTTGGTAAACTTTTGTTTCTTTACCTTCTTTTACAGTAATTAATGATTTACCATCTTGTCCGTCTTTGACGATGGATGTTTGAACGAGAGTATCAGTTCCTTCTGTATAGTTACCATCGCCATCTTTGTCAATGTAGAAGGTTAGAGTGGTTTGTTTCTTGGCTTCATCACGTTCTGCTTTAACTTTCGGTGTTTGGCCATTTTCACCATTTTTAACAACTGTTGTAAGGGCTGGGCGACCTTCTGGCTGCGTAACTGTAATCGTATGACTACCATCATGATTGTCTGTCACTGTTACTTCTGGTGTGAAGCCATCTTTTCCGTTCTCACCCTTGTCACCTTTAGGACCTTTGATGTTCCCTGCTGGTTCCCATGCATTGTTCTTCTTAACGAAGACATCGCCTGTTGCAGTATTAACGAAGCTATCCCCATTTTTGCCATCTGTAGCTTGTGGATCTACTTTTCCATTTAGAACTTCTTTACCATCACGTCCTGCTTGTCCATCACGTCCTGCAGCTCCGTCTTGTCCATCTTTCACAATAGAGATTTGAACGAGTGTATCTGTTCCTTCGGTATAGTTACCATCGCCATCTTTGTCAATATAGAAGGTTAGAGTGGTTTGTTTCTTGGCTTCATCACGTTCTGCTTTAACTTTTGGTGTTTGGCCATTTTCTCCATTTTTAACGATAGTTGTAAGAGCTGGACGGCCTTCTGGCTGCGTAACTGTAATCGTATGACTACCATCATGATTGTCTGTCACTGTTACTTCTGGTGTGAAGCCATCTTTTCCGTTCTCACCCTTGTCACCTTTAGGACCTTTGATGTTCCCTGCTGGTTCCCATTCATTGTTCTTCTTAACGAAGACATCACCTGTTGCAGTATTAACGAAGCTATCGCCATCTTTGCCATCTGTAACCTGTGGATCTACTTTTCCATTTAGAACTTCTTTACCATCACGTCCTGCTTGGCCTGTTGCTCCGTCTTGTCCATCTTTCACAATAGAGGTTTGAACGAGTGTATCTGTTCCTTCGGTATAGTTACCATCGCCATCTTTGTCAATGTAGAAGGTTAGAGTGGTTTGTTTCTTGGCTTCATCACGTTCTGCTTTAACTTTTGGTGTTTGGCCATTTTCTCCATTTTTAACAACTGTTGTAAGAGCTGGACGACCTTCTGGTTGGGTAATGGTAATCGTATGGCTACCATCATGATTGTCTATCACTGTTACTTCTGGTGTGAAGCCATCTTTTCCGTTCTCACCCTTGTCACCTTTAGGACCTTTGATGTTCCCTGCTGGTTCCCATGCATTGTTCTTCTTAACGAAGACATCGCCTGTTGCAGTATTAACGAAGCTATCTCCATCTTTGCCATCTGTAGCCTGTGGATCTACTTTCCCATTTAGAACTTCTTTACCATCACGACCTGCTTGACCTACAGCTCCATCTTGTCCATCTTTCACAATAGAGGTTTGAACGAGAGTATCTGTTCCTTCTGTATAGTTACCATCGCCATCTTTGTCAATGTAGAAAGTTAGAGTGGTTTGTTTCTTAGCTTCATCACGTTCTGCTTTAACTTTTGGTGTTTGGCCATTTTCTCCATTTTTAACAACTGTTGTAAGAGCTGGGCGGCCTTCTCGCTGTGTAACTGTAATCGTATGACTACCATCATGATTGTCTGTCACTGTTACTTCTGGTGTGAAGCCATCTTTTCCGTTCTCTCCCTTGTCACCTTTAGGACCTTTGATATTGCCTGCTGGTTCCCATGCATTGTTCTTCTTAACGAAGACATCGCCTGTTGCAGTATTAACGAAGCTATCTCCATCTTTGCCATCTGTAGCCTGTGGATCTACTTTCCCATTTAGAACTTCTTTACCATCACGACCTGCTTGACCTACAGCTCCATCTTGTCCATCTTTCACAATAGAGGTTTGAACGAGAGTATCTGTTCCTTCTGTATAGTTACCATCGCCATCTTTGTCAATGTAGAAAGTTAGAGTAGTTTGTTTTTTAGCTTCATCACGAACAGCTTTGACTTTTGGTGTTTGGCCATTTTCTCCATTTTTAACGATTGTTGTAAGAGCTGGACGTCCTTCTGGTTGGGTGATAGTAATGGTGTGTGTGCCATCATGGTTGTCTGTCACTGTTACTTCTGGTGTGAAGCCATCACGACCATTTTCTCCCTTGTCACCTTTAGGACCTTTGATGTTGCCTGCTTGCTCCCAGGCATTGTTTTTCTTAACGAAGACATCGCCTGTTACAGTATTAACGAAGCTATCTCCATCTTTACCGTCTGTAGCTTGTGGATCTACTTTTCCATTTAGAACTTCTTTACCATCACGTCCTGCTTGTCCATCACGTCCTGCAGCTCCGTCTTGTCCATCTTTCACAATAGAGGTTTGAACGAGAGTATCAGTTCCTTCTGTATAATTACCATCGCCATCTTTGTCAATGTAGAAGGTTAGAGTGGTTTGTTTCTTGGCCTCATCACGTTCTGCTTTAACTTTTGGTGTTTGGCCGTCTACTCCGTTTCTTCCATCTGTCCCATTATATACCTCTTTTGTATTGAGTACCGTATCGCCTTCATCAAATTCATCATTATTGTTTTTATCATCATAAACCGTGATTCGAATTCCTGAACGACTTGATACGCTTGTTGTTCCTGCAGATTTTGCTATATCTTCTACTTTAATTTTCGGAGCTCTACCATCCTTACCATTTTCACCTTTTTGACCTTGTTCTCCTTGCGGACCTCTAAGGTTACCGATTTTTCCCCAAGCTCCATCTCTTTTTTTATACACATCTCCTGTTGTGGCATCAATGTATGTATCACCATCTTTACCATCTTCTGGCGTTGGAGCAATAATTCCACTTAATAATTCAGCTCCTCTTGCAGCATCTTTACCATCATTACCATTCTCTCCTTTTGGAGCGGGAGGAATTACAGTACTTGATATTAATTCGTCACCTTCATCAAATACACCATTGTGATTATTATCATAGTATGCTTTTATTTCGGTCCCCGCATATTCACCTGATGCTGGTTGAGTTGATGCTGGTTGAGTTGGTGTTTCATCAGGATTATTTCCTGCCTCTCGTCTTCTTCTTGCACTGCGGAAACCACTATAACCAGTTTCCAAATCTTCCTTACGAATCGCTGAATTTTGACGATCATCTGAAAGGCTATGTTCAGGTTTAAAGATTTCATTAGTTGTTTCTGTAGCAGAAGTCGCTTCTACTTTCGCAGGTACATTAGTTGCTAAAATGCTACTATCAAGAGCTGAACGATCAGCCATTGTTGCATCTTCTTTTGCTTCTTCAACTTTTTCTGCTGGTGCTTTAGCATCATCAAATTTAGTTGGAGTTACTTCTACTGGATTAGCAACAGTTGGAGCTGCGTAAGTTGTTTCTTTTTTAGGTGTAGATACTTCGGCTGGTTTAGTAGCTTCTTCTCCCTTATCAATAAAAACTTTACTTACTACTGCTGAATTTTTTTCTTCTGCTTGTACAGAATGGACATTAGTAGCTATCCCTAAAATCAAAGCTGTTCCCAATAAAACACTCGCCGCACCAAAATGATACTTACGAATAGAGAAACGTTGTTGCATTTTATACCAGTCAAATGATTTTCTTTGTGCTTGTTTCATATTTCTTACCTCTTTATCATTTTATAGTATATAATTTACATCTAATTTTTAGATATTTCAATATAGTTACCACAATCACTGTATCCTGTTTTTTCCCTCTAGATTCACTTAATTTGTTCTATTTTATATGAACGGTTCAAACAATAAAGTGAATCTCAAATTTTGGTACGAAGAATACAAAAAAATAATAGTTTGTATTTTTTAGACAAATCGGACACAGATAAATCCACTTACTATACATATCAATATTTGCATTTTTCCCTATTTAATGTGATATAATATCCTTAGGAGGTATAAAAACGTATGAGATCCCTATTATCTACAAAAGAACAACGGCAATTACGACTAATGGAAATACTCATTCACAAACGGAAATGGCTTCGTCTACATGAATTAGCCCATACCTTAGACTGTACCGAACGCATCTTAAAAAATGATCTAAATGAGTTGCGCTCATCCTTTCCGGATATCGATATCCAATCCTCTGTCAACGGTATTATGATTGATCTCGATTTTAAATCCAGTGTAGAAGATGTTTATCATCATTTCCTTACTCATTCACAATCCTTCCAATTACTAGAATATATGTTTTACAATGAAGGATTACCTATTTATCGAACAGTTGAAAACCTTCACACAAGTAATGCCAATCTATATAGACTAGGAAATCGAATTACACAAATCCTATCAAAGCAATTTCAAATTGAACTAGCTTTTACACCAGCCTCTATCAAAGGAAATGAAATTGATATTCGCTATTTTTATGCCCAATACTTTTCTGAGCGATGCTATTTTTTAGATTGGCCCTTCCCAGATATTTCTGAAGAAGTCTTAACAGAGTTCGCCGACTACTTCTATAAAATTACAAATTATCCAATGCGATTCTCTATTTATAGAATGTACAAGTTAATGGTGGCAATTAGCATCCATCGTGTCAGGAATGGTCATTTCATCGACCTACCCAATCATTTTTTCCAAGACTATTATCCTATTTTGATGAATTTCCCAAATTTTGAGGAGACACTTGCTTATTTCTCTAAACAGTTTGGCTTCGAAATGACACCTGATATAATCGCACAAATTTTTATTTCCTTTATTCAAAGTAACATTTTCTTAGATCCTCAAGAATTCTTCAACTCTTTAGAAGAGAACAGTGAAGCAAGATACTCTTACCAATTACTTAGTCAAATATTAGAACGCCTGTCAAAACAATATAAGATTACTTTTGCCAACCACGATGAACTTATTTGGCATTTACATAACACTGCTTTCTTTGAAAGACAGGAAATCTTTTCTACCCCAATCTTATTTGAACAAAAAGCATTGACTATTAAAAAATTCGAAGTTTACTTCCCAGACTTTATGGGGAGTGCGCGTCAAGAACTGGCTCAATACCGTCAAGCAATTGGACAGCATGACCATCCTGAACAGTTGGAACACTTGATGTACACTATCTTAACCCATGCTGAAAACCTCTCTACTCAGTTGTTAGAAAATCGACCACCTATCAAGGTTTTGATTATCAGTAACTTTGACCATGCTATATCCCTTACCTTTGTTGATATGCTTTCCTATTACTGTAATAACCGCTTTACCTTCGATACTTGGGATGAATTGGAAACAAATCCTGAGATTTTAAATCAGACAGGTTATGATATCATCGTGTCTAATTTCTATATTCCAGGAATTACCAAGAAGTTTATTTGTCAAAATCATCTGTCAATTATGGATTTAGTTAATCACCTCAACACCTTATCAAATGAGATTCATTTGTCCAATACTTTATAAGCTAGAAAAAAGTCAGCATAATCCTGCTGACTTTTTCTCTTATCTGATTTCTATACTTCCTTAACAAAAACCAATTCCTGTGGCTGTGACAAATCTTCTCGGTAGTTAAATCCTGCAAAGCTTAAGCGACGAGCTTCCTCCACTGTTTGAACTTGATTTTCTATCAGGGCTGTTAGGAAGGCACCACGCGCTTTCTTGGAAATGGTTGAATGAATCTTCAGCTGACCGCCTCTATCCTCCATGAATTTGAAGGTCACCATTTTTTCTCTGATTTCCTTAGAAAATACAGTCTCAAACTCAGACGACAAGAGAGAGAAAATCATTTCTTCCTGCTTCAGAGCTTCATCATAGGCTGTCTTCCAATGGCTCTTCAAAGTTTTACCAGCGACTTTTAACTTCATCAAAAAATCCAAACGGTGAGGGGCCATAGGGGACAAGGCTGGAACGACTCCGTACAAAGCCGAAGTAATAAAGACATGATTTTCAAGATAGACTTGTTCTGCCTCGGTCAATTTATCTCGCTTGATATGGCGATACATGAGCCCATCAAAAAGTTTCAAGGCTGGATAGTGTTGAGCAGTTTGTTTTTTTAAAGCTTGGATATGTTGAAATTCTTCCTCTGCCTTCTCAGCTGATACCTTGTAAAAACTCTCCAATTGACTAGCAGAATAGAGAGCCAAGGCATCCAGCACGGCCTGACTTTCTGGTTTTAAAGAAGTTGCTTCGATACTCGGCAAGTCTGTGTTCATTTCTTTTGCTGTTGGGATTAAAATTTTCATATTAATAGTGTAGCATATTTTTTTGCCACTACCAAGAAATTCATCTGAAAAACCTCGGTTTGACCGAGGTTTCTCTGGTTATTTTGGCCATCCTAACCAGACAGCCACGAGAACAAGGGCTAGGCCAGCTAAACTTGTTAAGATAGATAGGAATTTATCTTTTTTCTCCTTGAACTGAGAAAAACCTATCTTCAAAGCGAGCAGTCCGAGTAGCATTGAAGCAACCATCACATAAAAACCCATTTGTTTGTCCTCCATTAATCTTAATTTACCTTGTTATAACATATATTTCTTAAATAAACCTTTTTTACTGCACTTTAAAAGTCTTGAGATAATTGTCTTTTCCTACTTGACCTTCGAAGGTTTTACCATTTTCAAGGTAAGGAAGGTCATCGGATACTGAGGCCTTAACCTTATATATCTTACCATCAACTTTAAAGAAGTAGACTGTATCGCCCTTGATAACAGCTGATTTGAGGTCTGCTACCACACCCTTGATACTTTCTGTTGTTGCATTGTCAATTTCAAGGTCGTTTTTATTGGCATACTTGCTGAGCAGCTCTTCCACTGTCGTAGCAACGATAACATTTTGGTACTCAACTGCATCTACCAGGGCGTACTCTTTGACCAAACCAGCATTGTCCTTCAAGCCCATGATGTAAAGAGGCTTGTCATTAAGGTTGATGAGGATTGGGAAGGTTGCCTTGTAGGATTTCTCCTGAACAGCACCCTCGGCTGATTCACGGGCTGATTCTTCGGTCGCAGAAGCCAAGCTGTACTTGGTGATTTCTCCTGTTCGCATATTTTCAAGGATGAAACCAAGATTACTTTCATCCGCATTGGCCGATGTCACACCTGTGTAGAGGTAGATGTCATTACCGATAGACAAATAATTATATCCCTTGGTAGTTTGGGTCACGTTTTTCTTGGAAATCATGGCATTCCAGAAACCATCCTTGTACTTGCCGTTGTAATTGATTTGCTCAATGGTTTCCTCAGCTGGATAGACCCTGTCCACCCATTCTGGAACATCTGACAAGCTGTATTCCTTGGTTTCTCCATTTGTGGCATCCAAGATAATGACTGAAACAGGACGAGGAACCGCAAGTCCAAATTGCTTTTGGTAAACTGTAGCCACATAGAAAGGATTGCCCTCATCGTCCACCTCAAAAGATGGAGTCCTGAAGATTTTAGTTGGGTACTTCAAGCGCAGGTGACGCTTGACATCGCGGTTAAAATACTCCGAGTCCGAATACTTGATTGGTGTCTTCAAGTCCACCAAGTCCGCATTCCCGGTTACCATGTCCACCTTGATATACTCGCCGATTCCCTTGGCTTGATTATTAAACCACTTGATAGGATCTGCGTATTCTAGTGGCGTAACCCGATAAGGCTTCCCATCAATTGTCAATTGGGTATAGGTATCTGCCGCTACGTACTGCGACACCTTATCTGTTAGGGAACCCAAGTAGCGGTCACCTATTTTTTCAGCAGTACTTCTATCTAAGATAGGAACCTTACTGGTGTCAGTCTTAGGAAATTCAGAAAAGTCTTTTTCCGTCACCGTGACTACATTGGCATAATTTTTAGCCTGAAAAATGCTAGAAGTTACCAAGGAAACCAAGGCTGCCAAGAGAAGAATTCCTCCAATAGAAGCTAAAAGGATTTTCCCTAACCGATTGATTTTGAAACCCTCTAGATTTAAGGCAGCTTCTGCCTTGCCGTGGCGCACATGAACCGTTTTGACCAGATTGATTCCCCTGCCAAAGCCAAATAAGACTGCCACAACCAGCAAATGCCCACAGAGGAAAAAGAGAAATTCCCAGCTAGTCAGGTTAAGGGGTGGTAAAAAGATATACCAGGTCGTTGCGATAAAAATAAGTTCAAAGATTATCCGTTTCATTTGCTGTCCTCCTAAATGATTCGTCCTTCCAAGTGATCCAGTTCATGCTGGCAAATCTGAGCTGGGAAGCCTGTCAAGGTAATGGTCTGTTCCTGCCACTTGCTGTCACGATAAGCAACCCTTATGGTTTCATAACGCTTAGTTGATCTCACACCTACCAAGGACAAACAGCCTTCTTCTGCCTCATAAGGTCCTTCAAATGACAGGAGCACTGGGTTAAACATGACCACGGGAACCAAGCAAAGATTAAAAATAATCACGCGCTTCTGCACCCCAATCATATTGGCAGCTAGACCGACACAAGTCTCACGATTTGCTAAGAGTGTATCCTGCAAATCTCTGGCAAGATACAGATCATCCTGACTTGCCAGCTGAGATACCTGAGATAAAAACAAAATATCCTTCACAATTTTCTTTTCCACTTGCTCACACTCCTCTTGTTTTTTACTATATTATAGCAATTATAGCACAAAAGCCGATAACTGCAAGCCCTTTCCTTCAACTGTAGAAAAAAGCCATCCGAAGATGACTTTTTTTTAAATCGCATTCTTGTCAAAACCGAGTTTACGTTGAACAAACTTAACAATTTCGACGATGATAATCATTGAGAAGCTTCCGCCCATAACGATTCCCCATTGTGATAAGTCTAGTTTGGTTACGTGGAAGATTCCTTCAAGCGGTTCTACGACGATTGTTGCCATGAGAAGGATGAAGGATACCAAGATGGACCAGTTGAAGGTCTTAGACTTGAATGGGCCAACTGTCAAGATGGATTGGTAAACAGACTTGACATTGTAAGCATGGAAGAGCTGAATCAAACCAAGGGTTGCAAAGGCCATAGTAAGAGCATCCGCATGAATAGCATGATTGTCACCCACATGTACTGGGTAAGCAATCGCAAGACCATAAACACTCATAACAATAGCTGCTTGGAGTACACCTTGATAGATGATAGAACTCAAAACACCACCTGAGAAGAAGCTTGCCTTGCGTCCACGTGGTTTATGGTTCATGACACCAGGCTCAGCAGGTTCAACACCTAGTGCAATTGCTGGGAAGGTATCCGTTACCAAGTTGATCCACAAAAGATGAACTGGCTGTAAGACATCCCAACCAAACAAGGTTGATAGGAAGATAGTTAATAC
Organism: Streptococcus mitis; assembly: GCF_002005545.1. Taxonomy (GTDB): domain Bacteria; phylum Bacillota; class Bacilli; order Lactobacillales; family Streptococcaceae; genus Streptococcus; species Streptococcus mitis_I. The sequence continues at coordinate 1,957,189 of NZ_LBMT01000001.1, forward strand.
TTCAGCAGTATTGGCAGAAAGTAGGTACTGAATAGTCTTTTGAATGTTTGAGAAGACCTTACGTCCTTCTTCAACTGCGACGATGATGGTCGCAAAGTTATCATCTGCAAGAATCATGTCAGAAGCCCCCTTAGAAACCTCTGTACCAGTGATTCCCATACCGATACCGATATCGGCTGTTTTCAGAGCTGGCGCATCATTGACACCATCACCTGTCATGGCAACGACCTTACCTTGTTTTTGCCAAGCCTTCACGATACGAACCTTGTGCTCTGGAGACACACGGGCATAAACAGAGTATTGACCAACTACTTTTTCAAAGTCTTCATCTGACAGTTCGTTGAGTTCAGCACCAGTTAAAACGTGGCCTTCTGTATCATTTGCGTCAATGATTCCCAAACGTTTAGCAATAGCTTCTGCAGTGTCTTGGTGGTCACCCGTAATCATGATTGGACGGATTCCCGCTTCCTTGGCTACACGAACAGCCTCAGCTGCCTCGGGACGTTCAGGGTCAATCATCCCAATCAAACCAGTAAAGATTAAATCATTTTCAAGCTCTTCAGAAGTGAGGTTTTCTGGAATACTATCAATAATCTTATAGGCACCTGCTAGGACACGCAAGGCTTGGTGGGCCATTTCAGAGTTGTTTGTATGGATGAGGTTTGTAACCTTTTCGTCAATCGGTGCAATATCCCCAGCTTTGTCACGAAGAATACAACGTTTCAAAAGTTGGTCTGGCGCACCCTTGACTGCTACAAGGAAACGACCATCTGGCAACGGGTGAACCGTTGACATGAGCTTACGTTCAGAATCAAATGGCAACTCAGCCACACGAGGATATTTCTCTAAAAATCCTTTAACATCATAGCCCTTATCCAAGGCATACTGGATGAAGGCTGTTTCGGTTGGGTCACCAATCAGGTTGCCTTCCACATCGATTTTCGTATCATTTGCCAAGACAACTGAACGAAGAAGGGGCATTTCAAGACCTAGTTCAATATCATCAGCTGAGTCATGTAGGACTGCATCGTAGAAGACTTTTTCGACTGTCATCTTATTCATAGTCAGCGTACCAGTCTTATCAGAAGCGATGATTTCAGTTGAACCAAGTGTTTCAACTGCTGGCAACTTACGAACGATAGAGTTACGTTTTGCCAAAACTTGAGTACCAAGGGCAAGAACGATAGTTACGATAGCAGGAAGCCCTTCTGGGATAGCTGCAACGGCAAGGGCAACAGAGGTCATCAACTCACCAAGTGGATTTTTGCCTTGAATGAAGACACCCACTACAAAAGTAACAAGAGCAATGACCAAGATAGCATAGGTCAAGACCTTAGAAAGGTTGTTCAAGTTTTGTTTAAGTGGTGTGTCTGTCTCATCTGCATCTTGAAGCATGCCAGCGATGTGACCAACTTCAGTGTACATCCCTGTATTGACAACAACACCAAGACCACGACCATAAGTCACATTTGAGTTTTGGAAGGCCATATTGACACGGTCACCAATACCAGCATCTGTCGCAAGCTCGACTGTCAAGTCTTTTTCGACTGGAACAGACTCACCTGTCAGGGCAGCTTCTTCGATTTTAAGAGAGTTGGCTTCTAGCAAACGTAAGTCTGCTGGTACAACATCACCAGCTTCAAGGGCGACGATATCACCTGGTACTAATTCTTTAGAATCAATCTCCGCCATATGCCCATCACGAAGAACGCGGGCAGCTGGACTAGACATGGACTTGAGAGCTTCGATGGCTTCTTCTGCTTTCCCTTCTTGGTAAACACCAAAGGCAGCGTTGATGATTACCACGGCTAAGATGATAATGGCATCTGCGATATCTTCCCCACCAGAAGTCACGACTGACAAGATTGCTGCCGCAACTAGGATAATAATCATCAAATCCTTAAATTGCTCGATAAACTTGACCAGAATTGATCGTTTCTCGCCTTCTTCGAGTTCATTGTGGCCAAATTCTGCAAGGCGCTTTTCCGCCTCACTTGATGACAAACCTTGCTCGGTCGCATCCACAGCCTTCAAGACCTCTTCAGGACTCTGAGTGTAAAACGCTTGGCGTTTTTGTTCTTTTGACATGTGTCTCCTCCTTGACATTGTGTGCAAAACAGACTCTCTTTTCCCTCATCGCATCTTTTCACGACAAACAAAAAGAGACCTGTTAATCATAACAAGTCTCGCTGTTTAAGATAGTGCCGGAAAGCATACTTTTCAGTATAAAATTCGGAATGACGACACTATCACAGGTTTCTGCCAGCTACTCCCTTGAGTAGTACTATTATACCAAATTTTGAAAAGTTTTCAAAGAGTAAAAACTGACTTATTTGAATTTTCCCTTGAAAACCAGTATAATGGTAGAATGCTATGTGACTAGAAAGGAAGTTGAATGAAGCAATCTATTTCAAATCTCAAGTTAGCTGAGCGTGGCGCCATTATCAGTATTTCGACCTATTTGGTCTTGTCTGCAGCAAAATTAGCAACTGGTCATCTTCTTCATTCATCCAGTTTGGTAGCCGATGGTTTCAACAACGTATCAGATATTATCGGAAATGTTGCCCTCTTGATTGGGATTCGGATGGCGCGCCAGCCTGCAGACCGTGACCACCGTTTTGGTCACTGGAAGATTGAGGATTTGGCTAGCTTAATCACTTCCATCATCATGTTCTATGTTGGCTTTGATGTTCTAAGGGATACCATTCAGAAGATTCTCGGTCGTGAAGAAACGGTCATTGATCCTCTTGGTGCAACTCTAGGAATTATGTCTGCAGCGATTATGTTTGTGGTGTATCTCTACAATACTGGCCTCAGTAAGAAATCCAACTCCAAGGCACTGAAGGCCGCAGCAAAGGACAATCTTTCTGACGCTGTTACCTCACTTGGTACCACCATTGCCATCCTAGCTAGCAGTTTCAATTATCCCATTGTGGATAAACTGGTCGCTATCATCATCACTTTCTTTATCTTGAAAACTGCCTATGATATCTTCATCGAGTCTTCCTTTAGCCTTTCAGATGGCTTCGACGACCGCCTGCTTGAGGACTACCAAAAGGCTATCATGGAAATCCCCAAAATCAGCAAGGTTAAGTCCCAAAGAGGTCGTACCTACGGTAGCAATATCTACCTTGATATTACGCTAGAAATGAATCCTGACTTGTCGGTTTTTGAGAGTCATGAAATCGCGGATCAGGTCGAGTCTATTCTGGAAGAACGTTTTGGCGTCTTTGATACCGATGTCCATATCGAGCCAGCACCTATCCCTGAAGATGAAATTTTAGACAATGTCTACAAAAAATTGCTTATGCGCGAACAATTGATTGATCAAGGAAATCAACTGGAAGAACTCTTGGCTGATGATTTTGTCTATATTCGCCAAGATGGAGAGCAGATGGATAAAGAGGCCTATAAAGCCGAAAAAGACTTAAATTCTGCTATCAAGGACATTCAAATCACTTCCATCAGTCAAAAGACCAAACTCATCTGCTATGAGTTAGATGGTATCGTCCATACCAGTATCTGGCGCCGCCACGAAACTTGGCAAAAAATCTTTCATCAAGAAACCAAAAAAGAATAGAGAAATCCTGTCATGAGACGGGATTTTTCTATTCTTCTAGCTATCAAAGTCACTTAGGTATTCATAGCGTTCATATTTTTCAAGGAGTGCTTCGTTTTTCTCATCCAATTCTTTTTGAAGAGTCGCTAGCTTACCAAAGTCAGAGCCGTTGGCCTGCATCTCCCCTTCAATAGCAGCGATACGGTTTTCCAAGGTTTCAATATCACCTTCAATGCTTGCCCACTCCTGCTTTTCTTGGTAGGTCATGCGTTTCTTGTCTTCTCGAACCTTGACGACTTTTTCCTTTTCAGCTTTTTGCACTTGATTGGCCATCTCTGTTTCAAAGGCTTTTTCATCAAGATAGTCGGTATAATGACCAAAGAAAGGACGAATTTTACCATCCTCAAATGCGAGAATCTTGGTCGCTACCTTATCCAAGAAATAGCGGTCGTGACTAACAGTCAAAACTGGACCAGCAAAGCCTTGCAAGAAATTCTCCAAGACTGTCAAGGTTGCAATGTCCAAATCATTGGTCGGTTCGTCCAAGAGAAGAACATTTGGTTTTTCCAAGAGAAGTTTGAGGAGATAAAGACGTTTTTTCTCTCCCCCAGACAATTTCTCAATCAAGGTTCCATGCGTCGAACGTGGGAAAAGGAACTGCTCCAGCAGCTCTGCAATCGAAGTACTAGAACCACTGCTGGTCTTGACCTCTTCTGCCACTTCTTGCAAGTAATTGATAACTCGCTTGCTTTCATCCAAGCCCTCAATTTGCTGAGAGAAATAGGCAATGCGAACAGTTTCCCCAATCACAACTTGACCTGCTGTCGGCTCAAGACTTCCTGCAATCAAGTTAAGGAGAGTTGATTTCCCAACACCGTTATCCCCAACGATTCCGATACGGTCTTTGGCCTGAACTAAGAGATTAAAATCTTGCAAAATGGGCTTATTTTCATAGGCAAAAGAAACATCCTGAAACTCGATGACTTTCTTCCCAATCCGACTGGTTTCAAAGTTCATGGTCAAATCTGTTTCAGCAACGCCACCTGAAACTTCTTTCTTCAAGTCGTGGAAACGATTGATACGAGCCTGCTGCTTGGTTGCACGCGCCTGCGGTTGTCTGCGCATCCAGGCCAATTCTTGTTTGTAGAGTTGTTCTTTTTTGTGAAGAAGAGCTGCATCGCGCTCATCTTGTTCAGCCTTAAGGCGAACATAGTCCTGATAATTGCCTTGATACTCGGTCAATCCAGCTCGATCCAACTCGAAAATCCGTGTTGACAGTGCATCTAGGAAATAGCGATCATGGGTGATAAAAAGGACAGTCTTCTTGGAATTTTTCAAAAAGAGGGTCAGCCACTCGATGGTCGCAATGTCCAGATGGTTGGTCGGCTCATCCAAAAGCAAGAGGTCGTGGTTGCCAAGTAAGACTTGCGCCAACTGAACTCGTCTTCTCAGACCACCTGACAATTCCCCAACAGGAGTCGATAAGTCCTGAATACCCAACTTACTGAGAACCGTCTTGACCTGACTCTCAATTTCCCAAGCTTGAAGAGAGTCCATTTCAGCCATGACTCGTTCCAAACGCGCCTGCTTGTCCTCACTATAGTTGAGCATGAGGAGTTCATACTCACGAATGAGCTGAATTTCCTTGAGGTCGCTAGATAGAACCGTATCCAAGACCGTCTTACTATCATCAAAATCAGGATCCTGGGTCAAGTAACCAATCTGGTAATCATTCTTAGCTGAAAAGGGACTGACATCCCCATCAAAGCCAGAAACACCAGAAAGAACATCTAAAAGGGTGGTCTTCCCCGTTCCATTGACACCGATTAGACCAATTCTGTCTAGGCCATGGATAATAAAGGAAATATCCTTAAAAACGTTCTTATCACCGACGGATTTACTTAGTTTTTCAACGATAAAATCACTCATTTTTTCTCCCTCAGGTAAGTATTGATGGCTTGACGGTCATTTTCCAATTCTCCATCGACAATGGCATATTCAATCTCTGTTAAAATCTCTCCCAAGTCTGGGCCTGGTTGATAGCCATATTCATTAATCAAAATACCACCGTTGATTTGGATTTCTTTCTTGTCATGAATGGTCAAACTCTGATAGGTTTCTGTGATGACTTGTGGGTTGACTGGTTTCCCTTGGGCCTGACGAAGATTTTCAGCCTGTAAAAGTAAATCCAAGTCAAAGCGATAACAATCGCGCTTGCTCAATTCTCCCTTTTCACGCAGAGCCAAAATAGTCAGCAAATCCTGAACTTGCTTGGCAAACTGGCGTGAGGTCTTCCAAGCCTTCAAAAATGGCTGCGCATTTTCAATCTCCAAAGCCCACAAAAGAGCTGCCCAGGCTTGTTCAGAGGATTCAAAGGTGAAATTAGCCTCCAAATCAAACAGTCTGTTGAGCTTGTCTTGGCTAGATGCCATATCAGGGAGATAGTCATAAGCTTGACTCTCAATCATGGAAGCCAAACCCCTTCTCCAAAATGGAGCCAGCATGAGTTTATCAAACTCAACGAAGGTACGCTCCACAGAAATTTTCTCCAAAAGCGGTGTCAAGGTCTTCATAGCTTTAAAGGTTTCTGACTCAAGTTCGAAACCAAGACTGGCCTGAAAACGGAAACCACGCATAATCCGCAAAGCATCTTCGTTGAAACGCTCACTAGCCACTCCAACTGCTCGTAAGACTTGCTTTTCCAAATCTTCTAGCCCATGGAACAAGTCAACGATTTCCCCTGTCTCATCCAAGGCAAAGGCGTTGACTGTGAAATCACGGCGTTTGAGGTCTTCTTCTAGCGAGCGCACAAAGGAAACCGCACTGGGTCTGCGATAGTCCACATAGACATCCTCTGTCCGAAAGGTAGTTACCTCGTACTCCTCATCCCCATCTAGTACCAAGACGGTTCCATGCTCGATTCCGATATCGGCTGTTCGCGGAAAAATCTGCTTGGTCTCTTCTGGATAAGAAGACGTCGCAATATCCACATCATGGATAGGACGATTGAGGAGGGCATCTCGAACAGAACCCCCAACAAAATAAGCTTCAAAACCTGCTTCTTTAATTTTTTCTAATACTGGTAAAGCCTTCTGAAATTCAGAAGGCATTTGCGTTAATCTCATAATAAGTGTTCTAATCCATAGACAAGCTCATGACGCTTGACAACTTCTTTAATTCCCAAATTGACCCCTGTCATGAAGGAGCTACGATCATAGGAGTCATGACGCAGGGTCAATCCTTCTCCCTGATTGCCAAAGATGACTTCCTGATGGGCTACCAAGCCTGGCAAACGAACTGAGTGAATACGCATGCCATCAAAGTCAGCACCACGAGCACCAGCAATCAGTTCTTCCTCATCAGTCGCACCTTGCTGAATAGACTCTCGAACTTCTGCCATCAATTCAGCTGTTTTAATAGCTGTTCCACTCGGGGCATCCTTTTTCTTGTCATGATGGAGCTCGATAATCTCCACATTTGGGAAATATTTGGCAGCCTGCGTCGCAAATTGCATGAGCAAGACAGCACCCAAGGCAAAGTTAGGGGCGATCAAGCCACCCAAATCTTGAGCACGAGAAAATTCTTTTAGCTCTGCAATTTCTTCACTAGTAAAGCCTGTCGTTCCAACTACTGGAGCAAAGCCATTCTCAAGAGCAAAGCGTGTATTTTCATAGGCAACAGCTGGAGTAGTAAAATCTACCCAGACATCCGCTTCAAAGTCTGCTAAATCAACCTTATCCTTGAAAACAGGAATACCCTGCCATTCTGACTCAGACTCACAAGGATCCAAAACTGCTACCAAGTCCAAGTCTGGATCAGCCAAGACCATCTGACAAGCAGCTTGGCCCATCTTTCCCTTAAAACCAGCAATAATTACTCGAATACTCATCTCTACTCCTGTCTAAGATACAAAGGACGTTAGCTGCCCATGAAAAATAGGGAATGGCGCTGACTTTCCACGAAAGGCCAGACAGGCATCTTTTTTCAAGAGGCAGGTAGTCCGTGTTCAATTGCTAAGATACAAAGCCTGTAGGAACACAAAGTGAAAATAGGAGTTTTGATCAAGAAGTGTCTACTCCTTGGAAAAACTATCTTTTTCACAGAGGGTTCCAGGCGTGTTCAACTGCTAACTTCTTAACTAGTCTAAAAGTGCCAACTAAATCACTGGAATATAACCCAGAGCAATGCTTCCTGATCCTAGGTGGGTCCCAATGACACTACCAAATGTAGCAAGTGAAATATCCGTACCCACTCCAGACTCAAGCAAGTGTTGACGCAATTCCTCAGCCTTTTCAGGAGCATTTCCATGAATGACAATGACCCGGTATTGGCCTGAAGCCGTTGTTTCCTTGATAATTTCAATTAATCGCTTGGTTGCTTTCTTTTCGGTACGAACTTTTTCGTAAACTTCAATCACACCTTGGTCATTGAAATAGAGGATTGGCTTAATGCTAAGCAAATTGCCCAAAATGGCTGCCCCATTTGAAAGACGTCCACCTTTCACTAAATGATCCAAGTCATCTACCATGATAAAGGCTGACGTACGGCTGATTTGAATGGCTAGCTTATCCTGAATGCTGGCAAAATCATCGCCCTGGTCACGCCAATTAAAGACGCTTTCAACCATGATACCCAGAGGAGCACTTGTAATTAAGGTGTCTGGAAAAGCAATGGTTAAGCCCTCATATTCATCTATCATATACTGGATATTTTGGTAAAAACCTGAAATTCCAGAAGATAGGAAAAGCCCCAAGGCATGGGTATAGCCTTGTTCTTTTAGCGAAGTTAAGATTTCATCTAACTTGGCAATACTTGGTTGACTGGTCTTAGGTAATTCAGATGCCTGAGCCATTTTTTGATAAAATTCCTCAGCAGTCAGATTGATACCTTCGACATACTCCTCACCATCAATATTGACAGGAATATCCAAGACATATAAATCTTCTCTTTGCAAGGTCTCTGCACTGAGATAGGCAGAAGAATCTGTGATAACAGCTAGTTTCATATTAGAACTCCAAATTGATTCCTGGTAAGTCTAATGCAATTTCAGTTACTTCGTAAGTCAAACGGTTGAGCATGTTCAAACATGGACGAGCCAAAGTTTCCACTTCTTCTTGGCTCAATTCACTTGGTTCATTGACAATACGGCCATCGATGTGGTTTACCTGTGAAATGGTTCCACTGATGACAAACTTATCAAATACAATCATAAAGGTCAAGATGACAATCAAGGAAGTCACTTGATTTTCTTGGTCATGTTGGAGCAATTGGAAGTTCACATCCACCTTAGTTTCAGGAGCTCCATTTTCATTTTCCCATTCAAAATTACGCGCATCAAAATGATACTGACTAACAAATTCTTGTTCACGTTTAAGATTCATGTCTTTCTCCCTTGGCTACAATATTATAAGCTATTGTACCATAATTTTTTATTTTCATCTAGTTTTCTAGGATTTAGTCAATCCCGATTTCAGCTCGAACTACATCTGCGATAGTATCAACATAGTAGTCCACTTCTTCTGTTGTAGGCGCTTCTGCCATAACACGCAAGAGGGGCTCTGTTCCACTTGGGCGAACAAGGATACGGCCGTTCCCCGCCATTTCTTCTTCCATCTTCTCGATGATAGCCTTGATAGCTGGCACTTCCATAGCCTTTTCCTTCATGGCATTTTCCACTCGGATATTGACTAATTTTTGTGGATAGATGGTTACTTCTGCAGCCAACTCTGACAAGCTCTTACCAGTTTCCTTCATGATTTTGGTCAATTGAACAGCAGATAATTGACCATCACCAGTTGTATTGTAATCCATCAAGATGACGTGACCAGACTGTTCACCACCGAGGTTGTAGCCTGATTTTCTCATTTCTTCAACAACATAACGGTCGCCAACTGCAGTGACTACCTTGTTAATACCTTCACGGTCCAGGGCCTTGTGGAAACCAAGGTTAGACATCACGGTTGTCACAATTGTATTTTGAGCCAATTGTCCTTTTTCAGAAAGGTATTTTCCGATGATGTACATAATCTTGTCACCATCAACGATGTCACCATTCTCATCAACAGCAATCAAACGGTCACTGTCTCCGTCAAAGGCCAAACCAATAGCTGATCCGCTTTCTTTGACCACTTCTTGAAGAGCTTCTGGGTGCGTAGAACCAACATTAAGATTGATGTTAAGACCGTCTGGCGTTTCCCCGATAACCGTCAATTGGGCACCAAGGTCTGCAAAGATTTGACGGGCACTAGTAGAAGCTGCTCCATTAGCTGTATCCAAGGCAACCTTCATTCCATCAAGAGGAGTTCCAGTTGAAACAAGGTAGCCTTCATACTTACGCAAGCCTTCTGGGTAATCTACCAAAGTTCCCAAGCCTTCTGCACTTGGACGTGGAAGAGTGTCTTCTGCAGCATCTAGCAAGGCTTCAATTTCTGCTTCTTTTTCGTCATCTAGTTTGAAACCATCACCACCAAAGAACTTAATCCCATTATCAAGGGCTGGGTTGTGGCTAGCAGAAATCATGACACCTGCACTGGCTCCCTCAGTTTTTACCAAGTAAGCTACTGCTGGTGTTGCAAGGACACCAAGTTTGTAGACGTGAATCCCTACAGAGAGGAGACCTGCCACCAAAGCCGATTCCAGCATTTCCCCTGAAATACGTGTATCACGTCCTACAAAAACTTTCGGTGCTTCCGTTTCATGTTGGCTAAGAACATAGCCTCCAAAACGACCTAGTTTGAAGGCCAATTCTGGCGTTAGTTCTACGTTAGCTTCTCCACGGACTCCATCAGTCCCAAAATATTTACCCATTTTTATAAAATCCTTTTCCTATTTTTAATTCGTTTTTGAACTAGTTGCTTTCGTTGACGAAGATGTCTCCGACGAACTGCTTGTGCTTGAACTTGGCGCTACTGGTTTTGTAGTGACCTTCATTGTTGTATCAAACGGAGTGATAACTACTGGTAAGACTACCCCGTTGCGGTCGATTGCCTGCAAAGGTACTGAGCCACTGTAATTACCTGTTATGCGTTCGCTGGTTGGTAAAAGCGCAATAACTTTGTCAATCTTAGCTAATGTTTCCTGGTCAGTTGTGACCGAAACGCGTTCATTGGACACGGTTACACTATCAAGTTGTAGCTTGGGATCAATCTGGCTTTGGTCAACTTGTGGCACCACAATCATCCCATCTCGCTTAACCTTCTTCCCAACTTTCACTGTGATCTTTTGAGGCGTTGCTACAGCGGTCAATCCACTAGGAAGATTTTCTATGTTCAAGGGAACTTCAATCGTTCCAACACTAGCATCTGTCAAATCCGCTGTCACCTTAAACTTACGAGTGCTTTCCTGCATTTCACTGGCCAAGGTCACACGATTGGCACCTGTCAGTACAACTGAAACTTCTGATGCAAATCCGCTAATAAAGTACTGGTCATCATCATAGTGAATATCGATAGGAACGTTCGTTATCGTATTGGTATAGGTTTCTGATTTGACCTGCCTTACAGTATTGTTATTTTGAAAATTAGTCGATGTTGCATAGATGAATAAGACACAAGCAAAAAAGAGAGATGAAATGATATATAGACTATTTTTTCTCATATTTCCAACCTCCTAGCAAACGGTCCTTGAAACTGACTTTTTCCTCAACAACTGGCAAAAGAATTGCTCGTAGCTCTGCTTCAAATTCTTCAATCGTCAAGTCGTGCTTGAAAACACCGTTATAGGTAATAGAAATGCCACCTGTTTCCTCTGAGACGATAAAGGTCAAGGCGTCGGACACTTCTGATAAACCGATAGCTGCCCGGTGTCTGGTCCCAAATTCCTTGGAAATCCCTGTACTTTCTGTCAAGGGCAGATAGGCAGAAGTTACCGCAATCCGATTTTCTCTGATAATCACAGCACCATCATGTAGAGGAGTGTTGGGGATAAAGATATTAATAAGGAGTTCTGCCGAAATTTTGGCATCCAAGGGAATTCCTGTCGCGATGTATTCTTGTAAGGTCCGAACTCGTTGAATGGCAACCAGAGCACCAATCTTACGGGGACTCATGTATTCAACTGACTTAACAAAGGCACGAATCATTTTCTCTTCTGCACTAATTTGAGTAGTAGAAAAGAAATCTGTCGCCCTTCCCAAACGTTCCAAACCAGTCCGAATCTCTGGAGAGAAGATAACAACCGCAGCAATAACCCCATAGGTAATAATCTGATTAATCAACCAAGAAATCGTTGTTAAACCAAGGATATTGGCCACGACCTGGGCTAATACAAAAATCAAGACCCCCCGCACCAAAATCATAATCTTGGTACCAGCTATCGCTTTTGTAAAACGATACAAAACATAGGTCACAATCAAAATATCAAACAGATTGATGGCAATACTCCAAGGACTAGAAAACAAGCTAGTCCAATATTGCAGATTGGATAATTGTTGAAAGTTCATCTGCTGTCTCCTCTCTGTCCAAACACGTTCCTCTCTATTATACCATTTTTCTGGCATTTTTTTCCCTATCCTACTTCATTTTAAATTAAAGAAAAAATATGATAAAATAAACTGATACTCAATGAAAATCAAAGAGCAAACTAGGAAGCTAGCCGCAGGCTGTACTTGAGTACGGTAAGGCGACGCTGACGTAGTTTGAAGAGATTTTCTAAGAGTATGACTAGAAAAAACAAAGGAGAAACCATGTCTCAACTCTATGATATCACTATTGTAGGTGGTGGTCCTGTCGGGCTTTTTGCAGCCTTCTATGCCCACCTACGCCAAGCCAAGGTCCAAATCATCGACTCCCTTCCCCAACTAGGTGGACAACCTGCTATTCTCTATCCTGAAAAGGAAATCCTCGACGTTCCAGGTTTCCCAAACCTGACTGGAGAAGAATTGACCAACCGCTTGATTGAACAACTAAACGGCTTCGATACCCCTATTCATCTCAATGAAACGGTTCTTGAGATTGAAAAACAAGAAGAAGGCTTTGCCATTACCACTTCTAAAGGAAGTCACCTATCTAAAACTGTTATCATTGCTATGGGTGGCGGTGCCTTCAAACCACGTCCTTTGGAACTAGAAGGCGTTGAGGGCTATGAAAATATCCACTACCACGTTTCCAACATCCAGCAATATGCTGGTAAGAAAGTGACGATTCTTGGTGGAGGAGACTCGGCTGTTGATTGGGCTTTAGCTTTTGAAAAAATTGCACCAACTACCCTTGTTCACCGCAGAGATAATTTCCGCGCCTTGGAACACAGTGTTCAAGCCTTACAGGAATCATCTGTGACCATCAAGACACCATTCGTCCCTAGCCAACTCCTTGGAGATGGAAAAACGCTCGATAAACTTGAAATCACAAAAGTCAAATCTGATGAAACCGAAACGATTGACCTAGACCACCTCTTTGTCAACTATGGTTTCAAATCTTCTGTCGGTAACCTTAAAAACTGGGGTCTGGACCTCAACCGTCACAAGATTATCGTCAACAGCAAGCAAGAATCTAGCCAAGCAGGTATCTATGCTATCGGTGACTGCTGCTACTATGATGGAAAAATTGATCTGATTGCGACAGGGCTTGGAGAAGCACCAACCGCTGTCAACAATGCCATCAACTACATTGACCCTGAGCAAAAAGTGCAGCCAAAACACTCAACCAGTTTATAAAAAAGAACCACGAGTCACATAGGATTCGTGGTTTTAAAATGAACTACACCTCAAAAGTTAGACAGAAATACATCTAACTTCTGATATGCAGCCCACCTTCTCTTTGCTCTTGTTTGAATAAGAAATTTTTTGAAGAATCATTAGATTATACAAAGTATTCATATCAGCCTTTTAAAGCTATATAAAAACTCTCCAACTATTCTATTATACCATATAAAAAAATAAATAAATAGACTTGTTTTTTTCTTTTTTTGACGTATACTAATAATAGAAAGCGCTTTAAATAAAATAAAAGGAGGTTTTATGAGGAAAGTAAATAAGGACATTTTATTCTTAACTGGAATCATAGTTTTATGTTTTGGTTTTTTATTATTTCACATCAACCCCTATTATGCCGAACCCTATGCGACACTGAAAGAAAGAATAAATTTATTCTTTTGGCAACTATATTGGAGACCTGTAGGAACTCTCAGTATTATTTCGGGTTGCATTATAACTTTCAAAGGATTGAAAAAATAATCTTTTACTCATGAAGAAAAAATTTGTTATGATTAAACTGAAACTATTGTTTTTCTCTCTACTATCAAGTCTATTATTCTTAGTCACAACATCTACGGTTTTTGCTGATGTCTATCCTGGTACAAATTATGAAATTGTATCTAATCGTATTGTAAAAGATATCAACACAGGAGAGTTATTGTCATTTTATACAACTGAACTTAGAGACGCCTATTTAGAGTCTAAATCTACGTATCAGACTCGTTCTAATGCAACTGGTGTTGCAGACTATAGAACTAAATACTCTCACTCTTACAAGAAAAGCACCACATCAGGTCCTGTAAGTTCAACTGCCTATGGTGGAAAAGCTGGAGCTACTCTGACTGTAGGTGCAGGTGTTAGCTTTTCTGCTCCGGAGTCTGGAGCTGGACTTAGTTTAAATCACTCAGTCTCCCATAACGTACCACCCTACACTTATGGTTATATTAGACTAAAAGCATCTTACACAGTAAACGTTCGTAAACTAGAAGTTAGATACTTAGGCACCAACAAATGGGTTCCAGCTGGTGAAACCTCTACTATATCGAATGTTAGCGTTTGGAGCGAACTGGTCACTTGGAAATAACTCATTAGAGACTGGGTAAAAACTCAATTTCAGGAGAAAATGAAATAAATTTTCTCACAATAAAACGCATAGTATCACGGTTTTCAATATCTGATATTATGCGTTTTTGATTTTAAAGAGCTAAATTTCTTAACTTAATGACATTGCTTTTTGCCTTTCCCCTTCTTTTTCAAAAAGCAAAAATGTCCTATCAAATTGATAGAGCATGTGATATAATAACGACGGCACTAACAATACGCCTTGGAAAAGGAGGTATTACAGATACTAGAACTTCTCAAAATAGTACTTATCGCAGTCATCGAGAGTATCATCTCATGGCTGGTGACTCGTTGGCTAGTCGATCACTTCGACAAGTAACCTTCCTGGTTAGTGCTATCTAACCCAGAAAAAAATCCCCTCGGTATTGCAGTACCGAGGGGATTTCTGTTAGCACTAAAATGCTAGAACTTCTCAATTCCTCTTTATTATCTCACATGCTCTGTTCAATTGTCAAGAAAGAGGTGTTTTATATCTTTATAACTCATCGGCTAATTTATTTATCTTTCTGAGTCTGTGGTTGACACCACTTTTGGTCAGAGGGGTACTGAGGCTATCTGCCAACTGTTGGATAGAGTAGTCTGGGTGCTGAATCCGCAGTTGCGCTACCTCCTGCAAATCCACTGGCAGATTTTCTAAGCCCATGATATCTTTGATTTTACTGATATTGTTGATAGTCTTTATGCTGGCAGAAACTGTCCGAGCGATATTAGCTGTCTCCGCATTATTGGCTCGATTGAGGTCGTTACGAGTTTCTCGCAAAATCTTAACCCGCTCAAAATCATCACGCGCCTGCATGGCTCCGATTACTATCAAGAAGTCCATAATGTCTTCGGCACGCTGGAGATAGGTCACAGCTCCCTTCTTACGTTCAAGCACCTTGGCATCCAGTAAAAATTGCTGGAGAAGGGAGGCAATCCCTTGCGCGTGATCCAAATAGACAGAACTGATTTCCAACTGATACTTGCCTGACTCAGGGTCACGAATGCTTCCATTTGCCAAGAAAGCACCACAGAGATAGGCACGGCCTGCTTCCTCGTCTGATAAAATCTCCTCATCAATACCTGTTTCCAGACCAAAAAAGGAGTCGGCTAAGTGTAAGTCACTCAATAAATCCTGCACCTTTTCATCTGTAAAAACGGTATAGACCCGATTCTTACGAAGATTACTTCTTTGGTGGTGTCGGATTTCTGATTTGATTTCGTAGAAATGGAGAAAGGACTCATAGAGGTGACGAGCCAGCTTGGCATTTTCTGTCACGACGGACAAGGTCAAGCCCGAAGTCGAGAGGCCGATACTGCCAGACATCTTGATAATGGCAGATAATTCATGCCGGCTAAGATGGTGCTGACCTAGGATTTCTTCTTTTACTGCTACTGTGAAACTCATTTTCTCACCTGTATAATGCGCATCAACTCATCCACAATCAAATCCCCATCGTGGAAGGCACCTCCATTTTCCAGACGAAGGAAGTTGGATGAAATCACACGCGGAACTTGCTTACAAAGACCAGCAAAATCATGTTCCACCTGCACCAAGTATTCATCAAACCGGTTGGAATTCATGTATTCCTGAGGCACTTTTTCGATATTCACCAAAACAGTATCGATAAAAGCTCGACCAAGGTGGCGATGCAAAACCTCCACGTGGTCACTATCTGTAAAGTGTTCCGTCTCCCCACGTTGGGTCATGATATTGCAGACATAGGCGATTTCTGCCTTGGTTTCCAAAAGCGCCTGCCCGATTTCCTTAATCACAATATTGGGCAAAATCGAGGTAAAGAGGGAACCAGGTCCGAGGACAATCATGTCACTTTCAAGAATGGTCTGCACTACTCGACGGCTAGCCAGAGGCGTATCATCGTTGAGGGTATTGGTCACATAGACGTGGTCAATCATGCCTGGATGGTCTGCAATATGGCTCTCTCCAGCCACCTCTGTTCCATCCTGAAAGACTGCGTGCAGGGTCAAAGGATGGTCACTGGAAGGATAAATTTTCCCCGTTGTATGGAAAAATTTGCTCAGTAACTGCATGGCATTATATGTCGAACCCTGCATTTCTGACAGACCTGCAATAATGAGATTGCCCAACGGATGGCCAGCAAAGGCTCCCGCATCCTCAGAAAAGCGGTACTGAAAGACCTTCTCATAGAACTTAGGCATATCCGACATGGCCACAAGGACATTGCGAAGATCGCCTGGCGGTGTCAATTGCTGCATATTTTTTCGGAGTTCACCTGATGAACCACCATCATCTGCCACCGTTACGATAGCTGCGATTTCCACATCTTTTTCCCGCAGACTTTTAAGAATGACGGGGATCCCAGTCCCTCCACCAATCACCGTTATCTTTGGTTTTCTCATGAACGGTTTACCGTTTCCTTTCTTCGGTCTTTGTCTCGATGCCCTTCATTGACAGGCCAATTCTTGGATAAGTCCTGCGCCAAGCGTTTAGCAAAGGCCACACTACGGTGTTGCCCACCCGTACAACCCATGGCAATGGTCAAAACGGACTTACCTTCCTTTTGGTAACTTGGCAAAATCGGTTCAATCAAGGCCAACAAATGTTGATAAAAATCTTCTGACTCAGGATGATTCATGACATAGTCATAAACTGGTTCATCCACACCCGTTTGGTTTCTCAGTTCTGGTAGGTAGTAGGGATTTGGCAAGAATCGGACATCAAAGACTAAATCTGCATCAATCGGGATTCCATATTTAAAGCCAAAAGACATGACTTCGATACGGAAAGACTGGGCTCGTTCTTGGTCTGAAAACTGCTCTGCAAGGGTTTTACGCAGCTCACGAGGGGTAAGTTCTGTCGTATCCACCACATTTTGGCTCATATTTTTCAAAGGCGCCAAGAGCTCACGTTCCAGCTTGATTCCATCCAAAATCCGTCCATCTGCAGCTAGTGGGTGACTCCGTCTAGTTTCCTTGTAACGCGCGACCAATTCCTTATCAGCTGCATCCAAAAAGAGAATTTTAAAGTCCAGTTCTTCCTTGTTTTCCAACTCATCCAAAACAGCTTGAATCTCTGAAAAGAAAGAACGGCTACGCATATCCACCACCAAGGCCAACTTATGGTCGTCTTCCTTTGTTTCAACCAACTGCAAAAATTTAGGCAAGAGAGCTGGAGGCATATTATCAATAGTAAAATAACCCAAATCTTCGAAGGACTGAATGGCAACTGTTTTCCCTGCACCACTCATTCCTGTCACAATCACCAAGTGAAGTTGTTTCTTTGTCATCTTTTTCTCCTTATATCAAAAGAAGTTTGGCAACACCAAACTTCAACTAGCTTATCCAATCTCTGCGATGACTTCAATTTCGACTTTTACATCACGAGGAAGACGAGCTACCTCCACAGCTGAACGAGCTGGAAATTCCTCTTTAAAGGCCGTTTGGTAAACCTCGTTAAAAGGAACGAAGTCGTTCATATCGCTCAAGAAGCAAGTTGTTTTGACAACATGGTCAAAATCTGTTCCTGCTTCAGCCAAAATAGCACCAATGTTTTTCAAGACTTGTTCTGTCTGTTCTTGGATCGTTTCTCCAACGATTTCCCCAGTTTCAGGAGAGAGAGGAACTTGACCACTAGCAAACAAAAGGTTGCCAACGATTTTTCCTTGAACATATGGTCCGATAGCCTTTGGAGCTTTGTCTGTATGAATTGTTTTTGCCATTTTCTTTTCCTCACAATTTTTCTAAGATTGCATCCCAAGCCTCATCCATCCCTGCCTTGCTGACAGATGAAAAGAGGATGAAGTCGTCACTTGGGTCAAAGTTTAATTTCTTTTTGATTGCTGATTCGTGCTTGTTCCATTTACCACGTGGAATCTTGTCTGCCTTGGTCGCCACAATGATGACTGGAATCTCATAATACTTGAGAAATTCGTACATCTGTACATCATCTGCTGACGGGTCATGACGAAGGTCAACTAAACTGACTACCGCACGGAGATTTTCTCGAGTTGTCAGATACTCCTCAATCATGCGCCCCCACTTTTCACGTTCCTTTTTAGAAACACGGGCATAGCCATAACCAGGCACATCCACAAAGCGCATCTTGTCATCAATGTTAAAGAAGTTGAGGAGCTGGGTTTTACCAGGTTTACCTGATGTTCGGGCTAGATTCTTGCGGTTCAGCATAGTATTGATAAAGCTAGACTTGCCAACATTTGAACGCCCTGCTAGGGCAATCTCTGGCAGTTCATCCTGCGGATAGTGGGACTTGTTAGCCGCACTGAGCAAGATTTCAGCATTGTGTGTATTAAGTTCCATAGTCACCTCTAGGCTGTTTCTAGGATTGGTTTATCCGTTCCATCGACAGCTTCTTTTGTGATGCGAACCAATTTCACATTTTCCTGACTCGGCACTTCAAACATGACATCTAGCATGGTTTCTTCGATAATTGAGCGAAGACCACGCGCACCAGTTTTGCGTTCGATGGCCTTATTTGCAATCTCTTGAAGGGCTTCGTCGTCAAATTCCAACTCGACATCATCATAAGATAACAAGGTTTGGTATTGTTTGACCAAGGCATTTCTTGGCTCTTTCAAGATGCGAACCAGATCATCAACAGTCAATTGCTCAAGAGCTGCAAAAACAGGCAAGCGTCCAATCAACTCAGGGATAATACCAAATTTTTGAATATCCTCTGCGATGATTTCTTGCATGTAAGAGCTATTTTCATCAATCGCTTTATTATTTTGACCAAAGCCGATAACCTTTTCACCCAGACGTTGTTTGACGATTTCTTCAATACCATCAAAAGCACCACCCACGATGAAGAGGATATTTTTAGTATCCACTTGAATCATCTCTTGTTGTGGATGTTTACGTCCACCTTGAGGCGGAACACTAGCAACGGTTCCCTCGATAATCTTGAGAAGGGCTTGTTGCACACCTTCACCAGAAACATCACGTGTGATCGATACGTTCTCGCTCTTCTTAGCAATCTTGTCAATTTCATCCACGTAGATAATCCCACGCTCTGCACGTTCGATATTAAAGTCAGCAGCCTGCAAGAGTTTGAGGAGGATATTTTCCACGTCCTCACCCACATAACCAGCCTCAGTAAGAGCTGTCGCATCCGCAATCGCAAAAGGCACATTCAAGCTCTTAGCCAAGGTCTGGGCAAGGAATGTTTTCCCTGAACCAGTTGGGCCAATCATCAAGATGTTTGACTTCTGCAAATCTACATCTTCTGACTCTTCTCGCGTATCGTGAAAATTGATGCGTTTGTAATGGTTGTAAACAGCTACTGCCAAAGCACGTTTGGCACGATCTTGACCGATTACATAGTGATTCAAGATATGGAGAAGTTCGATTGGTTTTGGTACTTCAGACAAGTCCGCCAAGACTTCCTCCGCCAACTCCTCCCGAATGATTTCCTGGGCCAACTCCACACATTCATTACAGATAAAGGCATTGTTCCCTGCGATTATTTTTTGTACTTCTTCTTGGCTTTTGCCACAAAATGAGCAATAAACCATCATATCATTATTCCTATTTGTAGGCATGATTTCCTTCCGTTCTATTCTATACTGTCATTTTATCTAAAATAAGGTCATGTAAAAAGCATGGATACTATTGACCAAATTGGTAAAGGCATTTAACCAGAGCAGGACAGAAAGTCCATAGCGCTTTTTACGAAAAGCCTGTGCTCCTGCAAGCAAGCAGACCAAGCACAGCATGGCTGTGAAAAAACCAAATATACTACGTTCCATTAGACTTCCTTTCTCTTGCGGTATTGGATGGTAAAATCATAAGGATTTTTCTCATCTTTGGTATAGGATTTGCTTGAAACTGTCTCAAAAATAGACAAGTCAAAGTCTTCAGGAAAATAGGTATCTCCCTCCACCCGTGCATGGATTTGAGTGACAATGACTTCATCCAAATAGGGTTCAAAAGCCTGAAAAATTTGCTTTCCACCGAGAATATAGAGATTCTTGTCTTGACCCTGATACCAGTCTAGAACAGACTGGATGTCCTGAAAAGTAGTAACCCCATCTATCTTTTCTTCCAAATTACGCGTCAAAATCAAGGTCTCCCGTTTTGGAAGCAGTCGACGTCCCATCCCATCAAAGGTCACGCGTCCCATCAAGATAGCATGATTCAGAGTTGTTTCTTTAAAGTGTTGCAATTCTGCTGGCAAATACCAAGGCAGACGATTGTCCTTCCCAATCACACCCTCTTCATCCTGGGCCCAAATAGCTACGATTTTCTTAGTCATGCTTCCATCCTTTTCACTGATAGTACTATTTTATCAAAAAACTCAAAAAAAGACTGGTTTGGAATAGCTTACAAAATAGAAAAAATCTGTAAGAAATTTCCTACAGATTTATATATGTTTCCTTGTTTCTTACAAACCAGGTGCTTGTCCAAGTTCTGCTGCAAGCATCCAAACTGTTTTCTCAAGTTCAGCCTTAGCACCAACAAAAATATCGTTTGTAACATCATCGCCTTCTTCGTCAGTCACATCCAACGCTTTTTGGAAAAGAGTGATGAGGTAGCGATAAATAGCTAGAACACGTTCCAAGCTTTCTTCAACATTACGGTATTCACCAGCTTCTTCTTCGATTTCACTATTTTGAAGGAATTCTGTCAATGTAGAGAATGGGCTTCCACCGAGTGTAATCAATCGTTCGCTGATTTCATCTAAATGACCATCAAGAGCATCCATGTACTCATCCATTTTTGGATGCCATACCATAAAACCGCGTCCACGCATATACCAGTGTACTTGGTGCAAAGCAACGTGGGCTACGTACAAATCAGCAACAGCTTGATTCAAAACTTCCTTTGTTTTTGCCAATGCTACTGGCGCTGCTTTTGTTAATGTTGCGACATCTTTTGCTGCTTCTTTTTTTAATTCTACCATTTTATTTTACCTCATTCATTATTATTTGTAACCACTTCTTACTGATTACTATCTTAGTATACTACTAAGGAAAGACAATAGCAAGCCAAATGACCCACATGAGAAAAGTTGCAATAGACTGATAATTTAAGAATTTTTTAGAATGAAACCCAGTCCCCTTACACCTCTCTTATACTCAATGAAAATCAAAGAGCAAACTAGGAAACTAGCCGCAGGCTGTACTTGAGTACGGCAAGGTGACGTTGACGTGGTTTGAATTTGATTTTCAAAGAGTATTAACTGCGACAAAATAAAGAAAAAAGGGATGCAATTTTCTTGCACACCCCTTTCTCAAACTTATATCTTAATACCAAACGCTAACGTCAACACGACCACGAATTCCTTTTAAGTATTCAGATGAGGTATATTGCCATCCTTTTTCACCTGAATAATGAGGATTTGTCCAATCAAGTGCATCCGTATAGGCTGCAACCCAGTTGACATGTTGTAAAATATCTGGATGATTCAAACGAGTTTGCAAGAGTTGACGATAGCTATAAACTTTCACATTTTGATAACCAGCCTGCTTCATTGTTGCCATATACTTATTGATGATCTTGACCCAGGTTCCAGTATCACTTGGAGCTCTCTTAGTCTTATTGCCATATTCCCAGTTCTCAACATCGTAGTAGATAGGGTAAGACAAGTTCATCTTGTATTTTTTCAAGAGTTCAATGGTTTGATTAGCATCATTCTCAGCATCGGTCTCATTTTCAGCATAAGTATAAAGGTAAACACCGTAAGGAATTCCAAGACGGTTTAACTCCTTAATATTATGAGCCAATTCCTTGTCCTCAGTTCCACTATAGCCCAAACGAACAATGACTCCATCAACGCCATTATCATCGATGACCTTTTTCCAGTCACTGATACGACCATTGTGCTCACTGACATCGATGACCTTTTTAACTTGATCAGTCCCAACTTGTTCTTCACGATGGTTAAAGAAATAACGTCTGCCATTTCGGTGAACCCAGCCAACATTCAAGTCTTTCTTTTCTTTTAACTCACCTGAGTCAGAAAAAATATAGCGAGTATCATCCATGACTAATTCACCAGTCGCCATAGCACCACTTTCTGTCAAATAGTAGTTGCCCTGCCACTCATCTTTGGCCATGTAACCCCACTTCTTGAAATAGTACCACTTGCCGTCTACCTTTTGCCACTCTTGATTTGCATAAGAACCATCGGACTTGAGATAGAAGTAAGATGAATAGGCTGGATCATAAAGCCATTCATTTTGCATCATGGCACCTTGACCATTTAGGAAATAACTTCCTTGCCATTGACTTTTAGCTAAATAGCCCCATTTTTTAAAATAGTACCATTTACCTCCAACAGAATGCCATTCCTGGTTAGCATAAGAACCATCGGACTTCAGGTAAAACCAATTCTTATAGGCGTTATCATAAACCCATTCATTCTTAGCCATATAGCCACCTGATTTTAGGTAGTAATTACCCTGCCACTCATTTTGAGCATAACGGCCGTCTGACTTAATATAAAACCAAGCCTTATAGTAGTTATCAAAAATCCACTCACTCTTGGCTTTGGAACCATCAGCCTTTACATAATAATCCCCCTCCCAGTGGGCAGAAGCATTGGTCTTTACTCCTGCACTCGTTTGAGTTTTATTAGAAGACTGATTTTGCTCTGAACTACTTGAAACTGTCCTTGCATCCTGCGAAGTTTTTGCTACCTCAGTTTCATTTGCAACGACATGGCTAGTTGCCAATCCTAGTAAGCAGATACTTGCTAATCCAATTTTTCCAATCTTTGTTTTCAATCTTTCCTCTCCTATAAAAAATGGAACAGACATCTGAATGCTGTTCCACCTAGCTTTTGCTACTGATTATTTTACAAAGTCAAGCAAAGCCAAGAAGCTTTCTGCTTCAAGTGACGCACCACCTACAAGGGCACCGTCAACGTCTGGGCAAGCCATGTATGAAGCAACGTTTTCAGGTTTAACAGAACCACCGTATTGAACACGAACTTTGTCTGCAACTTCTTGACCAAAGTCAGCAGCTACAACGTCACGAACAACTTTACACATTTTTTGTGCATCGTCTTGTGAAGCTGATTTACCAGTACCGATAGCCCAGATTGGCTCGTAAGCGATAACTGATGCAGCAACTTGTTCAGCAGTCAAACCAGCCAATGCAGCAGATACTTGAGCACCTACGAATTCAGCAGCTTTACCAGCTTCATAAGTTTCAAGTGATTCACCACAACAGATGATTGGAAGCATGCCGTTTGCAAAGATTGCTTTTGCTTTTTTGTTGATATCTTCGTCAGTTTCATGGAAGTAGTCACGGCGTTCTGAGTGACCGATAACAACGTAGTCAGTACCGATTTCTTTCAAAACTTGTGGGCTAGTTTCACCAGTGAAAGCACCTGCATTTTCAAAGTAGCAGTTTTGAGCAGCAACTTTAAGGTTTGAACCTTTAGCAGCAGCAATAACAGCTGTCAAATCAAGAGCTGGAGCAGCGATACCTGCTTCAACAAGATCTGATGAAGGAAGTTTTGATGCAACTGCTTCAACGAATGCTTTAGCTTCTTCTGGATTTTTGTTCATTTTCCAGTTACCAGCGATAAATGGTTTACGTGACATTTCACATACCTCTTTTTTCAATTTATTTTCTATTTATTTTATCACAATTAGACACAGCTTGCAAATCTTACTCGGATTTCAATCCTGCTTACATGGATTAATCCTTCCAGAGATCCATGGCATTTCTGAAATCTGCAGATACCTGTGTCAACTGAGGATTGCTGACTTCTCTCTCTGCCCGCTTAGCCTCAATTTGAGCCACACTCTTGATTCCTTCATGGCGCCAATTTCTCAAAATGGCCTGAATGTACTTCCAGTTTGCTTTTCCATTCAAAACAGCTTCACGAAGAGCCTCCTTAATCAAGTCAGCACTGGTCCCATCTTCTTTTAGGGTCTTGGTCAAATCCTCAATCTCAAAAGGAGTCAACAAGCGTCCCAACTCCTGCTGGAAAGTTTCCACCAAATTCTTAAGCTGATTTTGAGGTGTCAACTGGTCTGAACTTGAATGAGCAGCTCCAAGCAAATTATCCAAACGTTCCAATGCCAAACTAGTATCAAAAAGCAATTCGATTTCGCCATTTAATTCGATCGTTCGATACTGAAGTAGTCCCCTCTCCGTTAGATTGGAAATAGCCTGATTGACATCCGAAATTTCCTTGCCAATCCTGTCAGCAATCTGGCTTGGGGACATTTCATCTAAGCCTGTCGTATTTTGCAAATAGAAAAATTGCCAGACCAGAAAATCATCGCTGGAAGGAAAGAGTTCCTTAAAATGCAAGAGCAGGGCACTCGGCAAAACCAAGTTCCCTGATTTAAAAGCGTCTAAATATGTCATAATTCCTCTTATAAATACCCATATGCAGATGCATCATCTTCTATCTTTCTCCAGTCAAAAGGCGTCTCCTGATAGACCGCATAGTTTACCCAGTTACTGAAAAAGAGGGCTGCTGATGAAGACCAACATAGACAAGGGGTCTGATTAACATCATCATCCTTAAAGTAATTTTCTGGAATATGTGGATCTAAACCTGCGTCACGATCTCTAAAATACTCTTTTGCCAAGGTATCACGGTCATATTCCAAATGCCCAAAACTATAAATTTCTCGTAAATCACGACTAGCCAAAATCGAAACCCCAACCTGCGGCCCTTCTGATAAAATCTCGAGATTGGTTTTGTTTAAGACCTCTTCCTTAGAAATTTCCGTGTGCCGAGAATGAGGGGAAACGTAGCTATCGTCAAAGCCTCTAAAGAGAAGATGCCCTTCTTTTAAAGTATCCTGAGGATAGATACCTGATAATTTACTGTCCATCTGGTATTTTTCCACCCCATAACGCAGATAAAGACCAGCCTGAGCCCCCCAGCAGATATGAAGGGTCGAATAGACATGGGTCTTGGACCACTCGATTACCTGGCTGAATTCCTCCCAATAGTCCACTTCCTCAAATGGTAAATGCTCAACTGGAGCACCCGTGATAATCATCCCATCAAAATACTCGTCCTTAACTTCAGGAAAAGTTTTATAAAAGGTCTCCATGTGCTCTGAACGAGTTGTCTTAGAACGATGGCTTTCCATATAGAGAAAATCAATATCCAGTTGCAGGGGTGTATTAGCCAAATGGCGCAACAATTGAGTCTCTGTGACCATTTTTTGTGGCATAAGATTTAAGATTAAAATCTTCAAAGGACGGATATCTTGGTGGGCCGCACGTTGATCATCCATGACAAAGATATTCTCTGTCCGTAAAATCTCAACAGCTGGTAGTTTTTTATCAATTCGAATCGGCATAACCCTCTCCTAACTGTACTCTTTCAGGAATAATTGCATATGTTTGAAGCCAAATCTCAAACACTTAGTCCTTTTATTATACTGCAAGAAGATATAGTTTTCAATTATAGTTTTTCTCTAACTAGCTATAGTCTGTTTTTATATCCTAATGTAGAGAAAACAGCCCTAGGGACTGTTTTCATTAATAATGCATAAGAACTTTGTAATCATAGTCACCGATTTTTTCACGACCGTTCAATTCATCCAATTCAACAAGGAAGGCACAGCCTGCTACAACACCACCAAGTTTTTCAATCATCTCGATGGTTGCCTTAACAGTTCCACCTGTTGCTAAGAGGTCATCTACGATAAGAACACGTTGACCTGGCTTAATGGCGTCAGCATGCATAGTCAAGGTATCAACACCGTACTCTTTTTCATAGTCAGCAGAAATAACTTCGCGTGGCAATTTACCTGGCTTACGAACAGGCGCAAAACCAATTCCCAACTCAAAGGCAACTGGACAGCCCACGATAAAACCACGAGCCTCAGGTCCCACGATCATGTCAATTTTCTTGTCAGTAGCATACTGAACGATTTCACGAACAGCGTAGCTATAAGCATTCCCATCAGCCATCAAAGGACTAATATCACGGAAAGTAATACCTTCCTTTGGATAATTTTCAATTGTTGCAATGTAATCTTTTAAATTCATCTTTTTCTTTCTTTCAAAGTTTTTTACTCTCTATTATAGCATATTTTTTAAGAAAGAAAAAAGGAAAAGTTAACTTCAATGATTATCTAACGATTTGACGATTTATGACTAGCCATAGCAATAAAGCCCAAGTTCTTTTTATTCTTATTAAACATTTTATACATAGTTAAAAACTGCTTTCTATTCTCCTTTTTACAAGCATTTACACAAATTTTCAAGGTTCCTAGCCAACCTTCGTCATAAATCATACCTGATAATTTCATTAATGTCATTTCACCAGTCAATACTTTCACATCACAATAACCTGATTCTATCATCACCTGTTCCCAACCATCTTGAGTTAAAGGACCTACATTTACATGAATTGCTTGCGACAATTCCTGTCTGACAGACTCTTTAGCTTCCTTAAGAAGCACATCATGTGTCAGGAGAAGACCTTCAGGTTTTAAAACCCTTAGATATTCCATTACACATTTTTTCTTAGCTTGATCGGCTTGCATAGTCAGCATAGCTTCATTTATAACAATATCAAAACTAGCATCTTCATAAGGAAGTTTCATTGCATTAGCTCTTTCAAAACTGATTAAGTGAGCAACACCTGCTGTTTCAGCAGATTTTTTAGCCACTTTTAAAGCTTGAGCATCCATATCAACAGCAGTTATCTTACAACCAAAACGCTGTGCCAACTCAATTGCTGTAGTTCCCCTATTGCACGCAACTTCTAGTATTCTCTTTTCTTTTGAAAATCCTCCTTCCGCAATTAACCAATCTGTAGCAAGTTTTCCACCTGGACGTAAGCGTTTTTTCCCCAATTTTGCTAAAAACTTATGACCTGCTTCTGACATTTGAACACCTCTATTTTTTCTTCATTATAACATAAAATGATATTATCTAACAATTCTAATCTATTATTTGATGAACTATAATCAAAAGCATACAAACCACCATGACTATAGCATAAATTTATTATTACCTCTCTAGTTCGAATTCAATTCCTCACGTAGTTTACGCATATAGGTTACGACTATTTTTGTACTTTGGAATTACTCTCATCTTCATCAGCTCTACGAACCTCCACCTTTCTGTTCGTAGAGCCACGATTTCGCTATCCCTTCCTCTGACGGTTCTAATTTCCAACGTCAGACTTAAAACAGTCTATCCCCAGACCGTTTTAATCCGCTACCTCACGATAGCCAGGCTTGGGAATCGCTATTGGGTTCACCGGTAGCAGGTGCCCACCGAGGACTTACACCTCAGATGTACGACATGCCCGTCGTACGCCAAAAAAACGAGCACTTTCGTACTCGTCCTCTTTTATAAACTACTGATTAAAGTGAGTTTACGTCAACTTTGATACCAACACCTTGAGTAGTTGTGATAGTCAAGTTTGTTACGTAAGTTCCTTTAGCTGTAGCTGGTTTTGCTTTTTGGATTGTTTCGTTGAAAGCTTTGAAGTTTTCAACCAATTTTTCAGCTTCAAATGATACTTTACCGATGATTGCTTGAACGTTACCTGCACGGTCAGCACGGTAAGTGATTTTACCACCTTTAGACTCTTCAACTGCTTTAGCAACATCCATTGTTACAGTACCAGTTTTAGGGTTTGGCATCAAGTTACGTGGTCCAAGGACACGTCCAAGACGTCCAACAAGAGCCATCATGTCAGGTGTAGCGATAACTACGTCGAAGTCCAACCAACCGTCGTTGATTTTAGCAACAAGGTCATCTTCACCAACAAAGTCTGCACCAGCAGCTTTTGCTTCTTCAGCTTTTGCACCACGTGCAAAAACAAGAACGCGTGAAGTTTTACCAGTACCGTTTGGCAATACCATTGCTCCACGGATTTGTTGGTCAGCTTTTTTAACGTCGATGTTCAAGTTGTAAGCAACTTCTACAGTTGCGTCAAATTTTGCAAAGTTAGTTTCTTTTGCAAGTGCTACAGCTTCTTCTACGCTGTATGCTTTTGTGCTGTCGATTTTCTCAAGAGCAGCACGAAGTTGTTTGCTTTTTTTAGCCATTTTCTATTCTCCTTGTAAGTGGTTCAATCGATTTTCATCTCCCACGTCACTCCTCGAAATGATGAAGTCTTGCGGGTTATCAGTCTATTATTTTTCTTTTCCTACTTCGTTAAGCTCCCTTGCTGTACCCAAGTACAAGCTTCAGTCACTTGCCTAGTATGAAAAGCAACTAATAGACTGCTGTGAGATTTTCTACTGTGTTATTGATTAGTCAACAACAGTGAATCCCATAGAACGAGCAGTACCTTCGATCATACGCATTGCAGACTCTACGTTTGCTGCGTTCAAATCTGGCATCTTAGTTTCTGCAATTTCTTGTACTTGTGCACGAGTAACTGTAGCAACTTTAGTTTTGTTAGGTGTACCTGATCCTTTTTCAACACCTGCAGCTTTTTTCAAAAGAACAGCAGCTGGTGGTGTTTTAGTGATGAAAGTAAATGATTTATCTTCGTAAACTGAGATAACAACTGGAATGATCATACCAGCTTGGTCAGCTGTACGAGCGTTGAACTCTTTTGTGAATCCCATGATGTTGATACCAGCTTGACCAAGAGCAGGTCCAACCGGTGGAGCTGGTGTAGCTTTACCAGCAGGGATTTGCAATTTTACAAGTTTTTCGACTTTTTTAGCCATTTTTAAATCCTCCTTTGTGGTTTTGGCGGTAATTAAAGATTTTTACCTCCCACAAGTATGCTTTTCACATACCCATCTATTATACACTATTTATCTGAAATTGCAAGAGAAAAGTTTATTTTTTAATCGACGTAATCTCCGCCTTCAAAGCCGTAATACTCTTCCAAACTGAGACCACTTGCAGCTATTTCTTTTGCTTCTTTTCCGACATAACGAAGGTGCCATTCTTCAGCCATATAGCCTGTTTCCTTTTCCTTGCCTTTGAGATAACGAACAACAAAACCATAATCAGCCGCATGGTCCAAGAGCCATTGGGCCGCTTTTTCTTCTGTCACCAAATCACCATTTGTCCCAATCACATCAAAAGCCAAGCCTGTCTGGTGCTCGCTATAGCCAGGACGGGCAGAATAACGGTCGGCAGCTTCTTTCCCATCTTGATTGACATAATCTTGATAGAGCTTGGTCTGAGTTTCATAACTTCTAAAGCCACTGTAATGGTCGCTAATGGGGAAACCTGCCTCTTGCATAGCTTTGATGAGTTTGACCAACTCTGCCTTGGCTGTTGGATTTTCCCCTGGATTATAGTCTTTAGACAATGGATAGTGTTTGTTGGCTACGATGATTTCATCGTATTTCCCTTGGATGCTGTAGTAGTCTCCTTTGTTAACCACTTCTGCTTTTTTCTGGGCAGCTCCCTGAGATTTACTGCCGACTGCGCCATCAGCTTTGGCTGTTTGTTCTGTCTTAGTGTCTCCATCTTCATTTTTTGCTTTATCTTGTGAACAAGCTGCTAGACTCAAGGCTAGCAAGGCTGTCAAGACAAGGTATCTTTTTTTCATTTCTACTCCTTTATTTCTAATAGTTTATCTACTTCTGACGATAAACATTCGACTAATCTTTTAATCTCATCCGGTTTTGCTTGGCAGGTTTCTGCTGTCATTTCTTCAAAGGGAACCCACCAAACTGGCCCACGACCTTTAAGACCGTGGCCATTCATATCACCTGTCCGTCGTGGAAACAGATGCCAATGAAGATGGGCATCGCCATTTCCTAGCAGTTCGATATTCATTTTCTCAGCAGCAAATGCCTTGGCAACTGCCTCTTGGACTAGACTCATTTCTTCGAGAAAACGGAGTCTTGTTTCCTTTTTCAAATGGTGCAATTCGGTAACGTGTTCCTTAGCTAGAAAAAGACTATATCCTGCAAAATACTGGTGGTCTCCAATCACAAGATAGCCTGTTTCCAACTCTTTGACAAAGTAAGGATTTTCTTCCTTCTTGATGAGGTCAATTCTCTGGCAAATCAGGCACATATTAGTCTACCAACCCACTCTTAAGATAAGCATCAACCATACGCTCTGTTGCGGCCACCGAGTCAATATGAGTACGCTCATAAGAATGACTAGACTCGATACCAGCACCGAGAAGGGCATGCTTAACCTCTGCCCCTGCAGACATAGCCGCTGAAGCGTCCGATCCATAAAATGGATAGATATCCAACTTAAATGGAATATCTTGCTCTTTCGCCAAAGCCACCAAATGTTGACGGAAATCATAGTGATAAGGTCCAGAAGCATCCTTGACACAGATAGACACTGTATATTCGTCTGTTTGCTGGTCATCTCCCATAGCTCCCATATCCACAGCCAGATATTCTACTACCTGAGCAGGAATATTAGAATTAGCCCCATGCCCCACTTCTTCAAAGACTGAAAAAGCAAAATGGGTTGTTACTGGCAAGTCAATCTTCTCTTCCTTATAAATGCGAAGGAGATTGAGCAAAATCGCTGCACTGACCTTATCGTCCAAATGACGAGACTTGACAAAACCTGTCTCTGTCACGACGGTTCGTGGGTCAAAACTGATAAAATCACCGACCTCAATGCCAAGAGCACGAGTTTCTTTTTCACTGGTTACTTTGGCGTCCAAACGCACTTCCATATTGTCCTGAGTGCGTTCTGCAGTTCCTGCATCCTTATAGACATGACAAGAAGTTTGGTGGATGAGGATGGTGCCTGATACCTTTTGACCTGTGCTTGCCACATGAACGATACAGTTTTCTCCTTCGATCATGTTCCAAGGAAAGCCACCGATACGGTCCATTTTGAGACGGCCATCTGGTTTGACAGCACGGACAATAGCACCAAGCGTATCTACATGGGCAGTCACATAGCGATGCTCTTCATCATTTTGACCTTTGATAGTTACATTGACACCGCCCTTGGCTGTGCGAACTGGCTGGTAACCAAAACCTTCTAAAGTCTTGACGAAATAGTCTGAAATTTCACGAGTAAAACCTGTTGGCGACGCAATGGCTGTCAGTTCTTTAACATATTCTACAGTTTGATTCATTTCTTCACCTCTTTTGCTACCTATTATAACACATTTATCATCGGATAAAAAAAGAAAATCACTCCTGCAGACTTTGCTACAAAAGTGATTTTAGTGATTATTCCATTTCAAAAACATCGCTTTCTTGCTTGTTTGGTAAAACCAATGAGAGCAAGATTCCGACAACGGCTGGTACCAACCATGGGAGAGATGCCTTGGCAAAAGGAAGAGCGTTGACAAGATTTGCAAGAAACTCAACCTTAAATGAGCTTCCTAGTACGCTTGCAATAGCAATAGCTGTAACCACAGCAATTGTCAACTGCATACCTGGTTTTGAAAGAGCCACAAATTTGTTGACAATGACAATCATAACGATGGCAATGGTGATTGGGTACAAGATAACCAGTACTGGAATTGAGTACTTGATAATCGCATCAAGACCTAAATTAGCAAGGGCAAATCCAATCAAGGTAAAGGCGGTCGCATAAACCTTGTAGCTGATTTTTGGGAAGCGTTCATTAAAGAACTCAGCTGTTGACACAATCAGACCAACTGTTGTTGTGAAGCAGGTTACAGTAACCATAGCTGCAAGGAAGAGTTGAGCTGTTGAGCCAAAGATTTCTTGAGTAGCTTGTGACAAGATGTAAACACCTGGTGTTCCACCCTTCATCGCTTCAGCTGGTACCGGGAAATGATTTCCAAGGAAACCTAAACCGATGTAAAGAGCGCTGAAGGCAAGGGCAACAACGATACCAACCACCCAAATAGTTGAAATGTATTCTTTCTTACTTGAAAATCCAAGTTGTTTCAAGGTTTGAACTGCAATTACGCTAAAGGCAACTGAAGCAAGGGCGTCCAAAGTATTATAACCTTCTAGGAAACCCGTACCAAAAGCAGAAGCTTGATAAGCAGCTGAAGCGGCTTGAGGACTTGTTCCACCGTATTTGAAAGCTCCCAGAACAACCAAGATAACAATCAAAATCGCAAAGACTGGCGTTAAAATACGGCCAATACGATCCAAGATTTTTGATGGATTGAGCGAAATTAGATAAGCTGCTGCAAAATACAGAATAGTAAAGACAATCAAACCAAGACCTTTATTTGCATCCGACAAAAGCGGGCTAATCCCCACTTCGTAAGCTGTTGTCGCAGTACGTGGGATGGCAAAGAATGGACCAATTGACAAGTAAAGAACTGAGAGGTAAAGAGTCGCAAACCAAGGTGCTATCTTTGTTGAAATCTCGTAGATATATCCTTTAGGATTTAACGTTCCAATAATCAGAGTCAAGACGGCGATACCGACGCCTGAAAAGACAAAACCTGCGATGGCAGGAAGAAAATGTTCTCCAGATAGAGCACCTAGAGAAGGCGGAAAAATCAAGTTCCCCGCACCAAAAAATATTCCAAACAGGAGCAAACCTGTTAGGGCACCTTTTTTAGCCATGAAAATCTCCTTCATATTTATAAAATACTGACCTAGTATATCATGAATGAGAGTATGAAAAAAGTATCACGAAGTAAATATTGAATGTTTTCAAGATTCTCAAAAATGAGAATTGTCTAAAAATAAAATCCCCTACCCAGTCCACACCAAGTAGGAGAAAATTCTAATGTTTAAAGTTCTTCAAAAGCTATCATTCCACCTTGGACATTGATAACCTCATAACCTTGTTCTGATAAGAATTGACAAGCGCGCGCCGATCTCATTCCAGATTTGCAAATAACATAATGTAACTGATCCTTGTCCAATTGATCATAAGTATCAGCTAATTGACTCAGAGGAAGATTCTGAGCACCTTCTAAATGAAGTGCTTCAAACTCATCCACTTCTCTCACGTCCACTAGAGAAAGTTGGTTATTTTGGTAAAGCTGGTAAAATGCGTCAAAGGCTATTTCTTTCATTCTTTTTCTCCTAAAATAGTTTTAATTCTTTTTTTCAAATCCGGCACCACTTCTGACTCAAACCAAGGATTTTTGGCCATCCAGATTTGATTGCGTGGTGATGGGTGTACCAGTGGAAAATAGGTTGGCAAGTAGTTCTGGTAGTGTTTTACCCGTTCTGTCACCTTGCCACTGATTTTCTCCTGTAAATAGTAGGCCTGCGCATATTGCCCAATCAATAGGGTCAATTGAATATCGGGTAATTCTTGCAAGAGCTGTGGATGCCATTTTTCTGCAAATCCAGTTCTCGGTGGCAGATCACCTGACTTGCCATGCCCTGGAAAGTAGAAATCCATAGGCAAAACAGCAAAATATCCTGAATTGTAAAAGGTATCTTCATCCACACCTAGCCAGTCTCTCAGGCGGTCACCACTCTTATCTTTCCAATAAAGGCCTGCTTCTTGGGTTTTAAGACCAGGTGCCTGACCGATGATATTGATGCGAGCAGTTTTTGGCGCTGCAAAGAGAGGCTCGATACCACGCTCTGTATAGCTGACATTCTGCGGATCTGCCATAATAGCCTGCTTGATTCTTTCAATTTGAGACATCTACTTTCCCTCCAAAAAGAAGTCTAAGCATACAATCTCAGACTTCTATCGTTTTATTTGATCAATTCGTAAATAGCTTCGGCATAGATTGCTGCAGCTCGGAAGAGATCGTCCAAGGCGATAAATTCATTAGCTTGGTGCATGGTGTCAATTGAGTCTGGGAACATGGCACCATAGGCAACACCGCGTTCGAGTAAGCGACCAAAGGTTCCACCACCGATGACTTGCTCGTGACCTTTAAGACCAGTTTGTTTTTCATAAACATTCAACAAGGTTTGCACAAGTGGATCTTCCATTGGCACATAGTGAGGGGTATGACCGTGCTCAGAAAGGCTAACAGAAGCAACTGGCAAGTTTTCAAGGATTGACTTGATTTGCTCTGGACTTGTTCCTTTTGGATAGCGGATGTTAAGGGCAATGGTATTATCAGCGCTTGTTTCGTCAAAGCGGAAAACACCAGCATTCATAGAAAGGGCACCCATCTTTTCATCCACATGATCAATCTTGAGATTTTCACCCTCATGGTCGTTCAAGAAAATTTTACCAGCGATGTCAAGGTAATCTTTGGCTGGACCTGCAAAGTCAAACTGGCTAAGGAAGAGGGCTAGGTAAGTCGCACCATTGACACCTGAAGCAGGCATAGCACCGTGGGCTGATTTACCAATGATCGTCACCTTGTACTGACCGTTTTCTTCTTGGAGTTCTCCTCTAAGTTTGTGTTCTGCAACAAAGGCATCTAGTTTAGCTTGCAAGTCAGCCAAGTCACCTGAAACAACTGCTGTTGCTGATTCTGGTACCATGTTTTCACGCAAACCGCCTGTGAAGCTGTGAAGACGGGCAACACCTGCATTTTCTCCTGCAAAGTGAAGGTATTCTGTGATGTTACCTTTTTCACCGTTGATGATAGGGAATTCAGCGTCTGGAGAGAAACCGAAGTCTGGTTTCGCAAGTCCTACGTGCTCGAAGTAGTAGTCCATATCTGCCCAGCCTGATTCTTCGTCTGTTCCGACGATGAAGCGGACTTTCTTAGAAGTTGGAAGACCCAATTCTTTGATGATTTTCAAACCATAGTAACAAGCTGTTGTAGGACCCTTATCGTCCGACGCCCCACGCGCATAAAGGCGACCGTCTTTGATAGTCGGTGTGTAAGGGTCTGTGTCCCAACCGCTACCAGCTGGTACCACGTCCATGTGGGCAAAGATTCCGAGAACTTCTTCTCCATCACCAAACTCAAAATGTCCTGCATAGTTGTCAACATTTTTAGTTGGGTAGCCATCACGGTCTGCGATTTCAAGGAATTTTTCCAAAGCTTTTACCGGCCCAGGTCCAAATGGATGCTCAGCATCAGCCTTGCTGTCATCACGTTCTGAGTTGATTTCCAAAAGGCTAAACAAGTCAGCCAAGAGGTCTTCTTTGCGTTTTTCTACTTCTGCTGTAAAGTCAATTGCTGTCATTTTTTTCTTCTTTCTATCTTTTCTCGATGATTTCATCTACTGGCAAGCGGTAGCTTGGTTCCAATTTTTCGTCTGTGTAACCTACTGTAATCAAAAGTTCTGGGCGGAAACGGTCTTCGATGTCCAAAACCTCATTGACTTTTGATTTGTCAAATCCAAGGATCAGATTTGATCCGATTCCTTGGTCTGTCAATGCAAGAACCAAGTTCATAGCAACCAAACCTGCATTGAGGGCTAAGTAGTCACTGACCTGTTGTTCATTGTAACGGGCAAATTCAGCTGGCAAATTTTTCATAAAGTATTGAAGTTGTTCTTCTGAGAAATTGTTAGCACCACCAACTCGGGCAATCTTACGAGCACGTTTAGCCAAATCTGTGTCTGTAAATAAGGCAATAGTTACAGGAGCTGATGATACCTGCTCAAAGTTTGAACCGTAAGCCAATTTTGCTAGTTCAGCATTTTTCTCACGTACTACCACAAATTTCCAAGGCTGGCTGTTGTGGGCACTTGGTGCCAAGGTTGCAATTTCGATAGCCGTACGCACATCTTTTGGATCCACTGGCTTATCAGTGAAATGCTTGGTCGCATGACGTTTTTTATTTAATTCAAGAAATTTCATAATCGATTTCCTTTTCTAATTCTACTGCTTCCATTCTACCATAATTTGAAAGAGCTTGCAGGGATTTTTCATGATTAAGTTTTTTTATTACAGCCATAAAAAATATATATTGGTTCATCAAGAAAGTTTCTGATAAACTAGCAAGTACTTTACATTTGAATGGAGATATTATGAAAAAATTTAGCCTTTTACTACTCATCTTCCCATTTTTAGTTGCCTGTGGGAATCAAGCTACACCGAAAGAAACCAGCTCTCAAAAGACAATCGTCGTTGCTACAGCTGGTGATGTGCCACCATTTGACTACGAAGATAAAGGCAATCTGACAGGCTTCGATATTGAAGTTCTAAAGGCAGTGGATGAAAAACTCAGCGACTACGAGATTCAATTCCAAAGAACTGCCTGGGAAAGTATCTTCCCTGGACTTGATTCTGGTCACTATCAAGCAGCTGCCAATAACTTGAGTTACACAAAAGAGCGTGCTGAAAAATACCTCTACTCACTTCCAATTTCGAACAACCCCCTCGTCCTCGTCAGTAACAAGAAAAATCCTTTGACTTCTCTTGACCAAATCGCTGGCAAAACAACACAGGAGGATACTGGAACTTCAAACGCTCAATTCATCAATAACTGGAATCAGAAACACACTGATAATCCCGCTACAATTGATTTTTCTGGTGAGGATATCGGTAAACGAATCCTAGACCTCTCTAACGGTGAATTTGATTTCCTAGTCTTTGACAAGGTATCCGTTCAAAAGATTATCAAGGACCGCGGCTTAGATCTCTCAGTCGTTGATTTACCTTCTGCCGATAGCCCCAACAACTATATCGTTTTCTCAAGCGACCAAAAAGAGTTTAAAGATAAATTTGATAAAGCGCTCAAAGAACTCTACCAAGATGGAACACTTGAAAAACTCAGCAATACCTATCTAGGTGGCTCTTACCTTCCAGATCAATCTCAGTTACAATAATACTCTTCGAAAATCTCTTCAAACCACGTCAGCTTTATCTGCAACCTCAAAGCTGTGCTTTGAGCAACCTACGTCTAGCTTCCTAGTTTGCTCTTTAATTTTCATTGAGTATAAGATATACTAAAAGCGATTGGACGAGCCAATCGTTTTTAGTTTGCATTGGTTATTTTAGGAAACTTTTACAAAAAATCAAAAAAATTCTTCACATCTTCTACATACCCATGCTTTTCTATTAAGCTTGCTAAGAGTTCCAGATTGTGCCCCTGATAGTTATCTTCACGACGTAGCTCTTCATACATTTCAATAAAAGGCAGGCCCTTGGACTTGGCCAATTCTAACTCAGCCTCGTAATCATAAGCGACTTTACGAAATAGGATATTTACCAATTCCCCATCTTCAACCTCTATCACGACATACTGGGCACGGTGATTTTTTAACGCCTCCCAGTTAAAATAGGGCATGCCAATCGACCCTGGATTGATGATTTGTTGCCCTTGACTGCCATAACGAAGCAACTGCTTGTGGACATGACCATAGACTGCCACGTCAACTTCATCATCTAGGAGTTGGTCAAATTTCTCTGTATCATTCTCAACTAGCAAGTCACCACCATAGTTCTTATTTGGCAAATTATGAGAGATAGAAAAGCGCAATCCTTCAACTTCTTTCTTTTCCAGCAAAGGCAAGCTTCGTAGCCAGACAATCGTTGCAGGATTCATTCGCTCCATCAAAAACTGGGTCATTCGCATGAGCTGGACTTCCTGTGGGTCTTCTAAGCCATATTGCCCATCTAAAGCCTCAAGGACACAATCATCCCAATTGCCTCGAACACTAGCTGTGATAGGAAGGGCCTTTAGCAGGGCGACCAAGTCATTTGCGCCTGGACCAGGAAGAAAAATATCTCCCAGAAGCCAGTATTCACTGACTCCTTGATTTTTAGCATCTGCAATCACTGCTTCTAGCGCTGTCGCATTGCCATGAATATCTGATAAAATTGCGATTTTATGGTTCATTGTGGTTTCCTTCCGTTTGGTAATCTACTTTTTCTTCCGCCACTTGAGGCAAGGTTTCTGTTTCCTGCGGGTTCAACTTCCTCTGCACTGCTTCTGCGACCGCTCTAGGTACTCCAACTTCGACAATCTCATCCACACTGGCTTCCTTGATTTTGGTCAAAGACTTAAAATGCTTCATGAGATTCTGCTTGCGTTTAGGTCCCAGACCTTCAATTCCATCCAGTTGTGATGAAAAGGAATTTTTGGAGCGCAGTTGGCGATGGAAAGTGATAGCAAAGCGGTGTACCTCATCTTGGATGCGCTGAAGGAGGAAAAATTCCTGAGAATTGCGAGACAACTCTACCACCTCAAGTGGATCACCGAAGAGCAATTCATGGGTTTGGTGCTTATCATTCTTTTGCAAACCTGCAATTGGAATATCCAAGCCCAGCTCCTCTTGAATGACCTGCTTAGCAATATTGACCTGACCTTGCCCCCCATCAATCACAATCAAATCTGGCGGAGTCAAAGCCTCACGTTGTACTCGGCCATAACGTCTGCGGATAACCTCACGCATACTAGCATAGTCATCTGGACCGACAACCGTTTTTATCTTGTACTTACGATAATCTTTCTTACTCGGTTTGCCATTGACAAAGACCACCATTGCTGAAACAGGACTAGTTCCCATGATGTTAGAGTTATCGAAGGACTCGATACGAACTGGGGTTGGGATTTGGAGTAAGCGTCCTAGATTTTCAATAGCCCCTTGGGTCTTTTCGACAGATTTCTCTAGCAGGTTGAATTTCTGCTCTAGGCTGACTCGAGCATTCTTTATAGCCAAATTGACCAGTTGCTTTTTCTCTCCACGCTGGGGTTTGAGAATCTTGGAATCCACCAAGGCTTTAACGGCTTCTTCGTCAATATCCTGCGGAATCAGTACCTCATTGGGAACCAGGTGAGATTTTTCTTGATAGAACTGTCCCACATAGGTCAAGAAATCTTCGTCTGGATCATTGTAATAGGGGAAAAGATTGACATCGCGCTCAATAAGCTTGCCTTGGCGGACAAAGAAAACCTGCACACACATCCAGCCCTTGTCCACATAGTATCCAAAGACATCACGGTTTTGGAGATCCTTAGCCATGACCCGTTGCTTGGTTCGAAGCGTTCCAATGGCCTGAATCAGGTCACGGTATTCCGCTGCACGTTCAAACTCCATACTTTGTGCTGCGGATGCCATCTTGCCCTTGAGGTCATCGATGATTTTGTCATCCTGTCCTTTTAAGAAGTCAGAAACCTCCTGAGCCATAGACTTGAAGTAGGCCTCATCCTTCTTACAGATAGTGTGGGCCATACATTGACCGATATGGTAGTAAAAACAAACCTTAGACGGTGGATTAGTACACTTTCTAAAAGGGAAAATTCGATCCAGTAATCGCTTGATTTCATTGGCTGCCCCCACATCGGGGTAAGGTCCAAAATAAAGACCTCCATCCTTTTTGACCTGTCGGGTGATAATCAAACGAGGATAGCGTTCATTAGTGATTTTGATGAAGGGATAGGACTTATCATCCTTGAGCATGATATTGTACTTGGGCTTGTTTTCCTTAATCAGGTTGATTTCTAGGAGAAGTGCCTCAATATTGGACTCCGTAACGATAAATTCAAAATCTACAATTTCAGACACCAAGGCCTCTGTTTTGGTATCATGACTTCCACGGAAATAAGACCGCACGCGGTTACGCAGGTTTTTAGCCTTTCCTACATAGATAATGGTGCCGTTTTTATCCTTGTGAATGTAACAACCAGGGCTGGTCGGCAAGAGCTCTAGTTTTGATTTAATCAAGTTGTTCATAATTCCATTATAGCAAAAAAGTAGGGAAAGATAGTCCCCTACTCATTGGTCTCATATAATTTTCGAAGTCTTTCAACATCCTCTTCCTGAATACCATAAAAGGAACCCGCAGGTTGCATGACAGACTTTTCATCTGTATGGTCCAAGCCAATCGCATGCCCCAACTCATGTTCTGCCGTATGGACAATGCGCTCATAGGAATAGCCATAGTCTGGATTGGACAGATAATAGTGATTCAACCGCACCGTTACAGACAAGAATTGACCCGTTAAGAGATTGGTCTGACTTTCCGCCTCTCCTGCCACAGGAGTACCTCCGTCATTCATCTCCGTAGCCAAGATATCTGCCTTGCTGGACTCAGTCACAAGTTCA
Organism: Streptococcus mitis; assembly: GCF_002005545.1. Lineage (GTDB taxonomy): Bacteria > Bacillota > Bacilli > Lactobacillales > Streptococcaceae > Streptococcus > Streptococcus mitis_I. The sequence continues at coordinate 1,997,249 of NZ_LBMT01000001.1, forward strand.
AAATGAAAGGCACCAGTTTGATTCCAGTTCTGAATTGCTTCTAAATATGCCTCTTGAAAGCGTGAATCCATCTGCGGATCCAAGTAAATACGAGCAGAAGCCTGTGGCCATCTTCCTTCAGAATGCTGGTGGCTATCTGTCTGGTTCAACTTAGGCAGTTGCCCTGTTCTTTCCCATTGGTCGATACTTTGTTGACCAATTTTTACTGACCGTTCTGCTTGCTTCAGCGCCCCTTGAAAATCCCCGTTCAGATACCAGAGAAATCCAAAAGCAAGAGTACATAAAAGCAAAACAATCCAAACCAGACGCCAAAACAAACGCCAAATAAAATAAAAGAAAGCCCCTATCAAACGAAAAAGCCAACGCATATCTCTCCACCTTTCTAGCAAATAAAGTCTATTTTACTAAAACAAGCTGAAAGAAAGCTAAATACTGGCTTTTTCATCTTAACGTCCTAATATTTTTTTGAATAACTGAATAGCTTTGTATTTTAAAGGCGATGGATGATAACGGAAAGTACCTGCTTTACGTACAATATAGCCATTAAAATTTTGTTTAAAACGCAAAACACCATCACTACCATCAAAAATCCCCTGAATGCCTAGGAAGTTGTATTTAGGTATTCCACGTTTTATGCTTTCCAACATAACATATTTTTGAAGCAGTGCAGGGGCATAAAACTTATTAAACTCAGTGTAAGAACCACTAAAGAGATAAGTCGTTTCCTGAGGCATATAAACAAATAAACTCCCGGCTAAAACAATATCTTCTTCTCCATATTTTTCAATCAAGTCTCGCGCTTCTGCTTTTCGAACTTCAAACGTTTCAAATTGACTAGAATATTCTCTCAGTTGATTTTGTTTTTTCTCAGAATGAGGATTTTTACTCAAATCAAGTCGCAACTTGTCCAAGATTTCTTCTAGTTTACTTTGTTCACCTTGCAATTTGCTCATATAGTCCGAAAAATTCAAGGTTGCTATGAGAAACTCCGCTTGTTCTCCAAATGAATCATAAAAGTGCTCATAATATTCTAAACTTTTATCACTGTATTCTCTACGTTCAGAGGTTTCTTTAGTTATATTCTTAAAAATCGATAGTTCTTCACGTTTTAACTTTTTCAACCGAATACCAAACGTTTCAGCCTTTTTCACCAAGGGTTTACCCTTTTTGCTAAAACTTTTAAGCAAATTCTTTTCAGTTAATTCAGTCAAATCTTTATAGTATAACCAATCTGGTTCTCCACCTGGATAACCTGTTGTCAATCCATCAAATTGATAACCTAAATTAGTCAAATCTTGAATAATACTTTTTTTCTCAGTATCTATTGGATTACCTTCACTATCAAAAGTTTGATAAGTTTCATAAGGTTTTACAAGCAACTCTAATACACCATTTTGCTTGGCATATTCTTTTAACTCCGCATAAAAAACTGGAAGAGCATCTTGTTGGGTATAAATCGGCCCCGAATTGAGCTCCATATGCAGACCACCCAGCATGGGCAAGCTATAAACCAGAGCTGCAACTTGAATTTCTCCTTCTTGTTTCAAAGCAAGATAAACAATTCGAGCCCCTCTTTTTTCTAACAAGTCCCCCATCTGGACCGATTGCATAAAGGAACGAGAAGAAACCTGACCAGAATAAGCCTGAAACTCTTCTTTCGTGAGTGTAATTAGTGCCATATACTTACTTTCTATGTTTTTTTCTTAATGTTTTACGGAAATCAAGAGCAAGTCTTAACAGAGGATAAAGAGGATGGGTAGGCATTGTAAATTCTCCCAAATATTCTTCAATCGTTGGATTAAATTTTTCCTTAAAATGATAAAGTCCACCATTTAGAGAGTTTTCAACACCACCTAAATTTTGCCACAACATACCTCGCTCAAAGGCATAGCGAGCCGTTTCATACCAAGTTAAAATTGGTGCATTGTAACGTTTAAAATCATCATCCATACCAGCATATAGATTGACAGAGGTAGTACCAAATTCCAAACTCAAAGTAGCCGCTAACGGAATGTTTGATTTTCCCATATTCATATATCCCTGCAAGAAATCTATTTCCTCTTCTAAACGTTCTTTTTCTTTTATATTTTCCTGAATTTTTGAAGGTTTGGTTGCATCATTAAATTTTTCTGCAACTACTCTATTTTTTTCTAACTGTTCTTCTAATTCTCTTAAACGCTTAGAAACATCCAAACTCGTTAGCGTGATATAGGAATCTTCTTTGAAGTTATCTAATAATTTTTTATAATAAGCTTCGTTTCTTAAATGAATCTCTTTTCGCTTCTCAGTTTTTTTCATCAACTCCGAAAATGAATCTAATAGTTCCAGTCCACCATATTGAATTTCAAGCCCTTTGTTTCGTGCTGTTCGGATAGCTTGCCTCGTTGATTTAGAAAGTTTATCTTCTTCAAAATTTTCCTTATATATTTTCGCCTGAATACGAGGCTGAATGGTGTCATCCATCTCGGTTGTCCGCCCAGACCATTTCACTCCTAATTGTCCTAAAATCTCAACAATAGCAAGATTTTCAGGATATTCTCTTTTATCTTGATTGACCAAATGTTGGGATAGACAAATACTTGGATCGAAAGTCACAAAAACCGCTCTCTTACTGCGAGCATAAGACTTAATAGACTGCAGGACAAACTTTAAAAGTTCTATATCCCTGTAATCCAATATAGGACCTCTTGGAATATAAAACATTTTATAGCCTAAAGGCAGAGATTTTATGAGAATACTAGCCACAGCCAGTAAGTTCTCGCCTTCATAGACACCAATCCTCTCATGATTCCAATCAGATTTCACTTTTTCCCAAGCACTACTTTGTAATATATTAGCTAATTCATGTTCTTTGACAAACTGATCATATTCTAATGTGGGAATGCCAATTTGATAACGGTACATTTCCTACTCTCTTTCCTCCAGTATTTTATTACTATTCTACTACTTTTGTTTGAAAAGTCTAGTGAAAACAGACTTCCAGCATTGTTTTAAAGCCAAGAATAACTATAAATAGTGGTTCATTTATAAAAAACTAACTCAATCTCTCTTCTAATTTGAAATCAATTGGCAGAGTTGCTAGAAACCGTTCCAATTGTTTTTCCCAATAATACCACTCGTGAGTTCCAGCGCTATGGCTATAGATCACATCAAATCCCAGTTTTTTGAGATTTTTCACTGCGAGATTATTGGCATCATACAAGAAATCCTGCTCGCCACACCAAGCCCAAAGCTTGGTCTTTTTATCCGATTTTTTAGCCAGACTTTCTAGAGAATAAGGACTAGCTGTCCAATCTTTAATCTCCCCAAACACACCTCTCCAATAAGCAGGTGTTCCCAGATTTTGACTCTCAGGAGAAAACTCTTGAAAGCTAAGGGCACCTGAAAAACTAGCTGCGTGAGAAAAACGATTTGTTGCAAGAGCCAGTTTGAAACAGCCGTAACCTCCCATAGAGAGGCCAGCGATAAAGGTCTTTTCACGCTTGCTGGTCATGTTAGGGAAGAAGCGTTTCAGAACCTGTGGCAATTCCTCTGCTAGAGCTGTGTAATAGTCAAAACCATACTGAGTATCGGTATACCATCCGTTGCTGGTATTAGGCATGACGACGATAAGATTGGTTCCTCGAAGCAAGCGTTCTACATTGGTCCGCTTGAGCCAACTATTATGATTACCAGACATCCCGTGCAAGAGGTACAAGACGGGGATATCTGTACAATCTGGTTCTTCCACTCGATTGGCATCAGGATAGAGGACATTCACTCCCCACTCCATATCCAAAACTTGTGAGTAATACTCGATTTTCATTACTGCCATAATTTTTTCCTCTATTTTTCTATAAGAAAAAGCCGAAATTCGACTTTCTCTCTGTTTATTTCAACGATTATTTCGCTTCCATGACTACTGGTAAAATAGCTGGACGACGCTTAGTTTGATCAAAGAGATACTTGGTCAGATTATCACGAACCTTCCCTTTGAGATCTGCCCAGTCAAAGTCATCTCCTTGAAGATAGTCTTCTACCGTTTGGTTAATCAATTCTGAACTTTCACGGAGAATATCGCGACTCTTCTTGAGATAAACGAATCCACGCGTGTGAACACGAGCCTTGGCCACGATTTTCTTCTCACGACGGTTAACGGTGATTGCGACGATGAAAATTCCATCCTCTGACAAGACCTTACGGTCACGAAGAACCACATTTCCAACATCACCGATGGCATTTCCATCAATCAAGACATCGCCTGCCGAAACCGCTCCAGCTGGAACAAAGTCCCCATTCTCATAAGCCATGCTGGTTCCCTTTTTAGGGATAAAAATGCGTTCTGGCAACATCCCAACTGCCATAGCAGCCTTAGCATGGGCATCCAACTCACGGTATTCCCCTTGAATTGGGAAGAGATACTTGGGTTGCAAGAGATTAATCATCAACTGCAAATCACGCGCATTTCCATGACCTGACACACGCAAGCTTTGAGTGATCAGTTTGACAACCCCGCCAGCTTGGTAAATCATGTTTTCCACACGCGCCATGACTGCTTCTTTGGCGATAGACGGAGTGGTTACGATATAGACCAAGTCACCGTCCTTGATTTCCACATAACGGTGACGACCAATCGACATCTTGCGAAGACCGTTGATAGGCTCACCCATACGACCTGTCTCAAGGATAATCAACTCATGGTCTTCAAAACGAGACATATCTTTTGGCTTAATCAAAAGACTCTCATTAGCTAGAGACAATTTCTTAAGGCGAATAGCAGTACGGACGATATTTTCAATATCGAATCCTGTCAAGACCACACGACGGCCTGTTGCATCCGCAGCGTCAAACACCTGCTGGATACGAGAGAGGTTGCTGGCTACTGCTGCAACAATGATACGACCATCCCAATCAGAAATGGTTTGAGTGATTTCGTCCCCAACTTCACTTTCGCTAGCCACTTGGATATTGCTGTCCGCATTGGCTGAATCGCTAAGAAGAGCTAGAACTCCGTCACGACCGATTTCTGCCAAACGAGCGAAGTCTGTCGCATAGGATTCACTAGCTGTCTGGTCAAATTTGAAGTCACCTGTGTAAACGATGCTACCCTCAGCTGTCTTCAAGACAACACCCAAACTTTCTGGGATAGAGTGGGTCGTACGGAAGAAGGACACCACAGTTCCTCCAAAATCAATCTCCGAATCCTCATCAATGACATGAAAATCATTGAATTTCTTAACTGTGTCATTTCCTTTGACAAAGAGTTTGGCCAACTCAATGGTCAGCTCAGACCCAAATACAGGCACCTTGGCTTCAGCCAAGAGATAAGGTAGAGCACCAATGGCATCCGCATGACCGTGAGTCAAGAAGACCCCAGCGATACGGTCACTGTTTTCAAAAAGGTAGTCCATATTTGGAATGACCACATCCACCCCTAGTTGTTCATTTTCAGGGTATTTCAGACCTGCATCCAAAACGAAAATAGATCCATCGATTTCAGCGATATACATATTTTTCCCATTTTCACGTACACCACCAAGTGTTGTTAAACTGATATTACTCATTTTTCCTCCGAAAGCTTAATTTATCTTGATTATAGGGTTACTTGCCCTCTTATTCTAAAAGCACTACTTTTAGCCGAATCTTTTCCTACCATTATACCATTTTTTTGATGATTTTCAAAATGAAGATTTATTTTCAAAAAAGAGCTGGTTTCCCAACTCTTTCCTATGATCTACTCTTTTTCCATTAAAAAGTCATAAATTTCTTGCACAGTACCCAGCGCCATCATTTCTTGGTCTTTAACGGTTTGTTTGAGATTTTGGTAAATTTGACTTTCTCCTATCTCCCGCTTTGGTGCCTCTTTATTCACTGTCATGACACCATCTTTGATGGTCACAAAGCATAGCTCTTCAAACACTTGAATCATCTTGACCAGCAAAATTTGTTGGATATTGAGATAGGCAGCTAAATCCTTCAGTTTGTAGCGAATATCAAACTCTGGGAACTTGTAGATGGTCTTGTACAATTTGGCAAACTGCTCTCTAGTCCCATAGCCTGTCAGATAGTAGGCCTTGTCAATATCATTTTTGAAATAGACAGCAGAGAAATTCTGTTCCTGAAAAATGGTCTTCAGCTGAGTAATATCCTCAGGAACGGTTTTTACGATAACAGCTTCACTATCCGCCAGATTCGGCAATTCTCCAGCAAAATCCAAGACCGGAACTCTTTCTGGCAAGACTGCATTCTTCCCACGGATGTTAAAGAGTTGAACACCCTCTACACGCGCATCCACCATCATCAACTGGAGGGCAGTTTGACCATTCCATTGGTTGACAGACAATTTAACTGCCAACTCTAGATTCTTGGTTTGGGCAAATTCTGTTGCCAATCTGCCTTGACCGAAGGCTACCACTTCAAAACTCGCCTCACCCTTGGAAATTTTCAGCTTGAGATGGGCATTGCCTGCCCCCATAGTACGGGCACTTTCGACCTGAAAATCCTTGATATAAAAGACAGGTTTCTGATTGTTCATTCCAAAGGGAGCTAAACGTTCAAAACTTTTGACCGTTTCCAAGCTAAGTGTCTCCAAGTCTAGCTCTTCATCTAAGTTTAACTTGTTCTTGCCAGCAGCATCTGCGCCTTTTTCACGGACATAATCTTCCAAAACCTGAGATAAATCTGATAGTTTCTCAACTTCCAGCGTCATGCCAGCCGCACCAGCATGACCGCCAAATGCGATGAAGAGGTCTCGATGAGGATCCAGAGCCTCAAAAATATCGACCGCTTCCACACTACGAGCACTGCCCTTGGCACGACCGTCTTCTATATCAAGAACGATGACTGTCCGCCCTAGTTCTTCCAGCAAACGACCAGCCACGATTCCTAGAACCCCAGGATTCCAACCTTCCTTGGCCAAGACTTGAACCTTCTTCTCAGGGTCCACCATGGTCTTAGCTTCTTCATAGATAGACTGGACGATTTCCTTGCGCTCTTCGTTTTTCTGATGAATCATGAGAGCAATCTCATGCGCTTCCTCATCATCAAACCCAGTCAGCAAATCGATGGCTGGATTAGGATCATCCAAGCGCCCCAAGGCATTCAAACGAGGGGCAATCTGGAAACCAACTGTCTCTTCTGTCACTTCGTTAGCAGCAATCCCAGCCATATCCAACATTTCTTGTAAACCAATGCGCTGAGTGTGTCCCAACATTTCCAACCCATACTGAACCAAGATACGGTTCTCATCTGTCAAACTAACCATATCAGCAATGGTACCAATAGCAACCAAATCCAGTAGTTCCACTTGCACTTCTTCTAAAAGGGCACAAGCCAGCTTGAAGGCCACTCCACAACCAGCCAAATATTTAAAAGGATAGTCCGCATCTGGATGTTCAGGGTGAACGATGGCATAGGCATCAGGCAGGTTTTCAGGCATGGAATGGTGGTCAGTCACAATGACATCCACTCCCATCGACTGGGCCAATTCAATAGCCTCATGACCAGCAACCCCATTATCCACCGTCACAATCAAGGAAATCCCTTCTTGCTCGATAAAATATTTATAAACACTAGCATTTGGACCATAGCCATCAGTAAAACGATTGGGCAGATAAACCCGGCACTCAGCGCCAAGCTGTTCCAAACTTTCCTTAACAATAGAAGCCGAAGTCATACCATCCGCATCGTAGTCTCCATAGATGAGGATATTTTCCCCTTCTTCAATGGCCTGACGAATCCGTTCTACTGCCTTATCCATATCATGGAGTAGATAAGGATCATGCAAGTCCTCTAAGGAAGGCTCTAAAAACTTCTTCAGACTTTCTTGATCCTGAATCCCTCTCTCAAACAATAACCGAGCCACCTCAGAACCCAGTCCAGCCTTCTTGGCTATCTTTGTAAAATCCGCATCTTCTACCTGCGGGGCAAACTGCCATTCATAAGTAGGTGTTATCAAAAAGACATCCACTCTTTCTAAGAATTCTATTGCTTCATTATAACATGATTTAGGCTTTTTCTCTATCCAGATTGCTTTTTTATAAAATTTTAGTGAATTTTTTCAGATATGATTTGACAAGGCAATTCTTTTGGTGTAGAATCGTGTTATAAAATCTAACACAAAGGAGATTCCTTATGGCTTTAGTAGAATTTGAACACGTCGAAAAATATTACGGAGACTACCACGCACTCCGCGACATCAATCTCCGTTTTGAAAAAGGGCAAGTCGTTGTCCTACTCGGACCATCTGGTTCTGGAAAATCCACTCTTATCCGCACCATCAATGGTTTGGAGGCTGTCGACAAGGGAAGTCTTCTAGTAAATGGTCACCAAGTTGCTGGTGCCAGTCAGAAAGATTTGGTTCCTCTCCGCAAGGAAGTCGGCATGGTTTTCCAGCATTTTAACCTCTATCCGCATAAAACAGTGTTAGAAAACGTAACACTAGCACCCATAAAAGTTCTAGGAATTGATAAAAAAGAAGCTGAAAAAACAGCCAAAAAATATCTGGAATTTGTAAATATGTGGGACAAGAAAGATTCTTATCCAGCTATGCTGTCTGGTGGACAAAAACAACGGATTGCCATCGCTCGTGGTCTTGCTATGCATCCAGAGCTCCTTCTCTTTGATGAGCCAACATCTGCTCTTGACCCTGAAACCATCGGCGATGTTCTAGCAGTTATGCAAAAATTGGCCCACGATGGTATGAATATGATTGTCGTTACCCATGAAATGGGCTTTGCCCGTGAAGTTGCTGACCGCATCATCTTTATGGCTGATGGAGAGGTTTTGGTGGATACGACAGATGTTGATGACTTTTTCGATAATCCAAGCGAACCTCGTGCTCAACAATTTCTCAGCAAAATCATCAACCACGAAAGTGACAAAGTCAAATAAGGAGGCGCCTATGAAAAAGAAATTCTTTTTATCCGCATTATTGATTGGCCTTTTCGGTCTTGCTGCTGCAAAACCAGTTCAGGCTGATACCAGCGTCGCAGACATTCAAAAGAGAGGCGAGCTGGTTGTTGGTGTCAAACAAGACGTTCCCAACTTCGGCTACAAGGATCCTAAGACAGGAACCTATTCTGGTATCGAAACGGACTTGGCCAGGATGGTAGCTGATGAGCTCAAGGTCAAGGTTCGCTATGTACCTGTTACAGCGCAAACTCGTGGACCGCTCCTAGACAATGAACAGGTCGATATGGATATCGCAACCTTTACCATTACAGACGAACGTAAAAAACTCTACAACTTTACCAGTCCCTACTACACGGACGCATCTGGATTTTTGGTCAATAAATCTGCCAAAATCAAAAGCATTGAGGACCTAAACGGCAAAACCATCGGAGTTGCCCAAGGTTCCATCACCCAACGCCTGATTACTGAACTGGGTAAAAAGAAAGGTCTGAAGTTTAAATTCGTCGAACTTGGTTCCTACCCAGAATTGATTACTTCCCTACACGCTCACCGTATTGATGCTTTTTCCGTTGACCGCTCGATTCTGTCTGGCTACATCAGCAAACGCACAGTACTACTAGATGATAGTTTCAAGCCATCTGACTACGGTATCGTCACCAAGAAATCAAATACCGAGCTCAACGACTATCTTGATAACTTGGTTACTAAATGGAGCAAGGATGGCCGTTTACAAAAACTCTATGACCGTTACAAGCTCAAACCATCTAGCCATTCCGCAGAATAAGGAGGACACCCCATGACAGATTTATCATCTTGGACAGCCTATTTTCAGGATTTTGGACAATTTTTCAATGGATTCCTCTTCACTCTTGCCCTAGCTATCGGATCCTTTATCCTAGCCATGATTTTAGGCATCTTCTTCGGAGCCATGTCAACCAGTAAACGTCCGATTTTGCGCATTTTAGCTCGCATCTTTGTTGAATTTTACCAAAATACTCCCCTCTTGGTGCAGTTTGTTATCGTTTTTTATGGCCTACCTCTTATCAGTGACCATATCATCATGATTCCGATTTATTGGACAGCTGTTCTCTGCGTCGGACTTTATCACGGCGCCTATATCGCTGAGGTGATTCGCTCAGGTATTCAGTCTATTCCTAGCGGTCAGATGGAGGCTGCCTTGTCGCAAGGTTTTACCTATATCAGTGCTATGCGTTTGATTATCTTGCCTCAGGCTTTCCGTATCATTCTCCCACCTTTGACTAACCAAATCGTCAACCTCATCAAGAACACCTCGACAGTCGCTATCATCTCTGGAGTGGACTTGATGTTTGTGACCAAGTCTTGGTCGGCTCTTAACGGAAACTACATTCCAGCCTTTTTAGGCGCTGCCCTGCTCTACTTCTCTCTTTGCTTCCCTGTTGCCCAGTTTGGTCGCAAGATGGAGCAAGCCAACAAAAAAGCCTATTCACTTTAGGAGGTTACTATGGAATCCATTTTAGAAGTTTTAACCCCAGATAACCTAATCTTTATCTTTAAAGGATTTGGCTTGACCCTCTACATTTCTCTGATTGCCATCGTCCTCTCTACCCTTATCGGAACGGTGCTAGCCGTCATGAGGAATGGGAAAAATCCTGTCTTACGCATTATCTCCAGCATTTATATCGAGTTTGTGCGTAACGTTCCTAACCTCCTCTGGATTTTCACTATCTTTTTAGTTTTCAAGATGAAATCCACTCCAGCAGGTATTACAGCCTTTACTCTCTTTACATCAGCGGCCCTAGCTGAGATTATCCGAGGAGGTCTCAATGCCGTAGACAAGGGACAATACGAAGCAGGAATGTCACAAGGCTTCACTTCAGCCCAAATCCTCTACCACATCATTCTCCCACAAGCTATTCGCAAAATGTTGCCAGCCATCATTTCTCAGTTTGTAACCGTGATTAAGGATACCAGTCTTCTCTACTCTGTTATCGCCCTACAAGAACTCTTTGGAGCTAGCCAAATTCTCATGGGCCGTTATTTCGAACCAGAGCAGGTCTTCAGTCTGTATATCCTGATTGCCCTCATCTACTTCAGCTTCAACCTAGCAATCTCTAGCCTGTCTCATATGCTAGCCAAACGCTGGCAACAAGCCGCAGAATAATAAATTAGCTCTCCAGTTCAATTGGAGAGTTTTTTTCTACGCAATCTCAAAAAAACACTGCAAGATTTCTAGCAGTGTTTTGAGTTTCATTTATCTTAGTAGACTGTTTTTTCAGTTTCTACATCAAAGAAGTGTGCTTTGTTCAAGTCAAATCCAAGTTCAACTGTTGCACCTGTTTGCAAGTAGTCACGAGCATCAACTTTGGCAACAAATTCATCTTTACCAACTTGGCAGTAAAGGTGAGATTCTGAACCAAGCAATTCTGATACTGAGATAGTAGCTTTGACAACTGATTCTGGGAATGTTTCAAGGAAAGCAGGTTCTGCATTCACGTCTTCTGGACGAATACCGAAGATCAATTCTTTACCTTCGTAGCCTTTTTCACGAAGAACTTTCAATGCTCCTTCTGGAACTTTCAAACGGAAACCGTCTGAAATAATTTCGCTTCCAACCAATTTCACGTTGATGAAGTTCATAGCTGGGCTTCCGATGAATCCTGCTACGAATTTGTTAACTGGGTTTTTGTAAACTTCTTGAGGAGTACCGATTTGTTCAACACGTCCGATAGTACCTGTACCAGCAGGGTTCTTAGTTGCTGACATGATAACGATACGGTCTGCAAGTGTCATCGCTTCTGTTTGGTCGTGAGTTACGTAGATAGTTGTAGCTCCGATACGACGGTGGATTTTCGCAATCTCAGCACGCATTGATACACGAAGTTTGGCATCCAAGTTTGACAAAGGTTCGTCCATCAAGAATACTTTTGCATCACGGACGATGGCACGACCCATGGCAACACGTTGACGTTGACCACCTGAAAGGTCAGCTGGTTTACGTTCCAAGAATTCTTTCAATCCAAGGATTTCAGCTGCTTCTTGTACACGTTTGTCGATGTCTTCTTTGCTGTATTTACGCAATTTCAAACCAAAAGCCATGTTGTCATAAACAGTCATGTGTGGGTAAAGAGCGTAGTTTTGGAATACCATGGCGATGTCACGGTCTTTTGGAGCTACGTCGTTGACAACCACGCCATCGATAGATGCAGTACCTTCTGTGATGTCTTCAAGACCAGCAATCATACGAAGAGTTGTTGATTTACCACATCCTGAAGGACCTACGAAAACGATAAATTCTTTGTCTTTGATGTCCAAGTTGAAGTCTTCAACTGAGTAGTGTTCGCTGTTTGGATATTTTTTGTAAATATTTTTAAGATTCAATTCTACCATGAGGTGAACTCCTTTTGTTTTTTGATAGTTTTATTATATATGAAAACGCTTTACATTTCTATGGCAAGATGACCAAAAAAATAAAAAAGTTCTGTGCAACTTGCACAAAACTTTAGAGAATATCTGGTAAAATCAATTGATAACACAAGGTCAGGTCGGTCAATTCCTTCAACTGAAGCCCTGTCAATTCTTCCCATTTATCAATTTTGTATTGGAGAGAATTACGGTGCAGATAGAGCTGCTGGGCTGTTTTAGTGAGAACGGCACTATTTTCCCAAAGGGAGAGAATGATTTCCTGAATCTGGTCCTGATCCAAAATCATCTGGTGCAGGCATTCTTTAATGACTCTCAGGTCCACGAGTCTTTCTCCCATACTCCAAAGATAGAGCTGAGAAAAAGTATGAACACCTTGGTGACCCTGACGCCACCAAGTCTTAAACAAATCGCGCTCTGCTTTGATTAAGTCTGATAGGGCTTGATGTCCTATCTGAGACCAAACCTGACCTAACATGATAGAGAGACGCAGTCCAAAGTCATACTCAACCGCTTCAATCGTATCACTTAAAATAGCTCGTACAGAAGTGTATTTATCTTGTTGAAGTACGAAAACATAATCCTGAGCTCCGACCTGAAGCACCGTCTGACAGTTAGGAAAAAGAGTCCGCATCATGTCTAGCCAAGAGGCTAGATTTTCCTGTTGGAAATAGGAAAGATGGCAATAAACCAGCTGAATCTTTTTAAAAGCTTGTGGTGTCTGTCCCTTCCCCTCAATCAAAAAAGAATACCAAGGATTGAGCGAACGAGCCTGCTCCTGCTGAGTCAAAAGGGCAACCAACTGCTTTTCACGCTCACTGAGGCCAGATTTCTCCAGCAAAAGCCACTGCTGAGAAGCCAAAGGGAGCGTGAGATAGCCCTCTTTCTCTACTGGTTGGTCTGAAATCCGAGCCTCAGGAAACCAGTCTTGTAGTTCTTTTGCCATCATGTCCTAGCCCTCCACTTTTTGGATGCACCAAGAAATTAAGGTTTCGAGGCGTTCCATATTTTCAGTCATATGAAGATAGCCTATCACGGCTTCAAAACCTGTGGACATACGGTAAGTCACCACATCAGCATTTTTAGCTTTGGTATGGCTATTGGTATTGCGGCCACGTTTGTAGATTTCTTCTTCTTTTTCCGTCAGGACTTGCTCCTCTAACATAAGGGAAATCAGGCGAGCCTGAGCTTTGGCTGACACATACTTGGTCGCTTCTTGATGGAGTTTATTGGGTTTGGTCATACCTTTGAGGATGAGGTGACGGCGAATATACATAGAATACACCGCGTCCCCCTCAAAAGCTAACGCAATCCCGTTAATGAGGTTGACATCAATCACGTGTCCACCTCACTCCATCCTTGGTGTCAAGGAGCTTAATCCCTTGAGCAGCCAATTGGTCACGGATCTGGTCCGCTGTCGCAAAGTCACGATTGGTACGCGCTTCTTGGCGTTTTTGAATCAAGTCTTCAATCTCTGCATCCAAAACTTCCTCAACAAAGACAATTCCAAAGACTTCCAACATATCTGCAAGAGCTTGCTTAACACTTGTATCATAGTTGCCTGAGTTGATCCATTTGGCCATTTCAAAGACAACTGTGATACCGTTGGCAGAGTTGAAATCCTCATCCATAGCTGCTACAAACTTATCTTTAAAGGTTTGTAACTCTTTGACATCCACTTTTCCTGTAAATGGTTGCTCATAAGTGTTCTTCAAATACTTGAGATTAGTCTCGGCATCGCGAACTGCTTTTTCCGTAAAGTTGATGGGCTTGCGGTAATGCTGAGTCGCAAAGAAGAAACGAAGTACTTGCCCATCAAGAGTTTTAAGGGTATCATGGACTGTGATAAAGTTGCCCAAGGACTTGGACATCTTGACATTATCGATATTGACAAAGCCATTGTGCATCCAGTAGTTAGCAAAAGTCTTGCCTGTTTTAGCTTCAGACTGGGCAATTTCATTGGTGTGATGTGGAAACTCTAGGTCGGCTCCACCACCGTGAATATCAATGGTATCTCCCAAAATCTCTGTTGACATAACCGAACACTCGATATGCCAGCCCGGACGACCAGGTCCCCAAGGGCTACCCCAAGAAATCTCGCCTGGCTTGGCAGCTTTCCAGAGGGCAAAGTCTACAGGATTTTCCTTACGTGCTGTTTCTTCATCGGTACGGCCTGAAGCACCTAGCTCCAAATCTTCCAAGGTTTTATTAGCCAATTTGGCATAGTTGTGAGATTTTTCCACACGGAAGTAAACATCCCCCTGGCTCTCATAGGCAAAACCTTTTTCAATCAAGTCTTCCACAAAACGGATAATGTCAGCCATAAACTCCACCACACGAGGATGGCGAGTCGCAGGTTTGACGCCCAAGGCCGTCACATCCTCACGAAAGGCAGCGATGTACTTGTCCGCAACCTCCTGAGGCGTGATGCCCTCTTTCTTGGCACGGTTGATAATCTTATCATCCACATCCGTAAAATTGGAAATATAGGCAACCTCGTACCCACGATACTCAAAATAGCGACGAACCGTATCAAAAGCCACTGTTGAGCGGGCATTCCCCACGTGGATATAGTTGTACACGGTTGGCCCACAAACATACATCTTGACTTTGCCGTCCTCGATTGGGACAAATTCTCGCAAATCACGAGACATGGTGTCGTAAATTTTAATCATAAAATAATAGTCAGGAAAACTAAAATCCGAGAACAGTTAGTTTCATCACTAAGAGTTCAATTGAATTTCAGTCCGAATGTCTCTACACTTCGGAATCCCTTGCTCCTTTCTCATTAAGATAAACCACCTGAGTCTGTTTGACAAAGCCAATCCTTTCATATAAGCGTTTGGCACTTACATTGCTGTCCTCTACTGCAATTTGGAACTCCTTATCATTTTGCTCAATCAATTGGTTGACTAGAGATTTTGCTAAGTAGCTTCCATAGCCTTTTCCACGTTCAGGTTCCGATATTGCTAAACCGTAGAAGTAATTCGTATTAGTCGATAAATCTACCGTGCAAGTTCCAATAACCTGACTGTCTTTTAACAAAATATATAAGCGACTTTCTGGATCCTTCAGAGCTTCAGCGACATATCTATCCACAACTTCTCTAGATTCATGTTCCTCTGAAAATGCCTGAAATTTCAACTGACTAATTTGATCCTGATACGAACTATCTGCTAACAAAACTTCAAGATTAGAAACCTTTGCTAACGGATAAGGTCTTCTATCCTTACCTAACCAGGTTTCTGTCTCTTCATCCTCGACCAATCCCCAGTTGCTAATAAAATCAGGATGGCGGTCTAGAAAAATACGTTCTGTCTGAAAAGTAACTGAACGAATAGGAAAAGAAGTTGTTTCCCTCTCAAAACTAGTAAACAATGCACGTGCAATTCCCTGACGGCGATGATTTGGATGAACCAGTATCGTCACTTCTACATCTTGGTCATCTGCATAGATAGTTAATAAACCAACAAGTTCGCCTTTTTCATAATAAAGGAAAAAGGCGGGCATGTTTGGGTCAAAATTAAGCATGTTAGAGAGATAAGGATCACGATAAGTACCATCATAGGCTTGGCAACAGTTAATTAGTTTTTTCGCCTCAGATAACTCCTTTTGACTTAACTTGTTTCTTGCTTGAATCATATAGGTAACCTTTACAAACCAGACGATCTGTGACTGGCTTCTTTAGCCTGCTCGAGTTTATTGACATAGTACTCTCGTTTTTCTTCGACTTCGTGAATGACCGGCTCGTCTTTTTTACCATGTACACGGACAATCTTAGCAGGAATACCGACAACTGTCACATCACTAGGTACGTCTGCAACAACTACTGCTGCTGCACCGACCTTGGCATTTTCACCGATTTCCACCGGCCCGATAACTTGGGCATGGGCTGATATTAAAGCTCCTTTTCGCACGGTTGGATGGCGTTTACCAACATCCTTACCAGTCCCCCCAAGAGTCACTCCGTGATAAAGGAGAACACCTTTTTCAACAATCGCTGTCTCCCCAATCACCAGACCAGATCCGTGGTCGATAAAGACACCTGAATCAATCTGAGCACCTGGATGAATCTCAATTTGAGTCCAAAAGCGCCAAAACTGGCTGTGCATACGCGCCAAGAGTTTAAAGCCATGCTTCCAGAGAAAATGCGAGAGACGGTGGGCCGCCAAGGCCTTGACACCTGGATAAGTCAGCAAAACCTCCAAAGTGGTGCGGGCCGCTGGATCATTTTCTTTTACGATATCAATGGTTTCGCGCCACCATCCCATACATTTCTCCTTTTCTTATTCTGAATCTTTTGGTGTTTCTGTAAATTCTTTCTTAGGTTTGTGATCCCTGTGATGACGTGGGCGGTGAGGTCTCTCAGACTTTTCGCCTTTTTCATCACGTTCAGGTTTTGGAGGACGAGGAAGAAGGGCTTTCATAGAAGCATCCACACGTCCTTTTTCATCAATCTTGATAACCTTAACATCAACTTCATCCCCGATTGCTACCAAGTCTTCGACATTATTGGTACGCGTCCATGCCATTTCAGAAATGTGAACGAGGGCATCTGTCTTGTCAAAGAGGTTAACAAAAGCACCAAATTTCTCGATACGAACGACTTTAGCACGGTAAACTTCATCCACTTTGGCTTCACGGACCAAACCAGCAATAATTTCTTTAGCACGGTTAATAGCATCTTGGTCGCTAGAGTAGATAGACACATTTCCTTCTTCGTCGATATCAATCTTAACGCCTGTTTCAGCGATAATCTTGTCAATGGTTTCTCCACCCTTACCGATGACAATCTTAATCTTGTCCACATCAATCTTGATGGTATCAATTTTTGGAGCAGTTGGAGCCAATTCTGGACGAACTTCTGGAATGGTTGCTTCAATCACATCAAGGATTTCAAAACGAGCTTTCTTGGCTTGGGCAAGGGCTTCAGTCAAGATTTCTGCAGTGATCCCTTGGATCTTGATATCCATTTGAAGGGCTGTAATCCCGTCACGAGTACCTGCAACCTTGAAGTCCATGTCTCCAAAGTGGTCTTCCAAACCTTGGATATCTGTCAAGACTGTATAGTTGTTTCCATCTGAGATGAGACCCATGGCAATCCCTGCTACTGGCGCCTTGATTGGCACACCACCAGCCATAAGAGCAAGAGTTCCCGCACAGATAGAAGCTTGAGATGAAGAACCATTTGACTCCAAGACTTCTGCTACCAGACGGATAGCGTATGGGAATTCTTCCAAACTTGGCAAGACTTGAGCAAGGGCACGCTCACCAAGAGCACCGTGACCGATTTCACGACGACCTGGCGCACCGTAGCGTCCAGTTTCCCCTACAGAGTATTGTGGGAAGTTATAGTGGTGCATAAAGCGTTTCTTATACTCTGGATCCAAACCATCAATGATTTGAGTTTCACCCATCGGAGCCAAGGTCAAGACTGAAAGGGCTTGAGTTTGTCCACGAGTGAAGAGACCAGAACCGTGCACACGAGGAAGGAAGTCAACAACCGCATCCAAAGGACGGATTTCATCGACCTTACGACCATCAGGACGTACCTTATCTTCTGTGATCAAACGGCGCACTTCAGCGTGTTCCATTTGTTCCAAGATTTCAGCCACATCACGCATGATACGGTCAAATTCTTCGTGATCCGCATATTTTTCTTCGTAAACGGCTGTGACTTGATCTTTCACTGCTTGAGTTGCAGCTTCACGGGCCAATTTTTCTTCTACTTGAACCGCTTTTTGGAGGTCGCTGTTGTAGACTGCGATGATTTCAGCCTGCAAATCAGCATCTACATGAAGTAATTCCACTTCTGCTTTTTCTTTACCGACTGCCGCAACGATTTCTTCTTGGAAAGCAATCAATTCTTTGACTGCTTCGTGCCCTTTAAGGAGAGCTTCCAGCATGATTTCTTCTGACAATTCTTTAGCACCAGACTCTACCATGTTGATGGCGTGTTTGGTACCAGCTACTGTCAATTCAAGGAGAGATTGCTCTGCTTGTTCTTGGCTAGGGTTTATGATGATTTGACCATCCACATAGCCCACTTGCACCCCAGCAATTGGACCGTCAAATGGAATATCTGAAATGGAAAGTGCCAAGGATGAACCAAACATAGCAGCCATTGGTGCAGAAGCATTTTCATCATAAGAAAGAACGGTGTTGATGACTTGGACTTCGTTACGGAAACCTTCCGCAAACATTGGACGGATTGGACGGTCAATCAAACGCGCTGTCAAAGTCGCATCCGTTGAAGGACGTCCTTCACGCTTCATAAAGCCACCAGGAAATTTCCCAGCCGCATACATTTTTTCTTCGTAGTTGACTTGGAGTGGGAAGAAATCCCCAGTTGCCATTTTCTTAGACATAACGGCCGCAGTCAAGACAGTTGACTCACCATAACGTACAACAACAGAGCCATTTGCCTGCTTAGCAACCTGACCAGTCTCTACAATTAACTCACGACCCGCAAAAGTCGTTTGAAACACTTGTTTTGTCATTTTAATCCCCTTTGGATTGATGAAATTATACGCCTTGCCTACAAAGATCAAGATACCAAGGACGTCAAAAGCAAAGTAAAAATAGGAAACTGACGAAGTCTTCGATGAAGACAAGACAGTTTATCTTTTTTACACAGCTTTTCGGCCGGGTTCAATTACACAAGATACAAATCATTAGAAAGGTTTGATACTAAAGTATCTAAACCTTTCACGCTAATCGCTATCGGACGATTAGCTAAATGCTTTACTAACTCCCTCGTCAAATAATATCGATTTGACTCGCTCGTGTCGCTAAATCTTGCAGTTTGAATGCATTGTATTATTTAATACCCTCATCTTTGTATCAAGTACGTACAGAGTCTATTTTATCATATTTTTCTTAAAAAGTGCGGTCTTTACCATTAAAAAGGAACCATTCCCCTCACCTGAGAAGAATGGTTTGCTTTTTATTATCCTAGAGACTGGTGATTAAACAAGGCATGTGTTGCTTGGTGGATGTATTTTGCTGTTTCTGCATTGTTCATCGTATAGAGATGCACACCAGCCACATCCTGAGTTACCAAGTCCACGATTTGGTCCACTGCATAGGCAAGTCCTGCTGCTCTGAGCGACTCAGGGTCATGCTCATACTTGTCTAAGATGGCTTTAAATTTGCGTGGAAGATGGATATTCTCACAAGTCTTCAAGAGGCGGAGAGCCTGATTTCGATTCAGAATTGGCATAATCCCTGCATGAATGGGAACATCAATCCCAGCCAAGATGCACTTGTCTTGGAAATCATAGAAGCGCTCATTGTCAAAGAAAAGCTGAGTTACAAGGCTCGAACAACCTGCATCCACTTTCTTCTTAAGATTTTGAATATCTGAAATCTGATTTGGTGAATCTGGATGACCTTCTGGATAACAAGCACCGACAATATCAAAGTGAGGGGCTTGCTCCTTGATGAACTCAATCAAGTCAGTTGCGTAGCGGAAATCCTTTTGTGGTTCCACATCTGGAATAATATCCCCACGAAGAGCCAAGATTTTCTGCACCCCAACCTTGTCCAAGTCTGCAATCGTTTCAGCAACCTTGTCCTTGGTCAAATAAATGGCTGGCAAGTGAGCAATAGTCGGAATCGCCAAATCATTTTGGATAAAGTCAGCCAAACGGACCGTCGTTTCCTTGATATTAAATTTATTATTGCTGGCAGTTACACTGATAAAGTGGGGAGCCAACTCCTGCATATCTTGAAGAGCAGAAATAATGTTATCATTACCCACGGCTGGGTTGGGAGGGAACACTTCAAATGAGAGTGACGGTGTTTGGCGTGACATAGTCATTATCCTTTTCTAATTGTTTTTTCGTTAGCTGGATTCCTAGAATCCAAGTGAAACAGGTAGATTGGCCAAACAGCGCTTCTTGAGAAATCCTATCTTACAATTTCTCACGCGCAGCTTTAGCTGCTTCAACAAGGCGGATCAAGCTTTCTTTTGTTTCTGGAATACCACGTGTTTTCAAACCACAGTCAGGGTTGATCCAAACTTTCTTGCTTGGCACTTTAGCAAGGATGGCTTCGATTGTATTGTCGATTTCGCCTTCATTTGGCACACGAGGTGAGTGGATATCGTAAACCCCAGGTCCCACTTCTGTTTGGAAGTTTTTCGCTTTGAGTTCGTCCAAGATTTCAAGGTTTGAACGGCTAGCCTCAAATGAGATAACGTCCGCATCCAAGTTGTCGATAGCTGGGATGATATCTGTAAATTCTGAGTAACACATGTGAGTGTGGATTTGAGTATCTGGCGCTACTGTTGAGTGTACCAAGCGGAAGGCAGGAATTGCCCAGTCAAGGTAGTCTTCGTACCAGTCGCTACGACGGAGTGGCAATTTCTCACGAAGAGCAGCCTCGTCGATTTGGATGATTTTCACGCCTGCAGCTTCAAGGTCAAGCACTTCATCCTTGATGGCAAGGGCGATTTGAAGAGTAGAATCCTTGATAGAGATGTCTTCACGTGGGAATGACCAGTTGAGGATGGTAACAGGTCCAGTCAACATACCTTTAACAGGTTTGTTTGTACGGCTTTGTGCATAGCTAGACCATTTAACAGTGATAGGGTTAAGACGAGTGACATCACCCCAAATGATCGGTGGTTTCACCCCACGCATACCGTATGATTGTACCCAACCATTTTTAGAGAAGAGGTAACCTGACAAGTTTTGACCGAAGTACTCAACCATGTCATTACGCTCAAACTCACCGTGAACAAGGACATCAAAGTCGATATCTTCTTGCCATTTGATCCATTCATCAATTGTTTCAGCAAGGAAAGCATCGTACTCTTCTTGAGACAATTCACCTTTACGGTAAGCCAAACGTTTCGCACGAACTTCTTTAGTTTGAGGGAATGAACCGATAGTTGTTGTTGGAAGAGCTGGAAGTTTGAAAGCTTCTTCTTGGATAGCTTCACGTTCTGCAAAGGCTGGCAAACGAGTGTAGTCTGCGTCTGTCAAGCCAGCGATACGCGCACGAAGTTCTGCATTTTCACCCACACGTTCAGTCGCAAAGAGTTCTTTGTTAGCAGCAAGAGCTTGTTCACCTTGACCATTGCGAATAGCATCCAAATCACGAATCTCATCCAATTTTTCAACTGCAAAGGCAAAGTGGTTCAAGATAGCTGGTTCAAATTCCTCATTAGCAGTTGTAAATGGCACATGAAGAAGTGAGCATGAGCTTGTCAAGACAATGTTTTCAGCCGGGATTTGTTCAAGAACAGCCAAGCTCTTTTCGTAGTTGTTACGCCAGATGTTTTTACCATTGACAATACCTGCATAAAGAGTCTTGTCAGCTGGGAAGCCACCTTTAACCAATTCAAGAGTTTTCTTACCTTCAACGAAATCAAGACCGATAGCATCTACTGGCAATTTCACAAGGTCAGCGTAGACGTCACGAACATCACCGAAGTATGTTTGAAGCAAGACTTCAAGACCTTTTTTGTCAGCCAAGAGTTTGTTGTAGAGATTCAAGAAGAGTGCTTTTTCTTCGGCAGTCAAATCTTTCACAAGAGCCGCTTCATCCAATTGGATACGAGTCGCACCAAGTTCAGCCAATTTAGCAAAAACTTCTTGGTAAGCAGCCACTAAGCTGTCTACGAAGTCTTCTGCTTTCACGCCTTCTTCAAAGTCTGACAATTGAAGGAAAGTGAATGGACCTACAAGGACAGGACGAGTGTTGAGACCAAGTTCTTTAGCTTCTTGGAACTCATCAAAGATTTTGTGACCTGCAAGTTTAACTTGAGTATCTTTTTCAAATTTAGGAACGATGTAGTGGTAGTTGGTGTTGAACCATTTTTTCATTGGAAGGGCGCGAACGTCCCCTTTTTCTCCTTGGTAACCACGACCCAAAGCGAAGTAGCGCTCAAGGTCAGACAAGTCCAAGTTTTGAACTGAAGCAGGTACCACGTTGAAAAGGAAAGCTGCATCTAGGAAGTTGTCATAGTGAGAAAAGTCATTTGATGGAATTTCAGTGATGCCTTTTTCTTTGACAATGTTCCAGTGTTTAGCACGCAATTCTTTTGCGGCTGCAAGAAGTTCTTCTTCTGAGATTTCTTTTCTAAAGTATTTTTCAGTTGTAAATTTTAATTCGCGGAATTCGCCCAAACGAGGGAAACCGATGATTGTAGTTGACATGATGTGTCCTCCAAAATTTGTTGTTGAAACTATCTTAACAGAAAAGGAATCATCTGTATAATTGTAAAAAATTAGGCTTTGATATAGTTTGAAACTATATCTCGGTTTTCAACAAAAGAAAAAGACCTGAGACAAATGCCTCAAATCCTTTGTGTAGCTTGTTTTATAGCTCAATTTCAGTTAGAATACTCAAACGCGTTATTAGTAATTCTTATAAGTGACTATGGCTTGTTATTAGAAAAGACTATAAGTCAGTTTATTCAGCTCTTTTCCTGTTCGAGGGGGATGACTGCTAGTGTCTTTCCTAAACTGGCTAAAACTTTCAAGACTGTATCCAACTGAGGACTTGTCTTGCCTATTTCCATCCTAGCTATTACAGGCTGGCTTACTCCACTGAGTTCTTCTAGCTTTTTCTGGCTGATTCCTTGCTCATGTCTGGCTTCAATCAACTCGCTCATGATAGCTACTCGCATATCACTTTCAAGTATTTCCTCCTTGGTAAAGAGTTCTGATCGGACATCCTTCCAGTTACTCCCAATAGCACTATTCTTCATCACTTAGCCCTCTTTCTATTAAGTCTATGTATTTTTTGAAAAAATGAGCGAAATATGAGCGAATAAAGAAATAATAATTACTAACCGTATGGAGCTTTTTTCATCTTCTACAAATTTCCATAGTTTCAAGAAACAAAGTAATAATTTTCTTTTAGTTCTCGGAAACGGTCAAAACCGAGAATACCCTCATTTTGTAATCTGCCTAAAACGACGCTAGGATGAATATCTATCTCCTCAGCAAAATGTATGATATCCGTCTTATCAAAGTTTCCTTTTTCAACAAAATCTTGATAGTCTTCCGGTCTAATCAAGAAATCTTTTGCAAACTGATCTGCCTGTTCCTCAGAACGAAGATAGGTTTCACTGTTTCCTTCATCAGATGAAAAATCATTTCCCAGAATATGCCCAATCTCATGGAAAAGTGAAAACCAGAAAATATCGGATGCTTTGTTTCGATCTGTGAGTAAAAGCAAGGCACTCCCATTACTGAATTTTTTAGTCGCTCCATTCAGATTAGCGTTTGGTAAGGCAGGTAGACCGACTAGAACAACACCACAATCTAACAAGATATCATACAAACATTGAGGAAAGACTTCAGGATCTTGTCTGGTCAACTTTCTCAAAACAGGTAAGCTTCTCTCAAGCTTTCTGCGATTGAGCTTGATAGTTGTTATATCACGTGCTTTTTTAGACGCCAACTCCAGCATGATATTGGAGTTCACGATACTTTTAGTCGTAAACTCACGCGTATTCCGATAGCTGACTAGATGGTTAAAAGATGTAAGGTTTTCTAAACTTGCCACACCTAGAATCTTGCGAAGCTCGACAATCTTTTCCTTCAAACTATAGCGTTTGTCTGGAACGTAGCCTTTTTCCTTAAAATACTTGAAATCAATCAGCTCACAGATTTCTTTCTCGCTACCTTCTTCAAGCTCTCTTTCCTCTGCAATCTCAGTCACTTTTACATCATAAGCATTCTGAAGATTGAGCCATGTTTGCATGGAAACTCCGCTTAGCTTAGCCAACTTATGAGCCGTTTCTTTACTAATGGACTCCTCAGCATTAACGAGCTTGCTGACAGTCTTTGCCGAAACTCCCAAACGCTCCGCAAATTCCTTCTGCGTTACATTATAATCTTCGATTAACTCACTGACATACTGACCTGGATGAAAAGCAATCAGGTCTTTGTATTCAACAATTTTATTACTCATAGTGATTGCTGACCTCCTCTATTTTTAAGATTTCGATCTCAACAGGATTTGGAAACACTTTTTCTAAATCCTCGTCACGAAATTCTACAATCAACCGATAGGAACTCCTTCGACCATCTATATCCAAAGCAAACTGCCCCTGTCTCTTTCCCTTTAGTTGATGAAAGTGATATTTAGGAAAAGCTGTCACACTAGCCAAAGAATCCGCCGCTTCCAAAAAGTTAATCAAGAGATGCAACTTTACAGCAACCTTATCCGAAAAATCCTTTTTCGCTCGCCTCAGCTCTGTGCACTGCTTTTCAACAGTTTTGTTTGTATAGATAAGCTTCATATGTCCCTTTCAGTTAAATCAAATTACCTTTTAGGTAATTTAATTATATCATATTTAGAAAACAAAAACCAGCCAAAAGTTAATTTTGCTGGTTTTTCAAATCTGATAGATGTATCTAACTATTTCTCCATCACCCTTCAAACTCTTTCAAAAACTTTTTGAGCTCAGCATCGGCTTCTGGTGTGGTTCCGTGTAGTTGACCGAGCATTTCGAGTAGGGAAGCGGTTTGGTTTTGGATTGCTTGATTTGTCTTGTTAATCTTGCTAACGATGTCTGTCAGTGGCTCGACTTCTTCTTCCTCAAAGGTATCTACATAGCGAGGGATATTGAGGTTGTAGTCATTTTCAACGATTTCTTCATAACTTGCCAGATGGGCAAACTTGTCAATCTCCTCACGTGACTTGTAGGCTTCCAGAATCTTCTCGATATGCGCATCCGTCATGATATTCTGGTTTTTCCCCTTATAAAACTCCTTAGAAGCATCGATAAAGTAGACATCACGATTGGTGCGGTTCTTTTTGAGAATGATAACCGTGGTCGGAATGCTGGTATTAAAGAAGATATTGGCTGGAAGACCAATTACCGTATCAATGGCTCCTTCTTCTAACAAGGCCTTACGAATAGTCCCTTCCGCATTTCCACGGAAAAGAACACCGTGGGGAAGAACGATAGCCATGACTCCATTATCCTGCTTGAGATGGTAGTAACCATGCAAAAGAAAGGCAAAATCAGCCTTAGACTGGGGTGCCAGTTTCCCAAAAGGAGAAAAACGAGGATCAGCCATAAAGCCAGAGCTTGCTGACCACTTAGCAGAGTAGGGAGGGTTCATGAGAACACCGTCAAAGTTGGTCGGTTCTTGAGTTGGCCAGTCTTCATCTAGTGTATCGGCATTGTGGAGAAATTGATTTTCAACAGGAACACCGTGTAGAATCATGTTCATCCGAGCCAAGTTATAGGTTGAGGTATTGAGTTCCTGACCAAAGTAGACCACTGTCTGCGGTTTATGAGAGTATTTCTTGGCATTGAGCAAGAGAGAGCCAGACCCCATAGTCGCATCATAGATAGTAAAGCCTAGCTGATCCTCACGCCCCAAAAAGGCAATCTGAGTCATGAGTTTGGCAACAGGCTGAGGTGTATAGAACTCACCAGCCTTCTTACCCGAGTCAGTCGCAAACTGACCAATCAGATACTCATAGGCATCTCCCAGCATATCGCCAGCATGACCAGCCACATCTAGCACAGCCAACTCTTTCATGACCGCCGCCACCGTTTGGTTTTGCTTTTGCGGAGTCGCCCCTAGCTTTTTAGAATAGAGGTCAATATCTTCAAAGAGGTTTTCATAGAGTTCATCACTCTGCTCAATATCACGAAAACCTTGAGCCAAATCTTCCAACTGGAAAGCCCCCTCATTGACACGTGCTACAAGAGCCGTAAAGGTCAACTCAGGCTTGATACTATAGTTGAGTTCGTCCTTCATAACTGCAAGAAGATCCTCGTGGGTGTCCGCATCCTCATAGTAGTTACGATAGACATCAAGGGCAGCCTCTAGACTCTCACTCCCCTCCTCCATAGTCTCCGCCACGAAAAAGAGCATCTTGTCTGACAGATACTTATAAAAGACCATACCCAAAAGATAGGACTTATAGTCATTAGCATCCATCTTAGAGCGGAGAACATCCGCTGAGTTCCACAGGGCTTGGTAGAGCGACTGGGAAGTTTGTGTTGTTTCCATAATGTTTCTTTCTATCCTTAATCGTTTCAACAATACATAAAAATAGTTTAATTAGTTTTATCCAATACAATTGCTTTAAGCTCTAAATAATCGTATTTTGTAAATATATAATTCAATTGTGGTATATACGTATTCACTTTTACTAAAGCATTTAGCTCCATTTCTGTCAACGTATCTAATCTATAAGTTGCAAATTCTCTTGCGTCTTCTATTATCTTGTAACAGATATCGTAATAATCTCTTGAATAACTTTCGAAAAATGGTTGAAAAGACGTATTTACACAATGATTATACAAGGCTATCATTTCATTCAATGGTTTATCACAGTATTTTAGAATAAATCGTAACATTCCTTCTTTTTCAATTCCCATTCCCTTATAGTGTGTTTCTAATTTTCTAATGAATGGTAGATGGTTCAAATAGTAATAATCTATTTCAAGTTTCTGATTCTTAAGTTCTTCTTTTAAAATAATTTTAAATTCTTTTTCAAATGATTTTTTAAAATTTACTCTATCCCAAAATACAAATGCCAGAATTCCTAATATTACAGTCGCAACAAAACCTAGAGCAGCATAATAAGTATTAGTTAGTGAATTTACTGTATTTAATAATTCTTCATTACCCAAAATTAATCTCCTATATAAACATATCCTGCAAGAGTTTCTTTTTAAGTGTTTCTAGCTGAGAAATTTTTTCTTGATGAGAGTTAATGAGGTTATCGAGGTTAGAGAAATAGGAGCCGATGGCTTGTTGTTCCTCATAAGATGGAAATTTTGAAACCACTTTTTCAATAGTTTTTTTAGACAAACTTGGAACACCTGTAGATTCATCAAATTTCTTCCAACGAATTTTTTGAAAAATTAAGAAAAGATAATTCAAGTCATATCCTACCTTACATATAACATAAAATAAAGTATCTACTGTCCAAAAAGGTGATGATAATAAATATGGTTTATCTATAGTTCCTTTTCTTCCAATACCTATAGCATCCTCATCAGATAATTTTTCATTTACAGAAAGCATGTAACCACCAGTGCCATATACAGGAATGTCTCCATTCTTTAAATGTTTATAGTCTCTACCAGAATTAATAGTACAAACCTCTGATAAACTCTTCCTTTCCCAGTCCTCTTCAAATCCATCTAAACGAATCTCAGGAACTGTTTGTCCAGCTTTGGGAAACATCTTGGAGAGCATGGTCGCCTTGAGAGATTGGTAGTTGATTAGGTTATCTTTATAGCTTGCCAAAAGATCATCGAGGGTACGGAAGAGGGAGCCAATGGCAGATTGTTCGTCTATTGAATCTGGAATACAAAATTCAAAGGAATCAATTTCTTTGGACGATATATTTGGTTGTGCACCTGCCACTAATACACCATTTAGTTGGTTAGTAAATGCTTTCGTCTGCAAAACAGAAGAGAGAAAATCATAGTCTACTTCTCCAGTATTTTGGAAATAACCTACTCGTTGATTTTGATAGTATTCTTCCTCAGAATCTAGCATCGCTATTTTCCCAGTAGTTGCTCCTGACATAGCCAATAGAATTGAACGCCCTCTAAGAACAAATTTTTCATCTGAAATTATCTTAGAGTAACATTCAAACTCTCCTCCAACAGTTCCGTCAAATTTGATATTTGATATTCTAACAATTGGAATGCCAGTATTTTGAAATTTTTCACTTTTAAAAGCAAAGCCTCCACGCAGGGGCGCAATATTTCTTAATTTTTCTTTTCTCCAAATACTGGCTAACTTCGTATTAATTATTTTAGGACTTTGTTTTTTCAAACCTTATTTCCTCTAATTCAGCTTTCTTATCACTAATTAATTTCATATAATTTGGAAATTGTCTTTCTTTTTCAATTGATTGAATAGCTGAAATTTTTCCAGCAAATTTTTTTAACAATGGTAACAGTTCTTCATCAGATAAATTACTATTTTTAAGATATCTATATAAATCGTACGTCTCTTTTTGTAATTTTCTAGGAGCTTTTAATTCTCCCTTAACAATAACACACCCTGTAATTTTCGTATAATCTAGCTTACTAACTTTTGATTTCTCTTTATTCACCTTTAAATTAAACGATTCAATTATATTAACAATTTCCTTCAAACATATCTTTGGTATTGGCTTTTTAGAAGAAAATGTCAAATCATCATAATATGCAGAAAAAGTCAATTCATTATTCTGAGCATATTTCATTAGATTTTCGTACATATGGTAATATGCTAAAAAACTTAAAATAGGACTCGTTGGATATCCTTGAGGTAAAAAGGAATGTTCATCTTTTGATACCGTAGTTAAGTCAGTTAGTATCTTAGCAATGTCGGGTGCCTGATTCATATCATATCGAAAAAAATTGAAAACCTTTTGTGCATTTGTACTGGGGAAAAAATTTGAAATATCCACTATAACAGCAAATTTATTTTTGCTATGAGATTCAACATTAGTTACGTAACTTCTACCAGGTATTCCACCATGTAGATAAGTCGGGAAATTAATCTTCTGTAAGTATTTAACAATCAATTTTAGAGAGCGTTTATATATTGTTCCTGCATTATATAACTCCCTAGTTTTTCCATTTACATCCTTCATAAATGACTCTCCAACAAAATTATCACCAACATTTGATAACATATTTTTTTCAATTTTTAATAACTCTGCTAACCATTTCTTATTAGAAATTTCATATAAAATACTTTTACTGAAATCCATAATTACCTCACATTATAAAAAAACTCTTATAACCATGTATAAGAGGATATTTTTTATTAATATAAATAAGAGAAGAAACTAGATCTTTCACCGAAGTGAAGAAGGTAATAAGTATATCTTTGTTATCAGATATAACATCAACTAACCAGATATTAATTCGTAATAATTGTGTCAATAGCCACATCAAAGTTCTAAATCCTTCAATTACTGCTAAGATACAAAAAATTGGGTTATTAGATAACCTCTTAAAAAAGTCGATAAAGATTTGAATCATACATTGATTCCTTTCTGTGTTTAGTACGGTTTCCCGCCTCTCGCTTTAGTACAGATGCAGTCTTTTTAAGTCTATTATCGTTTCTCTCTTGTTAAATCTGACTGTTAAGTCAGTAAACTCTCGCTCAGTATGCTCGATTGAAATCGAAGTTGTGTCGTAGAACATGTGCGACGAATGAATTGATTTCAATAATGCATGTAGAGACGCAAAGTTTTACCGCCACATAGGGCAATTTCTTGCGAGATAAATCTGCTTAACTTTATCGTACATACATAATATCATATTTTACAGCAATTGTCAATTATACCACGAAACTACAAAAATGAATCTGGGACAAAAAGATTTTGATTTTAGGAATTCTTGATTATAAATTTTAAAAATCGATAGATTAGACAAAAAAGCGAATAAGACAGAATTCTGAGTGTCAGATAACTCGTTTTGTTCGCTTTTTATATTTAAGGTTAGACTTTTGTCCCAGACTCTTATCTTTATCCTGCTGCTTGGGCTGGTTCTGCTGATTTGTTTTTTTTATCTTTCTTGCTACTAGTGATGAGACGACGCTTGCTATCTCGTATGCTATTGAGTTCCTTGAGGAGTTGAGTCAAGTGTTCCTTTTCAGGATAGGCTTCTGCACTGGCTGCGGTATAGCGCATAAAGAGGTCGTAACTAGTTGATAGTTCGGTACGGAGTTGTCTGGTCTTGCCAACTTCCTTGGCAGACTTGTGAGCACGCGCCTTACTTTCCACTTGGTCATATTCCTCTTGAGCATTGTTCACCGCTGTCAGCATAGGGGTTAGTCCTAGACTGGTCACTGCCTCATGATAGGGTGTTTCACTAAGCGTTTTGAGAAGGCTCTTGATTTCTGCCGTTTCCACATCGTTGCTGTGCTTAGTGATGTCCTTATACTTGGTAAAGACTGGTTTCAAGGTCTCATGAGCTTCTTTGAGCTTGGCATCCTTAATCTTAGCAAATCCTCTATGAAGAGTAAAGAGCCCGACCAAGGCACTATCACGATTACGATCGACTTCTGTCAGATTACTAGACTCTTTCGTCTCCACCGCCGCAAGCTGAGCTTGAAAATCATCCAGCTTGGTCTTGAAGGGTTCCAAATGTTTGGCATACATGCCCTCATCCTTGTTTGCCTTAGAAAAAGTCGCCAAGCTTTGATGAGTATCCATCATCAGGCTTTCAAACTCACGGTTGGTAAAGTTGCTGTAACTAAGCGGGCGAATAGCGTATGTTTTTGTCATGATGATATCCTTTCTATTTAACGAATCATTTATTATCTTCTCTATCAAACCAAGACTGGATTAGTTCTGGAAGATAGACCTGTTTTTGATCTGTTTTTACAATGCTTCCTTGCCTATGAGTTCGAATCAAAGGTCTATCCTTAAATACAAAGACTTGAAGCAATGCACAGACCAAAAATAGAAGCCCCCATAAAGGAAGTGTCGATAGCATACTCTCCTCATCATCTTTAACTTTCTTCATCAAGTTTTCTCCTTTGAGTTGATACATTCATTCTAACAGTTTCCAAAACATTTTGACCCTCATCTTCTCAACTGTCATTATTTCCATCTAAAATGTACTTTTTAGGACAAATCAGATATTTCCAAAATAAAAATCCCTATCTGACTGGAAATAAACTCCGTCCATCAGATAGAGACTCTTACTATTTTTAGATTTTACCTTTTCGAGCTTTAGAATACATCTAAACTTTAGGACAGATGACTATTCGAAAGCTCGAAGATCTCAAAACTTTCTCAGATAAGCTATTCGAAACGTAGAATACTTGTAAATTTATGGAATCACGATCATTCGAGACTTAGAATACATGTAAACTTTAGGTAATAAGCCTATTCTCAGTCTCGAAGGCCTACCTCCCAACCCTCAATGGCTCAATGACTTCCTCTACTAGCTGGGTATAGGCTTCCTTGATTTGTTTTTTATAGAGGAGAGGATTGAGGGCATCCGCCACCTCTAGTTTATAGTCCTGATAGCGCTGGCTCTTGGTTAGCTGGCTTTCTCCTAGTTGTTTTTTAGCACCCTTACGGTAGTGTTCGACATAGTAACGGAGTTCATCTTCGCCGACATACCAGCGCTTGCTAAAGACTTGGATATGTTGTTGGATGACAGCCTCGATCATCTGATCCAAGATATTTGCGATAGACTGACCCCGATAGCTTTCTGGATGTTCTTGGACTTCTCTCCACAGTTCCGTGATAATCTGAGCAAGATTTGGATTTGTCTTCTCAAGACTCTGAATATAATTATCCACGGCTTCCTTATCTTGGACGCTTAAGTTCTTTTCTTGACTTTGACCTTGTTCAATCAGGCTTTGGATTAAGGTTAGGATATAGGCATAGTTGATTTCGTCCACTTGGATAGACTCCAGTTCATAGTGGATATCAAGTGGCTCTCCATCGTCATCATCCTCTAATCGGCTTTTTAATTCTGCAAGGACATTGCGATAAAGGCCCAGATACCTTTCCAACTTTTCTCCATCAAGTCCTGTCTGACTGTAAAGTTCTTCCTCATCATACTCTTTGTACACTCGGATAGAGGCTAGGTATTTATCAAAGGCTTGATAGGTTTTAGCTAGTTTCCTCAACTCAGGTGTAGAGATTTGCTCGATTTGGAGTCCTTCCTCAGGATCATCTGTGATGAGATTTTGGAAATCACTACAACTCCTCAAAAAGTTTCTCTTTTCCTCTTCCCAGCTTGGAGCTAGGACCTCGTTTTCTCCACCATTTGAGTAGAGTTTGAGGGCACTATCTACTGCTTCCTTAAAGGCTAGAGGCTTTTGGAAAGTGATAATATGCCCATAGGTCTTACTGCTATCAAAAATACGGTTGGTTCGGCTAAAAGCCTGAATCAAGTCCTGCGGTTGCATGGGCTTGCGATCGATAAAGAGGGTCGATAAACAAGGCGCATCAAATCCTGTTAAGAGACGATTGACCACGATGACTAAGTCCAACTGTTCATTGCGATAGAGGTATTTGTCCTGTTTTCGAGCAAGACGGTTATTGACATCCGTATTAAAGCCACGAAGATCCGCCATGGTAAAGTGGGTATCAAACTCTTGGTTGTACTCCTCTAAGACTTGCTTCATGTGGTCTTGATTGGCTCTTGAGTCTTCTTCGTTTTCTGTGACCGAGTAGGTGATAGTCGCCTTTGGAAAGTCAGGAAGGACCTGCTTGACCCTCTCCGATACCTTGACTCTCGTCTCCCCAGCCTTGACCCGTTTGAGGAGGTCATAGTAGGCTTGGGCTTGAGGGATTGACTTGACGGTCAGGATAGCATTATAGGTCTTACCAACTCCCTTTTGGAAGCCTAGCTGTTGACGGGATTTATTGATAATGGCATCCAAGACTTCCAACATATGCTCCTCATCCTCATAGACAGTATCTGGTATGTCTTTTTCGGATTTATCCGTTATGAGGGTATTGCGATAATCGACCTTAAAACCTAAAACTGCTCCATCATGGATAGCTTCCTTGACCGTATACTCATGGAGACGGTCACCGTACTGTTGCTGGGTGGTTTGGGCTAGATCACCAACTTGCTGGCGTTTATTTTCCTTAAAGATAGGTGTGCCTGTAAAACCATACCAAAGCGACTGTGGGAAAAAGGCTTTAATGTCTTTTTGTGTTTGAGGTGTTACGGTACGGTGGCATTCATCCACGACAAAGGCCACTCGAAGGCCCTTGATTTTGTCAGCATCACGCTGGTAAAGTCCTTGTTCAAACTTACGCATCATGGTGGTGATTTTCTGGATGGTCGTTACCACCACACGCTTATCATTGCTTCCTAGTCGCTTGACCAAATCATGGGTATTATCCGTCTCATCAATATCAATGACATCATTGGTCGCATAGGAGAGAAAAGATGAAGTGGTCTGTTGATCCAAGTCCCTGCGGTCAACGACAAAAATCGTCTTTTGGATGGATGGAATTTGGAGGAGATTCCGAGCTACCTTATAAGAAGTCAGGGTCTTACCTGAACCTGTCGTGTGCCAGACATATCCTGATGCTTGCTGGCGAGAGGCTTCTTGCACTGCTTCGATGGCATGGATCTGGTAGGGACGCAGGAGGATGAGAGCCTTCTTACTATCATCAAGGACAGAATACTGCATGACCATCTGGTGGGCACGAGGGATGGAAAGGACTTCGTGGGCAAAACTGGTCAAGCTCGTTATAGGTTGGTTGTCCTTATCCACCCACTTGGTTAGAAATTGCTTGTTGAGTTTATTTTCCCTAGCTGCAGCGATATAGCGTGTGTCTACTTTATTGGTCACAACAAACATCTGTAAGCTAGAGTAAATACCACGGAACTTGCCTTCCTTATCATACTTCTTAATTTGATGAAAGGCATCTAGAAAAGCAACTCTGGGACTCTTAAGCTCGATCTGAATCATGGGAAGGCCATTGATCAAGAGGGTCACATCTAGCCTGCGGTCTTGATCCTGAGGATTTATCTTATCTCTCTCAACTTGGTTGACAACCTCATAACTAGACTTACCAGCTGCGATATTGTCTCGCCAAATGACAGATAAACGGATAGTCCCCAAACTAGCATCTTCTCTCTGAACCTCAACCTTGGCAATGCCATTTTCGCCGACCAACCACTTGGCCGCATCATAGTAGCTAACAAAGTTCAGTTGATTCTTTATCTGGCGTTTTTCCTGTTCTGTCAGGGGATGATCTGCCAATAGAGCCACATTGTTCTGGGCTAGCTTTTCAAAGAAGTTTTCCCATAATTGCTCTTCTGTTTTAAGGTCATCTCTGTAAGTCCATTGACTTTCCCCAGTTACCAGTTGGCTGATCAATTGTTTTTCTATCTCCAGTTCTGGTTTTACCTGTATCATACTCTCTCCTTTGCTACTTGTCTGCTCCCTTTATTATAGCATGTTTAGGCTCAAAATCCACCACTCTTCCCATCACAAAAAAGACTCATTCCCCCTTTCTCCTCCAAAATATGGTATAGTAGAGTTATACTATCTATGAGGAGTTTACATGTCACAGGATAAACAAATGAAAGCTGTTTCTCCCCTTCTGCAGCAAGTTATCAACATCTCATCGATTGTCGGCGGGGTTGGGAGTTTGATTTTCTGTATTTGGGCTTATCAGGCTGGGATTTTACAGTCTAAGGAAACCCTCTCTGCCTTTATCCAGCAGGCAGGTATCTGGGGTCCACCTCTCTTTATCTTTTTACAGATTTTACAAACGGTCGTCCCTATCATTCCTGGGGCCTTGACCTCGGTGGCTGGTGTCTTTATCTACGGCCACATCATCGGGACTATCTACAACTATATCGGCATCGTGATTGGCTGTGCCATTATCTTTTATCTGGTTCGCCTCTATGGGGCTGCCTTTGTCCAGTCCGTCGTCAGCAAGCGCACCTATGACAAGTATATCGGTTGGTTGGATAAGGGCAATCGTTTTGACCGTTTCTTTATCTTTATGATGATTTGGCCCATTAGTCCAGCTGACTTTCTCTGTATGCTGGCCGCCCTGACCAAGATGAGCTTCAAGCGCTATATGACCATCATCATTCTGACCAAGCCCTTTACCCTCGTGGTTTATACCTACGGTCTGACCTATATTATCGACTTTTTCTGGCAAATGCTTTGACACGTAAAAAATCCGTTTGGTTTCCCAAGCGGATTTTGTGCTTTATTTTGAAACTTCTTTTGCAAGGACAAAGTTCCCAAGAGTAGCAGAACCATTTCCTGCGACTGCTGGCGTTACAATGTAATCACGCACATCTGGTACTGGTAGGTAACCATTGAGAAGAGATGTAAATTTCTCACGGACACGGTCCAGCATGTGTTGTTGAGCCATGACCCCTCCACCAAAGACAATCACGTCTGGTCGGAAAGTCACTGTCGCATTAACCGCAGCTTGAGCTATATAGTAGGCTTGAACATCCCAAACAGGGTTGTTGAGTTCAATGTTTTCCCCACGAACACCTGTACGAGCTTCCAAACTTGGACCAGCTGCATAGCCTTCCAGACATCCCTTATGGAAAGGACAAACCCCCTTAAACTCTTTTTCAATATCCATTGGGTGTCTAGCAACATAATAATGACCCATCTCAGGGTGACCCACACCACCGATAAACTCTCCACGTTGGATAACACCTGCACCGATACCTGTACCGATTGTGTAGTAAACCAAGTTTTCGATACGACCACCAGCATTATTACGAGCAACCACTTCACCATAAGCAGAGCTGTTTACGTCTGTAGTGAAGTACATAGGCACGTTTAGGGCGCGACGAAGGGCACCAAGCAAGTCCACATTTGCCCAGTTTGGTTTTGGAGTCGTCGTGATAAAGCCATAAGTTTTTGAGTTTTTATCAATATCAATCGGACCAAATGAACCAACTGCAAGACCAGCAAGGTTGTCGAATTTTGAGAAGAACTCAATGGTTTTATCGATTGTTTCGATTGGAGTTGTTGTTGGAAATTGTGTTTTTTCTACAACGTTAAAGTTTTCATCACCGACAGCACAAACAAACTTTGTACCGCCCGCTTCCAAGCTTCCATATAATTTTGTCATGATAAACCTCTTGTTTTTATTTTCTTTATTATAGCATATTTCGAAAGTCTAAATTTCTCTATTTTTTAGATTTTCCTCTGTAAATCTTACCATTCAAGCAAAAACGAACAAACATGTCATTTGTTCGTTTTCACATTAGAGAGGATTGATTAGATTTTCACTTCGATCACAGCATCCCCCTTCGCAACTGAACCTGTTGCGACTGGAGCTACTGAAGCGTAGTCAGCTGTGTTTGTAACGATAACCATTGTTGTATCATCAAGTCCAGCTGCAGCAATTTTGTTTGAGTCAAATGTTCCAAGAACATCGCCAGCTTTAACCTTATCACCTTGAGCAACTTTTGCTTCAAAACCTTCACCATTCATAGATACAGTGTCAATACCAACGTGAATCAAAACTTCAGCACCATCAGTTGTTTTCAAACCAAAAGCGTGTCCTGTTGGAAAGGCAATTGAAACTTCAGCATCAGCTGGTGCATAAACCACACCTTGACTTGGTTTCACAGCGATACCTTGTCCCATAGCTCCGCTTGAGAAGACTGGGTCATTAACATCAGCAAGAGCAACAACATCACCAACGATAGGAGTTACAAGTGTTTCATTTTGAAGAGCTGCTGGAATGTTACCAGTTGTTTCTTCTTGGACCAAACGTTCTGTCTCTACTTCAGTAGCAACTTCTTTTTCATCCTCATAACCAAACATGTAAGTAAGAGCAAAACCAAGTGCAAATGATACAGCTACCATAAGAAGGTATAGTGGAAGTTGTCCATTACCTGCATAAAGCATTGTACCAGGGATGATAGTGATACCACTACCAGTACCAGCAAGTCCAAGGATTGAAGCCAATCCACCACCGATTGCACCAGCAATCAATGAAAGGAAGAATGGTTTACGGAAGCGCAAGTTCACCCCGAAGATAGCAGGCTCTGTAATACCGAGGAAGGCAGAAAGAGCAGCTGGGAAAGCAAGTGTTTTCAGTTTTGGATTTTTAGTTTTAACACCAACCGCAACAGTCGCAGCACCTTGGGCTGTCATAGCCGCAGTGATAATAGCGTTGAATGGGTTAACATGGTCAGCAGCAAGCAATTGAACTTCAAGCAAGTTGAAGATGTGGTGAACACCTGATACGACGATAACTTGGTGAACTCCACCAATCAAGAAACCACCAAGACCAAATGGCAAGTTAAGAATAGCTTTTGTTCCAAGAAGGATGTAGTTTTCAACAACATGGAAGACTGGTCCGATGACAAATAGTCCAAGGATAGACATGACCAAAAGTGTCACGAATGGTGTTACCAAGAGGTCAATCACATCTGGAACAACCTTGCGGACAGCTTTTTCAAATTTAGCTCCGACAACCCCGATGATGAAGGCTGGAAGAACAGATCCTTGCAAACCAACAACTGGGATAAATCCGAAGAAGTTCATAGCAGTCACTTCACCACCAGAAGCAACGGCCCAAGCATTTGGAAGTGAACCGGAAACCAGCATCATACCAAGAACGATACCAACAGCTGGATTTCCACCGAATACACGGAAAGTTGACCACACAACCAAACCTGGCAAGATGATAAAGGCTGTATCTGTCAAGATTTGTGTGTAAGTTGCAAAGTCACCTGGAAGCGGCATTTCAAGAGCGTTGAAAAGACCACGCACACCCATGAAGAGACCTGTCGCTACGATAACAGGGATGATTGGAACGAAAACGTCACCGAAAGTACGGATCGCACGTTGGAACCAATTTCCTTGTTTAGCAGCTTCTGCTTTCATGTCATCTTTAGATGATGTTGGCAAACCAAGCGCAACAACTTCATCGTACATTTTGTTAACTGTACCTGTACCAAAGATGATTTGGTATTGACCTGAGTTAAAGAAAGCACCTTGAACTTTTTCCAAGTTCTCAATCACTTCTTTATTGATTTTTCCTTCATCTTTGACCATGACACGAAGACGAGTTGCACAGTGAGCTACACTGTTAACATTCTCACGTCCGCCCAAGGCATCGATGACTTTTTTTGCAATTTCCTGATTGTTCATTTGCAAAAATCTCCTTATAAAAAATTTATTCTTGTATGAAAGCGATTTTACTCGCCCTACGAGTATTATTTTATCATCTTTCAAAAATATGTCAAGCGTTTTGCAGAAAAAATATTTGTTTCTTAGAGTAAGGTCTTTTTTTGATAGATTTTGAGGGTTTCTTAAGAGATTCTTTAAAAAAATAGTTTAAAATGTGAGTTAAAAAGGGTTTTGTTTCACTTTCTTTCAATTTTATGTAGATAGATGATTGATTTTCTGGTTTCTTTTTATGATAAACGTTTGATAGGTTTTTCTCTTTTTTAACATAAATGGCTTGCATTTTTTACCGAAAACGGTTACTATTAAAAGTGATAAGATTATTGGAGGAATGAATGAATGGAATGGACAACTGAACGTCGTTACAGACTTTATCAAGATTGGACGCAAGAAGAAATTCAACATATAAAGGAAAATATGGCTCAATCTCCATGGCATACTCATTACCATGTTGAGCCAAAAACAGGACTTCTAAACGACCCAAATGGCTTTTCTTACTTTGATGGCAAGTGGATTGTTTTTTATCAGAACTTTCCTTTCGGTGCAGCCCACGGTTTAAAATCTTGGGTACAATTGGAAAGTGATGACTTGGTTCACTTTAGAGAAACTGGAGTCAAAGTTTTGCCTGACACTCCATTAGATAGCCACGGTGCCTACTCTGGTTCTGCCATGCAGTTTGGTGATAACTTGTTCTTATTTTATACAGGAAATGTCCGTGATGAAAACTGGATCCGTCACCCTTACCAGATTGGAGCTTTGATGGACAAGGATGGTAAGATTACGAAGATTGACAAGATCTTGATTGACCAGCCTGCTGACTCAACTGACCACTTCCGTGACCCACAAATTTTTAACTTCAAGGGTCAATATTATGCCATCGTCGGTGGACAGGACTTGGAGAAAAAAGGCTTCGTCCGTCTCTACAAAGCTATTGACAACGACTACACAAACTGGCAAGCTGTTGGCGACCTTGACTTTGCTAACGACCGTACTGCCTACATGATGGAATGTCCAAATCTGGTTTTTGTAGGGGAACAACCTGTCCTTCTCTACTGCCCACAAGGATTGGATAAAAACGTTCTAGACTACGATAATATCTTTCCAAATATGTATAAGATTGGGGCTTCCTTTGACCCTGAAAATGCCAAAATGGTAAATGTATCTCAACTTCAAAACATGGACTATGGTTTCGAAGCCTATGCAACTCAAGCCTTCAACGCTCCTGATGGACGTGCTCTAGCTGTTAGCTGGCTTGGCTTGCCTGATGTTTCATATCCATCTGACCGTTTTGACCACCAAGGAACCTTCTCTTTAGTCAAGGAACTCACTATCAAAGACGGCAAACTCTACCAATACCCAGTCGCAGCTATCAAGGACCTTCGTGCTTCTGAAGAACCTTTCTCAAACCGTGCCCAAACCAAGAACACTTACGAACTTGAACTCAACTTGGAAGCTAATAGCCAGAGCGAGATTGTCTTACTTGCTAATCAAGAAGGCAAGGGACTTTCCATCAACTTTGACCTTGTAAATGGTCAAGTGACAGTAGATCGTAGCCAGGCTGGTGAACAGTATGCCCAAGAATTTGGAACTACACGTTCTTGCCCAATCGATAACCAGGCTACTACTGCTACAATCTTCATCGATAACTCTGTCTTTGAAATTTTCATCAATAAAGGAGAAAAAGTATTTTCTGGTCGTGTCTTCCCACATGAGGACCAAAATGGAATCCTAATTAAATCTGGAAACCCAACTGGAACTTACTATGAATTAGATTATGGTCGCAAAACTAACTGATGTCGCCAAACTTGCAGGCGTCAGTCCTACTACCGTTTCTCGGGTTATCAATAAAAAAGGGTATCTCTCTGAAAAAACCATTCAAAAGGTAAATGAAGCCATGCGAGAATTGGGATATAAACCCAACAACCTAGCTCGTAGTCTGCAAGGAAAATCAGCTAAGTTAATCGGCTTGATTTTCCCCAATATTTCTAACGTTTTCTATGCAGAATTGATTGATAAGCTGGAACACCAACTCTTCAAAAATGGTTATAAGACCATCATCTGCAACAGTGAGCACGATTCTGAAAAGGAACGCGAATACATCGAAATGTTGGAAGCCAATCAGGTGGACGGCATCATTTCGGGTAGTCACAACTTGGGAATCGAAGACTACAATCGCGTGACGGCACCAATTATTTCCTTTGACCGCAACCTATCGCCAGACATTCCAGTCGTTTCCTCTGACAACTATGCTGGTGGGGTTCTTGCTGCCCAGACTTTGGTTAAGACAGGTGCCCAGTCTATCATCATGATTACAGGGAATGACAATTCCAATTCGCCAACTGGGCTACGCCACGCTGGCTTTGCCTCTGTTCTCCCGAAAGCACCTATTATCAATGTTTCCAGTGACTTTTCTCCTGTCAGAAAAGAAATGGAAATCAAGAATATCTTAACTCGACAAAAACCAGACGCCATCTTTGCTTCAGATGACTTAACCGCTATTCTGGTCATTAAAATCGCCCAGGAACTGGGCATTTCTGTCCCTGAAGAGCTCAAAGTCATCGGTTACGATGGTACCTACTTTATCGAGAATTACTACCCTCAACTGGCTACTATCAAGCAACCCTTGGAAGAAATTGCCTGCCTCACTGTTGATCTTCTCTTGCAAAAGATTGAAGGCAAGGAAGTTGCGACAACTGGTTACTTTTTACCAGTTACACTATTACCAGGAAAAAGTATTTAAGCACAAGAAAACTCAGACTGGCTTCGTCTGAGTTTTTTATGATCTTAAATTTTCTAGGTAGCGCTGGGCTGTCTCTAGGTTAAAGGTTTTATCTGCGATAAGCTGCTCGACTAGGGGAGCTACCTCGGATTCACTAGCACCTGCGAGAAGTGCCAAGGATTTGGCCTGCAATTTCATGTGGCCTTGCTGAATGCCTGTGCTGACCAATGCTTTGAGGGCCGCAAAGTTTTGGGCAAGACCAATAGACACGATAATCTGGGATAATTCTTTGGCAGAAGGATTTCCCAATAGTTCATGACTAAGAGCTACACGAGGGTTGAGACCGATAGAGCCACCCTTGGTTGCCACAGGCATGGGCAGAGTCATCTCACCGACCAATTCTTCTCTTTCAAGGTCCAGCGTCCATCGGCTAAGACCTTGATAGCGTCCATCTCGACTGGCAAAGGCATGAGCCCCTGCTTCGATGGCACGCCAGTCATTACCAGTGGCAATCAAAATGGCATCAATACCGTTAAAAATTCCTTTATTGTGGGTAGTGGCTCGATAAGGATCAGCCTGCGCAAATTGGCTAGCCAAAGCTATTTTCTCCGCAATCTCTCGTCCTTGATCCTTTTGGCGGCTCAAGTAGCGAAAGGCGATACGACAACTTGCAGTCACCAGAGAATCGGTCGCGTAGTTTGATAGGATCCCCATGAGACTCTGTCCCTGACTGAGTTCTTCTAAGACTGGTTTCAAGG
Organism: Streptococcus mitis; assembly: GCF_002005545.1. Classification (GTDB taxonomy): domain Bacteria; phylum Bacillota; class Bacilli; order Lactobacillales; family Streptococcaceae; genus Streptococcus; species Streptococcus mitis_I. The sequence goes on from NZ_LBMT01000001.1 coordinate 2,038,636, forward strand.
CTTCCAGCATGGTGTTGAGCATATTAGCACCCATAGCTTCTTGGGTATCGACATGGAGATAAACAACGAGAAAGTCTGTTTCACCTTTGATCTGCTCTACATGCAAATCACGCGCCCCGCCCCCGCGTTTAACGATGGAAGGATAAGCTTGATTGGCAAGCTCCAAGAGTTCTGCTTTCTTGCTGGCAATCTTCTCTTGCGCTTGTTCAGGATTAACAACTTGATAAAGGGCTACCTGACCAATCATCTGGCGTTGATGGACTTGTGCAGTAAAGCCACCTGCTCGCTTGATGATTTTACTGGCATAGCTGGCCGCAGCAACCACTGAGGGTTCTTCTGTCACATAGGGAACTGTGTATTCCTGACCGTTAACGAGAACCTCTGGGACCAGCGAATAAGGCAGAGAAAAAGTTCCCACTACATTCTCACTCAGCTGGTCTGCCACAGTCACACTCATCTGTTCATCCTGCTCCAAACTCTCTTGTCTCTCAGGACTAAGGAGCGCCTGAGCTTTTAACAGCTCGAGGCGCTCTTGGTATGATTTTTTAGAAAATCCATTCCAACTTATCTTCATTATTTTTCAACCTTGCTATAACGGCGTTGGTGGTCCACAATTTCAACCAAGGCAAAATCTTGATTTTCATAGCCAGCAAACTGGGCAGAGTTTGTTTCATCTAAGTCTACTTCCTCAAAGAAGACTTTTTCATAGTCTGCAACGGATAGGGCAGTTCGTTGGTTGAGTTTGTTCAAGCGGTCTTTATCTAGATATGCTTCATATCCTTCAACCAATTCACCACTGAAGAACTCAGCCACAGCCCCGCTTCCGTAACTATAAAGGGCGATTTTATCCCCAGCCTTCAAGCTATCTGTATTTTCCAAGAGAGATAGGAGTCCAAGGAAGAGAGAACCTGTATAGATATTCCCCACTTTTTGACTGTAGAGAATAGACTGGTCAAAATGCTTTTGCAAGAGGTCTTTTTTCTCTTGAGGCAGGCTCTTATCCATGATTTTTTTCAAGCCTTTTAGCGCTAATTTAGGATAAGGCAAGTGGAAGCAAACAGCTGCAAAATCATCCAAAGTAAGCTGGTAGCGTTTTTGATATTCAAGCCAAGTCGTTTTCAAACTATCCAAGTATTGTTGGGTAGAATAGACACCATTTACATAAGGCGTTGTAGAGTAATTTGGACGCCAGAAATCCATGATATCACGGGTCTGAGCCACATTATCATTATTAAAGGCCATAATGCGTGGATTTTGTGTAATCAACATGGCCACACTTCCAGCACCCTGAGTGGGTTCTCCTGGAGTTTCAATACCGTATTTGGCAATATCACTGGCAATGACCAAGACCTTGGACTCTGGAGAATTTTCCACATGCAATTTGGCATAATGGAGGGCAGCTGTCGCCCCATAGCAGGCTTCTTTAATCTCGAAACTACGAGCAAAAGGCTGGATGCCCAGCAAACCATGCACAAAGACGGCCGCAGCTTTGCTTTGGTCAATTCCTGACTCAGTAGCTACAATGACCATGTCAATTTCTGCTCTTTCTTGCTCAGTTAAAATAGAGTCACTAGCACTGGTCGCCAAGGTCACGATATCCTCAGTTAGGGGCGCAATACTCAATTCCTCGAGTAAGAGTCCTTTACTTAATTTTTCAGGGTCAATTCCCCTCGCTTCTGCTAAGTCTTGTAATTTCAAGACATATTGACTGGTCGCAAAACCAATCTTATCAATACCGATTGTCATATTTACCTCTGTTTTATCATTCATTGTAAAAAATCGTTCTATACTATTTTATCACAAATGGCAGTAAAAGAGAGAAAAAAGACTTGATTCACCAAATCAAGTCGCTTATTATTCTAACCATTATGCTGCTTTCTTAAATAGGAATACAGTCTAAGAATCACTGTTCCGCTAGCCATTCCAATGGAAATCACCAAAGCCAACATAACAACCAAGGTTGCACTAGCAATGGCATGACTGTAATCTCCCGTCACAAAAAAGGCAGTTGTCCGATAGGAGAGATAACCCGGAACCAGAGGTGCCAAGATGGCCAAGATAAAGACCACAGCAGGTGTCTTATAAAGAATACTTAAAATCTGGCTGACACAAGAACCGATAATGGCTGCAATAAAAGTAGCCACAATAACATTGGTCGGTTCTTTGAGCAAAAGATAGATTAGCCAGACAGCCATGCCCAAAATCCCTCCAGGTAAGAGCATGGACCGCTGAACATTGAGTACGATTAGAAAGGTAATAATGGCAAGAAGACTTGCTACTGCTTGTAATAAAAAGGTTGTTAGTGTCATATTAGTTCATCAATACCAAGGCGACAGAAGTTCCTGCCCCTAAAGCAAGGGTAATGAGCAGGGATTCAAACATCTTGCTCATACCAGAGTTTATGTGGTTAGTCATAATATCACGAACCGCATTGGTCAAGGCAATTCCTGGTACAAAAGGCATGACCGCACCAGCTATAATCAAATCTGCCGTTGAGGGAAAGCCTGTGTAGCGCGCCCAAAACTGAGCTATCATCCCAAAGACAAAGGCTCCAGCAAATGCTGTTACAAAAGGAATTCGGATAAACTTTTCCACATAGAGGGAAAAGGCAAAACCAAATAAGGTCGCCACTCCTGCCCCAAGTGCGTCGTAGATGTTTCCACTAAACATAACTGAAAAGAAAGGGGCACTAAAGGTCGCAGCCAAAGTTACCTGCAACTTAGTATAGGGAAGGGGTTGAGTTTGTAAAGTCGTCAATTGCTTGAAGGCTGTCTCTAAATCAATCCGCCCCCCAACCAGCTGACGAGAAATCTGGTTCACATCGCAGACTTTTTCGATGTTATAAGAAGATGAGGTCACGCGCTTCATACGCGAAATATTGGTATTTTCAATGGAGAAAAAGATGGCAGCAGGCATGGCAAGAACATTACAATCCACAATCCCCTGCGAATGCGCAATCCGAATCATGGTATCTTCTACGCGATGAATCTCTGAACCACTTTTGAGGAGAATGGTTCCAGCTAACATAATCACATCAATAACGGCATTTAATTCTCTTGATTCTTCCATACTTTCCTCCTTTTATCAACTCCTTCTATTCTATCACAAATCTGGAGTCAAAAAAAATCTTTGCCATGAAATCATGACAAAGATTCGTTTAATCACGAGAATTTTCGTGGTTCCCTTCACTACTTGATTGAGTAGTAGCAGGTGCATTCCCTCGTTGATTTCCTTGTTGGTTCCCCTGACTTGGTGTCGTAGTAGAACCTTGGTTTCCACGTTGGGCTGGTGCTGATGATGACGTTGACGGTGGTGTTTTTGGTTTGTAGATTGAAATCTTGACACGAGTCTTAGTCAAATCAACCTTTTCGCCTGCTTTTGGACTTTGCTCTACAACAGTCCCCTCAGCAGTTCCATCAGGAGCTGTCGACACTTCTACAACTTCAATATTGGCTTCTTTAATACCGACAATTTGAACGAGATTATTTTTAGTAAATTCAAGACTAGATCCTATATAACTTGGCATAGCAACGCTGGTTACTTTCTTAGCAACGGTTAAGGTAATCGTTGAGGCCTTGCTCAAATCATAGGTTGTTCCGGCAGCTGGACTCTGTCTGAGAACAGTTCCTGCTTCGCTCTCACTTGATTCTTCTTCCTCAATTTTGATGAGATTTTCAGGAACCTTCTTCTGCTTGAGTTCTGCTATAACATCTGTCGATTTACGGCCGATATAGTTACTCAATTGGAAAGATTGCTTGCCTGATGAGACAACCAAATTGATTTTCGAACCTTCTTTTCGAGTCTTTCCAGCTTCAGGATCTGTACGGATAATCCGCCCTTCTTCCACCTTTTCACTAGCCTCTGATTTCTCCTCGCCAATCTCAAAATTGGCTTTCTTGAGCGTTTCCTTGGCCTCCGCAACTGTCTGACCTGCCACATCTGGGATGGCAATGGTTGCAGGAGTTCTGGATAAGATCCAAATCAGAGAAGCTGCCACCAATACAATGCTGGCCAACAAAATCATATAACGAACTCTAAATTTCCGTTTCTTAACAGGCTTGCTTGCGTAATTATCTTCTGAAACCTGCTGACTCGGTTTCGCAGTCTGTGGCTTCGAACTTTGTGTTTGCACCTTAGGAATCGAAGTCAAGGTACTCTGGGATACCTTTGGTAGTGTCTTGGTGTCCGCCTTAGTAGTATCATTAAATACCAGTTTAGGCTCATTGCGACGATTGTAAGACAAGCTACTAGACAAGTCCACGTACATCTCTGCAACTGACTGATAACGATCTGTCAATTTCTTGGCAGTTGCCTTGATAACAACATTCTCCAAAGCCTGAGGCACAGATGGATTTTCATCAATAACTGACGGCAGTGGTTTCTGGAAATGCTGAAGGGCGATGGTCACCGCACTATCCCCGTCATAAGGGATATGGCCTGTCAACATCTCATAGAAAATAATCCCCATGGCATAGATATCACTCTGCACAGTCGCCTTCGAACCACGCGCCTGCTCTGGTGACAAGTAATGAACTGAGCCCAGCATAGAGTTAGTCTGAGTCAGACTTGTCTCAGCAAAGGCTACCGCAATCCCAAAGTCTGTGACCTTGGCAGTCCCATCTGGTGTCAAGAGGATATTTTGAGGTTTCAAGTCCCTGTGAACAATTCCTCGAGTATGGGCCAAACGCATAGCCAAGAGAATTTGTCCCATAATACGGACTGCTTCTTCATTAGAAAGAGGGTAGTGTTCCTTGATATAGCGTTTAAGGTCTAGTCCAGCAACATACTCCATTGCAAGATACTGTTGACCGTCTTCCTCACCAATATCTGTTATCCGAACGATATGAGGATGGTCTAGATCTGCCATAGCTCTCGCTTCACGCTGAAAACGAGCTACAGCTATCGGGTCCGTCTGGTAGTTGGTCCTCAGGACCTTCACTGCCACTTCTTCTCCGTCTAGAATTAAATCCTTGGCCAAATAGACATCTGCCATGCCTCCTCGGCCAATCTGTTTCACAATCCGATAGCGTCCGGCAAAAATCTTGCCGATTTGGATCATTCTGCATCCTCCTCGTTCATAGAAACAAGGGCAACCGTAATGTTGTCTAAACCTCCTGCATTGTTAGCAAAACGCACAAGCGTCGCTGTTTTATCTGCCAAAGGAATATCACTGGTTACAATATCACAAATCTCACTGCCTGAAATCATGTTAGTCAAACCATCACTATTGAGCAAGAGATAGTCTCCTGGCTCAAGGGTAATCATTCCAAAATCAGGTTGAACTTCATCTTTTTGACCGATTGACTGGGTAATAATATTTTTCTGTGGATGGCTAGCTGCTTCTTCTGGTGTCAATTGACCTGCCTTGAGTAATTCATTAACTAAAGAATGGTCGCTCGTCAACTGGTGGTATTCTTCTCCACGAATCAAACCGATACGAGAATCTCCAATATGGGCATAGATAGCTTGATTGCCAATAATAGCAACAGCCTCAAGAGTTGTTCCCATTCCTTTATAGGCATCATCTTGTCCAAGTTGATGAATCTTTTGATTTTCAATTTCTAGGTAATTGGCGAACCATTCACGTACTTCATTGACTGTATCGATCTGGGTGTCAACCCAAGCTATACCTAGGTCTGTTACCGCCATTTCACTAGCGATATTCCCTGCGCGATGACCTCCCATCCCATCAGCTAAAATAATCATAGTACGTCCAGCTCTATTGACATAGTGGTTGACATAGTCTTGGTTATTTGTTCGTTTCTGACCAACATCTGTTAATAATGAAATTTCCATGTGTCAGTTCCTTCCTAATCCGATATCTTGCGAAATTGACTGATGAAGAATCCATCACTTCCATACAATTCAGGTGTAATGAGGATACAGCCGTCTTTCACGATATCCTTACATTCATGTTCTAGTTTTACCTGCTCGAACTCAGGATGATTTTCTAAAAACGCCTCAACGACTTGAAAATTCTCCTCTGAGACAATAGTACAGGTACTATAAGTTATTATACCACCTTTGCCTAGTGTTTGACAAACACTACCTAATATTTCTAGCTGAATTTCCTGCAAGGACGCGAAATCTGCCGTTTCTTTATTGTATTTGATGTCTGGTTTCCGTCGCAAAAGACCGATTCCTGAACAGGGAGCATCCACTAGAATCTTGTCAAAGGAATTCTGCCCAAAAAGCTCATGCACCTTTCTGGCATCTAGTTTTTGCCTTTGAACCTGATCTGCAACTCCTAAACGTTGGGCATTTTCTTGGATTAAGTCCAACTTATGGTCGTACAAGTCCAGAGCAGTAACCTGACCTGTCTTGAGATAAGAGGCTATATGGGCTGTTTTCCCACCCGGAGCCGCACAAGCATCAAGCACTCGCTCATCTCCCTGCAAATTCAAAGTTGGCGCAACCAGCTGACTGGACTCGTCTTGGATGGTAATGGCTCCCTCTGCAAACAAATCATGGCCTGCAAAATGCCCCTGCTCCTTAACCAGACCAGAAGGAGACAAGGATGAATCACTGGCCTCCAACAAGGCTTTGATTTCCTCTTTTCGGCTTAAATCAGTCACACGAATACTGGCCTTGTTACGCACCAAGAGACTTTCAAAAATAGCTTGCGCTCGCTCCTCTCCGTATTCTTCCTTGAGCTTGGCAACTAGCCAAACCGGAAGGGAATAGGCTATGGAGTCACGCTTGTTTTTTCGTTTGATGCTGGCAATATCTGGCCAGCCTTCACGCAAGATACGGCGAAGGACAGCGTTGACCAATTTTTCACTGCCTTTTTTACGGACTTTGGCTAATTCTACTGCTTCATTGACCACAGCATGGTCTGGAATCTTATCCAAATAGCGGAGCTGGTAAGCACTCATGAGAAGAAGGACATAAAGCCAACTATCTAACTGGTCTCTGTCTTCAATAAAGTGTGATAGGTACCATTCCAGAGTCAGTTTACGGGCTACCGTTCCATAGATCAGCTCGGTCACCAAGCCCTTGTCTGCTGCCGAAAGTTGACTTCCCTTGAGATGCTTATTTAAGGCGATATTTGAGTATGCTTGATTGATAAAAACATCCTCTAATACTGCTAGAGCTAAACTTCTAGCCGTTTCTACTTTAGTCACCAAATCGTTCTCCTACAGTCAATGTACGTCCAACTCCATTGAGGAAGGAAGCAATGTCCATCTTAGGTTTACCAGCAGGCTGAACTTGTTTGAGAGACAAAGCTCCTTCAGCTGTTGCGACAATCAATTCTTTCTTGCCGATAGAGAGAATCTCTCCTGGATTTCCCTGACCATCTACTGGTAGGGCTTCATAAATCTTAAAGCGGTCGCCCTTAAGGAAAGTATGGGTAACAGGCCACGGGTTCATTCCACGGATTTGGTTAAAGAGTTGACGATTGCTTTTGTTCCAGTCCAGTTTTTCTTCCTCTGGCTTGATATTTGGCGAGAAAGTGACCTGGCTTGGTTCTTGTGGTTCAGGTTTGATATCACCAGCAATATAGGCAGGCAAAGTGTCCAAAAGCAAATCGCGACCAACTAGCGCCAATTTTTCAAACAAGGTCCCGACATTGTCCTCATCTGTGATCGGAATACTACGACGAGAAATCATATCTCCTGCATCCATTTCCTTAACCATTTCCATAATGGTCACACCAGCTTCCTCATCACCTTGAATCAAGGCATAATGGATAGGCGCACCACCACGGTGTTTTGGAAGAAGGGAAGCGTGAACATTGACAGCAAAGTCCATGCTATCAAGGAGTTTACTTGGAAGAAACTGCCCAAAAGCAGCAGTCACAATTCCATCTGCTCCTAAATTCATAATAGCTTCCATCTCTGGGCTTCCAGATAATTTTTCAGGTTGGTAAATTGGAAGATCTGCTTCCTTGGCAGCCTGTTTGACTGGGGTTTCTTGAATAACTTTTTTACGACCAACAGCACGGTCTGGCTGGGTCACAACGGCTAGAATTTCGTAACGGTCATCTGTCAAAAGACCTTTTAAGACTGTTGCTGAAAAGTCGGGAGTTCCCATAAAGATTAGTTTTGTCATATCTTCTCCTTCTTATAAAAATTGCTGTGGCTCATGGTCAATGCTGAGACGGAGCTCACTATTTTCCCGTTCTTGAGTCAAGGCCAAGACCTGATTGAGGGTCGTCCCCAGCTCATCTTCTAAACGGTATTTAATTAAAATCTGGTAATGATATAGGTTGTGGGTACGGGCGATGGGTTTGGGCGTTGGCCCGAGAATCTTACTTGTTTCGGACAAACCTGATCGTAAAATGTTCATGACTTCATAAGCACGTTTGACAACCTCTTCTTCTTTCTTATGAGAAAGGGTAATGCCAATGGTGAAATAGTAAGGTGGATAGCCAAGTTGTCGTCTAATTCCCATTTCATAGGCATAAAAACCTTCGTAATCCTGATCCTTGGCAAATCGAATAGCATAGTGTTGCGGATTGTAGGACTGGATCAAGACCTGACCAGCTTTTTCAGCCCGACCTGCCCGACCTGCCACCTGAGTCAAGAGCTGGAAGGTTCTCTCAGAAGAACGGAAATCAGGCAGATTTAAGGCCGTATCCGCATTGAGAACTCCTACTAGTGTCACATTGGGAAAATCCAAACCTTTGGCAATCATCTGAGTACCTAGTAAAATATCCGCTTCCCCTTGTCCAAACTGGTCAAGCAGAGCTTGATGACTACCTTTCTTACGAGTCGTGTCCACATCCATCCGCAAAATGCGGGCCTGCGGAAAGAGTTCTGCCAGCTCATCATAAGCCTTCTGTGTCCCTGTCCCATAGTAACGAATACTTCGGCTCTTACAGTTAGGACAGACCTGAGGAATGTCCTTAGAAAAACCACAATAATGGCAGTTCATAGTCTTAGTATCCATGTGCAGGGTGAGAGAAATGTCACAGTTGGGACAAGTATCAACGGTCCCACACTCCCGACACATGACAAAGCTAGAATAGCCACGGCGATTGAGCATGAGAACCACCTGCTCTTTTTTAGACAGACGGTCTTGGATGGCTTCTAGCAAAGGAGGCGTAAAGTTTGATGTCTCGTTTTGTCCAATATAGTCACGAAAGTCAACCACTTGAACCTCAGGAATCGTTGCCAAAGGATTGGCCCGTTGGGTTAGACATAAGTGTTGATAGACGCCTTTGCCAGCCCGAGCACGGCTTTCCAGACTAGGAGTTGCTGAACCAAGTACCAGAGCTGCTTGATTGTACTGGGCCCGTAAAATGGCCACTTCTCTAGCATGGTAACGGGGATTACTGTCCTGCTTATAAGTCGCTTCATGTTCCTCATCGATAATCATAACACCTAGATTTTTCAGCGGAGCAAAGATGGCCGATCTGGCGCCCACAACAACTTGAGCGTCTCCACGCTCGACCTTGCGCCATTCGTCATACTTTTCACCATTGGACAGGCCTGAGTGAAGAATGGCCACCTTGTCCCCAAAACGTGCAATAAAACGCTCCGTCATCTGAGGAGTCAGGGAAATCTCAGGTACCAGCAAAATAGCTGTCTTGCCCTTGTCCAAGGCCCCTTGGATAATCTGCAAATAAACCTCGGTCTTCCCACTTCCTGTAATCCCTTGAAGGAGGAAGGGAGGCTGATGACTACCAATAGCACTCACAACCGCATCACGCGCCTGTCTTTGCTCTGGATTCAATTCCAAAGGCTGACTTGCCTCAATGCCTTCAAAATAAGCAGCCGAGCGTTGCACTTCCTTTTGGACTATGGACACAGCACCTTGTTCCACAAAAAAGTTGACTTGCTCTCGCGAGTAGGACTCTAGCAAACTAGCCAAGGAAGCACTCTCAGGATGAGACAGCAAATAGTCTCTCAGTTCTAACTTTTTCTTGGCGCGTGTAGAAATCTCTACTCCTTCTAATTGAGCAAGGTCAACCTCATACCAAGACTGGGTCTTGATCTTCTTTTGATCGACTGCCTGATATTCCAGACCAAGCAGGCCTTTTCTAGTCAAACGCATCATTTCAGCTTGCTTACCTAAATCTAGAGAAGAAAAGGCTAGCGAATCTTCTGAACCAAACAAGCGCTCTCGGTCTTCCTGACTCAGACCTTCCAGAGGATAGAGAATCTTGTCATAGCTGGAGTTCAGAAACCCTGGTAACATAGCCTTGAGGATAGAGATTTTGTAGGAGAAGACAGATTTGCGTAACTCCTCAGCCAGCCAGAGTTGTTCTTGCGTGAGAACAGGAGAAAAATCCAGCACCTCAGCAATATCTTTTAAATCTTGATTAGGCTCTTCTTCATCTGGTTGGGACTCCAAACCAAGAACAATCCCTTGAATCAGGCGATTGCCCTTACCAAAGGGCACATGAACCCGCATCCCAACTTCCAGCATTCCCTCAAATTCCTCAGGAATCTTGTAACTATAGGGCTGGTCCGTCTGCATCAAGGGCACATCTACGATAATCTTGGCTATAGCCATCTTCTCACCTCCTCCTTGTCAGTACATTCTTGCAATAGAAAAAATAAGATTGAGTCCCCCCAACCTTAAATTTTTTCACCATCTTCTTTTTCTTTAGCGATTTGCTCTTTGATTTTCTTTTCTTCTTCTTCTTTGCGGCGTTTTTCTTCTTCGATACGGCGACGCACTGCTTCACGTTTTCCTTCTGGATCTGGGTGAATTGTTACATTTCCTGATTCGATTTCTTCTAAAGCGCGAAGAGTTGATTTTTCAGACTTGAAACCTTGAGTTGCTGGCGCACCTGCTTCCAATTCGTGGGCACGTTTTGCTTCCAAGATTACGAGTGAATATTTTGAAGGAACCTTGTCTAGCAAGGTATCAATAGAGGGTTTTAACATCATTTACTTGTACCTATTTTCTAAATTTTATCGAGTAGTTGGAGATTTTGGTAACATCTCCTGATAGTGACCAATGACACGATCCACACGGAAGTGCTCTGCTTCGATAACACGTTTGACACGCTCAGCAGCTAGGGGCACCTGATCGTTGACAATCGCATAATCATACTCACGCATGAGAGCAATTTCTTCCTTGGCCTTTTCGATTCGTTGGGCAATCACTTCTGCACTGTCTGTTCCACGTCCTACCAAACGATCTTGCAATTCATCCAAATCTGGTGGTGTCAGGAAGATAAAGACAGCATCTGGAACCTTTTTCTTGACCTGAAGAGCACCTTGAACCTCAATTTCAAGGAAAACATCGATCCCCTTGTCCAAGGTTTCATTGACATAGGTCAGAGGAGTGCCATAGTAGTTGCCGACATATTCTGCATATTCCAACATCTGTCCTTGACGAATCAGCTCTTCAAACTCTTCGCGAGTACGGAAGAAATAGTCAACACCGTCCACTTCTCCAGGACGTTGTACACGTGTCGTCATCGATACAGAGTATTGAAATTGGTTTTCAGAACTCTCAAAAATCTCTCTTCTAACCGTTCCTTTCCCAACCCCTGAAGGACCAGAAAAAACGATTAGTAAGCCTCGGTCTGCCATTGTGTCTCCTTTTAGTCAGTCTGTGAAATAACATTTCTCTAGAATAATGGCAAAAAGCCAGATTATCTTTTACAGTCTTTCTATCTAGTGTAACAAAAAAGCAGTAATTTTTCAACTGCTCTTTCTTATTTATTTAGCATAATCTACTGCACGAAGCTCGCGAATCACGGTTACCTTGATATTTCCTGGGTAATCGAGATTGTTTTCAATTTTCTCACGAACTTTATGAGCCAAAATTGTGACTTTGTCGTCCTTGATTTGTCCTGGATTGACCATGATACGGATTTCACGTCCTGCTTGAAGGGCAAAGCTAGTTTGTACTCCTTCAAAGCCATTCGCAATTTCTTCCAAATCATGGAGACGCTTGATGTAGCTTTCAAGAGACTCACTACGAGCACCTGGACGGGCTGCGCTCAAGGCATCTGCTGCAGCAACGATCACTGCAATGACACTTTCGGCTTCTACATCACCGTGGTGACTAGCAATCGTATTGACCACAACTGGGTGTTCCTTATACTTACGAGCCAATTCCATACCGATTTCAACGTGGCTTCCTTCAACCTCGCGGTCAATGGCTTTCCCGATATCGTGAAGGAATCCAGCACGACGGGCAAGAGCCGCATTTTCACCCAGTTCGCTCGCCATGATACCAGCCAACTTAGCAACCTCAATCGAATGACGCAAGACATTTTGTCCATAAGAAGTACGGAACTGCAAACGTCCCATAATCTTCATCAAGTCTGGATGAAGGTTTGGCGCACCAATCTCATAGGCAGCGGCCTCACCGTATTCACGGATCTTATTGTCAATCTCTTGACGGTTTTTCTCAACCAACTCTTCGATACGAGCTGGATGGATACGACCATCCTTAAGCAACATTTCCATGGTCATACGGGCAATCTCACGACGAATCGGATCAAATCCTGACAAGGTCACCACTTCTGGTGTATCGTCGATAATCACATCGACCCCTGTCAAACTTTCAAAGGTACGAATGTTACGACCTTCACGACCAATAATGCGTCCCTTCATAGTATCGTCTGGCAGATGAACCGTTGAGTTTGTTGACTCCGCTACATATTCACCAGCGATACGTTGCATAGCTTGAACCAGGATATCCTTGGCCATTTTGTCAGAACGTTCCTTGACCTCTTGCTCAGCTTCGCGAATACGGCTAGCAATCTCCTTGGTCAAGTTTTCCTCTGTCTGAGCCAAGATAATATCTCGTGCTTCTGCCTGAGACAGGGCACCAATACGCTCTAACTCTGCTTCTTTTTGTCTTTCGACTTCCTCTAATTGCTCTTCACGCGCATCAAGGTTTTTCGCTCTATCAGAAATACTTTGTTCTTTTTGTTCAAGTGTTTGTTCTTTACTCGTCAAATTGTCGTCCTTACGGTCGAGGCTAGTAGCTCTCTCTGTCAAACGACTTTCGATTTGTTTGAGTTCTTGACGTTCTGATTTGAATTCAGCGTCCACTTCTTCACGGTATTTTCTGGCTTCTTCTTTGGCCTCCAATAGTGCTTCTTTTTTAAGAGACTTGCTTTCACGCTTGGCTTCATTAACAAGTAAATCTGCTTCACGCTCAGCTTGTCCACGTAAATTAGTTGCTTCTTGTTCAGCATTTAAAAGCATCAACTCCGCAGCTTCCTGAGATGATTTCATCTTGGCTGAGATGCTGACATATCCAATGACTAAACCAATGATGACGGCAAAAACAGCAATCGCAATCGACATGATTTCCATGTTTTTACCTCATTTTATTGTTATTCCGAATGACATACATTCTTTTACATTCTACCATAAAAAAGTGATTTTCACAAACCTAAAATAGAATATGTTTTGGGGAATTTTAGGACTACAGTTTCTTGAATTTTTGAGGAGATAATTCATTGTCACTATCAAAAAGTTCCGCAGAATCTCTACAGCTATGGATTATCTGGTGCCGTGCCGAATAGTGTTCCGCTAGATTTAAACATTTTTACTTTCAAATCTTTGAAAACTCACTTTGAGAAATCACAGCGTATCTTCAAGGTCAAATTTGTCACAACTTAACAATTTTTACTTAGTTGTATCAATTTATTTCTTAAATATTAGTTTGTCCTCTTCTAGAGCTTTTAAAATATACTCATTAATCAATTTATTATCTTCTTCATTTTTTGAAAAATAAGTTTTAATATTATTGGGAGTTCTATGTTCTAATAGACGATGGATAACATCATCACTTCTATCATGGAACCAGGTCCAATCTACTTCAGGATAAAGACCTAGAATATCTTCTTCAATATCTTTTAAAATCTTAAAATCAGAAAAATATCCTTTTCTACTTAAGTTATATAAATCTGATACAGATTTTTCTCTTGGGTCTGGGAAAGTTTTAACCCCCTCATCTCTTTTATCATTAATTCTTTTAATCAAATGATGGTAGATTTTATTTTGTATCTGAGGAAAATCATAGACATTCGAACTCATCAGATCAATTACTTTGTGGTAAATAATGTTCTCTGATTGTTCATAGACTTTTAGAATATCCAGAATATCATCTTTAACATCCTCTTCAAAATACTTAAAAAAGTGGCATATCAAATCAGAATATTCTACAATTCTTTTTACATCATCATTTTTATATTTTATTCTTAAAATATCTGTATTAAATTTTTCGAGTACTATTATTGCAGTTTCCTGTTCAGTTGAGCAATATTCTAGTAACCGTGAATAGAGTGGGTACACTGAATTATATAAAGAAAAATTTTTCTCCAATATTTCATTTAAATGTTTATTTACAGTCCCAATTATCTTAGATTTCAATGAATCTTTATCAATAGCATCCATATTAGCGAGGACATTTTTAATAAGTCCCTTAACTTCCTCGCTCCAATTATAATACAGTGTCTGAGTATTTAAAATATCTATTACTCTTTCTATGTCAATATCATCAACAAGAGGAAGAAAAGTTAGTATATTTTTAAGTTCTCGAAGTTTTTCATCCTCAGTAATTTTAAGACTTTCTTGCAGATGAGTAATTCGATTCAACAAATATTCTTTTGCTTCCTCAGTAACTTTTATTTTGCCAAATGAATAGTTTCTAAAATATAAATTTACAACCTTAAAATCTATACTCGGCAGAATTAATTGGACATCATCCAAATCAAGATTTTTAAGCCAAGAGGCTGTTCTATCAAAAACACTTGCCTCAGGTTTGATATATGAATTATCATAACTGAGTAATAATATTTCTAAATATCTATTAATGATTGATTTATAAATCTTATAATGTTCAACACATAAACAATTTAATTTTAAAAAGTTATAAAGATTTTTTACTGTAAACTCCGCATTAAAGAGATGATTATTTTCAGACCACCCTCCTCTTCTATAGTTTTCATGCTCTTCACGAATTTCATCAAATAATTCATTAATAGTTTCTAATTTTTTATATAAAAAATTGAGACTAAGGATTGAATCTCTAAAAAATTCTATAATCTTTTTCTCATCTCCAGTAACCGAGTTAATAATTTGTTCTGTTAATTCGTTTAATTCTCCATCATAAAGTGGCTCTGCATAACTAGGTGTTTTTTCGTATCTATCAATTATTTGAATTTGCTGAAAATTAAATTCACAAACTAAAAAATTAAAATAGTCTTTCTGACGAAATGCTATATTAGCTAGTTCTCTAAATTTTGCTTTTGCTAAGGAATATTGTTTTTCTTCATACAACTTAAAAGCCTTACTTAAGAATCGATTACCCTTTAAATCTCTAGGCTCACCAATCTCCATATCTAGAAAGCGGTTTAATAAAGATTTTTTAGATACCATAATTCGTAATTCTTCATGACCATCAATTTCAAATCTTGATTGATCATTTCCAAACCAGCAATACTCATCATCCCAGTTTAAAGCCCTTTTCTTTAAATCAGAATATCTAGAAAAATCTTTCGCATCAATAAAACTAAGTCTATCTAAAAAAGCCAGTTGATTCCATAAATCATCAGCATTATTTACATCTTGACTTCGGTTTTCTGATAGAACCTCTAAAAAATATTTTGTCCTGCAATACAATTTGTTCTGTTTTTCTGATGTCTCCTGACCTAGATTCTCTTCATTAGAGATAATGAAAATTCCTTGCTTCTTATAATACTCTCGAATGATCATAGACGGTTCCTCGGGAGTATAAAAATAAGCATTTTTAGCATCCAATTTAAATGTATTTTGAATCATTCTAAAAATTGAATTAAAAGTCGAATCACTTAGAGAATACCCCACAAACAATAGAGTATGATTCATTATCAATGACTGGATTAAAGTAGAAATCATTGGGAAGTTCAAATGATAGTCTGAATAATCATCTTCTTTCAAAACAATATTTTTCTTACTGAAGTCACCATGCATTTTAATCAAGTATCTTTCCGAACTCGTATAGGGGATGTCTTTATCTTCAGCTACTACATTGTACTTTAACAAGCCACTTTCAAATTGACTCTCCAGAAGTGAATCATAGTTTGTCGTAATAATATGTTTTGGTGCAATTTTTTCTATTAATTTATGTAACTCATTTGGTTTACTCAATCCCTTCTTAAAGAAAATTTCTTCTATCTTCTTTGTGTACTGATTTTTCCCAAAAGTATCATAATAATACTGAGCAATTCTCAGTGGACTATCTGTTCTTTCTTCTGGTATGTCCAATTCTTTTTTTAATGATTGAATCAATTCTCCCCAAGTTGGTAGATTAGAATTAGCTGATATTCCTGCACCAACAAACAAAACTAAGGAATTTTCTTTAATAGAATTCTTTATTTGAGTTATAGATAAATTATAATTTTCTTCCATATTTGAACCATCCTATCATTAGTTTGTATGACATAAATACAAATTATCCTTCGAAATTTTCTTCTTTTCTGTTATATAATCATAAATAAGAGTTTATCATTGTTTATAAATATAAAAATTTGTTTGTCTTTTATATTCAATTATGATTTTTAATATTAACAATTCTCTTCATTATACCACAAGATAAGAGCTATAAAGCGGATTCAAGGGACAAGAACCTAGTTATTATACTAAAATTTTTCACTGGCTTTTTAACTTATGAAATCTGTCATTTTCCAATCAACTTTATCTTTAATTTATTAGCTAAAATTTAAAAAATAAAAAGCCTACCTTTCAGTAGACCTAGTAATGATCTTTGAAAGACAAGAAAGCCACGCTATCTCCATCCATCATATAAATCAAGCGATTTTCTGCGTCGATACGACGTGACCAGGCTCCTTGGTAGTCATACTTGAGTGGTTCTGGCTTACCTATTCCTGTAAAGGGATCACGTTGAATATCCTTGATTAGTTTATTGATTATTTTCAACGTTTTCTTGTCCTGAGTTTGCCAGTAGCAATAATCTGCCCAGGCATCTTCTGTAAACTTGAGCAGCATTCCTCACTCCTCAATAACATGGACTTGAGTGCTTCCAGCACGGACTTGAGCCATTCCTCGCAAAACCTTGTCTGATAACTCCTTATTTTGAGCGATTCTCAGAGTTTCTTGAATACTATCCCACTCGCTCTTTGAAAGAACTACAATGTCCTCGTTTGGATTTTTATTGACCACCGTCAAAGGCTCAAATTCATCATTTACCTTTTTCATGTAGTCTTTTAAATGATTTCGGAATGTTGAGTAAAGAACTGCTTCCATAACCATACCTCGTTTTACCTCTTTTCCACTATTATACACGAAAAGAAAGAAATTGTCAGGAACTTGTACAAGATTTTCTTTTCTATCTATTTATTCGTAAAAAATCTCAAAAAGTCCACCTTTCAGTAGACTTAGTTTGTTTCTATTCTTATCGGCACTCTTCCAAAATTCTGCTCTGCTATACTTGGATTTCCTAGTTGATAAATCTGGTCTGCCTTTTGAGTCATGACATCCCAAGGTTCTTTGCCAATTCGGCTGACTAGATTGACCTGCCCTTTCAGAGACTTAAGGTGTTGCCTGCCTTTTTCAGTAAATCCAAGGACATGAATGGCTTCTGGCAAATCACTTTCTCTAGCTTGCACCAAAATATAGGTCAAAAGACGTCTGACACGCGCCTTGGTGTAACGTTTGGTCGCAACCGCCTCAACCAAGTCTTCCACAGACTGGGCTGTCTTGATGGCATCCTTGATGCGTACTGCCATTTCTTGATTGACCTGATAGATGGTAGTTAGGTCGGGATTGGACAAGATTTGATAGCGGAGCAAGGGAAAATAGTCTTCCCAGCTCACCTTACTGGCCTGCTCAAAGAGGGCAACAGAAGGCATAAAGTGTTCTAAGAAATCTTGGTCCTTCTGGTGCTGACGCAGGGCTGTCGCCGAGGCAAAGTCCACATCCTTATCCACAGAATGATAGCCAGCTCCCTGACGCTGAATCGGATGCAACTTGATGTTTCGTCCAGCAACTGCTTTGACATATGCAAGAGCAAGAACATGGTTGGGCGTATTGCCTGAAAAATCAAGACCAGCAAATTCCTTCCACATAGCTTGGGTTTTCTGGGGATAGGAAAGGGAATCAGGCAGATTTTCCACAAATTTCTCCATCTCAACACCTTGCTCTGTGTATAAGTCAGCAATTTTCTGGTAGTCCAGAACTTCCTCTGTACCAAAAGCTAGAGTATCAATACCCAAACGCGCCAAGATATCCACAGCCCCTTGGGCGAAAAAATCCGCCGCCTGAACACTGACTAAAAAGGGCAATTCTACTACCAGATCCGCTCCGTTTTCCAACGCCATCTGGGCCCGAGTCCACTTATCCACAATAGCAGGCTCCCCACGCTGCATGAAATTCCCAGACATGGCAACGATTTTCAGTCCCTCAGCCTGCTCCAGCAGGTATTTATGCCCATTATGAAAAGGATTGAACTCCGCGATAATACCTGTGATGGTCATGGTAATCTCCTACTTCTGCGCGACAAAAAACCAACGGGTGCTAGTTTCTGTTGGCTCCTTGTCCTCAAAATCCGCATAGAGTTTGAAGGACTTGAATCCAGCCTGTTCCAGCAAAATATCATAGGTCAAGACTTCATAGGTCCGCTCTTCATGTACTTCATCGTGACGACTAAAGGAACCGTCCGCCTCCTTGACAAAGAAAGTCAGCTCATGGACGATGGAGTGAGGTGCTGCATCCTCATAGGTATCCCAAAGCATGGCGAAATCTTCCGCATTTTCATGGTAGGAATAGCCTGGAAAAACCTCATCCGTCTGGTAAGTCGAATGCACATCAAAGATGAAAACTCCATCTTCGTTGAGAGCATTATACACCTCCTTAAAGACGTCCCCTACTTCCACCTCATCCTGCATGTAGCAGATTGAGTCCGAATAACAAGTGACAAAATCATATTGACCTGCCTTGGACAAATCCAGCATATTGCCTTCAATAAATTCAATCTTTTGCTTGGCTGAAGCCGCTCTCTTCTTAGCAATCTTCAACATATCAGCACTCAAGTCCAGACCAGTCACATCAAAACCAGCCTGAGAGAAGCGCACCGATTGAATTCCTGTCCCACAAGCCAAGTCCAAGAGTTTCTTTCTCTCCTTGGTCTTAGGCAAATGACGAAGAGAAAAGTCCGTCCATTTATCGTATAAACTATCGTCCATGACCGCATCATAGACCGCCGCAAAGGTTTCATAAGTTGCCATAAAACATGATACCAAGAGCCTCCATGGCAAACACCACTCGCCCTATACCTTTCTATCTTTTTTTCTAAAATAAGCAAAGAAACCCAGTTGACTACAACTGAGTTCAATTGTACACTATAGTCTTTTCGTTTGCTTTTAGTACTAGGCAACGAGTTGCAGGCATAACTGGAGTTAGGCAAAACGAGTTAACGCCGTAATAAAAGATAAAGGAAAAGACTATAAAGTTTCAGATAAATCTACAGAATCCGCCTCATGCCATAGTTTTTCTAGGTTATAGTGGGCACGCATTTCTTCTGAAAAGACATGCACTACGATAGCACCTAGATCCAGTAAGACCCAGCCTCCAGCTGCATCGCCTTCGACATGGCTACCTTTAAAACCTGCTTGGGCTACTTTTTCACGGATATTATCAGAGATAGCATCCAACTGGCGGCTATTCATTGAACTAGTAATAACAAAGTAATCCGTCACGCTAGTCAAATCTTGTACATCAAGTGCAAGGATATCCTCCGCACGTTTCTCATCAGCCGCTTTCACGACTAGTTCTAATAATTCTTTTTCGTTCATTTAGTCCTCTTTCAAATAGTGCACAAAGGCGTTATAGGTTTCAAGGGTTTGGGGATAGATGGGGAATCCCTGATGAGCTAGATGCTCCACGGTTCGAGCTGTTTCGTAGGCCACCGCCTTATTGAGCGATAGACTTGCAATCTCACGCGCCACATCTACTCCAGGAAAGGCTCGATTATGCTCGATATAGTCTGCTACATAGATAACCTTATCTAAGTCTGTCATCTGAGCCGCCCCGACTGTATGGATTTCAATGGCTCGCAGGATTTCAGAATCATCCAAATCCAAGTCTTCCTGAATCTTGTAAATTCCGACCATACCATGCCAGACATTATTGCCCCAGTTTTTGAGGTTAGAGTCTAGCTGATAACGGCCAATTAAGTCTAAAAATTCCTGATCTGACAGCTTTTTAGCATAGTCATGAAGAAGGCCTGCAAGACCTGCTTTCTCGGCATCGACTCCAAATCGTTGGGCCAGTTCTATGGCTGCACGCTCCACACCTAGACAATGGGTTAAACGTTTTTCAGGTAGAAGCTCTGCCATTTTTTCCAACAAAGCCTCACGAGAGCAGTTGATATAGTCTTGATAGGCCATCAGTAGAGCCCCTCCTTCTCGATATAGTCTAGCACCGGCTGAGGCAGGAGAAAGTTGGGTTTCCGACCTTGAGCAATGAAGTCACGCACCATGCTGGATGAGATATCCATGAGAGGCACATCCACCCAGATAACTGGATAGGAAGTTCCAGCCTTGTAGCGTGGACGCTGAACCCCCACAAACTGAACCATGTCGACCAGTTCATCAATTCGGTACCACTTAGGCAGATAGTCCACCATGTCGGCACCGATGATAAAGTAATAATCTGTGTCTGGATTCTTCTCAGTTAGAAGCTTCATGGTGTCGTAGGTATAGGAAATGCCCTTGCGCTCTAACTCGATTGTTTCAATGACTATCCCTTCAATCCCCTTAATCGCCAATTCAAGCATCTTGAGACGATGGTGTTCAGGGATGGTTTCTTTTTTATCTACGTGAGGAGGTTGGTATTCAGGCATGAGCAGAATCTGTTCCAGTCCCAACTGTTGCCGTACTTGGTCCGCAACGATCAGATGGGCATTGTGAACAGGGTTAAAATTCCCCCCTAGAATCCCGACTTGTTTGCGTTTTTTCTCCTTGATTTCTGGCTCCAACTCTACCTTGGTAAAGGGAGTCAATAATTCGATTGCCATAGGCTAGTCTCCTTTATTTCTCTGTAAAAACAGTTGTTTGGAGTAGTTTTTTTAGATTTCTTTGACTTTTTTAGAAATCTTGCGATTCTCTTTCTTGCTAGATTGTTTAAACAAAATCAAGATTCGTCCGATTTTTTGGACTGTATCCACACCAATTTCTTCTTCCAAGATTTCAGCTACTTCGTGGATATTTTCATCTGTGTTTTGCAAAAGAGTAACCTTGATCAATTCACGGGCGTCAAGTGCCTGACGGACGCTGGTTTTGATTTGGTCGTTCAGTCCATTTTTTCCGATTTGGATGATGGGTTTGAGAGTGTGTGCCTGGCTGTTGAGGAAGGCACGTTGTTTTGATGTTAATGACATAATTTCTTCCTTGTTTTTTGATAGTTATTTTAGGTGGTGAGGGACGGTCGGAACTAATTTTCCAAAGATCTCATCTTTGAAAAATGGATTTCCTGACCTCACAATTGAGCCTTGGTCTCAATTGTGCCCCTTGCCAATCTATCGATTGGCAAGACACCACGGCAATAACTATCTTTGTATGAGCTCACTTTGTTCGCTCAGTGATTTTATTTTAAATAATTGCTTTTCGTGTGACGACGGCAACGCCTTCTGGTGCCCAGACGGCGACTTTGGCTGTGCCTGTTACACGGATCCAGCCTAGGCCTGAGATGACTAGGTCTGTCTTTTCCTTAATGTTAAATACATGCTGAACTAGTTTTGGAAAATCTTCTTTTTCCTTGCTATTTGGTGGTGTCAAAAGTGTTCCGAGGTGCTTGTCGTAGAAAGCACCAGCGCCTTCAAGCTTGGTACGGTGGAGTTTGAGTTCATTGTCAAAGAAGGCTGTGAATCCTTGCTTTTCACCTGCAATGAAGTCAAAGCGTCCGAGACCTCCTAAAAACAGGGTTTGTTCAGGATTAAGCTGATAGGTTTTAGGCTTGATTTCCTTTTTGGGGCTGACATACTTGAGGTTTTTAGCCGTCAAGTAGTGGGCCATCTGGTGACGGTGGATGATTCCCGGCGTATCATAAATATAAGATCCGTCGTCAAGCGGAATCTCAATCTTGTCCAATGTTGTCCCTGGGAAGCGCGAAGTCGTAATGACATTTTGGTCACCCGTTATTTCTTGGATAATGGCATTGATTAGAGTTGATTTTCCAACGTTGGTTACACCGACCACATAGACATCACGACCCTTACGATAATGCTCGATTTTGTCAATAACTTCCTTAATGGCATGCTTGTTTTGGGCTGAAGTTAGGACGACATCGACTGGACGAAGCCCTTCTTCATGGGCACGCTCCATCAGCCACTGGCTAATCTTTCCTGGTTTTACTGACTTGGGCAGGATATCTTTTTTATTTCCGACCAAGAGGACATCATTGCCTGATACAAAACGTGGCAAGCCTGGGATGACAGAGCCATTAAAGTCAAAGATATCAATGACATTGACTACTAAGGCATCACTGTCTCCCACCTCGTGCAAGAGCTTGAGGAAATCATCGTCCGTCAACTGGACATCCGTGATTTCATTGTAGTGGCGGAGACGAAAACAGCGTTGGCAATAGACTTCGCCATTCTCCAAACCTTTTTCAAGTGCTGACTGGGGGGTAAAACCAAGACCAGCCTTGTCTGTCGTCTGAATGGTTGCTCCACAACCAATACAGAGAATTTCTTCCATAGTTAAATTCCTTTTTTATATGTAATCGGTCCGTACTGTTCAGTGATTTTTCGCATCACACGGCGCTCACGAGCTCGGTTAATCTGCGTTTTGATCGAGTCATGTTGGACCAAGGGTTTGACTAAAATCGAGCGAATGCCAGCACGGTGGGCTGCTCGAATATCTGTCATGAGCTGGTCGCCTACCATGACCACTTCACTTTTCTCATAGTGGAATTCCTTCATGGCACGGTCAATCCCAAATGTGAAGGGCTTCAAGGCCCAATAAACGTAATCAATCCCAAATTTCTCAACTGCGCGTTGAACTCGTTTTTTGGTATTATTTGAGACTACGATAATAGCAATGCCCGCATCCTGAAGATCATGTAGCCATTGCTTCATCTCTGGCGTCCCGTCAGGGTTGTTCCAAGCAATGAGGGTATTGTCCAAATCGACCAAAACAGCCTTGATTCCCTGCGCCTGCAGGCTTTGGACTGTCAAATCATAAACTGCTTCTACAGCAAAGTCTGGCATGTAGTTTTCAATCGCCATTCTGGCTCCTTTTCTTAACTTTTTTTCGCAATTTTCCTTAGCAACAATGACAGGACAATCCACAACCCAGCACTAGCCAAACTGATGTAGAGCCAAGCATGGGGCTCATCTGTTAAAGGTAGGGGAACATTCATTCCAAAAAAGCCTGTCACAACTGCCAAAACAGCTAGCAAGACTGAAATGATGGTCAAGGTTGTCAAATTATCATTCAGATTATTGTTTAGGATGTTGTTGTAAGATGCTGATAGTTGTTGGAGGACTTGAGAAATCAAGTCTGTCATGGATACCAGCTGATGAGCCTCAATCATGGCATCATCAAACTGCTCTCTCTCAATCTCGTTAAAACTGCGATAGAGGGCATGACCTTGGATATGTTCCAGCAACATGCGATTTTGCTTGGCAGCCGCAGTAAGATAAACCATACCAGTTTCCAAGTCGGAAAGGGCAAAGAGGTTTTTCTTAGTCGTCCGCTGGCGCAAGAGGCCATTGACCTCATCCTTACTCTTATCCATCTGCTCGATGACAGGGTAGTAGGCATTGCTGATGATTTCCAGACTGGCAAAGAGAAACTTGTAAATCGAAAGCGTGTCATGACTCTCCAGATAACGGGTCATCTGTTCAATGACATAGGCATTCTTGGTATTACTAATGGTAATCAGGCGACGATGTTCCACGATAAAGGTCATGGGAAAGGCTTCGTAGTAGGCCTTATCCTTTTTCAAGTTCAAGACATTGTAGATAAAGGTCACAGTCCCATTTTCGCGGTGATAATCCATGTGGGCACGCTCATTTCTATCCAGCGCGTATTCAATGGTTTCCTTGTCCAAACCGTAGATTTCAGAAAGGTCCTCTAGTTTTTTCAACTTGTCCAAATCTAGGTTAATCCAGGTACAACCATTGCCCAACTGTTTTTCTAAAAACATCTTCTCTCCTTTACCAAACTCTTTCTATTGTACCATAAATCTGCTAAAATTTCAGGCCTGGTCTGTCCGAGAGAAATTGCTGACGACGGTGATATTCCGATTGGGAACGAAGTGTAGAACCTGATCTTCTCCTCTGAGTTGAGTTGTTCGAATGCCAACACTAACCACCTTGCCCGATACAGTAATGGGACCATTTGTCAGAACAACCTCATCTCCCACATCCA
This sequence comes from Streptococcus mitis, assembly GCF_002005545.1. Taxonomy (GTDB): domain Bacteria; phylum Bacillota; class Bacilli; order Lactobacillales; family Streptococcaceae; genus Streptococcus; species Streptococcus mitis_I. The sequence goes on from NZ_LBMT01000001.1 coordinate 2,062,934, forward strand.
GTTGGCGTTCAAAGAGGATAAAAAAGCCATTGATGACATCAGACAGAAAGCCTTGGGCTCCCATACCAATGGCCACCCCAGCAATCCCAGCCCCTGCCAGCAAACTCGAAACAGGCAAACCTAAAATCGACAAAATGCAGTAGAGTAAAAAGAAATAAAGGGTATAATTAAACACATTTTCTAACAGACGTGAGATGGTTTTCTGACGCCCGACATCATGACGAGACATTTTTAGAGAAGGTTTAACAATTCTCTGCACCATGGTATGAAGTAGCTTTTTAGCTATATAAAAGAGTGAAAATAAGAATAAAAGAGAAAGTAGCTTGGTTAAGATATTCTCGATAATCGTTGTTATATCAAGCTTATTGAGATAGGTTTGAATAAATTCTTGCATAGAAAACTCCTTTCATTTATTATACCATACTTTCATAAAGTGTCATTCCCCATAAATCTTCAAAAATAATTTCAAAAATAGACAGAAAATTCTTGATTTTAGTTCATATTTATACTATAATCATAAACATTACACAACAAAGGAGATTGTTATGAAAAAATTCATTCATGCTTGGAATAAGGCAAGCCTAATCAAACGAATTTTGATTGGTATGCTTATTGGAGGAACCCTAGGACTGACACTTCCTAACATTTCAGGAATTGGCCTGCTGGGAGATCTCTTTGTTGGTGGCCTCAAAGCCATCGCACCGATTCTGGTCTTTGCCCTCGTTGCCAATGCCCTTTCCCAACATCAAAAGGGACAAGATAGCAATATGAAAACCGTTATCTTCCTTTACTTGGTGGGAACCTTCGCCGCTGCCCTCATCGCTGTACTAGCAAGTTTCATCGTCCCTGTTGAAATTACCTTAAATAGCGCTAATACCGATATTGCTCCACCAGATGGGATTGGACAGGTCCTCAGCAACCTCTTGCTCAAACTGGTTGACAATCCAGTTAATGCCCTTGTCACAGCCAACTACATTGGTATCCTATCATGGGCAGTTGTTTTCGGGATTGCCATGAGAGAAGCCAGCAAAAATAGTAAAGAATTGCTGAAAACCATGGCTGATGTGACTTCTAAGATTGTCGAATGGATCATTAACCTAGCTCCATTTGGTATCCTTGGTCTTGTCTTCAAAACCATCTCTGATAAGGGAATCGGAAGCCTAGCCAACTACGGAATCTTACTTGCCCTCTTGGTGACAACCATGTTCTTTGTGGCCTTAGTAGTCAATCCATTGATTGCTTTCCTCTTTATGAAGAGAAACCCTTATCCCCTCGTTTGGAAATGTTTGCGTGTCAGCGGTGTGACAGCCTTCTTTACTCGTAGTTCTGCTGCCAACATCCCTGTCAACATGAAACTTTGCCACGACCTTGGACTGGATCCAGATACCTATTCTGTTTCTATCCCACTTGGTTCTACTATCAACATGGCCGGGGCAGCGATTACTATTAACGTTTTGACCCTTGCTGCAGTAAATACTTTGGGAATCCCTGTTGACTTTGCCACAGCCTTTGTCCTCAGTGTGGTAGCAGCTATTTCAGCCTGTGGTGCTTCTGGTATCGCTGGTGGTTCCCTCCTTCTTATCCCAGTTGCTTGTAGCCTTTTTGGCATTTCTAACGATATTGCCATGCAAGTTGTTGGGGTTGGATTTGTGATTGGTGTCATCCAAGACTCATGTGAAACAGCCCTTAACTCTTCTACAGATGTCCTCTTTACCGCCGTTGCCGAATACGCAGCAGCCCGTAAAAAATAACTCATAAAGACAAGCCTGCTCAGGTCTTGTCTTTTACGCTTTTATTCTAACTTATTAGGAAATTCTTATGTCTATTAGCCAACGTACTGCCAAGCTCATCTTAGCTACCTGTCTTGCCTGCCTTCTTGCTTATTTTCTCAATCTTTCGTCAGCTGTCTCGGCTGGAATCATCGCCCTCTTGAGCCTATCTGATACACGTAGAAGTACTTTAAAACTGGCCCGCAATCGGCTCTTTTCCATGCTTCTGGCTCTGGTTATCGGGGTTCTGGCTTTTCACTTGAGCGGATTTCATATCTGGAGCCTTGGCCTCTACCTAGCCCTTTATGTGCCCCTAGCCTACAAGATGAGCTGGGAAATTGGCATCACACCAAGCACCGTTTTGGTTAGCCATCTCTTGGTGCAAGAATCAACCTCACCAGATCTTCTAGTCAATGAACTCCTTCTCTTTGCAATCGGTACTGGATTTGCCTTGCTTGTTAATCTCTACATGCCTTCACGAGAAGAGGAAATCCAGCACTACCACACATTGGTAGAAGAAAAGTTAAAAGATATCCTCCTACGCTTCAAATATTATTTATCCAGAGGGGATGGACGCAACCGAGCACAGCTGGTTGAAGAATTAGACACGCTGTTGGAAGAAGCCCTCAGACTGGTCTATTTGGATCACTCTGACCACCTCTTTCACCAGACCGACTACCATATCCACTACTTTGAGATGAGACAGCGACAAAGTCGTATCCTACGAAATATGTGCCAGCAAATCAACACCTGTCACCTAGCTGCCAGTGAAAGCCTGATTTTAGCGCAGCTCTTTTCAAAAATTGCTAGTCAACTGAGCCAGACCAATCCTGCTTCTGATTTACTAGATGAAATTGAACGCTATCTGGAAGTCTTTCGCAACCGCAGTCTGCCCAAAACAAGAGACGAATTTGAAACCCGCGCCACCCTTCTTCAACTCCTACGTGAAGCCAAAACCTTCATCCAAGTGAAAGTTGACTTTTATCAAAAATATGGATAGTAATACTCTTCGAAAATCTCCTCAAACCACGTCAGCTTCACCTTGTCGTATATATGTTACTGACTTCGTCAGTTCTATCCACAACCTCAAAACAGTGTTTTGAGCTGACTTCGTCAGTTCTATCCACAACCTCAAAACAGTGTTTTGAACAGCATGCGGCTAGCTTCCTAGTTTGCTCTTTGATTTTCATTGAGTATAAAAAATAAAACTTCAGACCAATCACAAAAGGTGATTATCTGAAGTTTTATTTTATTTGTAAGTTATCACCATAAAGGTTAATAGTAAAACGAATAAGGACAAACTCACCAATAAAGTGAGCACCTTTACCAAGGTATTGCTCTGCCAGTAGCTTGGTTTACCAATATTACTAGTGGCATCCATAGAGAATAATTGATTTTGACGGGGTTGTATAGTTACCAATACAATCAAAGCAAGAGATAGGATAATAGCTAAAACAATTAGTATTTCAATCATAGACCTACCTCAAAATTCCCAGCAAAGTAAAGAGCAAACCAATCAGAATCATCAAACCCAGTAAGAGTGAAAAAGTCTTACTAATCTTTTCCCCTCGGGTTTCTTTTTCCTTCTTGATAGGTTTTTGTTTCAACTCTTCCATGCGACCTTCAACGTCTTTGTAAAATAAATCTTCCTCTGACATGTTAGCCTCCTAAAACAGTTTGCATGGTTTCCTGATATCGTACCAAGTCAACATAATTTGCATGTTGGCCTTGCTTTCCAAGTGCCTGACGCATTTGATCAACATCTGAAAGGGCCAGTTTAATGGTCTCAACCAAAGCAGAAACTTCACTACTTTCAAATAGATGATCAGGAGCGATATAGAGTCTATTGTGTACCGTTTGGTTAAATCCAAGAATCAAGAGATTGTGCTCAAAGGCCTGACGCACCGCCTGCAACAACTCATTGCTATGATTTATATCCAAGTAAATATCCGACAATTGATAGAGCTCATGAATCTTCTGTGGACTAGCGTTCTGATAAAGGACCACATTAGGATAGCGAAGCATGTCTAAGAGCTTAGAAGACATCTCTGTCACCGCTGCGATACGGAAAGTGACATCAGGCAAGGCTTCTACGATTGCTTCTACTTGCTCAATCTGATCGGAATTAGTCAAGATTAAGGCATCTCGTCTTAGGAAATTATCGCGTTTAAACTGGTAATGGTAACCCAAGTGCACAAACTGAGCATGGTATTTCTCGTCAGTCAACTCTAAAGCGCGCTCATAAGTCGCCTTATTTGGAATGATAATTTTCTTAGTACGCACATCATCACTTTCCAAAATCAACTGCATATTGCCTGGAATGGCATCATAAAGAGGTTCCTGCCAAACTAGGATATCTGAGCCAGATTTATCTGGATGATGGAAGGAAACCAAGAAAGGAGTCGCTAGAGTATTAAAGATAAGCTGGCTTGTATCTATTTCCAAATCTTGCAAAAAGAAGGTGATAAATTCAACCTTATTTGCAAAGTAACGCATGGACTGACCAGGCAAAGTCAATAAGATATCTCCCGTTACATGGTTTTCCAGCAAGACTTCCTGACCATTGACATCTTGGTAAACTGTCATAATCGGCTCACTATCTGCGCTATAGGTCGTTGTAGCAAAGCAAGCTCCGAAGCGATTGTAATGGTCAACCTGGCGTACTCGACCGTCTAAGTCTTTCCAATCTACCTGTTTAACCAAGCGAGCCTGCAGACCCTCTGCATAATGAATGACAGCCCTCTCCTGTAATAAATCATTAATAGTTGCTGAACTATTATTCCCCATAATTTCCCAAAAATCTGGAACGGGAACTTGGTTAAAATAGAGAGGTTTTCCATCCTCGTAAGCTAGATAATAGGTAAAAGGAGAAACCAGACCATCAGGCAGAAAACCATCTGCATCGATGACCACTCCAAGTTGGGAAAGACCAGTAGCTACTAGACTTTCATGTAAATCTCGACTTTCCTGACTATATCGATCATAAAGTTCAATCATGGAGCACCTCCTCTACTGTTTTCTTCCACTTTTCTAAAATTTCTTCGGTTAAGAAGCCTTCTGCAATTTGGTAAGAATGGGCACGCATAGCTTCCAAACGATTTTCTTGATACAATTGACAAATCTTAGTTGAAAAAGCTTGCTTGATTTGATCTTCTACATGGTCAGATGAACTTGGAATTAAATAACCATTTTTCCCATCTTCTATAAAGGTCTGATTACCATAAGGCACATCAAAACCGATTAGAGGTAGACCTGAACCAATAGCTTCCATCAAGGTCAAACCAAAGCCTTCGCTGGTAGAAGCAGTCAAATAGACTTCATACTGGCTATAAATCTGCGAAAGTTCCGCATGTCCCTTGAGCTGGATATAATTCTCAGCCTGATGAGTTGCAATAATTTCTCTAAGCAGAGAATCTTCTCCACCACTACCATAGATATCAAAGGTTAATTCAGGAATTTCCTTACGAGCTTCAATGACCGCCTTGACCAACCAGTCAATGTGTTTTTCTTTGGCAAGACGTGAAGCGGTAATCAATGAAAAAGGTTTACGCCCCTGACTTGACTCAGTCAAGGAATCAATACTACCTACAGGAATGGTAACAATCTTTGGTTGATGCTGAGTATATTTGGCAAATTGCTCTTGCAACACTTCATTTTGTCTGTCAGTTGATACGATAAAGAAGTCAACCTTATCTGCATTGGTAAACTGATAGTCATAATAGTTGTTCCAAAGGATATAGTCCTCGTTTGTAGCATTTTCACTATAATGCTCCGCATGAACAACTACCGCTAGATGTGCAACTTGTGCTTCCTCAAACACAACCTGACCAATGCCTGTCTCCCTATCCAGAATGACCAAATCAGACTTGTTCAAATTCAAGGATTTCATAAAAGCACGCATGAAAGCTGGCTTCCCATAGAAAATCTTATCCTTGAAACGGTAAACTTCTTCCTTCCCTTGATTCATCAAGATATCATAGACTGGAGTCCCGTCTTCATTGTAAAAGGTTCGCTGATATAATACTGCAACATTGTCCTTGGGAGCAAAGTATTCGCTACAATAACGCGTATAAGAAAAGTAATCCTTACGAATCAGTTTTCCTTTAAAGACATACTCGGCATGTTGAACCAAGTCCTTGTTCTCATCCACCAAATAACAGGTTACAAACTTATCTTGGTCAGAAAAGAAGACACGCAAGACCTTCCCATTCTTTTCTCTACGACTTTCGACACCACCAAAATAAGTCAAGACATCATCCACTGTCACACTTGTCGGTGCAATTTTGATATCTGTAAAATGATTATAAAGCCAGATCACTTGATCATCATCAAAACCAATATTGGCGGTTAAGTGCTGAATATTATCGGCTAAAATCATATCTGTAAAGATAAACTTAGAGGACAGATTTAATTTCCGAAAAACACCAGCACGATAGGCTTGTGCGTATTCAACACCGCTACTAGCCCAGCCAAGTCCTAAATTTATATTGTAAATTGTCATATTTTCCTCTTTTTATGGGAAATGAGTCATAATCTCACCCTTAGGAGTGACTTCAACCAAGCCCATCAGGAGATTACGAACCATATCCGCATGAATTTGTTCTTTCATGGTTTCAAAGCCTGCATAGGCTTCTTGATAGTATTCTACGATTGGATTTTTCTGACTATTAGATTGACCACCGATAGCCATAGATAACTGTTGTAGATAGTCTACCTGCTCTACCCAGTTGTCATCAATAGCCTTGAGCATAGAAAGGCGTAAAAACTGTTCATACAAACCATGTTGCTCAAGTAATTCTTTCTTTTCAGAAAGTTCTCTATCAATCACTTGTTTCATAAAATTACGAACTGCAGTTTTGTCAGTCACATCTATATGAGCCGGAATCTCTTTAATGTGAAAACTAATATTGGTCACAATAAAGTGAAAAAGCAACTCTCGACTTTCATAATTTGAAGCGGTCACTTGATCAATGTAACTAGCGATAATTCCCTCAACAACATCCTCTAAGTCACGAGAACCATCTATTAGACGATTTCTTTCTTTATAGACCATATCCCGCTGGATATTCATACTCTCAGCATATTCTAGTGTCTGACGACGCGCCGAACGTCCAGCACTATCACTGGCATGTTGAGCCTTTTCGACTAGTTTCCGGTATTTACGACCTTTCAATACTTCCGGTTGAGTCATATCTTGAACCTGATAGTCTTTGTACTTTTTATGCACCCAAGATGGACCAAATTTCTTGATGACATCGTCCTCTAAAGATACAAAGAACTTACTCATCCCAGGATCTCCCTGACGGCCAGAACGGCCACGAATTTGCAGATCGATCCGTTGACTTTCCATCCGTTCCGTTCCAATGACAATCAAGCCTCCGAGCTCTGCGACTCCTTTACCAAGCTTGATATCCGTACCACGTCCTGCCATAGAGGTAGCCACTGTCACAGCCCCCATCTGACCTGACTCGGAGATAATTTGAGCCTCACGCGCCGCATTATTAGCATTTAAGACATTATGGGCAATTCCCTCTCTGAGCAGGAGTGACGAATAAAGTTGAGACATTTCAACTGAACCTACAAAAACGAGTAAGGGATTCCCCTTAGCATGGTATTCTTTGATATACCCCAAAGAAGCATACACTTTTTCAGGTAAAGTGACATATAGATTATCTGAATAGTCAATCCGTTGTCTAGGACGATTGGTTGGAATGCGCACTACAGACATATTGTAAGTTTCAAGAAGCTCTTTTTCTGCGACTTTACCTGTTCCCGTCATTCCAGACACCTTATTAAACATCTTAAAAAGGCTCTGATAGGTGATAGAAGCCATGGCCCGTGTTTCTGGAGATAATTTGACATGTTCCTTCGCTTCAATCGCCTGATGGAGACCTCCCTGTAGTTTGGTCATTTCCATTAGACGACCAGTCCCCTTATCTACTAGTACCATCTCATTCCCACGAATAACATAGTCCTTGTCTTTTGTATAGAGCTTGTGAGCTCGGATCGCATAAACTAAATGACGAGCAAAGGTTGCATTCTCCTCATTATAAAAATGGTCAATCCCTAAAAAACTTTCAGCAGCCTTAGCACCTTTAGTGGTCAACCAAACTTCATCTTTCTCCTCTTTAAAAATGTAATCCTCACCTTCAACCAAGGTCGTTACAAGCGTGTCAATAATACCGTAGTGGTTAGACTGAACACGAGGTGCCCCAGCAATAATAAGGGGGGTCTGAGCGCTATCCAATAAGATATCATCAATCTCGTCAATAATGACATAGTCAAAAGGGCGTAAAAATTTCCCTGCCTCATTTGAGGCAAGATTATCATTCAAATAATCAAAACCCAAATGACTATTAGTTGTATAAATAATATCCGATGCGTAAATGATTTTTTTCTCTTTTGGGGTAAATTCTTTTTGAGGATCATCCGTAAAAGGCACACCAATTGTCAATCCTAAGAAACGATACACTTGTCCCATTTCTTCAGCATCACGTTTAGCTAAATAGTCATTGGTAGTAATCAGCATGGTTCCTTTACCTGTCAGGGCATTGAGATAAACAGGCATAGTGGCTGTCAAGGTTTTCCCCTCACCAGTATTCATCTCAGCGACATTTCCCTGATGAATAACGATTCCTCCCATGACTTGGACATCATAAGGGAACATTCCCAATACGCGTTTATCCGCTTCACGAACAACTGCAAAAGCTTCTACCAATAGGTCATCGAGAGTAGCTCCATCAGCAAGACGTTGGCGAAACTCCACCGTTTTTGCCACGAGTTCTTGGTCTGAGAGAGAGTCCATCTTTTCTTTAAGAGCATTAATCTTTTTTAAAATCCTTTTGACTTTCCGAAGTTGGAAATCTTGATAAAAACCTTTAAACACGATTCATCTCCTTAATAGAAAAAGAATAAAAGTCTAAGAACTCAAAACCAGCACTTAGAAGGGAGACTTGGTAGGTATAGGTATCATCAGGATAGGTAAAATCAAAGACTTTCATTTTTTCAATTTTCTCTTCAATCACATCTCCATATCTATCAAAAAAGATAATCTTTATATAGACTCCATTTGTAGGATGGCATTCAAAATCCATACATAATTGATAATCCTGTTTTCTTTTAAGTAAGGGAAGACTGGGCTGAGTTCTAAAGGATTGATAGTTCACACTAGAAAACCATATTTTTAAGATTTCTCCTGATGGCACCAAGGGATTATATAGACTAATATGTTTATCTTCGTGATAGGTCACCTTACTACCATACATAAATGTTCCCTTTACCTCTCCCCAAGTGATATTTTCTCTTTGATTGATAATCATTTGTCACCTCTTCCAAACTCTGAGTCCAATACCATACTATAAAAATGCAAAAACCAAGCCACATTTGTAGCAGTATCATCATTGTGTCGTCCAGATGTTCCCTTGGAAAGAATTTTTGCACCAGTGTTGCATAGATACGTTACTAATTGTTCATAAGCATGGTTATCCATTTCCTCATCTTTCATATAAGATAGACCAAAAGTTGTTTTTGAAAAATCAGCTTGTTTAAAGACTTTCCAAAAACGTTGATCTAATTCCATCATATGGTTAGATGTCACTCCATTTGTATGATGGATTAACACATCAAATGCCAAATTGGAGACAGCTGGTGCATCTAAGCGACCTCTACGAGCAATTGTTCCAAGATTAGCCAGAGGTTTTCCCACAATAACAGCCCTAGGTTCAAAGAAAGCACCATAATAAAGAGCTGGGAAAGTTCCCATGGAAAGACCAGATAAAATCAAATCTTTATGAGTAAGGCCTAAATACTGTAGATAATAACGAATAGTATCTTTTATCTTCTCTTCTAGCTCCTCGCTACCAAGGTAAAAGGCTCCACCCTCCAAACGAGGATCCGAAAACAAAAGGAAAGGACAGCCTAAATTTTTCATCATACGATATCCTTCAAAGCCCTCGGCAGGTCGATACCCAGCAAAGTAGACCGCCAAAGGTGGTTTGAAATCTCCTGGATGAAAGAAATAGTTAATTTCATCACGCTTGCTATCATGTAAAATATTTCCACCAAGGAAAAATTTACCAAACTGTTTACGACTCCAACGTTGATGCAGATTGCCTAACTTCAAGCTTCCACGACCACGAGCCTCTACAGATACCGTTATAAAAAAATCTTCCTCTTTACTGTCTACAACAATAGCTTTCTGAAGATCAGCTTTACTATAAACTTCTTCCTCGAAGAAATTATCAACACCGCCAGCCCATATCTTACGAATAACAAGACGAAATTCACAGTTTCCTTGCTTTTCAAATTCCAACCACAATTCGATAGGTAAATTTTTATAAACTATAAAATTATCTGGCCAGTAAGCTATTTGTTGGAAATCATCTCCAAAATTCCCTTCCAAACTGACATAATCGAGTCCCTGATAAGAGATAGCCCCTCGAAAACTTGAACGGATTTGTATCGTCGATGGAAATAGTTTATCACCGTACCCCCCACCAAAGAGAGAGGTTGACAAATCATTCACTAATTGCTGAGGATCTGAGAAGTCTATAGCTTGAGCACACCGTTTCTTTAATAAATCAAGAACAGATGAATTCACCATTTTAAACTCTTGATTATAAAAAAGAGTATAAGGTTCAATATGATGGATAAAGGGTAATAAATCTCTGATATACTGACCATCTTCTATCAAAATAATATGAAATTTTCTTATTCCCTCCATTTCCATCATTTTACGAAGGGCTAAAGGTGAGTTGGGACAGAAATAGTACCAATCCATATTTTCAGGAATATCGTAATGATGAGCCCAATTATCAATCCCTATCTGTAGGATTTTATAGCCCTTTGACATCAGTAACCTCCTCAATCCAGTGATGCAATTTATCTAAGAAACGTTGACCAGTATGTTCCTTGATTTTATCAATAGAGTAAATCAAAGCCTGGTTCCATTCTTTCAGTTTATCTGTATAGTAATGTGCCGCCGTTGAAAATTCCTTCACATCTGAAATCAAATAACCATTTTTCAAATGTTCCACATAGACTGTTTCAACCCTATTAATCTGAGGAATCCCCGCACTAATACCTGCTATTTGGGTATAGAGGTGGGGTTGTTTATTCACATCCACAATCAAACGAACAAACTCTAATGTCTTAATCAAATCCAACTCATCATTCATATTGACAAATTGAAAACGTAGTTCCTGCTCTTGATTTTCTTCTAAAGGATTTTCCGCATCTCCATAGTCTATTCCTTTTTCTAAACTATCAGTATGAATTTTCTCTTGAATAATTTCATTAACAAGAGCCTCCACCTCTCCCATTTGTTCCTGACTAGCAGAGAAAGCACCGAAAATGATTTCTGTATTTTTAGTTTCTGAAATAAATAACAAAACTTGAGTCAATGCTTCCCTATCAATTTCTTCGTTGAAATCAAGTTGATAGTAAATGATTGATTCCTTTCGAGTTTGACTTCGACCTAGTCGTAAACGCGTATCAAAAGGAGAAAGATGGTAAAATTTATTAGAAAGTTCAGGATATAGTTCTTGTAAAAGTTGTAAACTATCCTCTCTATCCACTAAGACTAAACTAGCTCGATCAACCGATACTGATAACTCTCTAAAGGTATTCTGTGAATTACGATTGATAAAGAGACTCAAAATTTTAGGATTAGCTCTTGGAATATGATCAAAAATAAACTGATCATGATAAGGATGCGACGGAATGATAAAAATATCCTGCTTTTTCTGATTTTTTTTCAAATATTTATCAAAAAATTCTGCTACCAAATGCTCCATATTTCGATAGTTAAGCAATTTAAATCGATAGGCAAAAATCGGATTGATCTCAATTCTACCTTCCTCTTGAATATATTCCCTAAATCTCCAAATTCCTTTAGGATCCAGATAGTCCTGATACATAGCTTGTCCATCTTCAAAATAGATTACACTAGATACAAATCCTCTATCGTCCATAATATAGCGCTTGCTAATCTGACTATTTGGATCAAAATACCGAATCTCACTAATAAAACCCTCTACACCATGCTCTACCTGAGCATATTTTTTACCGTTTTTTTGCACGATAATTGCAAAAGGACTATACAGAAATTGACAATCACTATCCCACTCTATATCTCTAATGTGAAGAACCTGAGTATGCAGTCCATAGAAATCTTGCATATCATCAAAAACAGAGTAGACATCTGTCTCTAAAACCCCATGTCTATGTAAAAAATAACGCAAATGTGGTTGATAAGATAACACTAATAAGCGAGATGATATGCCTTGCCTTTGAAAGAGACGGATTTGATTAAAGGTATCATCAAATTCGAAGCGAAATTGTGAATGGTACCAAGGAATTATATCCGCATGCCACTGACGTTCTGAACCATACCAAGCTGGAATAAAATAATACATGACACCCTCCTAAATCAATGGTTTATAAGTTTCGTTCAATCTCAGAGCTTTCACTTCATCTCTGACTGTAAAAATCATACCTCCGAACATCATAAACAAACCAGGAATCATTGCCACTCTAAGTAGTTTCTCATCAACTAATACAAATAGCATAGGCCCTCCAGCCATTACTACATTAAATACAGCACCAATAAGAGAAAACCTAAAAACCAATCGATTAATAAAACGGCTCGTTTCTTCACCCGGATAGACTCCATAAATATATTCTCCTGATTTCTTCATTCGATCTGAAATTTGTTCCCCACTCATATTTACAAAAGCAAAGGCTATACTAAAAATAAAAAGAATAATCATATACATATAAATCCACAATGGTTTACCCATTGTATACTGAGATGAAATTTCAGTAAAAAGTAGATTTTCCGGAAAAATCGTCTGTAACAATAACAACAGATAAGTCGGTAAACTCAAAAAAGTCATTACATACATAAAAGGCATCCCTCCGGCAGGATTAAGCATAATCTCAAAATAGGAATATCTCTTAAAACGATTATGTAGACCAATCTTATGAACTGCTATACGATAACGAGCACGATAAAGCAGAGCTACCAGATAAGTGAAAACAATCCCCATAATAATCAAACCGATTAAAACAAAAAGAGGTATGGGAACAGTCCGAAACGTTTCAATCAAATCTTGAGGAATGTTTAAAACCATTCCAATCAATAAAATAATCATAGAGCCCCCAATACCTACCGTTGCATTGATGTCTGATAACCACACCAAGAAAAAAGCACCCGCTACCAACAGACAGGTATTTAGGACGATAACCAACATTTTAGGCACATTGGACTGGATTGGGAGATTTAATGAAATAGCTAATGCCTGGATCAAAGCAATAAACAAGGTTAAGTACATCTGCCTTCTATTTTGTATTTCAACAGCTCCAGATGTCAGATTTAATTTTTTTGAAAAAGAAAGCATCTGCCATAAAAGCATCGAAGACATCCAGGGAGATAATCCTACTGAAAACAAGGATAAACTTCTCAAATTTCCACCTGTCATTGCTGTGGAAAAAGCTAAGTAGGCAGCAGTCCCTCCTAAAAATTCCCTATTATTCATATCTACAAAAGGGAGGGGCAATCTACTTCCTGCTATAAATATGAATATAAAAAATAATGTGGCTAGCCCTTTTTTAACTGTGATAGATGAAAAAATATTTTTCATGTTTAACCCTACTCTCTAAAACTCGTCTCTAGTCTATTTCTACTGAGTAATTTATAATCAATATACCATTAGGTATTCTATGATTTTTTGTTAATTTTTACGTTACTATTATAACAAAAAAAGCAGAAAAACTCTGCTTCTAACTCCCTGTAGAGAAGTATTTAAATACCTCTTAATCTTTAAATTATATGTATAACTAGAGAATTTGTTCCTTAATACTCATTAATACTATACTAAAATCAAAAAACATCTTATAATAGTAGTTATGAAACTTACAAACGAAGAAATACAAAAAAATGAAAAACTCCTAAGAGATTCATCATACGCCAAATATCACAAAGTCTACAGATTATTTATTTTCGCTCAAAAGAAAAGAGTTATAAGAAAATCATGGGTCTGCTAGATTGCAATAAAACAACTGTTTGGAGGAATTTGAAAAAATATAAGGAGTTTGGTTTAGAAGCTCTTCTTCAAGAGACACGTGGTGGACGTCATAGAGAATATATGACTTATGAAGAAGAACAAGCATTTCTAAAACGTCATATAGAAGCTGCTCAGGCTGGGGAATTTGTAACTGTCAATCAATTATTTGAAGCCTGTCAAAAAGAGATTGGTCGCACTTCCACACGTGATGGTTTCTATTATCTCCTGAAACGCCATGGTTGGCGAACGGCCACTCCTCGACCTGAACATCCCAAGAAGGCAGACGCTCAGACAATTGAGACGTCTAAAAATAAAATCTACATCCGAGACCTTAAGTAAGCGCTTTAAAGAGGAGGGTACTTATAACAAAGTACGTTTGATGTACCAAGATGAAGCTGGTTTCGGAAGAATCAGGAGGTTTTAAAAATAAGGCTTTCCAAACATTGGAAGCTGTTATTGATAAGCTTCAATAAGTTATTCAAGGACTGGAAAAAAGTATTTTAAAGTCTACTGTCAGCAGACAATAGACAAGGTTGCTTTTTGAAAATAATTAAGTATAAAATCAAAAATATCATAAACTTTTTCTTGTATAGTTTATTTCTTTAATAACTCTATTATTACCTCCCTAGAATACAATAAACCTCCTGCGAAACATCATCAATTTTCAAAATTAATAATTCCTGCAACTAGATTCATTCTTAACCCAAACCTTTTTCTTTGATTTCTATAGGTAGCTTAAAAAATCTTAAAGACTTTTACTTAAGTAAATATGTTTTCAATCTCCATGCGACGCGATAATAAGAATCGATTATATGCCCTATCATTCTCTGTTAAAGACGAAAGCTTACTTGATTTGATGGATGTTCTGACCTGAAGATATATCTTCATAAATCCTTGATAAGCACTATCGTCTCGAATTTCTTTTCATTTTGACAAGTCTCAACGACTCTCGCTAATCTTAGGAATAATATAACTAATTATCTATAAAAAAAAGAATTTTTCCACGATTATATAAAATATATTAAATATTACTGACATAATATTTTCTTTTTCCAGAATAACTTACTTGCTATTTTTTTGAATCCTTGAATTTTGACTTCTATTGCATTAATAATTACAGTATCCGTTTCGTTTATGTTTCCAATACCAAATCTATGCTAGACCAAAAGCTTTTCACCCCTACAACTGCGACGGAGAAAATTACTGTCTTCTATACAAGAATCAACCGATATATGTTCATAAATATGATATTCTCAGCTATCTTGAAGAGTCCTCATCAAGATAAGCAAGAATATCGTATTTTATTTTCGCCCCCCTTTTTAGAATGTTTCGTTTGGTAGGCCTATCTCAGCATTTTTACAATTTCCTCAAAAATGCTTCGTTTAATTCACACTAGAAGTTTAAAACAGCTTTTGGAGAGTGCTCGGCTAGAGTCATAATTCATATCTCCATTTTATCACTTCTGTTTCGCATAAAGTATAGTAATACTTATAAGAGCTGTTAAAGCTGTTGAATTTCAAAGTATATACTTAAACTACGATATCTCTTAAGTAGGCTGTTAACAAAAAGGTGCACTTTGATTTTAAATAAGTATAAGCATAGTTCTTATTCCTTCTCTGATTCCAAGAAAATGTTCAGCCTAAAACAAATATCTTTATATTCCTCAGTATCTGTTAATTGATGGTATTCTAAAGTTTGTTTGTAATCCTTTAAAAGGTTGACAAATCGAATGCGCATAACTGAGACGTCTAAACCAGCTAAAACAAGATCTGATATTTTCTTGGAGAATACTTCAACTAAATCTTTAGCCCATGAAATATCAAATTTAGTTTGCATTATACTACCTGAACGCGTTCTATATATATATAGATTATCATTTACAAAAATTGTTCGTTTACTCCTTAAATATAGCCTATGGGTAGAAGCCTCATCATCAAATCGTCGACCATGAGTAAAAGAAATCTCATCGAACAATTCTTTTTTACATAATTTACATACAGTTACTATAAAAGCTGAACTATTCCATTTCCAAGCACCTGCCTGTCTATCGATTAACTCTTGAGATGTTAATTCTTCTACAACATAATCCTTATCCCATACATAAAAATAGTAATTTTTATCATTTTCATCGTAGATGCAATAATTGCCTATGACAATATCTGCTTGATGAGTTCTTGCCTGATCATACAGTACTTGAATCATACGTTCTTCTATCATATCATCTGAGTCAACAATGACAATATACTCACCTCTAGCTTGCTTGATTCCAAAGTTTTTAGCTATAGCTACTCCTTCGTTCTGCTTGTGAAATACACGAATGCGAGAATCATTTCTAGCAAATTGATCACAAATATTTCCAGATCGGTCTATCGAACCATCATCTACCAAAATAACTTCTATATTTGAATAAGTTTGTTTAAGAATACTTTCTAGACATTCCACTAGATATTGTTCTGTATTATATACAGGAACTATAACACTAATTAATTCTGTCAATTTTTCATATCTCCATTTTCTAATTATATATAAACATTCTGTCCATCTAAATACTTTCATCAATTAAAGAAAGTAACTCAGTATATCTCCTAAAAATTTCAGTATCTTGCAATCCATTTTCCTTTGCTTGTTGATATCGTAATCTCAAACAACCCAAGACATTGTTCTTTTCATCAGAATAATTCCAGCCCTTTATAGTATAAATAGCTAATCTTTCTAACAAGCATTCTAAAACGTCTGTTAAAAGCTTCTCATTAATATTACTAGTGATACTTTCTATTCCCTCTCTATGATAATAAATTTCTTTGTGGATATAAGTAACACGCTCTGAAGTAAAAAATAATTTATAATTTGTACGAGAATCTTCAATCTCCTTTCCTTTCGGAAATCTAATATTATTAAATAATTTCTTCTTAAATAAATTTCCCCAACTCGTTACAAAAATTAAACCATTTAGTTCTAACGATGGAAGAGCTGCTATTATTTCTTCTGATGTATACGTCTTCTCAAAGTAATCATCCCATATATGGACATAGTAGTTTTTATCATTCTCGTTATAGAGTGTGTAGTGTGAAACAACAGTATCTGCATCATTTCGAATAGCTGCTTGATATAAATCTTCCACATAAGTTAAACTCAACCAATCATCCGAATCAACAAAGGTTAGATACATACCATTTGATCTTTCAATACCATAATTTCGTGCATCAGATAGTCCTCCATTTTCCTTTTCAAAATATCGGAATCTACTATCTCTAGCAACATACTCTTGACAAATCTCTCCAGATGAATCTGGTGAGCCATCATTTATCAGCAAAACTTCTATATTTGAATAGGTTTGATGTTCAATACTATCCAAACACATTCGAAGATACTTTTCGACATTATAAATTGGAACTATAATGCTAATTAGTTCTCCACCATTTTCTACTTCAATCTCTTTTACTTCATCTGTCAAAAATGGATATTGTCCTTGTTCAGCCAATTCTAATTTTTCACGTACTTCCTTTGCCTCATCAATATAGCCATGTTCTTCCAATTGCTCCAGTATTCTCTTTAATACATAGCGATACATATTAAAGGAAAGATTGATATCAATCCCTTCTAAATCTTTAGTTGATTTTATTCGCTCTTCCAAAGCCTCAATATAATCAAGATGCTTTACAGAAAATACACTTGACAAACCTTCATTATTAGAACGGTAAACATATAAATCTCCGTTAAAGGCATATATGCTTTCCGCATTCAAATATAATTTCCACATGATAAACTGATTTTCTGCATATCGCCCCAAAGGAAAGCGTAACTCCTTAAATAGTGTTCGCTTAAATAATTTACCACAAGCTGTTGAAAAATTAAAAAACTGAATATCAAGCATAGAATCTAAAAATTGAATAGCTTGAGTACTTGTAAATGATATCAAGGAATCTCTTTTAAAGTGATCTTTATAGAAATAAAAATCAGAACCATCAAAACGACTATAGCCTCCTATCATAATATCTGAATCACTTAAGGTAGTAGCTCTATAAAGTTTTTCAAGATGGTCTTCAAAGAGAAAATCATCCGCATCGAGAAATGTAACATAGTCTCCTTGAGCTAAATCTAATCCAGAGTTTCTCGCATCAGATACACCACCATTTTCTTTTTCAAAATATTTGAAACGGCTATCTAATCTTGCATATTCTTGACAAATAAATCCTGAATTATCCGTTGACCCATCATTTACCAAAACCACTTCAAAATTTGTAAATGTCTGTCCCAAAATACTGTCCAAACATTGTCGAAGATATGGTTCTACATTGTACACTGGTACTATAATACTTATTGGAATTGCACTCATCCTATATCCTTTCGTTTTCTATTTTTTCTTTGAATAAATCATTGTCAGGTTTTCTTTAATTCGTCTATACGTTTCTGTATCCGACATCCCCCAAACAGCTCGCATATTATACTCATTTAATTCCAATAATTCTTGAAAATGTTTTAAATAGCTAGAAGTATCATATCCTTTTAACGATAACAAAGTAATTCTTTCTAAACTCAGTCTAATCGAATCCTCAATACTATTAGTTGTTGGGCAATTTGAAACACTCCCTTTACGTTGTCTATAACAGTAACTATCTTTATGAAAATATACAATCTTATCTGCAAGATCATAAATTTTATAAGTTAAGGCTGCATCCTCTGACATCATCCCTTTCGCGAAACGTAAGTACTCAAATAAAGATTTTTTATACAATTTCCCCCACACTGTAGATAAGAAAAAGTCTCCACCTTGAATATCAAAATAATGTTCTAATAAGTACTTACTATCATATTCCTTTTCCCAAGGTTCAAAAACATGTTTATAAAATGTTGCATTACTTTCCTGCAAACAAAAGTAATTACCTATAGAAATATCTGCATTATAGTGTTGAAGTTTACTATATAGTTCTTCAATATAAGTTTTAGTTACCCAGTCATCCGAATCAATAAAGGTTATATATTCTCCCTGAGCTCTCTCTATACCGTAATTACGAGAATCAGCTTGTCCCCCGTTCTCCTTTTCAAAGTATCGAATACGAGAATCTTTTTCTAAATACTCTTGACAAATCTGGCCTGAACCATCAGTAGAACCGTCATTCACAAGAAGAATATCTAAATTATGAAATGTCTGCTCTAGAATACTGTCTAAACATTGCCGAAGATAGTTTTCAACATTATATATTGGTACAATAACACTAATTAATTGATTTTCCATATCTTACTCTCTAATATTTTTTAAAAATAGGTACTCCCCTTTATCAGCATATTCCACTTTTTCTCGTAATTCCGCTTCTTCTTTAATAAAACCTTTCCCTTCCAACATAGAAAGATTTCTCTTCAAAGCAAATTTATACTGATTAAGTGCCAATTCCATAGGATAATCTAATTCTGGCATCCCCATTAAGGTATGAATACGCTCCTCAATCGCCTCAATAAAATCTAAATGAGATAAGTTATAGTTCTGAGTTAATCCTTTAAAATTGATTCTGTAGGCATAAATATCTGAATCATACCGAGTCATCTTTTCACTTGCTAGATAAAGTTTCCACATAATGAACTGGTCTTCTGCATATTTCCCCTTAGGAAAGCGAATTTCATCAAATAAATGCTTTTTGAATAGTTTTCCCCAAACTGCAGAATAGCGAAGCAGGGTATAATCCTCCATGCTATCCATGCCTTGTATAGCATCTCTAGCGCTGAGCGGAGACAGTAGTTCGTCATATTTTGGTTTTGGATAAAAATAAAACATACCTTCTTCAAAACGACAAAATGAGCCCACGACAATATCTGCTTCAGTTAGTTGACTTGCATAATATAGATTTTCAATACTCTTCTCAAACATAAAGTCATCTGGATCACAGAAAAAGATATAATCACCCGTCGCAATATCCAATCCTGCATTTCGAGCATCCGACTGTCCACCATTTTCCTTATCAATATAGATAAAACGCGGATCATCTTTTGTTAACTCTTTTGCAATCTTTATACTGTCATCTGGACTACCATCATTCACAATAATAACTTCTAAATTCCTATAGGTCTGTGATAAAATATTATGAATACAATGTTCTATATATGCTTCAACATTATAGACAGGGATAACAATTGATATTAATGGCAAATTCATGTACATCCTCCTCATTATTTGGATAAATCTGCGACAATTTGTCTGTTATAACCTTCATCGTCAATAAATTCAATATCTTGATCGAAATTAAATTCAGCAGTATGTTTATGTTTTAATTGAACCTTTGTTTCAGCCTTCATTTGCATCCATTCATACTCTGAATCAATATGACCAAGATCTAAAGTACGATATCCTTGTTGAGTTAATTGGTAAGCTAGTACCTTAGCAGTTGGCCCCAACATCAATAAAATCAATCGTCCTTCTGAATGTTCTAAAATCTTTTCTCTAATTTCCTTGATTTTAGAAAAAGCATTATGAGAGGGACAAATAATACGCTTAATTGAATTTGCTTTATCAAACAAATCATTCCCAACACCTGACCGTGAAGTCGTTCCTTCTACAATTAGTAAGTCTTTCCCTTCGAACAATTGTTTCATTTTTTCAAATTGATCAAAAGCACGAGTCCGATCTTTACTATAGATATACGGTCTAGAAATAAAGGCTGAACCATATATTTTAGATTGACAATACTCTTTAAAAAAGTCTGCGTAGCGATCTAATTCTTTTTTCCAAAAAGTTTCCGAATTATAATCTAGAGGAAATTCTCCCTTGAAAGCTTTAAATACTTCTGGCATACAAAGTAACATTTCTTCTTGATTTGCTGTCAGTAAGATTTCTTTCATACCTCTCGCTAACTCTTCGTTATATTCTTGAAAAGCGATGCTGTAGCCATTCATAATATTAAACTCTCCGTCACCAAAACGAATGAGCGATTTCTCCGTTTTCAAAAGTTCATCCAAGGTTTCATCTATGGACATAACTGAAATATCAAATAAATCTTCTTGTTTAAATGTTTGACGAAATTTATCGGCTCCAATTTCAGAGAATAAACGAATCGCATCCTCCATTTTTTCTAACTCCTGTCTTAGAAAAAGATATTGAGGTACATTCCCTTTATGAGTAGCATAAAATGAAAAAATAGGCTTATTCATCTCACTCATTCTCTCTAAAATTGTCTCATTTATATCCCCGTGATTGATATTAAGATAAGCATCCATATTTTCTAGTAGTTGATCAAAAGTAGCTGGGACACACTCAGAATGTAGATAAATATTATCTCTTTTGCCGAGAGCACTTAGCCATGGTCCGAACACCGTATAGGCAGCTATATGAAAACGATGTTCTGGAAAAGTACTTACTAAATGTTCAATTCCTTCAAATTGTTCTGTTCCTGTTAATGTAAAGAAATCCAATCCCTGCTTTTCTTTTTGTAAAGAAAATTCCCCCATATGATGAGCTAAAACTTGAGAAAGTTCTAAATTATAAAAATCCCACCATTTTTCTCTATATCTGTATGATGTTGAACTATTCCATGGTTTTCTATAGGTTGTATAATGAATAATAAGAGGACTATCCTTCATACAAAAATGCTCTTGCCAGTTACTATAAAATGCTACGATATCATGACCAACCTGAACATTGAATCGCTTATCCAACTCCAACCAATTATCCTGAAAAACAGAGTTCAATATCGTCTGATCTCCATTAAAATGTTCTAATTCCCAATGTTTACTTTTCTCACCTTCAGATAATTCTAAGCATTTATCTGAAACTGACAATTCCTTCCATTGTAGATTATCAATGAGCATAACACCAGTATTAAAACTACCATCCACATCACGTACAGCAGCTACTGGAAAGCCTTTTAAATCTGTTAAGAAAAAAGAGGTTAATCTACCATTAACAACAATATCTGTATCTAAATAAAGTACTCTCTCCCTATCAATAAGGCGAGGAATAAAATACTTAGCATAGGCAATCGGACTAATATGATTTTGCGTTCTCCACTCATCTGAAATCAATCCCATATCAAAGGGAATATTGTAAAGTTCCCCTCCCAAATTTCTCACTATACGTCTCATTTTTCTAAACCAGTCTGGTATAATACCTTGATTGATGATATAGAAGTCAACTGATTTATTGTGATACATGATAGATTTCATGGTCACAGTTAATTGTTCTGTATAAGCTTGATCAGCAATCAAAACGATTGCAATTCTATCTGATGTCATTTCTCCTCCGAAATCCCATGATTAATACTATTCTGCACTCAAGTCTACAACAACCTGACTCAAATATGCTTCATCATCTGCTAATTCTATTTCTGTATCTAGATTAAACTCTGCAGTATGCTTGTTGTGTAATAAAACCTTATTTTCAGCCCCCATCTGCATCCACTCATACTCAGAATCGACATGTCCGATATCAATTGCCTGCATACCCTTATTTGCAAGTTGATAGGCTAAAACCTTAGCTGTAGGACCTAGCATTAACAAAACCAAACGTCCATCAGCATGGTTCATTATTGCTTCCATTATCTCATTTTTCTTATCATAGGCATGTCGAGACGGGCAAATAATTCTCTTAATGCTCTTAGCTCCATCAAATAAATCATTTCCTACCCCAGATCTAGAAGCATAGCCTTCTACGATAAGGATATCTCTTCCTTCCCATAGTTTTTTCAACTTTTCAAACTGAGATTTTGCTTTTGATTTATCTAAAAAGTCAATATAAGGTCTGGAAATAAAAGTTGAGCCGTACCAAGAATTTTTACAATAATCTAGATAAAATTCCTCATAATCCTCTAAATATTGTCTCCAAAAAGCTAGAGCATCTGGAACAAAAGAGAAACGGTTTTTTAAACCTTCTTGTAAACCAATAACTAATGTAGGATTGCTCTCTTGATTAAAAATAAATTTCAATTCTTCGGCAAGATTAGGGTCATATTTCTGGTAATTAATAGATTGGCCTAGCATGATTGCAGCCTCGCCATCACCAAAGCGAGCTATTGAAGATTGATGCTCCAGAATATAATCAAGTGTTTCATCTATAGTTTGCACTTCAAAATCAAATGGTTTATTGGGCAATTGTTTTGTTTCAGCATAATTCCTTATTGCAGCTACCATAGTATCAACGTTTTTGATAGAAAAAAGATACTGTCCTTTTTCTCCATTTTGTGTTTTATAAAAGGCAAAGCTAGGAATATTTTTTTCTAATAAACCATTAAATACGCCATCTACTTCCCCACCATAATTAATATCCAAATATAGATCCGTCTTGTCTAATAGTTTGTCAATCTTTTCTGAATCTGAGGCCGGATATAGATAGACATTTTCTTTCTCGGCCAAGTTTGTCAAACGTGGTCCCATAAGAGTTCTAGCAGCAATGCTAAAATCACACTCAGGAAGTTGTTCTACTAGGTATTCAATTTGTTCTAAATCCTGACTATTTGTAACTGTCAATAGTCGAATACCTCGTGATGTTTGATTGTTACTAATTCCTAATTCAAAAACTGCTTGCAACAAGAACTGTTTTGCATAAAAACCTTGACTTAGTAAAAAGGAAAAATAACGCACTCTACTAAACATTTGAAGATAGGCTTCCTCTGATAATTGTTCCACCAAAAGGTTAGCTTCCTCTAAGTTATCGACTACAAATCCCAATCCTTGCTCTACTATAAAGTCCGAGTTAGACAAGGTAGCAGGAATAATGACAGGGATACCTGCCGCTAAATAAGTACTCAACTTATAAGAAACATTCATACTGTAATAATCGATATTTTGTTCCTCATTTTGATGCGTAGTCCAAACCAGTCCAAATCCACCTTTTGATAACTCTAAGAGCATTTCTTCATCAGTCTTCCATCCCGCAATATGAACTTGATTTGATAAAGAAAACTGTTCTTCATTTGAAAATACAGTTAGCGGAACTGTCCCCTCCCAGTTTTTTAATTCTGGGAAACGGCTTAAATTTCCTGCAAAATAGATTTCTTTTTTAAATATAGGTTCATGTAGGTCCAAATCATGAGGATGATCCCACATTCTTTGAAAAATAATTTTTTTAACATTCAGGCCATTTTGAAGCAGTTTCTCTTTCATAGCTTCTGATGGTAAGATGATACTATCTGCCATGTTGTACAGATTGATATAATCCTGCATCAGAAATTCATTTGCTTTAAACATCAGAGGAATCATATCATGAATAAATATTATGATTTTTACATTGAGAATTTTCAACTTAGTTAAAAATTCTCTTTCAAACTCTAGACCATTCCAAGTAGGTGTTTGAAAAATAACAATGTCTCCTATCGAAACACTTGCTAGAATCCCATCTAATCTTCTACTTCTCTCTTCTACAGTTTCAGCTGATGCATGGTAAAAGTAAATTCCTAACTCTCTAAATCCTAGTTGAGCAGCAATTTTTTGAACAGCATTTTGAGCAATGGTTGCTGTACTTTCTCTAGCCATTCCATATAGATTGGTAATATGGATTTTCATATTTCTAATTGATTCCTTTCGTTGTGTTTAAGATGCAACAACAAATTTAAATTTCTAGGTGTCATTGCTTAATAAAGGATAACAAATCACGACTGTAGTTATAAAAATTTATAATAGAATAAAAAATAATTAAACTAGTATTTTTTAAAATTTCTTCCTCATGATTTTCTGTATTTCTAGCTGAACTTAATCCCTGATTACTTTGATTAATTAACTTAAAGCGACTATCCACTAGATACTCTTCTGCTATTTGTTTCGAATTATCAGTAGAACCATCATTAACCATGATACATTCAAAATTCGGATAAGTTTGTTTTTGAATACTATCCAAGCACTCTCGCAAGTACTCTTCAACATTATATATTGGAACTATAATACTAATTAATTCATCCATAAGCTATGCAATTATTCTCCTAAAAACTGTTTAATGACTTTTACCATTTCCTCTGGCTCTGTTGAAGGCAATATCTGACTTCGATTATTTGTATCATGACTCGTATTCTCAAAAGCAAATATCGGTTTCGATAGGCTGTGAACTTTTGAAATAATATTATCTATTTCTTGATTATGATTGATATCTAGATAAAAATCTAACTTACTTAGCATTTCTTGAGATTGATACGGTGTATAATTGGGATAAAGAGATACATTTAAAAAACGGTTCAACACTTGTACTCTCGGTCCAAAATAACTATGGGCAAAAATATGAAAATGGACATTCGGAAGTTTTTCTACTAGATATTCTATATGTTCCAAACTCTTGCGTATCTGTAAAGATCGCTGTATGAAATAAACTAACTGTTGCAATGTCACTAAACGATGTCGGTTTTGTATCCTTTTCTAACAAAATAGTTTGCCAATCCAAACCATTGTAAAACCACCACAATTCTCTATATCTTGTTTTTAACGAATCATTCCACGGTTTATCTTTACCTTCAAAATGAATAATAGCAGGTTTATAGTTTTCATCCCAACTATTTAAAAACCACTCTGGCTTTTGAGCCCAGTAACCCAATGTATCAAGTCCAACCATAAAATTATAATGAGGAGATACGTTTTTCCACTTATGTTCAAATAATAGATTTAAGACTCCCTGGTCACCATAGACTTCTTGATGTTTTTCTGCAGTTAACTCTAACAGATTTTGACAAATATTATCAGTTTTCCACTTATGAACATTTACCATCATCATTCCTGCATTAAAAATATTTTTATACCACCCATCTGGAACAGCAATTATATAATTTTCTTCAAAATCTTTCTGAAATAACGAATCTATGTTCCTATGAACAATCATATCACAGTCTAAATACAAGGCTCTATCTTCTTTTACAAATTCTGCAATAAAATAGCGAAAATAAGTCATGTACTTGATATGTTCATCAGGAGTAGAAAAATGTTTTACTTTTTCTGCATCAATTTCTATATTCAAAATTTCACAGTTAAGTTTTTCTAATCTCTTCTCCATCAGATAAAACCACTCTTTGGGGATATCTTCATTAAAAATATAGAATTTCAAATCTCTATTATGGTAACAAATAGATTTAATAGTTGTTTCCAATTTGTCACGATAATTATTATCTGCCCCTAAAACGATTGCTTTTTTTGTATCCATAACTCCAAATTATCTTCTTTCTTTTACAACAAGATTCCCATCATTATAAACCACACTGTTTGCCGGAACATCATTGCGTATGAGACAACCGGCTCCGATAATGGTATTATCCCCAATCGTCACTCCTTTTAAAATCGTGACATTACTTCCTATCCAGCAATCTCTTCCAACTATAATTGGTGCTGAAGTCCACTGCCATTTTTCAATTTTTTCAGCTGTGTAGATATGATCATGGTCATAAAAACGGACACCTTCTCCCATCATGGTACCTGCCTCAATTTCAATTCTTTCCATACAGTTAAAACTACAAGAGTTATTGATAAAGACACCATCATGCAAAATCAATTTCCCTCCAGAAATATGGAAATTTCCAAAATTTCTGCAAATGACATTTGTACCTATAATAAAACTAGCTTTATCATCAACTTGGAAAACATTCCAATTACCATCTTGGATGATATTTTCTTGATTATTAACCCCCACTTGGGCTGAATTAATACTATCACGAATCCTACTAACCAATTCATCAGGTCTATTTGCTTCAAAGACTTCCTGTCCTTGATTTCCATGGGCTGTATTGTCAAAAGCCAAGACCATTTTACCAGCCTGCACAAATTTGGAAACAATAGAATTAACTTCTTGAAAATGATTGATATCTAGTAGGAAATCACACATATTCACTAGAAAGTCAATTTGCTGAACAGTTGTAACTGTCACGAGACGAACATTATACCTAGACTCCAGTACTTTTATCTTTTCAGAAAACTGTACAGGAGCTGCAATATGAAAACAAATATCTGGTAAGTTTTCCAAAATGTATTCTAATTGTTCAATCTGATCACTTACAGTTAAGATTAGTGCATCACCTCGCACAGTATTTTTTCTCATCTATTTAACTCTCTTATTCTCTCTATCATTTCTGAAACTTGATCAATCTGATATATTTCTTGGTTCGCTTCATATGATTTAGTATTTTCAAAGGCTAAAATTGGTTTATTTTGGGAAATAAATTGCTCTAATATCTCTACTTCCTTCTCACCATAGTTGATATCTAAAAGAAGCTGACAACTTTCCACCAATTCTCTATCCAATTCCTCTAAAGACACTGTTCCAGAATAGACAGTAACGTTTGGATACACAACAAGTCTAGAAAGATTCTCACTAACGATTACTCTTGCTGCAATCTTAAATTGCACTTCTGGTAAAGCCACTATTAGTGTTTCCAGTTGCTCAATTTGATCTAAAGCTGTATAAATCAAACAAGAAAATGGAACTTTTAGAGGATAGAGATGCAATTTTTTAAGAGAATGTAAATGATGATTTTTCCCCAACTCGGTCCATTCCATATCATGATAATACCACCAAACATCACGATAGGTTTGTCCAGCATGTACCTGCCAAGGCTTTCTCTCTGATAAATAATGGATGATCCCTGGATATTCTTGCCCATCTGGAAAACTATAGTTTGCGAAACGTTCATGAATGACAATATGATTATTATCAAAATCTAGTTCTAGCCATTTATTTTCAAAAAGCATATTTAAAATACTTTGATCAGCCTGATCCACCTTATCATGCCATTCATTGGTTAAATCAATCAACTTTTGAGTTATATGCTCTTGCTTCCAAAAAGCATTATTGATTAATAGAACACCTGCATTAAAGATTTCTCGGCCGAAATAGGCTCTTCCTCCAAAATCTCGAATAGCAGCCAAAGGATAGTTCTGTAAATCTGTAGCAAACAAGTCATCTAGATTTTTCGTTACCACTAAATCGCAGTCTAAGTAAAGAGCCTTATCTTCTTTCACAAAATCAGCCACAAAATAGCGCAGAAAAACAGTGTAACTAATATCCGTTTTATAACGCGAAATTTGTTCAGACGTGACCCGGCAATTAATAATTTCTGAATCAAACTTTTCTAATCGTTTATTTAATTGTTTCAACCATTCATTAGGAAAATCACTATTAATCAGATAAAACCGAATAGAGCGATTATGATAACAAATAGACTTAATAGTCGTCAAGACCTGCTCGACATAGGCATAATTTGCTGCAAGAACAATGGCTTTCTTTTCCTTCTGTTCCTGTATTGATAACTGATTTAAAAGAGTTCTTTTCATTTCAAACTCTTTATACGTTGCTGTATCGGATAAACCACTAGCTTGACCATTCGCGAGACTGACTTCCAACATCTGACGATAAACTGCCAAGTGTTTTTCAAGAGGATAACCCATATTAGCTAGTAGCGTAATACGCTCAGACATAGCATCAACCAAGGCATGCATCCACTTTTCTGTCCAAGTTTTTGTAATACTTCCACTTCTCTGACGATATGCGTACAAACCTTGGTTTAAATAAACTACTTTATTTACATATAAGTACATTTTTTGATTTAAATAACCATCTTCGCCGAGTTTACCTTTATCAAACCGGAGATAATCAAACAATTTCGCTTTATAGAGTTTGCCACAAGCAGATATCAACGCAAAACTCTTCATTTCTTGAGATTCATATAAGTTTTCAAAAATAGAAATATTGTCATATACTTTCTCATAGTAGGAATCCCCATATATATGGAAATAATATGTTTTCTCATCTTCATTGTAAGAATAATAATTTCCAACAGAAATATCTGCCTGATACTCAATTATTTTTTTGTAAAGGATTTCTACATAATCCAATTCAACCCAATCATCAGAATCAATGAAAGTTACATAGGAACCAGTCATCTTGTCCAGACCTACATTTCTCGCTTCTGATAAACCACCATTCTCTTTTTCAATATAGATAATTCGATTATCTTTTTGTGCATACTCTTGACAAATTTCACCCGAATTATCTGTAGAACCATCATTGATTACAATTATCTCAAGATTTTTATAAGTTTGATTAATTAAACTATCCAAACATTTTTCTAGGTAATTTTCAACATTATAAACTGGTACTATTACCGTAATTTTTTCAGTCATGTAGTCGTTCTCCTTTCCTACTATTATAACATTTTTTATGCTATTTTTCTGTCTCCCTTAACTTTTAAAACGCAAAAAATCCCCTGGATGAGTTTTCATCCAAGGGATTCTTCATAAATCGAAATAATAATACTTTCTATGTATTTTTAATCCGATTATTCTTCATCATCACGTTTACGGCGTTTCGCAAACAAACCTAGACCAGTCACGGCTGCCAAAGCTCCAAGGAGTACAGATGATTTGGAAGCTTCTGTACCTGTATTTGGCAATTGCTGTCTTGACTTACCTGTTGATTCTGATGGTGTTTCAGAAGATACTGTGTCTATTGATGCAGATGCACTTGTTGACTCAGACTCAGAGGCTGGTGTGCTTGCACTTGTTGAAACTGATTCTGAGACTGATGTACTTGTTGAAATAGACATAGATACCGATGTTGAGACTGACGTGCTTAGACTTGCTGACTGCGAAGCACTATCACTCAAACTAAAGTCTGGTTTATCAGTACTATCCGGAACTGACATACTTGTTGAAGTCGATTGGCTTACTGACATGCTTGCACTTGTTGATGCTGAGGTAGAGGCTACGGCGCTTGTGCTTGCTGACG
>NZ_LBMT01000001.1:2098980-2100529 GCF_002005545.1 Streptococcus mitis
TAGACGCTACGGCACTTGTGCTTGCTGATTCTGATTTATATACTTTGTCAGAAACCGTTGCATCTTGGTTATAAACAGTTGGTTCATATGGTTGACTACCAGACGCTACTCTAGCATTATCCTTATAGTAGACCGTTGCAACACCATTAGGAGCCACTTCAATGCTTGAAATACGTTCGCGACCGTTTGGAATCACCTTATCATGAGCTTTTCTAATTTCTTCTTTAACTTTTTCTTTATCAGCATCCGTTAAAGCATTCTTATTCTTCACTTCAGTAACAGCGATTGCCGGTTTCTTGAATAAGTTTTCCAATTTATCCTGCTGGATTCCAAAGTTTTCAGAAGCAGGATTTCCACTCGGGTCAATAGCCTCAACCTGACGAGACCATCTATTACCATCTCTATAAGTAAGATTACTATTTGCAGTAGCTGTCACAGTAATGGTCGTACGATCATCACTCGTCGTTGTAGTAATATTTGAAATTTTACCACTACCCCATTCAGCTCTACCCTCAAAGAAATCTGTTAAATCCGTACCATTTCCTCGCATTTTCAAGGAAGCAAGCTTGCCACTATTATCTTTACCAGTAAAGGTTACTTCAATCGTATCACCCGCATAGAATTTATAGCGTCCTGCGCCATCTTTTTCCGGTGTCTTTCCATTAACCTTAACGGTGTAAGTAACAGTTGGTGCTACATCTTCTTTAGTAATACTCGTAGAAGTTAGGTCAGAAGTAAGAGTCTCTGTGCCTCCAGCAGGAGTCGTTACAATCTTCTCTTGTTTAACCGTTACGTCTCCCGTTGGAAGCAAGCCGTTATTAGCATTGTAAGCCTTTTCGAGATCTTTTGGCGTGAAGGTCAGCCTTGTATCGTTAGGTCCAGCTTCCTTAGTGAATGTCTTATCACCGATTGTCAAGGTCACTGTCGCTCCTGGTGTTACATCTGTAACTGTAATACTACGGTTCGGCAGACCTCCTTGTAGCTTCACTTGATTATCTGCGATTTGTGGTGGTTTTGGTCTAACTTTGATGGTTACAGGAACGGTGTCACTACTATTGTCCCCAGTTTGAGCTCCTTTAGGTAAGGTAACTGTGACATCTTTCTTATAAATCCCTGGAGTACTTACTGTGCTAGCATCTGGTGCAGATACCCATCTGTAGGTAGTTCTGGTAGCTTCCTCTGGACCACTAGGAATCGACACACCATCTCTAGAATTCTTAATCGCCTTGCCTGGGTCATTAATAATCTCATTCAAAGGTCCTGTATTCCCAACTGTTGTAACATACTCTTGCTTGGCTACTGGATCAACTACCGTATAGTCAAATGTTGTTTCGCTTGTCAGAGCCCGATCGTTAGTTGATGGAGTTCCGAAGCGACCTGTTGGATAGACAGCTGTCACAGTATAGGTCGTCTTGTGACTTACAGGATCCGGCCAACTTGAATTCTCCTTGGTTGTATACCATACTTCACCAAACGTGTCTCTGCCAACAGCAGTTGTTTTCTCCGGATCTGTACCATTTAAACGATACTTATAGAACCATTTAACCTC
>NZ_LBMT01000002.1 GCF_002005545.1 Streptococcus mitis
TAAGCGACTTCCATATCTCACAGGGGGCAACCCCCAACTACTTCCGGCGTTCTAGGGCTTAACTTCTGTGTTCGGCATGGGTACAGGTGTATCTCCTAGGCTATCGTCACTTAACTCTGAGTAATACCTACTCAAAATTGAATATCTATTCAAATCAAGAAAACCTCTCGCTTTCATATTCTCAGTTACTTTGGATAAGTCCTCGAGCTATTAGTATTAGTCCGCTACATGTGTCGCCACACTTCCACTTCTAACCTATCTACCTGATCATCTCTCAGGGCTCTTACTGATATAAAATCATGGGAAATCTCATCTTGAGGTGGGTTTCACACTTAGATGCTTTCAGCGTTTATCCCTTCCCTACATAGCTACCCAGCGATGCCTTTGGCAAGACAACTGGTACACCAGCGGTAAGTCCACTCTGGTCCTCTCGTACTAGGAGCAGATCCTCTCAAATTTCCTACGCCCGCGACGGATAGGGACCGAACTGTCTCACGACGTTCTGAACCCAGCTCGCGTGCCGCTTTAATGGGCGAACAGCCCAACCCTTGGGACCGACTACAGCCCCAGGATGCGACGAGCCGACATCGAGGTGCCAAACCTCCCCGTCGATGTGAACTCTTGGGGGAGATAAGCCTGTTATCCCCAGGGTAGCTTTTATCCGTTGAGCGATGGCCCTTCCATACGGAACCACCGGATCACTAAGCCCGACTTTCGTCCCTGCTCGAGTTGTAGCTCTCGCAGTCAAGCTCCCTTATACCTTTACACTCTGCGAATGATTTCCAACCATTCTGAGGGAACCTTTGGGCGCCTCCGTTACCTTTTAGGAGGCGACCGCCCCAGTCAAACTGCCCGTCAGACACTGTCTCCGATAGGGATCACCTATCCGGGTTAGAGTGGCCATAACACAAGGGTAGTATCCCAACAACGTCTCCTTCGAAACTGGCGTCCCGATCTCTTAGACTCCTACCTATCCTGTACATGTGGTACAGACACTCAATATCAAACTGCAGTAAAGCTCCATGGGGTCTTTCCGTCCTGTCGCGGGTAACCTGCATCTTCACAGGTACTAAAATTTCACCGAGTCTCTCGTTGAGACAGTGCCCAAATCATTACGCCTTTCGTGCGGGTCGGAACTTACCCGACAAGGAATTTCGCTACCTTAGGACCGTTATAGTTACGGCCGCCGTTTACTGGGGCTTCAATTCATACCTTCGCTTGCGCTAAGCACTCCTCTTAACCTTCCAGCACCGGGCAGGCGTCACCCCCTATACATCATCTTACGATTTAGCAGAGAGCTGTGTTTTTGATAAACAGTTGCTTGGGCCTATTCACTGCGGCTGACTTAAAGTCAGCACCCCTTCTCCCGAAGTTACGGGGTCATTTTGCCGAGTTCCTTAACGAGAGTTCTCTCGCTCACCTGAGGCTACTCGCCTCGACTACCTGTGTCGGTTTGCGGTACGGGTAGAGTATGTTTAAACGCTAGAAGCTTTTCTTGGCAGTGTGACGTCACTAACTTCGCTACTAAACTTCGCTCCCCATCACAGCTCAATGTTATAGATATAAGCATTTAACTCATATCACACCTCACTGCTTAGACAGACTCTTCCAATCGTCTGCTTTAGTTAGCCTACTGCGTCCCTCCATCACTACATACTCTAGTACAGGAATATCAACCTGTTGTCCATCGGATACACCTTTCGGTCTCTCCTTAGGTCCCGACTAACCCAGGGCGGACGAGCCTTCCCCTGGAAACCTTAGTCTTACGGTGGACAGGATTCTCACCTGTCTTTCGCTACTCATACCGGCATTCTCACTTCTATGCGTTCCAGCACTCCTCACGGTACACCTTCTTCACACATAGAACGCTCTCCTACCATACCTATAAAGGTATCCACAGCTTCGGTAAATTGTTTTAGCCCCGGTACATTTTCGGCGCAGGGTCACTCGACTAGTGAGCTATTACGCACTCTTTGAATGAATAGCTGCTTCTAAGCTAACATCCTAGTTGTCTGTGCAACCCCACATCCTTTTCCACTTAACAATTATTTTGGGACCTTAGCTGGTGGTCTGGGCTGTTTCCCTTTCGACTACGGATCTTAGCACTCGCAGTCTGACTGCCGACCATAATTCATTGGCATTCGGAGTTTATCTGAGATTGGTAATCCGGGATGGACCCCTCACCCAAACAGTGCTCTACCTCCAAGAATCTTAATGTCGACGCTAGCCCTAAAGCTATTTCGGAGAGAACCAGCTATCTCCAAGTTCGTTTGGAATTTCTCCGCTACCCACAAGTCATCCAAGCACTTTTCAACGTGCCCTGGTTCGGTCCTCCAGTGCGTCTTACCGCACCTTCAACCTGCTCATGGGTAGGTCACATGGTTTCGGGTCTACGTCATGATACTAATTCGCCCTATTCAGACTCGGTTTCCCTACGGCTCCGTCTCTTCAACTTAACCTCGCATCATAACGTAACTCGCCGGTTCATTCTACAAAAGGCACGCTCTCACCCATTAACGGGCTCGAACTTGTTGTAGGCACACGGTTTCAGGTTCTATTTCACTCCCCTCCCGGGGTGCTTTTCACCTTTCCCTCACGGTACTGGTTCACTATCGGTCACTAGGGAGTATTTAGGGTTGGGAGATGGTCCTCCCAGATTCCGACGGGATTTCTCGTGTCCCGCCGTACTCAGGATACTGCTAGGTACAAAGACTATTTTAAATACGAGGCTATTACTCTCTTTGGCTGATCTTCCCAAATCATTCTTCTATAATCTTTGAGTCCACATTGCAGTCCTACAACCCCGAAGAGTAAACTCTTCGGTTTGCCCTTCTGCCGTTTCGCTCGCCGCTACTAAGGCAATCGCTTTTGCTTTCTCTTCCTGCAGCTACTTAGATGTTTCAGTTCACTGCGTCTTCCTCCTCACATCCTTAACAGATGCGGGTAACAGGTAGTACCTGTTGGGTTCCCCCATTCGGAAATCCCTGGATCATCGCTTACTTACAGCTACCCAAGGCATATCGTCGTTTGTCACGTCCTTCTTCGGCTCCTAGTGCCAAGGCATCCACCGTGCGCCCTTATTAACTTAACCTTATTTTTTGACCTTTCAGTCATAAACTCTTATTAATACTACAGCGTTTTCGGTTTATTTTCTTGTTACTATTTGATATAGATATTCAATTTTCAATGTGCATTACTTGGTGATCTCTCACCAATGGAGCCTAGCGGGATCGAACCGCTGACCTCCTGCGTGCAAAGCAGGCGCTCTCCCAGCTGAGCTAAGGCCCCACAAGACCTCTCAAGACTAAACAAGACCAATGCGCAGTTCCTTATCCTTAGAAAGGAGGTGATCCAGCCGCACCTTCCGATACGGCTACCTTGTTACGACTTCACCCCAATCATCTATCCCACCTTAGGCGGCTGGCTCCTTACGGTTACCTCACCGACTTCGGGTGTTACAAACTCTCGTGGTGTGACGGGCGGTGTGTACAAGGCCCGGGAACGTATTCACCGCGGCGTGCTGATCCGCGATTACTAGCGATTCCGACTTCATGTAGGCGAGTTGCAGCCTACAATCCGAACTGAGACTGGCTTTAAGAGATTAGCTTGCCGTCACCGGCTTGCGACTCGTTGTACCAGCCATTGTAGCACGTGTGTAGCCCAGGTCATAAGGGGCATGATGATTTGACGTCATCCCCACCTTCCTCCGGTTTATTACCGGCAGTCTCGCTAGAGTGCCCAACTGAATGATGGCAACTAACAATAGGGGTTGCGCTCGTTGCGGGACTTAACCCAACATCTCACGACACGAGCTGACGACAACCATGCACCACCTGTCACCTCTGTCCCGAAGGAAATCTCTATCTCTAGAGAGGTCAGAGGGATGTCAAGACCTGGTAAGGTTCTTCGCGTTGCTTCGAATTAAACCACATGCTCCACCGCTTGTGCGGGCCCCCGTCAATTCCTTTGAGTTTCAACCTTGCGGTCGTACTCCCCAGGCGGAGTGCTTAATGCGTTAGCTGCGGCACTAAACCCCGGAAAGGGTCTAACACCTAGCACTCATCGTTTACGGCGTGGACTACCAGGGTATCTAATCCTGTTTGCTCCCCACGCTTTCGAGCCTCAGCGTCAGTTACAAGCCAGAGAGCCGCTTTCGCCACCGGTGTTCCTCCATATATCTACGCATTTCACCGCTACACATGGAATTCCACTCTCCCCTCTTGCACTCAAGTTAAACAGTTTCCAAAGCGTACTATGGTTAAGCCACAGCCTTTAACTTCAGACTTATCTAACCGCCTGCGCTCGCTTTACGCCCAATAAATCCGGACAACGCTCGGGACCTACGTATTACCGCGGCTGCTGGCACGTAGTTAGCCGTCCCTTTCTGGTAAGATACCGTCACAGTGTGAACTTTCCACTCTCACACCCGTTCTTCTCTTACAACAGAGCTTTACGATCCGAAAACCTTCTTCACTCACGCGGCGTTGCTCGGTCAGACTTCCGTCCATTGCCGAAGATTCCCTACTGCTGCCTCCCGTAGGAGTCTGGGCCGTGTCTCAGTCCCAGTGTGGCCGATCACCCTCTCAGGTCGGCTATGTATCGTCGCCTTGGTGAGCCGTTACCCCACCAACTAGCTAATACAACGCAGGTCCATCTGGTAGTGATGCAATTGCACCTTTTAAGCAAATGTCATGCAACATCTACTGTTATGCGGTATTAGCTATCGTTTCCAATAGTTATCCCCCGCTACCAGGCAGGTTACCTACGCGTTACTCACCCGTTCGCAACTCATCCAGAGAAGCAAGCTCCTCCTTCAGCGTTCTACTTGCATGTATTAGGCACGCCGCCAGCGTTCGTCCTGAGCCAGGATCAAACTCTCATTAAAAGTTTGAGTTCTCACTCATTTCTGTCACTGACAGATTTATTGTTTTTT
>NZ_LBMT01000003.1 GCF_002005545.1 Streptococcus mitis
AAGGAACCTTGCCATTATAGTAATGATAATGGTCTCCATGAGAGGTCACATAACCTTGATCCGTAATCTTGATAACAATTTGTTCGGCGTTGATTCCCTCTCTCTTACTGACTTCATCTGGTGTCAAATTTTCTGCCTTTTGCCCAGCCTGGTCACCGTCTATATAAGCAACTCGATTAGAATCTTTCTTAACTTGACCAGCTTGGTACCGTCCAAGTTCATAGGAACAAACACTCAGGGCAAGAACTGCCACCGAACCCACCACATATTTTTTATTGATTTTCATTCTTTTCTCTTTTCTTAAGCCTATTTGATTCACCACAAAACGATGAACCGGTTAATTAACTAGTTAATAGTTTACTCTTTTTAGTATTACTTGTCAAGAATTTTTCGTATATACATAATAAAAATGAAAGCCTCTTTATCGAGACTTTCATTTTTCATTAGTTTATTTTTCTTTGCTTACAGATGTAGGATTACTACCTTTTAACAAAGCAAGTAGTTTCTCTGCTTCTGTCATGATACCATTATTATCCAAGGTTTGGAGACTTAAGTTATTTCGTAAACCAGCTAGGGTTTCCGTTGCATTGGCTTTCAAACTAGCATCTGTTACTTTAGCAAGTAAAGCTTCTGCTTCTTTGAGCTTGGCTTCTACTTTTTCAGTCTCTACTTGAGGGACTTCTGGTTCAGCAGGTGTTTCCTCTACTGGCTCTTCATCTGCTTTGAAGTTCTTATTTGGATCTTCACTGTGGTCTTTCTTACCTAAGACATGCTCGCTGGCATTGCCCCATCCATCATTAGAATGTGGACGTTCGTCAGGATGTTCAACATAATACTTAATCGTCGCAAATAAATCTTCCAAGGTATAACCGTTTGGAGCCTTGTATGAGTGATCATCAAACCAAGCAAATTTAATGTTATGGTAATGATCCTTATGAGGAATGATTAAATTACCATTTTTAATCTCAACTGTGTGCTCAACCATGTATGGAAGTCGAACGAGTGGAATTCGTTTCTCACCTTTCACACGATTGTAAATAGCCGCTGCACTATCTCCAGTTGGATTTGCTTGAGCGTCTGCATCTGGAGATGGAGGTAGGATACCTTTTTCTTTAGTATAAGATTGAGCAGCTGCTTTTTCCTTATCAGAAAGGCTATCTTTTCCAATCCAGTGACTATGACCCATATGAGGCGTTACATAGGCATCTCCTTCATCACTGATAATATCATGTTCGTCAAAAATGTAGCCATCTGAGGTTGTATACTTATCAGCTAATTGTGCAATACGGACTTCGTTTTCGGTATATTCAATTTGAGAATTTGGTTTACCAAGACGTTCTGGATGAGTAATTGGTGCTAGGAATGCTAATAAATCATCTACTAATTTTCCTTTATTAGAAGATTCATCATTCAAGCGTTCTGCTAATTTGTCTAAGGCTTGGAAATCAGAAGTACGACCCTTATTTTCAGACAAGGCTTTATGAGCCTCGGCCAATAAATTATATGCTTTATCATAAAATTCTTGGTCACGAGGAGCGACATTTTCTTTCTTCGCAACTAGGGCGTGTGTCTTTTGAGTTTTCTTAGACAAGAGATTTTCAATAGCATCAATCTTATCCTTAGCCAGGTCTTTAGCTAGAACATAACGACTAGTGCCCTTATCTTCGATAATATATCCATCACCAACTTTTCTAACAACCTGGTTGACATCAAATTCTGTCGATTTATTTTCCACTGGTGTTAGAGGTTTGGTAGTAGGGGCTGGCTTCAGAGGAGTAACACTTGGCAAGACACTGCCATTTTGTCCCTTGACGGTTATCATACGAGCCAATTTTTCTTCCAGCGGTGACATTTGTGAATAAGGAATAAAGTGATAATGGTCTCCGTGAGGCACTGCTACACCGTTAGCTGTACGTTTGATGATTTGTGCCGGATCAAAGACTAATCCATCCGATTCTACATGTCGTTCTGACAAAGATTTGGCATACAATTCACTTAAAAGTGTTGGGATATCTTCCCCTTGATTTTGATGATATGTTGGGTTGACAGTCAGGTTTGGAGTCTCTGTCAAACTTGGTTGGGCTGGTTTAGCATTATCACTACTTGGTTTACTTGAACTTGTAGCAGAATGAGAACCCTGTTTACCATTCCAATAAGCTTGGGCTGCAGCCAATTCTCCTGCTGACAAATCACTCTTAGGTATATAGTGGAAATGATTGCCATGCGGTACAACAAAAGCGTCACCTGTATCTTCAATCACATCTGTCGGACTAAAGATATACCCATCATCCGTTGTATAGGCGCCTCCAGTTCCTCGATTCGATGCCGGAGTATTGAGATTAAAGTTTGGTTTAATCGGTGAACTTGGTGTTG
>NZ_LBMT01000004.1 GCF_002005545.1 Streptococcus mitis
CGTAACTTCTCAAAGTAACTTCCAGCTCTCTCCCAAAACTGGAAGTTAGTCTCAGACGACGAATTATGCTAGAATTAAGCCTGAGACTTTTCGTGAGGAGGCACCTCATGACGAAAAAACAAAAACATCTCACTCTAGAAGACCGTATTGACATCCAAACTGGAATCAGCCAACAGGAGACTTTCCGTTCCATCGCTGAGAAGATGGGAAAAGACCCGTCAACGATTTCAAAGGAAATCAAGCGCAATCGCATCATTCATCCAACATCCGTCAAATCTGATTGCACGGATTGCCCTCTTCTCAAAAAAGCTCCTTATGTCTGTAACAACTGTCCAAAAAAGAGGACGGATTGTGGGTTTAACCGCTATCTTTACTACGCGAAAAAGGCACAGGAACAGTACGAGACTATGTTGAGGGAGTCCAGAGAGGGCATTCCCCTAAACAAGGAAAGTTTTTATCAGATGGACAAGGTCTTAACCCTAGGCATCCAGAAGAAACAAAGCATCTACCATATCATTCAGACACATAACCTACCTGTGTCGAAAGCTACGGTGTATCGGCATGCCAAGCTGGGATATCTGACAGCCAAGCCCATTGATTTTCCTCGGATGGTCACGTTCAAGGAACGCAGAAAATCCAGAAAAGTAGCTATTCCCAAAGAGCTAAAAATTGGGCGAACCTACCAAGATTTCCAAGAGTTACGAGAAACAGATGATTTCTTCAAATGGTTGGAAATGGACACGGTCATCGGCAGACCTGGTGGAAAGCTACTGCTCACCTTCAACGTTTCCTTCTGCAATTTCCTCTTCGCCTTGCTTTTGGACAACAAGACTGCTCTGGAGGTCGCCACTAAATTCGCAGCTTTGAAAGAAAGAGTCATGGACGGAGGGGTTGCGTTCCATCAGCTGTTCCCTGTCATTCTAACGGACAACGGCTCTGAGTTCTCCTATGTGGAGGAGCTTGAGAGAGACATTGATGGGAAGTCTCACCTCTACTTCTGCGACCCTAGCCGTCCTGACCAGAAGGGGCGGATTGAGAAGAACCATACGGTTTTGCGAGCCATTCTGCCCAAGGGCACTTCCTTTGACCAGCTGACTCAGAAAGACGTCAATCTAGTCATTTCCCATGTCAATTCCTTGAAACGAGAAGAGTTTCAAGGAAAATCTGCTTACGACGTCTTCACCTTCACCTTTGGCGAGGACATCGCCGCTCTTCTGGGTTGCCAATTTGTCAAACCAGAAGACACACACTTATCACCTGATTTATTGAAATAAAGGGAATTTTCCACTCTAACTACACATCTTATCACCATCGAAAAGTCTCAAACTAAACGCTAGCAACTGGAAGTTACTCTAAGACGACTCTGTTTTAGGGCTATTTGTCGTGCACTTTTTTCTGTGTCTTTTCGCTTTTGAACCCTTATATATCAAGAAAAAGAAAACCAGCGGAAGTTAGTCTAATACGGATTTCCACTGATTTCACGCGTTTTTCTCATACTAAAAGCTAGGTTGGGGGAAACTGGAAGTTAGTTTTAGAAGTTACC
>NZ_LBMT01000005.1 GCF_002005545.1 Streptococcus mitis
GAATCGGGAAGACAGGATTCGAACCTGCGACACCTTGGTCCCAAACCAAGTACTCTACCAAGCTGAGCTACTTCCCGAATTAAATAGAAAAATGCACCCTAGAGGAGTCGAACCTCTAACCGCCTGATTCGTAGTCAGGTACTCTATCCAGTTGAGCTAAGGGTGCTCATTATATTATGCCGAGGACCGGAATCGAACCGGTACGATCGTTACCAATCGCAGGATTTTAAGTCCTGTGCGTCTGCCAGTTCCGCCACCCCGGCCTCTCTAAGCGAACGACGGGATTCGAACCCGCGACCCCCACCTTGGCAAGGTGGTGTTCTACCACTGAACTACGTTCGCACTGTTTTCTTCTATCTAAAAATGCCGGCTACATGACTTGAACACGCGACCCTCTGATTACAAATCAGATGCTCTACCAACTGAGCTAAGCCGGCTCATTTATTATATCTTAATGCGGGTTAAGGGACTTGAACCCCCACGCCGTTAAGCGCCAGATCCTAAATCTGGTGCGTCTGCCAATTCCGCCAAACCCGCAGATATGACCCGTACTGGGCTCGAACCAGTGACCCATTGATTAAAAGTCAATTGCTCTACCAACTGAGCTAACGAGTCTAAAATAACTTTCGTTATTTTAAACGGTCCCGACGGGAATCGAACCCGCGATCTTCGCCGTGACAGGGCGACGTGATAACCGCTACACTACGGGACCTTTGGGAGTTAACGGGATCGAACCGCTGACCCTCTGCTTGTAAGGCAGATGCTCTCCCAGCTGAGCTAAACTCCC
>NZ_LBMT01000006.1 GCF_002005545.1 Streptococcus mitis
AAGTTCCTAATGTAACAACACCAGCTAAATTCACACCAGAAACACCAGTAACTGAAAAACCAGGTAAGATTGAGATTACTCAACAACCAAATGGAAATGCGATTGTAACGCCTAAGAAACCAGATGGAACAACTTACCCATCAGGTAGCAGGGTAGAAATTCCAGGAGAAAATGGAACAACAATCACAGTAACAATTGGTGACAATGGTTCAGGTGAAGTACCAAATGACAACCTTCCTAAGACAAATGTCCCAGGTACAGGAACAGTAACAGAACCTAACAAGAAACCATCACAACCAGTGGATGTAACAACACCAGCTCGTAAGACACCAACACTAGATGTGAAACGAGATCCTGAAACAGGTGACGTTACAGTAACACCGAAGAAACCAGACGGCTCAATCTACCCACCAGGAACTACGGTAGAAATTCCAGGTAAAGGTGGCAAGCCAATCACAGTCACAATCGGTGAAGACGGTAAAGGTAAAGTACCAAACAGTGATCTACCAGATGTA